>OZ244051.1:5147500-6866846 GCA_965215105.1 Vicinamibacterales bacterium
CGCCGAAAGCCTAAGGTTTCCTGAGGAAGGTTCGTCCGCTCAGGGTTAGTCGGGTCCTAACGTGAGGCCGAAAGGCGTAGCGGATGGACATCAGGTCAACATTCCTGAACTACCTGAGAGACGTTATCACGATGGGGGGACGCAGGAGGCTAGCCCAGCCTACGATTGGATGTGTAGGTTCAGGCATGTAGGGGGATCCGCCAGGCAAATCCGGCGGGTCGCGACACCCTGAGGTGCCATGGCGAGGCCGAAAGGCCGTAAAGTGGGTGACGCCACGCTGCCAAGAAAAGCCTCTAAGGAGTCTCTCGGGTACCCGTACCGCAAACCGACACAGGTAGGCGAGGAGAAAATCCTCAGGCGCGAGTGTGAACCCTCGTAAAGGAACTCGGCAAACTCGCCCCGTAACTTCGGAAGAAGGGGTGCTCCATCAGCGTGATGCGGCGAGCCCGCTGAGCGCGAAGGAGTTGCAGTTAAGAGGCCCAGGCGACTGTTTACTAAAAACACAGGACTCTGCCAAGTCGAAAACGACGTATAGGGTCTGACGCCTGCCCGGTGCCGGAAGGTTAAAGGGAGGGGTTAGCCGCAAGGTGAAGCTCTGAACTGAAGCCCCGGTAAACGGCGGCCGTAACTATAACGGTCCTAAGGTAGCGAAATTCCTTGTCGGGTAAGTTCCGACCTGCACGAATGGCGCAACGATCTGGGCGCTGTCTCTACGAGGGGCACTGCGAATTTGTGGTACCGGTGAAGACGCCGGTTGCCCGTGGCTAGACGGAAAGACCCCGTGCACCTTTACTACAACTTAGTAGTGAGTGCTGGCGTGTTATGCGCAGGATAGGTGGGAGACGTCGAACCGGGCCTCTTGGGGTCCGGGGAGTCAACGGTGAGATACCACCCTTAGCACTCTGGCGCCCTAACCTCGCTCTGTCATCCAGAGCAGGGACATTGCTAGGCGGGTAGTTTGACTGGGGCGGTCGCCTCCCAAAATGTAACGGAGGCGCGCGAAGGTTCGCTCAGGCTGTTTGGAAATCAGCCGGAGAGTGCAAAGGCAGAAGCGAGCTTGACTGCGAGACCTACAAGTCGAGCAGGTGGGAAACCAGGCCTTAGTGATCCGGTGGTTCCGCATGGAAGGGCCATCGCTCAACGGATAAAAGGTACGCCGGGGATAACAGGCTTATCTTGGCCAAGAGTTCACATCGACGCCAAGGTTTGGCACCTCGATGTCGGCTCATCGCATCCTGGAGCTGTAGCAGGTTCCAAGGGTTCGGCTGTTCGCCGATTAAAGCGGTACGTGAGCTGGGTTTAGAACGTCGCGAGACAGTTCGGTCCCTATCTGCCACGGGCGCAGGAGATTTGAGGGGGGCTGTCCCTAGTACGAGAGGACCGGGATGGACGGACCTCTGGTGTACCAGTTGTCGCGCCAGCGGCAGCGCTGGGTAGCTACGTTCGGAAGGGAGAAATGCTGAAAGCATCTAAGCGTGAAACCCTCCCCAAGATGAGATCTCCCCGAGCTTCGGCTCCTGAAGGCTCCTGGAAGATGACCAGGTGATAGGCCAGGTGTGTAAGGTCCGCGAGGGCTTGAGCTGACTGGTACTAATCAGCCGTGAGGCTTGACCTTTTCCTCATTTCGCACCGCGTGGGGCGGGAGAGGCTGCCGTTTGCAGGATATTCAGTTGTTGCTGGACACCCGGCGTATGTCCGGGGTCCGGCGTCGTCGGTTCTTTGACAGACGGGGCCTGTTTGGCGGGTCCCCTGCGTTTCCCGGTGGCGATAGGAGAGGGGTCACACCCGTTCCCATGCCGAACACGGTCGTTAAGCCCTCTACCGCCGATGGTACTGCACGGGAAACCGTGTGGGAGAGTAGGTCACTGCCGGGATTTTTCTCTGACGCCCGGGGTCGCGCGCGGCCCCGGGCGTTGGCATGTACGGAAGAGGGCGTCGGGGCGCGGGCGGGTTGCCCGGGGTGGGTGCGGGCGGGACGGCCGCGCGCCGCCACGACGGGAATGGGCTCGGGGGCGGCGCGGAGGCGACGGGGCGGACGTGACGAGAGAAGCGAGGCGGCGGGCGGAGGGGAGCGGCATTCCGGTGGAGCTGGCCGGGGAGCGGAAGATCCGGCAGCGGAACAAGGTCCACTACCGGTTCAACCACTGGCCGATCTGGGTCTTCGTCTTCTTCATCCTGCCGGGCCCGCTGACGCTGGACCTGTTCGACCGGGGATTCGACGGGCGGATGGCGTTGTGGCTCGGGGCGGTGGTGGTGGGCACCGGGGTCGCGGGCGTCCGGGGTCGGCTGCCGGGGTGTGAGCCGCGGCCGTACATCATTCGATTCACGGAAGATCGTCCGAATCCGCTGTACAGGCGGGTCTGCTACACGTGCGCGTGGAGCGCGGTGGTCTCGTTCGGGCTGCTCAACGTGGCGGGGCTCGCGACCGCGGTGGTGACGGGAGTCTGGAGCGTGCGCCAGATGTACGAGGCGGCCTACTTCCCGCTGGCGGGCGGGGTGTGGGTGCTGGGGGCGTTGGGGCGCCTGCCGCGGGTGAAGCCGTCGACGAAGGGAGAAGGGCACGAGCGTCGGTACTTCTACGGGTCGGTGTGGGCGATGTGCATCGCGCAGCCGGTGCTGTGGGGGCTGTGGCGGGGGCTGCCGCCGGGGCGCACGGGCGACGTGGTCAAGCTGTGCGCCTTCGTGGGCATTCTGGCGTTCGTGGGATGGCTGTCGTACCGCGGCAAGCTGCCGCGAACGCGGCCGATCGTGCCGGGAGAGCTCGCGGTGTCGGACTGAGGGGGGCGGCGGACGGGCATCGGCTCGGCCTCGCGTCGGGCGCGCGGCAGGCGGGTGGGAGAAGGGCGCGGGCGTGACCTCCGGGGGGCGTGGTTTCTCGGGTGGGGGTCAGGAGCGCGACTTCAGCAGGTGCCAGGCATAGCGCAGCGTCACGATGGCGATAGGGACGCCGACCAGCACCCAGGCCCACTTGTAGTCCTCGGATCGGGCGTACCCGTAGCCGATGAGCCCCAGCAGCAGGAGGTTGAGGCAGACGCCGATCGCGGTGTGCTTGTTGGCGACGGGGGCGCCGTCGGGCGGAGAAGGCGGTGTGCTCATGCGCGGGTTCCCGTTTGGGGCCGGAGCAGGCCGATGATTCGCCGGTCCGGCCGCCATGCCGGCTCTCGCGGGCCGCGCCCGGGGTGGCGCCGGCGCGGACGCGGTGAATTCTAGCAGCCCGGTGGGGAGACCGGTCGGGGGCGGCCGACGACGTGGTGGACCGCGTGCTCTCGCCGACAGGGACGGGGGGCTCGCCGCCGGGGAGGGCGGCCCCGCCGGGGCGCGGATTCCGTTAGAATTGGCGCATGATGCGCGTGCGTGCCTGTCTCCTCCTCGTGGTGGTCGTCGCGGCCTTCGCGGGCCGCGGCGACGTGGCGATCGGACGGCAGCCGGGGTTCGACGCTTGGTTCCTGGACAAGACCATGCGGGTGGACTACGTCCACTCCGGTGGGCTCGGCCAGGAGATCTTCGCGCTCGACCAGGTGGTGTCCGACGGACCGTGGGCGGGCAGCCGGACCCGGCTCGTCGACGGCCTCGACCTGGGGAAGTACCGGTTCGAGGTGCTCGACCGGCGGACCAACCGGGTCCTGTACTCCCGCGGCTTCGCGTCCATCTACGGCGAGTGGGAGACGACGCCCGAGTACCGCGAGGTGCACCGCAGCTTCCACGAATCGCTCCGGTTCCCGTGGCCGAAGGCCCCCGTCGAGGTCGTGCTCGAGGGCCGGAACGCGGACAACAGCTTCCGGGAGCTCTGGTCCACCGTCGTCGACCCCGCCTCCCGGTTCGTCAACCCCGCGGATCGCGAGCCCGCCGGGGAGGTGTGGTCCCTCTTCGAGAGCGGCCCGTCTTCCGAGAAGGTCGATCTGCTCGTGATCGGCGAGGGGTACACGGCGGCGGAGATTCCCGAGTTCCGCGCCGACGCGACCCGCCTCGTGAACGCGCTGTTCGAGGAGGAGCCGTTCCGCAGCCGGAAGAGCGACTTCAACGTGTGGGGCCTCGACCTGCCGTCGGCCGAGTCCGGGGTGACGCGGCCGCGCGCGGGGGTGTTCCGGCGCACGCCGTTGTCGGCCCAGTACAACATCTTCGATTCCGAGCGCTACGTCCTCACCTACGACAACCGGGCCCTCCGGGACGCCGCCTCGGCCGCGCCCTACGAGTTCATCGAGATTCTCGTCAACGACGAGCAGTACGGGGGCGGCGGCATCTTCAACTTCCAGGCCACGGCGGCGGCCGACACCGGGTTCGCCGAGTACGTGTTCATCCACGAGTTCGGGCACCACTTCGCGGGGCTCGCCGACGAGTACTACACGTCCGACGTCGCCTACGAGACCGGCGCCGCGTTCCATCCCGAGCCGTGGGAGCCGAACGTCACCGCGCTGCACGATCCGGAGCGGGTCAAGTGGGGCGACCTCATCGAGCCGGACACCCCGGTGCCGACGCCCTGGGACAAGGCGGCGTACGAGGCGGGCAGCGTCGAGGCCCAGCGGCGCCGCGGCGCGCTGCGGGCCGAGGGCGCGGCCGAGGCGGTGATGGACCGGCTGTTCACCGAGCAACTGGAGCGGGAGACGGCCCTGCTCGGCAGCATGCGGTACGCGGGTCGGGTCGGGGCGTTCGAGGGGGCGTCCTACGAGCCGACGGGGCTCTACCGCTCCGAGGTCGACTGCATCATGTTCAGCCGCAATCCCGTCGGCTTCTGCCGGGTCTGCAGCCGCGCGATCGAGGACGTCATCGACCAGTACGCCAGACCGTGACCGGCCCGCGGCCGCGGAGGAGGCGGTCCCCCATGCCCGTGAATGCGCAGTTCCTCGCCGAGCTCGAGCGAATCGTCGGACCCGACGGCCTCGTCCGCGACGAGGGCGAGCTGTCGACCTACGAGTCGGACGGGCTCGTCTCGCACCGCTCGCGGCCCAGGGCGGCGGTGCTGCCGGAGACGGCGGAGCAGGTGCAGGCGGTGGTGCGGCTCTGCCACCGCGACCGCGTCCCGTTCGTGGCGCGGGGCCAGGGCACCGGGCTCTCGGCCGGCGCCCTGCCGCATCCCGACGGCGTGCTCATCGTCACGACCCGCATGAACCGGGTCCTCGACGTCGACATCCCGAACCAGCGGATCACGGTCGAGCCGGGCATCATGAACCTCGAGGTCACCCGCCGGGTGGCCCCCGACGGGTACTACTACGCGCCCGACCCGTCGAGCCAGGTCATCTGCTCGATCGGCGGCAACGTGGCCGAGAACTCCGGGGGCGCCCACTGCCTCAAGTACGGCTTCACCGTGCACCACGTGGTCGGGGTCGAGGCGGTCCTGCCCGACGGCGAGATGGTCCATCTCGGGGGGCCGGCCCTCGACAGCCCCGGCCTCGATCTCCTCGGGGTGCTGGTGGGTTCGGAGGGGACCCTGGCGGTGGTCACGAAGGTGGTCCTCCGGCTGCTGCGCCGGCCCGAGTCGGTGCGCACGCTGCTCGCCGCGTTCGATTCGACCGACGGGGCGGGCAACGCGGTCTCCGACGTCATCGCCGCCGGCATCATCCCCGCCGCCATCGAGATGATGGACCGCACGACGATCCGCGCCGCCGAGGCCGCGGTGAGCCCCGGCTTCCCGGACGCCGAGGCGGTGCTCATCGTCGAGCTCGACGGTCCGGGGCCGGAGGTGGAGGCGCAGTTCGGGCAGATCGAGGCCATCTGCGACCGCAACCGGGGCTGGGGGGTGCAGGTCGCGCGCGACGAGGAGCAGCGCGCCCGCATCTGGCGGGGCCGCAAGGCGGCGTTCGCGGCGATGGGCCGCGTCGCCCCCAGCTACTACGTGCAGGACGGGGTGATTCCCCGCAGCACGCTCCCCGAGGTGTTGCGGCGCATCCGGGACCTCGAGAAGCGGTCGGGGCTCACCATCGGCAACGTCTTCCACGCCGGCGACGGCAACCTGCACCCCCTGGTCTGCTACGACGATGCGGTGGAGGGGCAGGCGGAGCTGGCCGAGGAGGTCGCCACCGAGATCCTCTCCTACTGCCTCGACGCCGGGGGGTCGCTGACGGGCGAGCACGGCATCGGGGCCGACAAGGCCTGCCACATGCCGAAGATGTTCGACGAGGCGGACCTGGCGACGATGCGGCTGCTGCGCGGCGCGTTCGACCCGGCCGACATCTGCAACCCCGACAAGCTGCTGCCGACCCCCCGGCTGTGCGGAGAGGTGCCCGGGCCCTACCGCGCCCATCCGGCGGAGGCGGCGGGGCTGGCCCAGCGGCTGTAGGAGTCGGCGCCGCCGCGACGGTGCGGGCTTCCGGCAGGGCAGGTTGGCGGTCCGGGAGCAGCGAAGAAACCGATTGGCGGCCTCTCGCCGCCGGCATCCAGAGGCGACATGACCGAGGTCGTGGAACTGCGCGACGCGCTGATCGGACAGATCGATGCTTGCGCCGGCGGGGCGGTGGCCCGGGCGGGCAGCGACGGCGACGCGGTCGACGGCGCGGTGCCCGGTGTCGTCGCCGAGCCGAGGACGCCCGAGGCGGCCGCCGCGGTGCTGGGATGGGCCTCGGAGCACGGGCGTTCGGTCGTGGTTCGCGGCGGGGGGACCAAGCTGGGCTGGGGCGCCCCCGCGGGCTCGATCGACGTGCTGCTGTCGACCCGCGGCCTCGGCTCCGTCGAGGCGCATCGTCACGGCGACCTCACGGCCACCGTGCAGGCCGGCGCCGTGCTGGCCGACGTCAACGCGGCGCTGGCCGCGCACCGGCAATGGCTCCCCCTCGACCCGCCCCGCGCCGAGCGGGCGACCATCGGCGGCATCGTCGCCGCGAACGACAGCGGGCCGCGGCGGCAGCGCCACGGGGCGCCGCGGGACCTCATCATCGGCATGACCTTCGCCCGGGCCGACGGGGTCACCGCGAAGAGCGGCGGCATCGTGGTGAAGAACGTCGCGGGCTACGACCTGGCCCGGTTGCTGACGGGGTCGTTCGGCTGTCTCGGGGTCGTTCTCACCGCCACCTTCAAGCTGGCTCCGGCCGCCGAGGCGTCGCGCACGGTACGGGTGACGCTCTCCGAGGCCGGGCAGGTGGATCGGGTCGCGGCCGCCCTGCTCGCCCGCGGTTCGACCCCGACCGCGGTGGAGCTGGCGTGGCCGCCGCCCGCGATGCTCGTCCGTTTCGAGTCGACGGCGCCGGTGGCGGCCGAGCAGGCGGAGCAGGCGGCGGCCCTGGCGCGCGGCGTCGGCGGCGCCGCGGACGTGCTGGCGGACGCCGACGAGGCCGAGGCGTGGCGCCGCCACGAGGCCCGGGTGTTCGGGGGCGAGGGGACCATCGTCAAGCTCGTGGTCCTGCCGAGCGACCTGTCGACCACCCTGGCGTGGCTCGACGAGGCGTCGCGCGCGCGGTCGCTCGACTGCGCCATGGTCGGCCGGGCGGGCCTCGGCGTGCTGTATCTCCGCGTCGCCGGTCCGGTGCCCGCCCAGGCGTCGCTCGTGCGCGCCCTGCGGGAGCGCATCGACCCCGGCCGCGGCAGCGCGGTCATCCGGCAGGCCGAGGGCGAGCTGCGGAGCCTCGTCGACGCGTGGGGACCCCTCGGCGACGGCTTCTCCCTGATGCGGCAGGTCAAGCGGGGGTTCGACCCCGGCGGCATCCTCAATCCGGGCCGCGGCCCCGGCGGCCTCTGAGAACGGTGACGGAAACTGCGTGGCCGCGTGCCGGGGCTGTCGCCACGGCCTGCTACGACGGCAACGACGCGCCGCGGATCGAGGCGTCCACGAGCTCGACGAGGTGGTAGGTGGGAGGGCGGCGGCCGGCGGCCTCGAGGTGGTTCGCGATCTGCAGCAGGCAGCCGGGATTGCTCGACACCACGGCCTCCGCCCCGGTGCTCCGGATATGGTGCGCCTTGCGGTCTCCCAACTCCCCCGCCGCCTCGGGTTCCACCAAGTTGTAGATGCCGGCGGAGCCGCAGCAGGTGCCCGCCTCGGGGACCTCGCACACCGTGAGCCCGGGAATCGCGCCGAGCACCCGCCTCGGCTCGCGGCTCACGCCCTGGGCGTGCTGCAGGTGGCAGGCGTCGTGGTAGGCGACCCGGATCGGCAGGGCGTGGCGCGGCGCCCGGGGCTCGAGCTCGTCGAGCACCTCGGAGATGTCCTTGCACTTGTCCGCGAGGGCGCGGGCCCGCTCCGCGTAGGCCGGGTCGTCGCGCAGCAGGTGGCCGTACTCCTTCAGCGTCGACCCGCAGCCGGCGGCGTTGATGACGAGGGTGTCGACGTCGGCCGCCTCCGCCTCGAAGGCGTCGATGAACCGGCGCGCCATGTCCGCCGCGTCTCCGTCGAGGCCCGCGTGGAGCATCAGGGCGCCGCAGCAGCCCTGGGCCCGGGGAACCACGACCTCGCACCCCTCCGCCGCCAGCACCCGGATGGTCGCGCGGTTGACGTCGTCGAAGAAGACCCGCTGCACGCAGCCGAGGAGCAGGCCGACCCGGCGGCGCGGCGTTCCCTCCGCGGGCACCCGGGCCGGCACCCGCGTCCAGCCGGCGCTCAACGAGACGGGGGGGAGCAACGCCTCCATCGCGCGCAGGCGGGCCGGCAGGAGGTTCAGCAGCCCGCTCGCGCGGACCAGCCGCTGCAGCCCCGACCGCTGATAGGCCCACAGCTTGCCGATGCCAAGGCGCATGCGCCCGGGGTACGGAAACAGCGAGAAGATTAGGCGCCTGAACAGCCGGTCCGCCCACGACCGGGCGACCTTCCGCTCGATCTGCGGACGCGTGGCCTCGAGCAGCTTGTCGTACTGCACGCCCGACGGGCAGGCGGTGAGGCAGGCCATGCACCCCAGGCAGGTGTCGAAGTGGCGGGCGAAGCGGTCGGTGACCGCGGTCCCGCCCTCGAGGCCGCCCTTGATGAGGACGATGCGGCCCCGCGGCGAGTCGGTCTCCCGGCCCCAGAGCATGTAGGTGGGGCAGGTCGGCAGGCAGAACCCGCAGTGCACGCAGTCCGCGACCAGGGCGGGGTCGGGCGGGGCCTGGTCGTCGAAGGCGGATCTCGGGGCGGTCGAGGCGGCGGCGTCGAACGCCGATGGAGTGGTCACCGGTTGGCGGCTCTCTCGTGGTTGCAGGCCGGCGGGCGTCGCCGGCGCGATGCCGGCATCGTACCCGACCCGCGGCCCGCAAGGCCAGCATCAGGCGCCGTGGCGACCCCGCGGTTGCGCCGAGACCGGGAAGTGCTCCGACGGACTTCAGGGCGCCCGCGCCTGACGAACGTGACGACGTCGCCGGTTGGCGGGATGCACCGTCGCCGGATCGCAGCGAGTTCAGCGGCTGCGCGGCGGCTGGCAGCGATCCCGATCGGCCGGCCGCGGCTCCCCGGGACCCGGAAAGGGCCCGACCGCAGTATGATTCCCGAGCCGCGTCGGCGTGCGGGACGGGGAGACCGCGAGCGGACGCGGACGAAGAGGCCGCGAGAGCCCGCGCGGACGAAGCGCGGGAGCGGACGACGACGGACGATCGACGACAGCGGGCGACGGACGAGAACGGACGATGACGAGAGCGATTCGCATTCACGAGCACGGCGGTCCCGACGTGCTGCGGTGGGAAGAGACCGACCCCGGTTCTCCCGGGCCCGGTCAGGCCCTCATCCACCAGACCGCGGCCGGATTGAACTTCATCGACGTCTATCACCGCACCGGCCTGTACCCGGTGCCGGGATGGCCGGCCATCATCGGCAACGAGGCGGCGGGTGTGGTGGAGGCGGTCGGCGACGGGGTCACGGACGTCGCGGTCGGCGACCGCGTCGCGTACTGCATGAGCCTGGGCGCGTACACCGAGCGCCGGGTCATCGACGCTGCGCGCCTCGTCCGGCTGCCCGACGCCATCGGCGACCGTCAGGCGGCGGCGATGATGCTGAAGGGGTGCACCGTGCAGTACCTGGTGCGCCGCATCCACCCCTTGAAGCCGGGCGACACGATCCTGCTGCACGCCGCCGCCGGGGGGGTGGGGCTCATCGCCTGCCAGTGGGCGAAGCACCTGGGGGCGACGGTCATCGGCACCGTCGGCAGCGACGCCAAGGCGGAGCTGGCTAGGGCCCACGGCTGCGACCATCCCATCGTGTACACCCGCGAGGACGTCGTCGAGCGGGTCCGGGAGCTGACGGGCGGGGCCGGCGTGCCGGTGGTCTTCGACTCGGTGGGGAAGGACACCTTCGCGGCGTCCCTCGACTGCCTGCGGCCGCGGGGGCTGATGGTCAGCTACGGCAACGCCTCGGGGGCGGTGGAGCCGTTCAGCCCGGGGCTGCTCGCCGCCAAGGGGTCGCTGTTCCTGACCCGGCCGACGCTGGCCAGCTACATCGGCACGCGGGCGGAGCTCGAGGAGACCACCCGCGAGCTGTTCGAGGTGGTCGGCAGCGACGCCGTCAGGGTCGACGTGAGCCTCGCCCTGCCGCTCGAGGACGCGGCCGAGGCGCACCGGAGGCTGGAGGCGCGGGAGACGACGGGATCGACGGTCCTGGTCATGGAGGGAGAGTCGTGATGAACCTGACGAAGAACATGCGCATCTTTGCCGCGGGCCTCGTGGTCGGCGGTCTCGGCGCCGGCGCCCTCGGCACGGTGACGGCCCAGCCCGACGACGGGCGCCGGGCGGTGAACCTGCCGGGCCGGACGGCGGCGAACCCGCTGTTCAGCGACGCCATCCAGGTCGGGGACACCCTGTACCTGGCCGGGCGGCTCGGTCTCGATCCGGAGACCGGCGCGCCCCCCGCCGATGCCGGCGACGAGGCCCGCATCGTGCTCGACCAGATCGCCGCGGTCCTCGCCGAGGCCGGCATGACCATGGACGACTTGGTCAGCGTGCAGGTGTTCTGCTCGGACGTCGCCCTGTACGACGACTTCAACGCCGTCTACCGCACCTACTTCAACGCCGACCCGCCGGCGCGGGCGTTCCTCGGCAGCGGCACCCTGCTGCGCGGGGCGCGGTTCGAGGTGATGGGCATCGCGGTGCGAAGCTGATGGACATGGGGGCCGCCGATCGACGGTCGGAGTTCGGACTGCCGGGGATGGGCTTCGCCGCGGCGCTGATCCTCTTGCCGGCTCTCGGGCCGGCCGCCGAGGCCGGAGGACAGGCCCCGCCCGATCTCGGCTGGGTGCGCATTCCCGCCGGCGGCTTCAAGATGGGGTGCGTCGAGTCCGACCCCGACTGCCTCGACATGGAGCGGCCCCGTCACCCCGTCCGCTTCCCGGTGCCGTTCGACATGATGGCGACCGAGGTGACGGTCGCGCAGTACTTCCGGTTCGTGCGCGACGCCGGGCATCGCGCCCCCGCCGCGCCGGGCTTCGCGCAGACCGGGGACCACCCGGTGGTCCTCGTGAGCTGGGACGACGCGGCCGCCTTCTGCACGTGGGCCGGGGCCCGGCTGCCCACCGAGGCCCAGTGGGAGTACGCGGCGCGGGCGGCCCGGCCGGGCCTGATCTACGGGTGGGGCGACGCGATCTCGCGCGACCGCGCCAACTACGGGGCCGAGCAGTGCTGCGCGGGGGCCACCGGCGGGGCCGACGCCTGGCTGAACACCGCTCCGGTGGGGTCGTTCCCCCCGAACGAGTACGGCCTGTTCGACATGGCCGGCAACGTCTGGGAGTGGGTGGACGGCTGGCTCGACGACGACTACTACGCGACGTCGCCGCTCGTCGACCCGCCGGGGGCGGCGGACGGCTATGCGCGCATCGCCCGCGGCGGGTCCTGGCTGAACTTCCCGGCCGCCCTCCGCACGTCGGTCCGCCTGCCCTTCGCGCAGTCCGGGCAGACCAGCAACGTCGGCTTCCGCTGCGCCCGCCCCGCCGGCGCCGCCGCGGCCGACTAGCCGTCGAGGCACGGGTCCGGCGGACCGTCTCCGGTCGGCGGGTCTTGCGTCGGCGATGGCCGGCGTGCCATTCTCTGTGGGCCCGGCGTCCGTGAGGGGAACTCAACTCAGGAGCGAACGATGAAACGTGCTGGCCAGGGAAGCTCGCGGCGGCGGTTCATGAAGCAGGCGGTGCTCGGCGCGGGGGCGGCCACGGTGGGGGCCGGCACGACGGCCCTGGCCGCGGCGGCCGAGGAGGACGTGAGCCCGATCACGGTGCCGGCCGAGTTCGAGGCGGCGAAGCACGCCGCGCTGCCCGAGCTCGACTTCCCCATGACCGGCGCCCAGGTGTTCGCCCGCGCCTGCAAGGCGGAAGGGGTGGCGGCGCTCTTCTGCTGCCCGGGCAACTACTCGGTGGTGCACGCGATGTCCGACACCGGCATACCCACCTACGGGGGCCGGCACGAGGGGTCGATGTGCCACGCCGCCGACGCGTTCACCCGGGTCACCGGGGAGATCGTGGCGACCTCGGGGACCGAGGGCCCCGGGTTCACCGACATGATCTGCGGCATCGCCGCCGCCAACTCGGCGCGGTCCCCGATCCTGGTCCTGGCGAGCAACAAGACGATCTTCGCGGAGGACACCGAGCGCGGCATCCAGGACGCCTACCAGCAGCCGACGACCGAGGGCATGCGCAAGTACGGCAAGCGGATGATCACGCCGGCCCGCATCCACGAGTACGCCGGCTACGCGTTCCGGCAGCTCCGCAGCGGCGTGCCCAAGCCGGTCCACCTCGACTTCCCGGCCGAGATCGCCAACGCCCGGTTCCGCGACGCGAGCGAGATCGAGTACTACTTCGACAAGGCGCAGTACCGCACCGAGACGCGGCCGCATCCCGACCCCCGGGCCATCGACCGGGCCATCGCCATGCTCGGCGAGGCCGAGCGGCCCATCATCGTCTCGAGCAACGGCGTCTTCCACAGCCGGGCCTGGGACGCGTTGCGGCGGCTCGCCGAGCGGGCCCACATCCCGGTGGTCGAGTCGGGCGCCACGAAGGGGCAGTTCCCCGCCGACCACGAGCTGTCGGTGGACACCGCGCCGCGCGCGCTGGCGAGCGCCGACCTCGTCCTGCTCGTCGGCCAGTACTGCATGCCGACCCTGGGCGAGTTCGCGTTCGGGCCGGACACGCGCTACATCCGCATCGACCCCTGCGCCGAGGACATCGGTCGCAACCTGCCCATCGACCTCGGCATCGTCAGCGACGAGCGGGCCGCCCTCGAGGCCCTCGCCGACGGCGTCCCCCGCATGCGCCACGACGCGTGGGTGGCGGAGGTGGCGGAGGCCCGGGCGCAGTTCGAGGCGCAGAACGAGGAGTACTACCGGACCGGGCTCGGCTACGACGACGCGGTGCACCCCGCCGTCATCGGGAAGGAGCTGGCCGACTTCGTCCACCGCGGCGCGCTGCCGCCCGACCGCACCACCCTCGTCCAGGGGGGCTACGGCATCGCCCGCTACACGCGGCGGTACCTCCGGGCGTTCCGCCCCGGGCAGATCATGAACGGCGCGTACCAGTACGGCGCCATCGGACCCGACGTGGGCTATACCGTCGGCGTGGCCGCCGCGGTCCGGCAGGGCGCCGGCCCCCAGGCCGACTACCAGGGGCATCCGGTCATCGCCGTCACCGGGGACGCGGGCTTCGGCTACACCGGCATGGAGATGGAGACGCTGTCGAAGTACCGCATGCCGGCGGTGGTCGTCGTCTACAACAACAACGCCTGGGGCACGTGGCAGGGGCAGCGCAACAACCAGGTGGGGCTGCCCGTTCACCTGTTCCAGGAGAACCTGCGCTACGACAGGATGGGCGAGGCCCTCGGCGCGCACGGCGAGTACGTGACCCGGCCGTCGGAGTTCCGCCCCGCCCTGGAGCGGGCGTACCAGGTCGCCCTCGACGAGAGCCGCCCGTCGGTGGTCAACGTGCAGGCGAAGAAGGAGTTCTGGCTGCGCGACCAGTATGCGCCGGGCTTCCTCGGCAAGATCGAGCCGGGGGTGATGTCGTACTACCACTAGGGGCTGCGCCGTGGCGCGGCGCGGACTCGTCGGGGTCGGTTGGGCGCCGGGCGGCGCTCCGCCCAGCGGGCCGGAGGACGGGCAGATCGTGGGGCGGGAATCGGAGCGCGGCGCTGCGACGTCACGGTTACGGCGTCGCGGGCCGAAGGCGGCGGAATCCCGACGGTCCGAAGCGGTCGGAGGGACAGGGCGGGCCACCCGGGCGCCGCGGGTCCGGAGGACGCCGGAGCAGTCGCTGGCCGTCGTGCGGCAGCAGTTGCAGGCCTACGCCGATCGCCGGGTCTTCAGCGGGTTCAGCGAGGGCCGACCGGTGGCGGGGCGGCACCGGTTCCGCTTCTCGTGGCTGGGGACGGAGCCGCTCACGCTCGACTACACGCCGGCGAGCGGGACCTTCGTCTTCCGGGCGCTGCTGCCCGACATCGCGACCCGGTCCGCCCTGTACTCGGACATCGAGGCGTTCGTGGCGGGGCGGGCGTCGACCCGCCTGCCGGAGCACCGGCGGGTCGACCGGCGCCGCGCCCGCGTTCGCTGCGTCGCCGCCCGGGGCGCCGTGTCCGTCGAGCTGATTGCGACCCGGAACTTTCACGACTACGGGGTGAATCGAGTCGTCAACCTCGTCCACGAGATCTTTCTGTATCTCCAGGAGTACCGCCCCGAGTACCTCTGGGCGAACTTCGCGGCGCCGGAAGAATGAGTCGGCGGCCCGTGGTGAAACCGGCGTCGTAGCGCGCCCGGAGCGCCGCCGGAACCCGACGCGGGATGCCGCGCCGTCCGAATGCAGCGGGGGCTCTTCGCCGCGGGCCCGGAGCCCGGTGGTCGGCGGCGGAGAACCGCACCGCCGCCGGGACGTCGCCGGTCTCCGACACGGGGCTCCCGGGGGGCCGTCCACGACCGACGAACCGACCAAGACGGAGAGTTCAGCCATGACCCGATTCGCATGCCTGGGGTGGCTCGCCGCCGCGACCGCCGGCGTCCTCGCCGGGGCCGCGTTCGCCCAGCCGCTCCACCCGCCCGAACCGCACCGGCAGACCGAGGGGCAGGTGCTGGAGAACCCCGTGCCCGCGACCGCCGACTCCGTCGCCACCGGCCGGCAGTGGTACGTGTTCATGTGCCGCGAGTGCCACGGCAACACCGGCCTCGGCGACGGCGACATGGCCCACGCGGGGGGCGACATCCCGGACTTCACCGACGACGTGTGGCTGCACGGCTCGCGCGACGGGGATCTCTTCCGCGTCATCAAGGAGGGGGTGACGGCCGACATGCAGCCCTACGAGGAACGGCTCGACGACGAGGACATCTGGCACGTCGTCAACTACCTGAGGACGCTCGCCGACCGCCGCTGAGGCGGTTGCGCGGTCCGGCCGCCGGGGCGGGCCCGGCCGGCCGACGCTCGAGACGATGTCCAGCCCGATCGTCTACCGCCCCATGGAGCCGGCCGACGCCGAGGCGGTGTCGCGGTTGATCGCCGAGTCGTTCAGCGAGTTCATCGGGCCGGAATACACCGAGGAGGGCCGGGCCGAGTTCCTGCGCCACGTGGAGCCGGCGGCCCTCGTCGAGCGGATGCGGTCCAACCACCTGCTGCTGGTGGCGATGGCGGGCGAGCGGCCCGCGGGTGTCATCGAGCTGCGCGACAACGACCACGTGTCGCTGCTGTTCGTCGATACCCGGCACCAGCGGCACGGCGTCGCGCGCGAGCTGCTCGAGCGCGCGCTGGCCATCGCCCGCCCCGCCAAGCCCGGCCTCGACCGGGTGACCGTCAACTCCTCCCGTTTCGGCGTTCCCGCCTACGAGCGCCTGGGTTTCCGCCAGACCGGGCCCGAGCGCACCGTCAACGGCATCGTCTTCATCCCCATGGCCCACCGGCTCGAGACCGAGGAGTCCTGAGACGACGGGGCTCGCGCCGCGCCCGGCGCGACCTTCAGGGGACCCGCGGGTCGCGGTCGCCGGTCCCGGCCGGCGCCCGGCCGGGCATCGTCCAGGGCGATCCGGCGGGGGGGACGGACTCCACGCCGAGCCCGTGCCGGAACACGAGCCGGCCGCCGTGCAGGGCGGTCGCGGCCAGGAGGACGAGTCCGACGAGGGAGAGGGCGCAGGACGCCGCGATGACCCACCGGGCCGTCGTGCGCCAGATGTAGGACATCGCGAGGCGCAGCGAGGCGAAGAAGACGAAGAACCACGTCGTGCGGTCGGCCCACGCGAAGTGGGCCGTGACGGCGAGACCGGCCTCGGGGGTGACCCGGACCGCCGCGGCTGCGCTCAGCCCGCTGAAGTAGGCCGCCATCGCCGCGAGGGCTCCCGCGCAGAAGAGCCACGTGGCGGTGTCGCGCGTCGGCCGGTGCGCCGGCCGCAGCAGGTTCAGCAGATCGACGACGACCGCGGCGGACAGGAGCGCGATCGGAAAGTGAACGAGGAACGGATGCGGGTTGGGCGCCCAGTCCGGCATGGCGGGTGCGACGGCCCCCATGATACACCGCCGGCCCGCCTTCCCGGCCGCGCCGGTCCCCGGGCCGCCCGCCCTCGCGATCGCGCACCGCCCACCGGGCGCCGTCGGCGGAGCTTCGCCCCGTCCGGGCGGCCCGCGTCGTGTTAGACTCTGCGTACTGCCGATTGGGCGTTTTGACGGAGTCTCGCCGATGTCCGGCCATTCCAAGTGGCACTCGATCAAGCACAAGAAGGGCGCGGCCGACGCCAAGCGCGGCAAGCTGTTCACCCGCATCATCAAGGAGCTGACCGTCGCCGCGCGTGACGGCGGCGGCGACCCCGACAGCAACCCGCGCCTGCGGACGGTCATCGCCGACGCCAAGGGCGCGAACATGCCCGCCGACAACATCAAGCGGGCCATCCGGCGCGGGACCGGCGAGGAGCCGGGCGTCCACTACGAGGAAGTGACCTACGAGGGCTACGGCCCGGGCGGCGTGGCCCTGATGGTCGAGGTGCTGACCGACAACAAGAACCGCGCCGTCGGCGAGGTCCGCCACCTGCTGACCAAGCACGGCGGCAATCTCGGTTCGACCAACAGCGTGGCCTGGCTCTTCGACAAGCGGGGGTACGTGCTGGTGGACCGGGACGCGGTCGACGAGGAGTCGCTGATGACCGCGGCCATCGACGCCGGCGCCGACGACTTCCGCGACGACGGCAGCCACTGGGAGATCATCAGCGCGCCGGAGTCGTTCGACGCGGTCGCCGCGGCGGTCCGGGCCCTCGGGGTCGAGCCGGCGTCGGCGCAGGTGGCGATGCTGCCGCAGAACTCGGTGGTCCTCGAGGGGAAGCCGGCCCAGCAGATGATGAAGCTGATGGGCGCGCTCGAGGATCTCGACGACACCCGCCACGTCTGGTCGAACTTCGACGTCAGCGAGAAGGAGATCGAGGCCTCATTGGCGTGAGGATCTTCGGGATTGACCCCGGCTCCGAGCGCACCGGATACGGCTGCATCGACTCCGACGGCAGTCGGTGCGTGCTGGTTGCGTATGGGGCGATCACGGTGCCCGCCGGTTGTCCGTTTCCCGACAGGCTCGCCCGCATCTTCGACACGCTGGCCGCGATGCTGGCCGAGCACCGGCCCGCCTGCGTCGCCGTCGAGGAGGTGTTCCACGGGCGCAACGCCCGTAGCGCGCTGAAGCTCGGTCAGGTCCGGGGGGTCGCCCTGCTCGCGGCCGCCCGGGCGGGGCTGCCGGTGGCCGAGTACGCGACGGCGTCGGTCAAGCAGGCGGTGGTCGGCTACGGGCGCGCGGAGAAGAGGCAGGTGCAACGGATGGTGGGGCTGCTGCTCGGCCTGGACGAGCCTCCCGCGCCGCACGACGCGTCGGACGCGCTCGCCGTCGCCGTCTGTCACGCCTACGCCGTCGCGCCGGCCGCGTCCGCCGCATCGGCGGGCGGCGCCAACGCCGGGGTGACGTCCTGGCGCCGGTTCCGGGTGCCGGGGTGACGGATGATTGCGCGGCTTCGCGGTCGGATCGCCGAAAAGCAACCCCATCGCGTGACCGTGGACGTGCAGGGGGTCGGGTACGCCCTGCACATCCCCCTGTCGACCTACTACGGCCTGGGCGAGCCGGGGGCCGATGCGGTGTTCCAGGTCCATACGCACGTCCGCGAGGACACCCTGGCCCTGTTCGGCTTCGCGACCGCCCTCGAGCTGCGGATCTTCGAGCAACTGATCGGCATCTCGGGCATCGGCCCGCGGCTGGCCCTGGCGGTGCTCTCGGGCATCGAGCCGGCCGAGCTGGTGCAGGCGGTGGGCCGGGGCGACGTGCGGCGGTTGACGGGCATCCCCGGCATCGGCAAGAAGACGGCGGAGCGCATGGGGCTGGAGCTGCGGGATCGGCTGCCGTCGGTCGTCGAGCCGGATCAGGGGCCGGAGGCGGCCGGCGAACCGGGCGCGGCCCGGGGCGACCTGGTGTCTGCGCTGGTGAACCTGGGCTACGGCCGGCCGGCGGCGGAACGGGCGGTGGAGGCCGCCCTCGGCGCCGGGGACGGCTCGTTCGAGCCGGCCCTCAGGCGGGCCCTCAAGGAGATCGCGCGGTGACCGCCGAAGATGCTTCGCCGCGCGTGGTCAGCTCGGCCCGGCTGGGCGACGACGACCAGTTCGAGGCGGGCCTGCGCCCGCGCAGCCTCGACGCGTACATCGGCCAGGACCGCCTGCGCGAGAACCTCGGGATCGCCATCGCGGCGGCGCGGCAGCGCGGCGAAGCCCTCGACCACGTCCTGCTGTACGGCCCGCCGGGCCTCGGCAAGACGACCCTGGCCCTCGTCGTCGGCCACGAGCTCGGGGTGGCGGTGCGGACGACGGCGGGGCCGGTGCTCGAGAAGCCGGGCGACCTGGCCGGCATCCTGACGAACCTCGGGGAGCGCGAGGTGCTCTTCATCGACGAGATTCACAGGATGAGCCCCGTCGTCGAGGAGATCCTGTACCCGGCGATGGAGGACTACGAGCTCGACATCGTCATCGGGCAGGGCCCCGGCGCGCGGTCCGTGAAGGTGCCGCTGAAGCCCTTCACCCTCATCGGGGCCACGACCCGCGCGGGGCTGCTGACGTCCCCGTTGCGGGCGCGGTTCGGCATCGTGCACCGGCTCGACTTCTACCGCGCCGAGGACCTGCAGGAGATCGTCCGCCGGTCGGCCGGCATCTTCGACGTGCCGATCGAGGACGCGGCGGCGGTCGAGATCGCCGGCCGGTCGCGCGGCACCCCGCGGGTCGCCAACCGGCTGCTGCGCCGCGTGCGCGACTTCGCCCAGGTGCGGGCGGACGGCCGCATCACGCGCGACGTGGCCCTCGGCGCGCTGAAGATGCTCGACGTCGACACCAACGGGTTCGACGAGGCGGATCGCCGGCTGCTGCACGCCATCATCGACAAGTTCGGCGGCGGCCCGGTGGGGCTCAACAGCATCGCGGCCGCGATCAGCGAGGAGAAAGAGGCCATCGAGGACATCTACGAGCCCTTTCTGATTCAGATCGGGTTCCTCGACCGGACGCCGCGCGGGCGCGTGGCGACGGCCCGCGCCTACGACTACTTCGGGGTGCCGGCGCCGAGTCGCGCGGGCCGGTTGTGGTAGACGCGGCACCGGGGACCACCCGCGCGCATCGCCGGGGGCCTGTGGCGGGCCCGCGCGCCGCCTCGGGGGAAACGGAGCCCTTGCCGCGGGCTCCCCAACGGGACACCAGATGAGCAACTCCGCCGCCAGCCACCGGCCGGGCGCCCTCCGGCCGGTCCGGATCGCCTCTCTCGGCACCTACGTGCCGCCCCGCGTCATGACCAACCAGGATCTGGAGAAGATCGTCGACACGTCCGACGCGTGGATCCTGAAACGGACCGGCATTCGCACCCGCCACATCGCCGACGCCGACGCCGCCACGTCCGATCTCGCGGTCGAGGCCGCCAACCGGGCCATCGACCGGGCGGGGTTGACGTCCCGCGACGTCGGCTTCCTGGTGGTCGGCACCACCACCCCGGACATGTTCTTTCCGAGCACCGCCTGCCTCGTCCAGGACCGCATCGGCGCCGCCGGGGCCTGGGGCTTCGACCTCGGGGCGGCCTGCTCGGGGTTCACCTACGCGGTCACCACCGCGGTGCAGATGGTGGCCAGCGGGGTCCACGACCACGCGCTCGCGATCGGGGCCGACGTCATGTCCCGCATCATCGACTACCAGGACCGCGCCACCTGCGTCCTCTTCGGCGACGGCGCGGGGGCGGTGGTGGTCTCGCCGGCGTCGGACCCCGAGCTCCGGGTCATCGACTTCGCCCACGAGGTGGACGGCAGCGGGGCCCCGGCCCTGCGCATGCCGGCCGGGGGCAGCCGGATGCCGGCGACGCGGGAGACCGTCGACCGGCGGCTGCACTTCGTCCATCAGGACGGCGCCGCCGTCTACAAGTTCGCGGTCCGCAAGACCCGGGACATCAGCCGGCGCGTGCTCGAGCGCAACGGGCTCGGGCCCGCCGACGTCGACCTCTTCGTGTCGCACCAGGCCAACCGCCGCATCATCACCGCCGCGGCCGATCAGCTCGGCCTGCCGGCGGAGAAGGTCATGATCAACATCGACCGCTACGGCAACACCACCGCCGCCACGATTCCCCTCGCCCTCTCGGACGCGATCGCGGAGGGGCGCCTGAAGAAGGGCGACCTCGTGCTGCTCGCGTCGGTGGGCGCCGGGTTCACCGTCGGCGCCGTGCTGTTGCGTTGGGCCTGCTAGCAACCCTTCCGACGCGACCGCAAGGTCGCGCCCGCGCCATGCGCGTCGCCGACTTCGACTTCGACCTCCCCGCCGACCGAATCGCCCAGACCCCGGCGGCCGAGCGGCAGGCGGCCCGCCTGCTCGTGCTCGACCGCGCCACCGGGGGCCTCGAGCACCACACCGTCGAGGCGCTTCCCGCCCTCCTCGCGCCGGGCGATCTGCTCGTCGTCAACGACACGCGGGTGGTCCCCGCGAGACTGTTGGGGCGGCGGGTGCCGAGCGGGGGGGCGGTCGAGTGCCTGCTCCTTTCTCCCCGGGGCGGCGGGTGCTGGGACGCCCTCATGCATCCCGGGCAGCGGCTCCGGTCCGGCGCGCGCGTCGTCTTCGAGCGCGGTGGGGTCCGGCTGTGCGGGGAGGTGCTGGCCCGCCGGTTTCACGGCCGCCGCACGATCCGGTTGTGGACCGAGGACGGCGCCGCCGTCGACGAGGCGATCGACCGCGTGGGGCACGTTCCCCTGCCGCCGTACATCCGGCGCGGCGACACCCCCCTCGACGCCGAGCGGTACCAGACGGTGTACGCGACGGAGCGCGGCTCGGTGGCGGCGCCCACGGCCGGCCTGCACCTGACCACCGACCTCCTGGAGCAGCTTCGGCAACGGGGCGTCGGGGTGGCCCGGGTCACCCTGCACGTCGGCTACGGCACGTTCGCCCCGATCCGCGCCGACGAGGTCGAGGCGCACCGGGTCGACCCCGAGCCCTACCGCGTGCCGCCGGAGACCGCGGCGGCGGTGCGCCGGGCCCGCGGGGAAGGGCGGCGGGTGGTCGCGGTGGGGACCACCACGACCCGGACCCTCGAGACCGCGGCCCGGGCCGGGGGCGGCGAGGTGCGCGCCGGCGACGGCGTCAGCGACCTCTACCTGTACCCGGGCGCCGCGTTCCACGTCGTCGGGGGGCTGCTGACCAACTTCCACCTGCCCCGGTCCTCGCTGCTGATGCTGGTCAGCGCGTTCGCGGGGTGGGAACGGATCCGCGAGGCGTACGCCGAGGCCCTGCGGGCCGGCTACCGGTTCTACAGCTACGGCGACGCGATGCTCATCCTGTAGCGGACCATGGGAAGAGAGGCGGGCGCCCGTCGAATCCTGATACAATGATCGGCGCCAGTTACGCCGGTGTAGCTCAGTTGGTTAGAGCACGCGGCTCATATCCGCGGCGTCCGGGGTTCAAGTCCCTGCACCGGCACCATTCTCCCGGCCCTTCGGTCAACGGTACAGGGGAGCCCGAATCTGACCGTTCCCAGGCTGGCCCCCGGGATCCGCCCGTGTCACTCGCCGACCGCGTAGCCGCGTCGGTGGAACGGCAGGCGTTGATCCCGCGCGCGGGGCGGGTCGTGGCCGCGGTGTCGGGCGGCGGCGACTCCGTCGCGTTGCTCCATCTCCTCGCGGAGCTGGCCGGGCGCTCCCTCCTGACCCTGGCCGGCGTGGCCCATGTGAATCACCGTTTGCGCCGGCCGGCGTCGGACGAGGACGAGCACTTCTGCCGGGACCTCGCGCGCCGGTTCGGCGTGCCCTGCCTGGTCGAGTCGGTGGCGGTGGCCGACGTGGCGCGGTCGCGCCGCGTCTCGGTCGAGCGCGCCGGCCATCACGTGCGCCACGCCTTCTTCGCGCGGGCCGCGGCCGAGCTGGGGGCCGGCCGGGTGGCGCTCGGGCACACCATCGACGACCAGGCGGAGACCGTGCTGCTCCGCCTCATCCGCGGCGCCGGGGCGGCCGGGCTCTCGGGGATGAGGCCGCGGGCCGGGGTCCTGGTCCGGCCGCTGCTGGGGGTCGGCCGGGCCGAGCTGCGACGCTATCTCGCGGACGGCGGAATCCCGTTCCGCGAGGACCCGTCCAACGCCGACCTGCGCGTGCCCCGGAACCGGGTGCGGCACGAGCTGCTGCCGCAGCTTCGGACCTACTCGCCGCGCATCGTCGAGGCGCTGGCGCGTCAGGCGGACATCGCGCGGGCCGACGAGGCCTGGCTGAGCCGGCGGGCAAACGAAGCGGCCGCCGATCTCGTCTCACAGGAGAGGGGCCTCGTCGAGCTGGACGCGGCCGGCCTCGCCGCGCTGCCCCCGGCCCTCGCCCGCCGCGTGGCGCGGGACGCCCTCGCCCGGGTCGAGCCGAGGCGGCGCGAGATCGGGTTCGACGCCATCGAACGGGTGCGGCGGACGGCGGCGGGCGGCCCCGCGCGGACGGACCTGCCGGGTTGCCGGGTGGAACGAGCGGCCGGCCGCGTGCGTCTCGTTCCCCGCCGTGGCCGGAGCGGTCCGGCGCCGCGCCCCGGCTTCGCCTATCGGCTCGCGATTCCCGGCGAGGTCTCGGTGCCGGAAGCCGGGGTGCGGGTCCGGGCCGAGGTCGTCGAGGCCGCGGCGGGCGCCCGCGCCGACGCCGGCGGGGGGCGGACGGCGGTCGTGGCGTTGCCGGCGGCGGTGCCGCTCGTCGTGAGGAGCTGGCGCTTCGGTGACCGGTACCGGCCCCTGGGCCTCGGCGGACGCAGCCGGAAGCTCCAGGACCTGTTCGTGGACCGCAAGGTCCCCCGCGCCGAGCGGACCCGCATCCCGCTCGTGCTCGACGCCGACGGGCGCGTCGTCTGGGTCGTGGGCTTCGGGATCGGCCACGATTTTCGCGCCGGCGGGGGTGACGAAAGCGTGTTATTCTTGAAGGTCAGCGGTTTGGGGGAGATTCTGTGAACTCGACGACACGCAGCCTGCTCTTCTGGATGCTTCTCGTGGTCGTGGTCCTGGCCATCTGGAACCTGTCGTCCCAGTTCCGGGCCGGCGACGACGACGTCGCGTTCAGCGAGTTCATTCGGTGGGTGGAGACCGGCCAGGTCGACCGGGTCGAGTTGTCGGGCAACGAAGTTACCGGAACCGACACGAGCGGCGAGCAGTTCCGCACCTATGCGCCGCCGCAGTACGAGGGACTGGTCAACCAGCTCATCGAGCGCGACGTGCGCATCGAGGCCCGGGAGGCGGCGGGCAGCCCGTGGGCCACGCTGCTGTACTCGTGGGCCCCGATCCTGCTCGTCATCGGCTTCTGGGTCTTCTTCATGCGTCAGGTCCAGAGCGGCGGCAACAAGGCGCTGTCCTTCGGCAAGAGCCGGGCGAAGCTGTCCTCGAGCACGCAGAAGAAGGTCACCTTCAAGGACGTCGCGGGCGTCGACGAGCCCAAGGAAGAGCTGCAGGAGATCATCGAGTTCCTGCGCGAGCCCCAGAAGTTCCAGAAGCTGGGCGGCCGCATCCCCAAGGGCGTCCTCCTGATGGGGCCTCCGGGGACCGGCAAGACCCTCCTGGCGCGGGCCGTGGCCGGCGAGGCCAACGTGCCGTTCTTCTCGATCAGCGGGTCCGATTTCGTCGAGATGTTCGTGGGCGTGGGGGCGTCGCGGGTCCGCGACCTGTTCGAGCAGGGCAAGAAGAACGCGCCGTGCATCGTGTTCATCGACGAGATCGACGCGGTGGGGCGTCACCGCGGGGCCGGGCTCGGCGGCGGGCACGACGAGCGGGAGCAGACGCTGAACCAGCTTCTCGTCGAGATGGACGGGTTCGAGTCGAACGAGGGGGTCATCCTCGTCTCGGCCACCAACCGCCCCGACGTGCTCGATCCCGCCCTGCTGCGGCCCGGCCGGTTCGACCGCCGCATCGTGGTGAACCGTCCCGACGTCAAGGGGCGCGAGGGCATCCTCGGCGTCCATACCCGCAAGATTCCCCTCGCCGACGACGTCGACGTGCACGTGCTCGCCCGAGGGACCTCCGGCTTCTGCGGGGCGGACCTCGCCAACCTCGTCAACGAGGCCGCCCTCAACGCCGCCCGCTACAACCAGAAGACGGTGGCGATGCAGGACTTCGAGTTCGCCAAGGACAAGGTGATGATGGGGTCCGAGCGCCGCTCCCTCATCATCAGCGACGAGGAGAAGAAGGTCACGGCGGTGCACGAGGCGGGCCATGCCCTCCTCGGCGTCGAGCTCGAGAACGCCGACCCCGTCCACAAGGTGACCATCATTCCCCGCGGCATGGCCCTCGGCGTCACGCAGCAGTTGCCCCTCGACGACAAGCACAACTACTCGGCGGAGTACCTGCACGACCAGGTCGCGGTGCTCCTGGGCGGGCGTATCGCCGAGGAGATCACCAACACGACGGTCACCACCGGGGCCGGCAACGACCTCGATCGGGTGACGGATCTGGCCCGCCGGATGGTCTGCGAGTGGGGCATGAGCGAGACCGTGGGGCCCCTCACGTTCGGCCGCAAGGACGAGGAGATCTTCCTGGGCCGCGACTTCGCGCAGCACAAGGACTACAGCGAGGAGACCGCGATCCGGATCGACCAGGAGATCAAGCGCATCGTCACCGACAACTACGAGCGTGCGCGGTCGATTCTCCAGGGCAAGAAGAGCGAGTTGTTGCGCATCGCCGAGGAGCTGTTGACGCGCGAGGTGCTGTCCGGCGACCAGGTCCGGCGCATCGTCTCCGGCCAGGCGCTCGAAGAGCCGGTGGCTCCCGCCGCACCCTTCGTCTCGGACAAGCCCGCCAGCCCGGAGGCGGCGCGGCCCCCGGTGGTGCCGCCGCTCGGCAAGCCGCTGCCGCAGGAATAACGTCATCCGGCGGCCCGCCTCGCCATCCGCGGGTTCGCCACCGCCCTGCCGCATCGGGCAGGGAGTCCGCTGCTCCGTCCAACGAGACAGGTTCCCGCGACTCGACCCCGGGGGGGCCTGTTCGCGCCGTCGAGGGGACAGTCCGCGATGCAGGTTCGCCGCCGCTACACGCTGCCGCTGCCCGCCGGTCCGCCGCTCGTGCTCGGAGAGCGCACGCTGGTGATGGGGGTGGTCAACGTGACCCCCGACTCGTTCTCGGACGGCGGCCGGTGGCAGGATCCGGCCCGCGCCGCCGACCATGCCCTCGCGCTGGAGGCGGCCGGCGCCGACCTGCTCGACGTCGGGGGCGAGTCGACCCGGCCCGGCGCCGATCCCGTGCCGGCGGCGGAGGAGCTGCGACGTGTCGTCCCGGTGCTCGAGCGGCTGGCGGGACGGGTCCGGGCGCCGTTGTCGGTCGATACCGCCAAGGCGGCCGTCGCGCGGGCCGCCGTCGATGCCGGCGCGGCGATGGTCAACGACGTGTCCGGCCTGCGGCGCGACCCGGCCCTCGTCGGGGTGGTGGCGGAGAGCGGCGCCGCCCTCGTCGTCATGCACAGCCGGGGGCGTTCGCGCGACATGTACCGCGACGCGTGCTACGGCGACGTCGGGGCCGAGGTGGCGCGCGAGCTGCAAGCTGCCGTCGCGGGGGCCGTGGCGGGCGGCGTGGACCGGTCGCGGATACTCGTCGATCCCGGTCTCGGCTTCGCCAAGCGGGCGGAACAGTCCTATGCCGCCCTGGCCGCGCTCGGCCTGCTCGCGCCGCTCGACCGGCCCATCCTCGTCGGGCCCTCGCGGAAGTCGTTCCTCGCCGGCCGTGCGGACGGCGGACCCGCGGATCGCGACTGGGGGACGGCGGCGGCGGTGACGGCGGCGATACTCGAAGGCGCGCACGTCGTCCGGGTGCACCGGGTTCGGGCGATGCGGCGGGTGGCCGAGGTCGCCGACCGGTGCCGGGCCGCCCGCGAGTCCCGCCGGCGGGTCCTGTCGGCGGGGCCGGCGGGGGCGCCGGCGGCCGGGCTCGTCGAAATGCCGAGGTCGGTGTGATCGAGGGCCTCGCCGGGCTGTTGCAGCCGAGCCGGTTCGGGTGGTGGGATCTGCTGGACATCGCGATCGTGTCCGTGCTGATCTACGAGCTCCTGAAGCTGCTCCGCCGCACCCACGCCGTCCAGATTCTCATCGGCGGCGGCCTGATCGTGCTGCTCTACTACGCCGCCCAGTTCACGCCGTTGCAGACCCTCAACTGGCTCATCGGCGACATGTTCGGCTATGCCGTGTTCGCGGTGATCGTCCTGTTCCAGGGCGACATACGCCGCGCCCTCGCCCGTCTGGGGCGCGCCCCGTTCTTCCGCTACGTGAACCGGCCGGCCGCGATCGACCAGACCATCGAGGAGGTGGTGGTCGCCCTGCGCATGCTGGCCGAGCGGAAGACCGGCGCGATCGTGGCCATCGAGCGGGCCGTCGGCCTGCGCAACTACGTCGAGAGCGGGATTCAGATCGACGCCAGGGTCAGCTACGACCTGCTGCTGACGGTGTTCCAGTCGGGTTCGCCGCTGCACGACGGAGCGGTCCTCATCCAGCAGGATCGGATCGCGGCCGCCGCCTGCTTCCTCCCCTTGAGCGTCGACACCCCGGTCGCCCGCAAGTTCGGGACCCGTCACCGGGCCGCCATCGGGCTGAGCGAGGAGACCGACGCCATCGTGCTCGTGGTGTCCGAGGAGACCGGGCTGGTGTCGCTGGTGGTCGACGGGCAGATGGAGCCGGACCTGGAGCCGGAGCGGCTGCGCTACCGCATCGAGGCCCTCATGCAGCACTGGCCGTTCGGGCACGGGCGCCGGGCCGCGGTCGGGGGGGAGTCGTGACGACCCTCAGAAAGCTGGGGCTCAAGCTCTTCTCGGTGGCCCTCGCGGTGGGGTTGTGGCTCGCCGTCTCGGGCGAGCCCATCGCCGAGCGCGGCGTGCGGATTCCCGTGGCTTTCGAGAACCTGCCCGAGTCCATGGAGATTCTCGGCGATCCGCCCGGGAGCGTCGAGGTGCGCCTGCGGGGCCCCTCGGGCACCCTGCGCCGCCTCGACGCGGGCGACATGGCCGCGATCGTCGATCTGGAGTCGGAGCATGCCGGGACGAGGTTGTTCGACATGACCTCGGATCGGGTGCGCCCCCCCCTGGGAATCGACGTGACCCAGGTGATTCCGTCGACCATCTCGTTGACCCTGGAGGTGTCGGCAAGCCGGGTGGTGCCGATCGTCCCGGAGGTCCGGGGGGCGCCGGCGGCCGGCTTCATGGTGGGCGCGGTCGAGGTCGAGCCGGCCAGCGTGCAGGTGGAGGGGCCCGAGAGCCGGCTGCACGACCTGGTCGAGGCGATGACCGAGCCGATCGACGTGACCGGCATGTCGGTGCCCACGCGTCGGATGGTCACGGTCGGCGTCGACGACCCGTACCTGCGGCTGGCCACGCCGGGGTCCGCCCGGGTGACGGTTCCCATCGTGCCGGCCCCGGGCCGCCGGCGCCCCGCCGGCGCGGCGGCGGGCGAGGGCCGGAGCGGGTGGGAAGCCCGGGACTGAGCGATCCTGCATCGATGGCCGGCCGCCTGTTCGGGACCGACGGGGTGCGGGGCACCCCCGGCGAGCCGCCGCTGGACCGGCCGACGCTGATTCGCCTGGGGGCCGCGGTCGCGGCGGCGTGCCGCGGCGGCTCGGGCCCCCGCCGCCGGGTCCTCATCGGCCGGGACACCCGCGAGTCCGGAGGGTGGATGGCCGGTGCGCTGGCCGAGGGCGTGGCCGGCGGGGCGGCCCGGCCGGTCGTCGCCGGGGTGCTCTCCACGCCCGCGGTGTCGTTCCTGACCCGGGACGGGGGCTACGACGCCGGGCTGGTCGTCTCCGCCTCCCACAATCCCTATCAGGACAACGGCGTCAAGGTGTTCACGGCCGGCGGCGAGAAGGCCGACGCGGATCTGGAGTCCAGGATCACCGCGTCTGTCGCCGCGCCCGCCGCCGCCCCGGCGGCGGGAGCGGCGGCGGCCGTCGAGCAGGTGTCCATCGCCGGCGCGTACCTGGATTACACCGCCGGGATTCTCCGGGGGGTTCCGGTTCCGGCCGGGTTCCGAATCGCCGTCGACTGCGCCAACGGCGCCACGAGCCGACTCGCCCCCGCCGTGCTCCGCCGCCTCGGGCTCGCCCCCGTGGTCCTCCACGATCGGCCGGACGGGCGGAACATCAATCGCGGATGCGGCTCGACCCATCCCGGCCCCCTGGGCCGCGCCGTCGTCGAGCAGGGGTGCGACCTCGGCGCCGCCTTCGACGGCGACGGCGACCGCGTGGTGCTGGTCGACCACCGGGGCGAGCCGGTCCCGGGCGACGCGGTGCTGCTGGTCGCCGCCCGCTGGCTCGCGGCGCGAGGCCGCCTCCCGCATCGGGGGGTCGTCGCCACCGTGATGAGCAACGTCGCGCTCGAGCAGGCCCTCGCCGCCGAAGGCGTCGCGCTGCATCGCTGCGCGGTGGGCGACCGGCTCGTGAGGGCCGAGATGCGGCGGCGCGGGCTCGCCCTGGGGGGGGAGCAGTCGGGCCACGTCATCTTCGGCGATCACCTGCCGACGGGAGACGGGCTCGCCACGACCCTGATGATCCTGCGGGCGATGTTCGAGGGGGGGCGGCCGCTCGCCGACCTGGCCGCCGACTTCGTGCCGCGGCCCCAGGTGCTGCTGAACGTCCCCGTTCGCCGCCGCGAGCGGCTGGACGAGCTGCCGGGGGTGTCCGCGCTCGTCGAGGCGGCGACCGGGCAGCTCGGCCGCGACGGACGGGTGCTGGTGCGCTACTCGGGCACCGAGCCGCTGCTCAGGATAATGATCGAGGGGCCCGACGAAGCGCGAATCCGGGGCCTCGCCGAGGCAATCGCGGAGCGCGTTCGGGCCGAGATCGGCGTCGAGCCGGGCGCCCGCGGGTGACCCGGGGCGTTCGGGGGCACTTCGAGCCACGCTGCCCCCGGGGCGGGCCGGGGTCCGCGGGCCGTGGTTCCCGTCGACGGCCCCGTGAGCGGGCACCGCGGCGGTCGGCGCCCCCGTCGCCGGACGGCGGCGCCGGCGATCGGGCCCGGAACGGCCTGCGCACCCGCGGTACCGTTCCCGGGCGGCGTCGTCTGTGGACGGCGTGACGGCGCGTTGCTATGATCGAGCGATTCCGGCCCTTGGCCCGTCAGGTCCAGATGAATCGAACCGAGCCGCTCCCTCTCGCCGTGTCGCTCGTGCTCGCGGTCGGCCTCATGGCCTGGATCGTCTGGAGCCAGCGCCCCGAGCCGCCGCCGGCGCCGGAGGAGGCGCGGGCCGCGCCCGCCCCGGCCCCGGCGGAGGCCCTGCCGGAGCCCGACGTGCCGGAGCCGCTGCCGATCGACGCGGACCGAGCCGCCGCCCTGCGCGCCGCCGCCGACGAGGCGCCCGACGACGTGCAGAGCCGCGTCGACCTCGGCAACCTCTACCACGAGGCGCGGCGTTTCGAGGACGCGGCGCCGTGGTTCGAGGCGGCCCTGGCCCTCGACCCGGACCTCGTCGAGGTGAGCACCGATCTGGGCGTGGCGTACTTCTACCAAGGGTCGGTCGACCGCGCCCTCGCCCAGTTCGATCGCTCGCTGGAGATCGACCCGGCCCACGCCGGGACGCTGCTGAACATCGGCATCGTGCGGGCCTTCGGCAAGCGGGACTTCGTGGGGGCCATCGAGGTGTGGGAAGAGCTGCAGCGTCTCGCCCCCGACACCCTCGAAGCGTTCACGGCGGAGCGCCTGCGCGCCGCCGCGCACCCGTGATCCCTCGCGGCCCGCGGGCCGCCGCGAGACCGTGAAGGCGGCGGAGCGATTCCTGGCTGGGTGACGACATGGCGCTTGGCTGGCTCATTCGGTTCCTCGTCGCGGCGGTCGTCGTGCGCATGGCCTGGAAGTTCTTCAGCGGGCTGCTGGAGGGCGTGGCCGAGCGCCCCCGCGTGGCGCCGAAGCAGGGCGTGATGCTGGCGCGCGACCCCGTCTGCGGCACCTACGTCGACAGCACCCGGGCCGTCAGCGCGCGGTGCGGCGGCGAGGTCCACTACTTCTGCTCGGAGGACTGCCGCGCCGCGTACCGCCGGGCCCGGCGCGGCTCCGCCGCCCGCGCCTGACGCGGCGGGCCGCGACGCGGGGACGCGATGGGCAACGACGAGCGGCTGCGGGCGGACATCGTCGAGGTCGGCCGCCGGCTGCACGACCGCGGCTTCGTGGCCTCGAACGACGGCAACATCAGCGTCCGCATCGGCGACGACCGGCTGGTGACCACGCCCACCGGCGTGTCCAAGGGGTTCATGACCCCGGACATGATGGTGACGACGGACCTGTCGGGCCGCAAGCTGGCCGGCGACCGCGAGCCGTCGTCCGAGCTGCTGATGCACCTCGCCGTCTACGAGCACCGGCCCGGGATCCGGGCCGTGGTCCACGCGCATCCCCCCACCGCGACCGGTTTCGCGGTCGCCGGCATCGCCCTCGACCGCGCGGTCCTCGCCGAGGTCGTCTGCACCCTCGGCAGCATCCCCATCGCCGACTACGGCACCCCGTCGACGAGCGAGCTCGCCGACGCGGTGCGGCGTCACATCCGGGCCCACGACGGGCTGCTTCTGGCCAACCACGGGGCGCTGACCATCGCCGACGAGCTCTACGCCGCGTACTACAAGATGGAGACGGTGGAGCACTTCGCCCGCATCAGCCTCGTGGCCCGGCAGCTCGGGCGCGAGCACCTGCTGTCGCGCGAGGAGGTGGACCGCCTGCAGGGGCTGCGGGACCGCTACGGCATCGCCGCCCCCGCCCCCCTCTGCCCCCCGGACGGCGGCGCCGACGAGGACTGCCAGGTGCTGGAGGCGCCGTCGAGCCCCGGCCGGAGGCTCGTCGACCCCGACGACCCGGCTCCCGCGTCTCCGGACGTGCCGCCCGCGTCCGCCGGCGGCCGGGGGTCGGGCGGCGGCGGGGTTCCCGGTGACGACGAAGTTCGACTAACATACCGCGAGCTGACGGCGCTGATTGCGGACGCCGTCACGCAGTTGCGTTGAGATGAGCGGGAGGCGTGGCGATGGGTGAGGCGCTCGGCATGGTGGAGACGAAGGGGCTCGTCGCGATGATCGAAGCGTCGGACGCCATGGTGAAGGCCGCCAACGTCACCCTCGTGGGCTGGGAGAAGATCGGCGCCGGCTTCGTGACCGCCATCGTCCGCGGCGACGTGGCGGCGGTGAAGGCGGCGACCGACGCGGGGGCGGCGGCGGCCCGCCGCGTCGGCGAGCTCGTCTCCGTGCACGTCATCCCGCGGCCTCACGCCAACCTCGAGGACGCCCTGCCCATCGGCAAGAGCACCGGCTCGTAGGCCAGCGGCTCCGTCGCCATGATTCTCGGGAAGGTGGTGGGGACGGTCGTCGCGACCCGCAAGGACGAGCGCCTGGCCGGCAGCAAGCTGCTGCTCGTGCAGCCGGTGCAGCCGGACGGCTCGCCGCGCGGCGCGCCCCTGGTGGCCGTCGACACCGTCGACGCCGGCGCTGGCGAGCGGGTGCTCGTGGTCGGCGGCAGCTCGGCCCGGATGGCGGAGGGGATGACGGACCGCCCTGTCGACGCCGCCATCGTGGGCATCGTCGACACCGTCGACCTCGACTGACGCACGGTCTCGGCAGATGACGGAGATCGCGCTGCGCTTTCACCACCGCAACAAGAAGAACTGTGCCTACTACAAGCCGGTCGATGACGACCGGGACCGCGGACCGTCCGTCCTCGTCAACCAGACTTTCGTCTCCGAGTACTTTCGGGGGATGGATCCGGCGACGACGAAGCCGACGTTGATTGTGCAAGGCGTTTCGAGACCGTCGACCTCGATGGACGCACGGCCTCCGAACGCCACGGAGATCGCACTGCGCTTTCACCACACGGACAACGCCAAGTTCGCCTACTTCAAACCGGTCGACGCCGCCCGCGTTCCCGGGCCATCCGTGTTCGTCGACCAGACTCTCGTCTCCGAGTACTTTCGAGGGCTGGAGCCAGAGAGGGCGAGGGTGACGTTGATCGTGCGAAGCGCCCGGACCGGCCGCGCCGGATTGGGAGAGTGAATGCAGCTTGCACGGGTCATCGGGAACGTCGTCGCCACCCGGAAGGACCCCGGGCTGGTGGCGGCGACGCTGCTGGTGCTGCAGCCCTTGTCGCCGGCGCGTGAGCCGGTGGGGCCGCCGCTGGTGGCCGTCGACTCCGTGGGTGCGGGGGTGACCGAGGAGGTGTTCTTCGTGCGCGGCCGGGAGGCGTCCCTGCCGTTCCTGCCGCGACGGGTGCCCGCCGATGCCTGCGTGACCGGCATCTGCGATCACTGGAGCTCTGTCGCGGGCCGGTCTTCGAACGAGGCTTCGACGTCGGGACCCTCCGGGCAGGAGTAGATGGTGCGGCTCGCGCGCGTCGTCGGGTCCGTCGTCGCGACCCGCAAGCAGCCCTCCCTGACCGGCGCCCGGCTGCTGCTCGCCCAGCCGCTCGACGCCGGCGGCGTCCCCGCCGGCGACACTCAACTGGCGATCGACGCGGTGGGCGCGGGCCCCGGCGAGATCGTGCTGCTGGTGCTGGAGGGGCGCGCCGCGGGGGCCGCGCTCGGCCGGCCCGGCGCTCCCGTCGACGCCGCCATCGTCGGCATCGTCGACCCGCGCGACCCCGCCGCGCCCTGAAGTCGCCGCCGGACGACCCCGCGCTGTCGACGACCGATGGACCAGACGACGCCAGCCGTCCTCGTGACGCGCCGCATGCCCTCGTCGGTGCTCGCCCCTCTCGAGGCGGCATTCGCGGTAGATCGGCACGACTCCACCGAGCCCCTGTCGGGCGAAGAGTTGCGCGAGCGCATCGCCGGCAAGCACGGCCTCGTCTGCATGTTCGACGACCGCATCGACGCCGCCGTCCTCGCCGCCGGCGACCGGCTGAAGGTGGTGGCCACCGTCGCCGTCGGGTTCGACAACATCGACGTCGCCGCGGCCGCCGCCCGCGGCATCGTGGTCACGAACACGCCGGACCTCGTCACCGGGGCCACGGCCGAGCTGACGTGGGCGCTGATCCTGTCGGTGACCCGCCGCCTCGGGGAGGGCGACCGCACCATCCGCGACGGCGGGTGGCGCGGGTGGACGTTCGAGTTCCTGCTCGGCTCCGAGCTGCGCGGCAAGCAGCTCGGGGTGGTGGGGGCGGGGCGCATCGGCCGCGCGGTGGCGGCCATCGCCCCCGCGTTCGGCATGCGGGCGGTCTTCGCGGCCCGCCCCGGCCGCGCGGCGCCGCCGGGGGACGGCGACACGCCGGTGCTGTCGCTCGACGAGCTGCTGCTGACGTCCGACGTCGTGTCCCTGCACGTGCCGCTGACGGCCGAGACCCGGCACCTCGTGGACCGCCGGACGCTGGTCCGCATGAAGCGCTCGGCCGTGCTCGTCAACACGTCGCGGGGCGGCGTCGTCGACGACGAGGCCCTGGCCTGGGCCCTCGACGAGCGGCTCATCGCGGGGGCCGGCCTCGACGTCTTCGAGGGCGAGCCCCGCGTGCACCCGGGGCTGGTGGGGCGCGACAACGTCTGCCTGACCCCCCACCTCGGCAGCGCCACGCGGGAGACCCGCACCGCCATGGCCGAGCTCGCGGTGCGCAACGTCGTCGAGGTGCTGGGCGGCCGGCCGGCCGTGACCCCCGTCGCCCGGCCGTGACGGGCGAACCGGCAGCCCACCCGGCCGTGCACCGGCGGGCGCTTCCGGCGGGGCGCAACCGGGGGCCGGGAAGCCCGGCGGAGGCCGCCATGCTCACCGTCAACGAGATCTTCTATTCGATCCAGGGCGAGTCCGACCACGCCGGCCGGCCGTGCGTCTTCGTGCGCCTGACCGCGTGCGACCTGCGCTGCGCCTGGTGCGACACCCCCTACGCGTTCCACGAAGGCCGCAGGCGCGAGCTCGACGAGGTCGTGGCCGAGGTCCAGGGCTACGGGTGTCCGCTCGTCGAGATCACCGGCGGCGAGCCCCTGCTGCAGCCCGACGTCTATCCCCTGATGGACCGCCTGCTCGCGGCCGGGGCGACGGTGCTGCTCGAGACCGGGGGGCACGTCAGCCTGGAGCGGGTGCCGGCCGGGGTCGTGAAGATCATGGACGTGAAGTGCCCCGGCAGCGGCGAGTCGCACCGCAACGACTGGGGCAACCTGGCCCGGCTCGCCGGCCGCGACCAGGTCAAGTTCGTCATCGCCGACCGCGCCGACTACGAGTACGCCCGCGAGGTCGTGCGCCGCCACGCCCTCGACGCCCGCCCCGCCGCCGTCCTGTTCTCGCCGGTGCACGGCGTCCTGCCGCCCGAGCGGCTCGCCGAGTGGGTGCTCGCCGACCGGCTGCCGGTGCGCCTGCAGGTGCAGTTGCACAAGTACCTGTGGGGGGCGGAGACGCGCGGTGTGTAGAACGCCATGACCGATTCGCGGCCACGCCCGGCCGTCGTGCTGCTCAGCGGCGGCCTCGACTCGTACACCGCCGCCGCCATCGCCCGGGCCGACGGGTTCACGCTGCACGCGCTCACCGTCCGTTACGGCCAGGTCCACGCCCGCGAGCTCGCGGCGGCCCGCCGCGTCGCGCGCGCTCTCGACGTCGCGCGCCACCTCGAGATCGAGGTCGACCTCGCCGCGTTCGGCGGCTCGTCGCTCGTCGGCGACGGCGCCGTCGAGCAGGACCGGCCGCCCGAGCGCCCCGGCATCCCGTCGACCTACGTGCCCGCCCGCAACACCGTGCTGCTGTCCTTGGCCCTCGGCTGGGCCGAGGTGCTCGGGGCCGCCGACCTCGTCATCGGCGTCAACGCCCTCGACTACTCCGGCTACCCCGACTGCCGCCCCGAGTACCTCGAGGCGTTCGAGCGCACGGCCCGGCTCGCCACGCGGGCCGGCGTCGAGGGCGCGCGCTTCCGCGTCCACGCGCCCCTGATCGACTGGACCAAGGCGCAGATCGTCGCCAGGGGCGCGTCGCTGGGGCTCGACTACGGCCTCACCCACAGTTGCTACGTCCCCGCCCCGGACGGCCGCCCCTGCGGCCGCTGCGACAGTTGCCAGTTGCGCGCCCGAGGCTTCGCCGAGGCCGGCCTGACGGATCCGCTGTCGGTGTGAGACGGGAAGCGGGATGGCGCGGCCGGCCCGGGCGTGCGCGCGGGCCGGCCGGCGGGGGAGTCGGGAAGCCGGCAGTCAGGCTTCGAGGACCGCGTTCAGTGAGATGGCGGCGTTCAGCAGCCTGGAGATCGGGCAGCCGCCCTTGGCGTTGTTGGCCGCGGTGTCGAACGCCTCCCGGCTCGCGCCGGGCACCCGCGCCGTCGTCTCGAGGTGAATCTTCGTCACCGTCGGGCCGCCGTCGAGCATCTCCAGGGTCACCGTCGCGGTGGTGGTGACGTGGTCCGGCGTCAGGTCCGCCTTGCCGAGCTCGGCCGAGAAGGCCATCGAGAAGCAGCCCGCGTGCGCGGCCGCAATCAGCTCCTCGGGGTTCGTGCCGGCGCTCCCCTCGAACCGGGTGGCGAACGTGTACGCGGTGTCCGACAGCGCGCCGCTCGCGCTCGAGATCGCGCCGCTTCCGCCCTTCAGGCTGCCCTTCCAGACGGCCGATGCCTTGCTGTCCATGTGTCCTCCTGAGACTCCGGCGCGTCCCGTGCGGGGGCGAGGCGCCGGACGGTGTCCATAGGGTTCTCGGGCCCCGGCGCGGAGACGCCAAGGCGCACAGACTCTAGATCGTTCGGTCGGAAAGCGCAACCGAGCCGCGTGAAGGCCGTCGCCGCCGCACGGCGAATGACCTGCTTCCGGCTCGCCGGCCACGGTTCCCTCGCTCGTTCCCTCGTCCCCGGCGCCAATCCCCGCAGCCACCCCGCAACCTGAGCGGCCTCTTCCCCTGGGTGGGCTACGACGTCACCGACCGCGTGTCGGTCTGGGCGGCGGGGGGCTACGGCGCCGGCGTCCTGACCCTGACGCCCGAGAACGAGGACGCGATGGCGGCCGAGCTGTCGTTGCGGATGGTGGCGGCCGGGGCCCGCAGCGAGCTGCTCGAGCTGCCGCAGCTCGGCGGCGTCGTGCTGGCGCTGGAGACGGATACGCGCCTGACGCGCACCACCACCGGCGCCATCGCCGGCCAGGCCGCCATCGACGCCAGCGTCTGGCAGCGGCGCCTGGGGCTGGAGGGGTCGCGCGCCGTCTCGGTGGCCGACCGGCTGTCGCTCCGGCCGAGCGTGGAGGTGGGGCTGCGCTACGACGGCGGGGACGCCGAGACCGGCGCCGGCATGGACGCGGGCGCGGGCCTCGGCTTCTCGGACTCGGGGACGGGGCTCGGGGTGGACGTGCAGGTGCGGACGCTGCTGGTGCACCAGGCCGAGGGGTTCGCCGAGCGGGGCATGGCGTTCTCGCTGAGCTACGACCCGACGCCGTCGACGCCGCGGGGCATGACCGCGCGGCTGTCGCCGTCCTGGGGCGGCCAGGCCCAGAGCGGGGTCGCGGCGCTGATGGGCCGCGAGACCCTGGTGGGCATGGCCGCGGGAAGCGCCGCGCAGGGCTACCGGCTGAACAGCGAGGTCGGTTACGGCCTGCCGGTGGGCCGCCGCTTCGTGGGGACGCCGCGGCTCGGCTTCTCGCGGTCTGAGTTTTCCACCCGGCAGGGCCGGACCCGCGTATGGATGAAACAGGTATCGTGTAGGGGCTTGGCGCTGGCCCAGAGGTCGGCTTTTCCTTGGTGCCGAGAGCTCGTGTCTGAGTTGGACCGGGAGTCCCGCGAGCACCCCGTATTGCGAGACCGGCTTGTCCGGTGAGCGCGTCCAGTAGATTGCGTATCTGCGGACTCCACGCCAGCGCCCTTGCGATCAGGAGGTGACGGATGGAAGTCTTGCATCGTCGATGCGCCGGGTTGGATGTGCACTCGCGGCAAGTGACCGCGTGCGTGCGCGTGGCGGCGGGTAGTACGGTTACGACCGAACACCGCGAGTTTGCGACCACGACGGCGGGCCTGTTCGAACTGTCGGCGTGGCTGACCGAGGCCGGCTGCACGCACGTGGCGATGGAGGCGACCGGCGTGTACTGGAAACCGGTGTGGCACATCCTCGGAGACGAAGAGTCGTTGACGCTGGTGCTCGCCAACGCGCGGCATATCCGAAATGTTCCGGGCCGCAAGAGCGACCAGAAGGACGCGGCCTGGATCGCCGACCTGCTGGCGCACGGGCTGATTTCGGGCAGCTTCGTGCCGCCGGCCCCGATTCAGGAACTGCGCGACCTGACGCGGACCCGCAAGCAACTCGTCGCTGAGATCGCGCGGCACACGCAGCGGCTGCAGAAGACACTCGAAGACGCGAACGTGAAGCTGACGCGCGTGGTCACCGACATCCTGGGCGCCAGCAGCCGGGCGGTCCTCGCGGCGCTCATCGCCGGGGAGACCGACCCCGAGCGGCTGGCCGATTGCACCACCGGGCGCCTGAAGGCCGGCCGCGCGGACATCGTCGCCGCGGTGCACGGCCGGGTGACGGCGCATCATCGCTTCCTGCTGGAATTGCATCTGGCGCAGATCGACGCGCTGAGCGCCACCGTGCAGAAGGTCGAGCGGCAGGCCGACGAGGTGCTGCGCCCTTTTCGCGAGGCGGCCGACCGGCTGACGACGATACCCGGGGTCAGTGAGACGGTCGCGCGGGTGATCATCGCCGAGGTCGGCGTGGACATGACGCAGTTTCCCAGTGCGGGCCATCTGGTCTCGTGGGCGGGCCTGTGCCCGCGCCTGGACGAGAGTGCGGGCAAGCGCCGCTCGACCCGGATCCGTCATGCGACCCCCGTGGCTGAAGACGGCGCTGGTCCAGGCCGCGTGGGCGGCGACACGGAAGAAGGACAGCTACCTGCAATCCCAATTTAGGCGCCTCAAAGGCCGGCGCGGCCCGAAGAAGGCGATCATCGCGGTCGCCGCCTCCATGCTGACCGCTGTCTACTTCATGCTCCGCGACGAGACGGACTACCGCGACCTCGGCGGTCGCTACCTGGCCGACCGCGACAAGGAGCGCGCCAAGCAGCGCCTCCTGCGGCGGCTGCACGATCTCGGCGTCGTTGTCGAAGTGAAGGCCGCCTGAATCCGTGATCAACACGTGAGTTTCCCAGTAGCACAGCCGGGACTACCGGGTGGGCTGGGGCCTCGGGGTGCTGGAGATGCGCCGCCTGAACGTCGACGTGGGTGTCGATGCGCTGCGGAGCGAGAGCCCGCTGGCGGGCGAGGCCAGCAACGCGGTGCGCGGTCAGGCGTCGTTCAGTTGGTGAGGAGGTGTCGATGGCGTGCGCTCGAGGCGTTGAGGGCAAACGGCGGACGCGGCGGTGGAGGTAACCGTCGCGCCGGTGAACGACGCGCCGCGGGCGGTGGGGACGGTCCCGGACCACGTTTCGACGAGAGCGGCGCGGCGGCGGAGCTGGACGTCGCGCCGTACCGGCTGGTCAGGACGGTTTCTCCGTGAAAAGCTCTACCCGTCCGAACGGAGAGTTGCGGGATCCGGTGCCGGCAGCGCGGTGACGCCGCCTTGCGGCGAGACGCGGGCCGGCCGGGCAATCCGCTCCGCTTCACGTTCACGCCGGTCGCTGTCGGCGACGATCTCGGCCGCGCCGGCCTCGACGATCTCCCGGTCCTCCGGGGTGAAGTGCCTGGTCAACTCACTCCACGGATGATGTCCACTCATCGCTTCGGGCCTCCCCGCGCGCCGGCGCGACGGCGCTCGTCTTCGATCTCGCGGAGGTACTCATCATAGATCGCATCAGCCCGGGGGACGTAGTCGCGGTAGAAGCACTCCGAGTCGGTCTTGTGGCCGGCGATCAGCAGGATCGCCGTGCGATCGTCGACGATCTCGGCCACCCGATTGGCCGGGGCGTCGAGCACGTCCTGGTAGGTAGCCCGCATGGGCGTGTCGGACTCGCCGCCCCGGACTGCAGCATCGGCCGTACTCATCGCTCGCTCCCTTCGCAGCCCATGGGTGTCCGTGGCGAATTCCCGAACCCGGAGTGGCTACCATACTCTGTGCGGGTGACATCGGCGGCCACCGGATGACCGCGGGCCGCCAACGGTCGCCCTGTGCCGAGGGGCCCGGCCCTTGACACGCGGTGCTCGGCAATCACAAGTCCGTCAACTCCTAGCGCAACAATACCGGCAGCCTGACGGTCCGGTCGTCGTCGACGGTGACGACGAGCGCGTGCACGCCGGACGGCCAGCTCCCGTCCGGCGAGACGAAGAACACGTCGCCGCGAACGCCGCCGCGCGCTTCGGTCCGGAGGACCCGGTCGGGAATCCGGTCGGACGGGTCCGCCCCGAAGTCGAACCGGTGGAAGCCCCTGTCGATCCGGCTCCGGGGAAAGGCGAAGCTCAACGTATCGGGCCAGTCGGCGCGCTCGTCGAGAAACCGGCGCACCCCGTCGATGTCGCGCCGGCCCTCGCGCTCGGTCGCGGGCGGCACCCCGATCCCGTCCGGCCGGACCAGCGCGATGGCCTCCCGGCGGATGCTCAGGGGGTCGGATGCGGCGAGGCTGAGGGTGACGACCAGCCACGGCGAATCGTGATGGCGCTGGGAGTAGCGGTAGGCGGCGCTCGCCAGCAGGACACCGTCGTCGTAGATCACGAGGTGGGGCTCCCCGAAGCGGGTGTCGGGGAAGCGGACGTTGGGGAAGTCGTCCTGGGTGAGGCGGAAGGGCTGCGCCGCGGCCGCCGCGCCGCACGCCAGAGCGACGATCGCGATGGCGAGGAGCCTCCGGGCCGCGTGCGTGGTGACGAAATACCTTGTCGGCACGGCTGCCTCCCGTCGGTTCCCGGACCCCCCCCCGCATGGTAACCGCAAGCGAAGCGGTCATCAACGTGCGGAAGGCGCCCCCCGCCGGCCGCCTCTGGACCGTCCTGCCACGACCCCGTATGATGGCCGACACGCACGGCGCGGGGCGCCGGCGCCACGCCGCACGCGCCGGGATCTCCGCGGGCGCCGCTGGTCCGGCTGCCGCGGGTCGACGGGAGGTCGATCATGAAGAAGACGACAGGACTGCTCGCGCTCCTCCTGGGGCTGGGGCCGGGTCCGGGCCTCGCCCAGACGGCTGAAGATCTGATCAACGACACGCAGACCCCGGACGACGTGCTCATCCACAGCATGGGGTACGACCGCAAGAGCTACAGCCCCCTCGACCAGATCGACAAGTCGAACATCCACCGGCTCGTGCCCATCTGGAGCACCAGCCTGATGAACCAGTCGGGCGAGCTCGCGGCGCCGGCCATCCACGACGGGGTCCTCTACGCCATCAACGGAAGCTGGACCTTCGCCATCGACCTCGAGACGGGCCGGCAGATCTGGCGCACCCCGGTCGTCCTCGAGGAGGGGGCGCGACGGCGCAGCAGCTTCAACCGGGGCGGCCCGGTGATCTACGAGGGCCGGCTCTTCCGGGTCACCGTCGACAACCACGTCCTCGCCCTCGACATGGAGACCGGCGAGGAGCTGTGGAACGAGAAGTTCGCCGACGGGGCGGAGGGCTACTACGCGACCGGCGCCCCCATGATCGCCAACGGGGTCCTCATCTCGGGGATGTCCGGCGGCGAGTCGACCACCCGCGGCTTCCTCGACGGCTGGGACCCCGCCACCGGCGAGAAGTTGTGGCGCCGCTACACCATCCCCGGCCCCGGCGAGCCCGGCCACGAGACGTGGCCGGCCGACAGCGACGCGTACCTGTACGGCGGGGCGCCCACCTGGCGCACCGGCTCGTACGACCCCGAGCTCGACCTCGTCTACTGGGGGACCGGCAACGCCGAGCCCTACGACCCCGCGACCCGCGGCGGCCTCGACAGCCTCTACGCGTCGACGGTGCTCGCCATCCGCCCGAGGACGGGCGAGATCCACTGCCACTACCAGTACACGCCCAACGACGTGTACGACGTGGACGGCATCGACGAGCAGGTGCTGGCCGAGCTCGAGGTCGACGGCGAGATGCGCAAGGTGATGATCCAGGCCAACAAGAACGGATTCCTCTACACCGTCGACCGCACCGACTGCTCGCTCATCGCCGCCCACCCCTACGTCTTCGTCAACTGGGCCACCCACATCGACCTCGAGACGGGCCGGCCGGTGCTGACCGACCTCTACCGCGACTTCCTCGCCGGCGAGGAGGTCTACATCTGGCCGTCTCGCGGCACCAACGCCGTCCCCATCGCCTTCAACCCCGACACCGGCCTCATCTACTCGACGACGTGGCACGTGCCGCGCATCCAGCGGCTCCTCCCCGAGCCGCAGGAGTTCGTCCTCGGGGCCAGCTCGACCGGGGTGACCAACCGCTTCCCGGTCGTCGAGCCGGGGGACCTGCTCGGGCACATCGTGGCCATCGACCCGCTGACCGGCGAGAAGAAGTGGGAGATCCCGATGCACGACTTCCCCAGCTCGGCCGGGGTGCTGGCCACCGGTGGGGGGCTGCTGTTCACCGGGAAGATCACCGGCGAGTTCGTCGCCCTCGACGAGGAGACCGGCGAGACCCTGTGGGAGTTCCAGACCGGGTCGAGCGTCAACGCGACCGCGGTCACCTATACGCTGAACGGCCGGCAGCAGATCACGGTGGCTTCGGGTCTCGGGGGCGGGCTCGCCAACCGCTACGCCCGCGGCCTCGTGCCCGCCGGCGGCTCGATGTGGACGTTCGCGCTGATGCCGAAAGAGGAGCCTGGGCGGTAGGAGCGCGGGCGAATCGCGGACGTGCGGCGTGCAACCGCGCGTCTGCGCCGTAGCACGGTGCGGACTCCTGGCGGGATGGTCGGGGCGCCAAGCGGAGCCGCAGCGACGGTTGGCGGGCTCCAGTGCGAACTCCGCGAGGGGTGCAACCGCGCGTCGGCACGGCCGGAGCGGCCGAAGGTCAGGGGGCCTCGCCGCCGTCCCCGCGGAGGGGGTCGAGGGCCTCGATGACGTCCTCCCAGCTCCGGGTGTTGAGCCGGGCGGCGCCGGGCTCGTCGCCGCTCACCGCAAACACGTCGTCGCCGGTGCGGCCTACCGTGACGCTCTCCTGGTCGCCGGCGTCGAAGGTGACGGCGATCGTGGCGGCCGGCGCGTCGAGGCCGGTGTCCTCGCGGGTGGGCTGGAACGACTCGGCGCGCAGGTTGGACAGCCTGGCGAGCAGGTCGTCCATGTCGGCGCGCTCGACGTCCCCGACGTCCGGCGCGGTGCGGCGCCAGGTGTCCGTCTCTTCCTCCCCGGCCGCCTCCTCGAGGGCGAACGTCCAGCGCTCGCCCTCGTGCTCGATCTCGAGGGCGGTGGCGTTGAAGGGGCGGAACGCGAACAGGTCCTTCCGCCGGTACTCGTCGACCCCCTGCTCGAGCTCGCCGGCCAGCGACTCGTCGATGGTGAACACCAGATCGCGCGCCCCGTCGCGGGCGTAGACGGTCCCCTCGGGGGCGGTGCCGCCGAGGAGCAGGGTCGCGGCCGAGCTGCCGAGGCCTACCGTCACCGTCAGCCGCGGGTCGTCGAGCCCGTACGGCCCCAGGGCCTCGGCGTCGGCCGACTCCGCCTCGATGGCGCTCATCCGGCCGTTGCTCAGCCGGCCCACGAGGCCGTCCGTCACCCCGAGGTCGGCCCGGGCCTCGATGGGGCTCGCCAGAGACCACTCGCCGTCCGCCTTCCGCAGCCGGACCGCGACTTCCGGCCCGGAGATCTCCAACGAGTCCACCTCGTCGCGGATGATGTCGAGGATGGACTTGTCGCGGAGATCGAAGGTGGTCTGGTCGAACGTCGTGTCGAGGAAGCCGGAGATGAGGAAGACGCGGTTCGAGCCGGCGACGGTCGCGTAGAGGTCGTTGCCGGCGGGGCTGCGCCCGCCGACGAGGAGCCGCTCGCCGGTGCCGTCGGTGGTCGTGAAGCCGACCTCGATGGCGGGCTCGGCCAGCCCGAACGCTTCCAGGTCCGGCGCGTCTCCGGGCTCGGCGACGACGCGCTGCACCTCGAGGTTGGCGAGGCTCGACGACAGCGAGACGACCTCGGTGACGTCGACGTTGACGGGGAACGGCTCGACGATCCGCCACCGGTCGTCGTCCTTGTCGATGACGGTGCGGTCGCCGTTGCCGGCCGTCACCGACAGGGAGTCGATGTCGTCCGAGTCGACGTCGAACACCGTTTCCAGCGCGTCCGCGGTGCCGGCGGGCGGGCGGCCCGATTCGACGAAGTAGATGTAGGCGCCCAGCGCGAGGGCCGCCACCAGCAGGACCAGCGTCGATCGCACTCCGCGCATGTCGTTCAGCCCCGGCAGTCGCTCAGCGCCTGCTCATCCAGGTGTACACGCCGGCCCCCAGGATGGCGGCGGGCAGCAGCAGCACCGAGAGCCAGAACAGGCGGCGCTGCGCGCTCGCGGTGAGGGTCAGCCGGCGGTCCTCCGGCTCGCGGGCCCGGATCGAGATGAGGTTCTCCTGCCGGGCCAGCCAGTTGACGGCGTTCAGGAACATGTCGCGGTTACCCTGAATGCCGACGACCGCGTTGCTGGCGAAGTCCGAGTCGCCGATCACGGCGAGGCGGGTCTCCGGCGGCGCCGGGTCGTCCCCGTTGTCGGTCGCGGGGCCGTCCTCCTGGCCGTCTTCTTCCTCGCCGGGGTCCCCGTCGTCCCCGGCCGCGCCGCCATCCCCGCCCGCGGGAGACGGCGCGGGGGCGGAGACGGCCATGCCGATCGTGACCGGGCCGGGGCGGTCGCCCCCTTCCTCGTCGAGCTCCACCTGCCCGGTGGCGAGGCTGTCGATGTCCGCCTCCCGCCAGCTCTGCGGTCCGGTCTCGATGAACGGCTGCGCCACGCGGCCGTCGGGGGCGCCGGACGCGGCCGACACCGACCGGGCCAGGGGGTAGGCGGTCAGCAGGTTGAACCGTTCGGTGATGGGATGGAACGGATAGCTCGCGGCCACCGGCACCGAGGCGTCGGCCCCGAAGAGCTGGCCCACGCCGCTCGCGTCGACCACGACGTCGGGGCCCGTCTCGATGCCCCACTCGCGCACGAGACCGAGCAGGTTCTCCGGGGCCGGCTCGTCCGCGGTCACGGGGGGGTCGAGCAGCAGGAGCAGCTTGCCGCCGCCGTCCAGGTACGCGCGCAGCGCGTCGACCTCTCCCGGCAGCAGGTCCGTCCGCGGCCCCGCCGCGACGACCACCGTGGCGTCGTCGGGCACCGCGCCCGCCTGGGCGAGGACCAGCGACTCGACCGCGAAGTTGTCGAGGGCGAGGGCGGCCGAGACGGTGCCGTAGCCGTCGCGATCGGTCCCGGCGTGGGTCTTCTCGCCGTGGCCTTCCAGGAAATAGGCGGTCCGCTCCGCCCCCTCCACGACCGTGATCAGGGCGTTGGTCAGGTCCTGCTCCGAGTCCGACTCCACCCGTTCCACCCGCCCCTCGTACTCGAACACGATGGTGCCGTAGGTCTGCACCTCGTACTGGCGGGCCAGCATCGGCTGCCGGTCCGCGTCGATGTAGTCGATGGTGACGCGGCTCGTCTGGTAGGCGTACTCGTCCAGCCGGTCCCGGTACCGGGGAAAGTCCGGCTCCCGCGCGAAGACGAGTATCCGCACCGGTCCGGCGAGGGTGTCGAGCACCCGCCGGGTCTGGTCGGACAGCGAGTACTGCCCCCCCGCGGTGAGGTCCCAGCGCAGGTTCTGGCGGGCGAGCACGTAGTTCAGGCCGACGACGATGGCCGCCACCAGGAGGATGCTCGTGCCCGCGAGGGCGCCGTAGCGGGTCTGCCGCCGCTGGAACGACCGGCCGACCTCGCGCCAGTGCGCGGCGCCGTACAGGAGGATGCACGCGAGGCCGGCGAGGGCCAGCGTCCGGCGCAGGGCCTCCAGGTCGGGCGCGACCAGCCACGCGAGCACCGCCGCGAAGACGAGCAGGGAGCCTGCCCAGCCGAGGAAACCGAAGATTCTGTTCAGCATGAGTGGGGGCGGCCTCAGCCGTTCCAGCGTTCCTGGTCCATCGACTTCGCGGTCAGGAACAGGCCGACCGCGATGAAGCTGAGGTAGTACGTCACGTGTTTCGTGTCGATGACGCCCTTCGAGAAGTCGTCGAAGTGCTCGAGTATCGAGAGGTACGCGAGCACGGCCTGGGACGTGGTGCCCGAGGCGTCGCCGATCCAGTTGATGATCCAGAACAGCAGCAGCACCGCGAACGTGGCGACCCCCGCCACGATCTGGTTCTTCGTCGTGCTGGAGATGGCGAGGCCGACGGAGATGAACGCGCCCCCCATCAGGAGCAGGCCGAGGTAGCCGCTGGCGACCGGCCCCCATTCCGGCTCGCCGTACCAGAACAGCAGCCCGACGTGCAGCAGCGTGAGGGCCAGCATCAGGCAGTACAGGGCCAGCGCCCCGAGGAACTTGCCCAGGATGATCTGGAGGTCGGTCAGCGGCGACGTCAGCAGCAGCTCCATGGTCCCCGAGCGCTTCTCCTCGGCGAACGACCGCATGGTCAGCATCGGCAGCAGGAACAGCAGGATGACCGCGGTGTTGCCGAACAGCGGCCGGATCATGAACTCGTTGATGTTGACGACCTGCGGCCCCATGCCGAACTGCCCCATGCTCAACTGGACCATCACGTTCACGCTGGCCACGTAGAACCAGCCGAACAGGAGGGCGAAGAACACCAGCAGCACGTAGGCGATGGGGGAGACGAAGTACGCCCGCAGCTCCTTCCCCGCCAGGGCCAGGATGTTACCCATTCGTTCGCTCCTCCGCCTCTATCGGTTCCGCGCCCTCGTCGGGCGCGCCGGCGTCGCGCCCGGCCTCGCCGTCGCCGGCCGCGCCCTCGCGCGGGCCGCCGGGGCCGCTCCCGTCCGGCTCGCCGCCCGCCTCCTCCTCCGTCGTCAGTTGCAGGAAGATGTCCTCCAGGCTCATCTGCTGGGCCCGCAGCTCAAGCAGGCCCCAGCCGTTCGTCACCACGGCGCGCGACACGTCGCGCCGGACGTCGCGCCCGGGGGCGATCTCGATCCGGAATCCCGATACGCCGTCGCGCCGGTCGGCCGCCGACACGCCGGCCACGCCGGGAACGTCCCGGAGGGCCGGCACGGGGTCGTCGCCGGCGCTGTCGACCTGCAGGTACAGGCTCTGCGAGCCCTGCAGCCGCGCCGTGAGGTTGTCGGGGCTGTCGACCGCCACCACCCGACCGCGGTTGATGATGACGACCCGCTGGCAGGTCTGGGACACCTCGGGCAGGATGTGGGTGCTGAGGATGACGGTGTGGTCGCCGGCGAGCTCGGTGACGAGCCGCCGCGTCTCGATGATCTGCCTCGGGTCCAGCCCCGCCGTCGGCTCGTCGAGAATCAGCACGTCCGGCTCGTGGAGCAGGGCCTGGGCGAGGCCGACGCGCTGCCGGTACCCCTTGGACAAGGTCCCGCAGTAGCGGTCCGCCATGTCCGTGATGCTGGTGCGCTCCATGGCCGCGCCGACCCGCGCGGCCCGGTCGCCGGCCGCGATGCCGTTGATCCGGGCGACGAACTGCAGGTACTCGCCGACCGTCATCTCGGGATACAGGGGCGGCGTCTCCGGCAGGTACCCGGTCCGGCGCTTGGCCTCGATCGGCTGGTCGAAGATGTCGAAGCCCGCGATCCGGGCGCGCCCCTCGGTGGCGGGCAGATAGCCGGTCAGGATGCGCATGGTCGTGGTCTTGCCGGCGCCGTTCGGGCCGAGAAAGCCCAGGATTTCACCCGGCTCGACCTCGAAGCTCAGGTCGTCCACGGCCGTGAACGAGCCGTACCGCTTGGTCACGTGCTGTACTTCGACCACGATGCGCTCCACTCCCTCGTCGAACCGCCCGGACGCCGCGCCGCGCCCGCACCACGCTGCCGAGCGGGGGCCGGCCGCACCGAGTGATGGTGAATTAGACGCAGAGCCCGGAAGAAAAGACGTTCTGCCGGCCCAGGATGCGCGCGTATTGTAGTGTCCGCCTCCGCCTGTCCGCAACCGGCCGGCCGTGCCCCCGGGGGTCGGGCGCCCTCCTCGTTCCGCCGGCGGGGCGTTCGGCCGGCCGTGCCCCCGGGGTCGGGCGCCCTCCTCATTCCGCCGGCGGGGCGTTCTCCAGGAGCTGGTCGACGTAGTCGTCGATGGCGGCCTGATCGGCGGGGTCGACGCGCTCGAACTGCAGGCCCATCCCGACGCGGGGATCGCTCCACGCCACCCGGCACTGCGCTTCGACGTCGAGGGCCGATCCGGGGAGGCGAAACCGGGTGTGCACCTTGTCGGGGGGCCTCAACGGGTTCATGGTCCGTACCGCGAGCCCGCCGGCGCCGATGTTCAGGGTCACCGCGGTGGCCACGGTCTGGTTCACCCGGTACGAGACGGGAATGGCGAGGACGACGCGGGGGCCGCTGCGGCGGTTGAAGTTGTCGGGAAACAGATGGGGGGCCAGCGAAGGCAGCACCTCCTGCGCGTCGCAGTGCTCGTTCACGTAGCCCGCGACGCCGAGCGGCGCGAGGGCGCGAACCTCGGCGGCGCTGTCCACCGACCCGCTGAAGACGACGATCGGGAGCCGGGCCGCGCGCGCCCGCACCCGCCGGAACAGGGCGGCCCCGTCGTCGCCGAGCCGCAGGTCGAGAAGGAGAAGGTCGATCGGCGCCTCCTCGCCGCCGAGGCGGTCCAGCAGCGCCGAGGCGCGGGTCGCCTCGAGCGTGCGGTGCGAGGCGTCGTGCAGGGGCCCGGCGAACCGATCGCGGATGCCGCCGTCGCCGGTGGCGAGGAGAACGGTGCGCGCGCCGGTCGTCGAAAGGGGCACGCCGGACATCGTAGCACCGGCGTCCGCGGCGCGGTCTCCGTGATCCGGTTTGACAGATTTCTCGGTTCCTTTGTAAGCTGTGCGCCTCTGGTGTCGTGTATCGGGCGCCGCGTGCCCGAGGAGGACAGTTTCCGCCTCGGGCGGGGCGTCGCGGGAGGCGCGGGATCAGGGGTGACGAGGGAGCATACCGGCCGGCCGGACCGCGGTTCGGGACCGCCGGGATGCCGCGCCGGGTGGAGAATGCCGAGGCTGCGGTTGTCGGGAGCTGCCAGTCCCCGGGATGCCTGTCCTGCGGTGCCGGGGCGCTGAGAACAGGAGACGCCACATATGAAGTCGTCAAATTGGCTAGTCGCTGTCTGCTTGGGCCTCGTGCTCGGGCTGGGCGCCGCGGGATGCGCGGACAATCCGCCGCCCGAGCCTCCGCCGCCTCCGCCGCCGGCACCGCCTCCGCCTCCGCCGCCGCCTCCGCCGCCTCCGCCGCCGCCTCCGCCGCCTCCGCCGCCGCTGACGGAAGAGGAGTTGTTCGCGCGGATGTCGCTGGACGAGCTCAACGCCTCGGCGCCGCTCGCGCCGGTGTTCTTCGAGCTGGATCAGTCGGAGCTGCTGCCGGGGGGCCAGACCACCCTGCAGCGCAACGCCGAGTGGATGCAGCGGTGGACCTCGACCACGGTGCTCGTCGAAGGACATTGCGACGAGCGCGGGACCAACGAGTACAACCTCGCCCTGGGTGAGCGCCGCGCCGCCTCCGTTCGCGACTATCTGTTGAGCCTCGGCGTGGCCGCGGGCCGCATTCAGACCACGAGCCGCGGCGAGGAGTCGCCGTTCTGCACCGACTCGACGGAAGGTTGCTGGTCGCAGAACCGCCGCGGCCACTTCATGATCATCGCGAAGTAGGGGAGGCCGGGTCGGGGCGGCGCGGGACGCCGCCCCGATCACGCACCGATCGGCCTTGGTGAACGGGTGTGCGCGGGTTCCTCCCGCCCACGCCCGTTCAGTCTGTACGGGTCTGCCGAGTCGCGTCTCCGGTCCCCGGGGGCGGGGAGCCGAGCGCCTGCAGCAGCTCGGCGACCCCCGTGCGGGTGCGGGCGACCTCGACGCCGTCCGCGAGCAGGACCGGGATGTGATGCCGGTACCGTTGCAGCAGCGCCTCGTCGAGCGAGATGTCCACCTCGGCGAGCTCGCACGCCACCTGACCCTGGACACGGCGGACCACCGCCTTCATCTCCTCGCAGAGCCGGCACCCGGGACGGGTGTAGAGCGTCAACTGCATGACGCCTCCGGGGACTCCGGGTCGCGGGCCGGGAGGGCCAGCGAGCCGACAACCTCGGTCACCCCGGCCATTCCGTGACGCTCCAGATAGCCGGCGAGGCCCGCCCTCAGCTTGTCCCAGATGAACGGGTCGACGAAGTTGGCGGTGCCCACCTGTACCGCGGTGGCGCCGGCGATGAGGAACTCCAGGGCGTCGTCGGCGTTCATGACGCCGCCCATGCCGATGAGCGGAAGCGACACGGCCTGGCGGCACTCGTGCACCATGCGGACGGCGATGGGGCGGATGGCGGGGCCGCTCAGCCCGCCCATCACGTTCGAGAGCCGCGGGCGGCGGGTCTCGACGTCGATGGCCATGGCCAGGAACGTGTTGACGAGCGAGACGGCGTCGGCCCCGGCGTCGCGCGCCGCCTCCGCGAATGCGGCGACGTCGGTCACGTTCGGGGTCAGCTTCGGGATGAGGGGGAGGCGGGTGACCTTCCGCACCGCGGCGACGACGTCGCGGGTGCCCGCGAGCGAGCAGCCGAACATCATGCCGCCCTTCCGGATGTTGGGGCACGAGATGTTCAGCTCGATCGCCCCGACCCCCTCGGCGTCGTCGAGAATCCGGGCGACCTCGGCGTACTCGTCGATGGTCGAGCCGCAGATGTTGACGATCACCACCGCGCCGCGCTCGCGCAGCGGCGGCAGCTTCTCGGCCACGAAGCGCCGGACCCCGATGCCCTGCAGGCCGATGGCGTTCAGCATCCCGCTCGGGGTCTCGACGATGCGCTCCGGCGGGTGCCCCTCGCGCTCGTCGAGGAAGAGCCCCTTGACGGCGACCGCGCCGAGGGTGGAGAGGTCCACGACGTCGGCGTACTCGACGCCGTAGCCGAAGCAGCCGCTGGCCGCGATGAAGGGGTTCGCGAGCCTGAGGCCCCCGACGTCCACCGACAGGTCGACGCTCATCCCCCCAGCCCGTCCCAGACCACCGTCGCGCCGTCGAAGACCGGTCCGTCCAGGCAGGAGCGGACGAAGCGGGGGGGCGCGGCGTTGCGCCGTACCGGCACCACGCAACTGTAGCAGCCGCCGAGGCCGCAACCCATCACCGGCTCCAGCGACACCTCCGTCCGGCGCCCGTGGGCGTGCGCCATGTCCGTCACCGCGCGCATCATCGGCGTCGGCCCGCAGGCGTAGAGCCGCAACGGGGCCGCGGGGTCCAGCTCCCGAAGGGCGCGTTCCAGGGGCAGGGTGACGAGTCCGTGTTCGCCCCGGCTCCCGTCGTCCGTGGCCAGCGCCAGCCGGACCCCGAGCCGGCGGAACGTGTCGAGGTGGAACAGCTCGCCGGCGGCGCGGGCGCCGTAGAACAGCGTCGACTCGACGCCGCGGGCGCGGAGGGCGACCGCGAGGGTGTGGAACGGCGCGAGGCCGACGCCGCCGGCGACCATCCACGCCCGCTCCGGCGGGGCGGCGGGGGTGAACGGCCGGCCGAGGGGGCCGAGGCAGCGTACCGCGGCCCCCGGCTCGAGGCCGAAGAGGGTGCGGGTGGTGACCCCGATCCGCTTGTTCAGCAGCGACAGCCCGACGATGCGGCCGGCGTCGTCCTCGAGCACCTCGAAGACCGAGAACGGCCGCCGGAGCAGCGGATGGTCCCCGAGGCCGGGCTTCACCATGACGAACTGCCCCGGCTCGGCCCGCGCCGCGACGGAAGGAGCGGCCAGGCCCAGGACGTTGTAGTCGGACGACAGGCGGGTGTTCGACAGGACGATCGCGTCCACATCGACGGGCATGACGCGGCGATCATAGCAGCCCGCGGGCTGCCGGCAGAGACGGCCGGCGCTCCCGCCGCCGCGGGCGGCGCGGTTGCGCGCCGTCGAGGCGCGGCGCTACAATGCGGAGGCTCTCCCGCCGCCCGCGGGCGGATGACCCGGCGCGGGCGGCGACCCGGCTGCGACTCCCGTCCATCGTCGGCTGCGCCGCCCGGAGCCGCGGAGGTCCCGTGCCGGTGGTGATGGCGGCCGAGCAGGTCGCGCGCACGATTACCAGAATCGCCCACGAGGTGACCGAGCGTCATCGCACCCTCGATGACCTCGCGCTGGTCGGCATCCGAACCGCCGGCGCCCCCATCGCGCGCCGGCTGTCGATCGAGCTGCACGACATCACCGGGGTCCGGGTGCCGACCGGGGCCCTCGACATCACCCTCTACCGGGACGACCTCATGCGCAGCCAGGTCGGGCCGCAGCCGATCCTGCGCCGGACCGACATCGACTTCTCCATCGACGACCGCCGGATCCTCCTCGTCGACGACGTGCTGTACACCGGCCGCACCATCCGGGCCGCCCTCGACGCCCTCATCGACTTCGGGCGTCCCCGCGCCATCGAGCTGGTCGTGCTCGTCGACCGGGGGCACCGCGAGCTGCCGATCAAGGCCGACTACGTCGGCAGGACCGTTCCCACCTCGCCGGAGGAGAGCGTCCAGGTGCGCCTGGAAGAGGTCGAGGGCCGGGACGAGGTGGTCGTCGAGCGATGACCCCCACCGCCGACCCGTCCCGCCGCGCCGCCGATCCGCCGTTGCCCATCGACGTGCCCGCCCGCCTCCGGACGAAGGACCTGCTGAGCGTGGCGGACCTGTCGCCCGACGAGATCCTGCGGGTGCTCGACACCGCCGAGGCCATGAAGGAGGTCGGCACGCGGTCGATCAAGAAGGTGCCGGCCCTGCGCGGCCACACCGTCGTCAACCTCTTCTTCGAGCCGAGCACGCGCACCCGGACCTCGTTCGAGATCGCCGAGAAGCGGCTCAGCGCCGACACCGTGAACATCGCCTCCACCGGCTCGAGCGTCTCGAAGGGCGAGACGCTCGCCGACACCGCCCGCAACCTCGAGGCGATGGCGCCCGACATGATCGTCCTGCGGCACGCGTCCGCGGGGGCCGGGCACCTCGTCTCCCGCCTGTGCGGGGCCCGCGTCATCAACGCCGGCGACGGCATGCACGAGCATCCGACGCAGGCCCTTCTCGACGCGTTCACGATCCGCGAGCACAAGGCCGGCTTCGCGGGGCTCGAGGTCGCCATCGTCGGCGACCTGCTGCACAGCCGGGTGTTCCGGTCGAACCTGCTGCTGCTGCGGGCCCTCGGGGCCGACGTCCGCGCGTGCGGGCCGGCCACCCTGATGCTGCCGGACATGGCGCGGCTCGGGGTGCGCGCGACCACGTCGGTGGACGAGGCGGTCGAGGGGGCCGACGTCGTCATGCTGCTCCGCGTGCAGCTCGAGCGCATGCGCGGCCACTTCTTCCCGTCGCTGCGCGAGTACTTCCAGCGCTTCGGCCTGACCCCGGCCCGGCTGCGCCGCGCCGCGCCCGACGCCATCGTCATGCATCCGGGACCGATGAACCGCGGGGTCGAGATAGCGTCGGAGGTCGCCGACGGGTCCCGGTCGGTCATTCTCGAGCAGGTGGCCAACGGGGTCGCGGTCCGCATGGCGGTGCTGTACCTGCTGGCGGAGAGCCGCCGGGAGGAGCCCGCCGGTGAGTGAGCGGACCACCATTCTGAAGGGGGGGCGCGTCGTCGACCCCGTCGCCGGCCTCGACGGCGCCGCCGACGTGTTGATCCGGGGCGGCCGGGTGGCGCGGGTCGGCCGCGCACTGGAGGTCGAGCCGGGGGCCGTGGTCGTCGACGTCCCGGACGGCTGCGTGGTGTGCCCGGGCTTCGTCGACATGCACGTCCACCTGCGCGAACCGGGGGCCGAGCACCGGGAGACGGTCGCGACGGGGGTCGCGGCGGCCGTGGCCGGGGGCTTCACCGCGGTCGCCTGCACGCCCGACACCGAGCCCGCCAACGACGAGGCCGGCGTGACCGGGCTCATCCTCGCGAAGGCGGCCGAGGCCGGCCTCGCGCGGGTCCACCCGATCGGGGCGGTGACGAAGGGGCGGGCGGGGCGGCAGCTCGCGGCCCTCGGCGAGCTGCGCGACGCCGGATGCGTCGCCGTCTCCGACGCGGGGCGCCCCGTGGCCGACGCGATCCTGATGCGGCGCGCCCTCGAGTACGCCGCGATGTGCGGCATGGCGGTCGTCGACCACTGCGAGGACCCCGCCCTCACCGCCGGCGGGGTCGCCCACGAGGGCGCGGCGGCGGCGCTGCTGGGGTTGCGCGGCATGCCGGCGGCGGCCGAGGAGATCGTCGCCGGGCGCGACGTGGCGCTGAGCGGATTGACGGGGGCGCCGGTCCACCTCGCCCACGTCAGCACCCGCGGCGCCCTCCGGGCGGTGCGGTCCGGGAAGGCGCGGGGCGTCCCCGTCACCTGCGAGGTCACGCCGCACCACCTCGCCCTGACCGACGAGCGGCTGGCCGGCTACGACACGAACTGCAAGACGAACCCGCCCCTGCGCGGGGCCGCCGACGTCGAGGCCCTGCTCGCCGGCCTCGCCGACGGCACCGTCGACTGCGTGGCCAGCGACCACGCGCCGCACCACTTCGACGAGAAGCTCGTCGAGTTCGACCGCGCCCCGTTCGGCGTCGTCGGCCTCGAGACGGCGGTGTCGGTCTGCCTGGACCGGCTCGTGCACGCGGGGCACGTGTCGCTGAGCCGCCTCGTGGGGCTGCTCTCCGCGAACCCGGCGCGAATCCTCGGGGTGGAAGGCGGCGCCCTGACCGAGGGGGCGCCGGCCGACGTCACCGTGCTCGCCCCCGACCTGCCGGTCACCGTCGACGCCCACGGGTTCCGCTCGCTGGCCCGCAACACCCCCTTCGACGGCTGGTCGCTCCGGGGCGGCGTCGCGGCCACGATGGTCGGCGGGCGGACCGTGTACGTCAACGCCGCCGTCGCCGGGGCCGGCGCCTTCAACGTTGCGGCCGCCGCAGACGGCGCGGCCGCCACGGCCGCCACGCACCGCCCCGACGCCGCGGGCCGTCCTGACGCCGCGGGCCGCCCTGACGCCGCGGGCCGTTCCGGCGCCGCGGGCCGTTCCGGCGCCGCGGGCCGCCCCGAGGCCGCGGGCGGGACCGGCGCGGCCGGCGGCGATGAGGGGGTCCGCGCCGTCGGTGCCCCGCGTCGCGCCTGATGCCCCGCCGCCGCGTGCCGGCCGCCGCGCTCCGCCGTCTCGGCGAACCGCTCGATCGACTGTACCGGACGTTCGATCACCCCGAGTCGGCGATCGATCCCGTCCACCTCGTGCGGCGGTATCCCGCGGCCGAGGACCGCGAGGTGGTGGGGCTCTGCGCGGCGGGGCTCGCGTTCGGCCGGGTCGCGGCGGTGCTCGAGTCCATCGAGGCGGTGCTGGCGGTGCTCGGCCCGCGCCCGGCGGCCTTCGTGCGGCGCTTCGACCCGGCGCGGGACGCCGACGCCCTGCGCCCGTTCGTCCACCGCTGGATCCGCGGGGTGGACGTCATCGCGCTCCTCTGCATCCTCAAGCGGATGCTCGAGGTCTCGGGCTCGATCGAGCGCTTCTTCCTCGAAGGGGACGACGCGTCCGCCCCCGACGTCGGGCCGGGGCTCGACCGGTTCGGGGCGCGGGCCCTCGCCGTCGACCTCGCGCCGGTCTACGGCCGCGACCCGCGGCGGCGGGTGGCGTGGTTCTTCCCGCGCCCGGCCGGGGGCAGCGCCTGCAAGCGGCTCAACCTGTTCCTGCGCTGGATGGTCCGCCGCGACGCCGTCGACCTCGGGGCCTGGTCGGGGCTCGCGTCCTCCCGGCTCGTGGTCCCCCTCGACACCCACGTGATCCGGGTCGGACGCTGCCTGCGGCTCACCCGCTACCGCAGCCCCGGCTGGGCGATGGCCCGCGAGATCACCGACTCGCTGCGGCGGCTCGACCCCGGCGACCCCGTCCGCTACGATTTCTCGCTGTGCCACCTCGGCATGATGGACGCCTGCGGGTTCGGCCGTCCGCAGCGCGACGACCGGTGCCCGCTGCGGGGGCTGTGCCGGCCCGGCGGCCGTCGGCGCCGCCGGCCGCCGGGACCCCTGGTTCCGAGCCGATGACGCCTGCCGCGGCCCCGGGCTGCGCGGCCGCGGGTGCGGCGGCCGGCCGCGTCGGGTCCGGACCGGCCCAGCCCGCCAGCGTTCGGCTTCCGGCTCGGCCGAGCGCGGGGCCCGCGCCGCCGCGGGTCGTCACGCCGCGTCGGCCGATCACGGGATGACCCCGCCCAGCGGGATCTCCTGCACCGCCTCGAAGTCCACCAGCGACCGGATGTAGTCGAGGATGGCCTGCTGCTCGGTGTTGCGCGCCGTCGCGAGGTCGCGCTGCGACTGGAACACGAAGAAGTTGGTCGACAGGCCCACCTCGAACTTGCGCTGCTCGGCCTCGAGGCGGCGCTCCGCCAGCTCCCGCGAGACCCGGGTGGCCTCCACCCGCTGCAGGTTGGTCCGCACGCTCCGGGCCGCGTCGCGGACCTCGGCGGCGACGCGCAGCTCCAGGCTCCGCCGGCTCGCCTCGCTCCGGGACCGCTCCAGCCGGGAGCGCTCGAGGGCGGCGTCGGCCGCGCTCGTCCCGAAGGGGTAGGAGACGGTCACCCCCACCGTCCAGTTCGGGAACTCGTTCGCCAGGATGTCGCCGAGGGTGCTGCCGAACGACCTCTGCTCCGTGCCCACGACGGTGCCGGGGAACCCGCCGGCCCGGATCAGCCGCTCCCCGCCCTGCCCCGTCAGCCGGTAGTCGACCCGCAGGTCCACGGCGGGCAACTGCTGGTTGCGGAAGTAGCGGATGTCGGTGTCGGTGATCTCCAGGTTCTTGTCGAGGGTGTCGAGGTCGGTCCGGTTCAGGAGGGCGTTGCGGACGGCGGCGTCGACGTCGATCTCGCGCGCCTGCAGCACCGGGCTGTCGCTGGGCTGGAGGCTGATCGACCAGAAGTCGGGCGTGTCCCGCGGGTCGAACACCCGGGTCCGCAACTGGTCCTCGGCGCGCTCGAGGTCCGCCTCGGCCCGAATCACCGCCTCGATGTTCCGCGCGACCTCGTTCTCGGCCTCGACGATGTCGATGGGGGCCATGGTGCCGACCTCGACCCGGGTGCGGTTGTTGCGCAGCGACTCTTCCGCGAGCTCGAGCGACTGGCGCTGGACCTCGAGGAACGACCGGGCGAACACGAGCTGCCAGTAGGCGTTGCGGACGTCGCGCTCGGTCGAGACGACGGTGCGCCGGAGGTCGATGTCGGAGAGGTCCCGGTTGGCGCGGGTGACGGCGATCCGCTGGCGGAAGTCGTCGATGCCGAAGTTGCGCACCAGCGGCTGCGTGTAGTTGAGGTTCAGGTTCGACTGCAGCAGGGGGTTGAAGCTCGTGAAGACGTTGGTCGTGGTCGATCGTCGGCCGGTCCACCCCGCCGAGTACTGGCCGCCCTTCCAGGGCACCTGCTGCACGACGCCCACGTCGTCCTGCACGAAGCGGTTGGTCACCACGTCGCCGCCGTCGAAGATGTTGCCGGCGGGGCGGTCCAGGTCGTCGCCGGTGAGCGTCGTCGACAGCTCGGGGGTGTACACCGACCGCGCCTCGGCGACGAACGCGTCCTGGATCAGCGGGTTGATGCGCTCGACCCGCAGGTCGAGGTTCTGCTCGAGGGCCAGGGTCACCGCCTCTTCGATCGACAGGCGGCGCACCGGGCGGGCCGGCTGGAGGGCGGGCCGGGGCAGGATGACGCCGCCCGCGGACGCCGCGCCGGGCGGCGCGGCGGCGGGGAGTCCCGCCGGCCCCTGGGCGTTGCCGCGCGCGGGGTGCAGGCCCGCCAGCGCGAGCGTCATGAGCATCGTGACCACCAGTCTGCGCATCTCCATCTCCTGACGCCGAAGCGTTGTTGCGGCATCGCCGCCGGTCGGCGACGGCGTGAACGCCGCCTCCCTCGGACGACGTGCCGCCTCCTCTAATATGACGTTGGCGAAGGGCTCAAGTTCTGGCCGGCCGGTTCCGTGCGGAACCGTGGGGCGGGATCGGCCCCGTCCGCGCGGCGGAGGCAGGCCGGCGGCGGTTGCCGCCACCTTCGCGGGAGAGGTCCGCGCGTGGCGGCGTGACGCGGGCCGGCGGCACTTCCGGAGCCGGCGAAGGCGGACAGGCGCTCAGACCTCCGTCAACCGCACGACGCGCGTGATGGCCTGCGACAGCCGCTCCCAGCTCTCCGATTCCTGCCGCAGGTACCGGCGTCCGGGCGGCGTCAGCGCGTAGGTCTTCCCGCGCCGGCGGTTGCTCGTCTCCCGCCACTCGGCCGCGACCCAGCCCTGCTGCTCGAGCTTGTGGAGGGCAGGGTAGAGCGAGCCGTCGCTGACCTGGAGCACGTCGTTCGAGACCTGCTTGAGGCGCTGGCTCAGGGCCCACCCGTTCATCGGCTCGAGATCGAGAATCTTCAGGATCAGCAGGTCGAGCGTGCCCTGCACGAGGTTGGACGGCTTGGTCATGTGATGCCTCGGTTACCGAGTATACCATCCCCCGCCGGGTGTCCGCGGGGATGACGCGAGAGCTCCCGGGAGGAGTGCGTCGGCGTGCGCCCGGATGAGTGCGCGCGGCGGGGCAGCGCCAGGGTCTCCCCGTGAGCGCGCCGGCGTGCGTCCGGAAGGGCGTCGAGGAACCCGGCGTCCGGCCCGGCCGCGCCCGGCCGCCGCCGCGGCGGGAGGTATACTCCGGTCGGCCGCGCCCGCGGCGAGCCCCTTGCCGGACCCGGCTCGCGGCCGCCGCAGCCCGCCAATCGTCGCCTGATGCGCACGTTCAAGCTCACCGTGGCCTACGACGGCACCGAGTACGTCGGCTGGCAGCGGCAGGCGGCCGGGGCCTCGATTCAGGGGTGCCTCGAGACGGTGCTCCGCGACATCGAGGGGGCGCCGGTCTCCGTCGTCGGCGCGGGGCGGACGGACGCCGGCGTCCATGCCCTCGGCCAGGTGGCGGGGGTCCGCCTCGAGGCCGGCATCGACCCCGGGGCGCTGGCCCGCGCGTTGAACGCGAGGCTCCCCGCGGACATCCGCGTGGTCGCGAGCGAGGCGGCCCCCGACACGTTCCACGCGCGCTTCGACGCGGTCGCCAAGTCCTACCGCTATCGTCTCGCCCACGGCCCGTTCATGAGCCCGTTCCTCCGGCGATACGCCTGGCACGTCCGGGACCGGCTGGATGTCGAGGCCATGGCCGAGGCGGGCCGGATGCTGGTCGGCGAGCACGACTTCGCGGCGTTCCAGGCCGCCGGCGGCAGCGTGCGCACCACCGTGCGCACGGTGTTCGGGCTGACGGTGCGTCCGGCGCCGCCCGCCTCGACCGGCGCGGAGGCGGGCGGCGCGGACACGACCGTCATCGAGGTGCGGGGAAGCGGCTTCCTCCGGCACATGGTCCGCACCATAGCGGGGACCCTCGTCGACGTGGGCCGGGGCCGGCGGGGCCCGGGGGAGGTCGAGCGGGCCCTGCGGGCCGCGGATCGCGCCGCGGCGGGGCCGACCGCGCCCCCCCGGGGCCTCTTTCTGCTCCGGGTCGAGTACCCGCGGTGACCACGCCCGGGGCGGTGCCGGCCCCCCGGCTCCCGCCCCGGCCGGGCGGCGCCGCGGCGCCCGCGGCGAACGGGCCGCCGCATTCGACCGGCGATGCGTCCCGCCGGGCTTCTTCCACCCGCCGGGGCCCGCGTCGGCTTGAACGGGGCGCGGGTGGTTCCGTATCATCAGGCGTGGGCGGTTGCGGCCCGTGGTCCGGCCGGATCGCGCGGCGGCCCCCGAACAGTGCGCGGATGAGTCTCGAAGATCTCCTGACCTGGGCTCCGGCCGGCTCGCGGGAAGCCTCCCTCGCCCGGGAGGTGGACTTCGACCGCCTGCCGATGCACGTCGCCGTCATCATGGACGGCAACGGCCGGTGGGCGTCCCGCCGGCACCTGCCCCGCGCCGAGGGCCACCGGGCGGGCATCGACTCGGTCCGCGACGTCGTGGAGGCGTCCGCCCGGCTGGGCATTCGGGTCCTGACCCTCTACGCGTTCTCGGTCGAGAACTGGAAGCGCCCCCCCGCCGAGGTGTCGGTGCTGATGGGGCTGCTCAAGAAGTACCTGTGGCTCGAGCTCGAGAGGCTCCACGACAACGACATCCGCCTGCAGGTCATCGGCTGCGAGGACGGGCTGCCGGCCGACGTCCGGCGCGAGCTCGACGCGGGCCGCGAGCGCACCCGCGGCAACCGCGGCATGCTGTTCAACATCGCCCTCAACTACGGCGGGCGGGCCGAGATCGTCGAGGCGGCGCGGCGGGCCATCGAGAACGCCGTCCGTCCGTCCGACCTCGACGAGGGGCGCTTCGCCGAGCTCCTGTACACGGCCGGGCAGCCGGACCCCGATCTGCTCATCCGCACCAGCGGCGAGATGCGCGTCAGCAACTTCCTGCTGTGGCAGATCGCGTACTCGGAGATCTGGGTCACCGACACGCTGTGGCCCGACTTCCGCGCGCGGCACCTCCTCGAGGCGATCGTCAGCTTCCAGAAGCGCGACCGGCGCTACGGCGGCATCACCCGGCCGGTGGCGGCCGGCGGGTAGAGCGGCAGCCCATGACTTCCTCCGGATCGGACGCGGCAGGTCCGGCGAGAGTGCTCGCGGGATGAAGCGCGTCCTGAGCGCGCTGACGTTGCTGCCGGTGGTGGTCGGCGTGATCCGGTTCCTGCCGCCGCCGGCCACCGTGGCGCTGGCGACGGTGGCGGCGTTGCTGGCGCTGCACGAGTACGCCGGGCTCGCCGCCGCCCTCGGCGCCCGGGTGTACCGCGGGGTGGCGGCAGCCGGCGTCGCCGCCACCGTGGCCGGCGTGGCGTACGGCGCCGCGGCGGCCGTGCTGCTGGCCGCGCTGCTCGCCGTCGGCGCGGCGAGCCTGTCGGCGGGGCGCGGCGACCGGGTGCTCGGCGACGCCGCCGCGACGGCGTTTCCGTTGCTGTACATCGGCCTGCCGCTGGGGGCGGTCGCGGCCGTGAGCACGTCGGCCGGTCCGGTGGCCGTCCTCTTCCTGCTCGGGCTGATCGTGGCCAGCGACACCGCGCAGTACTACGGGGGGCGGTGGTTCGGGCGCACGCCGCTGGCCGCCGCCGTCAGTCCCGGCAAGACGGTCGAGGGGGCCCTGTTCGGGCTCGCCGCGGCGGCCGGGGTGATGGCCGCGGGGGGGGGCTTCGCGCACGGCGCGTTGAGCTTCAGGCCGGCGCTCGGCGCGCTCCTCGGCGTGATGATCGCCGGCCTGGGTATCGCCGGCGACCTCTTCGAATCGCAGCTCAAGCGCGGGGCGGGCGTCAAGGACGCCTCGGCGCTCATCCCCGGCCACGGCGGGATGCTCGATCGCATCGACAGCCTGCTGTTCGCCGGGCCGGGCTTCTACCTCATGCTGCAGCTCCTCTGCCGGGTGTACCGGTGATGCACGTCCGCGGCGGCGTCCGGCGCCCGCGCGGGAAGGCCCTCCCGCGGGCGACCGGCGATGCATCCTGCATGACGGCGCGGCTCCCCGGTCGTCCAGGCCCGACTCGCGCGGTTCGAAGGCAGGCAGGGGAGCAGCACGCGTGAGACGAATCGCGATTCTCGGGTCGACCGGCTCCATCGGCGTCAGCGCGCTGTCGGTGGCGGCGGCCCATCCGGATCGCATCGAGGTCGTCGGCCTCGCGGCCGGCGCCAACGCGGCCCGGCTCGCCAAGCAGGTGGAGCGCCATCGGCCGCGGGTGGTCTCGACCGCCGCCGACGACGGGCTGACCGCGCTGCGGGCGGCCCTGCCGGCCCCGGCCCGGGCGGGTATCGAGCACGCCGCGAGCGGCGCCGAGGGGCTGCTCGCCGCGGCCACCCACCCCGCCGTCGACGTCGTGCTCTTCGCGACCACCGGGACGACGGCCCTCGACGCCGTCTTCGCCGCGATCGAGGCGGGCAAGACCATCGCCCTCGCCAACAAGGAGGTCCTCGTCATGGCCGGCGGCCTGGTCATGGCGGCGGCGGCCCGGCGCGGGGTCGCGGTGCTGCCGGTCGACAGCGAGCACAACGCCATCCACCAGTGCCTGCACGGGCGGCCGGCGTCCGACGTCCGGCGGCTGGTCCTGACGGCGTCCGGGGGTCCGTTCCGCGGCTGGAGCGCCGAGCGCCTCGAGGGCGTCCGGCCCGCCGACGCCCTCGACCACCCGACCTGGCGCATGGGCCGCAAGATCACCGTCGACTCCGCCACCCTGATGAACAAGGGGCTCGAGGTCATCGAGGCCCGGTGGCTCTTCGACACGCCGGCGGACCGCATCGACGTGGTCGTGCACCCGCAGTCGGTGGTGCACTCGATGGTCGAGCTCCGCGACGGGTCGGTGATCGCCCAACTGGGGGTCACCGACATGCGCCTGCCCATCCAGTACGCGTTCTCGTGGCCCGACCGGTGGGACAGCGGGTTGCCGCCGCTCGATCTCGCCGCCTGCGGCCGGCTCGAGTTCGCCCCCCCCGACCTCGACCGCTTCCCGTGCCTGGGCCTGGCCTACCGGGCGCTGCGCGGCGGGCCGGCCCTGCCGGTGGCCCTCAACGCCGCGAACGAGGTCGCGGTCGAGGCGTTCCTGGCGGGACGGCTCGCGTTCACCGCGATCCCCCGCGTCATCGCGGGGGCCCTCGACGACGCGGAGGAATCGGCGCCGCCGGACCCCATGACCCTCGACGACGTGCGGGCCGCCCACGCCCGCGCCACCCGGTATTCCCGCCGCCGCACCGGCGAGTTACAATCGAGACGATGACCACCCTCCTCGCCTTCCTGTTCGTCCTCGGGGTGCTCGTGTTCGTGCACGAGCTGGGGCACTTCCTCGTCGCCCGGCACCACGGCGTGCGCGTCCTGACGTTCTCGCTCGGCTTCGGGCCGAAGATCCTGCAGACGAAGCGGGGCGACACGGTCTACTGCGTCAGCGCGATCCCGCTCGGCGGCTACGTGAAGATGGCCGGCGAGACGGTGGAGGACAAGCGCGAGGGGCGGCCCGACGAGTTCCTGTCCAAGACGAAGTGGCAGCGCTTCCAGGTCCTGATCGCCGGGCCCGCGATGAACGTCGTGCTCGCGGTGGTGGTCATGACCGTCGTGCTCCTGCAGGGGGCCCAGGTCCCCCTCTTCGAGGAGGGGCCGCCGGTCATCGGGTCGGTGGCCGAGGACTCCGCGGCGGAAGAGGCCGGCATTCTCCCCGGCGACCGCATCCTGACCGTGGCGGGGCGGCCGGTCGACACGTGGGAAGAGCTGATGCTCGCGGTCGTGGAGCGCCCGGACCGCGAGGTCGAGGTGTCGCTGCGGCGCGGCGGCGAGGTCCGTGCGCTGCGCGTGACGCCGGTCGGCCAGGGAAGGTACAACCTGGGCGATCTCGGTGTCGGGCCCGAGTTCTCGCCCCAGGTGATCGCGTGGTCGCCGCAGGCCACCGCCGCCCGCGACGCCGGCATCGAGATCGGCGACGCGATCCTGGCCGTCGATGGCCGGAGCGTCACGCAGCGGTCGTTGATCGAAGCGATCAACGCCAGCGCCGGCGCGCCGCTGACGTTCCGGGTCCGGCGCGGGGGCGTCACGCGGGAGGTCGCCGTCGCCCCCGAGCGGGTCGGCGATGCCTGGATGATCGGCATCAGCTTCAGCCCGTACGAGGTGCGCATCGTCGAGCCGGGGCTGTTCGAGGCGTTCGCGCTCAGCGTCGAGCAGAACCTCGAATGGTCGCAGCTCATCTTCCGGACCCTGTGGGGGCTGCTGACGCGGGAGACCCCGGCGTCGCAGCTCGTGGGGCCGGTGGGCATCGCCCAGTTGTCCGGCGACGCGGCCCAGGTCGGATGGGTGACGCTGTTCCGGCTGATGGCGATGATCAGCCTCAACCTGGGCATCCTCAACCTCCTGCCGATCCCGATCCTCGATGGCGGCCACATCACCGTCCTCGCGATGGAGGGCATCGCCCGCCGGGACTTCAGCGTGCGGCTGAAGGAACGGATGCTCCTCGCGGGGTTCGTGGTTCTCATGACCCTGATGGTGACGGTGATTTACAACGATCTGACGCGCGTCGCGTGGATCGAACGCCTGATGATCTGGCGCTAGGAGTCTGCGCCGCAGAACGGTGCAGCGGCCCCCCGGGTCGCGTCGAGGGTCTCGCCGGCGCGAAGCTCCTTCGACACGAATCCGCGGACCGCCTTGCCGTCGCGGCGAGGTTCACCCGCGACGAGCCCCGGCAGACCTTCTTCCTGGACGGCCACTGGTCCCCTTGCGGTCCCGCCCCTCCACCAGCCAACCTCCCCTGCGGGCGCTCCGCCGCGAGCTGCCGCCGACGATGCGCCTCGCGGGGCCGATCGTGGGGGCCGAGCTCGGCTGGATCGCGATGGGCCTCGTGGACATCGCGATGGTGGGCCGGCTGGGCCCGGCCGAGATCGGGGCGGTGGGCGTGGGCAGCGTCCTCTGCTTCGCGGTGGTGGTGTTCGGCATCGGCATGCTGCTGGGGCTCGATCCCCTGGTGGCGCGGGCCCACGGCCGGGGGCGCCCCGACGAGTGCCGGCGGTGGCTCGTCCAGGGGACGGCCCTCGCGGGGCTGCTGGCGGTGCCCCTGACCCTCGTGGCGGGGGCGGTGGCCGCAAGCCTCGGCGCCTGGGGCATGGACCCCGCGGTCCGGCGGCTCGCCGCGCCGTACTTCACGATCGTGCTGCTGAGCGTCCTGCCCCTGCTGCTCTACACCGCGTTCCGCCGCTACCTGCAGGCGGTCGGGCTCGCCGCCCGGGTGACGGCGGCCCTGGTCAGCGCCAACGCCATCAACGCCGCCGCCAACCAGGTGCTCATCTTCGGCCATCTCGGCCTGCCCGCCCTCGGGGTCGACGGCGCGGCGTGGGCGACGGTCGTCTCGCGGGTCTACCTGGCGCTGTTCCTCGGGGCCGCGATCTGGCGCCACGAGCGCCGCGCCGCCCGCCCGTGGCCGCGCCCGGAACGCCGCCGCATTCGCCGCCTCGCCGTGCTCGGGCTGCCGGCGGCGGGGCAGGTGAGCCTGGAGTTCGGGGTGTTCGCGGTCGTCACCGCCCTCGCGGGGCGGCTCGAGGCGGCGACCCTGGCCGCGCACCAGATCGTGCTCAACGTCGCCAGCGTGACGTTCATGGTGCCGCAGGGCGTCGGCGGGGCCGGGGCGGTCCGCGTGGGACACGCCGTGGGCCGGCGCGATCCGGCCGGCGCCCGGCGGGCGGGGTGGGCCGCCCTCGCCCTCGGGGCCGCGTTCATGAGCGCCGCCGCCCTGCTCTTCGTGCTGGCCCCGCATCCGATCCTGCGGCTCTTCACCGCCGACCCCGCCGTGACCCGCGCCGGCGTCGCGCTCCTGCTCGTGGCCGCGTTCTTCCAGCTCTTCGACGGGCTGCAGGCGGTGGCCACCGGGGTGCTCCGGGGGGTGGGCGACACCCGCACCCCCATGGTGTGCAACCTCGCCGGTCACTGGCTCGTGGGCCTGCCGGTCGGCTACTGGCTCTGCTTCGTCGCGGGCTGGGGCATCGTGGGCCTGTGGGTGGGGCTGTCGATCGGCCTCACGCTCGTCGGCGCGGCGCTCGTGGCGGCGTGGTGGCGCCGCACCCGGCCGGGGCGCCCCGCGCTCAGAGCACCCGGTCGCGAATCGCGCGGGCCAGCCCCGCCTCGTCGTGCCCGTCCGTCAGCGGCCAACCGCAACGCTTGAGCTCGGCCACCGCGTTGCCCATGACCACGGGGTGCCCGGCCAGCGCCAGCATGTCGAGGTCGTTGAGGTTGTCGCCGACGGCCATGATGCCGGCCCGCGGGACCCGGCGCCGGGCCGCCCAGTCCCCGAGGGCGGCGCCCTTGGAGCAGCCCTCGGCGGTGACGTCGAGGAGGGAGAAGTCGCGCTGCTCGTACTCGGTCAGGGTGACGGTGAGGGTGCGCGCGCACGGCAGCCCGCGCACCCGGCCCGCGAGGACGCGCATGTCGGCGACCCCGCCGGTGAACGCGACCTGGACCGGGTCGGCGTCGAGCGCCGTCTCGAGCGGCTCGACCCTGGTCATGTAGACGCGGTTGCGGTCGTAGTAGCGCTGCCGCTGCGGATGCGACCAGTCGATGCGCTCGTAGGCGTACTGCCGGGCGTCGGCCCGGTCGAAGATCAGCGCGGCGCCCTCGCGGAAGGACCGGGTGTCGACGATGAGCCCGCGGGCGAGGTCCCGCGGCACGGGGCGGAGGGCCAGCGTGTCCCCGTCCCGCGTCTTGACGAGGGCGCCGTTGTTGACGATCAGGGTCACGGGGGCGTCCAGCCGCTCGGCGACCGGGCGGGCGTGGTGGAAGGCGCGTCCGGTGGCCAGCACGACGTCGATGCCGCGGGCCGCCGCGGCCCGGACGGCCTGCCGGTTCGCATCGGGCAGGCGGCTGGCGCTGTCGAGCAGCGTGCCGTCGATGTCGACGGCGATGAGCCGAATCGGTTCGGGCCCCGGCATCAGCCCGCCGGCTTCTCCGTGTAGCGCCGCGCCACGTAGTCGTCGACGAGCCGGCGGAACGCCTCGGCGAGCTCGTCGTACGAGCCGCGCAGGGTCGTGGCGTGGCGTCCGTCGACGTAGACCGGGCAGGTGGGCTCCTCGCCGGTGCCGGGCAGGCTGATGCCGATGTTCGCGGCCTTCGACTCGCCGGGGCCGTTCACGACGCAGCCCATCACCGCGACGCGCATCTCCTCGACCCCCGCGTGGCGGGTCTTCCACACCGGCATCATGTCGCGCACGTACTGCTGAATCCGCTCGGCCAGCTCCTGGAACGTCGTGCTCGTGGTGCGGCCGCAGCCGGGGCAGGCGGTGATGCTCGGCGCGAACGATCGCAGCCCCAGCGACTGCAGCAGCTCGCACGCCGCGTAGACCTCCTCGCGCCGGTCGCCGCCCGGACGCGGGGTCAGCGAGACGCGGACGGTGTCGCCGATGCCCGCCGCGAGGAGGACCCCCATCGCCGCCGCCGACCATATCTGCCCCTTCATGCCCATGCCCGCCTCGGTCAGGCCGAGGTGCAGGGGCTGGGTGGTCTCGGCCGCGAGGCGCCGGTAGATCGAGATGAGGTCGGGGGGCGACGACACCTTGCAGGAGATGACGATCCGGTCGGCCCCGAGCCCCGCGTCGATGGCGAGCGCGGTCGACTCCACCGCCGAGATGACCATGCAGTCGTTGATGATCTCCTCCGAGGTGCGGCCGAGCTGCCGGTCGGTGTTCTCCTGCATCTTCGCCATCACCAGGTCCTGGTCGAGCGACCCGCCGTTGACGCCGATGCGCACCGGCTTCCCGTTGTCGCGGGCGATCCGGCAGATCGTGGCGAAGTGGTCGTCCCGCCGCGCCCCGGTGCCGACGTTGCCGGGGTTGATGCGGTACTTGTCGAGGTCCCGGGCGCACGCCGGATGCCGCGAGAGCAGGAGGTGGCCGTTGTAGTGGAAGTCGCCGATGAGGGGCGCGCGGCAGCCCGCGTCGAGCATCCGACGCCTGATCTCGGGGACCGCCGCCGCCGCCGCCGGGGTGTTCACGGTGACCCGCACCAGCTCCGACCCCGCCTCGGCCAGCTCGACGCACTGCGCGGCCGTCGCCGCCGCGTCGGCGGTGTCGGTGATCGTCATCGACTGGACGGCGATCGGGGCGCCGCCGCCGATCTGGACGTCGCCGACGCGGACGCCGGTGGTGCGGTGCAGTCTCACGGTGTTCATGGTCCGACCGGTTCGTACCGCTCTACGCTGATCTCGCCTGCCCGGGCGCGCATGTCCGTGGCATCATGCCAGGCCTGCATCCGAAGCAGCATGTCCATGCTCACGCCGAAGGCCTTCTCGATGCGCAGGGCCATTTCAGGGGAAAGCGAAGAGTTGCCGTTCAACAGCGACGACAGTGTCGCCCTCCGGACCCCCAGAACGTCAGCGGCCCTGGTCACGTTGAGGCCCAACCCCTCGATGACCTCGGTGCGGATGAAGTCGCCCGGATGAGAAGGCGTCATGTTCACCCGGATGTTCTTGACAGCCATCAGTGGTAGTCCTGCAGGTGCAAACGTTCGATGAAGCCGTCTTCTTCCTTGAACGTGATTCGCCAGTTGCGCGAAACCGACACGCTCCACTCCCTCCGGCGGTCCCCGGAGAGCCGATGTACGCGCCATCCGCTCGGTGCATTGGCGACGAAGTCGCCGATGTCATCCGCCAGGAGCAGCACCGTCAAGACCCTGCGCACGCGGTCTGCCGATTCCGGCGGCAGAAATCGATCGGTGTCGTCCTCGAGCAGGCGCCGCAGTCCCCGGTGACGAACCGAACGAACGACCATCTACCATGTGTACGCTAATGCCGATCGGTTCGCCAGGGCAAGTCGAACCGGCGTCCGCGGGGAAGATGGGGGTTTCGCGCCGGCCGGCGGAGAGTCATCTGCCCGGCGACCGGGCTTGCCTCGCGATCAGCGGCCGTTCGCCGCCCTCGGGCGCCGGCGGCGCATCCCCTGGAGGACGGCGCGCGCGGCCGCCGCCGCCTCGTCCACGTCGCGGGCGGTGTGGGCGGCCGAGAGGAACCAGCCCTCGAACTGGGAGGGCGGCGGATAGACGCCGCGCGCGAGCATGCCCCGGAAGAACCGCGCGTAGGCGGCGGTGTCGGCGGCGGTGGCGCCCTCGTAGTCGCGCACCGGCGCGGTCGTGAAGAACGGCGTCAGCACCGAGCCGAGCCGGTTGACCTGCACGTCGACCCCCGCCTCCCGCGCCGCGGCCGCGAGGCCGGCCGCGAGGCGGGCCCCGAGCTTGTCGAGGCGTGCGTACAGAGCGGGCGTCAGCTTCGACAGGGCCCAGCCGCCCGCGGCCATCGCGAGGGGGTTGCCGGACAGGGTGCCGGCCTGGTACACGGGCCCCGCCGGGGCCACCTGCTCCATCAGGTCGCACCGTCCCCCGTAGGCGCCCACCGGCAGCCCGCCGCCGATGATCTTGCCGAGGCAGGTGAGGTCGGGGCGGACCCCGAAACGCTCCTGGGCCCCGCCGGCGGCGGCGCGGAAGCCGGAGATGACCTCGTCGAAGATCAGGACGGCCCCGTGCTCGTCGCACAGCCCCCGCAGCCCCGCCAGGAACCCCTCTTCGGGGAGGACGACGCCCATGTTGCCGGCCGCCGGCTCGACGACGAGCGCGGCCACCCGATCCCGATGGCGGCGGAGGATCCGTTCGACCGAACCCAGGTCGTTGTAGCGCGCCACCAGCGTGTCGGCCGCCACCGATCTCGGGACCCCCGGGCTGGTGGGGACGCCGAGGGTGGTGGCCCCGGACCCCGCCTGCACGAGAAAGGCGTCGCCGTGGCCGTGATAGCAGCCCGCGAACTTGACGACGCGGTCCCGGCCCGTCGCCGCCCGGGCGAGCCGCAGCGCGCTCATCGCCGCCTCCGTGCCCGAGTTCACGAACCGCACCCGCTCGAGCGACGGCATGAGCCGCCGCACCGCGGTCCCCAGCTCCACCTCCGCCGCCGTCGGGGCCCCGAAGCTGGTGCCCTGCTTCGCGGCGGCGGCCAGCACCCGGGTCAGCCCGGCCGGGGCGTGCCCGTGGATGAGGGGCCCCCACGACATGACGAAGTCGACGTAGGTGCGGCCGTCCTCGTCCTCGATGCGGGCCCCGCGCCCCCGGCGGATGAACGGCGGGGCGCCGCCGACGGCGGAGAAGGCGCGGACGGGGCTGTCGACGCCGCCGGGGAGGATCTTCTTCGCGCGGGCGAACAGGCGGGCGGACCGGCGGCGTGCGGCAGAGCTCATCGGCGGGGAACGATATCACGGCCGGCGGGCGGGCGGTCCGTGGCGGAAACCCCGCGCCGCACCCCGCCCCGGAGGGCGCTGGCGGACTCGCGAGGCGGGATGCATCGCCGCATCGATGCCGCGGGGACTTCGCCGCCGGCGGCCGGGCGGGTTGATCGCCCGGCGGCCGGAATGCCAGAATGCGCATATCGAGTAGGGCAGAATCAGCCGGGCCGCCGGGCGCCTCGCGGCGCCCGGTCCGGCCAAACCGCTCCTCCGGGGGCCCTCGCCGTCCCGTGACGGCGCCTCCCGGATGGACAGGAGACGACGGATGAGCAGGTGGTTGACCGTGTGCGGTGCGGCGGCGGTGTCGGCGTTCGTGTTCATGGGCGGCGCGGCGGTCGAGACCGCGTCGGGGGTCGGCTCGGCGCTCCCGGCCGCGATGCAGGAGGCCTCCAGCTCGACCCTCGACGGCGTGTTCACGTCGGCCCAGGCGCGCCGCGGGCGGCGGGTCTACAACCAGAACTGCGCGTCCTGCCACGGGCAGGAGCTACGGGGCGGCGAGATGGCGCCTAGCGTCGCCGGCGCCGGCTTCATCGTCTACTGGACGGAGGTGCCGGTGGGGGTCCTGTTCGACCGCATCAAGATGACGATGCCCGAGGACGGGCCGGGGCGGCTGTCCGACGAGGAGTACACCGACGTCGTGGCCTACATGCTCGACCGGAGCGACTATCCGTCCGGCGAGACCGAGCTGCCCGCGGACAAGGCGGAGATGGACAAGATCATGATCGTCGCCGCCGAGTGACGTCGGTGCGGATCGCCGCGGGGGGCGCCGGCCGCGCTATCCTTCCCGCCCCGCCAGGGCGCGGGCCGCCTCCCTGGCGTAGTAGGTGATGACGATGTCGGCGCCGGCCCGGCGGATGGCGGTCAGTGTCTCCAGCATGACCCGTCGCTCGTCCAGCCAGCCGAGCCGCGCCGCCGCCTTGGCCATCGCGTACTCGCCGCTGACCTGGTAGGCGGCGGTCGGCCGCCCGAACCGGGTCTTCACCCGGTGAATCACGTCCAGGTAGGGCATGGCGGGCTTGACCATGACGATGTCCGCCCCCTCCTCGATGTCCAGCTCCACCTCGCGCAGCGCCTCGTCGCTGTTGGCGGGGTCCATCTGGTGGGTCCGCCGGTCGCCGAACGCCGGGGCCGAGTCGGCGGCGTCCCGGAACGGGCCGTAGAAGGCCGAGCAGTACTTCGCCGCGTAGGACATGATGGACACGTCCTCGAAGCCCCGGGCGTCGAGCCCCTGCCTCATGGCGCCGACCCGCCCGTCCATCATGTCGGACGGGGCGACGACGTGGGCGCCGGCCTCGGCGTGCGACACCGCCGTCTCCACGAGGTGGTCGACGGTGACGTCGTTGAGGATGGTCTCGCCGTCGAGGATGCCGCAGTGGCCGTGCGACGTGTACTCGCACAGGCAGACGTCGGTGACGACGGCGACGTCGTCGAGCCGGCCGCGTATCGCGCGTACCGCGGTCTGCACCGGGGCGGCCGGATCGGCGGCGGCGGTGCCGTGCTCGTCCTTGTGGGCGGGCAGCCCGAACAGCAGCACCGCCCGCACCCCGTCCGCGCGCGCCGCGGCGGCCTCGTCGACCGCCGCGTCGACCGAGAGCTGACAGACCCCCGGCATCGACGGCACCTCCCGCCGCACGCCGCTTCCCTCGCACACGAACAGCGGGTAGACGAGGCCGTCGGCCGACAGCCGGGTCTCGCGCACCAGGCCGCGGATGGCGGCGGTGCGGCGCAGCCGGCGGGGGCGGTGCAGGGGGCGGGCGGCGTCCTCACCCGGCGCGCGGGCGGCGGGTGCGTCGGCGACGCGGGTGTCGATGGCCATCAGGCTTCCTCCTTCGTGCCCCGCGGGGGGGGGCCCAGGCGTTCGACGATCGCCCCGAGCAGGGCCGGCACCGTGGACTCGGCGGGCATGATCGTGGTGGCGATGTCCAGCCGGCCCGCGGCCTCGGCCGTCACCGGGCCGATGCACGCGACCTCGACCCGCCGCAGCAGGTCCGCCGCCCGACGCTCGCCGATTGCCCGCGCGAGGTTCCTGACGCTGGATCCGCTCGTGAACGTGACGACGTCCACGCGGCGCTCGCGCAGCAACCGGCGGATGTCGGGTCCCTCCCGGTCGAGGTCGGCCGGCACCGTGCGGTAGGCGGTCACCGCGGTGACCTCGGCCCCGGCCCGCCCGAGCTCCGCCGGCAGCACGTCTCGCGCCAGGTCTCCGCGCGGCAGCAGCACCCGGACCCCCGTCAGGTCGCCCTGCCCGCGCAGGGCGCGGATGACGCCTTCGGCCCGGTACTCGTCCGGCACCAGATCGACCCGCAGCCCGCGACCGGCGAGGGCCTCGGCGGTGGCCGCGCCGACCGCGCAGAGGCGGCGGCCATCCAGGTCGCGGAGCCCGCCGGGAACGGCGGCCAGGCGCGCCGCGACGCGGGCCACCGCGTTGACGCTCGTGAACACGACCCAGTCGAACGTCCCGATGCGGTCGCACGCGGCGTCCAACGGCCCCGGGTCCTCGGGGGGCGCGATGGCGATGGTCGGCACCTCGATCGCCTCGGCTCCCAGACGCTGGAGCCGCGCCACCATCTCCGCCGCCTGCGCCCTCGCGCGGGTCACGACCACCCGCACCCCGGCGAGGGGAAGCGTCGCGGGGCGTGCCCCGGCCCGGGTGGCGGCCGCGTGGCCGCCTTCCCGCGCGAGGCGCGCCGTCGATGCCCGGCAACGCTCGACCTCCGGCGCGGCGGCCGTGTCGCGCAGCCGGGTCGGGTCGAGTCCCGGCCGCGGAGGCACCGGCCCGGCGGCGGCCGCGAATCGCCGTTTCCCCTCGGAGGTGCGGTTGGTCATGAGCCTGATCGAGGGCCCGCTTCGCAGCCATCGTAGCATCGAAGACGGGGTAGAGTAAGCAGAGCCGGCGGGCTCGGTCGAGCGGCAGGACGGCCGCCCCCCGGCGCTCTCGTTCGGCATGGCCGTTCCCTGGAGGCACCGAAGATGAGCACGATCTCTCTCGCCGCCGTGGCCCGTGGCCTCGACGCCATGCTGGACGGCCAGATGACCGCGCAGGCGCGCATCGCCGCGCACCTGGTCGCGGCCGAGGAGGCGGCCGGGCACGACGCGGCGCGGGTCGTCGAGACCCTCGACGCGGTCGTGGCGGACACCGTCCTCGACGAGGTGTGGATCACCGACGAGCGGGGCGTGGTCTATCTCACCAACGTGCGGGACGACTCGGGCGCGCCCATGCCGTTCGAGTTCCATCCCGATCCCGCGCTGCAGCCCCAGGCCTGGGAGTTCCACGCGCTCCTGTCGTTGCCCGTCGACGCCGACGGCGTCGTCGCCCAGGCCGCGCAGGTGCGGGAGATCGACAACGAGGTCTACAAGTACGTGGGGGTCGGCGGCGTCGACCGGCGCCGGGTCGTGCAGGTCGGCAACGCGCTCGCGTTCGAGGAGCAGGCGCCGAGCGACGCGTACACGTCGCCGGTGATGACCGCGGTGCTGGCGGCGTTCGGCGAGCCCGAGCTGCTGAGCGCCGCTCACACCGACAAGCTCGCCGAGATCCGGCCTGTCTTCGAGGCGATTCTCGGCCGGCAGATGGTGGTCCAGGCCACGCTCGTGGGTGCCTTCGCGGCCGGCGCCGAGGCGGCCGGGTGGCCGCCGGACGAGGTCGACGCGAGGCTGCGGCGCATCGTGCGATCGAGCCCCACCGGCGAGATTCGAGTCCTGGCGCCGGGTGGCGGCGCGATCTACTCGAGCGGTTCGACCGGCGGCGGCGATGCGGGGCCGGGGCCGGCCGGGGGGCGGAGCGTCGCCGAGCACCCCGTCGCGCCCCGCGCGTCCGACGGCGTCCTCTACAAGTACGTCGAGACGGCGGGCGCGAGGTCGGGGCAGGTCGTGCGGGTGGGGCTTCCGATCGACGACGGCTCGCTCGTCTCCCCCCGGTTCGACGCGGGCGCCGCGGGTTGATCGGCCGTCGCCGGCCGCGGCGCGTTGCGCGGCTTCCGGGATGCGGGCGGATCAGCCGTCGCCGGCCGCGGCGCGTTGCGCGGCTTCCAGGATCGGGCCGGCGCCGTCCGCGAGCAGGCCGCGGGCGACGGCGCCGCCCAGGGTCTCGGCCGCGTCGGCGGACATCGCGGCCTCGCGGCGGAGGTGTTGCGCCCCGTCGAGGGACGCCACCATCGCCCGCAGGCGCAGCCGGTCGCCGTCGCTCTCCGCGAGGGCGCCGATCGGCGCGTGGCACCCGCCGCCGAGGGCGGCGACGAGGGCGCGCTCGGCCGTGAGCGCGGCGCGCGTCGGGGCGTCGTCGACGGCGGCGAGGGCGGACCCGGTGTCCGCGTCGCCGGCGCGGGTCTCGACGGCGACGATGCCCTGCCCCGGGGCGGGCAGGCAGGTGTCGGCGTCGATGGGCATGGAGACGCGGTCGGCGAGGCCCAGCCGCTCCAGACCCGCCACCGCCAGCACGAGCAGGTCGTAGTCGCCCGCGTCCAGCTTGCGGAGCCGGGTCCCGACGTTGCCCCGCACGAGCCGGAACTCGGCGCGTGGCCACGCCCGGCGCAACTGCGCGACCCGTCGGACGCTGCCGCTGCCGACGCGGGGGGCGGCGCCCCCGTCGGGGCCGTGCCCCACCGCCGACAGCGCGAGCGGCCGCGCCGCTCCCGCCGGCAGCACGACGGCGTCGCGGGCATCCGCCCGCGGCAGGACCGCGGCGATCTCGAGGCCGTCCGGCAGCTCCGCCGGCATGTCCTTGGCGCTGTGCACGGCGAGGTCGACGTCGCCGCCGGCGAGCGCCTGCTCGATCTCCTTCACGAAGACCCGCTTGCCGCCGACCTGCGACAGATTGGCCTCGCGGAGCCGGTCGCCGGTGGTGGTGATGACCACCAGCTCGCACTCCCGCCCGCTCCGGGCGCGAACCCGGGCCGCCACCGCGTTGGCCTGCCACAGGGCGAGCTCGCTCCCGCGGGTCCCGAGCCTCAAGCGGTTCACGACGCCACCGGGGTCTTCGACGGCGCGGAGGGCGGGGGGGCCTCGCCGATCCCGACGGCGCGGGAGGGGGTGGCGGACCCGCTCTCCCTGGGGCCGGACCCGTTCCCGTCGAGGTCGAAGAGCCGGGTCACGGCCTCCGCGTACTGGGCCGCGGTCGCCGCGTCGCCGGCCGACTTCAGGCGCTCGGTCGGGGTCAGCAGCAGCTTCTGGACGAGGAGCCGCGTGATCTCCTCGACCCGCGCCCGGGCCTCGGGGGTGAACCGGCTCAGCTTCGGCTCCAGCCGTTCGAGCTCGGCGAGGCGGACCGCCTCGAAGCGGCGCCGCAGGGCGACCACGGTGGGTATGGCCCCGCGCGAGCGCAGCCATGCCGCGAACTCCCCGGCCGCGTCCGAGACCATCGCCTCGGCCCGGGTCGTCTGCTCCTGCCGCCGGGCCAGGTTCTCGCTGACGATGGCGCGCAGGTCGTCGATGTTGTAGAGGAACACCTGCTCCAGCTCGCCGCAGTCGGGGTCCACGTCGCGCGGGAGGCCGATGTCGATGACGAACAGCGGCCGGTTCCGGCGCGCGCGCATGACCTCCTCGAGCCGCGCCCGGGTCAGGACGGGGGTGGCGGCGCCGGTGGCCGTCACCACCACGTCCACCTGCAGCAGCTCGTCGTCGACGGCCGACCAGTCCACCGCGACCCCCTCCACCTTGGCGGCGAGGTCGGAGGCCCGCGCGAGGGTGCGGCTGGCGACCGCGATGCGCCGCACGCGCCGCGACCGCAGGTGGGTCGCGGTCAGCTCGGCCATCTCGCCCGCTCCCGCCACGAGCACCGAGAGTCCCTCGAGGTCGCCGAAGATCTTCCGGGCGAGCGAGATCGCGGCGTAGCCGACCGACACCGCCCCTTCGCCCAGTCCGGTGTCGGCGCGGACCCGCTTGCCGACCGCGAACGACCACGGGAAGAGCTTGTTCAGCAGGGTGCCGGTGCACTGCTCGCTCGCCGCGATGGCGTAGGCGTCCTTGACCTGGCCGAAGATCTGCGGCTCGCCGACCACGAGCGAGTCGAGGCCGGCCGCGACCCGGAACAGGTGCTGCGCGACCTCGCTGTCGGTCCGCGCGTACAGATGCGGCGCCAACTGGTCTTCGGGAACCTCGTGGAACCGGCTCATGAAGCCGGCGAGGTCGTCGCGCGCGGCCTCGGGGTCCGGGCACGCCACGTAGATCTCGGACCGGTTGCAGGTCGTCAGCACCACCGACTCGGCCGGCGAGGGGCGCAGCGCGAGCTCCCGCAGCGCGGTCACGACGCCGCGCTTCGAGAAGTCGACCCGCTCGCGCAGGTCGACCGGCGCCGTGTGGTGGCTCACGCCCAGCAGCAGCAGGTTCATGCCCGGATCAGAAGTTGTGGCTCTCCGTCAGGAAGTACCCCACCGGCACCAGGGTCACGAGGACGATGGAGAATCCCAGCGCGGACAGCCAGGCGGCGCGGCGGCCGGTCCATCCGATGGCCCGGCGGGCGTAGAGCTCGAACGCGTAGACGGCCCAGACCAGCACCACCATGAAGATCTTCGGATCGGAGAGCGACATCGCGAGCACGCGGGGGTCCGACGTGCCGGGCTGGAGCCGCAGCACCCACACCACGCCGACGGCGAGGCCGGCGGTCAGGAAGAGCCACCCGATGCCCACCGCGCGTCCGTTCATCGCGTCCACCGCGTGCAGGGACGGCAGCCTGGCCGCGAAGAACCCGAGCTGCTTGGACTTCAGCTCGCGGAACAGCAGGACGTAGGTGATGCTCACCACGCACGCGAGCGCGAAGGCGGCGTAGGCGAACAGCAGCGAGAGCACGTGGGCGGCGAGCAGGGGGCTGTCGAGGATGGGGGCGGGCTCGCTCACCGTCCCGCTCAGGCTCGAGATGGTCTCCAGTCCCACCAGCAGCGGCGCGATGAACACGCCGAGGGCGCGCTCGTCGGTGGTGACCTCGGTGTAGAGGTAGGCGACCGCGAGCATCCACACGAACGCGGAGATCGCCGATGCCGTGTCCACGAACGGGAGGTGGCCTATTTCGACCGTCCGCATGCCGATGACGAACGTGTGGATGAAGGCGGCGGCGGACAGCGAGGCGGTCGCGAGGCGTCCCGCGCGCGTGCTGCGCCGGACGAAGAACACGGCGTAGACGATGCCCGCGGTGAAGTAGAGCAGGAGCGGGAGAATCGACATGGGTTCGTGACCGTTCCGCCCGGCCGGGGCCCCGGGGCCGCATCCGGGCGCCGCCGGGCGGCCGGGCCGGCGGTGGTCGCCCGCGGCTCCGCTCGGCTAGCCCGCCAATCGTCGCCTGCGGCTCCGCTTGGCGCCCAACCACCCCTGCCAGGAGTCTGCACCGTTCTACGGCGCAGACTCCTAGTGTACTGTCCCCGAAATTCGCATTACAACGAGTGCCACCCGTGCCGATGCCGATGACCGACCGAGACGTGACGTCCCCGGGCGAACGGGGCAGATCACGGTGAACGGGACCAGCTTGCGGGAGCGCAGAATCATGTTGCGAACTTGCGAGACGGCACACTAGTTCATCGTCGGCGCGTAGTAGCCCTGCTTCGTCCGGGCGGCGACGCTGGGCTGGTCGATGCGGACCACGAGCCGCCGCCACCGGCCGTCGCGCAACGGGTTCTTCGACGTGTAGCCCAGGGTGTACTGGCTGGACAGCTCGTCGGATATCTGCTGGTAGATGCTCGACAGGTCCTCCACGCGCTGCGGGAAGAAGGCCCGGCCGCCGGTCTCCTGCGCGAGCTGGCGCAGCACGAAGTCGGCCTCGCGGAACCCGCGGCGGGTGCGGATGTCCCGCGAGCGCAGCCCGATCGAGTAGATGACGGTGTCCGAGCGCTTGGCGAGCTCGAGGACCTCGTCGAAGTCGACGAGGCTGGACGTGTCCTCGCCGTCCGAGAGGACGACGATGGCCTGCCGCCGGATCTCGCCGGTGGCGGCCGCCGCGATCTTGCCGAGCTCCTTGAGCGAGATGTAGATGGCGTTGTAGAGCGAGGTCGAGCCGCCCGCGGACGTGCGGCGGATGGCCGCCGCCAGCTCGTCCACCGAGTTGGTGAACCCCTGCCGGATCTCGACCCGGCTGTCGAAGTCGATGACGCTGGCCAGATCCTCGTCGCGCAGCCGCTCCGAGAACCCGATGGCGGCCTGCTGGGCGGTCTCCATCCGCTCGGTCATGCTCGCGCTCGTGTCCATCAGCAGCGAGAGCGCGATGGGAAGCTGCGTGCGCGTGAAGAAGGTGATGTCCTGCAGCGCGCCGTCCTCGTAGACTTGGAACCGCTCGACGTCGATATCGGTGACGTAGCGGCTGTTCCGGTCGGTCACGGTGACGTTCAGCGAAACCAGGTCGACGCCGGCGCGGAAGGCCGGCTCCCGGGACGCCGCTTCCTGGGCGTGTGCCGCAGCGGCCCCGGTCAGGCCGGCCAGCGCCGCCGCGGCCAGGACGAGGCCGAGGCGCCGCGCGGGCTCGCCGCGTGCCCCCGGCGGCCGGCCTCCCGGGCGCGTGGTTCCGGGGGCGCGGCGGCCGGCCCCGCCGGCCGGGCAGGAGAGGCGCGCGGCGGGGCGGCGGCGACGGGAGGCGCCGGTCGACGCTCGCATTTCGGTCGTCATGGGCTGCCGTCTCCTGTCCATATGTCCGGGGTTCCACGGGCCGTCAGATCCGTCCGCCGCATCCGCACCGAGACCGTCTCGGGCGGGATGAGGCCCGGCGGCCGCGAGTACACGACGCGGTACTGGTTCGTCATCACCTCGCCCAGGGTGCCCATCGCGTCGGGCACCGCGGTGCTCAGCAGCAGGTCGTAGCGCTGGCCGCCGGTCGCCTCGGGGAGCTGCGCGAGGGCCCGATCGCGCTGGAGGATCTCGTTGGAGAAGCGGAACGGATCGGCGCGCAGCGCGGTGTTGCCCCGCTCCTGCACCACGACCACGTGGGCCGAGACCCCGGAAGCCTGAAGCGCCTCCTGAGTCCGCCGATGGTCGTAGCGGCTGAAGTCGAGGCCTTCCGAGGCGACCACGACCACCGCCGGCCGGGGCGCCTCGCGCCGCTCGAACCCGCGGGCCGTCTCCATCAGCGCGTCGAGCAGGTAGGCGGCGCTCTCCGGGTAGGAGAAGACGAGGCCGATGCCGTCGCGGAGGCGGTCGAGGCGGCGGGTCGACTCGACGAGGACGCGGGGGGGGCCGCCGTAGCTGATGATGGCGACGTCGTTGCCCTCCGCGAGGACCGGGACCAGCCGTTCGAGGCCGTTGCGGATGTCCCGGATGGCGAACGCCGCCGCCGCGCTCGTGTCCACGAGCACCGCCACCTGCATCGGGCTTCGGGCCGGGCCGGCCCGCAGGACCTCGCGCTCGACGCCGTCCTCCTCGACCACGAACTCGTGCGGGGCGAGGCCGGGCACCGGCGCCCCCGCCTCGTCGAGGACGCTCACGAACAGGGCCCGCTCGTTGTCCTGTCCCCGGAGCGGGGCGGCGAGAACGGCCAGCAGGCAGGCGGAGGCCGCGAGGGCCGCCGCGGGCCCGGGGCCGCGCCGGGGGGTGCCGCGGCGGAGCCCCGGCGAGGACGCCGTTCGTTGCATGCGCACAATCCTCCAGCCTGATTCCACCCCCGAAGTATAGCCCCTTTCGCATCGGCAAGGGTACGCCGCGAACGGCGGGCCGGTCCCGGCGCCGACGGGTTCGCGGCCGGCGGGCGGCGGCCGGCGGGGCGTCCGCCGCCCGCCGGCGGGGCGCCCGTCGATTCCTTGACCCTCCGCGCGCGCATGCTATAAGATTCGGCGTCCGCACCGACCCTGCCGCATCGAAGCTCTCCGGATACCGGTTTGCGCACACAGGGGGTGTCGAATCATCCGGTCGTCAACGGACCGTGCACGGGGTGAGATCCGATGATCGAGGCGTACGTTCCGGTCCTGCTGTTCGTCCTCGTCGCGATCGGCTTCGCCATCTTCACGTTGATCGTCTCGTCGCTGATCCAGTCGTCGCGCTACAACAAGGTGAAGCTCGAGCCCTACGAGTGCGGCATCGAGCCGGCCACCGACGCGCGCGACCGCTACAGCGTCCGCTACTACTTGATCGCGATGCTGTTCGTGATCTTCGACATCGAGACCGTGTTCATGTTCCCGTGGGCGGTCATCATGGACGAGCTGCTCCTGTTCGGCCTCATCGAGATGCTCGTCTTCCTGTTCATCCTGGTGCTGGGCTACGTCTACGCGTGGCGCAAGGGTGCGCTGGAGTGGGCTTGAGCCGGGGACGGGTGAGCGGCGGCGGCCGCGCGCGAGAGGCCGTCGCGGGGTCGATCGAGCGGCGGCGGCCGCGAGCCGCCGGAAGGGTCGGCCCGAGGCCTGCGCCGCAGGCTGATGGAACGGGGCGAACGACCGTGAGGGTCGGTCGGGGCGCGGCGCCGCAAGGCGGCGGGCCCGCGGGCGACGTTCTCCGGCGAGGCGGCCCCGTTCCGCGACACCGGGCCAGCGGGGCAGCCGGAGTTTTCCTGGACCATGGCAGACGAACCGAAATCGGGTGAACCGGCGGCCGAATCGCCCAGTGCGCAGCCGCCCGCGGCCGGGCCGCCGTCGGAAGCCGCTTCGGGAGCCGGCCCGGCCGCCGCCGCGGCGAAGCCGGCCGCGCCGGCCGCCGCATCCCCGGCCGAGGGGTCGGAAGCCGCTTCCCCGGAGCCGGCCGCGCCGGCTGCGCCGAAGCCCGCGGCCAAGCCGGCCGCCGCGAAGCCGACCGCCTCGGCCGCGAAGCCGAAGCCGGCCGCCTCGGCGAAGCCCCGGCCCAAGCCGAAGCCGAAGGCGCCGCCCGAGGCGCCCAGGGGGCCGACGGATCCGCCGCCGCCCGACGACCTCGAGAAGCCCGCGTTCCTGGCCGCCCTCGAGGCCGCGTTGCCCGACCGCATCCAGCAATTCTCCTGGTGGGTCGGCGACTGGACGGTCATCGTCACGCCCGAGGCCCTGCCCGAGGTCGCCGCCTTCCTGAAGGACTCCGACGAGGGCTCGTTCGACTACTGCGCCGACCTCACGGCCACCGACTGGCCGCCCCGCGAGAAGCGTTTCGATGTAGTGTATTGCCTGTATTCGACCCGGCGCCGGCAGCGGGTGAGGGTCAAGGTGCGGGCGGCGGCCGGCGAGCCGGTGCCGTCGGTCACGGGGTTGTGGCCGGCCGCGAACTGGCTGGAGCGCGAGGTGTGGGACATGTTCGGGGTGAACATCACCGGGCATCCCGATCTGCGCCGGATCCTCATGCCCCAGGAGTGGCAGGGGCACCCGCAGCGCAAGGACTACCCCCTCGAGGGCCCCGGCGAGCTGCTGCTCGAGAGCCCGATGGAGTGGCTGCGCCTGCGCAACGTCCGCGACGAGGCCGAGATCGAGTGACCCGACCATGACTGCCCAGGCAGCGGCGGCGCCCGCGGCGGCGCCCATCTTCGACACCGACGAGCTCGTCATCAACATGGGGCCCCAGCACCCCAGCACGCACGGCGTGCTCCGGGTGGTGCTGCGCCTCGACGGCGAGCGCGTCGTCGACGCCGACGTCGTCATCGGCTACATCCACCGCGGCATCGAGAAGCTCAGCGAGAACCGCGACTGGACGCAGATCATCCTGCTGACCGACCGCATGGACTACGTGGCGGCGGCCACCAACAACCTCGGCTACTGCGAGACCGTCGAGAAGCTGATGGAGATCGAGGTGCCCCGGCGCGCCCGCTACATCCGCACGGTCCTCGCCGAGCTGCAGCGCATCGCGAGCCACTGCCTCTGGCTGGGCACCCACGCCATGGACATCGGGGCGATGACCGTGTTCCTCTACGCGTTCCGCGAGCGCGAGCTCGTCCTCGACCTCTTCGAGGACTACTGCGGGGCCCGGCTCACCTACAACTCGATGCGCATCGGCGGGCTCCCCCTCGACATCCCCACCGGCTGGGACGTCAAGGTCCGGGCGTTCTGCGACCTCATGGAGGGGAAGATCGACGAGTACGAGACGCTCCTGACCAACAACCGCATCTGGCTGGAGCGCACGCGGAACATCGGGGTGATCTCGGCCGAGGACGCCGTCGGCCTGGGGCTGTGCGGCCCCCCCCTGCGCGGGTCCGGGGTCTACCGCGACGTCAGGAAGGACGAGCCCTACGCGGCCTACGACGAGATGGACTTCCTCGTGCCCCTCGGCACCCGGGGCGACACCTACGACCGGTACCTGATCCGGCTCGAGGAGTTCCGGCAGTCGATCCGCATCATCCGGCAGGCCCTCGACGGGCTGCCGGAGGGGCCCATCATGGGCAAGGTGCCCCGGCTGATCAAGCCCAAGGCGGGCGAGACGTACCACGCCATCGAGTCGCCCAAGGGCGAGCTCGGCTACTTCATCGTGAGCGACGGGCGGGCCACCAACCCCTACCGGTTCCGGGTCCGGCCCCCGTCGTTCTGCAACCTGCAGGGCCTGCGGCCGCTGATCATCGGGCACCTCGTGGCCGACGTGGTCGCCCTGATCGGCACGATCGACATCGTGCTCGGCGAGGTCGACAGATAGATGATCGACACCATCGTCATCCCGCTGTTCAAGATCGCGGTCCTGCTGAACGCGGTGCTCGTGGCCGTGACGTTCATGACCCTGCTCGAGCGCAAGGTCATCGCGTGGGCGCAGTCGCGGCTGGGGCCGATGCGGGTGGGGCCCTACGGGGTGCTGCAGGCCATCGCCGACCCCATCAAGCTCATCCTCAAGGAGGACATCACCCCGGCCCGGGCCGACCGGGCGATGTTCACCCTCGCCCCGATCCTGTCGCTGGTGCCGGCCCTGGTGGTGTTCTCGGTCGTGCCGTTCGGCGGCGACGAGCTGTTCTACATCACCGACATCAACGTCGGCCTGCTGTTCATCATCTCGGTGACGTCCATCGGCGTCTACGGCATCATCCTCGCCGGCTGGGCGTCGAACAGCAAGTACCCGCTGCTCGCGAGCCTGCGCGCGTCGGCCCAGCTCATCAGCTACGAGATCGCGGTGACGATGACCCTCGTCAGCGTCATCCTCACCGCCGGCACCCTGAGCATGGTCGGCATCGTCGAGGCCCAGCAGGAGGCCGGCCTGTGGTTCGCGTTCGTGCAGCCGGTGGCCTTCGTGCTCGTGCTCATCGGCGGGCTCGCCGAGACCAACCGGGCCCCGTTCGACCTCCCCGAGGCCGAGCAGGAGCTGACCGGCGGCTTCCACACCGAGTACAGCGGCATGCGGTTCGCGCTGTTCTTCCTCGCCGAGTACGCCAACATGATCGTCATCTCGGCGGTGGTCGCGATCCTGTTCTGGGGCGGCTGGCTGCGGCCGTTCCCCAACGTCGAGGCGCTGGCGTTCCTCGACCTGATTCCCGGCTGGATCTGGTTCTTCGGGAAGATGTTCGTGTTCCTCTACATCTTCATCTGGATCAGGGCCACGCTGCCGCGTTACCGCTACGACCAGCTCATGCGGCTGGGGTGGAAGGTCCTCATCCCGATCGCCATCGGCAACATCGTGGTGACCGGCGTCGTCAAGGTGCTGCTGGTGTAGACCCATGGCCGAAGCAATCGCCTTCTACACGCTCGCGGTCCTGATTCTCGGGTTGGGGGTCGCCGTCATCACCACCCCGAAGACCGTGCACAGCGTGGTGTTCCTCGTCCTCAACTTCCTCTGCGTGGCGGTCCTCTACGTCGTGCTCCGGGCCGAGTTCCTGGCCGTCATCCAGGTGCTGGTGTACGCGGGCGGCATCGTCGTGCTGTACCTGTTCGTGGTCATGCTCGTGAACCTGAAGCGGGCCCCCGAGGCGCACGAGGACCCGCGGCGGCTCGCCCGGCTCGGGCTCGCGCTCTCGGGCGCGGTGCTGCTCGAGCTGGCCGGCATCGTGGTCTACAGCTACGGCCGCGTCGCGCCGGCGGCCCCCGCCGTCGCCGAAGCGACGCCGGTCCTGGGCCGGGGCAACACCGAGGAGCTCGGCTGGCTGCTCTACACCGACTACCTGATTCCGTTCGAGGTGGCGTCGGTGCTCCTGCTCGTCGCGATGGTCGGGGCCATCGTGCTGGCGAGACGAGAGTCGTAGACGATGGAAATCACGCCGGCGCACTACACGGTCCTCTCCGCCGCGCTGTTCAGCATCGGGGTCATCGGCGTCCTCGTGCGGCGCAACGTCATCATCATCTTCATGGCCATCGAGCTGATGCTCAACGCCGTCAACATCAATCTCGTGGCGCACGCCCGGTACCTGGAGAACCTCGCCGGCCAGGTGTTCGTCGTGTTCGTCATCGCGGTGGCGGCGGCCGAGGCCGCCGTCGGGCTGGGCATCCTCCTGGCCTTCTTCCGGAACAAGGAGACCGTGAACATCGACGAGATGAACCTCATGCGCTGGTAGCGGCGGGACGCCTCTTCTCCCCGACATCAATCACGACAGACGATGGATCTCATCTGGCTCATTCCCGTGCTGCCCGGCATCGGCGCCGCCCTGAACGGGATCTTCGGCGTGCGCTACTTCAGCAAGCGGACCGCGGCGACCATCGCCTGCGGCACCATGGGCGGCGCGCTGCTCCTGTCGCTCTACGCGTTCGTGCTGCTGCTGGGGCAGGAGCACCGGGAGCACGTCGTCGAGCTCGCCCACTGGATTCCCCCGATCGCCCTCGAGACCACGTCCGGCATGGGCGCGTTCGAGGTGCCGTGGGCGTTCCGGCTCGACCCGCTGTCGGGGATGATGAGCCTCATCGTCACCGGCATCGGGTTCCTCATCCACGTCTACTCCGTCGCCTACATGGACCACGAGCCGCGGGGCGGCTACGCGCGGTTCTTCTGCTACCTCAACCTCTTCTGCTTCTTCATGCTGACGCTGGTGCTCGGCAGCACCTTCCTCGTCATGTTCGTGGGGTGGGAGGGGGTCGGGCTCTGCTCGTACCTGCTCATCGGCTTCTGGTACCACAAGAAGAGCGCGGCCGACGCCGGCAAGAAGGCGTTCGTCGTCAACCGCATCGGCGACTTCGGGTTCATCCTCGGCATCTTCCTGGTCTTCTTCACGTTCGGCACCCTCGACTTCCGCGCCGTGGCCGAGGCGGCGGCGCCGATGCCGGTCGAGGAGGGCGCGTTCGGGGTCATCTCGCTCATCTGCCTGCTGCTGTTCGTCGGCGCCGTCGGCAAGAGCGCACAGATCCCCCTCTACGTCTGGCTGCCCGACGCGATGGAGGGCCCCACCCCGGTGTCCGCGCTCATCCACGCCGCGACCATGGTCACGGCCGGCGTGTACATGGTCGCCCGCAACGCGGTGCTGTTCGAGCACGCGCCCGAGGTGATGTTCATCGTCGCCGTCATCGGGGTGCTGACGGCGCTGATGGCGGCGACGATCGGGCTCGTGCAGACCGACATCAAGCGGGTGCTGGCCTACTCGACGGTCTCGCAGCTCGGCTACATGTTCCTCGCCACCGGGGTCGGCGCCTTCGCGGCGGGCGCGTTCCACCTCATGACCCATGCCTTCTTCAAGGCCCTGCTCTTCCTCGGCAGCGGCTCGGTCATCCACGCGATGAACGAGGAGCAGGACATGCGCAGGATGGGGGCCATGCGGCTGTACATGCCGGTGACCTTCATGACGATGGGCATCGGCACCCTGGCCATCGCCGGCATCCCGCCGTTCTCGGGCTTCTTCAGCAAGGACGAGATCCTCTACCGGACGTTCCTCGAGAGCCGCTGGCTCTGGGGGCTGGCCGCCGTCACCGCGGGGATGACCGCGTTCTACATGGCGCGCCTGATGTTCATGACGTTCTGGGGCGAGTACCGCGGCCCGGCGTGGGGCGGCGCCGGCTACGCCGGGGCCCAGCACGAGGCGCAAGGCGGCGGCGGTGGTGATGCGCACGGCGACGACGCCGCGCACGACGACGCTGCCCACGACGATGGCGATGCGCACGGCCACGCCTGGCACGGGCCGCACGAGTCGCCGAAGCTCATGACGCTGCCGTTGCAGTTGCTGGCCATCGGCGCCATCGTGGCCGGCTTCGTCGGCGTGCCGTCGGCCCTGGGCGGGGGCAACTGGATCCACGGCTTCCTCGAGCCGAGCTTCGTCGCCGGGGCCGCGCACGCCGCGGAGGAGGAGCACCACTACGCCATCGAGTGGGGGCTCATGGCCCTGTCCATCCTGGTCGCGGCCGGCGCGATCGCCTTCGCCTGGCGACTCTACGTGCAGCGCCCCGACGAGTCGGAGCGGCTCGCGTCCGACTTCGCGGGCGCCCACCGCGTGCTGACCAACAAGTACTACGTGGACGAGCTCTACGACGCGACCGCGGTGAAGGGCACGATGAGCGGCGCGCGGGGGCTGTGGACCGTCGACCGCAACGTCGTCGACGGGGCCGTGAACGGCACCGGCTGGACCACCCGGGCGTCGGCGTGGGTGTCGCACGTCGTCGACAAGTACGTCGTGGACGGGCTCGTGAACTTGGTGGGCAGGATCTGCGCCGAGGGCAGCTACCGGTTCCGGCACGCGCAGACCGGCCTGATACAGAACTACGCGGTCGCGACGCTGTTCGGGGTCTTCGCGTTCGTGACCCTGTACATCGCCGTCCGCTACTTCGGGCAGTAGTAACGAGCGGGGCCCCGCCGGGCCCGAGACCGCATCGAGAATCGGCTCATGAGCAACTTCCCCTATCTGCTGTCGCTGATCATGTTCACGCCGCTGGCCGGCGCCGTGATCCTGCTCTTCGTGAACAAGCACAGCGAGGACACGATCCGCTGGATCGCGAACGTGACGGCCGGGGCCGGCTTCCTGGTGTCGCTGCCGCTGTGGTTCTCGTTCGACCCGGCGGGCGCCGAGTACTGGCAGTTCGTCGAGCGGCTGCCGTGGATCCCGTCCATCGGGGCCGAGTACCACCTCGGCGTCGACGGGTTCAGCGCGCTCCTGGTGCTGCTCACGACCCTGATGGGGGTCATCGCCATCCTCTCGTCGTGGACCGCCATCACCGTGCGGGTCAAGGAGTACTACGTCTTCATGCTGGTGCTCCAGACCGGCATGATCGGCGCCTTCGTCGCCCTCGACTTCCTGCTTTTCTTCGTGTTCTGGGAGGTCATGCTGGTGCCGATGTACTTCCTCATCGGCATCTGGGGCAGCGACAACCGGCTCTACTCGGCCATCAAGTTCTTCCTGTTCACCCTCGTCGGCAGCGTCGTCATGCTGCTCGGCATCCTCGCCGTCTACTTCTACAGCGAGTCGGTGACCGGGGTCTACACGTTCGACATCACGCAGTTCCACGAGCTGAACATGCCGTTCGACCTGCAGTGGTGGGTCTTCCTCGCCTTCTTCCTCGGCTTCGCGGTCAAGGTGCCGATGTTCCCGTTCCACACGTGGCTGCCCGACGCCCACACCGACGCCCCCACCGCGGGCTCGGTCATCCTGGCCGCGGTGCTCCTGAAGATGGGCACCTACGGCTTCATCCGCTTCTCGCTGCCCATCCTCCCCGAGGCGACGGCGGCGTTCGTGCCGTGGGTGGCGGCGCTGTCCATCATCGGCATCATCTACGGGGCGCTGGTGGCGATGGCACAGCACGACTGGAAGCGCCTCGTCGCGTACTCGAGCGTCAGCCACATGGGCATGGTCATGCTCGGCATGTTCGCCCTGACCCCCGTCGGCATCACCGGCAGCATCGTGCAGCAGTTGAACCACGGCATCTCCACCGGCGCCCTCTTCCTCATCGTCGGCATCGTCTACGAGCGCCGGCACACGCGCGAGATCGCCGAGTACGGCGGGCTGTCGAAGATCATGCCGGCCTTCGCGGCGGTGTTCCTGATCATGACGATGTCGTCCATCGGGCTGCCGACCCTCAACGGGTTCATCGGCGAGGTGCTGATACTGCAGGGCATCTTCGTCGTGAACATGTGGTGGGCGGCGGCGGCGGCGACCGGCATCGTGCTCGGGGCGGCGTACATGCTGTGGCTCTACCAGCGCACCATGTTCGGCAACATCGACAACCCCAAGAACGAGAACCTGCCCGACCTGAACATGCGCGAGTGGGCGACCTTCGTGCCGCTCATCATCCTCGCGGTGTGGATCGGGCTCTACCCGAAGCCGTTCATCGACCGCCTCGACACCTCGGTCGATCACGTGATGTCCCGCGTCGACAGCGAGTACGTCCCGGTCAACGCCGAACGCTCCGGGGCGGCGGCGCCGGTGGCGCTCGCGCGGGGCGGCGGGTCCGATGACGCCGGCGCGCCGGTGCGCGGGGGCGCCCGATAATGCCCGAGGGATTCTCCGCGCTCGATTTCTACTACATCCTGCCGGAGCTCGTGCTCACCGGCGGGGCCCTCGTCGTCCTCCTGCTGTCGGTGGTGACGCCGCGCCGCGACGACGTGCTTCTCGGCGTGTCCCTCGCCACCGTGGCCGCGAGCCTGTACGGGGTGGCGGCGTTCGCCGGCCTCGACGAGACCGCGTCCAAGGGGCTGCTCGCCATCGACGGGTTCGCCGCGTTCTTCAAGATCGTGGCCCTCGGGTCGGCGGCGGTGACGATGCTCATGTCGTCGTCCTACCTGCGGGTCGAGGGCCTGCGGGCCGGCGAGTACTACTTCCTCATTCTCTGCGCCACCCTCGGCATGATGTTCATGGCGAGCGGGGTGGACCTGATCACCCTGTTCATCGGGCTCGAGACGATGGCCGTCTCGTTCTACGTGCTCGCCGGCTACCTCAAGCCCAACCCGCGGTCCAACGAGGCCGCCGTCAAGTACTTCCTCCTCGGGGCGTTCTCGCTGGGGGTCCTGCTCTACGGCATGTCGATCCTCTACGGGGTCACCGGCACCACCAGCCTGGAAGGCACCGCGGCCGCCCTCGCCGACCAGGGGTCGAGCCCCCTGCTGGTGCTCGCGGTGGTCCTCGTGGGCGCGGGCATGGGCTTCAAGATCGCCGCGGTGCCGTTCCACATGTGGGCGCCCGACGTGTACGAGGGCGCGCCGACCCCGGTCACCGCGTTCCTCTCGGTGGGGTCGAAGGCGGCGTCGTTCGCCATGCTCATCCGGATCTTCATGGAAGGGCTCCCGTCCCTCGGCGCGGAGTGGACGGCCCTCTTCTGGGGGCTCGCGGTCGTCACCATGACGGTGGGCAACATCGCCGCCCTGACCCAGAGCAACCTGAAGCGCCTGCTGGCGTACTCGTCCATCGCCCACGCCGGCTATCTGCTGATGGGGGTCGTCGCCGGCACCCAGCGCGGCGTGGCCGCCATGCTCGTCTACGTCGGCGTCTACCTCTTCATGCAGCTCGGGGCGTTCGCGGTGGTGGCCGCGATGCGGCGCACGGACGTCGTCGGCGACGAGCTGAAGGACCTCACGGGGCTCTCCCGGCGCAGCCCGATGATGGCCTTCGCCATGCTCTTCTTCATGCTGTCGCTGGGCGGCATTCCCCCCACCGCCGGCTTCATGGGGAAGGTCTGGCTCTTCGGCGCCGCCATCGACGCCGGCTTCATCTGGCTGGCCGTCATCGCCGTCGCCAACAGCGCCGTGTCGCTCTACTACTACCTGCGGGTCGTCGTGTTCATGTGGATCAACGACGAGACCGCCCCTGCCGCCTCGCCCCTCGTCCTCGGCCCCGCGATGACCGCGGCCCTCGTCGTCGCGGTGGTCGGCACCGTCGTGTTCGGCCTCTATCCCCAGTTCCTCTTCGCGAGCGCCGAGGCGGCCGCGACCGCCATCGAGGGCCTCGGCGCCGGCACGTCGGCCCTGCGCTGACCGCCGGGTTGGAGACACGTCATGCGGTGTCGTGCTTCGCGATCCACTCGCGAAGGACGTCGTTCATCCGCGTCTGCCAACCGGGGCCGCCAGCCTTGAAGTGATCGAGCACGTCCTGTGAGAGACGGATCGTGGTCGACCGCTTGGGGCTCGCGATCCGCGGCCGGCCGCGGCGAACCGTCGCTTGGGCGGTCGAGGTCCGTCGGGCGCGTCTGAAGGACCCGAGGGAGCGGGTCGGATGCCGGCGGCCGGGAGCCCGCGCCGGGAGCGCGGGGCTCTTGCGGGCTCCCCGGGTCTAGTGGCGTGCGTCGATCTGGCCGAGCGACTCCCGTATCAGGGCGTCGTTGTCTTCCGGCGTGAGGTTCTTGCGGATGAGCTTCGAGGCGATCTGCAGCGACAGGTCGACCGTCTCCCGGCGGATCTCCTGCATCGCCCGCGCCGTCTCCTGCTGAATCCGGCGCTGGGCGGCCGCCACCACGGCCTCGGCATCCGCCTTGGCCTGCTCCCTCGACTCTTCCTTGAAGGCCTCGGCCGCGTTGCGGCTCTCGGCGAGGATGGACTGGGCCTGGGCCCGCGCGTCGGAGATGACCTTCGCGGCCGTCTCCTGGGCCTGCGCCAGTTCCTTCCTGGCCTGCTCGGCCTCGTCCAGCGACTTGCGTATCGTCTCCTGGCGCGCGTCGAGCGCCCGCAGCAGGGGGCCCCAGGCGTACTTGCGCAGGGCCCAGAGCAGGGTCAGGAAGGTGATGATGGTCCAGATGTACAGCCCGACATCCGGCTGGACCAGGGGATTATCCATGAGGCGCTCCCTCCCGCGGCATTATCCGTCGCGTTCCGGGGAATGCGGCGGTCACCGCATCAGGACGACGACGAAGACGAAGACCTCGGCGAGAATCGCGACCCCTTCGAGCAGGAAGAGCGGAAGCTGCACGGCCCCCGTGATCTGCGCGGCGGCCGAAGGCTGGCGTGCGATGCTCTCGGCGGCGGCCGCCGTGAACCGCCCGATTCCCAGACCCGCGCCAATGACGATCAAGCCGAGACCGATCGCAACGCCGGCGATGTACAACAGTTCCATGCAGTCAACCTCCGTTTTGAGTGTGCCGTCTCGTTTTCGATGAGCGTGCCGTGGTTCGAGGAAGTGGTCGCTAGTGGTGCACGTTGATGGCCATGCCGACGAAGACCGACGTCAGCAGGGCGAACACGTAGGCCTGGACGAGGACGACGATGATCTCGAGGGCCAGGATCCCGGTCGCCAGGGGCACCCCGACGAAGGCGCCGACCCCCATCGAGAGCAGCGGGCTTCCGAACTGCTGGTTGAAGATGAAGACCAGCGACAGGATCGCGAGTATCGCGATGTGCCCCCCGCTCATGTTGGCGGCGAGCCGCATCGTCAGCGCGAACGGCTTGACGAACAGGCCCATGACCTCGATGGGAATGAGCAGGATGTAGATGGGCCACGCCAGGCCGTGCGGCACCAGGTTCTTCCAGTGCGCGATGAAGCCGTGGGCCATGCTGCCGGCCACGATGATCGCGAAGAAGGTGATGGTGGCGAGCGCCGCCGTCACGTTGTAGTTGGCGGTCGCGGTGGCCCCGCCGTGGAGCATGCTGTTCAGCAGCGACTCCTCCGAGGTATGCAGAATCGCCTTGTCGACCAGGCCGAGCACCTCGAACATCGGCACCAGGCCGACGGCGTTCGCGGTCAGGATGAAGACGAAGAGGGTCAGGATCATCGGCGTCCAGGTGTTGACCCACTTCGCGCCGACGTTCGGCAGCACCATCGAGTCGCGGACGAACTGGACCACCGCCTCGAGCGCGTTCATGAACCCGGCCGGGATCGGACGCTCCTGCGCGAGGAAGCGCCGGGTCGCGAGGGTGATGACGAGGAACAGGAAGCCCGCCACCAGCCACAGCATCATCACGTGCTTGGTGACCGAGAAGTCGATGCCCGCGATGTGCGGCCCGTGCAGGATCGGGTGATCGAGCGGGCTGTTCGCGATGTGCTCGATGATCACCTCGCCCGCGTCGAACTCGCCGTCGCCGTGGCCGCCCGCGCCGTGCCCGCCCTCGGCGTGGTCGGCGGCGGCGTGCGCGTCCTCGACGTGGGCGTCCTCGGCGTGCGCCTCGTCGACCCGCGCGTCCTGGGCGTGTTGTGCGGCGTTCATCATGATGTTCGGTGGCGGCCCCGTCAGCGCCCCGCCGACGGGGTTGCGCCGGCGTTCACCAGCAGGGTTCTGAAGTACAGCGCCTCCGAAACCTGGAGGGCGACGAAGTAGAAGGTGAAGCTGAGCGTGAAGGGCACCGGGTCGACCCCGAGCAGCCCGATGACGACGGAGACGTACACCGCGTAGAACACCAGCTTCACCGCGAAAGCGGCGGCCATCCGCGCCGTGAGGCGGGTCACGTCGGCGCGCACCGTCCGTTCGACGAGCCGTATGGTCGCCAGCCCCACCACGAGCGGCGCGGCCATGCCGAGAAACGCCGCCGCGGCCGCCTCGGGGGCCAATGCCGCCGCCGCCCCGCAGGTGAGCGCGCACGCCGCCGCCAGTGCCGCAGACAACCTCATGGCTTCCAGACCGTCTTCGCCAGCTCGTAGAACCCGACGACCATTCCCGTCAGCAGACCCGCCAGCAGAAACCACGGCTCGGTCGCCGCCCACCGATCGACCAGGTGCCCCAGCCCCCCGAGGAGGAGGATGGCCCCGATCAACGTGTACCCGGCGGAGGCGGCCGGCCCCGCTCGACGCACGTTTTCCTGCAAGGCCTCGAGCGATCTCGCAAGAAAATGGTCGTCGGGGTCGGGCATCGTGAAGCCCCGATAGCGAGCGTGCGCGGCTGTGTTCCTCAGACCGCCATCGCCGTCAGGTCACGATGCATGCCCGTAGGATGGCCGTTCCCACGCCCTCTACAAACGCATAATGGTAGCAGGGGCGCGCGCCTGTGGCAATAGACCGGGGCCGGGGACGCCCGCCGGATCGAGGCGGGCGCGGACCCCGCGGCGGGTGCGGACGGTCTATCCGAAGACGCGCAGCGCCGTCAGGAGGACGCCGAGACTCACCAGGCCGAGCCCGATCACCCAACGTATGGCCCTCAGCTCGGCGTTCTGCGCCTTGAGCCCGGCGCCGAGCTCGGCGTTCTGCGCCTTGATCGCGGCGTCCAGCCTGATGTTCTGCGCGTCGAGCCTGGCGTTCCACGTCCTGAGCTCGGCGTTCAGCGCGTCGAGCTTGGCCTCGAATCTGCTGATGAGGTTCGCGGCGGCCATGTTCTGGATCTCCTGAACGACAGTATTACGCCTCTTCCTCGTCCAGCTCGGTCCTGCGGAGCAGAAGCAGGAACAAGCGCCTGTCGTCGGTGTCGGGGAGGTCGGCCATGTTGCGGGCGGGCGCGGGGGCCGTGGTCGTCAGTACGCGGCGGCGGCCGTGATCGCCCGCAGGATGTCGTCGGGCTGCGGCAGGATCGCCGCTTCGAGAGCGGGGTGGTAGGCGACGGGGCAGTCGAGGGCGCCGACGCGCTTGACGGGGGCGTCGAGGTGGTCGAAGAGCTCGTCGGCGATGCGCGCGGCCAGCTCGGCCCCGAACCCGCACGTGAGCTGGTCCTCGTGGGCCACCACCACCCGGCTCGTGGCGGCCACCGCCTTCGCGATCGACGTCCAGTCGTAGGGGGCCAGCGTCCGCAGGTCCATCACCTGCACGCCGACGCCCTCCCGGGCCGCCCGTTCCGCCGCCAGCAGCGACCGCTGGACCAGCGAGCCCCAGGTGATCACCACGACGTCGGTCCCCTCGCGCCGGATGGCCGCCCGGGCGAACGGAACCTGGTGGTCCGGCCCGTGGTACGCGGCCTTGCTGTAGGTCTGGCGGTAGAGGTGCTTGGGCTCGAGGAACAGCACCGGGTCGTCGCAGCGCATGGCGGTCCGCAGCAGCCCCGCCGCGTCGGCCGCGTTCGAGGGATAGGCGATGCGCAACCCCGGGCAGTGGGCGAAGATGCTCTCGCCCGACTGGCTGTGGTACAGCGAGCCGCCCCGCAGGTAGCCGCCGATCGGGGCCCGGATGACGAGCGGGCACGAGAACGCGTTGTTCGACCGGTACCGCAGCATCGTGAGCTCGTCGCGGATCTGCATCATCGCGGGCCAGATGTAGTCGAAGAACTGGATCTCGACCACCGGCTTGAGCCCGCGGACGGCCATCCCGACGGCCCGGCCCACGATGTTGGCCTCGGCCAGCGGCGAGTTGAACACGCGCTCGCGCCCGAACCGCCGCTGCAGCCCGAGGGTCGCCTTGAACACCCCGCCCTTGCCCGGCACCGCGGACAGGACCTCGGCCCGGCTGCAGTCGGCCACGTCCTCCCCGAACACCACGATTCGGGGGTTGCGGGCCATCTCGTCCTCGAGGGTGCGGTTGATGGCCGCCACCATCGTGATCGGCTCGCCCTCGGGAGCGCCGGGCACGTCGAAGCGCCCGGCCGCCGGGTCCGCGTCGGGCGAGTACACGTGGCGCAGCGCCGTGGCGGGGTCGGGCGGGGCGGCGGCCAGGGCCTCGTCGGCCGCCGCCCGAATCTCGTCGTCCACGCCGCCCGCCAGCCGGGCCAGCTCCTCGTCGTCGGCGATCTCGCGGCCGGTCAGGAACGCGGCGAGCTGCGTGATGGGGTCGCGGGCCCGCTCCGCCTCGCGCTCCGCCTTGCTCTTGTACTGGCCGTCGTCGTCCGATTCGGAGTGCGAGTGGAGCCGCACCACGCCGGCCTTGACGAGGACCGGCCCGCGGCCTCCGCGCGCGTAGGCGAGGGCCCGTCGCATCGCCGCGACGCTCGCGAGGGCGTCGGTGCCGTCGACGGTGACGACCTCGAGCCCCGGGAACCCCGACACGAGGCGGGTGATGTCGCCGCCCGGCGTCTGTATCTCGACCGGCACCGAAATGGCGTAGCCGTTGTCCTCGATCAGGTAGATCACCGGGAGCCGGCGCGTGCAGGCGGTGTTCAGCGATTCCCAGAACTCGCCCTCGCTGGTGCCGCCCTCGCCGAGCGACACGTAGACGACGTCGCCCTCCGAGCAGGCCCCGGACGCGATCTCGGGGAACCGGAGATGGAACTGACAGGCCTCGGCGCAACCGACGGCGTGGAGGCACTGGGTCGCCACCGCGCTGGAGGGAGACACCAGGTTGAGGGCCGGCTTGCTCCAGTGGGCGGGCATCTGGCGCCCCCCCGACGACGGATCGTCGGCGGCGCCGACCGCCGCCAGCAGCATCTCGTGGGGCGTCATGCCCAGGGCCAGGGCCAGGGCCCGGTCGCGGTAGTAGGGGAAGAACCAGTCGCGGCCCGCCGTCAGCAGCGTCCCCGCCGCCACCTGTATCGCCTCGTGGCCCGCCCCGCTGATCTGGAAGAAGCTCTTGCTCTGCCGCTTGAGCTGCAGCTCCTTCTCGTCGAGGCGGCGCGCCATGAGCATCGTGCGGTAGAACCGCAGCAGCTCATCCCGTGACAGTCCGCCGTACAGCCGCTGTGACGTCGCGGCAGGCGCGTTCCCCGAGCCCGTCGAGCGCTCCATGGTGCAATCCTGCGTGCCAAGGTGGGACCCAGGGCTGGCCCGCATTGGCAGTAAATTATAGCATCGCGGCGTCGCCCCGCCCCGCGGGCGGCGGGCCCGCCGCTTCCGACGATGACGAGCGAATTCGACGGCGTGGTGACGGCGTGGGACGATCTGGCCCTCGAGAAGATCACCGCCCTCATCTCGCGGAAGGCGGTCGCCGGCGACGGCCAGAGGCTGGCCCAGGTCTACCTGAAGCGCGGGGCCCTCGTGCCGCTCCATGCCCACGACGGCGAGGAGCTCATCTACGTCCTCGACGGGACGCTCAGGCTGCGGTTGGCGGGGGACGACGTCGTCGTGCGGGAGGGCGAGGTGGTGCGCGTCCCCCGGCGGGCCCCGCACCAGATCGAGGCCCTCGCGGACACCTTCGCGCTCGCCGTCCGCGGCACGACCCCGCGTCGCACCGGGAACGGGGGCGGCCGGCGGCCGGTTTCCGATGCGGCCAAGTGCGGCGAGTGACACGCCGGCCGCGGGCGAACACGGGCGGAACGGCGGCGGGGCGGCGTCAGTGAACGGTGCCGTCCCAGTCGTCGCGACCCGGCAGGACGCGGAACTTGCGCCGCAGCCGGCCCATCTTCCACTGCAGGTACCGGTACTTGATCTCCGCCTTCAGCCCGAACCGGCCGAACCGCGGCAGGCCGATCCCCGTCCCCCGCTTGAGGTACAGGTAGCCGACGACGAGCCCGGCGAGGTGGGCGACGTGGGCGACCCCGGCGTCGCGGGGCACCGACAGGAACGCGATGGCCCCGATGATCATCACGAAGTACCGGGCCGGGATCGGGAACACGAAGAACACCAGGATCGGCGCGTTCGGATAGTAGACGGCGAACGCCATCAGCAGCCCGTAGATCGCCCCCGAGGCGCCGATGGTCACGCCGATGTACGTCGGCCCGCTGAACGCGAACGGCAGCAGCCCCGCGACGATGGTGGCGATGCCGGCCCCGACGCCGGTCACCAGGTAGAAGCGCAGGAAGTACGCGGGTCCCCACAGCCGCTCGAGCTGGACGCCGAACATCCACAGGACCAGCAGGTTGAAGAAGATGTGCCCGATGCTCCCGTGCAGGAACATGTAGGTGGCGGGCTGCCAGAAGCGCAGCCCCGTCACCACCGCCTCCGGGCGCAGCCCGAACACGTCGACGAGGAGGCGGCCGAGGGGCGGGACGAGGGCGCCGGCCACGAAGACGCCGATGTTCGCCCAGAGCAGCATCCTCACGGCCGGGGTCATCGGACCGGGGCCGAACGACATGCCGGACGGACGTTGCGAGTAGTAGTAGCCGCGGGGCATCGCGGGCCCATCGTACCACGGCCGCCGGGAGCTCGCCGGGGCGAACCTCGAGGCCGCCGATTGTCGCGCGGGGAGCCCGACCACCCCCGGGAGTCCGCGTTCGGCCAGGGGTCCGCGCCGTAGACCGGCGTGGACTCCTGGAGGGTTGGTTGGGCGCCCAGCGGAGCCGCAGGCGACGATGGGCGGGCCAGGAGTCCGCGCCGTAGACCGGCGTGGACTCCTGGAGGGTTGGTTGGGCGCCCAGCGGAGCCGCAGGCGACGATGGGCGGGCCAGGGGTCCGCGCCGTAGACCGGCGTGGACTCCTGTAGGGTTGGTTGGGCGCCCAGCGGAGCCGCAGGCGACGATGGGCGGGCCAGGAGTCCGCGCCGTAGACCGGCGTGGACTCCTGGAGGGTTGGTTGGGCGCCCAGCGGAGCCGCAGGCGACGATGGGCGGGCCAGGAGTCCGCGCCGTAGACCGGCGTGGACTCCTGGAGGGTTGGTTGGGCGCCCAGCGGAGCCGCAGGCGACGATGGGCGGGCTACGGCTCCCGGCGCCCCTCCGTCCTCGGCCGACGAGGGCGTCCCGCGAGCAGCCGGCCGACGATCTGCGCCCGGACCTCGTCGAGCTCGGTGACGCCGAGGAGCCGGGCTGCGACGGCCAGCACGATCAGGCCGAAGGCGATCTCGCCGCCGAGCACGAGCGCCTCGATCAGGAGGCCGCCCTCCGCCGCGAGCCCCCCGACCATGCCCTCGACTGCGCCGACCGCCGCGCCCATGGCCCCGGCCGCGAGGCAGATCCGCGCGAAGCGGTCCGCCAGGCGGCGGGCGTCGATGCCCCCGAGCCGGCGGTGCAGCAGCACGAGCAGGCCGCCGGCGTTGAACCACGACGCCAGGGCCGTGCCCAGCGCCAGTCCGGGATACCCCATGATCCGCACGAGCACGAGATTCAGCCCGACGTTCAGGGCGACGGTGACGACGCTGACGAGGGCCGGTTTCAGGCTGTTGCCGAAGGCGTAGAACACGGGGGCCGTCAGCCGCACCGCGGCGTAGCCGACGATGCCCGGGGCATAGCACACCAGCGCGCGCGCCGTCGCCGGGGTGTCGGCGGCGGTGAACTCGCCGCGCTCCAGGACGAGCCGCACGATGGGGGTCGCGAGCACCGCGAGGCCGACCGCCGCCGGCACCATCACCGCGAGCATCAGGCGCAGCCTGCGGGACACGGTCTCCCGCACCGCCGCGAGGTCGCCGGTCGCGGCGTGCCGGGACACCTCGGGCAGGGTCACCGTCGCTATCGACACCCCGAGCACCCCCAGCGGCAGGTACATCAGCCGGAACGCGTGGGTAAGCCAGGTGACGGCGCCGGTGCCCTCGAAGGTGGCGAGGCGGGTGTTGACGGCCAGGTTCACCTGCAGTGCGGACCCCGCCACCGTCGCCGGCCCCATCAGCCCCACGACCTCGCGCAGGCCCCGGTCGGCCGGGTCCAGTACCGGCCGCCAGCGGAACCCCTCGCGGCGCAGCGCCCACCACTGCGCCGCGATCTGCCCCGCCCCGCCGGCCAGCACCGCGCCCGCGATCGCCACGACGGGGTCCATGCCGTCCTCGGGCATCAGGGGCACGACGACGAGGGTGCCCGCGATGAGGCAGACGTTGTAGGCGGCGGGCGAGAGCGCGGGGACGAAGAAGCGCCGCAGCGAGTTGAGCATGCCCATGCACGCGGCCGCGATCGCCACCAGGGTGAAGAACGGCAGGACGATGCGGGTCAACTGCACGGTCAGCTCGAGCTTGCCGGGGACGTCCTGGTAGCCGGCGGCGAACAGGCGGGTCAGCGGCTCGGCGAACACCATGCCGGCCGCCACGATGACCCCGGTGACCACCACGAGGGCGTTGACGAGCTGGGCCCCCAGCCGCCACGCCACGTCGCGGCCCTCGCGGGTCAGGCGCCGCGTGAAGACGGGCACGAAGGCGGCGTTCATCGCCCCTTCCGCGAAGAGCTCGCGCAGCAGGTTGGGAATGCGCAGGGCCACGAAGAAGGCGTCCATCCGGTCGCCGGCCCCGAAGCGGTAGGCGAGGGCCTGGTCCCGCACCAGTCCCAGCACCCGGCTGGTCAGGGTGGCGAGGCCCGCGATGGCGGCCGAGCGGGTCAGGCCGTCGCCGTCGGAGGTGGGGGGCGTCATCGTCGGGGAAGCGTCGAGGCGCGGCGCCTCGCGGGCCCCGGCGCCGCGGGCGGCCCCGCCAGGCTCGGCGGGGCTCACGTGGCGAACCGGAAGTTGACGACGTCGCCGTCGCGGACCACGTAGTCCTTGCCCTCCAGCCGCACCTCGCCGTGCTCGCGGCACGCGGCGTGCGAGCCGTTCCGCGCGGTCAGCGCGTCGTAGTGGACGACCTCGGCGCGAATGAACCCCCGCGCGATGTCGCTGTGAATCTCGCCCGCCGCCTCCTGAGCCGCCGTCCCGCGCGGGATCGACCAGGCCCGGCACTCGTCCTTCCCCACCGTGAAGAAGGAGATGTAGCCGAGCAGCCGGTAGGCCGCCCGGACGACCCGGTCGAGCCCCGAGTCGGCGAGGCCGAGGTCGGCGAGGAACGCGGCCCGGTCTTCCGGCGGCAGCTCCGCTATCTCCAGCTCGATCTTCGCGCAGACGGGCACCGTCTCGATCCCGCTCCCCGACAGGGCGCCGGCGAGGCCGGCCCGCGCGACCGCCCCCTCCGGGTCCGCCACGTCCGCCTCGTCGAGGTTGAGCACGACGAGCAGCGGCTTCGCGGACAGGAAGCTGAAGCCCCGCAGCCGCCGGGCGTCCGCCTCGTCGAGGGCGAGCGCGCGCAGGGGCCGGCCGTCCTCCAGGGCCGTCCGGCACGCGTCGACGACGCGCAGCTCCGCGTCCAGCTCGCGGCTCCTGCCCTTCTTCATGTCCTGGCGGATCCGGTCGACGCGCCGCTCGGCGACCCCGAGGTCGGCCAGGATCAGCTCGTCCTCCATCCGCCGGGCGTCCCGGGCCGGGTCCAGGCTGCCCGACGCGTGAGGTACTCGCTCGTCCCGGAACATCCGCAGCACGTGGAGCAGGGCGTCGGCGTCGCGGAAGCCCGACACGTCGAGCATCTCCGCGGCCGGGCCCCGGCCGGCGAGCTCGCTCACCTCGACCGTGGCGGGCACCCGGCGCCGCGGGTCGAAGAGCGCCGTCAGCCGGTCGAGGCGGGGGTCCGGCACCTGCGCGACGCCCACCTGCGACGCCGCCCGCCGACCTGCCGGCGACGATTCGCCGGACGCCTGCGTCAGCAGGCGGAACAACGTCGTCTTCCCCGTCGACGGCAGCCCCGTCAGTCCGGCCCGCAGCATGATTCCCGTCGCCCTCCCTCCGCCGCGCGGAGATGCGAAGACAAAGCGTAAGTCCTGGATTTCACGGCACTTGTTGACTTGGCAGTGGTCGTTCTCTATAGTGTGGTGGAGTTAATTGGACCTCAGTGGAGTCTAGTGGTGCTTCGGGGGAACTATTCGGTCAAGATCGACGAGAAGGGACGACTGAAGATCCCGGCGGTGTTCCGGTCCGCCATGCAGGACCGGTACGGCACCCAGGTGTACGTGACCTCCCGCAAGCACGAGGGCGTCGTCGTCAACATCTATCCGATGCCGGTCTGGGAGGAGATGGAGCGCAAGCTGGCGACGCTGCCGCCGTCGCTGCCCGAGCTCGCGCGCTACGTCGACCTCGTGAACTACTACGGCCAGCCCGGCGAGATCGACAAGCAGGGCCGGGTGTCCATCCACCCCCTGCTGCGCGAGTCGGCGGCGATGGCGGGCGACGTGGACGTCCTGGGGCAGCTCGACCATCTCGACGTGTGGAATCACGAGCGATTCGCGACGCGCAGGGCGAACGAGCCCTTCACGGAAGCCGATGCCCGGAAGCTGTCGGAGTTCGGCATCTGATGGCGACGATCCTACACGAGCCGGTCCTGCGGGCGGAGACGGTCGGGCTGCTCGAGCCGGCGGGGCGCGGCCTCGTCGTCGACTGCACGGTGGGGACCGGGGGGCACGCGGCGGCGCTGCTCGAGGCGGGGGCGGACCGGGTCCTCGGGCTCGACCGCGACGCCGAGGTGCTGCCCCTCGCCCGCCGGCGCCTCGCCGCCTGGAAGGACCGCGTGGACCTGGTGCACGCCGACTACCGCGGCCTCGACGACGTGCTGGATCGGCTCGGGGTCGAACGGGTCGACGGGGCGCTCGCCGACCTCGGGTGCTCCTCGGTCCAGCTCGAGGCCGAGGGGCGGGGCTTCAGCTTCCGCCGCGACGATCCCCTGGACATGCGCATGGACCGGACCTCGGGCCGCCCGCTCGCCGACCTCCTCGCCGAGGCGACGCCCGAGGGGCTGGCGGACGTCATCTTCGAGTACGGCGAGGAGCGCCGCTCGCGCCCCATCGCTCGCGCCATCGTCGCCGCGGCGGCCGGCGCGGGAATCGGGACGACGGCCGAGCTCGCCGCCGTCGTCCGCCGCGCCGCGCGCTACCGCGGCCGATCCCGCATCGACCCCGCGACCCGTACGTTCCAGGCGCTGCGCATCTGGGTCAACCGTGAGCTCGACGGGCTCGACGCGTTCCTGCGCGCGGCCGCGGGGCGCCTGAAGGCGGGCGCGCGCCTCGCCGTCATCAGCTTCCACTCGCTCGAGGACCGCATCGTCAAGCGCACGCTGCGGGAGCTCGAGCGAGGCGGAGAGCTCGCGTTGCGCATTCTGACCCGCAAGCCGGTGCGGCCGGCCGAAGAAGAGCTGGCCCGCAACCCGCGCGCCCGCTCGGCCCGGCTGCGGGCGGCCTGGAGGGCGGCGTGAATCAGCAGAACCTCGACTTCCGCGTCACCCGCGACATCCGCAACGCGCCGATCGTGCGGGAGATCGACCGGCGGCGGCAACGCGAGCTCTGGCGCTCCCTCGCGGTGGGGATCTGCTTCGTGGCCGTGATCCTGTTCTCCGCGTGGCAGAACTTCGAGCTGCTGCGATACGGCTACGAGATCGAGCAGATGGAGCAGGAGCGTTCCGAGCAGCTCGACCTGAACCGGCACCTGCTTCTCGAGCTCGAGACGCTGAGCGCGCCGCAACGCCTCGAGCGCATCGCGACGGCCGAGCTGGGTCTGGCCGCTCCGGCCGCCGGGGCCGTACAGGTGGTCGAGCGCCAGGTGGCCTCGCCGCCGCCGGACCGGACGGTGATGGCGGATCGGGACACGGGGCCGCGCATCGTCCCGGTCGCCGCCCGTTGAAGAGGACCATGACGATCGACCACAGCCCGGCGGCCGGCCAGTGGCGGGGGGTCCTGCACCCGCGGGTGCGGGTCGCCGCCTGCGTCATGGTGCTGTGGGCCATCGCCATCGCGGGGCGGCTCGTCCAGCTCCAGGTCGTCGACCACGACTTCTACGTCCAGCGCGCCGGCGACCAGCAGGAGCGCGTGATCGAGACGCCGGCCCGGCGGGGCGAGCTCCTCGACCGCGGGGGGCGGGTGCTCGCCTACGACGTCGCCGCCGACACCCTCATCGCCGAGCCGAGGAAGGTGGACGACCCGGCGGGGACGGCCCGACGGCTCTGCGAGGTGATGGCGTGCGCGGCGGAGCGGGAGGCGCGGCTCGCGTCGGTCCTCGCCCGGGACAGCGCCTTCGCCTACGTCGAGCGGCAGATCTCGCCGCGGGTGGCCGAGCGCATACGCGGCCTCGGCCTCGACGGCGTCGGCTTCCTCAAGGAGAACCGGCGCTACTACCCCAACGGACCGCTCGCCGCGCACGTGCTGGGCCACGCCGGCGTCGACAACCAGGGCCTGCACGGCCTGGAGTCGCTGTACGAGGACTCCCTCGCGGGCGAGCCGGGGAGAATCCTGGTGCAGCGCGACGCCCAGCAGCAGGCGTTCAGCCGCGTCGAGCGGCGGCCGACGGCGGGGGTCTCCCTCGAGCTCTCCATCGACAGCTACATCCAGCACGTCGCCGAGCGCGAGCTTCGCGCCGCCGTCCGCGAGCACGACGCCGACGGCGGCAGCGTCGTCGTCCTCGACCCGCGCACCGGCGACATCCTCGCGCTCGCCAACGAGCCCACGTTCAACCCCAACGCGTGGCGGGGCGTTTCCGCGGAGGCGCGCCGGAACCGCGCGACGCAGGACGTCTACGAGCCGGGGTCGACCTTCAAGATCGTCACCGCCTCGGCCGCCCTCGAAGAGCGGGTGGTCCGGCCCGGCGACGTCATCGACGTGAGCCCCGGCGTGATCCACTTCGGGGGAAGGCCCATCCGCGACTTCCGCGACTACGGGGCCCTCACCTTCGCCGACGTCATCGTCAAGTCCAGCAACGTGGGGACCAGCCAGGTCGGGGTGGCCCTCGGATCGGACCGCCTCAACCGCTACGTCCGGCGCTTCGGCTTCGGGCAGACGAGCGCCCGCGACTTCCCCGGCGAGAGCCGCGGCATCGTTCACGACGCCTCCCGGCTCCGCGAGGGCGAGCTGGCCCGCGTGGCGATGGGCTACACCGTCTCCGTCACGCCGCTGCAGATGGCGGTCGCGATGAACGCCGTCGCCAACCGCGGGGAGCTGCTGGCCCCCCGCCTCGTCCGTGCGCGGCTGCGCGGCGACGTCCGCGAGGAGATCCCGGTGCGGGTCGTCCGCCGGGCCACCGGGTCGCGGACCGCGGACACCCTGACCCGGATCATGGAGGACGTCGTCGCCCGCGGGACCGCCCGGGCCGCCCGCATTCCCGGCTACAGCGTCGCCGGCAAGACGGGCACGGCCGAGAAGCTCCTTCCCGGCGGCGGCTACTCCCGGACCGACCACGTCGCCTCCTTCGCGGGGTTCGTGCCGTCCGTGCGGCCCGAGCTCACCATGCTCGTCGTGGTCGACGGCGTGGCCGGGTTCGGCGGCGCCGTGGCCGCGCCGGTGTTCCGGCGCATCGGCGAGTCGGTTCTCCGGCGTCTCGGGGTCGCGCCCAATCTGGACACGGCGCCGCCGCTGCTCGTGCCCCCCGAGCCCGCCCCGTTCCCGGGCGTGCGGACCCTGCTCGTGGGCGCGGTCGAGGGGGCGGACCCGTCCGGTCAGGCCGCGGCGGGACCGGGCGTGATGCCCGATCTGCAGGGGCTCGGCGCGCGGGCGGCGGTCGCGGCGGCGACCGGCCTGGGCCTGTCGGCCCGGCTCCGGGGGCGCGGGGTGGTCGTGAGGCAGGCCCCGGCGGCGGGCGATGCGATCGTGCCGGGGCAGGCGCTGGTGCTGACCCTCGAGCGGCGCCGGGCGGGGGCGGGGTCATGACCGTCGGCGATCTGGTGCCGCGGCTGTCGGGCCGGGTGGACGCCGCCGGCGCGCGCCCGCCGGTGGACGCCGCGGTGCTGACGCGGGACGCGACGTCCATCGCCTTCGACTCGCGCCGGGTCGAGCCGGGGGCGGTCTTCGTCGCCATCAGGGGACAGCACGCCGACGGCGCCGACTTCGCGGACGAGGCGGCGCGGCGCGGCGCCGTGCTCGTGGTGTCGGAGTCGCGCGCGCGGCCCGGCGCGGAAGGGCGGTGGGTGCAGGTGACCGACGCCCGGCTCGCCCTCGCCGAGCTGGCCGCGGCCTTCCACGGCAACCCGAGCCGCGACCTCACGGTGGTGGGGGTCACCGGCACCAACGGCAAGACCACCACCACGTACCTGCTGGCGGCCATCTTCGAGGCGGCGGGGCGGCCGTGCGGCCGCATCGGAACCGTGACGTACCGCATCGGCGCGTCCGAGGCGGAGGCGCCGCACACGACCCCCGAGGCGCCGGACGTGCAGGCCCTTCTGCGCGAGATGGTCGAGCAGCGCGTCGCCGACTGCGTGATGGAGGTGTCCTCGCACGCGTTGTCGATGCGCCGGGTGGACCGCACCCGGTTCAGCGCCGCCGTCTTCACCAACCTCACGCGCGACCACCTCGACTTCCACGCCGACATGGAGCACTACTTCGAGGCGAAGCGCCGCCTCTTCGACATGCTGCCGCTCGGGGCGCCGGCGGTCGTCAACGTCGACGACCCCGCCGGCCGGCGGCTCGCGGGCATGGCCGGCCGCCCCGTGACCTACGCGGTGGACCAGGACGCCGAGGTGCGGCCCGATCGGGTGGAGTCGACGCGCGAGGGGACCCGGCTCGAGGTCCGCACGCCCCGGGGGCGGCTCGAGCTGAGCTCGCCCCTCCCCGGGCGGGTCAACGCCTACAACGTGCTCGCCGCCGCCGCCGCCGCCCTCGCCCTCGAGGTGCCGCTGCCGGCCATCGAGCGGGGCGTGGCCGGTCTCGACGGCGTGCCGGGGCGGTTCGAGGTGGTGTCCTCGCCCGACGACGACCTGTGGGTCCTGCTCGACTTCGCCCACACCGACGACGCCCTGCGGGGGGTGCTCGGGGCGGTGCGCGAGCTCGCCGCCGGCCGTCTCGTCAGCGTCTTCGGTTGCGGCGGCGACCGCGACCGCGCCAAGCGCCCGCTGATGGGGGCGGTGGCGGCGAGGCTCAGCGACCTCGTGGTGCTGACCTCCGACAACCCGCGCTCCGAGGATCCGGACCGCATCATCGACCAGATTCGCAGCGGCGTCCTCTCGACCGCGGCCGAGACGGGGTGCCGGCACCTGGCCATCGCGGACCGCCGCGCCGCCATCGAGCGGGCCGTGGCCGAGGCGGAGCCGGGAGACGCGGTGGTCATCGCCGGCAAGGGGCACGAGCGCGAGCAGGTCGTCGGCGACGTGCGGTTGCCGTTCGAGGACCGCGAGGTGGCCCGGGAGGCGCTCGCGAGCCGGCGGGCCCGGGTGCGGGTGTCGTGAGGAGGCCCGTCGGCGCGGGTTGTCCGGCGCCGGCGGGGACGGGGCGGTCGGGGCGGGCCGCGGGAGATGGACGAATCGTGGTCGATGACGTTGGGCGAGCTGGCCGCGGCGGTCGCGAGCCGGCGGCTCTCGGGGGCGGACGGGACCCGCGCCACCGGCGTCTCCATCGATTCCCGCTCGCTCCGCCCCGGCGATCTGTTCGTCGCGATTCGGGGCGCCCGTTTCGACGGTCACCGCTTCGTGGCCGATGCGGTGGCCCGCGGCGCGGCGGCGGCCCTCGTCAGCGATGCGGCGGCCCTGGGGACGCCGCCGGCGCCCGGGATCGTCGTCGATGACACCCTGCGCGCGTTGCAGGCGCTGGCCCGCCGGGTCCGGCGGGACTCGGGCGCCCGGGTGGTCGCGGTCACCGGCAGCGTCGGGAAGACCACGACCAAGGAGCTGTCGGCGGCGCTGCTGGAGACGCGGTACCGCGTGTTTCGGAATCGGGGCAACCTGAACAACCACATCGGGTTGCCGTTGTCGTTGCTGGAGTTGCGGACCCGGCCGGAAGTGGCGGTGGTGGAGCTCGGAATGAGCGGCCCCGGAGAGATTCGACGCCTCGTGGAGATCGCGGAGCCCGACGTGCGGGTGTGGACCAACGTCGGCGAGGCGCACGCCGAGTTCTTCCCCTCGATCGAGGCGATCGCCGACGCCAAGGCGGAGATCCTGACCGGCGCGTCGCGGGACGCGGTGGTCGTCGCCAACGCGGCGGACGACCGGGTCATGCGCCGGGTGGCGGGGTTCCCGGGCCGCGTCGTCACGTTCGGCGTCGACGTGGAGGCGGAGGTGAGCGCGAGCGCGGTCGAGGACCTCGGGCTGGACGGCGTGCGGGCCCGCCTCCGCACCCCGGTCGGCGCGGCGCCGGTGCGCACGCGGCTCCTCGGCCGCGGCAACCTCGCGAACGTCCTCGCCGCCGTCGGCGTCGCGCTGACCTTCGACGTGCCCCTGGCCGCCGCCGTCGAGCGGGCCGCCGCGGTCGAGGCGCCGCCGCACCGGGGCCGGATACACCGGCTGGCCGGCGGGGTGGCGGTGATCGACGACTCGTACAACTCGAGCCCCCTCGCCCTGGAGACGGCCCTCGCGACCCTGGCGCGCGGCGGGGCCGGCCGCCGGGTGGCGGTGCTCGGGGAGATGCTCGAGCTCGGCGCCCGCTCCGGAGACCTGCACCGGACCGCGGGCCGGGCCGCGGCGGCGGCGGGGTTGGGCCTGCTGCTGACGGTCGGCGGGGAGCCCGCGCGGGCCCTCGGCCGCGCCGCCGTCGAAGCCGGCGCGGCCGCCGCCGGCGTCCTCCACTGCGAGACCAGCGAGGAGGCGGCGGCGCGCGCGGCGGCGGCGATCCGCGACGGCGACGTCGTCCTCGTCAAGGGGTCGCGGGGGGTCCGGACCGACCTCGTGGTGACGCGGCTCCGCGCCGACCGGGCGGCGGGATCGGAGCGGGCGTGATGCTGTACCACCTGTTGTATCCGCCGCTGAACGTCGTCCAGTACATCACCGTGCGCACCGCCGCGGCCGGCATCACCGCGTTCCTGATCAGCCTCGTCGTGGGGCCCTGGCTCATCCGGACGCTTCGCGACTTCCAGATCGGGCAGGTCGTCCGGGACGATCTCGCCGGGCACCAGTCCAAGGCCGGCACCCCGACCATGGGCGGGCTGCTCATCCTGACCGCGGCGACGGTGCCGACCCTCGCCTGGGGCGACCTCACGAACGCCTACGTGTGGATCGCGGCACTGTCGATGATCGCGTTCGGGCTCGTCGGCTTCCTCGACGACTACCTGAAGATCGTCCGCCGCGACCACAACGGGCTGCGCCCCCGCTACAAGCTCCTCGGCCAGGGGGTGGTGGCCCTCGGCGTCGGCCTCGCCCTGCTGTGGATGACCGGCCGCGAGATCTACGACACCGAGCTGGTCCTGCCGTTCTTCAAGCAGCTCACCCCCGACCTCGGCTGGCTGTACGTCCCGTTCGGGATGCTGGTGATGGTGTTCTTCTCGAACGCCGTCAACCTGACGGACGGGCTCGACGGGCTCGCCATCAGCCTCTTCATCGTCGCCGCGGCGGCGATGACGGCGCTGGCCTACGTCACCGGGCACGCGACCTTCGCCGAGTACCTGCTGCTGACCCACGTGGCGCCGGCGGCCGAGCTCACGGTGTTCTGCGGCGCGCTGGTCGGGGCAGGGCTCGGCTTCCTCTGGTACAACTCGCACCCCGCCGAGATCTTCATGGGCGACGTCGGGTCCCTCGCGCTCGGGGGCGCCCTCGGCACCGTCGCGATCCTCATCAAGCAGGAGCTCCTGCTGCCCATCGTGGGCGCGGTGTTCGTCATCGAGCTCCTCTCGGTCGTCATCCAGGTCGGGTCGTTCAAGCTCACGGGCCAGCGGGTGTTCCGCATGGCCCCGCTCCACCATCACTGCGAGCTGATCGGGTGGAGCGAGCCGAAGGTGATCAGCCGGTTCCTGATCGCCGCGGTGGTCTTCGCCTGTTTCAGCCTCGCGACCCTGAAGCTGCGATGAACGCGTTCTCCGTGCGGGGGTCGACGGTCGTGGTGGTGGGGGCGGCGCGCAGCGGCGCGGCGGCGGCGCGGCTCCTCGCCGACCGCGGCGCCCGGGTGGTCCTGACCGAGCGGCGCCGCGAGGTCGCCGAGCCGGTCCGCCGCCTCGAGGACGCGGGCGTCGAGCTCGAGCTCGGCGGTCATCGGCCCGGCACGCTGGCGCGGGCCGACCTCGTGGTGCTGAGCCCGGGGGTGTCCCCCGCGCTGGCGGTGCTCGACGGCGTCCGGCGGCGGGGCGTCCCCCTCATCAGCGAGCTCGAGCTGGCGTGCCGCTGGCTGCGGGGGCGCGTGGTGGCGGTGACGGGGACGAAGGGCAAGTCGACGACGGTGGTGCTGGCGGGCCGCATGCTCGAGGCCGGGGGTTGGGACGTCCTGGTGGGGGGGAACGTCGGGACCGCCCTCAGCACCCAGGTGGACGAGTCCACCCCCGAGACGGTCCACGTGGTCGAGGCGTCGAGCTTCCAGCTCGAGCTGACGGACACGTTCCGGCCCTCGATCGCGGTGCTGCTCAACCTGCATCGCGACCACCTCGACCGGCACGGGGGGTACCCCGCCTACGCGGCGGCCAAGGCCCGCATCTTCGCCAACCAGACCGGGTCCGACACGCTGGTGGTGAACGCCGACGATCCCGAGGTCCTGCGGATGGCGCGCGGGAGCCGGGCCCGGCGGGTGGCCTACGGCCTGTCGGCGCCCATCGACGCGGGCATCGCGGTGGCCGGCGGGGCCATCGTCCGGCGGACCGCGGCCGGCGACGACCCCCTGGTGCCGCTGTCCGCGGTGCACCTCATGGGCCGGCACCTGCTGAGCGACGTCCTCGCCGCGAGCGCGGTCGCGAGCCTCGTCGGGGTGTCCGCCGGCGAGATGACCCGGGCCGTCGACGGGTTCACCGGGCTCGACCACGCCCTCGCCCCGGCCGGCGAGGTGGGCGGGGTGCGCTTCGTCGACGACTCCAAGGCGACCAACGTGGCGGCGGCGCGATGCGCCATCGAGAGCTGCGGCGACCGCCTCGTCGTCATCATGGGCGGACGCTTCAAGGGGGGCGACCTCGCGTCCCTCGCCCCGCTGCTCGAGCGGCGGGCGGACGCGGTGGTCGCCATCGGCGAGATCCGCGGGCGCATCCGCGAGACGTTCGAGGCGGCGGTGCGGGTCGTCGAGGCGGGCTCCCTGGAGGACGCCGTCCGCGCCGCCTACGGGCTGGCCGCGCCCGGGGGGACGGTGCTGCTGGCGCCGGCGTGCGCCAGCCTCGACATGTTCCGGGACTACGCGGAACGGGGCCGCGTGTTCGTGCGGGCGGTGGGCCGCCTGCGGGAGGAGGTCGGAGGGAAGCGTGAGCAGTGAGCAGTCATCAGTCGTGTCGCGGCGGGGGAGAGTCGACCGCTGGGAACGCAGGCTGCCTCGGTCTGCGAGGTCGGTGTCTTCTCCTCGCGCGCGGCTGATGACTGCTGACCGCTCACGCTTCTGGTTCTCGGGTCGAGGGGCTCCGCACTTTAGAGCCGGCGGCGAAACACCCGTGTCGTGCTTCGCCGGTCGCCGGCGGCGGGGTCTTTCGCCACGGGCCGCCGGGGTCGCCTCGACCGTCCGCCGTCACCAACTGCGACTACGACTATGGCGCGAAAACTGAAATCGGACAAGGTGCTGTTCCTCGCCACGCTGCTGCTGGTCTCCGTCAGCGTCGTGATGGTCTACAGCGCCTCGGCCGTCCTCGCCATGGGCCGTTTCCAGCAGCCGCCCTGGTTCTTCCTGCTCAAGCAGGTGGTCTGGGCGGTCCTCGGCATCGGGCTGCTCGGCGCCGCCATGCGGGTCGACTACCGCCTGTTGCGGCATCCTCTCGTGATCCGGGGCGCCCTCGCGGCGTCGGTGGCGGCCCTCGTGGCCGTCTACCTCTTCGGGCCCGAGATCAACGGCGCACGCCGGTGGATCTTCGGCATCCAGCCCTCGGAGTTCGCCAAGGTCGCGGTCATCGTCTCGGTCGCGGCCGCCCTCGAGCGGCGCACGGCGTCCGTCGACGGGGTCGTCCGCGCATTCGCGCCGGCCGCCCTCGTCACCGGCCTCGTCTGGGGCCTGATCGTGATCGAGCCCGACTTCGGGACCGCGTTCACCCTGCTCATGATCGTCGGCGTGATGGTGTTCGCGGCGGGGCTGCCGTACCGTTACGTCGCGGGGCTGACGCTGGTCATGGCGCCGCTGCTGTACGCGTTCCTCGTCAGCGCTCCCTACCGGCTCGAGCGGGTGGTCGCGTTCCTCGATCCCTGGGCCGACCCGCAGGACACGGGGTACCAGCTCATCCAGTCGCTGATCGCCGTGGGCACGGGCGGGGTGATGGGCCAGGGGCTGATGGCCGGCGTGCAGAAGCTCTTCTACGTGCCGCATCCCCACACCGACTTCATCTACGCGGTGATTGCCGAGGAGACCGGACTGGTGGGGGCGTCGGTGGTGCTGGCGTGCTTTGCGGTCATCCTGTGGCGCGGCCTCGGCATCGCGGCGGCGGCGCCCGACCGGTTCGGCGCGTTCCTGGCCCTCGGCATCACCATGATGGTGACGTTCCAGGCGTTCTTCAACATCAGCGTCGTGCTGGGGCTGCTGCCGACCAAGGGGATTCCGCTGCCGTTCGTCAGCGCGGGCGGCTCTTCGCTGCTCATCAACCTGCTGGCGATGGGCATTCTGCTGAACGTCTCCCAGCACGCGTCCGAGACGCGAAGGGCGCCGGTGGTGCGGTCCGGATGAGCGCGGTGACGGCGGGGCGGCGGGCCCGCGCCCGGCCGTCGCCGGCGCGGCGGGACGCGCGGGAGGCGGAGCGGGCGATGTCCGGACCTTGCGTGCTGATGAGCGGGGGCGGCACCGGCGGGCACCTCTATCCCGGCATCGCGGTGGCGGGGGAGATCCGGCGCCGCCGGCCGGGGGCGCGCATCGTCTTCGCGGGCACCGGCCGCGGCGCCGAGGCCCGGACCGTCAACGAGCAGGGGTTCGAGCACGTGCTGATTCGCAGCGCCGGGCTCAAGGGCACGTCCTGGCCGGCCCGGGTCCGCGGGTTCTCCCTGCTGCCGGTGAGCGCCTGGGACGCGTGGCGCGTCCTCGGCCGGGTCGAGCCGGATCTCGTCATCGGACTCGGCGGGTACTCGGCCGGCGCGGTCGTCCTCCTCGCGGCGCTGCGGCGGATTCCGACGATGGTGCTCGAGCAGAACGTGAAGCCCGGCATCACGAACCGGCTGCTGGCGCCGGTGGTCAGCGCCGCCGCCGTGTCCCACGACGCGACCCTGCCGCGGTTCGGCGGCAAGGGCTTCGTGGCGGGGAACCCGGTCCGGACGGAGTTCTTCGAGCCGGCGCCCCCGGCGGCGTCGCCGCCGCCGCTGCATCTGCTGGTGCTCGGGGGATCGCAGGGGGCCCACGCCATCAACGTGGCGATGACGGCGGCGGCGCCGGTCCTCGCCGGCTCGGCCGTCCCCCTCGCGGTCACGCACCAGACCGGCCGGCACGATCAGAACCTGGTGCAGGAGGCGTACATCCGGGCGGGGGTGTCGGCGCGGGTCGCCCCGTTCTTCCGGGAGATGGCCGACGTCATGCGCCGCGCCGACATCGTGGTCAGCCGCGCCGGCGCGACCACCCTCGCCGAGCTGGCCGCGTCCGGCCGCCCGTCGCTGCTGGTGCCCCTGCCGGGCGCCGCCGACGGGCACCAGCAGGCGAACGCCGAGGTGCTGGCGGAGCGGGGGGCGGCCGAGGTGTTGCCGGAAGCGGGCCTGAGCGGCGAGCGGCTGGCGGCCCGCGTGCTCGCGCTCGCGGAGGACGACGAGCGGCGCCGCCGGATGGCGGCGGCGGCCCGGACCCTCGCGAGGCCGCGGGCGGTGTCCGTCATCGTCGACCGGGCCGAGGGCCTGATCGGAGAAGCCAGCGGCGCGTGAGCGGGTGGCCGAGCACTCATCGGGGGAGCACCGGCGGGAGGCGGGGTCTGGGGCGCCCGCCCACGGCCTCCCCGCGAACGCGCGCCGGGTGCATTTCGTGGGCGTGGGCGGCGTCGGCATGAGCGGTGTGGCGGAAATGATGCTCGGTCTCGGCTACGAGGTCAGCGGTTCGGACCTGAGGGCTTCGGCGGCCACGGAACGGCTGCGGGCGCGCGGGGTCGAGGTCGGCGACGGCCACGACCCCGGCCGGGTCGCCGGGGCCGACGCGGTGGTCGTCTCGGCCGCGGTGCCCGACGACGATCCCGAGGTCGTCGAGGCCCGGCGCCGCGGCCTCCCGGTGGTGCCTCGCGGGGTCATGCTGGCGGGGCTCGCGGCGTCGCGGTCCACCGTCGCGGTGACCGGCACGCACGGCAAGAGCACCACGTCGTCGATGGTGGCGGTGATGCTGGCCGAGTGCGGCCTGGATCCGTCGGTCCTGGTGGGGGCCCGCGTCGACGCCTTCGGGAGCAACGCGAGGATCGGGAACGGGCCCCACTTCGTGGTGGAGGCCGACGAGAGCGAGCCGTCGTTGCTGGCTCTGCGGCCCCGCGTCGCGGTCCTCACCAACCTCGAGCCGGAGCATCTCGACCACTACGGGACCTTCGACCGCCTGCGCGATACCCTGGTCCGCTTCGCCAACCGGACGGTCGAGTCGGGCGCGGTCGTCGCGTGCGCGGACGACGCCGGGGTCGCGGGCCTCCGGGACCGCATCGAGCGGCGGGTCGTGACCTACGCCCTGGAGGACGGCTCGGCCGACGTCGTCGGCGTCGAAGCGGTCTGCGGCGCCGACGGCTCGCGGTGCCGCGTGCGGCACGCCCGCCGCGGGCGGAGCGGGACGGCGGGGCTGGAGATCGCGGTGCCGGGAAGGCACAACCTGCTGAACGCCCTTGCCGCCTTCGCGACGGGTCTCGAGCTGGGGCTCGCGCCGGACGCGATCGGGGCCGGACTCCGGCGGTTCACCGGCGTGGGCCGGCGGTTCGAGCATCGCGGAACGGCGGCCGGCGTGCGGGTCGTCGACGACTACGGCCACCATCCGACCGAGATCGCGGCGGCGCTGGCGACGGCCCGGCGGCAGCCTCACGACCGGCTGGTGGTGGTCTTCCAGCCCCACCGGTACTCGCGGACGGCCCGGTTCCTCGACCGGTTCGCGGCGGTGCTGGCGACGGCCGACGTCGTGGTGCTCGTGGACATCTTCGCGGCGGGGGAGCGGCCTCTCCCCGGCGTCACGAGCGGGCGGCTCGCCCGCGCGCTGCGCCGCGAGACGGACCGGCCCGTGCACCACGTCCGCCGCCTCGACGAGGTCGCGCCCCTCGTGGCCGGGCTGGCGCGGCCCGGCGACCTGGTGCTCACGATGGGGGCGGGACCCGTTGGCGGGGTCGGCGGCCCTCTCCTCGCGGCGATCGAGGCGACGGCCGGCGGGGCGGGGGAGGAATGAGCATGGCGCCTCTCGACGTGGTGTCCACCCTGCCGCCCTCGAACGGGCTCGATCCGCGCCCCACGGGGCTGCGGAGGCTCGCGGCCGGCGTCAGGCGGCACTGGGTGCGGCTCGCGCGCGGCCTGATCCTGGCCGGGGGCCTGTCTCTCGGTGGCTGGCTCGCGGCGGCTGAGCTGCCCGACGCCCCGTTCCTCGCCATCGACGACGTCGTGGTCCACGGCAACGAGCGGCTGTCGGCGGGCGAGGTGCTGGCGCTGATGCCGGGTCTGCGCGGCGCCGGGATCCTGTCCGTCGATCTGGAGGACCACCGGCGGCGGCTCTCGGCATCGCCCTGGCTCACCGGGGGCACCCTGCGCCGCCGGCTGCCGTCGACGGTCGAGGTGTTCGTGACCGAGCGCCGGCCCGTGGCGCTCGCGCGGTTCGGCGGGCGGCTGGTCCTGCTGGACGCGTCCGGGGCGGTCGTGGACGGTTACGGGCCGCGTTTCGCGCAGCTCGACTTCCCGATCGTCGACGGCCTGGCCCGGGAGGGCGGGGAAGCGCCGGCCGTCGACCCGGCGCGCCTGGCGCTGGCCGTGCGGCTGCTCGCGGAGCTGGCGGGCCGGCCCGACGTGCTCGATGCCGTGTCCCAGATCGACGTCGCCGATCCCCGGAACGCGGTCGTGCTGCTCGATGACGACGTGGTGCTGTTGCACCTGGGCGCGGAGCGGTTCCTCCCGCGGCTGCAGCTCTATGCCGAGCTGGCGCCGTTGCTGCGCGAGGACGTCCCGGACATCGACGAGGTCGATCTGCGGTTCGAACCGCGCGTGGTCGTCCGGTCCGCGGGTCGGGAGGAGCCGGACCGGAGCGGGTGGGTCGGTGAGGTCGCCGACGCGGCGGCCGGTCGGACGGGCGGCGCCCTTGCGTTGCGTCGATAGGGGCGTCGCGGCGGGGCCGGCCGTTGCGCTTCGCCGGCCGAACGCGGCGGGGCTTTCGCCACAGGCTCCGGGGACGTGACGGACGGGGGTTCCATGGCGCGAAAGGAAAACCATCTCGTCGGCCTCGACGTCGGCACGTCGAAGGTGGCGGCCATCGTGGCCGAGCCCCTCGACGACGGCGGCCTCGACGTCATCGGGGTCGGGGTCGTCGAGGCCCAGGGCATCCGGGGCGGGGTCGTCGTCAACGTCGAGGCCGCGGTCGGGTCGATCAAGCGGGCGATCGAGGAGGCCGAGCTCACCGCCGGCGTCGAGATCGACTCGGTCGCCCTCGGCCTCTCGGGGGCCCATCTGCGGGCGTTCAACAGCCGGGGGGTGGTGGCGGCGGCGGACCGGCATCGCGAGATCACCCGCGGGGACGTGCGCCGCGCGATCGATGCCGCGAAAGCGGTGACCCTGCCGAAGGGCCGCGAGATCGTTCACCTCCTCGCCCAGAACTTCGTGGTCGACGGCCAGGACGGCATCAGCGCCCCCATCGGGATGACCGGCTCGCGCCTCGAGGTCAACGTGCACGTGGTCACCGGCAGCATCTCGTCGACCCAGAACATCATCGCCTGCGTGAACCAGGCGGGGGTGGAGGTCGCCGACGTGTTCATCGAGCAGCTCGCGGCGAGCGAGTCGGTGCTGACCAGCGCCGAACGCGACCTCGGGGTCGCGCTGGCCGACATCGGCGGCGGCACCACCGACCTCGCCATCTTCGAACGCGGCAGCCTGTGGCATACCGCGGTCGTGACCCTGGGCGGCGACCACTTCACCAGCGACGTCGCGGTCGATCTGCGGATGCCGATTCCCGATGCCGAGCGGATCAAGCGCCTGCAGGGGTGCGCGCTCGACGCGATGGTCGGCGAGGAAGAGCGCATCGACGTGGCGAGCGTCGGCGGCCGGCCGCCGCGCGAGATGTCCCGGCGCGTGCTGTCCCGCGTCCTGCAGCCGCGCGCCGAGGAGCTGTTCCACAAGCTGTGGGACGAGATACGGAACGCCGGCTACGAGGACTCCCTGCACTCGGGCATCGTGCTCTGCGGCGGCGGGTCCCTGCTGGAGGGGATGGCCGAGATCGCCGAGCAGATCTTCGATCTGCCGATCCGACGGGGGTGCCCGGCCGGCGTGGGGGGGCTCACCGATCACGTCAGCAGCCCCGCGTTCGCGACCGCGGTGGGGCTGGTGAAGCACGCCCACCGCCGCCAACTGCAGGAGCGGACGCAAGAGAGCTGGTGGAGCGTCGACCGGAGCCTCGGCGGTCGTCTGAGAGGGTTGTTCCGGTTCCTGGGGCGGGCCCGGGGCCGCAGTTGGGCTTGACGGAGCCGTGGGCCGCGGCGAGCGGTCGGGACCCGCCGCCGGTCCCGCGGCCGGAGGATGCGCGCCGCGCCGTCGCGGCGCCACGTTGGCGGAAGGATCAAGGGGGAGTGGATGGAATCTACTACTGAGCACAGGGATGCACCGGTTGACGAGACCGCTCGCCAGGCGTCCGCATCCGACCAGAAGAGCCCGCGCCTGACCATCCACGACCCGGTCGACGCCTTGGGGGCGCGCATCAAGGTCATCGGGGTGGGCGGCGGGGGCAGCAACGCCGTCAACCGCATGGTCCGCTCCGGCGTCACCGCGGTGGAGTTCATCGTCGCCAACACCGACGCTCAGGCGTTGAGCCACAGCGAGGCGCCGCTGTGCATCCAGATCGGGGCCAAGCTGACGAAGGGCCTGGGGGCGGGGGCGTCGCCGAGCGTCGGCCGGCAGGCGGCCCTCGAGGACACCGAGCAGATCATCTCGGCCCTCGACGGGGCCGACATGGTCTTCGTGACCACCGGCCTCGGGGGCGGCACCGGCACCGGGGCGGCGCCGGTCATCGCCAGCCTCGCGAGCGAGCTGGGCGCGCTGACGGTGGCCGTCGTCACCAAGCCGTTCAAGTTCGAGGGGAGGCGTCGGCTGCTGCAGGCGGAGCGCGGCTTCGCGGAGCTGCGCGAGTGCGTCGACACCATGATCACGATTCCCAACGAGCGGCTGCTGGCCACCACCGATCGCTCGACGACCCTGCCCGAGGCGTTCGCCACCGCCGACGACGTGCTGCGGCAGGCCATCCAGGGCATCTCCGACCTCATCCTGAAGCCCGGCCTCATCAATCTCGACTTCGCCGACGTCAAGGCGATCATGTCCGCGGCGGGGCTGGCGGTCATGGGCGCTGGCGTCGGCCACGGCGAGAGCAAGTCCGTCGACGCGGCGAAGCAGGCCATCTCCAGCCCCCTGCTCGAAGACGCCACCGTCGAGGGGTCCCGCGGGGTCATCGTCAACATCACCGGGGGCAACGACCTCTCCCTGACCGAGGTCCACGAGGCGACCTCGATCATCCAGGAGTCGGCCCACGAGGACGCGAACATCATCTTCGGCGTGGTCATCGATCACGACCTCGACGACGAGGTCAAGCTGACGGTGATCGCGACCGGGGTCGGGGGGACGGACGCCGCCGCCGCCAAGCGCGACCGGGCCGCCGCCGACACCCCCGTGGACCTTCAGCAGTACGCGGACTGGAAGGACGATGCGGCCGCCGCCGAGTCGCCGGCCCGCGAGTCCCCGATGCGGCGACCGCCGGTCATCACCCTGCCGTTGCCGTCGTCCGGCACGAACGGGGACGCGGGAGAAGGGCCGGAACCCGAGATCGACGTGCCGCTCTTCCTCCGGCAACGCGCGAAATAGGAGTTCACGCCCTGGAAGGGCGGGGACTCCTGCAGGGTTGGCTGGGCGGCAATCGGAGCCGCAGGCGACGATTTCCGGGCGAGGAGTTCACGCCCTGGAAGGGCGGGTTCACGCCCTGGAAGGGCGGGAACTCCTGCGGGGTTGGCTGGGCGGGGCGGGCCGGGTCACCGCGCCGGGCCGTCCGCCGCCGGCACCTCCGCCGGCGCATCGGGCGGGCGGTGCGGGTCGTGGTACAGCAGGCGGAGGCAGCTCTCGCAGCGAATCAGCTCGGTGTTGAGCAGGATCTGATTGAAGACCTGCGGGCGCAGGCGGACGTTGCACATCGTGCAGTGCCCGTTCCTCGCCTCGACCACGGCCAGGCCCTGCCGCTGGGCGGCTATCGACTCGAAGAGCCGAAGGCTCTCGGCGCCGATGCTCCCGGTGAGGCTCGCCCGCTCGCCCGAGGCGCCGGCCAGCCGGCGCTCCATCGCGGCGCGCTCGTCCTCGAGCTCGGCGCGCTCGCGTTCGACGGCCGCGGCTTCCTCCCGGTCCGCGCGCTCGGCCGCGTCGGCGGCGGCGTCGAGCTCGTCGGCCTGCAGCATGTGCTCGAGAATCGTGTCCTCGAGCCGGGCCACCTCCTCCTCGGCGGTGGCGATCTCGTGCTGCATGGCCGTGTACTCCTTGTTGGTCTTGACCGCCATGAGCTGGTCCCTGAACCGGGTCAGCCGGCCCTGAACCTCGCCGAGGCGCTTCTCGACCTCCCGCCGGCTCCTCCGCGCCTCGTCCTGCTCCCGCCGGGCGTTCTCGGTCCGCGTGCGGGCGGTGTGCAGCCGCTCCTCGAGCGCGGCCATCCGCGCGGGGACGGCGGCGACCGCGCGCCGGGTCTCGACGGCGTCGTTGTCGAGGCGTTGCAGGCGGATCAACCGTTCGAGGTCGGGCAGCATCGGGGGTCAGCCCTCCAGGGTGGCGTCGCGGTTCCGGGCAAAAAAAACCCCGCCGGGAAGGCGGGGCAGGCACGCCGCTCGCGCGCTCGTCGAGCGTGCCGGCGACACGCGCGACGTGGCGACAGGCATGTCTGGACGTCTGCTCCTTGGGGTGGTGGGCCCACCAGGATTCGAACCTGGGACAGACCGGTTATGAGCCGGCGGCTCTACCGCTGAGCTATGGGCCCGAATCGGGACGGCGAAACGTTCGCGGCCGCCGCGGCGGGGGCGCCTCCGCGCTACGTCCCCTCGAGGAACGCGCGCAGCCGCCGGCTGCGCGACGGATGCCGCAGCTTCCGCAGCGCCTTGGCCTCTATCTGGCGTATGCGCTCGCGGGTCACCGCGAAGTTCTGGCCGACCTCCTCCAGCGTGTGCTCGCTGCCGTCGCCCACGCCGAAGCGCATCTTGACGACCCGTTCCTCGCGCGGGGTCAGGGTCCGCAGCACGTTCTCCGTCTGCTCCTTCAGGTTGAGGTTGATCACCGCGTCGGCGGGAGACACCTCCTGACGGTCCTCGATGAAGTCTCCCAGGTGGCTGTCCTCCTCCTCGCCGATCGGCGTCTCGAGCGAGATGGGCTCCTGGGCGATCTTCAGCACCTTCCGGACCTTGCCGACGGGGATGTCCATCCGCTCGGCGATCTCCTCCGACGTCGGCTCCCGGCCCAGCTCCTGCACCAGCGCCCGCGAGGTGCGTATCAGCTTGTTGATCGTCTCGATCATGTGCACCGGGATGCGGATGGTCCGCGCCTGATCGGCGATGGCGCGGGTGATCGCCTGGCGTATCCACCACGTCGCGTAGGTCGAGAACTTGTAACCCCGGCGGTACTCGAACTTGTCGACGGCCTTCATCAGGCCGATGTTGCCCTCCTGGATGAGATCGAGGAACTGGAGGCCGCGGTTGGTGTACTTCTTGGCGATGGAGACCACCAGCCGCAGGTTCGCCTCGACGAGCTCCTTCTTGGCCATCTCCGCGAGCATCTCCCCCCGGAAGACGGCGCGGTGGGTCTGCTCGATCTCCGGCACCGGCTGCTGGAGCTCCTCCGCCCGGGCGCGCAGCCGCGCCCGCAGCTCGCGCTGCCGCCGCGTCAGCCGCCTCCGATCGTCGTCCCGCCGGGGCGTCTTGGCCTTCAACTGTCGATCGACGTGCGCCAGCTCGCCCTGGATCGCCTGCACGCCTTCCACCGCTTCCTTCGCGCCGTCGGTCAGCCGCCGCTTGACGCCCTCGGTGAACTCGAACCCGCGAACGAGCCGCGACAGCGCGACCCGCGCCCGCAGCAGGCTGCGGTAGCCTCGCCGGTACTTTCTCTTCTCGCGCTTCGAGATCTCTCCGAGCAGCGTCTCGCGCCGCCGGGACTCCTTCCGGGCCTTCCGTACCCGCTCGACCCGGTCGAGCACGGCGCGCGACAGGCGGCGCATCTTCTCCTCGGTGACCTCGTCGTCGTGGAAGACGACGAGCTCCCGGAGGGTGCGTTCGCCGTTCTTCAGTTGGTCGCCCATGTCGATGACCTGCTGGACGACGAGCGGCATCCGCGACACCGCCTTCATGATGGACAGCTTGCCGCGCTCGATGCGCTTGGCGATCTCGACCTCCCCCTCGCGGGTGAGCAGGGGCACCGTGCCCATCTCGCGCAGGTACATCCGCACCGGGTCGTTGGTCTTGTCGATCGCGCTCGGCGTCAGGTCCAGCTCGATGTCCGAGCCTTCGGCGCGCCGGTCGAGCAGCTTGTCCTCACGGTACTTCTGCTCCGAGTCGACGACCTCGATGCCGGCGTTTCCGAACGTCGTGAACAGCTCGTCGAGCTCGTCCGACGTGGTGACGTCCGGTGGGAGCAGCTCGTTCACCTCGTCATAGAGGAGGTACCCCTTCTCCTTGCCGATCTGGATGAGCTGCCTGACCTCGTCGTACTTCTCTTCTAGCGACAAAGGCATCCTCCTGGGGAGTGCGCCAGCCCGGCAATCGCCGCCCTCGGCTCCGACTGCCGCTCTACCAGTCCTCCGGGAGCCCGCCGCCGCGACGGCGCAGACTCCCGGGCATCCCTCACCTCAGCGATTCGAGCTTGGCGGAGAGGTCCAGCTTCTTCCGCCACAGCCCGTCGATCTCGGCGAGGGCCGACGGCGTGCCGAGCCGCTGGCAGCGGTCGATCTCATCCTGGACCGCGGCCCGCTGGCGCTCGCAGGCCAGCCGCCTGAGCTCGTGCCCGCAGTCCGCGGCCGGCGCCGGCGGCCGGTCGCCGGCCCCGACCCGCGCCATCCAGTCCACCTCTTCCGCGCTCAGGCGTTCCCGGAGCGCCGCGTGGACGGCCTCGCCCGGCCAGTCGGCGAGCGATCGGGCGGTGGCGAGAATCGGTTCCGTGGCCAAGCCCGAGATGTCGTCGCCGTCCAGCCCGCCGACGATCGCCATCGCCGCCGAGGTGTCCCGCACCAAGGCCCAGATGAGCCCCTTCTCGGCCGGCGTCACGCGGCGCCCCGTCGCCACCCGGCGCTCGTCGACGGTCGTGCGCCTCGCCACCGCCGCCCGGCGGATCTCGCGGCGGGCGACGTCCTCGAGAATCCCGGCGCGGTGCGCGAGGCTGTCCGCGAACCGGTCGCGCTCGGCCGCGTCCGGGATGCGCGCCGCCACCTCCAGCATGCGGGTCACGAACTCCCGCCGGTGGTCGCCGCGGCGGAGGTCCCGCGCCGCCGCCTCGCGGTCGAGCACGTACTCCAGATACGGCCGCGACGCGCGCAGCGTTTCCCGGTACCGCTCGACCCCGTGCTTCCGGATGCAGGTGTCGGGGTCCTCGCCGTCGGCGAGCATCGCCACGTTGACCTGCAGCCCGTGGGTCATCAGCAGCTCTCCGGAGCGGGACGCGGCCCCCGCCCCGGCCGGATCGGGATCGAAGCTCACGATCACCTTCGGCGCAAACCGCTTCAGCAGCCGGACCTGCTGCTCGCCCAGGGCGGTGCCGCAGCAGGCGACGACCGGGGCGACCCCCGCCTGGACCGCCTGCGCGAGATCGAAGTACCCCTCGACGAGGATCGCGTACCCCGTCTCGCGGATGGCGCGCTTCGAGACGTGCAGCCCGTATAGTGTACGCCCTTTCGAGTAGATGGCGGTCTCCGGCGAGTTCAGGTACTTCGCCGGCTGGTCGGGGTGGAGGGCCCGCGCCCCGAACGCGACCACCGTTCCGCTGTCCCGGGCGATGGGAATGACGAGCCGGTTCCGGAACCGGTCCGCGAGCGGCCTCCCGTCCCGGGAGACGGCCAGCCCGCTGCGCACGAGGAGATCGTCCGCGTAGCCCCGTTCGCGCAGGTGCGCGGTCAGGCGGTCGCGGGCCGTCGGGGCGAATCCCAGCCCCAGCCGCTGCGCGGTCTCCGGGGTGATGCCGCGGGCCGCGAGGTGGTCCCTGGCCGCCTCGCCCCCCGCCTCCGCCAGGCGCGCGGCGAAGAACTCCGCCGCGGCCTCGTGGATGCCGACGAGGGCCTCGCGCTCGGCCTCCGCCGCGGCGTCGCGATCGGTGGCGGGCTCGGGCACCCGGATGCCGACGCGCTGCGCGAGATGGCGGACCGCGTCCTGGAACCCCAGCCGCTCCTGGAGCTCGACGAACTTCAGGACGTCGCCGCCCACGCCGCACCCGAAGCAGTGGAAGAAGCCCTTGTCGGGATGCACGTTGAACGACGGGGTCTTCTCGGCGTGGAACGGGCAGAGGCCCACGTAGCTGGCCCCCGCCCGCCGCAGGGGGACGGTGGACTGCACCACCTGCACGATGTCCGCCTGCGACTTCAGGTCGTCGATGAACGACTGGGGGAACAGGCCCATGTCAGCGGCTCATTCCTTCAGCTCGGCGATCGTCACGGCGCCGCCGCCGTCCTCGGGGGGCGCCGCCGACACCCGCCGGACGCAGGGATGCGTGTCGAGGAACCGGGCTATCGAGCGCCGCAACTGCCCCGTTCCGTGCCCGTGGACGAACCGGACGGTGCGGGTCTCGCTCATCAGGGCGTGGTCGAGGTGCTTCTCGACCCGCGACAGGGCTTCCTCGACCCGGCAGCCGATGACGTTCAGCTCCTCGAGCGGGCCCGCCGGCTCCTCGACGTGAATGGCCACCCGGCTGTCCGGCCGCCGCTGCGCCGCGGGGCGGCGGCTCGCGGCCCGCAGCGCGGCGAGGGGCACGCGCAGGCGCTTGCCGTTCACCTCCACCTCGGCGTCCGCGCCGTGCAGCGACCGCACCGCCCCGTCCACCCCCAGGGTCGAGACCGACACCCGGGCTCCGACCGCGATGTCGAGGGGCGGCGCGGCGGGGGAGGGCGGCGCCTCCGCGGCCGGGAGCTCCATCTCGCGGGCAACGTCCTCGAGCGCCGACTGCGCTTCCGCCCGCAGGGTCCCGCGGTCCCCCGTCGACAGGGCGCGTTCCCGGTTGTCGATCCGGTCCGCCGCCTCCCGCTCCATCGCGGAGACCCGCTGGCGCAGGCCGCCCACGATCGAGTCGATCGCGCCGCGGGCGGCCCGGAGCCGTTCGCCGAGCGACTGCTCGAGCTTCTTCCGGCCGGCCGCCTCGCGCTCTTCCATCTCGCGTTCGCGCCGGGCGATCTCGTCGGCTCGCGCGGCCAGCGTCCGGTCGCGCTCCTCGAGCTCCTCCCTGCGGCCGTCGAGCGCGCGGCGGTCCGCGTCGATCCGGGCCAGATGCTCCGCGAGCTGGGCCTCTCGGGCGCTGCGCCGGTCCGCGGCGGCGCTGATGATCTCGGGGGCGAGGCCCAACCGCCCCGCGATCTCCAGGGCCAGGCTGCGGCCGGCCGACCCGTAGATCAACCGGTACGTGGGCGCGAACGTCTCGCGGTCGAAGCCGAACGCGGCCACCGCCGCCCCCGTCGTCGTGGCGCCGTAGGCCTTGAGCACCTCGTCGTGGGTGGTCGCGATGACGTGGGCGCCGCGCTCCCGGAAGTGCTCGACCACCGCGCACCCGAGGGCCCCTCCTTCCACCGGATCGGTGCCGGCGCCGACCTCGTCGAGCAGGATCAGGGCCGGGAGCGCCAGCCGCCGGTCCATCTCCACGATGTTGCTCAGGTGCCCCGAGAACGTGCTCAGGTTGGCGGCAATCGACTGCTCGTCGCCGATGTCCGCGAAGACCGACTGGAAGACCGGGATCACCGAGCCCTCGCCGGCGGGCAGGTGCAGGCCGGCCTGGGCCATGAGCGCCAGCAGCCCCGCCGTCTTCAGCGCGACGGTCTTCCCGCCGGTGTTCGGCCCGGTGACGATCAGCGCCCGGTCGGGCGGCTGCATCACGACGTCGACGGGGACCGGTTCGTCCGGCGCGCCCTCGCGCGGGGGCGTCTCGAGCCGGCTCGTCACCGCGCTCATCAGCAGCGGGTGCCGGGCCGCCCGCAGCTCGAAGGTCTCGTCGGCCGCGAGCGCCGGCTCCACCGCGTCGATCGACGCCGCGAACGCGGCGCGCGCCTGCACCGCGTCGAGCTCGGTGACCGCCGAGAGGGTCCGCCGAAGATCCGCCGCGCGCCGCCGGAACGCCGAGGAGAGCCCCAGCAGCACCCGCCGGACCTCGTCCTCCTCGTGCTGCTCGAGGGCGACGATCTCGTTGTTGAGGTCGACGGTGCTCAGCGGCTCGAGGAACAGGCTCGCCCCGCTCGTGGAGCTGCCGTGGACGATGCCGGGGATGGCGGTGCGGTGCTCCGAGCGGACGACGAGCACGAACCGGCCGTTGCGCTCGGTGACCACCCGCTCCTGCAGGTACCGGGCCGTCTCCCGCCCGCGCAGGAACGACTCGAGGTTTCCTCTGAGCCGGTTGCGCTGCTTGCGCAGGCGGCCGCGGATGGTCTTCAGCTCGGGGCTCGCATCGTCGTTGACGTCGCCGGCGGCGTCTATCTTCCGGGTGACGTCCTCGCACTCCCGCTTCCAGGCGGCGCAGCCGCCCGCTATCGCGGTCAACGCCGGGTACGGCCCCCCGCCGGCTTCGCGGACGGCCCGGCACGACCGCTCGACCGATTGCAGGAAGTCGGCCAGCTTCCGCAGGTCGATCGGGGCGAGGGGATGCGCCTCGATCGCGAGCCGCGACAGGATCGCGGCGAGGTCGCTGGACGCTTCGAGGGGAAGTCCTCCCTCGTTGGCGGCGAGGAAGCGCACCCCTTCGCCGGTGTGGGCGAGGGCGGTCTGGACGGCGCGCCGGTCGGCGAGCGGGCGCATCTGCGCGAGCGCTTCGGCTCCCAGCGGGGTCAGGGCGTGACTGGCGACCACTTCGACCACGCGGTCGAACTCGAGGGTCGTCTGGGTTCCTGCGTGCATCGCGGTAACGGCGCCGGTGCTGTACGGACGCTGACCCGGCCCGGGTCCTGCGGGGCGTCCGGGCTTGAGCTCCCGAGCGGCGGCGGCCACGACGCGCGAGGGGTCGGAAGCGCAAGCTTCGGAACAAGAGAGAATATCATGGCGGCGTCTGCGCGCTCAAGCGTCCGGCTCCGGCCCGCCGTGGTTGATCAGGCTGGCCACGGCCGCGGCCCCGAAGCCGTTGTCGATGTTGACCACCGCCACTCCCGACGCGCAACTGCTCAACATCGACAGCAGGGCGGCGACTCCCCCGGCGCCGGCCCCATAGCCCACGCTCGTGGGCACGGCGATGACGGGGACCGCCACCAGCCCCCCGACCACGCTCGCGAGGGCGCCCTCCATGCCCGCGGCCACCACGATGACCCGGGCCCGCTCGAGGCGCGCCCGTTCCGACAGCAGCCGGTGGAGGCCGGCCACCCCGACGTCGTAGAGCCGTTCGACGCGGTTGCCCATGACCGCGGCGGTGACCGCCGCCTCCTCGGCGACGCGCTGGTCGGCGGTGCCGCCGGACACGACGAGGACCGTGCCCCGGCCCGTCGGCTCCCCGCCCCGCGCGCGGCTGATGATGCCGGCCTCCGCATGGAAGACCGCGTCGGGCACGCGCGCGCCCACCGCGGCGAACGCGGCGGCGTCGGTCCGCGTCACCAGCAGGGTCTGGTCCGCGTCCACGATGCGGGCCGCGATCTCCGCCACCTGCTCGGGGGTCTTGCCGGCGCCGAAGACGACCTCGGGGAAGCCCTGCCGAATCGCCCGGTGGTGGTCGACGCGCGCGAACCCGAGGTCCTCGAACGGCGCGCGCCGCATCGAGGCGGCCACCTCCGCCTGCGCCTCGGCGACGCCGAGCGCGCCGCTGCGGACCTGTTCCAGGAGTGAACGAAGCCGCTCGGGTTCCATGCCCCGATCATACAGACGCCGAGGGGCGGAGACGCGGCCGGCGCTTCCGCGCCGTCCGCGTTCGGCGGGGCGGTTGCGGTCGGCCGCCCGGACCACTATTCTTCGGGACCGATGAGCACACGTTCGACGACGGGTCTCGACGAGGTCGTCGCGGCCACCTCGCGCATCTGCCATCTGGACGGGCGGCGCGGCGTGCTCGCGTACTGCGGCCACGACATCCACGATCTGGCGCGGCAGGCCACCTTCGAGGAGGTCTGCCACCTGCTGTGGCGCCGCCGGCTGCCGACCCGGCCCGAGCTCGGCGACCTGCAGACCGGGCTGGCCCGGCACCGCGCCCTCCCGGAGCCCGTCGTCCGGCTGCTCCGGTCGCTGCCGCCCGGCGACCTCATGGACGCGGTGCGCACCGGGGTGTCCGCCCTCGCCCACCACGATCCCGACGCCGGCGACGACTCCGCCGCCGCGTCGCGGCGCAAGGCGGTGCGGCTGACGGCGCAGGCCGGCGCCCTGGTGGCGACGCTGGGCCGGCTCGCGGCGGGGGGCGCGCCGCTGGCCCCCGACCCGGTGCTGGGGCACGCCGCCAACTTCCTGTACCTGCTGACCGGCGAGCGTCCGACCGCCCTCGCCGCCCGCGCGTTCGACGTGGGGCTGATCCTCCACGCCGACCACGAGCTGAACGCGTCGACGTTCGCGGCGCGGGTGGCGGCGGCCACCCTCGCCGATCTCCACTCGGCCGTGGTGGCGGGGATCGCGGCGCTGAAGGGCCCCCTGCACGGCGGGGCCAACGCCGCCGTCATGCGGATGCTGCTGTCCATCGGCGACGACGCGGACGACCGGCGGGTCGAGGACACGATCCGCGGCATGCTGGCGGGCAAGCGCCGGGTGCCCGGCTTCGGCCACCGGGTCTACCGCACCGAGGACCCCCGCGCCACCCACCTGCGCCGGATGTCGCGCGACCTCGGCGAGCAGGCGGGGCAGCCCCGCTGGTTCGCCATGTCCCGGGTCATCGAGAAGGTGATGAAGGAGGAGACGGGCATCGACGCCAACGTCGACTTCTACTCCGCGTCGACCTACCACGTGCTCGGCATTCCGACGGACCTCTTCACGCCCATCTTCGTGGCGAGCCGGGTGGCGGGGTGGACCGCGCACGTCCTCGAGCAGTACGAGAACAACCGGCTCATCCGGCCCCGGGCGGAGTACGTGGGGCCCGAGTACCCGCAGCCGTTCGTGCCGCTGGCCGACCGGCGGGAGCCGTCGCCGTAGGCGTCACTGCGCCGCCGGGGCCGGGTCCCGCCGCGCGGAACCGGCGCGCAGGCGTCTCGCGCCGGCGAGGCCCCCGACCCGCCCGCGGGGCGCCGCCGGCGGAGCCGCGGGCGACGACCGGCGGGGCAGGCGGCTCCCCGCCGAGCCTTGCGAGGCGGCCCGGACTTTTCACGACAACCGTTCCACGGGGTCGGCCGTCCGCCCCGGCGGCAGCCGCCGGACTATAATGACGGTCCGTCCATGGACCAGCGCCGCATCCGCAATTTCTCCATCATCGCGCACATCGATCACGGCAAGTCGACGCTCGCGGACCGGTTCCTCGAGCTCACGGGCGCCCTGCGCCCGCGCGAGATGGAGGCCCAGGTGCTCGACTCGATGGACCTGGAGCGCGAGCGGGGCATCACCATCAAGGCCCACGCGGTCCGGCTGACCTACACCCCCGAGGGCGGCGCGCCGCACGTCCTCAACCTCATCGACACGCCGGGGCACGTCGACTTCTCCTACGAGGTGACCCGGGCCCTGACCGCGTGCGAGGGCGCGGTGCTGCTCGTCGACGCCTCCCAGGGGGTCGAGGCCCAGACCGTCGCCAACGCCTATCTCGCGGTCGACCAGGACCTCGAGATCGTGCCGGTGGTGAACAAGATCGACCTGCCGGGGGCGCAGCCCGAGGAGACGACCCGCCAGATCGAGGACATCGTCGGCCTCGACGCCGCCGACGCCCTGCTCGCGAGCGCCAAGGAGGGCGCGGGGGCCCGCGCCGTGCTCGACGCGGTGGTGGCCCGCGTGCCGCCGCCGGGCGGGGACCGCGACGCTCCCCTCAAGGCGCTGATCTTCGATTCCTGGTACGACTCGTACCGCGGGGTCGTCGTGCTGACCCGCGTGGTCGACGGGGTGATACGGCCCAAGACGAGGGTCCGCCTGATGGCGCGGGGGCAGGACTACGAGGTCGAGCAGGTCGGGGTGTTCTCGCCCAAGCCTCTCGTCGTCCCGCAGCTCGGGGCGGGGGAGGTCGGCTTCGTCATCGCGGGCATCAAGACCGTCAGCGACGCCCAGATCGGCGACACCCTGACCGAGGCGGCGCGCCCCGCGGCCGAGCCCTGCGCCGGCTTCACCGAGATGAAGCCGATGGTGTTCGCGGGGCTCTACCCCGTCGAGGGGCACCAGTACGGCGACCTGCGCGAGGCCCTCGAGAAGCTGCGGCTCAACGACGCCTCGTTCTTCTTCGAGCCCGAGACCTCCAACGCGCTCGGCTTCGGGTTCCGTTGCGGCTTCCTCGGCCTGCTGCACCTCGAGATCATCCAGGAGCGGCTCGAGCGCGAGTTCGACATGGACCTGGTGACCACCGCCCCCGGGGTCCTCTACCGGGTCACCACCACCGCCGGCGAGACGCTCGAGGTCGACAGCCCCGCGAAGCTGCCCGACCCGGGGAACATCGCGGCCCTCGAGGAGCCGGTCATCACCGCGATGATCCTGACCCCGTCGGACCACGTCGGCGGCATCCTGCAGCTCTGCCAGGAGAAGCGCGGGGTGCAGAAGGGGCTGGAGTACATCGCCTCGAACCGGGTCATGATCACCTACGAGCTGCCGTTCAACGAGGTCGTGCTCGACTTCTACGACCGGCTCAAGACGCTGTCGCGGGGCTACGCGTCGCTCGACTACCACGTCACCGGCTACTGGACGTCGCCCCTCGTCAAGCTCGATCTCCTGGTGAACGGCGATCCCGTCGACGCCCTGTCGGTCATCGTGCACAAGGACTCGGCCTACGCGCGGGGCCGGGCCCTCGCCGTCAAGCTGCGCAAGCTCATTCCGCGCCAGATGTTCGAGGTGGCGATACAGGCGACGGTGGGGGGGCGTATCATTGCCCGCGAGTCCGTCAGGGCGCTCCGCAAGAACGTGCTCGCGAAGTGCTACGGCGGCGACATCACCCGCAAGCGCAAGCTCCTCGAGAAGCAGAAGGAGGGCAAGCGCCGCATGAAGCGGGTGGGCCGGGTGGAGATTCCGCAGGAGGCGTTCCTGGCGGTGCTGACGGTGGACACGGAGTAGAAGTCGGCGCAGCAGGAGCCGGCTCGGACAGGCCAGCGGGTCGGTCGCGGCGGCGAGCCAACGCGACCATGTCGGGCCGGCCGTCGGGAACCGCGGGGACGGTTGGAGAGCAGTCAGCGGGAGCCGCGGGGCGGCGGTCTCCGGGCAGGGACGAGTAGCATGGCTGGAGAGACGTCGTTCAGGAAGTCGACCGCGCGGGAGTACTTCGAATCGATCGTGATCGCGGTCATCCTCGCCCTGTTCGTGCGCACGTGGGTCGTCCAGGCCTTCAAGATCCCGACGGGGTCGATGGAGGAGAACCTGCTCATCGGCGATCACCTGCTCGTGAACAAGTTCGTCTACGCCCCGGCCGCGACCGGGCTCGAGCGGGCGCTGCTGCCCATGGGGGACGTCGAGCGCGGCGACGTCCTCGTCTTCAAGTTCCCCGAGGACCCCGAGCGCGACTTCATCAAGCGGGTCGTCGGCCTCCCCGGCGAGACCATCGAGGGGCGGCGGGGGCGGGTGTTCATCGACGGCGAGGCCATCGACGAGCCCTGGCTCGACCTCATGCGGCCCGAGGGACGGCTCCCCCTCGACATCCGGGGCACCTTCGGGCCCACCGCGATCCCCGAGGGCCACCTCTTCATGATGGGCGACAACCGCGGCGACTCCGAGGACAGCCGCTACTGGGGGCCGCTGCCGGCCGAGTACGTCAAGGGCCGCGCGTTCATGCTCTACTGGTCGTACGAGTCCGGGGCCGACTTCTACACCGACGTCGGCGTCGGCGCCACCCTGCGCCGGCTGGGCTCGGCCGCCGCCCACTTCTTCACCCGCACCCGCTGGGACCGCCTGTTCATGGCCGTGCCGTGAGACCGGCGGACGAGCGGTACGGCTTCGTCCTTGCACCGAATCCCTCGACCGGCGCGGCCGCCTCCCCCGGGCCGCGTTGGTCGAGGTGCCCCTGCAGCCGCACGAGAAGCGCCTCGTGCAGACCGACGGCCGCTGCCGTCGCGGTACAATGCCGGCAGGCACCGTGCCGGACGGGAGCCAACGGAGCACGCAAGTCCACGTCGTGTTCCGCACGCCGGGACCAGGCACCGACGGGTCACCCACCCTGCCGGCGCGAGCGATGCAGTTCAGGCAAGAAGAGCAACGGCGAAGGCGAAGAACACCGGCGGGGCCGCTACACGAAACGCTGCGGCGGCCCGAGGTGTTTCCGGACGCGAAACCGTCCCCGAGCGAGACCCGGCGGCTGAGCCGGGCGAGCGATGCCGGGGAAACGGGCCGCGACAGCATCACGGTGAAGATACGGCTGGCGCGCAGTTGCGCGGGGTGGCCGGAACGGCCGAAGAGCGCGGAGTTCTACGACGCGATCCGCGCGGAGAAGCCCGACGGCCGGCAGCGTACCATCCTGTACGTCTTCGCCCAGGAGGCCGAGTGGTACGAGCTCATCGCCGCCTGGGCCGAGGGCGCGTACACGCTGCGCCAGCTCGTTGCGGCGCTTCACCGGGCCGGGCACTCGCGCTGCCGCGCCGCGCGGCGGTTGAACGGATGGGCGAGCGTGCCGCCGGACGAAGACGAATGAGCGCGCCTACGCTGACCCTGCCGCCGCCGGCCAGCGACCTGTGGCGGAGGATCGGTGCAACGGTGCGCGAGGAAATCGGGAGCATCAGCGGAGCAGGGGCGCGGTACGCCATCGGCGGAGGGTCGATCCTGGCCGCACGCTGGGCGCATCGGCACAGTTACGACGTCGACCTCGTGGTGCCGCCGGACACGTCGCTGGGCATGTTGGCGGAGGCCAACAACCCGGCGTCGCAGTTCGAGACGAGAATGCGTGCGCTCGGAGGAACGCCCGCGTTCAACAGCGATGTCCACCTGTGGACGGTTGCGTTCGACGACGGGGAGCGGAAGCTCGACCTGTGGGCGACCGCGCCCCTGTTCGGGGCAGGAGAGCGACACTGCACGATCGAGGGCCGACGGGAAACGGCGCTGTCGAACGCTCAAATCCTGCGCGGCAAGCTCGAACGGAGCGAAGAGCACCCGGCGCGCGACGTCTTCGACCTCGCCAAGGCGAGCGAGAAGGACCCCGAGGCGCTGGAGGCCGCCGTCAACGGCATCAGCCGAGAGCTCGCGGACAGCATCGCGCAGAGCTTGCACTGGGCAGGCCCGATGATCGCCGCCGAAGCGGAGAGGTCGCTCCGCGGTGTGCCCGGAGAGGAGCGAATCGAGCCGCGGCAGCTCGGCAATCGCGGGGCGCACGCGGTCAGCGATGCGCTGTACACGAGGTGCCGCATCGAGACCCGCAACGGCGTCATCGAGGTGAAGACGGCAACCGGGGCGGGGGGCGGGAGGACGAGACGCATCGATCCCGGGAACGCGGAACGCGAGTTCGAGGCAGTGGGGCTGAACGCCTACCTGCGGGCGAAGGGACCGGGTGCGAATGCACTGCTCGACTACGCGCGCGGCGCATGCGCGCGGCGCCACCACAGACTCGTGTTCGAAGCTGATGCGGGCGGAGTCAAGGCGTGGCGAACGTCGACCTCCGGCATGAACGTGAGCCCGGAAGGCGCGGCGGACACACGGGAACGCCCCCGTCACGACTCGTAGCCTCGCACCTTCGAGTTCGATCCGCCGCCCTCACCAGCAGGCCCGGGGGGCGGCGGGAATCGTGCCGCGAGTCACGGCGGCGTCGTCAGGTGCCGGCGGGGCGCGTCCTGCGGCCGAAGATCGCGGTGCCGACCCGGATCATGGTGGCCCCCTCCTCGATCGCCACCTCGAAGTCGTGGCTCATCCCCATCGAGAGCTCGTCCAGGCGGACCGATTCGGGCGCGCCGGCCTGCAGCTCGTCGCGGAGGGCGCGCAGGCGCCGGAACCACGGCCGCGCCGCCTCCGGGTCGTCCGACCACGGCGGCAGCATCATGAGCCCGCGCAGGCGGACGGCCCGGCAGCCGGCCGCCGCCTCGACGATGCGGCGCGCCTCGTCCTCCCGCGCCCCGTGCTTGGTCGCCTCCCCGGCGAGGTCGACCTGAGCCAGGGCCTGCGGCGACCGGCCCGCCTCGGCCGCGGCGCGGTCGAGCCGATCGAGGAGGGCGGCGCTGTCCACGGAGTGGATCCAGTCGAAGGCGACGGCCCTGCGGGCCTTGTTCGACTGCAGGTGCCCGACGAGGTGCCAGCGGACGGGCAGCGCCGGCGTGGCGGCCTGCTTCTCGAGGGCCTCCTGCACCCGGTTCTCGCCCAGATCGCGCAGGCCGGCCGCGGCCGCCGCCTCGACGTGGGGGATGCCGAAGGTCTTCGACACCGCGACGAGGCGGAGCTCGTCGGGGCTGCGACCCGCGGCGGCCGCCGCGCGGTCGATCCGTGCGCGAACCGCGGCGAGGTTGGCCGAGACGGTGGCGGCGAGCTCCATGGTCCGCGATTCCGTGGGGTGGTCGAGGCCGGGCGGATCGGCGCTTCGGGCCGGGTTTCCGCGCTCCGACCCGGGGTGTCGCCGACCCCGCCGGTTGGGGGTCGGCCGGAGTCCCGCGCGGTTCCCGGCCCGGATTCCTAGCGCCTGAGGGTCCGCAGCCGCTCCCGCGCCACCGCCGCGTGCTCGCCGTCGGGGGCGGCGCCGACGTAGCGGGCGAACGAGCGCCGTGCGCTCGCCGAGTCGCCGCTGGCCTCGTAGGCGAGCCCCATCCAGTAGTGCGGGTCGGCGAGCGTGGGGTCGGTGTCCGACGCCTGGCGGAACAGCCGCAGCGCCTCGCCCACGTCGCCCGTGTCCCAGGCCGCGATGCCGCGGTCCACGAGCTCGCGGGCCGCCGCGCGTCCCGCCGCGAGCCGCCGCACCGCGATTCGGTTCGCCTCGCCGCGCGCCGCCGCGGCCGCCTCGGGGCGGTTCTGGCGGGTGAAGATGTCGGCCAGCCCGTAGTGGGCGGGGGCGTAGTCCGACCGGATGGCGAGGGCCTGGCGGTAGGCGGCCTCGGCGTCGTCGAAGCGGTCCAGCCGGCTGTGCGACACCCCGATGTTGAAGTAGCAGTCGACGCAGGTCGGGGTGACGCCCAGCACCGTCTCGAACTGCGCGATGGCGTCGTCGTAGTTGCCCTCCCGGTTGGCCCGGACCCCGGCCGCGAACGCGGCGGCCGCGGTCTGGTCGTCCTGCAGCGCGCGCAGCCACGGCGCCGCGGTCCGCCCCGCCTCGAGGACGAAGCGCACGTCCACCGAGCCGGCGGGGTGCACGAGCACGCGGAAGATCTGGTCCCCGAGCTCGGCCTTGCCGGCGCTGACGCTGTACTGCCCGGGGGCGAGGTCGACGCCGCGGAAGCGGCCGTCGGCGTCGGTGACGGTCTCGACCCCGGCCCCCTGCGACTCGAGGGACACCAGGCTCACCGTCGCGCCGGCCACCGGCTCGCCGTCGCCGGTGGTGACGCGGCCATGCACCGACCCCGTCGACTGGCCGGCGGCCGGGCGCGCCAGGCAGAGCGCGGCGCCCAGGACCACGGCGGCGCGCAGCGCGCTTCTTGGAACTGGCACCCTGCCCCGAGTTTACACCTTCTTCGACGCCATGAACGCCCTGACCCGCTCCAGGTCGTGCACGATGGGGGTGGGGGGCAGCGAGGCGAGAAAGCGGCGCCCGTACCCCTTGTTCAGCAGGCGGGGGTCGAGCACCGACAGCACCCCGCGGTCCCGGCGGTGCCGGATCAGCCGGCCGAGCCCCTGCAGCAGGGTGAGCACCGCCAACGGCACCTGGTACTCGTCGAAAGGGCTGCCCCCGTTCCCGGCGATCGACTCCATCCGCGCCGCGGTGATGGGGTCCCCCGGCGGCGCGAACGGCAGCTTGTCGATGATGACGCAGCTCAGGGCGTCGCCGGCCACGTCGACCCCCTGCCAGAAGCTCGACGTGGCCAGCAGCACCGCGTTCGGGGTCGTGCGGAAGTTGCGCAGCAGCACCGGGCGGGGGGCGTCCCCCTGCACGAGGAGGGGCCAGGGGCTGGCCGGCGCGATGAGCCGGTGCACCTGCCGCATGTTGGCGAAGCTGGTGAAGAGCACGAAGGCGCGCCCCTCGGTGGCGTCGAGGAGGGCCCGCACCTGCAGGGCGGCGTCGCGGGCGAAGGCCGGCGACCGCGGCTCCGGCATCTCCCGGGGCAGGTACAGCACCGTCTGGGCCGCGTAGTCGAACTCCGACGGGAGGCGCAGCTCGACCGCCTCGCCGATGCCGAGGCGCGACCGCTGGTACTCGAACGAGTCGTCGACGGCGAGGGTCGCCGACGTCAGTATCGTGCCCTGCAGGCGGTCGAGCAGCAGCTCCCGGACGATGGACGACACGTCGATGGGGGACGCCCGCAGGAACGTGCCGCGGCCGCGCCGCTCGAGGAAGTACACCAGGCGGTCGTCGTCGGCGGCGAGCACGAGGTCGACGTCGTCGGCCGCCTCGCGGGCGCGGCGCCCCAGGGCGCGCAGGTCCTCGGTGGCGTTGGGGAACGACTCGACCGCCGCGTGCAGGGCCCGCGCCGCGCTCGCGAGCTGCCGCCCCGGCTCGGCCGCCGGCTCGAGCACGTCGGCGTCCAGGCGGGTGCGGTCGGCCTGCGCCCGATGCAGCCGGACCGCCGCGAAGAGCAGCGCCGCCCGCCGGTCGATCTCGTCGAGGGCCCGGTACAGGGTCTGGGCGGCCTCGGCGTCCTCCTCCAGGTCGCGGCCGGTCCAGCGCCGGCCGTCGCCGACCAGCCGCTCCAGCCGGTAGTTGCTCACCGAGACGCCGAAGTACTGCGTCGCCACGTCCTCGAGCTGATGCGCCTCGTCGATCACCGCGTAGGCGTACGACGGAATCACCTCGCCGTAGGCCGACTGGCGCACCGCCGCGTCGGCGCACAGCAGGTGGTGGTTCACGATGACGAGGTCCGACTCGGCCGCCCGCTGCCGCATCCGGGTGATGAAGCAGTCGGCGTGCTGCGGGCACTCGGTGCCGATGCAGGTCTCAGAGGCGGCCGAGATCTCGCCCCAGAACGGCAGGTCTTCCGGCAGATCCTCGATCTCCGCGCGGTCGCCGGTCGAGGTGCGCGCGGCCCACGCCGCGAGGGCGTCCACGTGGGCGCGGTCGGGGGCGAGGCCGAGGGGGTCGCCGTCCCGAAGGGCCTCGAACCGGTGCAGGCAGAGGTAGTTCCCCCGGCCCTTCATGTAGGTCGCGGTGAACTCGACGCCCAGGGCCTCCCGCAGGGCGGGGAGGTCCTTGTCGAAGATCTGGTCCTGGAGCTGCTTCGTGCCGGTGGAGACGAGCACGCGCTGCCCGCTGAGGATCGCCGGCACCAGGTAGGCGAGGGTCTTGCCGGTGCCGGTGCCGGCCTCGGCGAGCAGGACGCCGCCGTCCTCGAAGACCCCGGCCGCCGCCGACGCCATCTCCCGCTGGCCGGCCCGGGGCTCGAACGACGGCAGGGCCCCCGCGAGGGCGCCGTCCCCGGCGAACGCCGCCTCGACCTCGTCGACGAGGGTTCTTCCCGGCGGGTGGGCGCGGACCCCCCCGGGTTCGCCGCCCGGCGGCTCCGTCTCCCTGTCCGGGCGCCTGCGCCGTGGAACCGCGCCGCCTTCCTTCCGGGGGCGCCCGCTCCCCGGAAGGGAGGCCGGGGCGGCGGCACCGTGCGCGGCGGGGGAGCCGCCGGGCGACGGTTCCGGGGCCGCGGTCCGCCCGGGTGCTACGGGGCGTCCTGGTACAGCGGGAACTTCTGGCACAGGGCTTCGACCCGCGACCGCACCTCGGCCGCGACCGCGTCCGACTCCGGCGCCGCGAGCACCCGGCCGATCCAGCCGGCGATCTCGTCCATCTCGGGCTCCGCCATGCCCCGCGTGGTCACCGCGGGGGTCCCGATGCGGATGCCGCTGGCCACCATCGGCGGGTTCTCGTCGAACGGGATCGCGTTCTTGTTGACGGTGATGCCGGCCCGCTCGAGCGCGGCCTCCGCCAGCTTGCCGGTGATGCCGCGCGAGAACACGTCGACGAGCACGAGGTGGTTGTCGGTGCCCCCGCTGACGAGCCGGAAGCCGTGGTCCGCCAGGGCGGCGCCGAGGCGGGCGGCGTTCCGGACGATCTGCGCCTGGTACTCGCGGAACGCGGGCTCCGCCGCCTCCTTGAAGCACACCGCCTTGGCCGCGATGACGTGCATCAGGGGGCCGCCCTGGACGCCCGGGAAGAGGGCCCGGTTCACCGCCTTCGCGTGCGCCTCGCGGCACAGCACGAGGCCGCCGCGGGGGCCCCGCAGGGTCTTGTGGGTGGTGGTGGTGACGATGTCCGAGTGGGGGACGGGGCTGGGGTGGAGCCCGGCCGCGACCAGGCCCGCGATGTGGGCCATGTCGGTGACCACGTACGCCCCGACCTCGTCCGCGACGGCCCGGATGCGGGCGAAGTCGATCACGCGGGGGTAGGCGCTGGCCCCGACCATGATCAGCTTCGGGCGCCGTTCGCGCGCGAGCCGCGCCAGCTCGTCGTGGTCGATGCGCTCGTCGTCGCGCCGCACCCCGTAGGGCACGATGTCGTAGAGCTGGCCCGAGAAGTTCAGGGGATGGCCGTGCGTCAGGTGCCCGCCGTGCGCGAGGTTCATCCCGAGCACGGTGTCGCCGGGGTCGATCAGCGCGAAGTACGCGGCCATGTTGGCCTGGGCGCCCGAGTGCGGCTGCACGTTGGCGCGCTCGGCCCCGAAGAGGGCCAGGGCCCGCTCGATGGCCAGCGACTCGGCCACGTCCACGTGCTCGCAGCCCCCGTAGTAGCGGCGCCCCGGGTACCCCTCGGCGTACTTGTTGGTGAGCACCGAGCCCGCCGCCTCGAGCACCGCCCGGCTGACGAAGTTCTCCGAGGCGATCAGCTCGATGCCGGTGTTCTGCCGGGCCGTCTCGTCGGCGAGGACGGCCGCGATGGCCGGATCAGTCTCGCTGAGGGAGCGCTCGCGGGTGCTCGGGGATCGGTCGATGACGGGATTCATGAAGCCCTTCGGTTCCTGGCGCGGGATGGAGAGCCGGGCGGCGCCGGGCGGCCTGAATTGTACTACGGCGGGCCGGCGGTTTCCGGTTCCCGGGCGGCGCCCCGGGGGGCGGTTTCGCGTGCTATAGTCGGCGCATGGCGCAGAAATCCACCTTCCCGCCCTCACCGTCCGTCCGGTACGAGGACGCGTTCCCGAGCTCGCGTCAGGTCCTGGTCGATGGAGACCGGGTGCGCGTGCCGATGCGGGAGATCACCCTCTCCGGCGGGGAGGCGCCCCTGCGGGTCTACGACACCAGCGGCCCCCACGGCTGCGACGTGCGCCAGGGTCTGCCGCCGCTGCGCGAGGCGTGGATCACCGGCCGCGGCGGCGTCGAGGCGCGGCCGGACGCGCCCGGGCCGACGGCGGGTCTTCCCGGCGGCGGCCGCCGCCCCCGCCGCGGGACGGCCGGGGTCACCCAGCTCCACCACGCCCGCCGGGGCGCGATCACCGAGGAGATGGAGTTCGTGGCCCTGCGCGAGGGCTTCGCGCCCGGGTTCGTCCGCGACGAGGTGGCCCGGGGCCGCGCCATCATCCCCGCCAACATCAACCACCCCGAGCTCCAGCCGATGGCCATCGGCCGGAACTTCCTCGTGAAGATCAACGCCAACATCGGCAACTCGGCGGTGTCGTCGTCCATCGAGGAGGAGGTCGAGAAGCTGCGCTGGGCGACCCTGTGGGGCGCCGACACGGTGATGGACCTGTCGACCGGCCCCGACATCCACGAGACCCGGGAGTGGATCGTCCGCAACTCGCCGGTGCCCATCGGCACCGTGCCCATCTACCAGGCCCTCGAGAAGGTCGGCGGCCGCCCGGAAGACCTGACGTGGGAGATCTACCGCGACACCCTGATCGAGCAGGCCGAGCAGGGGGTGGACTACTTCACGGTGCACGCCGGGGTGCTGCTGCGCTACGTTCCCATGACCGCGCGCCGCGTCACCGGCATCGTCTCCCGCGGCGGGTCGATCATGGCCAAGTGGTGCCTCGCCCACCACGAGGAGAACTTCACCTACACGCGCTTCCGCGAGATCTGCGAGATCATGCGCGCCTACGACGTCTCGTTCTCGCTCGGCGACGGCCTGCGCCCGGGGTCGATCGCCGACGCCAACGACGAGGCGCAGTTCGCCGAGCTGAAGACCCAGGGCGAGCTGACCCGCATCGCGTGGGAGCACGACGTGCAGGTCATGAACGAGGGGCCGGGGCACGTCCCCATGCACCTTATCCGGGAGAACATGGAGCGCCAGCTCGAGTGGTGCGACGAGGCGCCGTTCTACACGCTGGGGCCCCTGACGACGGACGTCGCCCCCGGCTACGACCACATCACGTCGGCCATCGGGGCCGCGATGATCGGCTGGTACGGCACCGCCATGCTCTGCTACGTCACCCCCAAGGAGCACCTCGGGCTGCCCAACCGGGACGACGTCAAGGCGGGGGTCATCGCCTACAAGATCGCCGCCCACGCCGCCGACCTCGCCAAGGGGCATCCACGGGCCCAGGCCTGGGACGACGCGCTGTCGAAGGCGCGCTTCGAGTTCCGCTGGGAAGACCAGTTCAACCTGTCGCTCGACCCCCTGACCGCCCGCGCCTTCCACGACGAGACCCTGCCCGCCGAGGGGGCCAAGGTGGCCCACTTCTGCTCGATGTGCGGCCCCAAGTTCTGCAGCATGGAGCTGACCCAGCAGGTGCGCGACTACGCGGCCGGCAAGGGCATCGACGCGTCCGAGGCCATCGGCGCCGGCATGCGCGAGAAGTCCGCCGAGTTCCGGCAGGAGCGCGAGGTCTACGTGCGGACCGCCGCCAAGCAGGGTTGAGGGCTAGCGCCTCGATTGCGGGGGGGACGGGACGATCTGTATGATCGTCCTGAACCGGGCGGGCTCCCCGCCGGCGACGCCGGCGACGCTCAGGTACCCTTCCGAGCCGTTCCACGCATAGTCCTTGATGGTCACGCTCGGGGGAAAGGCCATCTCCCGCTCGCGGAAGCGTCCGACCTCGAAGATGTGGGTCGGCGGGTCGTCGAACACCCGGTTCCCGCGCTCGCGGAGGACGTTGCGGTAGTACCGCACCATCGCCTCGAACTCGGAGTTGGTGCCGTAGAGATAGTATCGTTGCTGGCGGCCCGCGTCGTACGACGTGATGAACTGCGCCGCGGGGTAGACCGGAAGACCCAGCATCGCCGCCGTGGGCGCCGCCTCGACCGCGCCCGCCGCCGCCTGCGCGGGGGCCGGGCTCTCGACGCGCGGCCGGGCCTCGTCGCGGGCCGGCTCGGACTGGCCCGGCCGCGGGAACGGCCGGGGCACGGGCCGGCGTTGCGGCTCGCCGGCGCCCGATGCGTCGAGCGGCGCCGATGCCGCGAGCAGCGACGCGAGACAGCCTCCGATGCAGAAGATGCGGAAGCGCATGCCGACATTATGCGGCCGGGACGGCGGCCGCGCAAGCCGACGGCGGCCCGGCGGCGGTCGCCGCCGCGATCGCGCCTTGCGGCATCCCGCCTGACCTCGTCGCCCGCCGCGGACTCCTGCAGGCTTGGTGGGGCGCCCGGCGGAGCCGCGGCCGACGACGGGCGGGCTGGATCGAGTACGCTGGAAGACGATGGGCACCGGACTGGACATGTCGAGCGCCGCGGTCGAGCAGGCTCTGCTCGCCTACTGCGAGTCCCGGCGCGAATGGGTCGTCGAGACCACCCTCGCCCTCGCGCGCCTGGAGTCGCCCACCGACGACAAGATGGCCGTCGACGGCTGCGGCCGCGAGCTGCAGGATCGCATGGAGGCGATCGGGGGGACCGTCGCCCGGCTGCCCCACGCGCGGGCCGGCGATCATCTCCGGGCCGAGTTCGGGAGCGGCGAGAGTCAGGTGCTCCTGCTCGGCCACTTCGACACCGTGTGGCCGGTCGGACAGCTCGCGCGCATGCCGCTGGAGTTCCGGGACGGCCGGCTCTTCGGACCCGGGGTCCTGGACATGAAGGCGGGCGTCGCGCTGGGCCTGCTCGCGACCCGGGCCGTGCTCGAGGCGTCGCCCGCCTCGGGGCGCATCGTCATGCTGTGGACCTCGGACGAGGAGCGCCGCAGCCGCACCTCGCGCACCCTCATCGAGGAGGAGGCGCGGCGGAGCCGGGCCGCCCTCGTGCTCGAGCCGGGGCTGGCCGGCGGCGGCGTGAAGACGGCCCGCAAGGGATGCGCCGAGTTCCACGTCGCGGTCCACGGCGTCGCCGCCCACGCCGGGGTCGAGCCCGACAAGGGAGCCAGCGCCGTCCACGAGCTCGCGGCCCAGATCGTCGACCTGCAGCGGGTGCGCGGCCTGGCTCCCGACGTGTCGCTGAACGTCGGGACGATGACCGGCGGCACCCTGCCCAACGTCGTCGCGGAAGAGGCCCGGGCGGTCGTCGATGCGCGGGTCGTGACGGCCGCCGACATGGACCGCGTGCTCGAGTTCGTCCGGAACCGGACCCCCACCGTGCCCGGCACCCGCATCGAGGTGACGGGCGGGTTCGACCGCCCGCCCCTGGAACGAACCGCGGCGGTGGCCCGTCTCTACGAGAGGGCGCGGGGCATCGCGGGCCGGCTGGGCCACGGCCTCTCGGAGGGCGCCACCGGAGGCGGATCGGACGGCAACTTCACGGCTGCGGTCGGCACCCCCACCCTCGACGGCCTGGGGGCGGTCGGCGCGGGGCCGCACGCCCTTCACGAGCACATCGAGGTCGACTCGCTGCCGTGGCGGGCGGCGCTGGTGGCGGCGCTGGCCGCCGATGTGCTGGGCGGCGGCGCGGCGGATTGACAGGCTGAAGGAGAGCTGCAACCCATGGGCAACTCGGTGAAGACGGTCGTGCTGCTCGGTCTGCTGAGCGGGCTCCTGCTGGTGATCGGCGAGCTCCTGGGGGGGCAGGCCGGCCTGATGTTCGCGTTCGTGATCGCGGTCGCCATGAACTTCGGCTCGTACTGGTTCTCCGACCGCATCGTGCTGCGCATGTACCGGGCCGAGCAGGTGGGGCCCGGGCATCCCCTCCACGAGATGACCGCGCACCTCGCGAGCCGGGCGGGCCTGCCGACCCCGAAGGTCTACGTCATCCCCGACGACTCGCCGAACGCCTTCGCGACGGGGCGGAACCCGCGGCACGCGGCGGTGGCGGCGACCCGCGGCATCCTGCGCATGCTCGACCGGGAGGAGCTCGAGGGGGTCATCGCCCACGAGCTCGCCCACGTGAAGCACCGCGACATCCTCATCGGCTCGGTGGCCGCGACCATCGCCGCCACCGTCATGATGGTCGCCCGCATGGCGCAGTTCGCCGCGATCTTCGGGGGCTTCGGAAACCGGGACGACGGGGAGGGCAGCAACCCCCTCGCCCTCATCGCCACCATCATCCTCGCGCCGCTCGCCGCCATCCTCATCCAGTCGGCGATCTCCCGCTCGCGCGAGTTCGCGGCCGACCGCGGCGCCGCCGGCATCGTGGGCAGCCCGCACGGGCTCGTCCGCGCCCTGCGCAAGATCGACGCGGGCTCGCGGCGGACGCCGCTCGACGCCAGCCCGGCGACCGCGCACATGTTCATCGTCAAGCCGTTCTCCCGCGCGGGAGTCATGTCGCTGTTCAGCACCCATCCCCCGACCGAGCAGCGGGTCGAGCGCCTGCTCCAGCCGCGCTAGCCAGGAGTCTGCGCCGTAGAACGGTGCAGACTCCTGGCAGGGTTGGTTGGGCGGCGAGCGGAGCCGCAGGCGACGCTCTCCGGGCTGGTCGGGCGCACGCCGCCGTCTCGCGTCAGAGGAGCCCCGGCTGGCGGGGCGCCGCCGCGGGCGGGGCCTCCGCCTTCCTCGCGGCGCCGTCCCGGGGCGGCAGGCGGTGCCGGAGCCGCATCACCTCCAGCACCCGGTGCACCTGATCGCGGTAGCCCCGCGGGGCGTGCTTTCCGGCGTAGAGCCGGTCGACGCGGGGGGCGAGGTCGGGGAACTCGCGCTCGAGAAAGCGCAGGAAGTGGTCGCGGGTCCCGCCTTCGAGGTGGAGGACGACGGCGCCGCAGAACCGGGCGCCGTGGTCGGCGATGGCCTTCACGGTCCGCTCGATCTTCGCGGGGTGCGAGGTCAGCCCCGGCACGATCGGGGCCACCAGCACCCCCGCCCGGATGCCCCGGTCGGCCAGCGCCCGCACCGCGCGCAGCCGCTGCCGGGGGTGGGCGGTGCCCGGCTCGAGGGCCGCCCACGCGTCCTCGTCGACGGTCGGCACGCTCACGTGCACGGTGCACTCGGTCCGTCGGGAGAGGTCCTGCAGGAGGTCGGCGTCGCGCACCACCATCGGCCCCTTGGTGATCAGGCCGACCGGCACCGGTCGCTCGACGAGGGCCTCGAGCACCCCGCGGCTGAGCCGGTAGCGCCCCTCTATCGGCTGGTACGGATCGGTGGCGGTGCCGAACCCGATCGGTCCGGGGCGCCGCCGCGGCCTCGCGAGCTCGCGCCGCAGCACCTCCACGAAGTTCACCTTCACGAGAATGACCGACGCGAACTCGTCGCCCGCGTCCAGCTCCAGGTGCGACTGGTACTGGCGCGCGAAGCAGTAGTGACAGCCGTGGGTGCAGCCGCGGTACGGGTTCAGGGTCCATTCGAACGGCATGCCCCGCACGCGGTTCAGGGCCGAGCGGCAGGTCACCTCCTGGTAGCGCGCGTCGTCGGCGCGACGCACCGCGGCCGGCAGATCGGCGGGGCGGGCGGGGTCGCCGGCGCGGCCCTCGCGGACGCGGTCCGCCACCTGCCGCGTCGTCGGCCGCGAGGGTGACAGGTCGAACAGGGTCGCGGCGGCCCGCCCGGGCCCGGTATTCGGTTTTTGTTCGCCCATCGGCGCATGTTGCACCGGGCGGCCGCCGCGCGTCAAGGGGCGAGCGGGGGCGCGGCGCCCGCGAGCACCCCGCGCCAGTAGTCGAGCAGATCGGACAGGGTCTCCGGCAGGGGGCGACGGGGCTCCCACCCCAGCTCGGCGGTGATGCGCGACCGGTCGCCGAGCAGCACCGGGTTGTCGCTGGGGCGGAGGCGGGCGGGGTCCCGCCGGACCGTGACGGGGACCCTGGCGAGGGCCAGCAGGGCGTCGAGCACGTCGCCGATGCGGTGGGCGGCCCCCGAGCACACGTTGTACGGCCGGCCCGGGGTCCCGCGGGCCATCAGCGCGCGGTAGGCTCGCACCGTGTCGCGCACGTCGGTCAGGTCCCGTCGCGCCTCCAGGTTGCCGACCGACAGCACCGGCTCGGCGCGCCCCGCCTCGATGCGGGCAATCTGCTCGGCGAAGCTCGAGGCGGCGTAGCCGGGGGCCTGCCCGGGGCCGATGTGGGTGAACGACCGCGTGATGACGACGGCGAGGCCGTCCTCCCGAAACGCCTCGAGCCCGACCCGTTCCTGCTCGAGCTTGCTCGCGCCGTAGGGGCTGACCGGGCCGAGGGGCGCGGCCTCGCCGAGGGCCGCGGTCGAGGGCCGGTACACGAGCGCCGAGCCGGGAATCAGGACGCGGGGAGGGACGGGCAGGCGGCCGAGCGCCGCCAGCAGGTGCTCGGTGCCCGTCACGTTGCCCCGCAGGGTCGCCTGCCGCTCGGCCCACGACCCGTTCACGCTCGCGACCCCCGCGCAGTGATACACCTGGGTCGGCGGCCGCTCCTCCACCGCCCGCCGCACCGCGGGCCCGTCGAGGAGGTCCGCGTCGCGCCACGCGGCCGGGGCCGGGGCCGGGCGGGGGGGGCGGCGCCTCGTCCCGCGCCCCGCCCCGGGGGGGCGGCGCCACGCCAGCAGCGCCGCATCGGGCGCGTCGCGGTGCAGCAGGGCGAGCAGGTGGCTGCCCACGAAGCCGGCCGCCCCGGTGACGAGGATGGTGTCCGGCACGGAGAGCGCCCGTCAGTACTGCCGGGCCCCGGTCCCGGGGCCGAAGGCGCCGAGCAGGTTGGCGAACGTGCCGAGCCCGGCCAGGGTGAACGAGACGTTGAGGCGCTTGTCCTGCGCCGCCCGCGTGCGGAAGAACCCGAGGTTGGCGAGGTTGTACGTCTGGTACTCGATGCTGAACCCGCAGCACTGCGCGTTGTAGTAGGCGAGTATCCGCTGCTGCACCATGCGCCCGAGCTGCACGTCGTAGTTGAACTGGTAGACGCCTCCCCACGTGTTGTCGCGCGCCCGGAAGTTGGTGAACGAGTTGAGGACGTGGTCGAGGTAGTCGGGGTTGTCGAATCCCGACAACCCCTCGATGAAGCGGCGCTGGCTCCAGCCGGCGCGCTGGTGCAGCCGGTCGCTGAACGCGATGTCGGCGTCGGCCCGGATGGTCCGCAGGGCCATGAAGTGGGTGTCGTACTCGGCCCGCAGCGTCCCGTTCATGCCGTCGGTGATGGCGGCGCGCACCGTCAGGGCGAGCGGCGACAGGTTGCTCGGCGCCGTCTGCTGGAAGCTCGTCAGGAACTGCTGGTCGAACTGCGAGGCCCGCTCGTCGGTGTAGTAGGTCTGCTCGAGCCCGATCGTCAGGAACTCCTGCGCCCCGCTGTCGCCCCGCCTCGCGTACAGCCGGTTGTCGATGCCGTACCGCAGCCGGGTCGTGTTGCCGACGATCGAGTCGGTGCTGTCGATCCTGACGATCTGCTCGAAGTTGTCGACGGGGGTGGTCCGCTCCACCGAGACCCACGGCTCGATGAGGTGCTTCATCCGTTCGGAGTAGCTCGTGTCGGGCGTGTCCCAGATCTTGACGAACACCGGGCCGGTGATCTCGGTCGCCATCTCGAACATCGACCGCGAGACGGGGGCGTCGACCTGCTCCATGGTCGCGAGGTCGATGCTCTCCCGCCAGTGGGTCCGGCGGTATTCCACCGACGAGTTGAACGTCAGGAAGGGCCAGCGCGTGAACGGCACGCGGATCAGCGGGCTGACGTCGAAGCGGGTCAGGCCCGTGTCGGTCACCTCGCCGCCGAAGCCCTGCTTCTGGAGCAGGTTGGCGTACTCGCTGCTGAAGCCGTAGTAGACGGGCAGGGTTCCGATCTGCCTCTCCGACTGGCTGAACGAGACGCGCGGCCCCGCCCCGTGGAGCGACGAGTCGTCGAGGCCGAAGAACGTCTCCCGGAAGTCGGCGGTCCCGTTCAGGGTGTACGCGCCCCACGAGCCGGTCACGTTGCCGCCGTACGAGCGCGAGCTGTTCGTCGCCTGGAAGATGTCGCGCTGATACGTCTGCTGCACCTCGATGTCCGAGAAGTAGTCGACCTGGCCCCGCGCCTGGATGGCGTCCGTGAACGAGTGCTGGAGGTCGCCGCTCATCCGGAAGCTGCGGCGGGCCTGCAGGAGCTCGTCGCCGCCGCCGAAGGGGTCGGGGGCCGCCTTCTCGTTCAGCAGGTACGCCTCGGCGTCGCCGCGGCCCTCCCCGAGCACGTAGCGGTACTCGCCCCCCGTGCCCTGGCCGGTGGTCGTGAGCCAGTCGTGGAAGACCGTCGCGTCGTGGCTGCGGTTGATGGCCCAGAAGAACGCGTTGCTGATCGACTGCCCCTGCACGGTCGAGGCGCCGTAGGTGGGCATCAGGAAGCCGGTGGCGCGGTCCTCCCCCTGGACCGGGTAGTACATGTACGGCAGATAGAAGAGGGGGACGCCCTTCACCAGCAGCAGCATGTTGCGCAGCCGGGCGTACTCGTCCAGGTCGATGGCGACGGAGCTGGCCCGCACCTCCCAGCGCGGGGTCGGCTGGATGCACGAGGTGAAGCCCCCGTCGGTCAGCCGGTAGCTGCGCGTGCCGGTCTTCTCGATGAGCGCCCCCCAGAACCGCATCTCCGGCTCCTGGGTGCCGAACATGCTCGGCTCGATGTCCTCGACCAGCTCGGTGGAGCCCGACGCGCTGAAGAACATGCCGGTCCCCGTCTCGTAGTCGAACTCCGCCCGGTCGGCCGCGAGCCGGGCGTTCTCGCCCGCGAACACCACGTTGCCGGTGGCCACGAGCAGCGACTCGTCGGTGTAGATGTGCGCGTCGTCGGCATGGAAGCGCCAGCTTCCCCCCCCGCCGCCGTCTATCTCGACCTCGCCGCTCAGCCACACGTGGTTGGGCGCGACCCGCTCCCAGTGAAACTGCCGCGACCCGCCGATGGCCTCGGGCAGGTCCTGGGCGCGGACCGGGCCGGCGGCGGCGAGGGCGCCCGAGAGCGCGAGAGCCCCGAGGCGGAGGCTCCGCCGCGCTCGACCGGCGCGACGCGCGGTCTCGCCGCGGCTTCCCGGGCGGATCAGGCGGTTCATGGAGGGGAAGGGCGCTGAGCGGGCCGCGCCGCGGCCGGCGCCGGAGCCCCGCACCCTCCGAGAATACCACGGCTCCCGCCGGGAGGGTCTAGCCCGGAGAGCGTCGCCTGCGGCTCCGCTCGCCGCCCAACCAACCCTGCAGGAGTCCGCGCCGTTTCACGGCGCCGACTCCTGGCGCCCCGGCTGCCGCCGCAGATCGGCGAGCAGCTCGCCCACCAGGAAGATCGAGCCGGTCGCGCAGACCGTGTCGGCCGCCGTCCACGCCGCGTCCAGGGCGTTTCGGGGGTCGTCCTCGGCGGCCACCGGAAGCCCCGGCGCCCGCGCCCGCACCCGGTCCGCGAGGTCGCGGGCGGGGGTCGCCCGCGGGTTGTCCGGGGCGGTGCAGACGATGCGGCTCGCGCACGGGGCGAGGCGGTCGATGATGCCGTCGGCGTCCTTGTCGCGCATGATCGCGCAGACGATGGGCAGCCGGTCGGGGAACACGTGCCGCAGGTGCCGGGCCAGGGCCGCCGCCGCCGGCGGGTTGTGGGCGGCGTCGAGCAGGACCGCCCCTCGCCCCGGCACGCGGACGAGGTCGAGGCGCCCCGGCCACGCCACGTCGGAGAGCCCGCGGACGACGGCCTCGGGCCCGACGGGCAGGCCCGCGCCGCCCAGCGTCTCCAGCAGGCGGATGGCGCCGGCCGCGTTCGCGCGCTGATGAGCCCCGGCGAGACCGGGCCGGAACGCGGGATAGCGCCGCCGGGGGGTGGTGACCTCGATCGGGGGGCGCGGGCCGTCTCCCCGCACCCGGATCGCGGTGTCCGCCGCGGCCCGCACGAGCCGCGCGCCGCGCCGCCGGCACGCGTCGTCGATGACCGCGAGGGCCGTCGGGTCGGTCTCGGTGGTGACCACCGTCATGCCCGGCTTGACGACCCCCGCCTTCTCGGCCGCGACGGCTTCGAGGGTGTCGCCGAGGTGCTCCCGATGGTCGAGCCCGATCGACGTGATGACCCCCGCCGCGGGGCTCAGCACGTTCGTGGCGTCGAGCCGCCCCCCCAGGCCGACCTCGACCACCGCGACGTCGACCTCCGCGCGCCGGAACCACGACAGCGCGATCGCCGTCGCCGCCTCGAAGAACGTGGGAGGATGAGGCAGCCCGCCGGCCCGCACGAGCGCGTCGGCCTGCCGCAGGACGATGGCCGCCTCCTCGCGCAGCGCCGCTTCGGGGATCGCCGCGCCGCCGGCGGTGAAGCGTTCCGTGATCGACGTCAGGTGGGGCGAGGTGTACCGGCCCGCCCGGTGCCCGGCCGCGCGCAGGGCGCTGTCGATCATCGCGGCCACCGAGCCCTTGCCGTTGGTGCCGGCCACGATGATCGACGGGTAGGCCGCCTGCGGGTCGCCCAGGGCCGCCATCAGGCGGCGGATGGTGTCGAGCCCCGGCCGGATGCCGAAGCGCTGGAGGCCGAGCAGCCGATCGAGGGGGTCCCGGGGGGGCGCGGCGGCGGGAAGAAGTCGCAAACCACATGATATCGTATACGCGCCCGGCTGCGGCGGCAGCGATGTCAGCATTTCTCTCCCTTCCCCGTCGCCTCTCCAGGCCCGTCGCCGCCGCGTGCATCCTCGCCGCCGCCGCGGGCTGCGCGTCCGCCCCGTCCACGGTCGAGGCGCCGGCCGCGGCCACCCGCGACCAGAAGCTGGCCTGGATTCTGTGGCTCGAGGATCAGCGGTTGCTGCGCGATCCCGCGTTGCCGCCCGCCGCCGCGCCGGCTGCCGGCGCCGGCGGGGCGGCGGGCCCCGGCCCCGGGACGGGCTACTCGCCGGCGGCGGTCCCCGACCTGCTCCGGCTCGCCCGGGACCCCGGCGGTCAGGTCCGCTACCGGGCGGTGCAGGCCATCGGCCGGGTGGGGCTGGCGGAGGGGGGCGCGGCGCTGGCCGCCGCCCTCTCCGATCCGGAGCCGGACGTCCGGGCCGTCGCCGCCTTCGGGCTCGGGCTGCTCGGCGTTCCGTCCGCGGTCGATCTCCTGATCGCCGCCCTCGAGGACCCGTCTCCCCTCGTGCAGGCGCTGGCCGCGCAGGCCCTCGGCCGGCTGCCGGCCCCGGAGGCCGCCGGGGCCGTTCAGGCCATGGCCGCGGCCCACGTCACGGTGGCCTACGACGTCGACCCCGACGAGCTCGGATATCCCCTGAGCCCCCGGGTCGAAGCGTTCCGTTCGGGGGTCGGCGCGCTGGCCGCGCTGGGCGACTTCGACGCGCTCGCGGCCGTCGTCCTCGCCGAGTCCGGCGATCCCTTGCTCTGGTGGTGGCCGGTCGCCGACGCGCTGGCCCGGGTCGGCGACCCCCGGGCGGCCGGTCCCCTCCGTACGCTGGCCGGGGTCGGCGGCACCGTCGGGGTCGCGATGGCGGCCGGCGGGCTGGGCGCGCTCGGCGACCCGTCGGCGGTCCCGGTCCTCGTCGAGCTGCTCGATCGGGACCGGCGGGACCCGAGGGTCGTCCGGTCCGCGGTCCGGGCGCTGGGCGCGATCGGCGACCCCGAGGCGGCCCCGGCGTTGCGGGACCTGCTGCGGGGGCGCGACCTCGCCCCGGGCCTGCTGATCGCCCTCCTCGACGCCCTCGGCGCGGTCGGGGCGCCGGAGACGGTCGAGATCGCGATCGAGCTGCTCGCGCACGGCGCGCCGGCGGTCCGGGGGGCGGCCCTGACCGCACTCGCGGGGCTCGATCCCGAGTCGTTCCTGCTGCTCCTGTCGGGCCTGCCTCCCGACCCTCACTGGCAGGTACGCGCCGACCTCGCCCGCGCGCTGGCCCTCGCGGACCCCGACACGGCCGCCTATCGGCTCTCCCTGCTCCTCGAGGACGAGGATCGCCGGGTGGTTCCCGCTGTCCTGCGGTCCCTCGCCGCGGTCCGCGCCCCCGGCCTCGAGGCCGTGCTGGTGAATCATCTCTCCGACGAGAACGCGGCCGTCCGCGAGGCCGCCGCCCGGCTCCTCGGCGAGGCGGGCGGCCGCCGCGCCGTCGAGTTCCTCGCCGCCGCGTACCGCGACGGGGCCAACGCGGCGTCGCCGGCGGTGCGCGCGGCGGCCGTCGACGCGCTGGCCCGCATCGGCGGCGGCCCCGCCCTCGAGACGCTCCGGGGCGCGTTCGACGACCCCGACTGGGCGGTCCGGGTCGCGGCCGCGGCCCGTCTCGCCGGCCCCGGCGGGCCAGACGATCCCGCCCGGGAGATCCGCTCGTCCCCGCTGCCGCAGCCGCTCGGGACGTACGAGTCGCCCGAGCTCGTGCGGCCCTCGGTCTCGCCGCACGCGTACATCGACACCGACCGCGGAACCATCCAGATCGAGCTCGCCGTCAACGAGACGCCGCTGACGTGCGGCCACTTCATGCGCCTCGCGCGGTCCGGCTACTACGACGGCGTGCTGGTGGACGAGGTGGCGGCGGGCGGGGTGGTGCGCGCCGGCGACCCCCGGGGCCGGGCCGACGGCGGCCCCGGCTACCGCGTCCGCGACGAGCTCGGCCCCCGGCCCTGGCTGCGGGGGACGGTCGGCCTCGTCCTCGACGGGGCCGACACCGGCGGCGGCGGGCTCTTCATCGCCGCGTCCCCCCAGCCCCGGCTCGACGGCCGGAACCCGGTGCTCGGCGCCGTGATCGCGGGCATGGACGTCGTCGACCGCCTGCAGCGCGGCGACGTCATCCACTCGGTCCGGGTGTGGGACGGCCGCACCCCCTTCGAGTAGCGTCTCGCGCCGGCCGGCGCGGGAGTCTCGCGCCGGCGAAGCTCGCGACCCGGCCGAGGGTCGCGCCGGGGCATGCGCCCCGCAGTCTCGCGCCGGCGAAACGCCCGGGTCGACCGAGGGTCGCCCCGTCAGGGGCCGCCGATGCGGGATTCCCGCCGGTCCGCGTGCCGTTCCATCGCCAGCTCGACCAGCCGGTCGAGCAGCGCGGGGTAGCCGACGCCGCTGGCTTCCCAGAGCTTGGCGAACATGCTGATGGTCGTGAACCCGGGGTGGGTGTTGATCTCGTTGACGAAGACGCGGCCGGCGTGGTCGAGGAGGAAGTCGACCCTGGCCATGCCCGCGCAGTCGATGGCGCCGAACGCCGCGACCGCGCAGTCGCGGATCCGCTCCGCCTCGCGGGGAGCGAGGTCCGCGGGGATGACGGTCCGCGACCGGTCGTCCAGGTACTTCGCCTCGTAGTCGTAGAAGTCGCCGGCGGGGACGATCTCCCCCGGGACCGACGCCTCGGGCTCGTCGTTGCCGAGCACCGCGCACTCGATCTCGCGGCAGGGGACCACCCCTTCCTCCACGATGACCTTGCGGTCGAGCTCCGCCGCGTGGTCGATGCCGGCCGACAGCGATGCCTCGTCGGCCGCGCGCGAGATGCCCAGGCTCGACCCGAGGTTGGCGGGCTTGACGAACAGGGGGTAGTCGAGGCGCGCGCCCAGCTCGGCGAGGATCTTCCCGCGGTCCCGCCGCCAGGCGCGGCGCAGCACCGTCTCGTGCTTCACGACGGGCAGGCCGGCGGCGGCGAACAGCGCCTTCATCACCGCCTTGTCCATCCCCGCCGCGGCCCCGACGACCCCCGCCCCCACGTAGGGGATGTCCGCCAGCTCCAGCAGGCCCTGCAGCGTGCCGTCCTCGCCGTACGGTCCGTGCACGATCGGGAAGATGGCGTCCAGGGTCATGGTGCCGGCCAGCGCGTGCCCCTCGTGCCCCATGGCGGTGCGCGGGCTCGCGTCGAGGCCGACGACCATCAGGGTCTCGTCGCCGGGGCGGGCGATGGGGTGCACCTCGCGGCCGGCGTGCACGGCCCGCCGCGCCGCCCGGGCCCGCCCGATGGTCTTTGCCGCCGACTCGTCGGCGGGGGGGTGGTCGGCCACCGACCAGCCGCCGTCGCGCGAGATGCGGATGGGGACGGGGTCGTAGCGCTCCCGGTCGAGGTTGGCGAAGATGGCCGCGGCCGAGGCCAGCGACACCTCGTGCTCGCCCGAGCGGCCGCCGTATATGACACCGATGCGAAGCCGTCTCAATGCGCTGTCCCTGCCGGTTGGAGCGTCGCCCGACGGCTCCGCGCGGCGCCCGCCCGGCCCTGCGCAAGCCCCGCGTCGTTCCGCGGCGTCTGCTCCCGGTCCCGCCTGGGCTCTTCGAACCCGCGTAGTATACGGCAGGCGCCGGGCGCCGTGGAGTGATGCCGCAGTCCGATTCCGGTTTCTCGTTCCGGGTGACCCACCGCGACGGGGAGGCGCGGGCGGGGGAGATGGGCACCCCGCACGGGGTCGTCCGCACCCCGGCGTTCGCACCGGTGGGAACGCGGGGGGCCGTCAAGGGCCTGACGCACCGCGACGTCATCGGGCTCGGGGCGGAGATCGTCCTCGCCAACACCTATCACCTGCAGCTTCGGCCGGGGGCCCGGCTCGTGGCGCGGGCCGGCGGCCTCCACCGCTTCATCGGCTGGAACCGGCCGATCCTGACCGACAGCGGGGGCTACCAGGTGTTCAGCCTCGGCGACCGCCGCACCATCGACGAGGACGGGGTCTGGTTCCGGTCGCATCTCGACGGCAGCCGGCAGCGGCTGACCCCCGAGAGCGCGACCGACATCCAGGCCCGGCTCGGCTCGGACATCGCCATGGCCTTCGACGAGTGCACCAGCTTTCCGGTGTCCGAGGCGCAGGCCGAGGAATCCATGCGGCGGACGCTGCGCTGGGCGCGCCGCTGCCGCTCCCGGTTCCTCGCGCTGCGCGACGACCCGGGAAGCCTCCGGGGCGAGGCGACCAACCCCGGCCAGGCGCAGTTCGGCATCGTGCAGGGCGGCGTCTACGACCGCCTGCGGGAATCGAGCGCGCGGGCGACGGTGGCGCTGGGGTTCGAGGGCTACGCCATCGGCGGACTGAGCGTGGGCGAGCCGGTGGACGTGATGTACCGGGTGGTGGGGGGCACCGCGGCCCTGCTGCCGGACGACCGGGTGCGGTACCTGATGGGGACGGGGATGCCCGACGACCTCGTCGAGTGCGTGGCCGCCGGCATCGACCTGTTCGACTGCGTGCTGCCGACCCGCAACGCCCGCAACGGCCAGCTCCTGACCCGCGAGGGGCCGCTGTCCATCAAGCGGGCGGAGTTCGCCGACGATGCGCGCCCCCCCGATCCCGGGTGTCCGTGCTACACGTGCAGGCGGTACTCGCGGGCCTACCTGCGGTATCTGCACGTGGCCGGCGAGATGACCGGAAGGACCCTCAACACGCTGCACAACCTGCACTTCTACCTTGACACGATGCGCCGCATGAGGGAGGCTATCTTGTTCGGCACGTTCGAGTCGTTCCGGCAGCGCTTTCACGAGACGTTCTCTCGCCGCCCCCGTTCCTGACCGCCTCCGGTGGCGGCGCCGCCGCCCGGAGCCGGCGAGAGGGCGGCCCGGGAACCGAAGACCTCCGATGCCTGATTCCGGCCTTCCGACCCTCTTCGCCCAGGCCGCGCAGGGCAACCCGCCGCTGTGGGCGCAGTTCCTGCCGTTCGCGCTGATCCTCGCCATCTTCTACTTCATCATCCTGCTGCCGATGCGGCGGCGCCAGAAGAAGGTGCAGGAGTTCCGCGAGGCCCTCAAGGTGGGCGACCGGGTGATCACGACGAGCGGCATCTACGGCTCCATCACGAAGCTGAACGACCGGTCGGTCCAGCTCCAGGTGGCCGACAAGGTGCGCATCGAGGTGTCGCGGTCGGCGGTCGGGGGCTATCAGGGGCAGGAGCCGGTGGCCCAGGACTCCGCGTCGATGTAGCCGGCCGGCTGGGGCCGCCGCCGGCGGCCGCCGGGACGCCGGCGTACGACGGGACGGATCGAGTCATGAAGAAGAACCTGCGCTGGAAGCTGTTGACCATCGTCGCGGTGGCGGCCGCGGCCGCGTTCGCCATCTATCCGCCCGAGGACCAGGTGCGGCTCGGCCTCGACCTCCGGGGCGGTGTCCATCTCGTGCTCCGGGTGCAGACCGACGACGCGCTGCGGGTCGAGACCGAGACCAACGCCGAGCAGTTGAGGGAGCAGGCGAGCCTCGTCGGCATCGAGCTGCTCTCGGCCGGCGCCGCCACCCCGACGGAGATCCGGGTCGAGGGCGTCTCCGCCGAGCGCGACCAGGAGTTCCGGGGCATCGCCGACGACCTGCTGGCCGCCGACCTGCTGATGAGCACCTACAACCGGCAGTCGGCCGGTCCCGGGGCCTACACCTTCCGCATGTCGCCGGGCTTCGAGCGCCAGTTGCGCGAGGAGTCGGTGCGGCAGGCCCTCCAGACCATCGAGCGCCGGGTCAACGAGCTCGGCGTCGCCGAGCCCATCGTCGCCCCCCACGGCGTGGCCGGCGACCAGATCCTCGTCCAGTTGCCGGGGGTCGAGGACGTGGCGGGGGCGAAGGAGATCATCCGTTCGACCGGCCTTCTCGAGCTGAAGCTGGTCGAGGACGGCCCCGCCATCTCGCGCGATCTGCTGCTGCAGGCGCGGAACGGCATCGTGCCCGCGGACATGGAGGTCGTCTCGGGGGCCGACGAGTCGCTCGGCGCTTCCCCCGGCTCGACCGTCTACTACCTCGTGCGGCGGGTGGCCCCGGTGACGGGGCGGGATCTGCGCAACGCCCGGCCCACCATCGACGAGTTCAACCAGCCCGCGATCAGCTTCTCGTTCAACCGCGAGGGGGCCCGCAAGTTCGGCAACTTCACCGGGAGCAACGTCGGGCGCAACCTCGCCATCATCCTCGACAACCGGGTCTACTCGGCCCCCGTCATCCAGGAGCGCATCGCCGACGAGGGGCGCATCACCGGCACCTTCACGACCGGGGAGGCGACCGATCTGGCGCTGATCCTGCGGTCGGGCGCCCTGCCCGCGTCCCTGACCTATCTCGAGGAGCGGACGGTGGGGCCGAGCCTCGGGGCCGACTCCATCCGCGCCGGGGTCATCGCATCGGCCTCCGGGCTCATCGCGGTCGCCCTGTTCATGCTGCTCTACTACCGGCTGTCCGGCATCAACGCCATCGTCGCGGTGGGCATGAACCTGCTCATCCTGCTCGGGTGCATGGCCTACGTCGGGGCCGTGCTCACCCTGCCGGGCATCGCCGGGTTCATCCTCACCATCGGCATGGGGGTCGACTCCAACGTGCTGATATTCGAGCGCATCAAGGAGGAGCTGGGCACCGCCAAGGGGGTCCGGGCGGCCGTCGCGGCCGGGTTCGACCGCGTCTTCCTGACCATTCTCGACACCCACATCGCGTCGCTCATCGCCGCCGCCTTCCTGTTCCAGTTCGGCTCGGGGCCGATCAAGGGCTTCGCGACCACCCTGTTCTTCGGTCTCGTGTCGAACGTGTTCACCGCGGTCTTCGTGTCGCGCACCATCTTCGAGACGGTGCTTACGCGCCGCCGGGAAGCCTCGTTGAGCATCTGAGCCGCCGGAGCTCGCTCCGCCTGATCCGATTCGCACCGCCGCCGGCCGGCGCGGCCGCGGCCTGAACCATTCGGGACATCGACGCGCGTATGCCCATCTTCAAGAACCCGAACATCGACTTCCTCAAGCTGCGCTGGCCCGCCGTGGCCCTGTCGTGCCTCGTCATCGCCGCCGGCGCGGTGATGGTGGCCCTGCAGGGGGGGCTGGCCCTCGGCATCGACTTCTCGGGCGGCACCATCGTCATCGTTCAGTTCGACGAGCCCGTCACCGAGGACCAGGTGCGCAACGCCGTGGGCGACGCGGCCGGCCAGAGCGTCGTCCAGCAGTACGGCGACGCCGACTCCAACGAGATCCTGATCCGGCTGCCGCAGAGCGACGACCCCGAGGAGGGCACGAGCCTCGAGGAGGGCGCGAACGCGGTCGTCGCCGCCCTCGAGCAGAGCCCCGTCGGCGGCTTCACGGTCATCGGGCAGGAGCTCGTGGGGCCGGTCATCGGCGAGGAGCTGCAGCGCCGCGGGGTCAACGCGTTCGTCTTCGCGATGCTCGGCATCCTCGTCTACATCGCCCTCCGCTTCCGGTTCAGCTTCGCGGTGGGGGCGATCATCGCGGTCGTGCACGACATCCTCATCACCCTGTCGCTGCTGACCTTCTTCGGCTTCGACCTGTCGCTGAACGTCGTCGCGGCCATGCTGACCATCACCGGCTACTCGGTGAACGACTCCATCGTCGTGTTCGACCGGGTGCGCGAGAACCTGCGGCGCATGCGGCGCGACGCGTTCGACAAGCTCGTCAACGTCAGCATCAACCAGACCCTGAGCCGCACCATCATCACGTCGGGCACCACCGCCTTCGCGGTCCTGGCGCTGTTCCTGTTCGGCGGCGAGGTGCTGCGGGGCTTCGCCTTCACCATGTTCGTCGGGGTGCTCAGCGGCACCTACTCCACGATCTTCATCGCCGCCGCCGCCGCCATCGTGATCAGCGAGCGCCGGGCCGCGCGGCGGATGCAGGCGGCGCCGGCCGCCGCGTCGGCGTCGTCGTCCGCGGGCTCGAAGTCGAAGCGGCGCCGGGCGAAGTCGTCGAGGGCCCGCGCCCGCGCCTGACAGCCCGTGGTGAAGGCCCGCGTTGCACGGAGAGCGGCGAGGCGCCCGCCTGACAAGGCGTGAGGAGGGCGCATATTGGGTATACGCAACCGACGAACAACGCAGTCAGGCGGGATGCATCGCCGCTCGAATGCAGCGGGGACTTTCGCCACGGGCTGTTGAGCACCGGACGCGGCCGGGCGGGATGCGCCGCCGCTCGAACGCGGCGCGGATTCCCGCCCCGGGCCGCCGCCCGACCCTGACGCCGCATGACCACCGCCCAGGCCGTGTGGCTCGGGATCGTGCAGGGGCTGACCGAGTTCCTGCCCATCTCCAGCTCCGCCCATCTCATCCTCGTCCGCGAGCTGTTCGGCTGGGACGCGGGGGCGGCGGAGATTCCGTTCGACGTGGCCTGCCACCTCGGCACCCTGACCGCGGTGCTCGCCTACTTCCGCCGCGACGTTCTCGCGCTGGCCGCGGCCGCCCCCGGGGCCCTCACGGGCGGGGGAGGCGACGCCGCCCGCACGGGACGCCTGATCCTGCTCGCGACCGCTCCCCTGGTCCCCCTGGGCCTGCTCCTCTCCGGGCACGTCGACCGCCTGCGCGGTCCGGCGGTGGTCGCGGCGACGCTGGCCCTCGGCGCCGCCGCGATGCTCTGGGCGGATCGGGGCGGGGCGCCCTCGCGGCGGGCGTCGTCGCTCTCCGTCGGAGACGCCCTCGTCCTCGGCTGCGCGCAGGCGGCGGCCCTCGTGCCGGGGGTCTCGCGGTCGGGCGCGATCATCACCGTGGCCCTGCTCCTGGGGCTGTCCCGGCCCGAGGCGGCCCGGTTCGCCTTTCTCCTCGGCATTCCCGCCATCGCCGGCGGGGGGCTGCAGGCGGCGCGGATGCTCGGGGGCGACGGGCTCGCCGCGCACGGGCCGGTGCTCCTCGCGGGGCTCGTCACCTCGGGCGTCGTCGGGTACCTGGCGGTGGCCGGGCTGCTCCGGTACCTCGCGCGGCATTCGCTCGCCGCCTTCGCCTGGTACCGGCTCGCGGTGGCGGCGGCGCTGGCGTTCGGGCTCGCGTTCGGACGGTGAGGGAACGCGGCCGCCGCGGGCTTGACAGCGGCACGGGCGGCTGCTAGGTTTGCGCGTCCTCAGCAGGGACGCCCCGGGCGGTTCCCCCGTGGTGCCGGGCGGGGGGTGCGCCCCGCGTCGGATTTCCCGGCACACCGGAACGCGCAAGAAACGCCAAGGTCGAGAATGGACAACTCACTCTACGTGCTCCTCGGGGTCGGCGCGCCGGTCGCCGCCGCCCTCTTCGCGCTCTCCCTCATCCGCGCCATCAACGCCTGCGACGCCGGCACCGAGCGCATGCAGCAGATCGCGGCCCTCATCCGCCGCGGCGCGATGGCCTTCCTGCGGACCGAGTACAGCGTCCTGGCGGTGTTCGTCGTCGTCATGTTCGGCGTCCTCGTGCTGTTCCTGCCGGGCGACTCGCTCCTCGTCGGCGTCAGCTTCCTCGTGGGGGCGTTCCTGTCCGCGACGGCGGGATGGATCGGCATGCGCACCGCCACCGGCGCCGCCGTCCGGACCACCGCGGCGGCCCGGACGAGCCTCGCCGGGGCCCTGCGCGTGGCGTTCTCGAGCGGCGCGGTCATGGGCCTGACCGTCGTCGCCCTGGGGACGCTCGGCATCGCGCTCCTCTACTGGCTGTACGGCGGCCTCGACGGCCGCGGGCCGTCCGCCGTCGGGTCGCTGCTCGGGCTCTCCCTCGGGGCGTCGTCCATCGCCCTCTTCGCGCGCGTCGGCGGCGGCATCTTCACCAAGGCGGCCGACGTCGCCGGCGACCTGTCCGGCAAGGTCGAGGCGGGCATTCCCGAGGACGACCCCCGCAACCCCGCGACCATCGCCGACAGCGTGGGCGACAACGTCGGCGACGTGGCGGGGATGGGGGCCGACCTCTTCGAGTCCTACGTGGGCAGCATCATCTCGTCGGTGGCCCTCGCCTGGGCCCTGACCGCGGCCACCGCCGCCGACCTGTGGGGGGTGGGGGAGAGCGGCTTCCTCGCCCTGCAGGCCGATCTCGCGGCGTTCCCGGTGCTGCTGGCCGGCGTCGGCATCGTCGCCTCCATCCTCGGCACGTTCACGGTGCGGACCGACGACGAGAGCAAGGTGCAGGGGGCGCTGCTGCGGGGGCTGATCGTGGCGTCGGTCATCGTCGTCGGCGGCGCCGCCGCCCTCATCTCGGCCACCTCGGTCCCCTGGCCGGTCATGGGCTGCGTGGTGTTCGGGGTGGTGGCGGGGGTCGTCATCGGCAAGCTCACCGAGTACTACACCGGCAAGGACATGCCGCCGGCCAGCCACATCGCCGAGCAGTCCGAGACCGGCCCCGCCACCAACATCATCGCGGGCCTCGGGGTCGGCATGATGTCGTGCGGCTACCCGGTGCTGGTCGTCTGCTTCGCCATCTTCTTCAGCTACCAGTTGGGCGAGCTCTACGGCATCGCCATCGCCGCCGTCGGCATGCTCTCGACGCTCGGCATCAGCCTCGGCGTCGACGCCTACGGGCCGGTGGCCGACAACGCCGGGGGCATCGCCGAGATGAGCAAGTGCGAGCCGTTCGTGCGCGACCGCACCGACGCCCTCGACGCGGTCGGCAACACCACCGCGGCGATGGGCAAGGGCTTCGCCATCGGGTCGGCCGCCCTGACCGCCCTCGCCCTGTTCTCGACGTTCCAGGCGACCGCCGCCGACAACGTGGCCCAGGCGGGGGGCGTGGGCGCGTTCGACCCGCGTCAGCTCAGCCTCGAGCTGACGAACCCGAACGTGCTGATCGGCATGTTCATCGGCGGCATGCTGCCGTTCATCTTCTCGGCCCTGACCATGAACGCGGTGGGCCGTTCGGCGAACCAGATGATCGAGGAGGTCCGCCGGCAGTTCCGGAGCATCCCGGGGCTGCTCGAGGGGACCGCCGAGCCCGACTCGGCGCGGTGCGTGGCCATCTCCACCCAGTCCGCCATCAAGGAGATGATCCTGCCCGGCCTCCTCGCGGTGGTCGCGCCGGTGCTGACCGGCTTCGTGCTCGGGGTCGCCGGCCTCGGGGGCCTGCTCGGGGGCGCGCTCGTGACCGGCGTCCTCATGGCCCTCATGATGGCCAACGCGGGCGGGGTCTGGGACAACGCGAAGAAGCTGATCGAGGAGGGCCACCACGGCGGCAAGGGCTCGGAGCCGCACAAGGCGGCCGTCATCGGCGACACCGTCGGCGATCCGTTCAAGGACACGGCGGGGCCGAGCCTGAACATCCTGATCAAGCTGATGACCATCGTCGCGGTCATCTTCGTGCCGCTGGTCGTGGCCTGGATGCGCTGAGCGGCCGGCCGCGAAAACGGGGTTTTTTCGGGGGCGCCGAGGTCCGTTGACAGTGTTTTGGTGTCTGCATATAATGCGTCCTTCTACCGTGGAGCGAGTATCCCCGAATGGGGCGCAGGAGGTTGCCTGTGGCAGGTCAGATGTTCGGTGAAATCGCGAATCCGTCGATCAAGATCGGCGCCCAGAAGTGGTACACGGTGCCGGTTTCGATCCTCGCGCACGTGGTGGCGATCGCGGCCGTCGTCATCGTGCCTCTGCTTGCGGCCGAGGCGTTGCCGCAGGTGCCGTCGATGATGGCGTTCGTGGCTGCGCCCCCGCCGCCGCCCCCGCCGCCGCCTCCGCCGCCGCCGCCGGCCGCGCAGGCGGTCGAGGCGCCGGTCGTCGACATCAACCCCAACGCCGCCCCCATCGAGGCCCCGGCCCAGATTGCGCCGGAGACCGGCTTCGACCTGTCGAGCGTCTCGGGGGTCGAGGGCGGCATCGCCGGGGGCGTCGTCGGCGGCATCGTCGGCGGGCTGCTCGAGGCCCCGCCGCCGCCCCCGCCGCCGCCCGAGCCGGTTCGCGTCGGCGGCAACATCCAGGCCCCGACCAAGGTGACCAACGTCGACCCGCGGTATCCGCCGGTCGCGCAGGCGGCGCGCGTTCAGGGCGTCGTGATTCTCGAGGCGGTCATCGGCCCCGACGGCCGGGTCACCGACGTGAAGGTCCTGCGCTCGGTGCCGCTGCTCGACGAGGCGGCCATCGAGGCGGTGCGGCAGTGGACGTATACGCCGACGCTGCTGAACGGCGTCGCGGTTCCCGTCATCATGACGGTGACGGTGAACTTCCAGTTGCGGTAGCCCGGCGCGCGAAACGAAGGCACGTGTTGTGGGCGGCGGAGCGCCGGTCGTCCGGCGCGCCGCGGCCCGATGATGTGAAATCGCAGGTAGGGAGGCACAATGGATCTTCTCGAGCTCTGGGAACAGATGGGCATTCCCGTCAAGTCCCTCATGATCGTGCTGGCGCTGATGTCGATGTGGTCGATGGGCGTCTTCTTCGAGCGGCTGTTCACCTTCACGCAGGCCGGAAAGCAGTCGAAGGCTTTCGCGCCCCAGGTCGCCAAGCACCTGAAGGACGGCCACCTGAAGGACGCCATCGCCGTCGCGCAGTCGAAGAACTACAAGTACAGCCACCTCGGAAAGGTCGTTCTGGCCGGGCTGCAGGAGTACCAGTTCCAGAAGGACGCCGGGGTCGAGCTGAGCCGCGACGACGTCATCGACAGCGTGCGCCGGGCCATCCAGCGCGCCTCGGCCCTGACCGCGGCCGACCTCAAGAAGGGCATGGGGTCGCTCGCCACCATCGGGGCCACCGCCGTGTTCGTCGGTCTCCTCGCGACCACCCTGGGCGTCATCAACGCGTTCCAGGGCATCGCCGCCACCGGGTCGGGCGGCCTCGGCGCGGTGTCGGCCGGCATCGCGGAGGCGCTCGTCGGGACCGCCATCGGGCTGTTCGTGGCGATTCCCGCGGTGTGGTTCTACAACGCCCTCACCACGCGCATCGAGTTCTTCAACGTCGAGATGGACAACTCGTCGTCCGAGCTCGTCGACTACTTCATCAAGAAGGCCGACTAGGGAACGTGGTCACCGGGCCGGGCCCGGTCGCGGCACCCCGCGATCGGGCGCCCACCCTTCGATGACTCCGGAGCGGACCGAGGAGACACACCCATGGGTATGCAAGTAGGCGACAAAAAGGGTGCGATGAACTCGGAGATCAACATCACGCCGCTGGCCGACGTGATGCTGGTTCTCCTGATCATCGTCATGCTGATCGCGCCCCTGTTGCAGAAGGGCGTCGACGTCACCCTGCCGGAAGCCGCGAACACCACGGACAAGCCCGAGAACGACACGCAGACCGTCCTCGCGGTCACCGCGGACGGCCGCTTCTACGTCGACAGCACGCAGACCACCGAGCAGGAGCTGCTGACGACGGTGCAGACCGTGCTCGAGCGGAAGTTCGAGAAGATCGTGCTGATCAAGGCCGACCAGGACTCGCAGTACGCCGACGTCATGGCCGTGCTCGACCGCCTGCAGCGCGCGGGCATCGAGGACATCGGCCTGATCACCGAGCGCAAGGTCGGCAGCGGCGGGATCTCTGCCGGAGGGGAGTAGCCCATGCACAAGAAGCACCACGGGGCGGACACCGTCGTCTCCGCCGAGAAGCCGCAGTCGACCGCGGAGATCAACATCACGCCGTTCATCGACGTGCTGCTGGTGCTGATCGTCATCTTCCTCGCCGCGCTGCCCCTGTCCCAGCGGGGACTCGACATCAACCTGCCGCTCGAGACGCGGGGCTCGACGCAGTCGGCGGTCGACTCCAGCCAGATCGTGCTGCAGTACACGGCCGACCGGGTGATCACCGTCAACCAGCAGCCGGTGCCGATTCAGCGCCTCGAGTCCGAGCTGCGGGGCATCTTCGAGCAGCGGCGCGAGAAGACGATGTTCGTGGCCGGCGCCGGCAGCCTGCGCTACGGCGAGATCATCGAGGTGATCGACGCCGCCAAGGGCGCCGGGGTCACCAAGGTGGGCATCGTCACCGAGGCGATGCGCCGGGCCGGCGGGGCCGACGCGCTGTAGCACGCCCGCACGGCTCGTCGTTCGGAAACACGAAGGCGCGGCATGCGCGAGCATGCCGCGCTTTTTTGTGTTTCTCGCGAACGGGCGCTCGGTCGCCGCGAGCATCTCCCTGAACGGAAGCGACGGTCCGGCAACCCGCCGGGGCGCCGACCGGCCGGCTTGCGGCGGGGAGGAGAACCGGCTTGTCCGGGTTGCTTCAGCCGAGCAGTCGGAGGATGGCCAGGAGGCCTCCGAGGATCGCGAGCGTCTGGATGAGCATCGCGCGGTAGATTCGAGCCTCCGCTACGGAGACTGCCGCGGCGGTATGTTTGCGGAGGTTGTCGATCGTCGTATCGAAATGTTCCTTGGTCGGATGGTCGTCCTGATCGGCCACCGAGCGCATGGCGCTGACGATGGCGTCGGCGTGGTCCCGGGTGATGCCCGCGTCGGTCAGCGAGCGAATGATGGCGACGGCGTCGTACATGGTGTGAGTTCTGTCCGAGAACATCGTAGCGCGGGTTGGGGAGTCCGGTCGCCGAGACGGAAAGGGCAGGCGCCTGCGGTGGGTGCAGGCCACCGGGAGGGAGGGAGCCTGCTCCGGCCGCAACCTCCGTCGTACGCGAAGAAGGCCGGGTGCGGTCCCAGGGGAACCGGCACCCGGCCTGAAGGGGTCCGACGCCGGGCCAACGCAGGCCCGACCGACGGGGCTAGTCGCCGGCGCCGGCGCCGCTCCGCAACTGCTGCAGCTCCTCGGCCCGGTCGCGCAGCTCGTCCGCCTGGGCGATCAGGTCCTCGCGTTCGCGGACGTTGTCGGTCAGGTTGGCCTGCATCCGCAGCAGGATGTTCTTGTAGGTCAGGGCCTCGACGTAGTCGGCGTTCAGCTCGAGGGCCTTGTCGGTCTCGGCGAGGCCGAGCATGACGTACTCCATCTCCTGGTCCTCGTCCAGGGTGAAGTCGCGGAACGCCTTCTCCCAGTAGTAGGTCGAGATGGTGTAGTAGGCCTCCGGATTGTCCGGCTCGAGCTCGGCGCGCCGTCGCAGGGCCTCGATCGTCTCGTCGAACTGCTCGTTGCGGTTGTAGAACCCCGCGAGCTGCAACTGCGCGGCGGGGTCGTCGGGCCGGGACCCCGTGATGTCCAGCAGCACCTGCTCGGCCTCGGTGTAGAGCCCCGAGTCCTCGTAGAGCCGGGCGAGGCGGTAGTAGTTGTCCGGGTTCTCGGGATCGGTGTCGATCATCGTCTGCAGCACGATCTCGGAAGACGCCGGGTCGTTCGCCTTGTCGGGGCCGTAGGCCTCCACCAGCCACTGCAGCGACAGGGTCTGCAGCTCCAGGTAGGTCTGGCGCTCGGCCGACGTGATGTAGTTCTCGATGGCCCTGTCGAGCATCTCGTCGTTCTCCGGCTCGCCCCGCAGGGCCGGCCGGAACTGCTGGTCGTAGCTGTTGGCCAGGTAGAAGTAGGCCTCGACCAGGTCCGGGTCGTTCTCCAGGACCTCCTCGTACAGCTCCGCCGCCAGCACGTAGTCGCTGCGCTGGTACTGGGTGTGCGCGTCCTTGATGACGCGCAGCGCCCGAAGCTGGTCGAGCATGTAGCAGGATGTCGTCGACAGAGCCACGAGGGCTACGAGAACGAGTCTGATGGCGAGCGATCGGATTTGCATAACGGTCCCCTTCATCACCGCCGGTCGTGGCTTCTCCCTGCGCCAACCGGATGCTGCCGTCGATGTCTTGGACACCGCCGGCCGGATTTCGGCCCGCTTCCGAAACGAGCGTCCCTTCTCTGGTCCCGTCCGCTTCCGACGGGGCGCACGGTGCCGCGAACCGCCCCCGTACCGGGGGCGGCCCACGAAAGGCAAGACAGTATAGTGAAGCGAAAAACGTCAAGTCAAGGGACACGCCGCCGGCCCGGCGGTATACTCTCTCGCGGCTGCGCCCGGGGCCGGCGCGACCCTCCCCGGGTCCGCCGGCCCCGGGGTGTCCTGCTCGACGCCGCCGCCGGTGGCTCCCCGATGATCAGCTTCGACACCCTGATCGACAAGGCCCGGGCCTCCAACCCGCACGCCGACACCGATCTCCTCCGCCGCGCCTACGACTTCTCGGCGGCCGAGCACGCCGGCCAGAAGCGGCGCTCGGGCGAGCCCTACGTGATCCATCCCCTCGAGGTCGCCTCCCTCGTCGCCGACATGCGGCTCGACGACGTGGCCATCGCGGCGGGCCTGCTCCACGACGTCGTCGAGGACACCCTGACCACCATCGAGCGCGTGCGCGAGCTGTTCGGCCCGGACGTCGCCCACGTCGTGGAGGGCGTCACCAAGATCAGCTCCATCTCGTTCTCGACGAGCGAGGAGCGGCAGGCGGAGAACTTCCGCAAGATGCTGCTCGCCATGGTCGACGACATCCGCGTCATCCTCGTGAAGCTCGCCGACCGGCTGCACAACATGCGGACGCTCGACCACCTGGCCGAGGCGCGGCGCCTGATCATCGCCCAGGAGACCCTCGACATCTACGCCCCCATCGCCCACCGGCTGGGCATGCAGAAGGTCAAGGACGAGCTCGAGGACCTCGCCTTCAAGCACCTCGACCCGAAGAGCTACGAGACGACGCGGGCCTGGGTCGAGCGGCGCCGCAAGGCCACCCGGAAGGTGGTCCAGGGGTTGCGGGAGACCCTCGAGCGGACCCTGGCCGAGGCCCGCATCCCGTTCGCCCGCATCGAGTCGCGCATCAAGCGGCTCTACGGCATCCACCAGAAGATCAAGCGCCAGCGCATCCCCCTCGAGCAGGTCTACGACCTCGTCGCGCTCCGGGTCATCACCACCTCGGTCCACGACTGCTACGCCGCCCTCGGGGTCATCCACCAGACGTGGTCGCCGGTGCCGGGCCGGTTCAAGGACTTCATCGCGATGCCCCAGGCCAACCGCTACCAGTCGCTCCACACCTCCGTGGTCAGCGAGGGCGGGGTGCCGTTCGAGGTGCAGATCCGGACCGAGGAGATGCACGAGGTGGCCGAGAACGGCATCGCCGCCCACTGGAAGTACAAGGAGGGGCGGGTCGGCGTCGACCCCGACGAGGCTCACTTCGCCTGGCTGCGGCAGCTCCTCGAGTTCCAGCAGGAGCTGCGGGACCCGGGCGAGTTCATCCACGACCTCAAGGTGAACCTCTACCCCGACGAGGTCTACACGTTCACCCCCAAGGGCGAGGTCAAGGCCCTTCCCCGCGGGTCCACCCCCATCGACTTCGCCTACTCCATCCACACCGACGTCGGCCACCAGTGCGTGGGGGCGCGGGTGAACGGCCGCATGGTGCCGGTGCGCACCCGGCTCGCGAGCGGCGACATCGTCGAGGTGGTGACCGCCCCCGGCCACACCCCGAGCCGCGACTGGCTCAGCTTCGTCGTGACCTCCCGCGCGCGCAACAAGATCAAGCACTTCATCCACGCCGAGGAGAAGCTTCGCGCCGTCGAGCTGGGGCGGAAGCTCGTCGACAGGGAGCTGCGGCGGTTCAACCTCAGCGCCAGGTCGGTGCTCGCGCCGGAGTCGGTCGGCCGGGTGGCCGAGGAGTTCGGGGTGACGCGCGGCGACGACCTGTTCGCGGCCATCGGCTACGGCAAGGTGCAGGCGCGGTCGGTGCTCGACAAGCTGGCCCCCCGCGAGCTCGAGGAGCAGCCCGAGCCCCGGTCCATCGGCACGGTGGTGCGCCGGGTGCTGCGCCTGAACGAGGACAACGTCAAGGTGCGCGGGTTCGACGACCTGATGATCTTCCGGGCCCGGTGCTGCGCCCCGATACGGGGAGAGAAGATCGTCGGCTACGTCACCCGGGGCAAGGGCGTCTCGGTGCACGCGGCCCGGTGCCCGAACGTCCTCAACCTCCTCTACGACCCCGAGCGCCGGATCGACGTGGTGTGGGACAAGCCGGCCGGCGAGGACGGCTTCGTGGTGCAGCTCGGCATTCAGGTCGAGGACCGCCAGGGCATCCTCGCCGACGTCACCTCGAAGATTGCCGGGCTGAGGACCAACGTGCTCAAGATCGAGGCGACCAGCAGCGACCACCACGGACGCATCAGCGTCACCATCGAGATCGCCGACATGAAGCACCTCCAGCGCATCGTCAAGGTGGTCCGCGCCGTCTCCGGCGTGCTCGAGGTCGAGCGCGTGATGACCGCGGGCCAGGGGGCTGCGCCGTAGAACCCATCGTCGCCTGCGGCTGGGCGCCCAACCAACCCTCCAGGAGTCCGCGCCGTTCTACGGCGCAGACTCCTGGCGCGGGTCGAGATCGGCGATGGCGTCCACCTCGACCTCGACGCCCTTGGGCAGCGCCGCCACCTGGACCGTGGCCCGGGCCGGCGCCGGGGGGTCGAAGTAGCCGCCGTAGGCCTCGTTCACGCGGGCGAAGGCGCCCAGGTCCGTGAGGTAGATGGTGGTGCGGACGACGTGGCCGAATCCCGCCCCGGCCGCCTCGAGGATGGCCCCGAGGCTCTGCATGACCCGGTGGGTCTGGGCGACGACGTCGCCCTCGACGACCTCGCCGGTGGCGGGGTCGAGAGGAATCTGGCCCGACACGAACAGCAGCGACCCCGCCCGCACCGCCTGCGAGTAGGGGCCGATGGCGGCCGGCGCGCCGTCGGTCTCGATGGCCTGCCGCGGCATGGGGGCTGCCGGCTACGCCGCCTTGACGATCCGGTTCGACCGGATGCAGCGGGTGCAGACGCGGATGCGCCTGACGCCGCCGTTGATGACCACCTTCACCCGCTGGACGTTGGCCTCGAACCGCCGCCGCGTGACGTTGTGGGCGTGGCTGATGTTCCGGCCCACGGCCGGGCCCCTGCCGCAGATGTCGCAACGCTTTGCCATGATCTCGATTCCGATTTCCACGATCCGAACCATGGAGTATACCAGAAGGTCCGGACCGGCGAGGAACGCCGCCGTCGTCAGGGAATGATGATGCGCGGCTCGTCGCCGGCTTCCTCGCGGCGCCCCGGCCCCGGCCCGCCGGCCGCCGGTTTCGCCATGCGGCCCATCAGCTCGAGATAGGCGCTCCCGCCGCCCCCGAGAGCCGCCTCGGCCCCCGCCGCGGCCCGCTCGACGCACCGCAGCACCTCGGCCAGATCGCGTTCGCCGGCCTTGGGGCCGCCCGCCGCCGGGGGGTCGTCGAGCAGCGGCTTGAGCTCCTGCGACAGGCGCTCGGCCGGCGGCGACGACGCCTGATGCGCGTAGATGATGCCCTTGCTCGCGGTCTCGTAGGTCTTCGCCAGGGCCTCCGCGCTCTCGCGGACGGTCCGATCGTCGATGGGCAGCCGGCCCGTGCGGGCGATGCCGTGCAGCACCTGTTGCACGAAGAAGAACAGCTCGTACTGACGCGGCTGCAGGCCGGCCACGACGGGCAGGAGAAAGCGGGCGTCGCGCTCCTGCCGGCGCTGCACCACCGCGGGGGGGTGGCTCTGCGCCGACGCGAGATAGCGGCAGTCGTCGGGGCAGCGTATCTCCGCCAGCCGCTTCGTGGCGCAGCAGACGCTGCAGATCTCCCGGTCGAGGGCGGGGCAGGCTCGCCGCGCCCGGCGCCGCCGGCACAGGGGACAGACAGGTGAGCTCATGCGTGCTCGGGGCGCGGCCGGCGCCGGGGGCTCCGCCGCGCCGGCCGGAACGGGGTCGCGGGGTCCGGCGCCGTCCTGCCCCGTTCCCGTCGCGTCTCCTCTATCCCCGGGGAGCCCGTCCGGCGCATTCTACATCCCCGTGGCCCCCGGCGCACGCCGGAGCACCGGCCGGGCGCGGCCGCCTGTCCGGCCGCCCGTCCTCTCCCGATGACAGCCGGCCCGGCGCGTTGAAACCGTACGGGGCGAATCGTCGTCTAAGGATCACGAACGGAGTTTCCATGGCGCCAACAGTGCGCTGGAGTCGGTGAGCGCAGCTCCACGGAGCGGGTGACCCGCTCCTCTCGCGGTCCCGGATTCCAGCTCGAGTTGCTTCGTTACAGCGGGTGAGGCGGTTCGTGTACGGGTTGCGAGGACTTGGCATCGGATTTGCTAGTAAGACATCGGGGCTCGCGGCCGGACGAGGGCGCGGGCCGCTCTGGAGGCGTCGAAGGCGGGAACGATTCGTGCAACTCCAGCGAGGCTTGGGAGGGGCCACAAAATGAACACCCACGCACGCGGCATGACGGTGGCGCGCTTCGACGAGCTGCGCCGAATGCTCGAAGAACGCCGCGACGAGCTCGCCGGCGCGGTGAAGGACAAGATTCGCGACGTGCGCGCCGACGCGACCCGGTCGGGGGGGCACCGCCCCACCGACCTGAACGGAATGCCGGAAGCGGACATCCACGAGGACATCGAGTTCGCCCTGCTCCAGATGAAGACCGAGACGCTGACCAAGATCAGCGCCGCCCTCGAGCGGTTGGAGGAGGGCACCTACGGGTACTGCTACGCGTGCGGCGACGAGATCGCCAGCCAGCGGCTGCAGGCGCTTCCGTTCGCGGCCCGTTGCCTGGACTGCGAGGAGACGCACGAGCTCGAGATGAACCGCGAGCGGATGATCGAGATGCGCAGCAAGGCGGTGTCGCTCTTCGGCGCGCCGTCGAGCTGATCCAATCGCCCGGATCCGGGGGCCGCGGCGGCGGCCCCCGGCGGCGGCCCTCGTGCGAGCCCGCACGCTTTTCGCACGAGGGCTGCTAAACTTTCCTCGAACCGGGTGCGCCCGGCGGACCGGGTCCAGCGGAACCGGGAGAAACCAAGACGATGAGCGACGAGCCCGAGCTGCTCGAGGTCGGTTCCGTCGGCCCCGGCCGGGGGTCCGTACCGCCCGAGCTGCCGGTGTTGCCCCTGCGCGACACGGTCCTCTTTCCGAACTCCTTCATGCCCCTCGCGGTGGCCCGGGAGAGCTCGGTTCAACTGATCGAGGAGGCCATCGACGAGAGCAGCCTGGTCGGCGTCTTCACCCAGCTCGAGCCGGGCACCGAGGAGCCCACCCGGGAGGAGCTGTACCCCGTCGGGACCCTGACCCACATCCACAAGATGTTCAAGCTGCCCGACGGCACCCTGCGCCTCATCGTGCAGGGGCAGTCGCGGCTGCACCTGGAAGAGGTGCTGGCGACCAAGCCGTACCTCCGGGCCCGGGTGCGGGCGGCCGAAGAGGTCCTGCGCGAGTCCGACCGCCTCGCCGTCGACGCCCTTCAGCGCAACGTCAAGGGCAACTTCCAGCAGGTGGTCTCCCTGTCGCCGCTGCTCTCCGACGACCTCCAGGCGCTGGTCGGCAACATCACCGACCCCGCCAAGCTCGCCGACTTCATCGCCTCGAGCCTGACCACCATCCAGACGTCGGTCCGCCAGCAGGTGCTCGGCACCCTCGACGTCCGCGAGCGGATGGAGCAGTTGAACCGCATGCTCATCAAGGAGCTCGAGGTCCTCGAGCTGGGGTCGAAGATCCAGTCCGAGGTGCAGTCCGAGGTCGGCAAGAGCCAGCGCGAGTACCTGCTGCGCGAGCAGATGAAGGCGATCCAGAAGGAGCTGGGGGAGGGCGACGAGCACGCCAAGGAGATCGAGGAGATCCGGGAGAAGATCGAGGCCGCGGGCATGCCCGAGCCGGTGCAGAAGGAGGCCCTGCGCGAGCTCGACCGGCTCTCCCGCATGCCGGTGGCGGCGGCCGAGTACACCGTGTCGCGGACCTATCTCGACTGGCTCGTGGTGCTGCCGTGGAACGTGCGGACCGACGAGGTCATCGACCTCCCGCGCACCCGGCAGGTGCTCGACGACGACCACAGCGGGCTCGACAAGGCGAAGGAGCGCATCCTCGAGTACCTCGCGGTGCGCAAGCTGAACCCCGCCATGAAGGGCCCCATCCTCTGCTTCGTCGGCCCCCCGGGGGTCGGCAAGACCTCGCTCGCGAAATCGATCGCGCGCTCGCTCGACCGCAAGTTCGTCCGCGTCTCGCTCGGGGGCATGCGCGACGAGGCCGAGATCCGCGGCCACCGGCGCACCTACATCGGGGCCCTGCCGGGGCAGGTCGTCCAGGGGCTGCGCCGCGCCGAGTCGAAGAACCCCGTCTTCATCCTCGACGAGATCGACAAGCTGGGGGCGGACTTCCGGGGCGACCCCTCGTCGGCCCTCCTCGAGGTGCTCGACCCCGAGCAGAACAACACCTTCCGCGACCACTACCTCGACGTGCCCTTCGACCTCTCGGAGGTGCTGTTCATCACCACCGCCAACGTGCTCGACCCCATCGCGCCCCCGTTGCGCGACCGCATGGAGGTGCTCGAGCTGCCCGGCTACACCGAGGACGAGAAGCTGCAGATCGCGAAGGAGCACCTCGTCGGGCGGCAGGTCGAGAACCACGGCCTGACGGCGGAGAAGATCGCGTTCTCCGACGAAGCCTTGCGGGCGGTCGCCCACGGCTACACCCGCGAGGCGGGGGTGCGCAACCTCGAGCGCGAGATCGGCGCGTTGTGCCGCAAGGTGGCGCGCCGGCACGCCGAGGGGAACGACGAGCCGGTCGAGATCACCCCCGACACCGTCGCCGACATGCTCGGGGCGCCGCGTTTCGAGGACGAGGAGGTGGCCGAGCGGACCCGCAACCCCGGCGTGGCCCTCGGGCTCGCGTGGACGCCGGCCGGGGGCGACGTGCTCTTCGTCGAGGCGACCCGCATGCCCGGCAAGGGGAGCCTGACCCTGACCGGCCACCTCGGCGACGTCATGAAGGAGTCGGCCCGCGCCGCCCTCTCGTGGTTCCGGGGCCAGACCGCCGCCTACGGGGTCGACGCCGCCTTCTTCCAGGACGCCGAGATCCACCTCCACGTTCCGTCCGGCGCGATTCCCAAGGACGGGCCGTCGGCGGGGGTGACGATGGCCGCCGCGGTGGCGTCCGAGCTGACCGGCCGGCCCGTGCGCGGCGACGTCGCGATGACCGGCGAGATCACCCTGTCGGGCCGCGTGCTGCCGGTCGGCGGCATCAAGGAGAAGGTGCTGGCCGCCCGCCGCCACGGGGTGACCGAGGTGCTCCTGCCGAAGCGGAACGAGAAGAACGTCAACGAGGACCTCGGCGAGGACCTCCGCCGCGACATGACCATCCACCTCGTGTCCACCATCGACGAGGTGCTCGAGCGGGTCCTCCAGCCGCCGGCCGCCCGGCCCGCGGCGGCCGGCGCCGCCGACGACGCGCCGGGCGTGCACGGCACCGTTCAGTGACGGCCCCTGAAACATGCTAGGCTTGCCGTAGTGGAGGCCTTCACGCCCTGGCTCACGCCCGCCCTGGTGATCGCGCTCTTCGCGTGGCTCCGGTCCGAGCTCATCAGCCGGACGGACAAGCTCGAGAAGCGGTTCGACGGCATCGAAAAGCGGTTCGACGGGGTGACCCGCGATATCGCCGATCTGCGCGAGCGCATGGCGAGGCTGGAAGGCGCCCTCGAGGGATTCCTGGCCGGCCGCCGCGATCGCGACGCCGCCTGACACGCGCTTCCAATCCGCAATCCGCCAGCCTGCGGGCTAGTCTTTTCCGCCCCCCCGAGCGCGTCGCTCCCGCAGATCGTCGACCACCCCCTGCAGGTCGGTCGGCAGCGGCGCCTCGAACTCCACCCGCCGTCCGTCCCGCGGGTGCGTGAACGCGAGGCGCCACGCGTGCAGGAACGGCCGCTCGAGCGACGCCAGCGCGCGGTGGTCGGCTGCGAGGTGGCGGCGCACCCCGCCGTAGAGGGCGTCGCCCGCTATCGGGTGGCCGATGCTGGCGAGATGGACTCTGATCTGGTGCGTACGGCCGGTGGCGATGGCGATGGTGGCGAGGGTCAGGCCCCGCAGCCGCTCCGCCCCCGTGATGCGGGTGACGGCGGTGCGGGCCCGACGCGCCCGGGTCGAGATCTTCTTCCGGTCGACGGGGTCGCGGCCCAGCGGGGCGTCGATGCGCCGGCCCGCGTTCAGCAGGCCCCACGCCAGCCCCAGGTACTCCTTCTCCACCTCGCGGTCCGCGAACTGCCGCGACAGCTCGGCGTGGGCGGCGTCGTGCTTGGCGACGACCATCACCCCCGAGGTGCCGCGGTCGAGGCGGTGCACGATGCCGGGGCGCTGCTCGCCGCCGATGCCGCTGAGCCCCGTGACGTGGTGCAGCAGGGCGTTCACCAGGGTTCCCCGGTCGTGCCCCGCCGCGGGGTGGACGACCATGCCGGCCGGCTTGTCGACCACCACGAGGTCGGGGTCGTCGTGCAGGACGGTCAGCGGCAGCGGTTCCGGCGCCGGCGTCGACGGGGCGGCGGGGGGGACCTCCAGATCGACCACGTCCCCGGCGTGCACCGCGTGGCTCGCCCTGACCGTCCGCTGATTGAGCAGCACGTGGCCGTCCCGGATCAGGCGCTGGATCCGCGCCCGCGAGAGCTCCGGCACGACGGCGGTGACGAAGTGGTCGAGGCGCGCGCCGTGGTGGTCGCCGGTGACCTCCAGGCGCTCTGTCTCCACGGGGGGCATCGGCGGCGGGGGGGGGCCGTGCTACCTCGTGCCCGCCTTCCCCGCCCGTCTCGCCGGGGCCTCGGCCGCGGCGCCGCGCCGGCCGAGGCGGACGAGCATGACGATGCTCGCGGGCACGATGAGGGCCGAGACGAACTGCGACGTCGGCAGGGCGTCGAGGACCGCGCCGCGGGGGTCGCCGCGGTAGAGCTCGATGACGAGGCGGGCCACGCCGTAGAGCAGCAGATAGGTCCAGAAGGTCCGGCCCGGGAACGCCCGCCACCGCCGCTCGCCGGCGAGCAGCACGCCCAGGATCAGGAGGACCGCGGCCGACTCGTAGATCTGGGTCGGGTGCAGCGGCACGCCCAGGGGCGTACCGCTGTTGGCGGCGGCCAGCGTGTTCGAGAAGGTGATGCCCCACGGCGCCTCCGTCGGCCGCCCGTAGCAGCACCCCGCGAGGAGGCAGCCCATCCGGCCCACCCCCTGGGCCAGCGCGATGCCCGGCGCGAACATGTCGCAGGTGGTCCAGAGGGGCAGCCCGTTGCGGCGCATGTACCACCAGCACATCGGCACCGCCAGCAGCAGCCCGCCGTAGAAGACCCCGCCCGCCTTCGCCAGCCCCACCAGTTGCGACGGGTCGGCGGCGTAGTGGCCGAAGTCCACCACCAGCAGCATCAGCTTGGCCCCGATGACGGCGCTGAAGATGCCGACGATGCCCAGGTCCACGATGCGCTGGCCGTCGAGGCCGGCGCGGCGGGCCCTCTGCAGGGCGTACCACAGAGCCAGGAAGTACGACCCGCCCAGCAGCACGCCGTAGCTGTAGATGTTGACGGGTCCCAGCTCAAACAGCAGTGGATACATCGTCGGGGCTCCGCATCAGGTCCAGAATCAGCAGGCCGGCCCCGACCGTGATCGCCGAGTCGGCCACGTTGAACGCCCAGAAGTGCACGCTTCCCCAGTAGACGTCGACGAAGTCGACGACGTGGCCGACCAGCGCCCGGTCGATCAGGTTGCCGACGGCGCCGCCGACGATCAGGGCGAGGCCGGCCCGCGCGAGCGTCGCCCGCGGGCCGACCTGCGACGCGAACCACCCGACGGCGGCGAGGGCGACGAGGGCCATGCCCGTCATCAGCGCCTGCTTGTAGGGCAGGTCGGCGAGGTTCAGGAAGCCGAAGGCGGCCCCGGTGTTGCGCACGTGCACCAGGTTCAGCAGGCCCGGTATCACCTCGACCGAGTCGTGCAGGGCGATGCCCGCCCGCACCAGTTGCTTGGTGACCTGGTCGAGCACGACGATGAGCACGCTCGCCGCGGCCAGGACGTTCCGGCTCGGGAACGCGGGGGCGGCCCCCGGGTCGGCGGCGGTCGCCGCGGACGGCGGCTTGTCGGTGGTCATCGGACACCTCGCCCGCCCATCGTCGCCTTCGGCTCCGCTGGGCGCCCAACCAACCCTCCAGGAGTCCGCGCCGTTCTGCGGCGCAGACTCCTACGCCACGCTCGCGGCCATGTCCGCGAGCGCGTTCGTGCACCGGGCGCAGACCGCGGCCTCCGCCGGGTCCGGTCCGGCGCCGGGGGGCATCACCCAGCGCCAGCATCGGGGGCACTTCGCGCCGGCGGCGCGGCCGACCTCGATGCGGGCGCCGCCGTCCCCGTCCCGGTGCACCGCCGCCCCGTCCCCGCCGCCGGCGGCGCCGTTGCGCAGCGTCACCTCCGACGTGATGAACAGCGTCGCGAGGTCGTCGCGGTGCGCCTCGAGCAGGTCGGCGAGCCCGCCGTCCGCGGTCAGGGTCACCGCCGCCTCGAGCGACGTGCCCACCCCCTTGGCCTGCCGCAGCTTCTCCAGCTCGCCGTTCACCGCGTCGCGCAGGCCGAGCAGGCGGCCCCACCGCGCGACGAGGTCGCGGTCGACGAGCGACCCCGGGTCGGCGGGGAAGTCGGCGAGGTGCACGCTCTCGGCATCGGTTCCCGGCAGGTGGCGCCACAGCTCGTCGCAGGTCACCGGGAGTATCGGCGCGAGCAGCCGGGTGACGCCCTCGGCGATGACGTGCAGCGCGGTCTGGGCCGACCGGCGGCCGTGGGCCCGGGGACCGAGCGTGTAGAGCCGGTCCTTGGAGATGTCCACGTAGAACGCGCTGATGTCCACCGTCAGGTAGTTGTTCACGGTGTGCACCACCGTCTGCAGCTCGTAGCGCTCGTAGGCGCGCAGCACCCGCGACGCGACCTCCCCGTAGCGGGCCAGCGCGTAGCGGTCGACGTCGAGCAGCTCGCTCCGCGGCACCGCGTCCGCCGCGGGGTCGAAGTCGTAGAGGTTGCCGGCGAGAATCCGCAGCGTGTTGCGGATCTTGCGGTACGCCTCGACGATGCGGTCGAGGATGTGGGGGCCTATCCGCACCTCCTCGCGGTAGTCGACCATCGCCACCCACAGCCGCAGTATCTCGGCCCCGCTCTGCCGGATGATGGTCTGGGGCTCGACGGTGTTGCCGATCGACTTCGACATCTTGCGGCCGGTCTCGTCGACGACGAAGCCGTGGGTGATCACCTGCCGGTAGGGGGCGGCGCCGCGGGTGCCGAGGGCCACGAGCAGCGAGCTGTGGAACCAGCCCCGGTACTGGTCGCTGCCCTCGAGGTACACGGTGTACGGCCACCCGAGCTCGGGATGGTCGCAGAGCACCCCCAGGTGGCTCGACCCCGAGTCGAACCACACGTCGAGGATGTCGCGCTCGCGCTCGAACTCGGCCCCCCCGCACTTCGTGCACCGCAGGTCGGGGGGCACGAACTCGCCGGCGTCCCGCTCGTACCACGCGTCGGCCCCGTGCTCGGCGAACACGGCGGCGGCCCGGTCCGTCAGCGCCGTCGTCAGCACCGCCTCGCGGCACGCCGTGCAGTAGACGGCGGGAATCGGCACCCCCCACGACCGCTGGCGCGAGATGCACCAGTCGGGCCGGTTCGCGAGCATGCCGCGGATGCGCTCCTCGCCCCATCCCGGGAACCACTCCACCTCGCGGATGGCGGCGAGGGCCCGTTCCCGCAGCCCGTCGGTGTCCATGGCGATGAACCATTGCCAGGTGGCGAGGAAGATCACCGGGTGGTGGCAGCGCCAGCAGTGCGGATAGGTGTGGTCCACGGTGTCGCGGTGCCACAGCCGACCCGCCTCCTCGAGGGCCGCCTCGACCTTGGGGTTGGCGTCGAAGACCTTCTCGCCGCCGACCACCCCGACGTCGTCGTCGAAGCGGCCCGACGGTCCGATCGGGGCGTAGATGTCGAGCCCGTAGCGGACCCCGGTGGCGTAGTCGTCGGCGCCGTGCCCCGGCGCGGTGTGCACGGCCCCGGTGCCCTGCTCGAGGGTAACGTAGTCGGCGAGCACCCCCACCGAGTCGCGGTCGTAGAGGGGGTGGCGGAACGTCGCTCCCTCGAGGTCGCGGCCCTTCAGGGTGGCCACGGGCGGGCCGAAGTCGCGCCCGATGGCGGCGGCGGTGGCGTCCCGGCGCTCCTCGGCGATGATCACCACGGCGCCGTCCCCGGCTGCGGCTCCGCCGTCGGCCCCGGCTGCGGCTCCGCCGTCGGCCCCGGCTGCGGCTCCGCCGTCGGCCCCGGCGGCTCCGCCGTCGGCCTCGGCTGCGGCTCTGCCGTCGGCCCCGGCTGCGGCTCCGTCGTCGGCCCCGGCGCCGCCGCCGTCGCCGACCGCGTAGACCCCGTAATCGAGGCCGGGGTGGAACGCCACCGCGAGGTTCGACGGGATGGTCCAGGGCGTGGTAGTCCAGATGAGCACGGATACCGGCCGGCCGGCCAGGGCCGGGATCTTCTCCGCGAGCGCCGCCGCCGACGCCGCCCGCATCGGAAACTCGACGTGGATCGACGGCGATCGGTGGTCCTCGTACTCCACCTCCGCCTCGGCCAGCGCGGTGCGGCAGTGCAGGCACCAGTGCACCGGCTTCTTGCCCTTGTACACCACCCCCTGCTCGACGAACCGGCCGAGGGCCCGCACGATCGCCGCCTGGTAGTCCGGCGTCATCGTCCGGTACGGCCGCTCCCAGTCTCCCGACACCCCGAGGCGCTGGAAGTCGGCCGACTGCCGCTCGACGAACTTCTGGGCGTAGCGGCGACAGGCGCGGCGGAAGTCGGCCACGCTCATGTGCCGCTTCTTCCCGCCCAGCTCCTGGTCCACCTTCAGCTCGATGGGCAGCCCGTGGCAGTCCCAGCCCGGCACGTACGGTGCGTCGAACCCGGCCATGGTCCGCGACCGCACGATGACGTCCTTCAGCACCTTGTTCAGCACGTGCCCGATGTGGATCTTCCCGTTGGCGTAGGGAGGGCCGTCGTGCAGCACGAACCGCGGCGCCCCCGCGCGGTGCTCGCGGATTCGCTCGTACAGCCCCATCTCGTTCCAGCGCGCGATCACCGCCGGCTCCGTCTTCTGGAGGTTGGCGCGCATCGGAAACGCGGTCCGGGGCAGGTTGAGGGTATGCTTCCAGTCGGCCATCGGTAATCCGCCCATTGTAGTGCATGGGCGGGGCCCTCCCGCGGCTGCGGACCGCCGAACCGCCGTTCCCGGTGACGCCTTCCCGGAGGGAGGTACCGACGGGGTGCGCCGCCGGCGCGGCTCCGGTTCGACTTGGGCGACCGATGGCGGTACCGGGAACTTCTGCGGTTTTCCACGGACGTATTCCAGCGTGTCCCTGGGGTAAGAGACCGGCGGTTCGGCGCCGGCCGACCCAGGACCCCGCGCGAATCCACGAGGGCTCCTGCACAACCGGGCTGGGCGGCAATCGACGCTGCAGGCGAGGACTGCCGGGCTCGCGCCGATTTGTGTGAGATACTGTAACGTTTGCTGATACACCGGTACGCGCGCTCCGGGGCTCGGACCCGGAGTCTGCGCGGTCGCGGGGGGACGTGTCCGTCCCGCCGCGAACGGCGCCGGACGAGACGAGGGCGGCGAAGGAAACCGAGAGGCACATGAGAAAGCACGAGAGCACGAACCGGAACCACCGCACCGCCGCGCGCGCCGTTGCGCTCGCGGCGGTGCTCGCCCTGACCTGGCTGCCGGTTGCGCCGGCCGCGGCCGGTCAGGAAGACCGACAGGCGCAGATCGAGGAGCTGGGCCGCGTCCTCGGGATGGCGGTGGAGGAGGTCGAGGCCCTGAACCTGTCCGACGAGGAGATCCAGGTCCTGCTGGAAGGCTACACCGAGGAGACGGTCGTGGTCGGCACCCGCGCCCGGCCGCGGACGGTCGCGCAGTCGCCGGTCCCCGTCGACGTGCTGACGGCCTCGGACATCACCAGCCAGGGCGCCGTCAACCTGCAGGACCAGCTTCGCACCGTCGTGCCGTCGTTCAACGTCAACACCCAGCCGATCAGCGACGCCTCGACGGTCGTCCGGCCGGCGATGCTGCGCAACCTGGCCCCCGACCACACCCTGGTCCTCGTGAACGGCAAGCGCCGCCACCGGGCGTCGATCATCGACTGGCACCGGGGCAACGGCGTGGCGGGCGGGTCGCAGGGGCCGGACCTTTCGGCGATCCCCGCGATTGCGCTCCGGCAGGTCGAGGTGCTGCGCGACGGCGCGGCGGCGCAGTACGGCTCGGACGCCATCGCCGGCGTCATGAACTTCCAGCTCAAGGACGCCGCGTCGGGCGGCGCCATCGAGCTGAACACCGGCGCCTTCGGCGAGGGCGACGGCGAGGCGTTCAACGTCGCCGCCAACGCCGGCCTGCCCCTCGGCGAGACCGGCTTCGCCAACCTCAGCCTCGAGTACGGCAGCTCGAACCCGACCAACCGCAGCGCCGCCCGCAGCGACGCCATCGCCCTGATCGCGGCCGGCAACACGCACGTCACGTCCGACACGCCGCAGATCTGGGGCAGCCCCGAGATCGACGACGACCTGAAGCTCTTCGGGAACTTCGGCCACCTGTTCGACAACGGACTGCAGTTCTACGGCCACGCCAACTACGCCAGCAAGAAGGTGACCGGCGGCTTCTTCTTCCGCAACCCGAACACGCGCAGCGGGGTCTTCAGCGCCGACAGCGGCAAGACCCTACTCGTCGGCGACCGCGTGTGGGCCGACACCGGGGTGCCGGGGGCCGGGATGTGCCCGACCATTCCCATCGTCGACAACGTGCCCGACGCCGCCGCTCTCGCCGACGTCAACGCCGACCCGAACTGCTTCACCCTCTACGAGCGGTTCCCGGGCGGCTTCACGCCGAACTTCGGCGGCGATGCGCAGGACATGTCGGTGGTCGGCGGCCTCCGCGGCTTCACCGACGGCGGCCTCACCTGGGACGCGAGCGCGTCGCTCGGGGCCCACCAGACCGACCTGTTCATCCAGAACACCGTCAACGCCTCGCTCGGCTACGACACCCCGACTGCGTTCGACCTCGGGAGCAACCGCCAGCAGGAGGTCGCGCTCAACTTCGACGTCTCGTACGCCGCCACCGACCGGGTCAACCTCGCGGTCGGCGCGGAGTGGCGCGACGAGCAGTACCGCACCACCGAGGGCGAGCCCGATTCGTGGACGGTCGGCCCCTACGGCCGGGGGCAGAGGTTCTCGGCCGGCTCGAACGGCTTCTTCGGCTACGGGCCGCTGGCCGCGGGAGAATGGAACCGGAGCAACGTCGCGGTCTACGGCGACCTCGAGGTGGCCGACGTCGACGCCGACTGGGCTTTCGGGTCGGCGCTCCGCCTCGAGCGCTTCGAAGACTTCGGTGCGACCGCCAACGGCAAGGTCTCGGCCCGCGTCGGCTTCGCCCGCGCGAGCGTGAGCACCGGGTTCCGCGCGCCGACCCCCGGCCAGCAGAACGGGTTCAACATCTCGACCCGGTTCGATCCGGAGATCGGCGACCTGGTGAACAGAGGCACGATCCCGTCGATCTCCCCTGTGGCGGTGCTCGCCGGCGGCATGCCGCTCGAGCCCGAGAAGTCGGTCAACTACACCGCGGGCGTGGTCTTCGACACCGGGCAGTTCAACTTCTCGGCCGACTACTTCCGGATCGACGTGTCGGATCGGATCGGGATTACCAGCAACTTCACCCTCACCGAGGCCCAGATCGCGGCCCTGCTGGCCGAGGGCGTCGACGCCGCCAACAGCCTGCGGACCTTCAGCTTCTTCACCAACGCGTTCGACACCTCGTCGCAGGGCATCGACGTCGTCTCGACCTTCGCGCCGATCGCCCTGCGGGGCAACACCGTCATCACCGCCGTCTTCAACTACACCGACACCGAGGTGACCGACAACCAGCAGGGGCTGCTCAGCGACCGGCGGCTCGCGGAGTACGCCTACGCGCTGCCGCGGACCCGCTGGAACTTCGGCCTCACCCAGCGCATCGGGCGCGCCAGCGTCCTCGGCCGGGTCAACTACTTCGGCGGTTGGTACGACTACGACAGCGGGTTCGCGGACGTCTTCGAGCCGTCGGGGGGCGTCGACAACGGCTTCTTCGACGGCCGCCCCATCGTCGACCTCGAGGTGGCCATCGACGCCGGGGGCGGCACGACGGTCGCGGTGGGGGCCCAGAACGTGCTGGACACCTATCCGGACGAGACTGCGCGCGCGATGTCCGTCGGCGAGCGGTACAGCGAGTACACGCCGTGGGGCTTCAACGGCGCCTACTACTACGTGCGGCTCGGGTACGGCTGGGGCTCCCAGTAGCCGTCGCGGGCGGCGCGGTCGCGCGTCGCCCGCGCCGTTTCCCCCAGGCGATCGCCGGGCCGACGGCCGGTCCGGCGATCGTCGCCCGCGGTCGGGCCCGATTCCACGCCCAGCGCCGCGAACACCCATCGCTCGACCCCACCCACGCGCCCGGCCCGCTTCCCCGCTCACGACGCCCTGACGGGCAGCGGCCCGGGCGGGTGATCACCGAGAACAAGGGTGCTCAGCCAGCGGCCGTTTCGCGCTACGGCCCGCGAGCCGGTGCGCGCGGACGTGGACACCGGCCCGCGGTTGCCGTCGAACCCGTGCGCTGGCCGTCAGGCCGAGGGCCAGTTCAGGCTGCGGCCGGCGAGCCGGCGCAGGTGGACGTGGAAGACGGTCTGGCCGGCTCCCGGGTTGCCATCGGACCCGTGCGGCAGCCGTCAGGCCGGCCAGTCAGGCTGCGGCCGGCGAGCAGTGCAGGTGGGATGTGGAAGACGGTCTGGCCGGCTCCCGGGTTGCCCTCGACCTTGTGCGGCAGCCGTCAGCCCGGGGGCCAGTTCAGGCTGCGGCCGGCGGCCGTGCGGCGCCGCTTGCGCTTGCGCCTGGTGCATGCCATGATTCGAAGGTGCCCGGCCAGGATGCGAAGTGGATCATCGGCACCTTGGGGGGGGTGCTGGTCGTGATCGGTGGCCTGCTCCTTGCCCAGAATGCCGGCCTGGGCGCGCAGAACGCCGCCATTCGCGCCGAAATCGCCGAGCTTCGCACGGACTTCCGCCGCCTCGACGATCGCGTGCGAGCGGTCGAGATTGCCCTCGGCAAGGTCGAGCAACGGCTTGAGACCCTGGAACGCATCATGCTGCCGGCCGCCGATCCCGCCGACCAGGACGAACAGGAGTAGCGTGGTGTCGGACCACGCCGGTGCTGCCGGTACCGCAAGACGCAGTTCGGCCCGGGTTGCCTCCGAGCCGGGCCGGCCTGTCGCCGAGTTCACGCCGCCCGCCGCCGACCGGACGAAGGCGTCCGAGCGCGTGGCCGTCTACGATCGGATGATGGCCCGGTTGGACGAAGGGGTCTCGCTGGGCGGCGTGAAGATCGATCGGGGCGAGATCCACGAGCGCAAGGACCGTCAGCCCTCCGGTTCCGATTGACGCCCAACGGACCCTGCCTGGAGCCGCACGGCGCGTCCACGGCGTGGACGCCTACCCCGGCGGCCAGTCCATGCTGCGGCCCGCGAGCAGGTGCAGGTGGATGTGGAACACCGTCTGGCCGGCCCCGCGGTTGCAGTTGAACACCGTGCGGTAGCCGTCGGCGGCGTGCCCGTGCTCGCGGGCGAGGCGCGCCGCGCAGAGGACGAGGCGGCCGAGCAGGCCCTCGTCGCCGGCCTCCGCGTCGTTCAGGGTCGAGATGTGCCGGCAGGGGATGACCAGCACGTGGAACGGCGCCTGGGGGTTGATGTCCTCGAACGCCAGCACCTCGTCGTCCCGGTAGAGGATCCTGGCGGGAATCTCCCCGCGCACGATCTTGCAGAAGAGACAGTCTTCGACCATGTCGTCGGCTCCCGGTGATCCGGTCGGATCCGGCCGCCATCGGCGACCGGGCGTTCAATTGTACGGGGCCGACAGGGCGTCACGCCGGGTCCGGTCGTTCCGCCATCATCCGCCCGTCGCGCCGCGTTCTCCCTCGGGCCGCATCACCACCGCGCGGGGAATGCCCTGCAGGTCGGGGTGAACGTCGACCACCTGCAGCCCCGCCGGTTGTGCGATGGTTGCCGTGTTCCCGCTCTGGCCGGCCCCGACCTCCATGACCAGCCACCCCCCCGGCCGCAGGCGGTCCGCCGCCACGGCCACCAGCCGTCGCACCGTGTCGAGGCCGTCGGGGCCGCCCCGCAGCGCCGCCGCCGGCTCGTGGCGTCGGACCTCGGGGGCCAGGGCGTCGATGACCCCGTCAGGTACGTAGGGCGGGTTCGAAACGATGAGGTCGAACGGACCCGGAAGGCCGTCGAGCAGGTCCGCGTGGTGGAAGGCAACCCGGTCCGCCGCGCAGTGCCGCGCCGCGTTTCGCCGCGCCACCGCCAGCGCCTCCGAGCAGATGTCGGTCGCGGCCACCCGGGCGCGGGGCAACTCGCGGGCGAGGGCGATCGCCAGGCAGCCCGACCCTGTGCCGACGTCGGCGATCTCCCACTGCGGGGCGCGGTCGCCGAGCCGGGCCAGGGCCGTCTCGACCAGCAGCTCCGACTCGGGCCGTGGAACCAGCACGGCCGGGGCGATCTCGAAGTCGAGCCCCCAGAACTCTCGCCGACCCGTGATGCGGGCCACCGGCTCGCGGCGGCGGCGGCGCGCCACGAGCGCCTCGAACCGGTCCCCGAAGCCGGGCGGCGCCGGCTCGCGCCACCGCGCCAGGTACGTCGCACGGTCCCAGCCGAGCGCGCAACGTGCGAGCACCTCGGCGTCGAACGTGGCGTCCCCCGGGTCGATGCCCTCCGCCGCCAGCCGTTCTCCCGCCTCGGATATCCGTTCTGCGAGGGTCATGTTGCGATATGATGAACGAATGGCGGTCGGGTACCTGTTCGACTCACGAGGCAGTTGGATCGCTTTTCGAAAGGGGAAGTACGTCTACGACCGTGACGGAAACTGGATTGGTTGGCTTCCCTGGAACGACGATGACGTTGCGGACCGGAACGGCGCGTACCTGGGCACTATCGTCAAGAAGAAGCGCTTGTACCGTCTCGCCGCTCGTCCATACCGTGGCTACCCCGCCTACCCCGGCTCCCCCGGTTATCCCGGCTACCCCGGCCACCCCGGCGGTGCCGGCAACGATCTGCCCCCACTCGGCGCCGAAGACGTCAATCTGCTCGGAATCCGAGGTTCGTGAGTAGATTCCCGCACTACCCGGGCCCGCCGGCCGCCGATGCCGTTCGGAACGCCTTCGCGATCCTGTGCAGCGCTCACGACGCGGCCTCTTCCTTTCTCGACATCTTCGAGGCAACGAGGTGAACTCGCAAGGCGCGGGGAACTTCGACAGATGAAGAACAGGATCTGCTTCGAGCGATGTTGGTGTTCGCGGGCGCCGGCCTCGACTCGATGATCAAGCAGCTCGTTCGTGACGCCCTGTCGCTCACGATCGATCGTTCAGAGAGAGCCGAGGAGAATTTCCGGACATTCGTTTCGAAACGGCTTGCGCGGCGAGACACGCTCGATCCCGGCTTTCTCTCTTCCGTTCTCGCGAGCCGCGACCCCAGGGAGGAGCTCGTGCGCGCGCTTGTCGGCGACCTGATTTCGCAGAGTCTGCAGTCCAAGGACCAGGTACTGCGAGCAGCGTCGTACTTCGACATCCCGTCGGCCGCGCTCGCGACCGACCTGGGGCAGCTCGATCGTATCTTCCGCGCGCGCAACGAGATCGTGCACGAGATGGATGTCGACTTCGCCCAGACGAACCGGAACCGCCGTCCTCGTGGCAAGGCCGTGATGATCGGCCACACGACCGAAATCCTGCGGCTGGCGAACGCGTTCTTGACCGAGGTGGACCGTGGCCTCGGTCAAGCGGCGTCGGGGTCGGCTCCGTAGCACATACCTGGATTCCAGCGGAAACCCACTGGCTACCTACTCCGGCAGCGCGAACACCCACATCACGCCGCTGCCCTGCGGCAGGGTGATGCCGGTGAACCGCGCGTACGAGGTGGTCTGGCCGATGCGGCCGCCCGCCCCCACCGCGAGGTACTGGCGCCCGTCGACGGTGAAGGTCACCGGGGCCCCCGAGATGTCGCCGTTCAGCCGCGTCTCCCACAGCGGCTCGCCGGTATCGGCGTCGAGGGCGAAGAGGCGGCGGTCGGCGGTGCCCCCGAAGACGACGCCGCCGGCGGTGGCCAGCGCCGAGGCGGTCATCGCCGCGCCGTTCTCCGTGCGGTACTCCCAGGCCCGCTCGCCGGTCACCGGATTGAACGCCACGAACTCGCCGATGTAGTCGTAGCCCGGCACCATCTTCGTGCGGCTCCCCATGCCCCGGTAGACGCGGCCCGGCACGTACTCCTCCGAGACGAACGTGACGTCCATGCAACTGTTGTTGATGCCGCTGTAGTAGAGCCCGGTCTCGGGGCTGAAGCTCGGCGAGTTCAGGTTCCGGGTGCCGTGGAAGTGGGGGCAGACCTCGAAGATCTTGTCCGAGTCGACGTCGTCCAGGGTCGGGATCTGCGCCGGGTTGTAGATGGGGCTGCCGCTGTCCGTCCACCCCTCGATGATGTTGTCGTAGCCGGTGCGGAACGCGTTGATGAAGCGGCCGGTCTCGCGGTCGAGCACCACCCCCCAGCCGATCTTGCTCGTCTCGATCAGGGCCTTGTGCTCGACCCCGTTGATGACGAGGTCGACGAGCATGCTCTCGTGGGTGGCGTCGAGGTCCCAGTTGTCGGCCGGCACCACCTGGAAGTGCCACTCGATCTCGCCGGTGTCGATGTCCAGCGCCAGGATCGAGTTGGTGTAGAGGGCGTCGCCGGGGCCGCGCAGGGTCGACGCCCACGGCGTCGGCTGCCCGGTGCCGAGGTAGGCGAGCCCCAGCTCGGGGTCGTAGCTGATGGTGTTCCAGGTCAGGCCGCCCAGCGGCGGCACCTCGCGCTCGGTCCACGTCTCGTAGCCCGGCTCGCCCGGCCGCGGCACCGTGTAGGTGGTCCACAGGTGCTCGCCGGTCTCGGCGTCGTGCGCCACCACCTGGCCGCGGCCGCTGCGGTCGCCGCCGGCGAAGCCCAGCACCACCTTGCCGTCCGCGATCAGGGCGGGATGGCTGTGCCCGAGGCCGGTCGAGTAGTCGCCGGTGCTCACCTCCCAGCGCTGCTCGCCGGTCCGTGCGTCGAGGGCGACCAGCGCCGCGTCCGCCGTCCCCCAGTAGACGGTGTCGCCCAGCACCGACACCCCCCGGTGCCGGCCCAGGGCCTGCGACTGCTCGATGTCCTCGGGGTAGCTCCGCGTGTGCACCCACGCCACGTCGCCCGACGCCACGTCGAACGCGGTCACCCGTCCGCTGCCCTCCGACACGTACATCAGCCCGTTGGCCACGATCGGCGTCGGCACCCAGCGGCTGTTGTCCCTCATCGACCACGCCCACACGAGGCGCAGGTCGGCGACGTTGCCGCGGTCTATCTGGTCCAGCGGGCTGAACCCGGTCACGTCGTAGGTCCGCCGGTAGCTCAGCCAGTCGCCGTCCTCGGGGTTCAGCAGCCGCTCCTCGGTAATCGGCTCCCACTCACGCTCCGCCGGCTGCCCGAACGCGAGTCCGGCCAGCAGCAGGCTCGCGCCGGCCACGCACGCCAGCGTCCATCGCCAGCCACAACACATTCGCATCGCCCTGTCTCCTTCATTCCGCCGCTACCGTGGCGGCCGACGCCTCGTCGGCGCGTGCCCCGGATCATCCCCCATGCCCGCGGCCCGCGCAACCGGCGGCGCCGGGCCTCTCGTCACGCCCGGCCGGCCGAGGGCGGCGCGGGGTCCGGTGGCGGGCGCCGGGCGCGTTTGCGACGCGGGGCTGCGATCGTTTACGATGGCAAATATGGATGCGTCGGCGCTGGAAGTCCTGACGGCGCTGCTCTCGCTCGTCAGCGCGGTCGGCGTGCTGGTCGTCAACGGCAAGGTCGACCGGCTGACGGGCCGCGTCGACAACCTGACGGGAAGGGTCGATCGGCTGACAGGGCGGGTCGACGCGCTCGCGGGAACGCTGCACACCGTGGTGGGCGCGCTCATGGGCCGGAATCCCCTGCCCGGCGGCTCTTCCTGACCTCGCGGGGCCCAGGCCGGCCGACGGCGAGGCAGCCTTGCGTCCTCACCCCTTCACGCACACCACCTGCTTCAGGGTGTGCACCACGTCCACGAGGTCCGACGAGTTGGCGATGACGGCGTCGATGTCCTTGTAGGCGCCGGGTATCTCGTCGATGACGCCGCGGTCCTTCCGGCACTCGACCCCCGCCGTCTGGCGCTCGAGGTCGGCCACCGTGTAGGCGGCCTTGGCCTGCGACCGGCTCATCCGCCGCCCCGCCCCGTGGGCGCACGAGTCGAGGGCGTCCCTCGACCCCCGCCCCCGCACGATGTACGAGCGCGCCCCCATGCTGCCGGGGACGATGCCCAGCTCGCCGCGCCCCGCGCGTATCGCGCCCTTGCGGGTCACGTAGACCGCCTCGCCGAAGTGACGCTCCTCGGCCACGTAGTTGTGGTGGCACTCCACCGCGGTCCCGTCCACCCGGAACGGCGGAAGCCGCGTCCCGAGGGCGGCGAGGATGCGCGCCATCATCAGGCGCCGGTTCTCGAGGGCGTAGCGCTGGGCCCACCGCACCGCGTCGACGTAGTCGGCGAAGTGATCCGACCCCTCCTCCAGGTACGCGAGGTCCTTCGCGGGCAGCCGCGCGAGGTGCCGCTCCATGTCGCGCTTCGCGAGCCGGATGAAGTAGCGGCCCAGCGCGTTGCCGGTCCCGCGGCTGCCCGAGTGCAGCATCACCCACACCCGCTCCGCCTCGTCCAGGCACACCTCGATGAAGTGGTTGCCGCCGCCGAGGGTCCCGAGCTGCCGGGGCCACTTCGCGCGCACGTCCCGCACCAGCGAGCCGGCCTTCGGGTGGCGCTCGACGATGCGCTCGAGCCCCGGCCGCAGCTCCTTGAGCACGCCGGGGTCCGCCACCGGCTCGTTGTGGGCCGCGAACCCCACCGGCACCGCGTCCTCTATCGCCTCGCGCACCCCGCGCAGCGAGTCGGGCAGCCGGGCCGCGTCGAGGGTCAGCCGGGCCGCGGCCATCCCGCAGCCGATGTCGACGCCCACCGCGGCCGGGATCAGCGCCCGCCGGGTGGGGATGACCGACCCGATGGTCGCCCCGATGCCCACGTGCACGTCGGGCATCGCCGCCACGTGCCCCACCACCACGGGCAGCCGCGACACCGCCGCGAGCTGCTCGATCGACTGGCGGTCGACGTCGTCGGTGAAGACCCTGACGGGCACCCCGCCCCGGTCGATCACCTGCCGCACCGGCATGTCGTCCGTCCTCGTCGCTGTGGAACGCCCCTGGCCGGGCGCGGCGCCGCCTCTCGGCCGGCCCCGGCGGGAAGCCTCGCCGCCCCCGTTCCGCCCGGGCGCGGCGCCGTCCGGCCCATGAATATGGTAGCCTGTAAAGCCACATGAAGACCACCGTCGACCTGCCGGACGACCTGCTGGTGGCCGCCAAGAAGCGGGCGGCGGAAACGCGCTCGACCCTGCGTGCGCTGATCGAGCGCGGTCTGCGCCACGAGTTGGGCGGGTCGGCGGGCCGCCGGTCGAGGCGGCGGTCCGGCATCCGGTGGGTGACGGTCGACGGCGGCCTGCCTCCCCATGTCGACCTGGATGATCGCGAGTCGATGAGCGACTGGATTCGCCGGCATCGATGATCGCCCTGGACACGAATCTGCTGGTCTATGCCCACCGGTCGGGCGTCGCCGAGCATCGGGCGGCGCGTCGGGCCGTTGCCCGTGCCTCCGCGTCTTCGCTCGGGTGGGGCGTCAGCCTCGCGGTCGTGGGAGAGTTCTGGAGCGTCGTGACCCATCCGGCGGCTCAGGGGCGGTCGTCCACGCCGGATGAGGCGCGGCGTTTCATGGCGTCGCTCGCGGCGGCCGGGGCCGAGATCTGGACGCCGGGGGCCGGATTCGCGGCGCGGCTGGCCCGGATGGCGGTCGACCTGTCCGTCGCCGGCCCGCGCATCTTCGATCTCCAGATAGCCCTGACGGCGTTCGAAGGGGGCGCCACGCAGTTGTGGACGGCCGATCGTCGTTTCGTGTCGGTGCCCGGTCTGCCGGTCGTCCATCCGTTCGACGATTGAGTCTGGCGGCGCACCGCCGTCGGGACGCCGCTCCGCGGCGCCGACCCGCGCTTGCGACGTGGAAGTTTCGCACCGGCGACGTAGAATGCGACCTCAGGGTCGCGCGAGCACCGACCCCCTCAACCTCCCGACGCCCAGCCGTAGCTCAGCCGCAGGTAGTAGAACGCCCCGTTGTAGCCGAACGGCGTTTGGGCGCTGAAGCGGTTGCCCTTCTCGCGGGCGATGGGTTTCTCCTCGGGGTCGTTGCCGAAGGCGTTGCGGCCGCCGATGGTCAGGGTGGTGGACGCGGTGATCGGATAGGAGGCCTCGAGGTCGACGACGGCGTCGCCGTGGTAGAGGTGGAGGTCGCGCGCGTCGAACCACTCGTCGTACCAGCTCACGCGGCCGAGCAGGCTCCAGGCACCGAGGGCCGCCACCCCCTCGCGCACGACGGTGCGGAAGCCGGGCAGGGTGAACGTCACGTCGTACGCGCCCGGCGGCAGCCCCGCGATCGCGAACCGCCCGTCAGCCCCGGTCACCGCCGTCCGCGCCTCGCCGCCGTCGGCCGGCCGCGCCTCCACCGTCACCACCGGCAGGGCGAGACCCGTGGCGTCGCGCACCGCGCCCTCGACGGCCGCGGTCCGGGCGCCGTCCGCGTCCGGCGCGAGGGCCAGCCCCACCCCCATGGCGAGAACGGCTACTACCGTCGCGTGGGCATTTTCGCCGCTCAATGATTTTGCGTATGGTAGCCCGTCTCGTCCGGCTCCGGATCGACGGCGCGAGACGGCAGTGATCCGGTCTTCGCGCGCGTCCTCCGCGTCCGTGTGCACGGTGGCGGCGTCGGCCGCGGTCGCCGGAGGGATGAAGGGGCGGACTCGATCTCCGCGGGCGCGGTCAGTCCGCGGGGGGGGCAGCGACCTTGGCGGTGTCGATGACGATGGCGCGCAGCTCGCGGAGGTCCCGGTCCAACGCGTCGATGCGGGCGTTCAGGCTCGCGCTCAGATCGTCGATGCGGGCGTTCAGGCTCGCGCTCAGATCGTCGATGCGGGCGTTCAGCCTCGCGCTCAGATCGTCGATGCGGGCGTTCAGGCTCGCACTCAGGTCGTCGATGCGGGTGCTCAGGCTCGCGTTCATCTCGCCCATGCGGGCGCCGAGGTCGTCGATGCGCGCGTTCGTCGAGCACGACGTGCCGATGATGGTGACGCAGAGAGCCGCCACCGACAGCAGAATCGTGATGCGGTCCGCGCGGCCCATGTCGACAGTGTATCGCTGGACGGGTTTTGCCGGCAAGTGGCGGGGCCGGCTCGGGAACCGGCCCCGCCGCCTCTGTTTCTGTCCAGGGAATCCGCGCCGTTCCACGGCGTCAGCGGCGTCAGTTGCCCCAGTCGTAGTTGATGCGGGCGTAGTAGTAGGCGCCGTTGAAGCCGAACGGCGAGAACTGCCCGTAGAGGTTGCCGACGCCGCTGGCGGCCCCTTCGTTCTCGTCCGGGTGGGTGTTCAGTACGTTCTGGGCGCCGACCGAGAGGGTGGCCGCGTTGGTGAACGGGAAGCCGACCTCGAGATCGAGCAGCGGCTTGCCCGTGTAGAGGGGATACAGCACCGCCTGCGCCAATCCGAGGTTGTTCGAGGCGTCCTCGCGGTCCCAGTACGCGCCGTAGTAGCTCAGCCGGGCCAGGAAGTTGACGTTGCCGAGGTGGTTGTAGAGCAGGTTCCAGCGATTCTCCGGCAGGCCCCACTCGAGCGCGGCTACGCGCCGGGCGTCGATGGTGTCCGAGACCGGCGTGGTGACGTCGGTGCTGGTGTGGTTGTAGACGAAGCTGAAGGTGTCGCTGCCCCCGAGCGCCGGCGGGGTCCAGGTCGTGATGACGTCGATGCCCTGCGTCCGGGTCGAGAAGTCGTTGGCGAAGAACCGGAACTGGGCCAGGTTGCGCGCCTCGACGAACCCCGACTGCTCGAGCGAGACGATCTCCTCCTCGGTCAGTTGGAACCGCTCGGTCAGGGCGATGCGGTCGGCGACGTCGATGCGGAAGTAGTCGACGGTGAAGGTGAACGGACCGGTGTCCGCCACCGCCCCGACCGAGTAGTTGATCGATGTCTCGGGTTGCAGCGCCCGGCCGCCCTTGAGCATGGCGGCAGGCGAGATCGACGGCACCGTGCCGTCGTTGACCAGGTCGCCGAGTTCGTAGTCGAAGACGGTCGAGACGTTGAACGCGTTCTGCTGGCCGGGGGTCGGCGCCCTGAACCCGCTGCTCACCGCCGCCCGCAGCGAGAAGACGTCGGTGAACCCGTAGCGGCCCGAGAGCTTGCTGTTCATCGTGGTGCCGAACAGGTCGAAGCGTTCGATCCGCACCGCGCTGCCGAGGTTCCACCGGGCGTCGGGATCCTGCACCTCGAGGTCGCCGTAGAGGGCGACGTTGTTGCGGTCCCAGGCGCCCGCGGTGACGTCCTCCCGGTAGCCGTTGAAGCCGTTCGAGCCCGAACTGAAGCCCTGGGCGGCATAGTCGCCGATTTCCCACGACGGGCGGTCGCCGGCCCGGATGGTGAACTTCTCTCTGCGCCACTCCGTGCCGCCGGCGAGGTTGATCATGTCGTTGACGGCGTAGGAGAGGTCGAAGTTGGCGCTGATGTCGTCCTGCCGGTAGGCGCCCGGGCTGAACGAGGTCGGGGTGTCGTACCCCAGCGAGGCGTTCACGGTGTTGAAGATGAACTGGTCGACGTCGTTCGAGCCCGCGTTGACGCTGGCGTCCCACACCAGGCCGGTCGCGGTCAGCCCCCGCAGGCCCGTGACCACCGAGTAGTCCAGCAGGTTGCCGCCGAAGTTCGGCGTGAAGCCGCCGGGGAACCGCTCGTAGAGGGTGAAACAGTTCGGGTTGGCGAGGACCTGCTGGTAGGCCGCCTGGTCGAACGAGGACGAGTCGTCGGCAACGCGGACTCTGGGGCAGTTCCCGGCGCCCTCGACGCCGGTCGCGGCCCAGGCCCGGTCGCCGACCAGCAGATATCGCTGATCGATGCCGGCGTCGAAGCTGTTCGGAACGCCTCCGAGTTCGTCGTAGTACCCGAAGACCCCGCCGCGGTTGTGCGGGTTCCGGAAGTAGAAGCCGCCGGTGACCTTCCTGCGGGCGTAGTTGGTGTGGGCGTACCACTGCAGCCCGTTGTCGAACAGGTGGCCGAAGTTGCCGAACAGCTTGAGATCGTCCTCGGTCAGCGGCGAGCCCCAGATCTGCGCCGGATCGCGAACGTCCGCGTTGCCGCCGCCGATGATTCTCAGCGCATCGTTGCGCTGCTCGCTGCGGCTGGTCGGCGCCGCTCCGCCGTACTCCAGGCTGAGGTTCGCGAAGCCGGTCCCGCCGAGGGGCAGCCCGACGTTGCCGGCGAAGGTGTAGGACGGGGCGCGGCTGCCCGCGTAGTCCCAGATGCCGGGCCGCAGGTCGGGGTGTCCGGGCGGTGACTGGCCGACGTTCGCATCGCCGTGGAAGCCGGTGCGGAACTCCATGCTGCCCCCCGAGGCGGCGTCCTTCAACTGGAAGTTCATGACCCCGGCGATGGCGTCCGAGCCGTACTGCGCCGAGGCCCCGTCCCGCAGCACCTCGACCTGCCGCAGGGCGATGGCGGGGATGACCGAGATGTCCGGGCCCTGCGAGCCGTCCGCGACGCCGTTGCCGAGCCAGGTGATGACCGCGGCGCGGTGGCGGCGCTTGCCGTTCACGAGGATCAGGGTGTGGTCGGGGGCGAGGTTGCGCAGGTTGACGGGCCGGACGATGGTCGCGGCGTCGCTGATGGGCTGGGTGGCGACGTTGAACGAGGGGACGACGGTCCGCAACTGGTTGGTCAGGTCGGTCGCGCCCTGGCTGAGGAACTCGCTGGTCGGGATGACGTCGACGGGCACCGCCGACTCGGTCGCCGACCGCGGCTGGGCGCGGCTGCCCACCGTCACCTCCTCCGTGAACCGGTCGAGCAGGTCGCGCAACTCGGCCGGCGACAGGTCGAGCGCGTCGATATCCTCCTGCGACATGCCGAGCGACCGGCCCAGCTCGGCGTATTCCTCCGCCGTCAGGGGAGCGTCCTGACCCTGCATGGCCGCCGCCGGCCCGGCCAGTGCGGCGACGGCAAAGAGGATCGACCAACCCAATCGAATCGTTCGAAGCATCGTGACTTCATCCTCCACTGCAAGCTTACACTCAAGCTTACACTGTTGACCATTGGGTTTGGGTTTTTGAGGGTTTTGAGTGGTTCGAGTTTCGCGGCAAATCAACGGCAATCGGGGCAATCGGAGCCGCCGGCGACGATTCTCCTCTCCGGGCCAGGGAGGTGAAGCGATTCCGGGCCGGTCCCTCTCGCTCTCGCCCGCCGGCGGCTGCGCGATCGTCCTCGGCTTCGCGTTCGGCCTCGCGGCATGCGTCCCCGCCGGGGCCGGCCGGCACCCGGTCGTCGCCGCTTCCCTGGTCGGCGCCGCGTCCCTGCTCGCGGCGTGGGGGGCCGGGCTCTGCCTGTGGGCGCGGGCGCGCGGGCGGCGCCTGACCCTCGAGATCGACCCGCGGCCCCAGCACTACGTTCAGGCCTGCGCCCAGGCGTCGGTCTTCCTCTACTGGGGCTGGCACTGGCCCCCCGTCCGCGAGGCGGCCGTCCTCGTCGCCGCCCAGTTGCTCTTCGCCTACGCCTTCGACCTCCTCCTCGCGTGGTCGCGGGGCGAGGCCGGCCGGCTCGGCTTCGGCCCTGTCCCCGTCGTCTTCAGCATCAACCTGTTCCTGTGGTTCGCCGACGGCTGGTTCCACCTCCAGCTCGCGCTGGTGGCCTTCGCCTTCGCGGCCAAGGCCCTCATCCGGTGGGAGCGCGACGGGCGCCGGGTCCACGTCTTCAACCCCGCCGCGTTCGCCCTCGCCGTCTTCGCGGCGGCCCTCGCCGCCACCGGGACGAGCGACCTGACCCGGGGGCAGGACATCGCCGTCTCGCAGTTCTTCCCGCCCCACATGTACCTGTGGATCTTCCTCGTCGCCCTCCCCGGCCAGTACCTCTTCGGGGTCACGTCGATGACCCTCGCCGCCGTCGCCGTCACGTGGCTCTTCGGCGTCGCCTGGTTCACGGCCACCGGCGTCTACTACTTCTACGACGCGTACGTCCCCATCGCCGTCTTCCTCGGCATGCACCTCCTGTTCACCGACCCCTCCACCGCCCCCCGCACCGAGGCGGGGCGGCTGCTGTTCGGCGTGCTCTACGGGGCGGGGGTGGTGGCCGGCTACGCCCTGCTCGCCCGCGCCGGCGTCCCCACCTTCTACGACAAGCTGCTGCCGGTGCCGCTGCTGAACCTGTCGGTGGTCCTGCTCGACCGGCTGGCGCGGCCGGGCCTCCTCCGCCGGCCCGGTCCGGCGGGGATGGGGGCCGCCGGCGTGGCGTGGCGCCGGCCCGCGGCGGGGTCGGCGGGGCGGGCGGAGCCGGGAGGGGCGCCGGTGCCGGGGGCCGGGGGCGAGGCCGCCGGGGGGGCTCGCCGCGACCTCCCCGGCGCCGCCGCGCCCCGCCGACGGCACCTGGCGTACATGGCGGCGTGGGCCGCGGTGTTCGCGGTCATGAGCGCCACCGGCGGCGCCGGCGACCGCCATCCCGGCCAGTGGCTCCCGTTCTGGCAGCGGGCCTGCGCCGAGGACCGCCCCGGCGCCTGCCGCTACCTCGGGGCCCGGCAGTCGGGCCACTGCGCCGCCGGCTCGGGCTGGGCGTGCAACGAGACCGGCGTCCTCCTCGAGACCCGGCCCGAGGCGCGTCCGGCCGGCGGCGCGGGCCTCCCGCCCGGCGGGGCCGCGTGGTTCGAGCGGGGCTGCGCCCTCGGCTTCGAGCCCGCCTGCCGGAACCTGCGCCGTCCGGCCGGCGCCCCCGGCCCCTTCGAGCGCGCCCCGCCCGGCCTCGGCGACTGGCCCGTCGTCCTCCGCGGCAGCAAGGGGCCGGTCGCCGACCGCACGCCCGCCGGCCTCCGGGCGCGCGCCTGCGGCCAGGGCTGGCCGGACGCGTGCGGGCCGGCGGACTGACCCCGGGCCGGCGGCGGGAGGGGGCGGCTTGGCCCTGGAGCGCGATTGGGGTATACCTGAACGTGGCGGCGGCGGGATGGGGCTCGGGCAGGCGCCACCGGCCGCGGCGCCCTCGACGGTCTCCCGGGCGCCGATCGCCGCGACGAGAGCTGCGGATGACGGCGTTTCGGGCGCTACGGGTCGACAAGACCGGCGAGCGGAAGTTCGAGCGGCACGTGGTCGAGCGCGACACCGCCGACCTCCCGGCCGGCGATCTCCTCGTCGACGTCGAGTACTCCTCGCTCAACTACAAGGACGCCCTGTCGGCCATCGGCAACCCCGGCGTCACCCGCAAGTACCCGCACACGCCGGGCATCGACGCGGCGGGGACGGTGGTCGCGTCGTCGTCGAACCAGTTCTCGCCGGGCGACGCGGTCGTCGTCATCGGGTTCGACCTCGGCATGAACACGCCGGGCGGCTTCGGCCAGCGCATCCGGGTGCCGGCGGGCTGGGCGGTGGCGATGCCCGACGGCCTCGACGCGCGGTCGGCCATGATTCTCGGCACCGCGGGGTTCACCGCGGCCCTCGCCGTCGACCGCCTCGAGGCGGCGGGCATGCGGCCCGACGGCGGCCCCGTGCTGGTGACGGGGGCCACCGGCGGGGTGGGCTCGGTGGCCGTGGCCCTGCTCGCCCGCCTCGGCTACGAGGTGCACGCCGCCAGCGGCAAGGTGTCGTCCTTCCAGTACCTCGTCGACCTCGGCGCCCACGACGTCATCTGGCGCCAGGAGCTGATGAAGGGGTCGAAGCGGGCGCTGCTGAAGGCGCGGTGGGGGGGCGTCGTCGACACCCTCGGCGGCCCCGTCCTCTTCAACGCGGTCAAGGCCCTCCGCTACGGGGCGAGCCTCGCCGCCTGCGGCCTCGTCGCCTCGCCGGACATCCCCGCCACCGTCTTCCCGTTCATCCTGCGCGGGGTCAACCTGCTCGGCATCGACTCGGTCGAGCTGCCCGTGATGCGCAAGGCCGAGATCTGGGGGAAGCTGGCCGGCCCGTGGAAGCTCGACCGGCTCGAGACCATCGCCTGCCCCCTGACCCTCGACAGCCTCTCGGTCGCCATCGACCGCATCCTCGCGGGCGAGATGGTCGGCCGCGGCCTCGTCGACCTGCGCGCGTGACGGCGGGCCCGCCGGCGCGCGCGGCGCCTTCCCCGACGCACCGGAGCCATGCGGCCGGGAGAGGCCCGCCGCCCGCTGTTCAGGGTCGCTCGTGGGCGGCGGCCGCGCCCTCGCCGTCCACCGAAGCCGCCATCAGGCGGGGGCCGAGCGGGTTAGGATCAGTCATGAAGCTGAACGCGGGCGTCGCGGGTCGAGCCAGGGTCGAGGAATACGCCTCGGCAGGCGATGCCGTTGTCGGCCGGAATGGGCCAGAGTCGTGATCACGCGAATCGAGATCGACGGGTTCAAGACTTTCGACCGGTTTGCGCTCGACTTGCGCCCGTTCACGGCGGTCGTGGGGCCGAACGCGTCCGGCAAGTCGAACCTGTTCGACGCCATCAAGTTCGTCTCGCGCCTGGCCCAGACGGACATCCGCGAGGCGATGCTGGAATTGCGGGGACGACCGGAGGAGTTGTTCCGCCGCACGTCCGCCGGGCGCGCCGACCGAATGGCTTTCGCGGTCGAAGTGCTGCTTGAGCCCCGCGGCGTGGATCCGTTCGGGAAGTCCTTCGACCTGCGGACGCAACGCGTTCGCTACGAGTTGGAGATCGCCGTGCGGACGGGCGCGGATCGGCGCATCGAAGGGGTGTACGTGCAGCGCGAGGAATGCTCGCCGATACGGTCGACGGAAGAGCGTCGTTCGACGGCCTGGAAGTCCGGATCGGTGAAGTACGCCAAGCAATACAAGCCGTTCATGACTACGCATTCCGGCTCCGGCAAGGAGTCGGGCGTCATCGAGATTCGTCAGGACGGGCCCGGCAAGAGGGGACGTCCTCTGGCGTTGTCGGCCAAGGACGCATCTCGCACGGGGTTGTCCACGGTGACGACCGCCGAGTTCCCGCATCTGTATGCGCTCCGCACGCTCTTGACCTCGGTCCAGTTCCTGCAAATCGATCCGCAGGCTTCCCGGCGTGCGACGGACCGGCTGGCCCCGCGCCGGCTGCTGCCCGATGCCTCGAATCTCGCCACCGTGCTCGCCAGGCTCATGGAGGAGACGAGGACCGAAAAGCGGCCCAGGGGATTCCTGTCGGATGTCGTCGCCGACTTGTCATCGCTCATTCCGTCGGTCGCCGACCTGGACGTTCGCGACGACCCCGGAGAGTCGGAGTACTCGTTCGCCCTCAGGCTGCGCGACTCCCAGTCGTTCAGCTCGCGCGTGATCTCTGACGGCACGCTTCGCCTCCTCGCCCTGGTGACCGTCCTGAACGACCCGCGGCATGGGGGCGTCCTCTGCTGGGAGGAACCGGAGAACGGTGTTCACGAGGCGCGGATCCCCGCGCTGATGGGGCTGATCCGGAATGCGGCAGACTGCGCCGAATCGCCGGAAGCGCAAGCCTGTTTTCAGATCCTGGTGAATACGCATTCTCCGGTCGTCATGTCCGCGCTGGAGGACCACGAGGTCGTCGCGTCGGACGTCATATCGACCCTCACGCCGGAAACCCGATCGCGAACATCCCGAACGCGGATGAGAGCCGGGATATCCGCCGACCCTGAGAACGGGCTCACCCGTTCCGAGGTCGAGGCACTCCTCCGCCGCCACGTCGAGACCGCGTGACATGTATCTGGCGTACGCCTTGTTCTGCGAGGGCCTTCCGATTACTCGTACTTCGAAGCTCTGCTCCGCGCGTCATCGAGTCGATTGTGCTGAAGGTCGGCAGGGTGACCGTGGACGTCCCCGAGCGACCCGCCGTGCGTCTCGGCAGGAGAGGCCGCACGGTGGACGGAGTCGCTGCCGAAGCGTGTGGCCACCGGGAGTCGTTCCACATCGTCTTCGTGCACGCGGACACGGGCGGAAGAGGTCAACGCGAAAAGGTCGTCTATCGAAGCCGCGCCTACTGCGAGAAGATGCATGAGTTGTTCGAGTTGCGTTCGGAGCGGTGCGTGCTCCTGCGGCCCGCGTCCATGACCGAGTCGTGGGCGCTGGCCGACCCGCAGGCGGTGCTCGATACGCTCGGCTATCGAGGCACGCCGTCGGAGCTCGGTCTGCCGGCTGATGTGGAGCAGGCCGAGGACCATCCGAACCCCAAGACATGCCTGGACACGGCGGTGCGTACAGCGCGAGGCACCCGAAGGTCTCGCGGCGATACGCTTCTGCCCGCCATCGCCCAGCGCCAGTCTATCGATGCCCTGGGACGCTCGAAGTCGTTTCAGGAGTTCGAGGTCGGCCTGCAGGGAGCCCTGCTCGACCTGGGCGTCCTGGAGGGGATCGGGCGCTGACGCTGCACGTCCCGCGGAGCCCCTCACGTACCCTCGTGGAACGGCCGGTAGGCGGCCAGCTCGCGCTTGACGACGGGGGCCATCACGTAGAGGCCGAGCAGGTTGGGCAGCGCGACGACGAACACCAGCGCGTCCGACAGGTCGACGAGGGCGCCGAGGTCGAGGCTGGCCCCGGCCACGACGAAGAGGCAGAAGAACACCTTGAACCCGAGGTCCTGCCTCCGCCCGTCGCCGGCGAGGTACGTGAACGCCTTGAGGCCGTAGTAGGCCCAGGCGATCATCGTCGAGTAGGCGAAGAGCATCGCGGCCACCGCCAGCGGCACCGGCGACCACGGCAGCACCGACGCGAACGCCCGGGTGGTCAGCTCGATGCCGTTGACGCCGGCGGCGGCGAGGGCGGGGTCGTAGACGGTGGTGATGATGACCAGCGCGGTCATCGTGCAGATGACCACGGTGTCGATGAACGGCTCGAGGAGGCCCACGAACCCCTCGCTGACCGGCCTCGGGGTGCGGGCGGTGGCGTGGGCGATGGCGGCGCTGCCGAGCCCCGCCTCGTTCGAGAAGGCGGCGCGCCGGAACCCGATGACCAGGGCCCCGAGCATGCCCCCGGCCACTCCCTCGGGCGCGAACGCCCCCCGCCAGATGGCCGCCACCGCGCCCGGCAGCCGGTCGGCCTGCAGCAGCAGGACGAGCAGGGCGAGGGCCACGTAGAGCAGGGCCATGCCCGGCACCAGCCGCACCGTGGTGTTGGCGATCGAGCGGATGCCCCCGATGATGACCACCGCCACCAGCCCCGCCAGGGCCAGGCCCACGAGCCAGGTCGCCCCCGCGAAGGGGCTCGCCGCGCCCCCGGTCAGGTCGACGAACATCGCCGTCGCCTGGTTCGACTGGAACATGTTGCCGATGCCCAGGCAGCCGACCACCATGGTGCAGGCGTAGAAGGTGCCCAGGGCCCGGCCCAGCCGGGGCAGGCCCCGATCGCCCAGCCCCCGCTCGAGATAGTGCATGGGGCCGCCCGACACCGCGCCGTCGGGCGCCGTCCGCCGGTAGAGCACCCCGAGGGTGCACTCCGCGAACTTCGTCGACATGCCGAGCACGCCGGCCGCGACGAGCCAGAACGTGGCCCCGGGGCCGCCGGTCGAGATGGCCACCGCCACCCCCGCGATGTTGCCGATGCCCACCGTGCCCGACACCGCGGTGGTCAGGGCCTGGAACTGCGATATCTCGCCGGGGTCGTCGGGGTCGGCGAGCCGCCCGGTGATGACCCGCACCGCGTGGCCGAACCCGCGGACGTTGATGAACCCGAGGTAGACGGTGAAGAAGAGCCCCCCGCCGACGAGCCACGCCACGATCAGGGGGAAGTCGGCCCCCGGCACCGGCACCGTGAAGAAGATGAACCCCGCCACCGCCTCGGCCAGCGGCTGCAGCGCCCCGTTGATGACGTCGTCGATGCGCACGGTGCTTGTCCGCCTCCCCGGTCAGGCCGGCGCCGCCGCGGGCGCCGACCACGGTGCCCGCAGCGTCTGCGGCCCGGCCGCGCTGTCTCGGATTGGCCCGTTCGGTTCGCCCTCCGAGCGTCTCCATTATGGGCCTTGTTGCACAGGGAGACCGGAACGACCCGGGCCGGCCGAGTTGGCGGCCGTCGCTCGCCCCGCCGGCTCCGTGCTATATTGAACCCATGTCGGCGAACGCGAGCTCGGTCTCGGCGTGGCTGCCCGGCCATGACGCGAGGTGGGTCATCGCGACCGTCCTGACGGTCGCCGGCCTGCTCTGGATGAAGTCCGATGGGCTGGAGAGCCGCCTGGACGACATGAACCGCCGCATCGACGATCTGCGCGCCGACGTCACCCGCCGGATAGCCGAGCTTCGCACCGACCTGCGCCGCATCGACGATCGGCTTCGAGCCGTCGAGATCGCCGTCAGGCCGGCCGTGCCGGCACCCCGTCAGCAGTCGCCTTCGCCGTAGGACGTCGGCTCCGCCGCGCGCGCTCGGGCGGCGCCGGTCCCGGGTCCGCTACCCCAGCCGGCCCAGGACGTCGTCCACCGTGCGGCACGAGACCGCCAGCATCGTCAGGGTCGGGTTCTGGGTGCCGACGCTGGGCATCGAGCCGCAGCCGGCGAGGTAGAGGTTGGGGTGGTCCCACGTCCGCTGCCGGTCGTTCACCACCGAGCGGCCCGGGGCCGACCCCATGACGTGGGTCCCGCACAGGTGCCCCGCGCCCTGGTAGTTGTAGGTCCGGCCGTCGTGGCGGAACGCGTTGGGCGCCTCGTCGCGGGTCACGGTGTGCTCGGCCGCCTCCAGGCGGGCCCACGCGCGGGCCGCCGCCCCGCGCGCCGACGCGAAGCCCGCCCGCACGTAGTCGGACACCCCCCAGGTGATGCGCGGCCGGGGGATGCCGAGGTTGTCGGTCCACGTGTCCGACAGCTCGACGCGGTTCGACGGGTCCGCCTCCTGCTCGACGAGGAACGCCAGGCGCACCTGGCGCGTCAGCACGTCGTTGACGGCGCGGGCGTAGGCCCGGCCCGCGAGCACCCGCCGCCCGGGGTTGGCCCCGCTCGCGTCGCTCCCGTAGACGAAGTCGGCCCCCGTCACCCACGGGTCGCCGATGGGCCAGTTCCACCCGGTGTTGCCCAGCTCCAGGCGCCACGCCGCCCGCCGCCGCCGGAAGGGGCCGTCGCGCAGGGTCTCGACCCCCGACGTCGACAGGGGCCCGCGGTAGGGGTAGACCGGGCTCCCCGGCGGCATCAGGCCCCACGCGAGGTACACCGGGTGGTCCATCAGGTGCCGGCCCACCAGCCCCGACGAGTTGGCGGCGGCGCGGCCCGTGACCCGCTCGGTGTTCAGCAGGATGCGGGCGTTCTCGACGGCGTGGGCGGCGAGCACGTAGACGTCGGCCTCGGCCACGCCCTCGCCGGTCCGCCCGGTGGCGGCGGGCGCCCCGTCGTCCTCGTAGCGCAGGTAGTGGAGGCCGGTCACCCGCCCCCCCTCGTCGAGCCGCACGTGGTCGACGACGGCGCGGGCCATCAGCTCGACCCGGCCCGTGGCCATCGCCTCCCGCAGCGAGCCCCGCGGGTCGTACTTGGCCCGCACCGGGCAGATGGGCACGCAGCTCGCGCTGCCGCGGCACGGGCCGCGGTTCCCGTAGGGGGCCGAGTTGCGCCCGGCCGGGGTCGACGTCAGCCGCGCCGGGGCGGGGGCGTCGTCGGCCAGCGCCGCCCCGTCGAGCCGCGCCGCCAGCACCCGGTCGCCCCAGGACGGCGGTATGGGCCCCATCGGGTAGGCGTAGCCCGCCCGGTAGGGGATGCCGTTCACCCCCTCCTGCTCGTCCCGGTCGCCGGCCACCCCCACCAGGTGCTCGGCCTGCCCGTAGTACGGCTCGAGGTCGTCGTAGCCCAGCGGCCAGTCGAGCCCGCGGCCGTAGGCCGACCGCAGGCGGAAGTCGGCCCCGTCCATGCGGACGGCGGTGCCCATCCAGTGGTTGCCGGTGCCCCCGGCGAGTCGCTCGTAGGTGCTGGCGAAGGGAAGCGAGCCCGGGGCGTGCTCGAAGTACGACCGGGCGGGGTCGTCCCACGCGGCCGCGAGCGCCTCGATGGTCGGCCGCGGGGCGTTGGTGCGGCTCGGCTCCAGCGCCGACGCGTCGGGCGGGTAGGGCGCCGACGGCGACTTGAACGTGGCGAGCACGTAGCGCTCGACGTGGTCGCGGTGCAGGGCGTCGAGCCCCGGCCCCGCCTCGAGCACCAGCACCCGCCGCCCCGCCCGGGCCAGCAGCAGCGCCATGTTCGCCCCCGCGAAGCCCGAGCCCACGATGGCCACGTCGTAGCGCGGCGTCCGCGTCTCCTGCATGGAAATCGCGTTCGCTGGTCCGCCAACCGTCGCCATCCGGCTCCGCCTGGCGCCCAACCGGCTCTTCGCGACGCCTACGCGCCCTCGAAGAACGTGTCGAAGCCCGGCGGGGCCTCCGCCCACGACCCCGGCGCGCCGGCCACCCCCATCGGTTGCGTCTGGGCGAGCCGCCAGATCCAGCCGTTGCGGTACGCGCGCACCGACACCACGAAATCGGTGCGGTGGTCGCGGCCGATGGCCGCGGCCGAGTCGGGCAGCCGCGCCGCCTCCGTCGCGCCGTACCACACGCCGTAGAGCCACATCAGCATCGTCAGCCGGGCCAGGGCGCCGACCCCGTCCTCCCGCGGGCGCCCCCCGCCCGCGAGCAGGAAGCCGGCCGCCTCCGCCTCCGCGTCGTCCGGCTCCGCGGCCGCGCCGCCCGGAGCGTCCGCGCCCGGCGGGGCCGCCTCGCGCCAGGCGGACAGCAGCGCCTCGGTCGCGGCCGGCGACGCCTCGCGGCACAGCGCGTGGAAGGCGTCGGCGAGCGGGACCTCGCCGGGGCGGGCCGCCAGCTCGAGCCGTTTCCCCTCGACCCCGAGCAGGGCCGCCGACAGGCGCAGGTAGTCGGGCGGCGCCGGCTCCTCGGGCGGCTGCTCCCCCCCGGCCCACACGGGCAACCCGTCCACGAGCAGCAGGGAGCCGGCCGCGCCCGCGCCGCGGATGATCGATCGTCGAGTGAAGGTCATGTGGGTCCTGCCGTCCGTTGACATGGCTACGACCGCATACTAGCATGCCCCCTCTGGGGGACCGGTGCGTCCCCGGGCCGGCTTCCGTCCGCAGACGACGACATCATGCCGAAGACCCGTCTCGCGTCGTTCGTGGCCGCCGTTCTCGTCCTCGGCCCCGTCGCCGGGGGCGCGCGGGCCGCGCAGGCCCCCTCGGCCCCCGGTGCGCCCGCGGCCGCGCCCGGGGCCCCGGCCGACGCCGCCGCCCGCCGCGCCCTGCTCGACCGCTACTGCGTCACCTGCCACAACGAGCGCGTGGTGAACGGCGAGGGGCGGCCCGCGTCGCCGCTCGTGGGCCAGCTCCGCGCGGTGGGGCTGACCCTCGACACCCTCGACCTCGCCGACGTCGGCGGCCACGCCGCCGAGTGGGAGCGCGTCGTCCGCAAGTTGCGGGGCGGCGTCATGCCCCCGGCCGGGCGTCCCCGGCCCGACGCCGCCGCCCTCGACGGCTTCCTCGACTGGCTCGAGGGCGAGCTCGACGGCGCGTGGGCCGCCACCCGCGACCCCGGGCGGACCGCCACCTTCCACCGCCTGAACCGCACCGAGTACCGCAACGCCGTGCGCGACCTGCTCGCGGTCGACCTCGACGCCGACGACTACCTTCCCGCCGACGACTCGAGCTTCGGCTTCGACAACATCGGCGGCATCCTCAGGATGTCGCAGGCGCTGATGGAGCGCTACCTCGCCGCCGCCCGCACCATCGCGCGGCTCGCGGTGGGCAGCCCGCCCCCGGCCATGTCCGCCGACACCTACGAGGCGGCCCAGGACCTGCCCCAGCACGCCCGGGTCGAGGCGCTGCCGTTCGGCACCCGCGGCGGCCTCCACATCGAGCACCTGTTCCCGCAGGACGCGGGCTACGACTTCCGCATCCAGCTCACCGGCACCCGGCGGCTGCGCGAGAGCCACGACCTCGAGGTCACCGTCGACGGCGAGCCCGTCGAGGCGTTCACCCTCGGCCCGCCCGCCGACGGGGCCGCCGACAACCCCTACGCGCAGGCGTCGACCATCGACTTCCGGCTCGCGGTGGCGGCCGGCCCCCGCGAGGTCGGGGTGACCTTCCACAAGCAGCCGTCGGCCCTCGTCGAGCAGGTCCGCGAGCCGTTCCCCAACCCGCGGGTGGCCGGCAACGCCGGCGGCCTCGCCGGCGCGCAGCCGTTCGTGCAGAGCGTCACCATCACCGGGCCGTACGACGCGGCCGGCGCCGCCGACACCCCGTCGCGCGAGCGCATCTTCACGTGCCGCCCCGTCGCGGCCGACCCCGCCGCCGGGCCGGCCACCGACCCCGCCGCCGGGGCGGGCGCCGACCCCGCCGTCGAGGCGGGCGCCGACCCCGCTGCCGGGGCGGCTGAGCTCGTCGCCGCGGCCGACGACCCCGCCGCCGGTGCGGCCGACGAGGCGGCCTGCGCGCGCGAGATCCTGTCGCGGCTCGCCCGCCGCGCCTACCGGCGCACCGCGTCGGAGGAAGAGCTGGCGGTGCTGCTCGACTTCCACGAGCAGGGCCGGGCCGCCGGCGGCTTCGAGGCCGGGGTCGAGCTCGCCATCCGGCGCCTCCTCGTCAGCCCCGAGTTCCTCTACCGCATCGAGGCCGACCCCGACGGCGCCGCCCCCGGCGCGCCGTACCCGGTCCCGGACCTCGATCTGGCGTCGCGGCTCTCGTTCTTCCTCTGGAGCAGCATCCCCGACGAAGAGCTCCTCGCCGCGGCCGAGGCGGGCCGCCTCCGCGACCCCGGCGAGCTCGAGCGGCAGGTGCGGCGCATGGTCGCCGACCCCCGCTCCGAGACCCTCACCACCAACTTCGCGGCGCAATGGCTGCAGCTCCGCAACCTCGAGACCACCGTGCGCCCCGGCGACCCCTTCTCGGTCGCCTTCGACGAGTCGCTGCGCCAGAGCATGCTGCGCGAGACCCGGCTCTTCGTCGACAGCATCGTGCGCGACGACCGCAGCGTCGTCGACCTGCTCACCGCCGGCTACACGTTCCTCGACGAGCGGCTGGCCGAGCACTACGGCATCCCCGGGGTCACCGGCAGCCGCTTCCGGCGCGTCGACCTGCCCGCCGACAGCCCCCGGCGCGGCATCCTCGGGCACGGCAGCGTGCTCACCCTGACCTCGCACGCCATCCGCACCTCGCCCGTGCTGCGGGGCAAGTGGATTCTCGACAACCTGCTCGGCACCCCGCCGCCCGACCCGCCGCCCAACATCCCGGCCCTGAACGACCAGCGGACGCAGGCCAGGCGGCCCACGGTGCGGGCGCGGCTCGAGGCCCACCGCGCCAACCCCGCGTGCTCGGCGTGCCACGCCATGATCGACCCCACCGGCTTCGCCCTCGAGAACTTCGACGCCATCGGCCGGTGGCGCGTCGTCGACGAGTCGTTCAACCCCATCGACCCGTCCGGGGTCCTGCCCGACGGCCGCGCCTTCGACGGTGTCGCCGAGATGCGCGACACCCTCGCCCGCGACCCCCGGCAGTTCGTGACCACCGTGACCGAGAAGCTCATGACCTATGCCCTCGGCCGCGGCCTCGAGCACTACGACATGCCGACCCTGCGCCGCGTCGTGCGCGAGGCGGCCGCCGACGACTACCGGTTCCAGAGCGTGGTGCTCGGCATCGTCACCAGTGACCCGTTCCTGATGAGGAGATCGCAGTCATGATCGTCACCCAGAAGTCCCTGTCCCGGCGCACCGTGCTGCGCGGCCTCGGGGCCACCGTCGCCCTGCCCCTGCTCGACGCCATGGTGCCCGCGCTCTCGGCCGCGGCCCGACAGGTGACCGCCCCGGTGCCCAGGCTGGCGTTCTTCTACGTGCCCAACGGCATCCTCCCCCGCAGCTTCCACCCCGAGGGCGCCGGCGGGTCGGGCTTCGACCTGACCCCGGTGCTGCAGCCCCTCGCGCAGTACCGCGACCGCATGACCGTCGTCACCGGGCTCAGCAACTCGGGCGTCGTCAGCCCCAACGAGGGCGGCGGCGTGCACACCCGCGCCCACGGCGGCTGGCTCAACGGCATCCTCCCCAAGCGCACCGAGGGGGCCGACATCCGCGCCGGCAAGACCATCGACCAGTACGCCGCCGACCATCTCGGGGCCGACACCGCCCTGCGCTCGCTCGAGCTCACCACCGAGTCGAACTACCAGGTCGGCAACTGCGAGAACGGCTACAGTTGCGCCTACCGCAACTCGACGTCGTGGCTCAGCCCCACGACCCCGCTGCCCCACGAGCGCGACCCCCGGGTCGTCTTCCAGCGCCTCTTCGGCGACGGCGGCAGCGTCGAGGCCCGGCTGGCCCAGATGCGCACCGACCGCAGCATCCTCGACTCGGTCGGCGACAGCATCCACCGCCTCGAGAAGCGCATCGGCGCCCAGGACCGCGCCACCGTCGGCGAGTACCTGCAGTCCATCCGCGAGATCGAGCGGCGCATCCAGCGCACCGAGGCCAACCAGGCCTCGACCCCGCTGCCCGCCGTCGACCAGCCCGCCGGCGTCCCCGACGACTACGAGGAGCACGTCGGCCTGCTGCACGACATGCTCGTCCTCGCGTTCCAGGCCGACGTCACCCGCGTGAGCTGCATGCAGATGGCCCGCGAGACCAGCGGCCGGACGTATCCCAACATCGGCGTCCCCGAGGCGCACCACACCGTCTCGCACCACCAGCAGGACCCGCACAACATCACCCAGTACACGAAGATCAGCCAGTACCAGATGCAGCTCTTCGCCCGGCTCGTCGAGAAGATGGCCGACGCCCCCGACGGCGACGGCACCCTCCTCGACCACGTCATCCTGCTGCACGGCGCCGGCATGGGCGACGGCGACCAGCACACCCCCTACAACCTGCCCATCACCCTCATGGGCGGCGGCTGCGGCCAGCTCGCCGGCAACCGCCACCTCGTCTACGACCTGCACACCCCGTTCATGAACCTCGGGCTGACGCTGCTCGAGAAGGTGGGAGTGAAGGTGGACCGCATCAGCGACAGCACCGGGCCGCTGACGGGGGTGTAGGGGGGGCTGCCGAGGTCGGCCGTGACGACGATCGATACGAAGTTCGCTGACGATCCAGTGTCAATTGATTGGCAGGGCGTTTCTGAGGTCCGGCTTCGGATTGGCGGGACAGGACAGGGTGAGGGTCGCTACGCTGTGCTGTCGGTTACGCAGACCAAGCTCATCGCCTACGCTCTCCTCTTCGAGGCCGAGCAGGCTGGGGCCGGCGCCGATCAGACCTGACCCGTTACTCCGTTGGTGCCCGAGGAGCTTCCCGGTCACGTGGGCGCGCGCACTGCGGCCCGCGAGGAGAGGGCTCCTTCAGCTTCTCGACCCGCACCGGCTTCATGGCCTACGAGCTTGACCAGCCACCGCGGCAGGGTCAGACTAGCGGTATGGAGGCGGTCACCGGCGCGACGAGGAACGCCGTCTGGCAGGAGATGCTGGACGTCGCGCGCTTGGTTCGGTACTACGACCGGATGGCCAGGCGGCAGCAACGACGACACCTGGGCATTCGCATCGTGCTCTTCGCGTCGGCGACGGCCGGCGTGGCGTCCGCCATCGACGCGTTGCCCGAGGCTGTCCGCATCGTCTCCGGCGCGCTGATCGCCCTCTTGGTGGCGTGGGACTTTCTCGCCGACTACGCGAACAAGGCGGCCATACTGGGCGTCATCCGCGGCGAGTGCAGCGAGGTGGAGGACGACCTCGCCGAGCTGTGGGGCAGGGTCCAGTCCGACTCGGTCGACGACGGCGATGCCGGGCGCGTGCTCGCGAGCTTGAAGCGTCGCGTGACGCGCGTCACCGCCCGCGCCGGAGCCGCGAACATCTCGACCAACGAACGGCTGAACGTCAGGTGCGAAGAGGACGCGTTCAAGGCCTTGAGCGAGCGCTATGCCGAGGGATGAGTCCCAGGCGACGGAAGCACCGGACGTTCGACAGGGGCGGGATTCCCTCCGCGCGGCCGACCAGCGCGTCGTCGCAGCCCGCCTCGAACAGCGCGTCGATCAGCGCCTCGTCCTGAACGTCCGGGCCGTCGACAATCAACGTGAAGTGGTGGAGCGCCATCACTCCGGTCCCTCCTGCTTCCGCATGTGCGGGCAGCGACGGAGCGTGCGCCGCAACTGGCGGGCATGAAGCCCTGGGCTGCGAAGCGGCGGCCGGCCCCGATCCTGAGCATCGACCGATATCACGCGGGACGACGAAACGTGGCGCCCCCGCGCCGCGCCGCACCCACGCCTCCGTCAATCAACAGCGCGGTCAGTTGATTCGTTGATATCGATGAGTCATGATTGTAGATCACCAAACTCATTGTCGTGGTTTGGGAGTGCGACATGGCTCGAGTGGAATTGGTACGGGGGTACCTCTTCGGCGAAGAGCCCGATTCGCCGCTCGACCGTCGTCTCGTCGTGCTGGAGGAGCCCGAGGGGGCGGCGCCGGCGGACGATCCGATGAAGGCGGCGGCCCAGGCAGTGTCCGACGTGGTCCAGGCGTCGTCCGACATGGCCCGGGCATTGTCTGATCTCCGCTATCGGGTCGCCAAGACCGCTCTGCTCGTGTCGGCCGACGACGAGGAGGAGCTGCAGGCGATCCAGGCGTTCGTGCTCCTGCTGAAAGGGCGCCTGGAATCCGGGGATGCCCTGGAAATGGAGCGGCTGATCGACATGGCCATGCCGGCGCTGTCCGGCCGGCCTCATCCCGCCGTTCTCGATCAGGCCCGGCGGAACGCCGAGTTTCGCGCCGACTTCATGGAGCGGTACGACGTGCTCGACGCCGGGCAGGTCCACCGCCTGTATGGATCGAAGGCCGACAACACCGCGGCGCTGGCCGCGCGTTGGCGAAACGCGGGGAAGATCTTCGCCGTCGAGCACCAGGGGCGCTTCTTCTACCCCGCGTTTCAGTTCGACGGCGCCGGCAGACCCAAGCCCGTCGTGGCCGATGTCCTGGAGGCGCTCGGGAAGCGGGGACCCTGGCAGATCGCGAGCTGGTTCACTGCGCCCAACGGCTGGCTTGCCGATGACCGATGCCCGGTCGACGTCATGGACGCCGACCCCGACGCGGTGGCGGCCGCCGCACGCGAGGTCACGCGCCCCAACTTGTTCTGAGTTTTCCACCCGGCAGGGCCGGACCCGCGTATGGATGAAACAGGTATCGTGTAGGGGCTTGGCGCTGGCCCAGAGGTCGGCTTTTCCTTGGTGCCGAGAGCTCGTGTCTGAGTTGGACCGGGAGTCCCGCGAGCACCCCGTATTGCGAGACCGGCTTGTCCGGTGAGCGCGTCCAGTAGATTGCGTATCTGCGGACTCCACGCCAGCGCCCTTGCGATCAGGAGGTGACGGATGGAAGTCTTGCATCGTCGATGCGCCGGGTTGGATGTGCACTCGCGGCAAGTGACCGCGTGCGTGCGCGTGGCGGCGGATAGTACGGTTACGACCGAACACCGCGAGTTTGCGACCACGACGGCGGGCCTGTTCGAACTGTCGGCGTGGCTGACCGAGGCCGGCTGCACGCACGTGGCGATGGAGGCGACCGGCGTGTACTGGAAACCGGTGTGGCACATCCTCGGAGACGAAGAGTCGTTGACGCTGGTGCTCGCCAACGCGCGGCATATCCGAAATGTTCCGGGCCGCAAGAGCGACCAGAAGGACGCGGCCTGGATCGCCGACCTGCTGGCGCACGGGCTGATTTCGGGCAGCTTCGTGCCGCCGGCCCCGATTCAGGAACTGCGCGACCTGACGCGGACCCGCAAGCAACTCGTCGCTGAGATCGCGCGGCACACGCAGCGGCTGCAGAAGACACTCGAAGACGCGAACGTGAAGCTGACGCGCGTGGTCACCGACATCCTGGGCGCCAGCAGCCGGGCGGTCCTCGCGGCGCTCATCGCCGGGGAGACCGACCCCGAGCGGCTGGCCGATTGCACCACCGGGCGCCTGAAGGCCGGCCGCGCGGACATCGTCGCCGCGGTGCACGGCCGGGTGACGGCGCATCATCGCTTCCTGCTGGAATTGCATCTGGCGCAGATCGACGCGCTGAGCGCCACCGTGCAGAAGGTCGAGCGGCAGGCCGACGAGGTGCTGCGCCCTTTTCGCGAGGCGGCCGACCGGCTGACGACGATACCCGGGGTCAGTGAGACGGTCGCGCGGGTGATCATCGCCGAGGTCGGCGTGGACATGACGCAGTTTCCCAGTGCGGGCCATCTGGTCTCGTGGGCGGGCCTGTGCCCGCGCCTGGACGAGAGTGCGGGCAAGCGCCGCTCGACCCGGATCCGTCATGCGACCCCGTGGCTGAAGACGGCGCTGGTCCAGGCCGCGTGGGCGGCGACACGGAAGAAGGACAGCTACCTGCAATCCCAATTTAGGCGCCTCAAAGGCCGGCGCGGCCCGAAGAAGGCGATCATCGCGGTCGCCGCCTCCATGCTGACCGCTGTCTACTTCATGCTCCGCGACGAGACGGACTACCGCGACCTCGGCGGTCGCTACCTGGCCGACCGCGACAAGGAGCGCGCCAAGCAGCGCCTCCTGCGGCGGCTGCACGATCTCGGCGTCGTTGTCGAAGTGAAGGCCGCCTGAATCCGTGATCAACACGTGAGTTTCCCCAGTAGGCGGGATGGAGCCGCTTCCCGAGGCGCCGCCTGCCGCCACCCTCGACCCCGCGACGACGACCTGGCGCGTCGGACGGCGCCTGTACAGGGTCCATGACGCCTCGCCGGCCAATGCGTTCAACCCGGGATACGGGCGGGGGCGCTTCCATCCCCTTGGCGACCGTCGGGGCGAGCCGATCCCGACGCTCTATGCGGCCGACGCCATCGACGGCGCGTTGTCCGAGAGCGTGTTTCGCAGTGTCGACGCCTCCGGCCGGCGCATCCATCGCGCAGACCTGGAGCTGCTCCGTCTCTCGCGGCTCGTCCTCGACGCCGACCTGCGGCTCGTCGACCTGACGGGGCTGGCGTTGCGCCGTCTCGGGCTGACGCGCGGACAACTGATCGAGGCGCCCGAATGGCTCTATCGATCGACCGCGCGTTGGGCGGAAGCCCTGCACGAAGCGGAATCGACTGCGCACGGCCTGCTATGGGTCTCGCGCCAGTGCGACACCGCCAAGGCCGTCGTTCTGTTCGGTGACCGTGTCGAGGCATCCTGGCTGCGCGCCGACGGGCCGGCCGAATCGCTGCAGGGGGGACGCGGCTTCCGGCGAGTCTGCGAGGCGGCCGGCCGTGCGAACATCGCGGTCATTCAGTGAACGTTCCCGCGGGAACGTCCGGCGCCTCCGACAGGCCGGCGGCGCCCACGTCCGCCGCCGCTGGCAGCCGCGCGTCCCGACGGACGAGCGCAAGCGGACCCGTGGGCTGCTCCTGGACCGGAGCGCCGCGCCTGGCCTCGTGTCAGCCGGTGCGGGTGACCGATAATCGTATCGATGAGCGCGATCCTCCAGATCAACCTCGATGCACTCCTGCATTGCCGCGGCGTGGAATCGGAGCGTGTCGAGTTCAAGGCATCGTGGAACCCGGAACGCACAGGTGCCCAGGTGCTCAGGACGATCTGCGCCTTCGCGAACGACTACCACAACCTGAACGGCGGCTACATCGTCATCGGCGTCGAGGAACGCGGCGGACGGGCGGTGCTGCCTCCGCTCGGCTTGTCCGCCGCGGACGTCGAAGCGGCGCAGAAGTGGATCCGCGGCCAGTGCAACCGCCTGGATCCTCCATATCCTCCCATCCTGTCGCCGGAAACGGTCAGCGGTCGGCTCGTCCTGGTCGTCTGGGCACCGGCCAGCGAGATGCGACCCCACCGCGCACCGGCCGAGGAGGGCGCTCGGTCCAGGTACTGGGTGCGTGTCGGCGCCGAGACGGTCGACGCCGAGCAGCGCGGCGACATGCTCCGCGGACTCGTTCAGCAGACGGCCCGTGTTCCCTGGGACGATCGCCGCGCCGCGGACGCCCGGGTCGAAGATCTTCGCGAGGCCAAGGTCCGCGAGTACCTGCGCGACGTGAGCAGCGGGCTGCTCGATGAACCGGACGCCCGGGACGTGTATCGGCGCATGCGAATCACGGCGCAGGTCAACGATCACGAGGTGCCCCGGAACGCAGGTCTCCTGTTCTTCTCCAGTGAGCCAGGTCAGTGGTTTCGGGGCGCACGAATCGAAGTCGTGCAATTCGCTGCCGATCGGGCCGGGGACATGCAGGAGGAGCGGGTCTTCGGGGGAGCGCTCGCCGATCAGATTCGCGGCTGTCTGAATCATCTCGAGAACCTGTCGACATCTCATCTGCAGAAACAGCGGGACCGGAGTCAGGTCCGCGGCTGGGTGAGCTATCCCCTGCCGGCCCTGCGGGAGACTCTCGTCAACGCAATGTATCACCGCGGGTACGACGTCGATCAGCCCGAACCGACCAAGGTCTATCTGTATCCGAGTCGGGTCGAGGTCTTCAGCTATCCGGGACCGGTACCAGGCATCGAACACCGGCACTTGGTCGCGAACGCCGAGGTTCGCGCCGCGCCCGCTCGCAATCGGCGCATCGGCGAGTTTCTGAAAGAGCTCGGACTCGCGGAGGGAAGGCTCTCCGGACTGCCGAAAGTGTTTCGGGCCATGGAGGAAAACGGTTCTCCCGCCCCGCGCTTCGATTTCGACCGGGAGCGGACGTTCTTTCAGGCCACGTTACCGGCCCATCCGGAGTACGGAGCGTTGTCCGCGTTGCGGGACGCGGCCCACCTGCGGGCCCTCGGCGAGCACGAGGAATCCGTCCGCCGCATCGAGTCGGCGTGGGCGTCGAATCCGACGTCGGCCATCCTCGCGAGCGAGATGATCCGCTTGTCCGCGAAGCGAGGCGACGTCGGCCGTGCCGAGGAGGTCTTCAGGACGTACGAGGCGCAAGGGCCCGCCGGCGCGGTACCCCACGTCGCGAACACGCTGGTCGCTGTCCTGCTGGAGGCGGGTGACGACCGAAGGGCGCAGGAGCTGCTCGAGCGGGACCGTCCCATGACGTTCGGCCAGGATGCCATCGACGCGGCCATCCTGGCCCGGCGCCTGAAGGACTCTCGCGCCGCCCATCGGTACTTCGAACGCGCGGGAGATGCCCTGTACGCAGACGCTCGTGCGCTACTCGAGTTCGCGCAAACCAAGATTCAGTTGGCCGGGGAGGCCCATCACCGCCGGCAACATGCGTCGAATCGTCGGTTGCTGACCGAAGCCCGGGCACTTCTGGAGCGGGTCATCCAGCTCGATGCGTCGCCGACCCGCCACGCATGGGCGTGGAGGGAGCTTGCGCGCGCGCGAAACTGGCTGCGAGCTCCGTTCCGAGAAGTCGAGGACGCCTATCGGCGGGCGATCGAGCACTTGCCGGCCGAAGCACGGTTCGTTCGCGAGTTGGAAACGATACGATCGTCGCGGCGGTGATCGGCGCGTTCGGTACGACTCCTCGCCGTCGGCCGCGGCCGAGCCCGACGCCGACAGGAGCAGAACGCTGACGAACGTTCCCCGAGGGTCCGAACGCGCGCCCGCCGCCGCTCAGGCGGGCTCGACGTCGAAGGCGGCGACGTCGCGCGTCTCGGCGTCGATCTCGACGCCGATCAGGTGCACCCGCCGGTCCGGCGCGCGGTACTTGTCGGCGTAGCGGCGCGCCTTCAACTGCGCCAGGGCCGGGCGGTCGGCCGCCGCGTCGCCGCGGCCCGCGCTCGGCAGCGCGCTGTCCGGCGGCGGGGCGGTCCCACCCGCGCTCTCCGCCGCGTCGCCGCGGCCCGCGCTCGGCAGCGCGCCGTCCGGCGGCGGGGCGGTCCCGCCCGCGCTCTCCGCCGCGTCGCCCCGGTCCGCGCCCGCGGGCCGCGACCCCGGCGCCGCCCGAGCGGCCACCTTGAGCTCGAACAGGAAGGCGTTGCCGCCCAGCACCACGGCCAGGTCCAGGCGCCCGCGGCTGGTGGCGTCCTCGACCGCGACGCCGTCCATCGACGCCTGGAACCAAGCGTAGAAGACGCTCGACCAGTAGCCCTCGTAGCGGGCCACCTCGTTCCGCCGGTGCCAGTCGTGGGGGATGCCCGCCAGCAGCTTGCGGAACAGCGCCTCGAGGCCGGCCCAGTCCTCGGCCGCCAGGGCCCGCCGCAACGCGAGGCTGCCGCCCCCCGACCGCCAGTTCGGCGCGAGGGCGTCGAGCAGGCCGCGGTTCAGGCCCCGCCGCACCTCCCGGTTGGGGTACCCCAGGCGGTACTGCGCGTAGCCGTCCTCCTGCTCCTCGTCCGCTATCGTCAGGTAGCCGGTCTGGAACAGCAGCGCCTCGGTCGTCGCCGAGGTCACGTCGAACGCCGACAGCAGGTCGTCGTCGGCGTACCGGCCGTCGATGTCGGGTGCGGAGACGCCGCGTCGGATCAGGGTGTCGACGAGGAAGCGCGGCGTCGCGGTCTCGAACCAGTGCGCCTTGAACTCGCGGCTCGCGAACAGGTGGAGGATGGCCCAGGGGTTGTAGGGGTTGTAGACGCGCTCGCCCCCCCGCCAGTTGTAGCCGTTGTACCAGTCGCGTATCTGCCCGCGGTCGAGGCCGGGCAGCTCGGGCGCGAACACGGCGTCGAGGTCCGCCTCGGTGCAGCCGCAGATGGCGGCGTAGCGGGGGGCCAGGGTGATGTCGGTGAGGAAGTTCAGGTCCGAGAACAGGCTCACCTTGCTGAGCTTGCTGACCCCGGTGATGAAAGTCAGCTCGACGTCGGCGTCGCAGTCCTTGAGGGCGCCGTAGAGCCCGCGGAGGTCGTCGCGGTTGGCCAGCGCCCGCGCGTTCCCGTCGGCCGGCGCGCCCTCGCGCGCGTTCCCCGCGGGCTCGGGCCCCTCGCGCGCGTCGAGAATCGGCTTGTCGTATTCGTCCACCAGCACCACGACGCGCTCGCCGGTCTGTTCGTGCAGCCTCGCTAGAAGGTCCGCGAAGCGCTGCGCGGGCGCGGCGGCCGCCGAGGCCGGCAGCCCCGCCCGGCGCTCGGCCGCCGCGAGCTGCCGCATGACGCTCTCCGCCAGCTCGCCCGGCCGCTTGAAGTTGCCTCCCGCGAAGCTCAGCCGGACGACGGGGCGGCGCCGCGACCAGTCCCAGGCTTCGTGCACCTCGAGCCCCCGGAACAGCCGCTCGCTGCCCTCGTACAGCTCCTTCAGCGTGTCGACGAACCGGCTCTTGCCGAACCGGCGGGGGCGCGACAGGAAGAACCGGCCGCCGCCTTCTTCGGCCAGCCGCCGGGCGTAGCCGGTCTTGTCGACGTAGTAGAAGCCCTCCTCGCGGATGCGGCCGAAGGTCTGGATGCCGACGGGGAGTCTTCGCTTCTCCATGTTTCGTCCGGGCCGTCGACCATCGACGTGAATGGTGAAGCACCGCCACGGCCTGGTTCGCGTTCTCGACCGCCCTTGGCGACGGCTACAGCCGGCCCGTTGCGTACTTGTGGAGCACGCTGGCGATGAGGGTCTGGTACGGCAGTCCTTCTTCGAGCGCCCGCTTCCGGATCGCGTCGAGGTCCCGGGTCGAGATCCGGATGTTGATTCGGCGGTCTCTCCGAAACGTCGCCGCCGCATCGCGGGCATAGACCGACCGCTCCCGATCCAGGTCGCGGGTCGAGTGCCACTCTCCCCGCTCGACGGACTCCAGAATCGCCTGCTCGTCGGCGTCGAGTGTCATCGGTTGGGCTCCTGCTCCTGGCCGAGGTCGTCGCGGGTTGCCTTTCGACTCGGAATGATGGTCTTCAGGGTCACCGACCGGTCGTCCTCCACGAACGGGACGATGAACGCATAGGCATCACGTCGCACGACGAAGATCCGCTGTCCGGCGTAACGAGCCTGGTTCGGGTGGTCGAGAACGTCGAGCAGGTCGCCGTTTTCGGATGTGGAACACGATCTCCTCGAAGGTGATACGGCGTTCGCGCTTCAGTTTCTCGTTCTTCGCTTCGTCCCACGTGAAGTACCTCACGGATGTCCAGCGTAGCATGACGTATGCCGATCAGGCTCACGTCCGACGTGAGCTGGAAGTGCCGGACCATCTCGCCGGTCCCGGGCCGCAGCGCGACGACCTGGTGCGCATGGCCGCACCATGGCATCCAACCCCCTGGGAGTCTGCGCCGTAGAACGGTGCAGACTCCCAGTGCTGTGCCACAACCGAGTGTTCGGACATGGGTGCTCTCATTCGTCAACGATTGCGGGCCGTAAACGGACGTCCAGGTCCGAAGATCAGGGCGTGACGGACCACTGGCGGGGTTGGTTGGGCGCCCAGCGGAGCCGAAGGCGACGATGGGCGGGCCAGGTTCCGGTTCCGGGCGGGCGGCGTCGACACATCCCGGCCGCGACCGACGGGTGGCCGCCCCGCCGTGCTACGATCGGCGCTCCGCTTGCGGCAACAGGGTCCGGCGCTCGGGAACGGAGGTGGTCGTCATGCATGTCATCATCAGCAGCAACAGGTCGTTCGCATCGCCGTCGCCGCCCGGGGTCGCCCTGCTCGCCGCCGCACGGCTGGCCGCCGCACGGCCGGCTCCCGCACGGCTCGCCTTGGCCGCCCTGCTCGCGGCCGCCGCGCTGTTTGCGTCCGGCCTGGCCGCCCCCGCGACCGCCGAGGCCCGCGCCCGGCGCGACGCGCCGCTCGTCGAGGCGGTGAAGGCGGCCGACGCCGACCGGGTGCGGGCGCTCGCGGCCGACCCCGCCGTCGACGTCAACGCGGCGGGGCCCGACGGGGCGACGGCGCTGCACTGGGCGGTGCACGAGGACGACGCGGCCCTCGTCGGCCTGCTGCTCGAGGCCGGCGCCGACGTGTCGGCCGCCAACCGCTACGGCGTCGAGCCCCTCTCGCTCGCGGCCGAGAACGGCAACGCCGCCGTCGTGCGGATGCTGCTCGACGCCGGCGCCGACCCCAACGCGACCCTGCGCGGGGGCGAGACGGCGCTGATGACGGCGGCCCGGGCCGGCGACGCGGCCACGGTGCGGGCCCTGCTCGCGCGCGGGGCCGACCCCAACGCCCGCGACGACTTCCGCGGCCAGACCGCCCTCATGTGGGCGGCGGCCCGCAACAACGCGGCCGCGGTGCACGCGCTGGCCGAGCTCGGGGCCGACGTGCACGCGCGCACCGAGACGGGCGCGCGGCCGGCCGGCGGCAACCGGCTCTTCTACGCGCCGCCCCCCACCGGGTTCACCGCGCTGACGTTCGCGGCCCGGGGCGGCCACCTCGACGCCCTGCGGGTGCTGCTCGAGGCCGGCGCCGACGTCAACGACACCCTGTCCGACGGCCAGAGCGCCCTGGTGGTGGCGGTGGCCAACGCCAACTGGGCCCTCGCCGACCACATGCTCGACCGCGGGGCCGACCCCAACCTCGCCGGCGCCGGCTGGAACGCCCTCCACCAGCTCGTGCGCACCCGGCGCATGAACACCGGGTTCGGGTTCCCCGGCCCCATTCCCAGCGGCGCCGTCGACAGCATCGACGTGCTGCGCAAGATGATCGCGCTCGGCGGCGACGTCGACGCCCGCATGACCGCCAACGGCATGAAGGACGGCCAGCGCAACCGGCTGAACCGGCTCGGGGCGACCCCGTTCTTCCTCGCCGCCAAGGTCACCGACGTCGAGGCCATGCGGGTGCTCGTCGAGGCGGGGGCCGACGCCACCGTGCCCAGCGCCGACGGCACCACCCCGCTCATGGTGGCGGCGGGCGTGGCCATCTGGAACCCCGGCGAGGACGGCGGCTCGCTGCCCGGGCAGGAGGACGAGGTGCTCGAGGCGGTGCGGATGTGCGTCGAGCTCGGCAACCCCGTCAACGCCGCCAACTACCGGGGCATGACCGCCCTGCACGGGGCCGCGTTCCGCGGCGCCAACAACGTCGCCCGGTACCTCGTCGAGCAGGGGGCCGACCTCGACGCCCGCACCGACCTCGGCTACTCGCCCCTGGCCATCGCCGACGGCTTCAGCTACTCCGACTTCTACAAGGCGCAGAAGCACACCGCGGCCCTGCTGCGCGACCTCATGGCCGCCCGCGGCATCCCCGCCGACGGCGAGGGGCACGCCATCCCCGGCAGCCTCTGCTTCGACTGCCTGCAGACCCGCGGCGACCAGATTGCCGAACGCGTCAGATGGGAGGCCGACCTCGAGGCCGAGTTCAACGCGGGGCGGCGCTGATCGGCGGCGCGGTCTCACCTGAGCTGTGGAGAGGGCACATCTTGCATGGCCGCACACGCATGGCGCTACATCTGGCGCCTTGTTCGGCCAGGCATGTTCGCAGTACACTGATTTGGCGCAGGCGTAGTGCGCTCATACATCTACCACGATGCGACTTCCAGCCTATCGGCTATCGCGCCGCCAGCAGACGCCCACTGCCTCGCAGATACTCACCGTCTTGTCTGGCGAGATCGGCATCGTGGCCGACGAGCATCATTGGCGATATCCGGCAGACGCTCGATACCGTGATCTCGAGCGGATCGGCCGCGATCTTCACGTTGCGCTGAAGCGGCATGGCGAAGAAGTCACGGCGCGCGCTGGCGACGACTGAGCCAGACCCCACGGCCCGCACGCCCAATCTTCCGCCCACGACCGTGCTCGAGAAGCTCTCGCCCGAGCTTCGAACGGCCGTGGTCGAGGCGGCGTCGTTTACCGGCCCGTTGCCCCCGCCCTCCATGATCGAAGCGTACGAACGTACGCTTGCCGGAAGCGCCGATCGTATCCTCAAGATGGCCGAGCGGGAGCAGGACCATCGCATCGAGTGCGATCAGACGGTGCTCGCGGCCACCCGGCAGGACATTCGGCGGTCACACTGGCTCAGTTTCTCGATCGGTCTGGCGTCCATCACGGGTGCTGTAGTCGTGGCCGTGTTCGGGAACCAGGTTGTTGTGGCCAGCATCCTCGGGAGCTCGAGCGTCGTGGCGGGTGTTTCCGCCCTTGTCAGGTACTTTCGCGCGAAAGACGCTCGAGACGAGCGCGGCGCTCCCCCGTCCGCGTCGGCTGACTGATCGCCGGGTCGATGCTGCTCACGAAGCGATGGCCTCGGCAAGCCCGATGAGCACGTCCGACGTCTACGGCCGCGTCACGGCCACTTGCTCGGCGCCCTCTGCACGTCCTCGCCGGTGACCGGGGCGGCTCCCGCGGCAACGTGGAAGCTGCCCACCCCCCATCACCCCGGCAGCAGGGCGAGGAACTCCTCGAGCGGAAGCGCCTCGACGACTTGCCGACCTGCCGGGGGCCGAGCAGCAGCACGCTGCGGGACGTCGACGCGAGGGCGCGGGCGAGCAGGCGTTCGTACATGCGGGTAAAATTACCGCTATTTTACCTGCATTCAGTGTGTGGCGTGGGGGAGTCCGCGGACGGCGCGAGTCTCGCGGGCCCGGATCGCGTTGCGAGCGCAGCCGAGAGGCAACGCTCTCGGCTCTCGGAGGGCAGTCTGCATCCCGGGCACCGCCGACAACCGGCGGCGCGCGGGCTCACGCAAAGTCTCGTTGAACCTCGCGCACGAATCGGTCGAATTCGCCTCGCGCTACTTTCATCGCGTTCTCGATACGGGTCATCGGCGCCACCAATCGCATGCGGCGCTGATTTCCGCCACCCTGGTACTGCACGTCCTCCACCACTCCTGCTTGCTGCAACCGCGGCAGCAGATCCTTGATGAAGTGATTCGCGGAGACACCGAGTCGCTGCCGGATGGTTCCCTCGTTCAGTGCGGTCGCTCGGAGGAAAGCCCTGAGGAACCGCTGGACCAGCACCAGATCGTCGTCGGTGCCGTGTTGCGGCTCGGTGTCGGGCTTCGACGGTGCGTCAGATGGGATGTCGAAGCCCGCCTGAACAAGCTCGGTCCGGATCTGCTCTGGATCGAATCGCGTGATCTGATCGCCGTTTTCCCCCAAGTGCACGACGGTGTCGACGCGGCACGCATCATCGAACGACGTATCGGACACCTGCTCCGAGCCGTCGATCTCCACGCGTTCGAAATGGCAGTTCACGAACGTGCACCCACACAGTCGCGTGCCCGTCAGTGCCGTCGCATGGAAGTACGATCCCGTTACGGTCACGTTCGCCAAGCGGCGCTCCTGCAACGCACCCGCCGGGAAGCTCATGTCTCGCATCTCACATGTGCCGCCTTCGCGATCCACCAAGGCCAGGGTCAACGCCCCGCAGTTCTCCCGCACGAACGACGCTGGTAGCACCCCGTCCGCAAGTTCTTGCAGCAGCGCGAGTATTCTCCCGGTGCGTCGCCGCCGTGCCGGCGAACGGTGCCCGCAGCTTCGGCGACCGCCGATGGGGGCAGGGCGGCCTTCTCGATGATCGACCTCACGGCACCGGGGTCGCATGCAACGAGCGACCGCCCGAGCGCCTGTCCGAGGTAGAAGACGCGGAAGTCCTCATGGTCGAACGCCAACGTTGGACGGCCGATGGGCGTCACCGTGAGCAGAGCATGCTGCTTGATCCGCTCTTGGATCTGCCGTGCCACCGCCGGGCTCTTGTCGTTCGCCTCTGCGAACATCTCCACGACGAGGGTCACGACGTCGGTTCCGAGCTCGTCGGTCGAGCTCAGCCACATCTCCTGCGCCACCATGGAGAGCAGCTCGTGATGCTCTTCCGTCGTCAGCAGGGCCCGCGAGGGATCACCCGACCTGTCGGTCCACCTGTGGCGGGCTTCGCGCTCGACGATGCCGCCGACGAAATCGTGAAAGTAGTCCCGCTGATCCTGGCCGATGCGATTCAGCAGGGCTGACAGGTCGGATTCCGCCCTCGCGACCTCCACTAGTCGCTGGACGAGGACGGCGCGAGTGAGTACCGGGTGGTCGCTGCCTAACCGGTCCGATACCAGTGCAAACAGGCGGTCGGGGTCGCTCACGCGCCACTTCCCGGCGTACCGCGTGAAGGTGTTGCGGTCCCATCGATTCAGCGACAGGCGTCCGAAGGCGACGTCGCCGTTCGAGCCGATGGTGTCGAACAGTCGCGCCTGCGAACCGAAGTTCGGGTAGTCGAAGTACGCCTTGCGCGCGGCGACGAGCAACGTGCCGCTGGATCGCAGCTTGCCCACGAGATTCCCGAGCTCGGAAACGGCTTCGCCCGACGAGGATTCGACGATCATCTCCTCGAAGCCGTCGAACGCCGGCACCAGCACGCCCAGCCGCACCAGCTCGAGGAAGGCGTCGTAGTACAGGAGCTGAAACCGCAACCTGTTCACCAGTGCCGCGACCACCACGTCGTCGAATCGAAGGAAGGGGCGGCCTCCCAGCGGGACCGGTACGAGCAGCCAATCGGACCGCTTCGTCTTGTATGCCTCCGCCTGTCGGACCGCGACCTCGTTGATCAGTGACGTCTTTCCCTCGCCGGCGTCGGACGTCAGGTAGAGGACGGATGTCGTGCCGGCCAGGTCGACCTCGGCGCCGCTGTGCGTCGCCCAGAAATGGCACTCGGCGGCGTCGGCGCGGTGGAGCTGGACGACTTGCTCGAGCGCGAACCCCTCCCACGAGGCGCCCAGCCCGGGGTGCCCCTGCAGCGCCGCCGCGTCGGGCAGGTTCAGCAGCGCGTGCAGGACGCCCGGGTCGCGGAAGTAGACCTTCGGCGCCTGCACCTGCCGCTTGCCGACGTTGGCGAACCACGGCTGCAGCATCGGGGCGGAGCGCCGGTCCGCCCGCCATTACCCCCCCCACGCGTTTCGGCGTTCGACGGCGGGCTTGCCAAGCCCGGTAAAGTGTGGAACAGTTACACACCTACGGCGTGCGGGAGCGGGGACGGCATGTCCAGACGAGTCAACGTCATGATGGACGATGATGCGTGGCGCGTCATCGAGCAACTGCCTCGGGGCGCTCGAAGCCGCGCCGTCAACACGGCGATCCGCCAGTGGTCCGCCGCTTCCGCGCGCCGGAACGCCGCCGCGCGCATGGACTCGTTGCGCGCCCAGTTGCCACCGGTCACCACGGAAGACGTGGTCCGCTGGGTACGCGAGGAGCGGGAGCGGCAGCCGTCGTGATCGTGACGCCCGACGCGTCAGTGCTCCTCAAGTGGGTGCTTCCAGGCGATGACGAGCAGGATGGCGACGCGGCGTTGTCGTTGCGCGACGAGGCCGTGGCCGGGGCCGTGGAGCTGGTCGTCCCCCACCTCTGGCTCTACGAAGCAGGCAACACGCTGGCGAGGCGGTTCCCCGATCAGGCTGGCGAGCTACTCGCGTCGCTGGCCGACTTCGGCCTGACCGAGGCTCGACCAGACTCGAGATGGAGAACACAGGCCCTATCCCTCGCCGTCGCGTACGAGGTCGCGTTCTACGATGCGGCCTACCACGCCGTGGCGCTGGTTTGCGGCGGCGTGTTCGTTACCGCGGACGAACGCTACGTCGCTCGTGCATCCCGAGCCGGTGGCGTATCGACGCTGCGGCAGTGGCGGGCGCGGTGACCCGGCGACTTCGTGATGCAGGCCGGCCCGCCGCCCGCGCGCGGCGTCACCGCCCGCCGGCCGCCGGCTGCCCGGGCAGCACGTTCAGGTCGCGGTCGAGGCGCACGGTGGCGCCGCCGAGGCCCGCGCCGGGGCGGCGGGTGTAGCGCATGTCCGAGATGGTGACGACCCAGCCGTCGGCGGTCTCGGTGACGGTGTAGGCGGGGAAGCGCTTCCACACCGCCAGGCCCCGCACGTGGGGGGCGGTCAGGGCGGCCTCGACGACGGGGCCGTCGGGGCCGCGGGGCACCGGCGAGGCGGTCTGGCGCAGGGGCGGCGCCGCGAGCCAGTCGAGCTCGTAGAAGCGGTAGACGTCGGGGTAGACGGCGACGATGCCGCGGCGGAAGACGTTGCCGGGCACGGGGATGGCCAGCACGTCGACCGGCGGCGGGCCGCCGCGCTGCATGGCGAGCAGGGCGGCCGTGAAGCGCTCGGCCGACCGCGAGGCCAGGGCCATGCCCCCCGCGTAGATCGCCACCGCGGCGACGCACGCCGCCGCCACCCGCGGCAGCCGCCGCCGGCCGCGCCCCGTCGCCCGCAGCCACACGATGGCGGCGAGGCCCGCCGCCCACGCCGCCGCGGTGGCCGGGGGCGTGTCGGCGAAGCGGCCGAACCCGATGACGATCCACGTCGCCGCGGTGGCGGCGGTGCCGAGCAGCGCCCAGCCCGCCGCGCTCGCCCACGTCGCCGACGAGGCCAGCACCACCGTCAGGCCCGCGAGCAGCCACACCCACGGGTCGATGATGAAGAGGGCGTCGCCGTAGAACCACGTGCCGTCGAACGGCATGAGGAAGCGCACGCCGTACGTGTTCAGCCAGTCGAGCAGCGAGTGGCTCCACACCCCCGCCGCCGTCAGCCGCAGCAGCGGCCCCGCCCGCGCCGCCGGCTCGCGCCCCCGCCACCGCGCCCACAGCCGGTCGAGCACGAGCAGGGCCGCCGTCAGCACCAGCGGCAGCACCACCATCGCCAGCACCCCGTGCGTCCAGCCCCGGCGGACGCCGAGCGACAGGTCGCGGCTGACGAAATAGGTGACGGCGTCGACGTCGGGGGCGTTGGCCGCGAGCACCCCGGCCGCGAGGGCCATCGCGCCGGTGCCGTCGCGCAGGCGGGTGTGGGCCAGGGTGGCGCCGACCAGGGTGTGGGCGAGGGGGTCCATCGGGGGCGCCGGGTACGGGGCGCGGTCGCCGTGTCAGGGCCGGGCCGACGTCTCGTGCGGGATGTACATGAATGAAGCTGCTCAGGCGGCGTCGCGGTCTCGGCGGCCGGCGAGGAAGCCTTCGAGCGCGCCCTCCAGCCTGGCCATGCGCTCGCGCAGGTCGCCCAGCCCCCGCTGCACCTGGTCGAACCGCTCGTTGAACTGCTTGTTCATGCTGTCGAACCGGTCGTTGAACTGCTTGTTCAGCTCGTCGAACCGCTGGTTCATGCCGTCGAGCCGCTCGTCGAACCGCTGGTTCATGCCGTCGAGCCGCTCGTCGAACCGCTTGTTCAGGTTCCGGATGTCGTCGCGGACCTCGCGGCGCAGCTCGCGCATGTCGAACCGCAGCCACGCGAAGAGCGCGACCAGCAGGGCCGGCGTGATCCAGGGCATGATGCCGTCCATCGTCCAAGCGTAGCACGCACCTCGCGGGGCGGGAAGCGCGGCGGTCGGCCGGCGGCGGGGCCGGGCTGCGCGTCCCGACTCACCGGCCGTGCAGCCCGGCCGCGTTGACGTGGGCGTTGTGCCCCGTCCCCAGCGTCTGCACCCTCCCCGCAAGCTGCGCGAACTGAAAGGTGTTCCACAGCCCCGTGAGCGCGCCGACCAATGCCGCGGCCGCCGTGACCAACTGGATTGTCGTTTTCGTCGTTTCGTTCATCTCGTCGTCCAACGTCCTTCCGTCCGGCCGCCGGCTATCCGGCGGCGGGCCCGCCCTGCGCGGGCGGGGCCGCCGCGCCGAGCAGGTGGCGGTAGAGGTCGTCGAGCCGGCCGTTGAGGGTGCAGACGGCCGCGTGGGTCGCCTGGCCCTGCCGCTCGACCGTCTCGAACCGCCGGTCCATCGCGTCGAAGCGCTCCGTCCACCTGGCGTCCATCCCCTCGAAGCGCTCCGTCCACTTGGCGTCCATCCCCTCGAAGCGCTCCGTCCACTTGGCGTCCATCCCCTCGAAGCGCTCGCGGTTCAACTTTTCCGCCATCTCAAAGCGCTCGCGGTTCAACTTTTCTGCCATCTCGAAGCGCTCGGTCCACCGCTCGTCCGCGGCCTCGAAGCGCTTGTCCATGTGCCGCTCCAGCGCGTCGAACCGGTTCCCCTGAACCCGCCACAGCGCCACGAACAGCGAGAGCCCCGTCCCGATTACCGTCAGCGTGGTCGTGTCCATCGTCGTCCGTCCCTTCCGGCCGGCGGCGAAGGAGCGCCCCGGCCGGAAAACTACGAGCAATCGGCGTGCCGCCTGCCGCCGGCGGGCCGGGCGGCGGGGCGCGCCCTCCCGAGCGGGCTATCCGGCGGCGGGGCCGGGCTGCGCGGGCGGGGCCGCCGCGCCGAGCAGGTGGCGGTAGAGGTCGTCGAGCCGGCCGTTGAGGGTGCAGACGGCCGCGTGGGTCGCCTGGCCCTGCCGCTCGACCGTCTCGAACCGCCGGTCCATCGCGTCGAAGCGCTCCGTCCACTTGGCGTCCGTCGCCTCGAAGCGCTCGCGGTTCAACTTTTCCGCCATCTCGAAGCGCTCGCGGCTTGCGTTCTCCGCCATCTCGAAGCGCTCGCGGCTTGCGTTTTCCGCCATCTCGAAGCGCTCGGCCCACCGCTTGTCGGCCGCCTCGAACTGCTTGTCGACCGCCTCGAACTGCTTGTCCATGTGCCGCTCGAGCATGTCGAGCCGATTCCCCTGAACCCGCCGCAGCGCCACGAACAGCGCGACCGTCGTCCCGATCGCCGTCAGCCCCGTCCCGATCACCGCCACCGCCACCATGGTCGTGTCCATCGTCGTCCGTCCCTTCCGGCCGGCGGCGAAGGAGCGCCCCGGCCGGAAACACTGCAAGCAATCGGCGTGCCGCCTGCCGCCGGCGGGCCGGTCGGCGGGGCGCGGCGCCCCGAGCGGCGTGCCCGGACGGGGAACCGGTCTCCCTCTACTGTACAGTGCTGCCGCGAGGGCGGTCCGGGTCCCCGATGACCGTCAGCGTCGTCGCGTCCATCGTCGCGGCGGTCAGCCGGCGGCGGGGCCGCCCTGCGCGGGCGGGGTCGCCGTGCCGAGCAGGTGGCGGTAGAGGTCGTCGAGCCGGCCGTTGAGGGTGCAGACGGCCGCGTGGGTCGCCTGGCCCTGCCGCTCGACCGTCTCGAACCGCCGGTCCATTCCCTCGAAGCGCTCCGTCCACTTGGCGTCCATCCCCTCGAAGCGCTCGCGGTTCAACTTTTCCGCCATCTCGAAGCGCTCGCGGTTCAACTTTTCTGCCATCTCGAAGCGCTCGGTCCACCGCTCGTCCGCGGCCTCGAAGCGCTTGTCCATGTGCCGCTCCAGCGCGTCGAACCGGTTCCCCTGAACCCGCCACAGCGCCACGAACAGCGAGAGCCCCGTCCCGATTACCGTCAGCGTGGTCGTGTCCATCGTCGTCCGTCCCTTCCGGCCGGCGGCGAAGGAGCGCCCCGGCCGGAAAAGCTGCGAGCAATCGGCGTGCCGCCTGCCGCCGGCGGGCCGGGCGGCGGGGCGCGCCCTCCCGAGCGGGCTATTCGGCGGCGGGGCCGGGCTGCGCGGGCGGGGCCGCCGCGCCGAGCAGGTGGCGGTAGAGGTCGTCGAGCCGGCCGTTGAGGGTGCAGACGGCCGCGTGGGTCGCCTGGCCCTGCCGCTCGACCGTCTCGAACCGCCGGTCCATCGCGTCGAAGCGCTCCGTCCACTTGGCGTCCGTCGCCTCGAAGCGCTCGCGGTTCAACTTTTCCGCCATCTCGAAGCGCTCGCGGCTTGCGTTTTCCGCCATCTCGAAGCGCTCGGCCCACCGCTTGTCGGCCGCCTCGAACTGCTTGTCGACCGCCTCGAACTGCTTGTCCATGTGCCGCTCGAGCATGTCGAGCCGATTCCCCTGAACCCGCCACAGCGCCACGAACAGCGCGACCGTCGTCCCGATCGCCGTCAGCCCCGTCCCGATCACCGCCACCGCCACCATGGTCGTGTCCATCGTCGTCCGTCCCTTCCGGCCGGCCGCGAAGGAGCGCCCCGGCCGGAAAAGCTACGAGCAATCGGCGTGCCGCCTGCCGCCGGCGGGCCGGGCGGCGGGGCGCGCCCTCCCGAGCGGGCTATCCGGCGGCGGGGCCGGGCTGCGCGGGCGGGGCCGCCGCGCCGAGCAGGTGGCGGTAGAGGTCGTCGAGCCGGCCGTTGAGGGTGCAGACGGCCGCGTGGGTCGCCTGGCCCTGCCGCTCGACCGTCTCGAACCGCCGGTCCATCGCCTCGAAGCGCTCCGTCCACTTGGCGTCCATCGCCTCGAAGCGCTCGCGGTTCAACTTCTCCGCCATCTCGAAGCGTTCGCGGTTCGCAGTTTCCGCCGCCTCGAAGCGTTCGCGGCTGTGCGTTTCCGCCATCTCGAAGCGTTCGCGGCTGTGCGTTTCCGCCATCTCGAAGCGCTGGTCCACCGCCTCGAAGCGTTCCGTCCACCGCTTGTCCGACGCTTCGAACCGCTCGTGCATGCGCTGGTCCATCGTGTCGAACCGCTTCCCCTGCACCCTCCACAGGGCTGCGAACAGGGTGAGCGCCGTCGCGATCCCCGTCAGGCCTGTCCCGATCACCGTCAGTATCGTCGCGTCCATCGTCGTCCTCCTCCGGGCCGAGTCCACACCGCCGCCGGCGCCGGTCGCCGGCGGTCGCCCCGGAGGGGTGCAACCCGCGTGCCGGCCCGATTCCGGCCCGCGCCCGCGGGGCCGGGCGCCGCCGCCACGCCGCGAGACGCATCTCCAAGGATACCCGGCCGGCCGCCGCCGGCCGCCGCGGCGGGTTCCGCCCCGCGGCCGGAGAGGGAGAAGGGGCGCGCCTCGCGGGCTACCCGGCTACCCGGCTACTCGGCGTCGGGGGCGGGGCCAGCCGGATCGGGGGGCGGCGCGCCCGCGGGGCGGCGATAGAGGTCGTCGAAGCGGCCGTTCAGGGCGTCGAGGCGGTTGTGCAGCGCGGCGGCGTCGGCGTGGGACCGGTCGTCGAGCTTCCGGATGCTCTCGCAGATGGCCGCGTGGGCCGCGTCGTTGTGTTTCTCCGCCATCTCGAAGCGTTCCGTCCACCGCTGGTCCATCGCCTCGAAGCGTTCGCGGTTCAACTTTTCCGCCATCTCGAAGCGTTCGCGGTTCAACTTTTCCGCCATCTCGAAGCGTTCGCGGTTCGCCGTTTCCGCCATCTCGAAGCGCTGGTCCACCGCCTCGAAGCGTTCCAGCATGCGCCGGTCCAGGGCCGCGAGGCGGGCGCCCTCCACCTTCCACAGCGCCAGGAACAGCGCGATTCCCGTTCCGACCACCGTCAGCATCGTCGCGTCCATCGTCGTCCTCCTCCGGGCCGAGTCCATACCGCGGCCGGCGCCGCTCGCCGGCGGTCACCCCGGATGGATGCAACCCGCGTGCCGGCCCGATCCGGCCCAGGGCGGCGCGGCCGGGCACCGCCGCCACGCCGCGAGACGCATCTCCAAGGATACTCCGGCCGGTGCTGCCCGTCGTCCTCTACCACGGCCGCCGGTCGTGGACGGCGCCGGCCGACATGCGCGAGCTGGTGGCGGGCGGGGACGAGATGCTGGCGCCGTACCAGCCGTCGCAGCGGTACCATCTGCTGGACGCGGCGCGCCTGGCGGATGCGGACCTGCCGTTGGGCAATCTGGTCTCGGCGCTCGCCAAGCTGGAGCGGGGGCGGGACGCGGCGCGGTTGCGGCCGGCGTTGAGGGCGCTGATCGACCTCCTGCGGGGGCAGGGGGACGGCGAGTTGACGCAGGTGTTCGCGGCCTGGGTCACGCAGGTGCTGCGGCTGCAGGATCGGCTGTCGGCGGAGGATCTGGAGCCGCTGGCGCAGTTGGCGGAGACGTACACGATGCTGGAAGAAACCGTCCAGGAGTGGAGGGAGCAGGGCCGCGCACAGGGCCTGGAGCAGGGCCGCAACGAAGAACGCGCGCTGCTCTGCCGTCAGGCCGCCCGCAAGTTCGACGCCGACACCGCCGAGCGGCTGGCCGCGGCGCTGGCCGGCGTCGGCGACCCCGCCCGCTTGGCGGAGGTCGGCGACTGGATCATCGAATGCGCGACGGCGGCGGACCTGTTCGCCCGCGTCCTCGGCGACAGCTAACCAGCTAGCCGTCCGCCGCGATCAGGTTCGCCGCCTCGCTCTCAGGGCTGGCGCCGCTTGGCGGCCACGGGGAACGGTTCCGCCGGCCGATCCGCCGGCCCGGCTGGCGCCGCCGCGGTCTCGCCCTCATCGGCCGCGGGCTCGGCTGGCAGCCGCGACAGGACGGCGGCGAACCCGTCTCGCAGCTCGGTCCGAATCGCTTCCCGGTCCGTGTTCGCCGCGGCGAGCCCGTCTCGCAGCTCGGTCCGAATCGCTTCCCGGTCCGTGTTCGCCGCGGCGAGCCCGTCTCGCAGCTCGGTCCGGAGCGCTTCCCGGTCCGTGTTCGCCGCGGCGAGCCCGTCTTGCAGGTCGGTCCGCACGTTGCCGAGCTCGTCTCGCAGATCACCCCGGATCGCGGAGCGGTCCGCCGCGGCCTCGGTGTGTCGCGTCTCGGCGTCGGCGCCGGCCTTGAGAGACGCGAGCAGCAGCAGCACGGCGGCGAGGATTGCCGCGGCGGTACCCACGGCGGCAAGCGTTGCGGTCGTCATGGCAGCCAGAAAAACGTTACTCCGTTCAGGAGTGTGTTTGCAAGTGGTAAACGGATTTGCCGCGTCATGCGGTTGCGGGCGGCGGTCTCGCGGGCCTCGGCGAGGGTGACGACTCGGCGCCGCCGTGTTCGCGGCGTGGGTCACGCAGGTGCTGCGGTTGTCGGAGCGGCTGTCGGCGCAAGATCTGGAGCCGCTGGCGCAGTTGGAGGAGACGTACACGATGCTGGAAGAAACCGTCCAGGAGTGGAGGGAGCAGGGCCGCGCACAGGGCCTGGAGCAGGGCCTGGAGCAGGGCCGCAACGAAGAACGCGCGCTGCTCTCTCGTCAGGCCGCCCGCAAGTTCGACGCCGACACCGCCGAGCGGCTGGGCGCGGCGCTGGCCGGCGTCGGCGACCCCGCCCGCCTCGCGGAGGTCGTCGACTGGATCATCGAATGCACGACGGGGGCGGACCTGCTCGCCCGCGTTCTCGGCGACCGCCGGCCCGGCTGAGGAGACCGGCGATTCTGCGCAGGGACACGCCGGCCGGGCGCCGCCCGCTCGACGAGCCCCGTGGGACGATGCGGCGGCGCCTCGCGTTCTCGACGCGCATCCGGCCGCATTGTCGGGCTTGCACCGCTCGTTCGGGCGTGCTACGCTCCCGCCCGAGTTTTGGATTCGGCCGTTCCCGGGCGTCGCCGGGTTCGGTCGTCCGGCCCCGAGCGGTTGAATTTGGGGTTGCGTCGGCGGGTAGCGCATGTTACGCTTGCGCGTTTTCAACGCTCGGGTGAGCGCGGAAGGGCTTAAAGATCGGATGCGGAGCGGACGGTAGGGTGGCGGAGCGGACGATAGGGTGATTGACACCGGGGGGCCGGGGCGGACGGATCCGATTCCCCCGCGGCCGGGCGAGAGGGCGGCAGGCTGGCTGATTGCCGCGCCGGGGTGTCCGCAACCCAATCCGGGGGGGCGACGCCTCCACGGTCGCACAGGAGGACTCAGGCAGATGCGGGTCGGGATGTAGCGGGTCGTCAGGGTGGGCAGGGTGGCTCGACATCCGAAGTCCCCCCGCTGCTTGGGACAGAGGACGGAATCACAAGGGAGATGCGAGATGCGTATGGGAGCGATTTTCGCGAGAGGCAGTTGCGGTGTTCTGAAGTGGACGGCGGTGCTCGGTTCGGCGTTCGCGGTCGCGTTCACGCTGGGGGCCGGCGAGGCCGCCGCGCAGGATCAATCCCTCGAAGAAGGTGAATTCAGCGTCGCCGTGGAAGACGTGGATGAGGGTGCGAGCGCGACGATAACGGTCACCTTGAATGCAAAGGTCAAAGCCAATATCGCCACCACCACCACCGTGTTGGCTACGGTGACGGTCGCGATGGATCCGGATGGCGAGAACACGCCAGCCGAGCCTACGGATCATGTCTTGAATCCATCAGGCGCAGTGAGCTTCACGTTTCCGAAGAACGAAAACGACGCTCCGACTGATCTGATCCCGCTCGAGGCCATGGTCACTTTGCAGACGACCCAGGACCCCGACGCGGAGAACGACGACATCAAGGTGACGGTTGCGATCGATGGTGCCTCGGCCGCCAAGTTCAGTGGCACCGTCGAAGACGCCACGGAGGACGCCACCATCAAGGACGACGAGACTCAGGAGTACGTGCTGACCGTGAACACGGAGTCGCCCAAGGAGGGGGATCCGATCATGCTGACTCTCAAGGCGATGCCTGAGCACTACGATGACTCGGAGACGCTGTCGCTGCATCTTGACGATCCGGATTACACTCTCAGCCCCGACGAAGTCACGCTCGACGGCAGCAACAACTTTCAAGTTATAACCGTCACGCCGCCTGACAACGACAAGAACCGGGTAGAGGACACGGTCACGTTGACCGTGCATTCGGGAAGGCCGGGGAACTCCGAGGAGAGGGATAGGAAGGCGATCAAGGTGGCGGACATCCACGAGCTGCCTGCGGTCACGGCGGCCGTGGTCGACGAGGATGGGGACCTCGATCCGCAACCCGAGTCGGTGATGGAAGGCGACACCATCATGGTGGTGTTCACCGCGGTCGACGAGGACGGAGAACCCATGGAGGCCGACGAGGACCTTGAGATCTCGTTGGTCTCGACCGGCACCGCCGATTCGCGGGACTACCGGCTGGACGTGCACCCGATCGACATCGCCACCGGGGACGAGTCGAGCGACGCAGTGGAACTCACGATTGCCGAGGACGAGGACGTCAACATGGAAATGCTCGTGTTCGACGCCTCCGTGGCAGGCGACGGCGCCAAAGGCGATGAAACCAGGACGGTCATGGGCGTGCTGTCGCTGGCCATCGACGAGACCCCGGCGGACGAGAGGCACGTCGCGGCGAAGCCGCAGGACGAAGTGCAGGCCGCGGTCTACGACGCGATGGAAGCGGGGGCCGGCGAAGAGGGCCTGAACCCGGGCGAGTCCTTCGATCTCATGGCGTCCGACCTGTTCGACAGCGCCGATGGCGTCACCGTCGCGTACTCGGCCGAGTCGGACGACAGGTCGGTAGCCGACACCTCCGAGAGCGGCGGCATGGTGACGGTCAGCGCGATGGCGGAAGGAATGGCCCAGGTCACCATCACCGCCACCGCGACCACCCCGTCGGGGGTCGAGATCGTCACGCAGACGCGGACCAACGTCGCCCAGATCCAGTTCCCGGTGACGGTCGCGTTGGAGGACCTCGTCGTCAGCCTGTCGGGACCCGAGGACACGAACATCCCCGAGGGCGAGTCGGCGATGTTGACGGCGATGGCCAACCGGCCGGTCGTGGACGACACGATGGTCGAGCTGATACTGGTGGGCGGCGACGCCTCCCCCGCCGACTACACGGCCGAGCCAATCACGATCATGGCCGGCGAGACGATGGGCACGACCATGGTGATGGCGGTGGTGGACGACGACACGGATGCCGAGACGCTGACCCTGCAGGGCCGCGTCGGCACCCTGATGACCAACGAGGTGACGTTCACCATCTGGGACGCCGCGGTTCCGGCCCTGCCGGTCATCGCCCAGCTCCTGCTGGCGGCGTTCCTCGCCATCGGCGGCTACCGCCGGTACCGGCGTCGGTAGGGCGTTCGGCCGTCTCGTGACTCTCCCTTGCCCCCTCTCCCCCGACGCCCCGGGGGAGAGGGGGCTTTCTTCGTCCCCGCGCATTCGCGACCTGGGGGGTGCACCTGTCTCACCGGTCCGTCCCATCTTCTTCACGGTTCCATGGCTCGACCCGCACATCGCGCCTGGTTGACGCCTGCCTCCGGTGACTGAGGTGGGCGGCCGGTTCGCGAGCCGGCGATGCAGGCGACGTTCTGACGCACCGCGTGCCTTTCAGGCGGGGGACAGTCGCTTTTGAGCAGGCGCGATTCCGAGGTCCCGTGGGGTCCCGTGCGTCTTGTTGTTGCGGGGTTGTCGAGCTCGTGGGGAGGCAAAATGGACTGGGTGAGGGTTTCGGCGGAAAACCCTTGACCCGTTTGCAGATCGGGCGGTATGCTCACTGCCCGAGGTCGTTGCCTCGGTTGACTGGCTGAACGGGATTCCCAACGTCGCGAACGGGGAGAGTTCGCATGGAGACCATGATCGGACCGGTGGTGAACATCCTGCTGACGGCAGCCGCAGGGCTTCTCAGTATCCCCTGGTTGCGAGACGCGGTTGAGGTGTCGCGGACTCGGGTGACCGAGATGTCTCCCAACGACAACGAGGAGGCGGAGCAGGTTTTCCTGGATCTGCTGGGCGAGGCGGAGACCGAGATCGTGATGTACGACGACGGCGATGCCAACCAGGGCTCACTGTATCAGAGCTCGAAGGTTGTCCAGGCTGTCAAGGACAAGATCCACGAGAACCCCACGTTCAAGGTCGACTGCGTCCTGAACAACCGAACAGGAGCCACGCTGTTCGAGACGGAGCTGGCATCTCGGAAGAAGAACGTGCGATCCGTCGGCGAAGTGCGAACCCGAGCCGGGTTCACTACAAGATCATCGACGGCCGGAAGGCTTACGTGTCCTGCCACCAGCCCGGAAATATGGCGCGAAACCGCAGGATGATAGACTGTACGGACGCGCTGTCTCGGCGGCGCAACCGTCGCCCGCTGGCGCTCCGGCGCTACTTCGAAGACTTCGAGTGCTATGCCTGACGCATCGCTCGCGCTCGATGCGTCGCTCGCGCCGACGCAGATCTACATCGTACTCGCCATCACGGTCGCGACCTTCGCTTGGCTGCTCAAACCGGAGACCTTGAGGCAACTGACCGGCCTGCAGGTCATCGCAGGTGGTGTGCTCGTTTTCTACCAATGCATGCACCTGTGGATCTACGTCGCCCTTCATGAAATCCAACCGGTGATCAACACCGTGATGCACGGCGGTCGCACTGGCTTTGTACTTGATGACAGCCGCGTGGCTGCTGCGGACCCGCTGGCTCGAGGCCAAGGACCAGCCACCGAGCAATCCTGGTGACGACTGATAGCGGTTTACTGGTGGGCGGCGATGCCTCCCCCGTCGCCGACTACACCGCCGAGCCGGTCACCATCATGGCCGGCGAGACGATGGGCACCACCATGGTGATGGCGGTGGAGGACGACACGGCGGAAGAGGCCGAGATGCTGACCCTCCAGGGACGGATCGGCGGCGAGATGACCAACGAGGTGACGTTCACCATCTGGGACGCCGCGGTGCCGGCCCTGCCGGTCATCGCCCAGCTCCTGCTGGCGGCGTTCCTCGCCATCGGCGGCTACCGCCGGTACCGGCGTCGGTAGGGCGTTCGGCCGTCTCGTGACTCTCCCTTGCCCCCTCTCCCCCGACGCCCCGGGGGAGAGGGGGCTTTCTTCGTCTCCGAACCCCGCGTTCGGCGACCCGGTCCGGCAATCCTCGTTTCCTGTCACCGGTCCCGTCTTCGTGGTCCCCTTGGCTCGACCCGGACGTCGCCCCCTGGTTGACTGCTCCGGCGGTCGGCTCTCAGGGACCTCATGGACCTGGTCGCGGTTCGGCGTCCGCGAGCCGCGGTCCTGCTGCGTTTGCGTTGTACCCGCGAGCGTTGACGTCTCGAAGCACCCGCGCTCTCGTTCGTTGACCGGGCGTCGGGTCGCCGGTCCGATCGTCCTGGGCCCGAGGTATGATCGGAAGCGTCTCATGGACGATCCCGCTTACAAGCGCCTGTTCTCGCGGCCGCGCATGGTCGAGGACCTGCTGCGCGGGTTCGCCGCCCGCGACTGGAGCGGCGACCTCGACTTCGCCTCCCTGACGCCGCTGCCGCCGAGCTACGTCAGCCGCGACCTGCGGCAACGGCACGGGGACCTGGTGTGGCGCGTCCGCTTCAGGGACGATCGGTGGCTGTACGTGGTGCTGCTGCTGGAGTTCCAGTCGGCGGTCGACCGTTCGATGGCGGTCCGCATGCTGACGTACACGGGGCTGCTGTATCAGAAGCTGATCGCGGACGGGGCGCTGCGCGAGCACGGCGCCCTGCCGCCGGTGCTGCCGGTGGTGATCTACAACGGCCGGCGGCCGTGGACGGCGCCGGCGGACGTGTCGGACCTGATTGCGTCGGGGGGCGGGGCGGTGCTGGGGCGGTATCAGCCTTCGCAGCGCTACTTCCTGCTGGACGAAGGGCGGATGCGGGACGCCGATCTGCCGTCGGGGAACCTGGTGTCGGCGCTGATCGCGCTGGAGACGATCCCGGACTGGGAGCAGGCGCCGGCTCTGCTCGGCCGGTTGACGGATCTGCTGGACCGGCAGGATGATGAGGATCTGCGGGCGGCGTTCCGGGAATGGGTGCAGGTGCTGCTGGCGCGGCGGTTTCGGGGGTCGGTGTCGGGGTCGCCGCCGCAGCTCGAGATCGAGGAGGTGCGCACGATGTTGGCCGAAAAGGTCGAGGAGTGGACGGCGGGGTGGGTCGAGCAGGGTCGTGAGGAAGGTCGTGAGGAGGGGCGTGAGGAGGGGCTCCAGCAGGAGCGCGCGTTGCTGTGTCGCCTGGCGGGGCGGAAGTTCGACGCTGCGGCGGCAGAGCGGCTGGCGGGGCTGATCGCGGAGGTTGCCGACCCGGACCGGCTGGCGGAGGTCGGTGACTGCATCATCGAGTGCGAGACGGCGGCCGATCTGTTCGCCCGCTTGTCGGACGCCTCGGCGTCGTGAGCCGACGAACCGTCGAGGACCTGCTGCGCAGCGTTGCCCGCGACTGGAGCGGCGACTCCGACTTCGCCCCTGAACGCGAACGGGGAGAGGCGCTCGATGTCTACCGGATCGCTCGTGAGAATCAGATCGCCGCTTTCGGCGACGAGCACGACGGTTGCGTCGATCGGGTCGCTGGTTCCCGTTCGGGCGAGCAGGGCCCCCGCGCGACGGCCCATCCGCTCGTCCACGGAGCGGACATCGACAGCGCGCAGGAAACGCGCGAGACGGGCCTGACGACCCGCGCGGTATCTACGTGCCGTTGTGCGTCGCACGCCCCGCGGACCCGGCGGCGGGGGTGGAAGCGGCCGCGACGACCGGACCGACCACCGTCAACCGGACGGTCGCGCCTTCGCCCGTGAGCGCAGACTCCTGGCTCGCGGCTTCGACGCCCGCCCGCGGGCGTTGTATCGTGTCAACATGACGAGGCCGCGGCATCCCAAGAAGGATGTCGAGGATGTCCTGGCCACGGCCGAAAGAGCGGGTGGACGGTCACGCCTACTCGGTCCGGGCATCGCTGGGGCGTCATGCGGTGCGGTGAGGCCAGCCGTTCGGGATGTCAGGTCTCCGTCTGGTCGACGCCTCGAAGCCCGGGCCTTCATGCCCGGCAGCTCCGGCGCGCGCTGAGCCGCTGTCCGCACGACGGGAGACGGGGAGAAGGGTAGTGTCGCTCCACCACTTCACGTTGATCGTCGATGGACGGGATGTTCAGCAACAGGCGCTGGTCGACGCGTTGTTCGAGGCGGGTTGTGACGATGGGCTGGTCGGTCGCTCGGAAGGCATCCAGTACATCGAGTTCGACCGCGAGGCGTCCGGCCTCGATGACGCCGTTCTCTCGGCGGTAGCCGACGTCGAGAAGGTTCCCGGCGTGACGGTGGTTCGAATCGCCGATGCCGGTCTCGTGTCGATGGCCGGCATCGCCGCCCGCACGGGGCGTACCCGCGAGGGAGTGCGGCTTCTGATTGCCGGCGCACGGGGACCCGGGGGGTTTCCGCCGCCGGTCACCGATCCGCGAAGTCGATATCGGCTCTGGCGCTGGTTCGAGGTGGAACGCTGGGTCGCCGCGTACCTCGGGGAACCCGCAGAATCGTTCGATGACGACGTGTTGACGGCCATCAACGCCAGCCTGGAGCTTCGCCGCCATGGCCGCCGGGTGCACCCGAGTCGGCAGACGATGCTCCGCGATTTGGCTGGACTGTAGCTTCGTCGGCGTCCCTCGCTCGCAGCCCGCCCATGATCAGGTGACAGCGCAGGTTCCGACCCACCGCCTTGACGATCTCCAACTGTGCCTGGACTCGGATCAGTAGCGTTGGATGAACGGCTTGCCAATCCCGTGGACATGGAGGATTCGGGCCACCAATCCGGCAACCGGCGCCCGCAGGAAGGCTGAGCACCGGCCCGGTCAGCGACGACCGCGGAGCCGCACCAGGAAGTCGGCCGCGTCGCTGCACGCGAGCGCCGCACGGACAACGTCGTCGGCGGCCGTGGTCTTTTCCGGCAGGTGGGCAGGATCTTCGTCCGAGACCGCGATGCCCCGCGCCCGCAAAATCTCGCGCACCACTTCCCGCCGGGCCGCCGCCCGGCCCAGGGCCGCGCCTTCCGCCCGGCCCTCGCGCCGGTGCCAGCCGAGCATCGGATCGTCGTCCGGCCCCGTGCCGTCCCGCGTCCCGAGCGCCGCCCCCACCCTGTGCAGCACCGCGAACGTCGATGCCGACAGCACCGTCTCGTTCAGGGCGACGTGGATCTCCGCCGCCGTCCACCCCGGAAACGCCGCGCTCGCCGCCGACGCGTGATACGCGCCTCCCACCAGCCGGTGGATCGTCAGCCCCGCCCGCCGCCGGCGCATCCTGCCCGACGGCCGAGCGTCCGGCGCCTCCACCCACACCTCGGGAAAGCCCCACGCTTCATACAACGCCAGCTTGCCCCGCCGCACGTCCGTCGTGTGGTCCACCTCGAGCACCACGTCCGGGAAGTCGTGCTCGCCCGCGACCATCGCCTTCACCCCCGGCAGCCGCGCGCGCCGAGGATGCACGTACACCGACTCGTCGGCCTGCAGGATGCGCCGCGGCGCGCCGTGTTCGTCGACCTGCATCAGGTCCATCGTGCCGTAGCACTCGATGGCCGACCCGCGCTCGGCGGCGATCCGGTCCACGAGCTGCGTCAGCCGGCGCGACGGCCTCTCGTGATACGGGGTCGTCGGCTCGGCGACCCACGCCGTCTCGGTGTCGGCGTCCCAGCACTCCAGGCGCCCCTCCCAGGTCTCGATGGCGCTCCGCGGCACCCGCCGGGGCGTGCAGCCGGGGAACGCATACGGCTCTGCCGCCGGCGACCGGGGGTCGCGGCGCGGCGCCGACGGTCGATGCGGCTGAGGTTCGAAATCGGCCATGCCCCATTCTACTTCTACGCCGGGTCACCCGGGGACCGGCGGGCGCGAGGGATGCGAATTGTCGCTGTTCGATCTCGAGGTCCACCTGCTGCCGGAGTCACCCGGGGCGAGGAGAAGCGGCTGCTGGACGACGCGCACTCGAAGCGGGCGCAGTGATCACGATTCACAGCGGACGAATCCGCATCGCCCATCCGCCCGCAACAATGAAACGCCTGAGACATACGCAAAACGCCGCTTCGAGGAGGGGATGGCGCTTTGATCCGTGGTACAAGGTTACGCAGGTTCCCGACGGCTCGCAGCTCATGACACCGAGGCGTTCGACAAGCGGGCGAACAGATCGGCCGCCGTCTCGCACTCGATGATCCAGTCACCGACCTCCACCAGGAAGTACGGGTCGGCAACCTCCGCGATCAGCGCCGCCAGCCGCTCCGCCGCCGCAGCGTCGAACTTCCGCCCCGCCTGGCGACACAGCAACGCGCGCTCTTGGACGCAACCTTGCAGGATCCCCTGCTCGATCCCCTCCTCACGCCCCTGCTCGATCCCCTCTTCACGACCTTGCCGGATCCCCTGCTCGATCCCCTGCTCACGACCATGCTCGACCCACGCTGCCTTCCACTCCCCAGACCCTTCGGCCAACATCGTATGCAGATCCTCGAGCCGCTGCAACGGCCCCGCGTGCGACCGCGCCAGCGACAGTATCTGCGTCGCCCATTCGCGGAACGCCGTCGTCAGATCGTCATCATCGTGCTTGCGCAGCAGATCGACCAATCTGTCGAACGAAGCGCCCGTCACGCGGACGAACAGATCGGACGCTGTCTCGCACTCGATGATCCAGTCACCTACCTCTGCCAAGCGGTCCGGGTCGGCAACCCTCGCGACCAGCGCCGCCAGCCGCTCCGCCGCCGCGGCGTCGAACTTCCGCGCCGCCTGGCGACGGAGCAACGCGCGCTCTTGGGCGCAAACTTCCCGACGCCCCTGCTCGATCCCCTCCTCGCGACCTTGCTGAATGCCCTGCTCTCTACCCTGCCGGATCCCCTCCTCACGACCCTTCTCACGACCCTCCTCGACCCACTCCGCCGTCCACTCCTGAACCGTTTCGGCCAACATCGTTCGCACCTCCTCGAGCTGCGGCAGCGGCCCCGACACCGACCCCCGACTCGATGCGAGAAGCGTGGACAGAATGAAAGTGAGGCACGGCGCCGCCCCGCCGCGCGACGGCGCCTACCCGCCGTTGCTCTCCACGCGGGAAAGGAAGTCCGCGGCATCCACGCTGTCGACGATCCAGTCGCCCGCCTCGGTCAGGCGGGCGGCGTCGCGCACGCCCTGCAACGCCGCCGTCAAGCGTTCCGCCGCCTCCGGTCCGAACCGCCGCGTCGCCAAGCGGTGCAGGAGCACTTTCTCCCGCTCGATCCCTCGCTCGATCCCCTGCTCGATCCCCCGCTTGATCCCCTTCTCGCGACCCTCCTCAAAAGCCTCCGTACGCCACTTCGCGCGCCATTGCGCGTGCAGCGCCGCCTCCTCCCGGTCCAGTCTCTCCTCCAGCATGTCGCTCCCCTCCCGGTAGCGGCGCAACGACGGCAGCTCGAGGCCCCAACGCCGGCCCAGCGCCTCGATCCGCGTGTCGAAGATCTTCGTCAGCTCCAGCGCGTCCTCGTCCGCCAGCCAACGGCCCAGGTCCGACACCAGACCCGGCAGCCCCGCCCGCGACGCGCACTCCAACCGCGCCACCCACGACAGCACCCGGCGACACTCCGCATCGTCGCCCGGGAGCCGCGCCAAGTCAACCACGTGGTAGACCAGCTCCAGCGGGTCGCCGGCGACCACCGCGCCGGCCAGGTTCGTGTGCGCATCCCACGGCCGGACCCCGTTGTAGACCACCACCCGCAGCGTCTCGTCGGCGGCGTCGTCCTTCCGCCACCGCCGACGCCGGTCGTCCGGATACAGGCGCTGGAACAAGAGGCTGGTGTAGTCGAGAAAGCGCAGCGCCATCGCGTGGTCGACCGCGGACTGGTGCTCGATCAGCAGGTGGACCCGGCGTCCGGCGACGGCGTCGGCGGTCTGTTCGACGGACCAGATCATGTCGTCGGTGCGCCGCCGGCCGGCGTCGGTGACGTTCTCGGTCGGGCCTCTTTCCAGGGTGCCGAAGTCGAGGGCTTCGAGCCACGCCGGCGGGCGGGTGGGCGCGATGAACGCCTCGACCAGTTCCCGGATGACGCGCGCGTTGCCCAGCAGGCGCTTGTAGAAAGGGTCGTGGATCATGTCGTCGGGATCGGGAGACCGCACCGGCAGCTTGGCGGTCCGCTTGGTCCGAGCGTCGATCCGCTTCGACGCTCCCCCTGCGCCCCCCGCCCGCTGGTCAGGCCGGCGGGCGTCGCCGGGGTCATCCCGACCGTGCCGTGACGCCGGCCCCGTTGAACAGACGAAGTAGAGCGCCGTGGGGTTCCACCGCCCATCCGCTTGTCCCCGTTTCCGCCGGGCAGCGGCCGGGGCGGCCACCGGCGAAGACGGGCCGGCGGCGGCGAATGGACGCCGGCGATTTCCAGCCCGGGTCCCGATCGAACGGGCGCCGAAGACGGGCCGACGGCGGCGAACGGGATGTCCGGCGGGCCGGAGCGTCTCTGCCGGAGCGGCGGGGGGCGCAGCAGGATTGCGGGGGGCGCGCAGCAGGGCGGCCGCGTCGAACGCCTGCCGGTTCCGGCGGCGGCCGGTGGGGACGCAAGCCGACGATCGGTTCGGAGACGAAGAAAGCCCCCTCTCCCCCGGGGCGTCGGGGGAGAGGGGGCAAGGGAGAGTCACGAGACGGCCGAACGCCCTACCGCCGCAGGTACCGGCGGTAGCCGCCGATGGCCAGGAACGCGGCCAGCAGGAGCTGGGCGATGACCGGCAGGGCCGGCACCGCGGCGTCCCAGATGGTGAGCTCCACGGAGTTGGTCATCTCGCCGCCGATCCGTCCCTGGAGGGTCAGCATCTCGGCCTCTTCCGCCGTGTCGTCCTCCACCGCCGTCACCATGGTCGTGCCCATCGTCTCGCCGGCCATGATGGTGATCGGCTCGGCGGTGTAGTCGGCGGGGGAGGCCGTGCCACCGGTCAGCACCAGCTCCGACCATCGTGTCCATCTCGACCGGCCGGTTGGCCGTCGCCGTCAACGTCGCCGACATGCCCTCGGTGACGTTCGCACGGCGGCGTCAGGGGCGAAGTCGGAGTCGCCGCTCCAGTCGCGGGCAACGCTGCGCAGCAGGTCCTCGACGGTTCGTCGGCTCACGACGCCGAGGCGTCCGACAAGCGGGCGAACAGATCGGCCGCCGTCTCGCACTCGATGATGCAGTCACCGACCTCCGCCAGCCGGTCCGAGTCGGCAACCTCCGCGATCAGCCCCGCCAGCCGCTCTGCCGCCGCAGCGTCGAACTTCCGCCCCGCCTGGCGACACAGCAACGCGCGCTCTTGCTGGAGACCCTCCTCACGACCCTCCTCACGACCCTCCTCACGACCCTGCTCGACCCACTCTGCCGTCCACTCCTCGACCTTTTCGGTCAACATCGTGCGCACCTCCTCGATCGGCGGCGACGGCCCCGACGCCGGCCCGCGAAACCGCCGCGGCAACATCTGCGCCACCCATTCCCGGAACGCCTCCTCCAGCTCCTCATCATCCTGACTGTCCAGCAGCTCCATCAACCGGTCGAGCAGAGCTGCCATCCGCACCCGGTCCCGCGTCGTCTCCAGCGCGATCAACGCCGACACCAGGTTCCCCAACGGCAGATCGGCGTCCCGCATCCGCCCTTCGTCCAGCAGGAAGTAGCGCTGCGAAGGCTGATACCGCCCCAGCGCCGCACCGCCCCCCGAGGCGATCAGGTCCGCCACGTCCGCCGGCGCCGTCCACGGCCGCCGGCCGTTGTAGATCACCACCGGCAGCACCGGCGGCAGGGCGCCGTGCTCGCGCAGCGCCCCGTCCGCGATCAGCTTCTGATACAGCAGCCCCGTGTACGTCAGCATGCGGACCGCCATCGAACGGTCGACCGCCGACTGGAACTCCAGCAGCAGCACCACGTACAGCCACCGATCGTCCCTGAAGCGGACGCGCCACACCAGGTCCCCGTGCCGTTGCCGCAGGTCGTGGCTGACGTAGCTCGGCGGCAGCGGCGTCAGGGAGGCGAAGTCGGAGGTCGCCGCTCCAGTCGCGGGCGGCGAACCCGCGCAGCAGGTCCTCGACCATGCGCGGCCGCGAGAACAGGCGCTTGTAGGCGGGATCGTCCATGAGACGCTTCCGATCATACCTCGGGCCCAGGACGGTCGGACCGGCGACCCGACGCCCGGTCAACGAACGAGAGCGCGGGTGCTTCGAGACGTCAACGCTCGCGGGTACAACGCAACGCAGCAGGACCGCGGCTCGCGGACGCCGAACCGCGACCAGGTCCATGAGGTCCCTGAGCGCCGACCGCCGGAGCAGTCAACCAGGGGGCGACGTCCGGGTCGAGCCAAGGGACCACGAAGACGGGACCGGTGACAGGAAACGAGGATTGCCGGACCGGGTCGCCGAACGCGGGGTTCGGAGACGAAGAAAACCCCCTCTCCCCCGGGGCGTCGGGGGAGAGGGGGCAAGGGAGAGTCACGAGACGGCCGAACGCCCTACCGCCGCAGATAACGGCGGTAGCCGCCGAGGCCCAGGAACGCGGCCAGCAGGAGCTGGGCGATGACCGGCAGGGCCGGCACCGCGGCGTCCCAGATGGTGAACGTCACCTCGTTGGTCATCTCGCCGCCGATCCGTCCCTGGAGGGTCAGCATCTCGGCCTCTTCCGCCGTGTCGTCCTCCACCGCCATCCAGGTCCATGAGGTCCCTGAGCGCCGACCGCCGGAGCAGTCAACCAGGGGGCGACGTCCGGGTCGAGCCAAGGGGACCACGAAGACGGGACCGTGACAGAAACGAGGATTGCCGGGCCGGGTCGCCGAACGCGAGGTCCGGAGACGAAGAAAGCCCCCTCTCCCCCGGGGCGTCGGGGGAGAGGGGGCAAGGGAGAGTCACGAGACGGCCGAACGCCCTACCGACGCAGGTACCGGCGGTAGCCGCCGACGGCCAGGAACGCCGCCAGCAGGAGCTGGGCGATGATCGGCAGGGCCGGGACGGCGGCGTCCCAGATGTTGAACGTCACCGACTTGTCGGCCATCTGCACCCCGTCGACGACCAGGAAGAGAGTCAGCGTCTCCATCTCTTCCGCCGTGCTGTCCTCCGCGGCCGTCACCGTCGCCGAACCGGACCTCTCACCCGCCATGATGGTGACCAGCGGCGGCTCCAGGCTGTAGTCGGCGTCGCTCGCCGAGCTGCTGCCGTCGCGCACCAGCATGACCTCGGTGTTCGCCGACACCGGCCGGTTGGTCGAGACCGTCACTCGGGCGCCCGGGGCTCCCTCGCTGATGTTCGGGTCCACGGGCCCTTCGACCATGAAGGTCAGCGGCTCGTCCACCACGTCGACCGCGAACATGATCTGAGCCACGTTCGGCTTCGTCTGGTCGACGATGGTCGCTCCGCTGGCCGAGGTCGCGGTCGCGGTCACCGTGATCATCGCCGTCCCCGCGGATGCGGGCGTGACGGTGATCGTGCGGCGGTCGCTGCCGCTGCCGGTGGCGACGGCCGTGTCGTTCGACGCGGCGGAGTAGTCCACAACGACGTCGGCCGCTGCGCCGAACAGCTCGGCCCCGAGGATCTCGATGGCCTCGCCCGGGTTCAAGCCGTTCTCGCCAGCGGCCGTGGTCATAGCAGCGGCAATCGCCGCGTCGACCTCGTCCCCCGTCTTGGCCCAGACCAGACTTTCGGTCCCGTCGGTGATCATGATGGTCGCGGCGGCATCGAGCGACTCGGTCCCCGGCCCGTTCGCCGCTTTGGTCCCGGCCACTTCAACGTCGAGGACCAGCGTCTCCATGTCGATATCGTCGTCCGACATCGCCTCTATCGTGACCGTGGCCGTCTGAGTCCAGCCGTCCGACGCCTTCCCGCTGTGCTCCTCGATGGTCACCGGACTGGTGAGCCGATAGTCCGCCGCCGTGGCGTCGGTTCCGGCGCCGGCCGCAACCGTGAGGGTGAGCTCCTCCAGCGTGTACTGCAGCCTTTCCGGGTCGACCACTACGGTGTTCGCCGGGTTGCGATCGATGGTGAAGGTGACGTCGATGGTGTCTCCCTCGGCGACCTCGCTCATCGTCGGATTCACCATCGTGATGAGCGGGATCTTGTGGACATCGAGCACCTTGATGGGAAGGGAGGTCACGTTGATCGTCTCAAACCCGCCCGACGCCAGCGAGTACAGAACCACCGACGCCTCCAGTGCGTAGTCGTCGTTCTTCCTGTTGCCGTCGGACGCCGGCAAGTGAACGCTCACGCTGGCGCTGTTGTCAGCAGTGTTGGGCGTCATATCTGCGTTCAGCGTCAGCGAGGCGTCGCTGAGCGCGATCTCGGCGGCGCTCACCGTCACTCCATCCAGATCGACCATGTCCAGTCGGACTTCAAGCGGCAGATCGACTCTCGCCGGAGAAGCCGCGATGGTGTATACAGGGACGTTCGCGCCACTGTCACCTTCGTAAACCGCCGACCGCGCGGTTGGCGCCGTCTTCTGCACGGTGATCCCCTGGGCCTCATCGTCTTCGATGACCACCAGCGGCGTCACCTTGTCAACGGAAGCGGTAACGCCCAGGTTGACGTCCGGGCTGCTCACGGCCTCGATGTAGAACGCGTCGTTCTCGGCTTCATGGTCGTCATGAAGTATCAGAACCGCGAGCTTACCGGTTCTCGACGTGACATGACGATTGCTTCCGCGCTCAGCCTCGGGTATGGCGCTCTCGGGGGGCGTCGTGACGGTGACAACACCGCTCAGTCTGCCAAGCGGGGCGCCAGTCGTGTTGGGGAAATCCACGTCGCCTTCGTCGTCGATCCACGAAAGCCAATTCGGCAACAAAACCGTTGCTCTATCGTGCCGGATGGCGACATTGATTTCCTGCGGCGTATTGTAGATGCCAACGAGCTCGTCATTTCTCCATTGCACCGTCACTTCCAGGCCGACGTTCTGCGCACCCTCCGGCACATGATGCCGCTCGACACCTCCGATCGTCTTCTTGGAGCCGCCGGTCACGTCGAATTTGGTGATTTGACCTCTCGCGCCGGGCGCGTTGCCGGTGGTGCCCGTACCGCTCGGAGACCAAACGGAATGCCCCTCGAGGTTCATAGCCCGCACCTGCACGGAATATGTGCCGGCGGCGGGCACGCGGAGCAGAGTTTGGGTGCCTTCGACGTACCCAACGGGGTTGGACCAGGTAACGCCATTGTCGCTGGAGTACCGCAGGTCGTACTGGGTGATCGGACGGTTGTTGTCTGGCGGCGCTGTCCACGTTACGTCGAGCTCTGTGGGCGATCCAGTGGCGCTTACCGTCGGTGCGGCGGGCCTGTTCGGCACGTCCGTCACGATGAGCGTGAAAGTGGCGGTATCGGTCTCCGGCCCTGGCGGGATGTCTTCTGCAAGCGTGACAGCGGCGTCGGAGTCGGTCACCACGTAGGTGACGGTGTTCCCCCCCTGCACGATAATAGCTGTCGGAGCCGGCGTCCCTGATATCGTCCTGGTCCCCCCACTGAACATCAGGCCATCGGGCAGGCCATCGGGAACGTTGTCGATTCGGTACGTGAGATCCCCGTTGCCTCCGGTGGCTGAAGCCAGCGTAAATGCATCGATTGCGGTCCCCCGCCTGAAGTTGTTGTCGAACGTGGTCGGGAGCACCGATGACGGGAACATCGGGCTAATGTCCGTCTCCAATGCGTTTTGGCCGGCAAAACTCGCCAACGTTTTGGTGACGTCTGCGGCGGAGAAAATGTCGTTGGGGCTGCCTGGAGCCGTGTAGCTCAAGAGCACGTTGTTGGTGGTTTGCAGTGTCTGGCCCAGCGTCAGGGTGATTGTGCTGGAAGCGAGACCCTGGGTGCGTGGGACGTTGTGACCCGACACGGTGACCGGGTTGCCGTCCACGGTTACGCCAAATGCCGCGGTAGGAACCGTGCCGGTCGAAAACACGGGCTCACTCAGCTTCACGGTGATAACTGCCTCGTCCGGCGTGTACGTGACCGCTGTCGTCGTCGCCGTCAAACGCGGTTGCGCAGCCGCCTCGCCGGCCCCCAGCGTGAACGCGACCGCGAACGCCGCACCGAGCACCGCCGTCCACTTCAGAACACCGCAACTGCCTCTCGCGAAAATCGCTCCCATACGCATCTCGCATCTCCCTTGTGATTCCGTCCTCTGTCCCAAGCAGCGGGGGGACTTCGGATGTCGAGCCACCCCTGCCCGCCCTGACGACCCGCTACATCCCGACCCGCATCTGCCTGAGTCCTCCTGCGCGACCGTGGAGGCGTCGCCCCCCCGGATTGGGTTGCGGACACCCCGGCGCGGCAATCAGCCAGCCTGCCGCCCTCTCGCCCGGCCGCGGGGGAAGTGGATCCGTCCGCCCGGTTCTGAGCCTGTCATTCGCCGCGTTTCCCCCCACCCTGCCCGGTTCGCTTGCCGTACAGGCGGTCGGCGCGCCGAGGCCGGACGCAGAGCCCCGGTCTCCGGCCGGGCCGGGCGGCGGTTCGCCGGCGGCGGTCGGGGGGAGCAATGGCGGGCGCCGGAGACGGCCTCAACCCGCCTGCCGGCAACCGGTTACGGCGACCGGCGGCTGCAGATCGGGGGCGGCGCCGCCGAGTACATGGGGAAAGGAGTACCGCCTTGCCGAACCGCCGCCGACGCCCCCAGAACGCCCTCACCCCGGCCTTCGTCAGACGGGCCGGGCCCGGCCGCCACGGCGACGGAAACGGCCTCTACCTCGACGTGCAGGCCTCGGGGAGCCGCAGCTGGATTCAGCGCATCGCGGTGAGAGGCAGGCGGCGGGAGATCGGCCTCGGCGGGTTCCCCCTCGTCCCCCTCGAGGAGGCCCGCGAAAAGGCCCTGGAGAACCGGAGGCTCGCCCTCGCCGGCGTCGACCCCCTCGTCGAGAAGCGCCGCATCCGGGCCATCCCCACGTTCGAGGACGCCGCCAAGCTCGTCTGGGAGCAGCACCGCCAGGGCTGGAGGAACCCCAAGTACGCCCGCGACTGGCTCTCGGGCGTCACCCGGCTCGCGTTCCCGCGCCTGGGCGGCATCTCCGTCGCCGAGATCACCAGCGCCGACGTCATCGACACCCTGAAGCCCGTCTGGCACACCCACCCCACCACCGCCTGGAGACTCCGGCAGCGGATCAGCGCGGTCATGGAGTGGGCCCTCGCCCTGGAGCACCGCCGCGACAACCCCTGCGACCGCATCGGCCCCGCGCTCGGCCGCCAGAACCACCGGCAGCGGCACTTCCGGGCCCTCCACCACGCCGAGGTCGGGGCCGCCGTCGCGGCCGTCAACGCGTCCCCGGCCCGCCCCGTAGTCAAGCTCGCGTTCGAGTTCCTCGTCCTCACCGCCTCGCGCTCGGGAGAGACGCGGGGCGCGCTCTGGACCGAGATCGACGCCGGCAACCGGGTCTGGACGATCCCCGCCGGCCGCATGAAGGCGCACCGGGAGCACCGGGTCCCCCTGTGCGCCCGCGCCGTCCAACTGCTCGCGGCGGCTCGGGTGCTCGACGGCTGGCGCGCGGGCGCGGCCGGCGGCGCGCTCGTGTTCCCGGGGTCGCGCGGCGGCCGGCTCAAGGACGAGGCCCTGTCCCAGATCCTCAGAGAGCTGGAGATTCCCGCGGTCCCGCACGGGTTCCGGTCCAGCTTCCGGGACTGGGCGGCCGAGGAGACGAATCACCCCCGGGAGGTGGTCGAAGCGGCGCTCGCGCACGTCGTCAGGGACCGGACGGAAGCCGCCTACGCGAGGTCGGACCTGTTCGAGAGACGCCGCCGGCTCATGGAGGAGTGGGGAAGCTACGTCAGCGGTCCGTCGACGAGCTGACCGCTCCCCGTCGGCCCGCCGACCTCGAGGCGCCGGGGGCAGAACGTTCACGCGCGGCCCGCGTGCTCGGGCCGTCCGGGCGCCGACAACCGCCACAGGTCGAGTTGCCGGGGCGGACGTCACGCGCCGCCCGCTGACAGGATCACGGCGAAGCCGACGTCGGACCGCCGGCGCGGCATTCCGCCCTGCTCGACTTGGCAGGGCTGACGGCAGGATCACGGCGAAGCCGACGTCGGAGAGGTATGATCGGGGCGTCGCATGGACGATCCCGCCTGCAAGCGCCTGTTTCTCGCGGCCGCGCATGGTCGAGGACCTGCTGCGCGGGTTCGCCGCCCGCGACTGGATCGGCGACCTCGACTTCGCCTCCCTGACGCCGCTGCCGGCCAGCTACGTCAGCCACGACCTGCGGCAGCGGCACGGCGACCTGGTCCGCTTCAGGGACGACCGGTGGCTGTACGTGGTGCTCCTGCTGGAGTTCCAGTCGGCGGTCGACCGCTCGATGGCGGTCCGCATGCTGACGTACACGGGGCTGCTGTATCAGAGACACGCGTTTTCGCGTGAGGACGAAGAGGGACCAGCCAATGAAGTTGATTCTGTTCCTGCGCCGGCCGGACGGGAATGGGCCGTCGGCGAGCCGGAGCGCATCCGCCTGGCGTTGGTGGGGACGCTCACCCGACTGAACCGGGAGCGGGAGCGGCGGTCGTGACGACGGGTGGCACTGGTCGCTCAGAAGGGCGGAACCGGCAAGACGACGCTGGCGCTGCTGCTCGCGGTGGTGGCGGCGCGGGCCGGCCGGACGGCCGTCGTACTCGATATTGACCCCGCAGGCGGCAGCCTGCAAATGGGGGGCCGGCGGTGTCGGCGGGTGGCAACATGGCGGCAAGCGGCCATATCCGGCGGAGGCGGGATGCGGTGCGAGGTTGTGAAGTCGGAGGAGTTTCACGTCTGGTGGGGTAGCCTGCCGAAGAAAGAGCGGAACACCGTGACGGCGGCGCTGGAACGGTTGCAGGAGCGGGGCGTGAAGCGGGATATCCGCAGTCGTCGGCCGTGAACGCGTCGAGGCACGGGCACATGCGGGAGTTGCGTATCGACACGCGCGGCGAGGCCATCCGCGTGTTCTATGCGTTCGACCCGCGGCGGAGAGCGGTTGTGTTGGCGGGAGGGCGCAAGAGAGGGCAGGACAGACGGTTCTACCGCGATCACGTGCGGCAGGCGGACACGATCTATGATCGGTATGATCGGTACTTGCGCACACTGAACCGGGAACGGGATGCCGGCCGCGAGCGGTGAAGGAGAGCGAAGAAAGGAATCGGGAATGATGCTGGGGTTTGGACCGTTGAGCGAGCTGACGCAGGACATGACGCCGGAGGATCGGGCGGAGGTCGACCGAATCAAGGCCGAGATGCAACGTGAGGAGGACCGTCTTCTCGCGGCGGAGGCCGGAGGCCGGATGCATGGCGCCGGCCCGCGAGCGGGCCGCAAGAACACGAACCGGCCGGGACCGGCCGCCACGGCACGCCCCAGTGGGGCGCTGAAAGACTCGGCCGGGCCCGGCCGTTAGAGTTAGACAAACGGCACGGCGCCGCCCGGCCGAGCAACGGCGCCTATCCGCCGTTGCTCTCCAGGCGGGAAAGGAAGTCCGCGGCGTCCACGCTGTCGACGATCCAGTCGCCCGCCTCGGTCAGCCGGGCGGCGTCGCGCACGCCGTGCAACGCCGCCGTCAAGCGTTCCGCCGCCGCCGGCCCGAACCGCCGCGTCGCTTGGCGTGCAGGAGCGCTTTCTCTTGCTCGATCCCCTGCTCGATTCCCTGCTCGATCCCCTGCCGGGCGACGATGCGGGGTGTCGGCGGGTGGGCGGGTGGGCGCGATGAACGCCTCGATCAGTTCCCGGAGAGGAGCTGCAGGGTGACGCCGTCGCGCCTGAGCTCGCGGTGGATGTGCGCGCAGTCGGGGCGAGCCTGATCGTGCACCGGCGCGCTGCGGGGAAACAGCCGAGCCGCCAGCCCCGTGTCGTCGAGCTCTGGAGGCAACGACCAGCCGAGGCCGCGGCGCGCCGCCCGCTCCAGGTAGCGGGACACCGTGCCCGGACCGATGGCGCAGGCCTGAGCGATCTCCCGGTGGGACAGGCCCTACTCGTGCCTGAACGGCCTGCCCGAACGCGACCTCGGGTCGGTCAGCTACAGCGCCGCGGTCGAGAGCGCGGCCAGCCGCGGCGCCGACCCGCTGGGCTCCCCGTTCGCGCAACGGGCGTATCGCGAAGCGCGGCGGCGGGGCTTCGACACCGCGAGTTCCGCGCGGCGGGTCTCTGCGTGTCGTCGGGCGTCGTCGAGGCCGGGTGCAAGGACGCCATCGGCGCCCGGCTCAAGCGCGCCGGCATGCACTGGACGGTGGCCGGGGCCAACGCCATCATCGCCCTGCGGTGCTGCAAGCTCAGCGGCCGCTTCGAGGATTTCTGGGAACGACGAGCCGCCAAGGCCGCCTGACAGTCATCTCACGAATCTGACGTGCACCCTCGCTGGCCCGGCCCGTCGACGCGGTTTCCGACATGGCGTAGAATAGGCGACTCGGACCGGAAACAGGGGAGTCCGCTACCCGCGAAGTTCATCAACGAAGGGGACAATCCCTGAACCGGCTGCTCGGCGACAGCGGCGAGGGAAACGGGCAGTGTCACGCGCCTCGCGGGTGCTCTCGCGACCGGCCGATGCCTCCTTGGCGACCGTCCAGAGCGGTTGTAGTATGCTTGCCCCTTGTCGGTACCGTCGCCGAGCTTGGCGGCTCGCCTTGGCCGGTTCCGGCGTTCAACACTTCGGCCGGATGGACGGCCTCTTCCACCCCGGAGGAGTCGCGTCGTTGCCAGCCCATCTCATCGCTCCCCACGGCGGGGCCCTCGTCGACCTGTTCACGGCCCCGGACCGCGCCGCGGAGCTCGCCGCCGCGGCGCGGGACTGGCCGTCGCACGACCTCACCCCCCGGCAGCTCTGCGACCTCGAGCTACTGCTGAACGGCGGGTTCTCCCCGCTGACGGGGTTCATGACCTCGCGCGACCACGCCGCCGTCTGCGCCGGCATGCGGCTCGGGGACGGCACGCTGTGGCCGATCCCGATCACCCTCGACGTCGGCGAGACGCTCGCCGACGAGCTCTCGGCCGGTGACCGCCTTGCCCTGCGCGACCCCGAGGGCGTGATGTTGGCCGTGCTCCACGTCGAGGACGTCTGGCGCCCCGACCGCGAGGCCGAGGCCGAGGCGGTGTTCGGCACCGCCAACCGCGAGCACCCCGGCGTCCTCTATCTCCTCGACCGCACCGCGCCGGCGTACGTCGGAGGCCGGGTCGAGGGCGTGCAGATGGTGCCGCACTACGACTACAAGCGGTTGCGGCACACTCCGGCCGAGCTGCGGGCCGCGTTCGCGAAGCTGGGTTGGACCCGGGTGGTGGCGTTCCAGACCCGCAACCCCATGCACCGCGCCCACCACGAGCTGACCCTGCGTGCGGCCAAGGAGATCGAGGCGAGCCTGCTGATTCATCCCGTCGTCGGGATGACCAAGCCCGGCGACGTCGACCACTACACGCGCGTGCGCTGCTACCGGCTGCTGCTGCCCCAGTATCCGCAGCACACCGCGATGCTCTCGCTGCTGCCGCTGGCGATGCGCATGGGGGGGCCGCGCGAGGCGGTGTGGCACGCCATCATCCGCAAGAACCACGGGTGCACCCACTTCATTGTCGGCCGCGACCACGCCGGCCCCGGCAGCGACTCGAGCGGTGCGCCGTTCTACGGCCCCTGCGACGCCCAGGATCTCCTGGCCTCCCACGAGGCCGAGCTCGGGGTGGCGATGGTGCCGTTCAAGCTGATGGTGTACGTCGAGGACACGGACAGCTACCTGCCCGTCGACGAGGTGCCCGAGGGCCGGCGCACCCTCAACCTGTCGGGGACCGAGCTGCGCGAGCGCCTCGCCGCGGGGAGGGAGATCCCGTCCTGGTTCACGTTCCCGGCGGTGGCCGACGAGCTCGCCCTCAGCCATCCGCCTCGCCACCGGCAGGGGTTCACGCTGTTGTTCACGGGGCTGTCGGGCTCGGGCAAGTCGACCATCGCCAACGTGCTGCTCGTCAAGCTGCTCGAGATGGGCGGGCGCCCCGTCACCCTGCTCGACGGCGACATCGTACGCAAGAACCTGTCGTCGGAGCTCGGCTTCTCGCGCGAGCACCGCGACATCAACATCCGGCGCATCGGCTATGTCGCCTCGGAGATCACCAAGAACGGCGGCATCGCCGTCTGCGCCCCCATCGCCCCCTACGACGAGGTGCGCAAGCAGGTGCGGGCGATGATCGAGCCGCTCGGCGGCTTCATCGTAGTGCACGTGGCCACAGCCCTCGACGTGTGCGAGGCGCGCGACCGCAAGGGGCTCTACGCCAAGGCGCGGGCCGGCATCATCAAGGAGTTCACGGGGATCTCCGATCCCTACGAGGCTCCCGACGACGCCGAGATCACCATCGACACGGCGGCGTTGACGGCCGAGGAGGCGGCGCAGAAGATCATCCTGCACCTCGAGAAGGAGGGATACGTGTCGGGCGAGCCGGCCGGCTCCCGCCCTTGAGCCACCGATGACCTCCCCGACAACCGGTTCCGGCGCGTCCGACTCGATCGGCGGGCGCTCTGGAGGGAGGACGCGGGCGGCGGTGGCTTGAGATCGAAGACGCACAGGTTCATGCCGGTGATCGACAACGAGTCGTCGACCCGCTGACGCGTCTACCTCGTGCAAGTCGCTGGCGGGTACGCTGCAGCTCACCAAACGCTCGGGCGAACCGGAAGCGCCTATCGACCCTGACACGTAATGATCGTCTTGATCGTCCGGATCGCAATCCAGAGGTCAAAGAGGACGCTGGCGTGCTCGACGTAATACAGGTCATACTTGAGCTTGGCGGCGGCGTCCTCCACCGAGCTGCCGTAAGGGCAATTGATCTGCGCCCAGCCGGTCAATCCCACGGGCACCCGATGGCGCTCGCGGTAACCCGGGATGACCCGCTCCAGCATGCTGACGTATTCGGGGCGTTCCGGCCTCGGTCCGACCAGGCTCATCTCGCCCTTCAGCACGAGCCAGAACTGCGGCAGTTCGTCCAGCCGGCTCCGCCGCAGCCACCGACCGACGCGGGTGACGCGTGGATCGTCGTCTGCGGCCCACTGCGGACCGTCGCGTTCGGCGTCACGCCGCATCGTCCTGAACTTGACGATCTGGAACCGGCGGTCGGCGCGCCCGACACGCTGCTGTCGATAGAAGATCGGCGATCCCGTGTCGAGCCAGATGGCCGGACCGATAATCGGCAGGAGCGCCAAGCACAGGACGCACCCCACGCTGCCCGCCACCAGATCGACGGCGCGCTTCGCCGGGCTGCACACCTCCGCGCGACGCCTCGCGCTGGCGAGCGCCGACCCTATCCGGTCGGGGTGCCGATCGACCTTCCCGAAGGGGACATCGCCGGAGTCCAGCCAACCCTCGCGCCGCTTCATCACCGGTGAAGCATAGCACCACCCCCCCTGTGGTAAAAATAATTGGCTGAGTGCAGCCGCGCGCGCACGGCGCGGCAAGATGTCGGGGGTCGACGTGGTCGACGTGGCATCGACGCCGAGGCGCGCGAGCACCAGTGCGGCCAGGGGCTGCGCGTCATGAGCCGCTGGGCGCAGTTCGTGGCCCTCGGCGTGGCGCAGTTGACGGGCCGACAGAGCCTGCGGGACATCGTGAGCAACCTCAGCGCCCAGGGGCGCAAGCTCTATCACCTCGGCGTGAGGACGGTGGTCAGCCGCTCGTCGCTGGCGCGGGTCAACACCGAGCAGCCGTACACCCTCTACGAAGCGTTGTTCGGACGCCTGTTGAGCCGCTGCCAGGAACGCGCGCCGAGGCACGGCTTTCGGTTCAGGAACAAGTTGTACTCCGTCGATGCGTCCACCATCGACTTGTGTCTGTCGGTCTTCCCGTGGGCGTCGTTTCGACGCACGAAGGCGGCCGTCAAGCTGCACGTCGGACTGGATCACGGCGGCCATCTGCCGACCTTCGTCAGGGTGACCGACGGCAAAACCGCCGACGTCACGGCGGCCCGCATCTGGGAGTTTCCGGCCGGCAGCGTGGTCGTGGCGGACCGCGCGTATCTGGACTTCAAGTGGTTCCATCAGTTGCAGGCGCGGGGCGTGACCTTTGTGACGCGCCTGAAGCGGGGCGTGCGGTATCGGGTCACGAAAGCGCACGCCGTCCGCCCCGGGACCGGGGTCATCAGCGACGAGACGATGGAGCTGACGAGCGCTCGGGGCCGCAAGGCATATGGTGAGCCGCTGCGACGGGTGGTCTATAAGGACCCGGAAACGAAGAATCGGTACGTATTCGTGACCAACAACACGACGTGGGTGGCGAAGACGATTGCGGACATCTACAAATCGCGATGGCAGATCGAGCTGTTTTTCAAGTGGATCAAGCAACATCTGAAGGTGAAGCGGTTCGTGGGCCGGTCGAAGAACGCGGTCTTGACGCAGTTGTGGGTGGCGATGTGCATGTACCTGCTGTTGGCGTATCTCAAGTTCCTCATGCGAGTGAGTTGGAGCCTTTACAAGATGCTGCAGGTGCTCCAGCTCAACCTGTTTGAACGTCGGCCACTCCTGGATCTTCTCACGACGCCGTCGCCACCGGGTTCTGACCCTCCCGACCCCCAGTTGTCGCTGACGTGGGCCTAAAATCGCCAAAAATGTGGGACACTAGTGACGTGGCATCGTCAGGCCGTCGGCGCGCGCGTGTGCTCACCGGCGCCTCCACACCAGCTTCGCCGTTACCGTCCGGTTCGCCGTCGGGCGGAGAACGGCGAAACGAACTGGAAGGGCCGCCGGGCGAGCCGCAACGCGGGCACGAACCAGCCGCCCTTGAGGCCGTTGCGGCGCCTTCTCGGCGCTCCGAGCCGGGCCATCAGCGCTCCGGCCCGCAAGAGTCCGCCCGCGCGCCCGCGAACGGCGGAGAATCGCGGCGTACCTCCGCGCCGGTACGGACCGCTTCCTCCGCCGCGAGCACCCTCTCCCACGCCAGCCCGGTGCGCACCATCATGCCGAGGTCGTCGTAGCGTGGAGACCACGGCACCGTCGTCCTCAGGCGCGTCGGGTCGCAGACGAGGACCGGCACGTCCCCGGGACGGCGCGGGCCGTACCGGACATCGAATGCGGCTCCCGCTTCCGACCGCACCGTCTCGAGCACCTCCAGAACCGAGAAGCCGCGGCCGTATCCGCAGTTGAGCACGCAGCTCGGAGCGCCGTCCTCGAGGCCGCGGAGGACGGCGACATGAATGTCGGCGAGGTCCGAGACGTGGATGTAGTCGCGCACGCACGTACCGTCGCGCGTGGCGTAGTCGGCGCCGAACACGGTGAGGCCGCCGCGCAACCCCACGGCGGCCTCGCAGGCCACCTTGAAGAGGTGCGAGGCGTTGCGCGTGGCCTGCCCCGCCCGCCCCAGGGGGTCGGCGCCCGCGACGTTGAAGTAGCGCAGCGCCGCGTACCTCAACCCGTGGTCCGCGGCGACGGTGCGCAGCATCCGCTCGGTCATCAGCTTGGAACGTCCGTACGGATGGACGGGCGACGCCGGAGAGTCTTCGGTCACCCGCGCCCGGGCCGGCATGCCGTAGACCGCCGCGCTCGAGGCGAAAACGAACCGTTTCACCCCGCCCGCAACGCAGGCCCGGATCAGGTTCGCGCTGGCGTGTACGTTGTTCTGGTAGTACTTCTTCGGTTGGGTGACCGATTCGGCGACGTCGACGCTGGCGGCGAGGTGGACCACCGCGGTGACGCCGTGCCTCGCGATGACGGCGCCCACCGCGTCGGCGTCGGCGACGTCGCCTTCCGCGAACGCCGTGCCGCGGGGAACTGCCGAGCGCCGGCCGGTGGAGACGTCGTCGAGCACGACCACGCGGTAGCCGGCCTCGCGAAAGGCCAGCACCACGTGGCTGCCGACATAACCGGCGCCGCCGGTAATCAGAAGCGAGCCTGTAGGTGCCAAACGACCATCCCTTCGCCAATCGTCATCTTCATCACGCTTCGCCGTGGGTCTTCAGGAAAGTCCGGATCTATCCCGGTTCCGACGATCCGAGGGGCGGGTGTTTCCTGCACCGGGCGGACCCTACCGCTTCCGCCATCAAGGAGGATACCCGGTGTCGTTCAAGACCGTGGACACCGAATCGCTGCCCGTCGACGACCTCCACATCGTCGAGCCGCGGGCGGCCGGCCTCGATGTCCACAAGATGTGCATCACTGCCGCCGTCCGCCTCTACGAGTCCGGCACCGGCGTGGCGCGCGCCGTCGTCCAGGAGTTCAGCGCCCTGCCCGACGGACTGCGGGCGATGACCGACTGGCTGCGGGTGCATGGCGTCACCGCCGCCGCGATGAAGGCACCGGGGTCCCTGGAAGGCCCCGTTCGAGGCCCTTGAGGACGCCGGCATCCGCGCCGAACTGTTCCATGCCCAGCACCTCAAGCAGATCCGCGGCAAGAAGACCGATGTCAACGACAGCCTGTGGCTCGCCCGCATCTGCCAGTTCGGCCTCGCCCAGCCGAGCTTCGTCCCGCCGCGCCGCTTCCGCCATCTGCGGCAGTTGACCCGCTACCGCCGCAAGCTCGTCGCCGAGCGCAGCCGGAACCGCAACCGCGTCCACAAGACGCTCGACCATGACGGCCTCCGCCTCGGCGGCGTCCTGTCGGACATCTTCGGCGTCAACGGACGCCGCATCCTCGATGGACTGGTCGCCGGACAGCCGCCGCGCGCCATCCTCGCCGGCCTGACGAACCACGTACGGGCGAAGCTGGAGCCGCTGGCCCTGGCCCTGGCCGCCACCCTCGACCCCCTCTCGCTGCTCCTATTATAGATGCAGATGGCCGACGTCGACCGCACCGACACCGCCCTCGCCGCCCTCGACACCCGCATCCGCGCTGAACTGGCCGACCACCAGCGTCCCCTGCGGCTGCTGCAGACGATTCCCGGCATCGACTTCGGCAGTGCCGCCACCATCTTCGTCGAGCTCGGACCCGACCTGGAGGCCTTCCGCGAGGCGCGCCACCTCGGCGCCTTGGCCGGCGTCGCCCCCGGCAACAACACCAGCGCCGGCAAGCGCCGCTCCGGACGGGCGCGCCGAGGCAACCTGACCCTGCGGGCCACCCTGGCCGAATGCGCCCACGGTGCCGTCCGCACCAAGGGCTCCCAGTTCTACGGCTATCACCGCGCGCAGGCCGGCCGCCTCGGCTACAAACGCGCCATTCTCGCCACCGCCCACAAGGCTTTCGACGATCCGTCTCGCCTCGCGGTTGAGCGATGCCAGCCGGCCGCCCGCCGCGTCGAAGACCACGACCCTCGACCGGCGCTCCGCTGTCGGGGTGCGGGGGTCGGGGGCGCGGCTGGCGGTGAAGCTGGCGTTCGAGTTCCTGGTGCTGACGGCGGGGCGCTCGGGCGAGGTGCGGAGGGCGGCGTGGCGCGAGGTGGACGCGGGGGCGGGGGTGTGGACGGTCCCGGCGGCGCGGATGAAGGCGGGGCGCGAGCACCGGGTGCCGCTGTGCGGGCGGGCGGTCGAGGTGCTGGCCGAGGCGCGGGGCCTGGGGGGCGGGGGCGGCCTGGTGTTCCCGACGGCGCGGGGGCGGCCGCTGAAGGACATGGCGCTGTCGGGGCTGCTGAGGCAGTTGGGCGTCGCGGCGGTGCCGCACGGGTTCCGGTCGAGCTTCCGCGACTGGGCGGCGGAAGAGACGGACCACCCGTGGGAGGTGGTGGAGGCGGCGCTGGCCCACCTGGTGCGCAACCCGGTCGAGGCGGCCTACGCGCGGTCCGACCTGTTCGAGCGCCGCCGGCGCCTGATGGACGACTGGGGCGCGTACCTCGCTGGCCGCGCCCGGGCCGCAGACGGCCCTGGCGACGCGCCGCGGCCGGCCTGACACGGGGCCGGCCGGCCGGTCAGCGGCCCATCCGCCCGCGGCGGCGGACCGCGCCGGCCGCGAGAATCGCCGCCAGCACGAGCGGGGCCGCGAACGGCAGCGCCGGGACGGCGGCGTCCCAGAGGCGGAGGGTCACCGAGACGTCGGTCATCTGCACGCCGTCGACCACCGCGAAGAGCGTCAGCACCTCGGCTTCCTCCGCCGTGTCGTCCTCGAGCGCGCTGACCATCGTGTGGCCCGATGTGCCGCCGGTCCCGATGGTGACCGTCATCGGGTCGGCCACCGTGATCGCCAGCGCGTCCTCCTCGACGAGGTCGTTCTCCGGACCCAGGAACGCCCGCAGGGTGACGGTGTCGGCCTCGCGGTTGCCGTCGTTGGCGGGGGCCTCGATGGTGACCGTGTGCGTCGCCGAGACGCCGGCGATGGCGTCGTTGCCAATCCTCACCCCGTCGTGGCTGGCGGCGTCGAGGCTGTAGCCCTGGGTGTCGAGGCGCATCTTCACGCTCGTCCTCGACGCGCCGTCCTCGTGGGCGGGGCGGGCCTCGAGGGGTCGCCTCGATGGGCTCGCCCTCGGTGGGCTTCGCGGTGACGAGGGTCAGCACGTAGCGCTGGGTCTCGTCGTCGTGGATGACGGCCGTCGTCTCGCGGTCGCCGGTCATGGCCCCGCTCAGCAGGACCGACACCTTGAACGCCTCGTCCTCGGCCGTCGGGGTCGTTGATGGTGTACACCGTGTACTCGGCCGTCACCTCGACGAACTGGCCGTCGGTGTCCGCGGGGACTCGATGCTCTGCTCCGACTCCGCCTCGTGCAGGGCGAAGTCGCTCTCTTCGGCCTGCTTCGCGGCGTCGTAGCCGGCGTCGCTCGGGGCGAACAGCTCGAGCCGCAGCTCCGCCGTCACCGTCCTGGCGCCGGCCTGGTCGTCGGCGGGATTGGCCGGCGGGTCCACCCGGGCCCGTACCGTCACCGTCACCGCCATCTCCTCGCCCTCGGTCGCGGTCGCGTCGATGGCCACGCCGCCGTCGCCGAAGTCCTGGTCCACGGTGAAGGTCTGCGCGGCGGCCTGCCCGGCCCCCAGCGCGAGCACGACGGCCGCCGCCATCCACCCCGGCGCCCGACCGCCGGCCGCGAGAATCGCCTCTGTCTGCATGGGCAGCAATCTCCCTGGTCGTTCGCCCGGTCGTGCGGCAACGACGGCTCTTGAACGTCCTCGATTCAGGTGAGCCCGGGCCGGCGCGCACCATCGAACCGCTCGCAATCCGAAACGGTTCGTGCGAAGATGATTGTGGGCGCAGGGGATACCGACGGGCGCCTCGACGACATGCCGAGCAACGACGCGAAGTGGATCATCGGTACTCTGGGTACGCTGCTGGTCGCTCTCGGCAGCATCATCATAGCTCAGAACGCCGGTCTCGGCGCCCGGATGGACCAGCTCGAGGTCCGGATGGACCGGATCGAGGTCCGGATGGACCGGATCGAGGCCCGGATGGACCGGATCGAGACGCGTATCGACGGCATCGACGCCCGGTTGCGCGCCGTGGAGATAGAGTTCGCCAAGATCGACCAGCGGCTGGCCACGCTGGAGAGGATCATGCTTCCGCCCCCGGCGGGCGAGTAGGCGGCTGCCCCCCTGACCGAGAATCACCCCGCGGTGACCATCGTGGTGCCGACGCTGCGAGAGGCGCCCAACCTCGAGCCGCTGGCCGAGCGCGTGGCCGGGGCCCTGGCCGGCCGCGGCATCGCGTAGGAGCTGCTGCTCGTCGACGACGACTCGGACGACGACACCCCTCGACGTGGCGGGGCGGCTCGCCCGGCGGCTGCCGTTGCGCATCGAGGTGCGCCGGGGCCTGCGGCCCGACCTGTCGCGGGCCGTCCTGCAGGGCATCGCGCACGGCCGCCACGACCGCGTGGTGGTGATGGACGCCGACCTGTCGCATCCCCCCGAGCGCATCCCCGACCTGCTCGCGGGGCTCGACGCCGGCTGCGACATGGTGGTGGGCAGCCGCTACCTCGCGGGGGCGTCGACGGCCGGCGACTGGGGCTGGGCCCGCGTGCTCAACTCGCGCCTCGCCACCCTGCTCGCGGCGCCCCTGACCGCCTGCTCCGACCCCATGTCGGGGTTCTTCGCGGTCGACCGCCGGGCCCTGCCCGACCGGGCGGCCCTGCGCCCGGTCGGCTACAAGGTCGCCCTCGAGCTGATGGTGCGCGGCCGCCTGCGCGTCGGCGAGGTGCCGATTGCGTTCGACGACCGCCGCCGCGGCCGCAGCAAGCTGGGCTGGCGGCAGCGGCTCGACTACCTGCGTCACCTCGCCCGGCTCTACCGGCACGTGCTCGCCGGCGCACCGGCCCGCCGGTCCGCGCCCCGACGATGACCGCCAAGCGGAGGAAGCCCGCGGCGCCCGGCGCGAGGGCGCGCTCGCCCGCGGCCGCGCCCGGCCCCGCGCCCGCCGCGGGGCGCGCCCCGGCGCCCGCCGGCGACCCCGCCGCGGACGGGACGGCGCCGTTCTCCCCGGGCCGCCCCGACGCGGCGGCGCTGGCCGCGGCCGTGCTCGGCCCCCTCGTGCTCTACGCCGCCACCCTGCCGCGCACCGTCGTGCTCGAGGACGACGGCCTGTTCCTGATGGCCGGCGTGCACCTCGGCGTCGCCCACCCGCCGGGCTACCCGCTCTACACGCTCGTCGTCCACCTGTTCACGCGGCTGCCGTTCGGCGACCCCGCCGTCCTCGGGCACCTGTCGAGCGCGGTGCTCGGCGCCCTCGCCTGCGGCGCCGTGTACGGCTGCGCCCGGCTGCTGCGGGCGTCGCCCCTGCCGGCCCTGACGGTGGCGTGGCTCTTCGGGGTGTCGGAGCAGTTCTGGTCGCAGGCCATCATCGCCGAGGTCTACACCCTCAACGCGCTCCTCTTCTTCGCCGCCTACGCCCTCGTGCTGCTCGGCGCCCGCCGCCGGGGGCGCGGATGGCCCCTGTGGTGCGCCGCCGTCGCGTGGGGGGCGGGCCTCGCCAACCACTGGCCCCTGATGGTGCTGGCCACGCCGGGCCTGGCGCTGGCCCTGCTGCCGGTCTGGCGCGACGTGCTCCGCCGTCTGCCGCACCTGCTCGGCGTGGCCCTGGCGAGCGCGGCGCTGCCGTACGCCTGGATGGTCTGGCTGTCCCACCAGGCTCCCCCGATCAGCTTCTACGGCCCCATCGACACCTGGAGCGACTTCTGGTTCTTCGTCAGCCGCGAGGGCTACAGCGGCGTCGACGTCAGCCCCAGCGCGGGATGGCGCGATCGCTGGTCGTTCCTGGGGTGGTTCGCCCGCGACCTCGTGCGGCAGTCGACGCCGCCGGGGTTCGCGCTCGCGCTCGTCGGCCTGGGGACGCTGCTGCGCGCCGACGGCCTCGCCGCGGTCGCCGCCGGAGGGTCGGGCGTCCTCGCCCTGCTCGGCAACAGCGTCGTGCTGATTCTGCTGCTGGGGTTCGACTTCGACGAGTTCCAGGTGTCGGTGTTCCGGGCCTATCCGTTGATCTGCTACGGCGTGAGCGCCCTCTGGACGGCGGTGGGCCTGCAATGGCTGCTCGACCGCCTGGACGCCGCGGCGGCGGCACGGCGGCCCGAGGGGCGGCCCGGCGCCGCCCCCGCGCTCGGGGCCCTGCGCGGACCCGCCGCGCTGACCGGGCTCGCCGCCGCCGCCATGGTGGGCGCGTCGGCGTCCGCCGGCTGGCCGGCCAACGACCGTTCGGGGAGCGACTTCGTCGAGCGCTACGCGGAGGTGCTGTTCGACGCCCTGCCCGAGAACGCGGTGCTCCTCGTGAACGCCGACACCACGACCCCCCTCGGGTACTACCGCCTCGTCGAGGGACGCCGGCCGGACGTCGCGTTGCACCACCTGCAGGGCCTGGTGTACGCCGACCGCCTGTACGATCCCTTCATGCCGCCGGCGGAGAGGCCGGGGGCGCTGGACCGCCTCGTGGCCTCCACAGTCGCACGGGAGCACGAAGGCCGCTTCGAGCACCGAAACGGCGACACCGAGACGGCCTGGGTGGTGCGCGAGCCCGTCACGGTCATCACGAAGGGTCCCGGCCAACGGCTCGTGGCGGGCCGGCGTGCTCGGCGGCGGGACGAATCCGTCCGGCCGCGCTGGGCAGCACCCCGGCGCGTCGCTGGATGGCCCACGTTGATGGGCTCGGCGGCCGGGTCGACGCCCGTCTTCCATCCGCCCCCGCCGAGGACCCGCCGGGACGCGCCGCACGGCGGCGGCCGCCTCCCCGTCGCCTCGCCCCGGGAGACGTATCGGCTACGATGAGAATCTCGACGGGGCTGCCGGTCGTCATCTACAACGGCCGGGGGTCGTGGACGGCGCGGACCGACGTGCGCTTGTCCCTCTTCAGCGCCCTGTCCAGGTATTTGCCGGCAAGCCGCGCCTTCAATGCGGCGTATGCGGCGCTTGTATGTCTCGTGATTTCCAGCACCGCGTACTCGTGTGTCTTCGTGAGTTGTCGTCGCAGTTCCGGCAACGCGCGCGCCGTGGCGACCTCTGCCAGATAGACACCGAACGCAAGCTCAGCCACGGATATTGCCGATATAAACTCGGTGGAGCGTGAGTCGAACGCCCCGATGGCCGCGCGCACGTCACCATGTCGCGAATGCCCAGAGTCAAGCAGGGCGGAGAGGACGTTGGTGTCGAAAATGTACCCGGACACAACCAACTATGCTCCGTAGGTTCGGAGACGCTCCGCTTCATCGGCTGGTAGAGGTCCAAAAACGTCGAGAATCCACGAACCGTGTGGCCGGAACCTTCCGGATACACGCTCCGCCAGCGTGAGACCAGGTGCAGGCCCGTGCTCGTCCCAGTGTTGCCACGCCTGAGCAACAGGGCGTTCCGAACCACGGAAGAACCCAAGAAGTTCACGCTCGAGCCTCGGCGACAAGTCGTAGGCTTCGAGCACTGCGGCGTCGACCAGCGTCAGGACGTCCTGCAGTTGATCGTCGGTGACGTCGGACATCCGCGAGTTCTGGAGGCGTTGTACATATTCCTACGCCAGTTGTCCTGCTCCGAACGGCAACAGCGGCGTGCCTAGATCTTTTCTGGTTTCAGGGGTGACGAGAGTGTTCTCGTACAGGAAGGCCAGGTCGTCGGACGAGATGTTGGAGAAATTTATCCCGCCACGGAGACAGTCCCAAGCAGCCGCAAAAGCGGGAGACAGGGTTCGGGGGCCGGTGGCCGGAATGGCGACCAGGGAGTAGTAGGATTCGATCGCGCGGAAAACGGACGCGAGGTCGATAACGTCCCATTGTTGAGCATATGGGTGGCGGCGGTCCTCCAGGAGCTTCGCAGCCAGCAACCGAAAGATCACGCGAAAGAGCAACGTGGTGTCGGGCGGAGCATCGCACGAGGCCTGGAACGATGCCGTGAGCGCATCGTTCAGCAGCCGGTCGAGCTTGAGGTGGACTTCGCCCTCAACCGCGGGTATCAGGCCAAGATCCACGAAGTCGAGCTGGTACGCCCGGTTGAGGGCGCCGATCGCCTTGGCGCGATGAATGGCGTTCGGGCGCCACTCCTTGCGGTGTTGGTCGAACAGCGCCGGCACGTCATGCAAGGGCAGGCGTTCCAGGACGCTGGGCGGCGCATCGCCCCGCACCTGCCACAAGGTAACCTGGTCGCCTTCGATGACGAAGAGAAGAGGCGCGCCGAGGGAACGGTGCGCCATGACCCAATCCAACCTGTCGCCATGACCGGCTGGGACGGCGGCAAGAGCGGCCGACCGGTATGACGGTGGAGTCTGGGTAAAGGCGGCGAGCGCGACCGTTCTCGTTGTATTCGCAGGAGCAAGTACATCCGCGAACGCGTAGTCGCGGACGATTGCTTCGTGTCGGTAGCCGATGTGCCGGACGGCGTCGGCGATGGTGTCAACGGCGTTCACGAGTCACCGCGTGTCGATGGCCGTCGAGTTTGGATGGCAGCGGAACCGGCGGGAGATTTTCTCCAGTGACGATAGGTCTCCGGCGGCACGGCTGACGCGTCACGAAGCTGACCGGGCGTGTATCGGACTGTCATCGAGTGCTGTACAACTTGTTGTCAGCAACAAGATAACACGTCAGAGTATCCGGAGCCAAGTGGCTTGGACGCCCGGGGACCTGGAGCGGCACTGTGTCGGGCTCATCTCGACGTTGACCGCGGCGTCCACCTCGCCGCTGTCGAGCAGCGGAAGATCGGGGCTGTCAATCGATACCGTCTCCACGTCGCCGGCGCTCATTCCCGCGATGTTCAGGAGAGCGGCGAACTCGTGCCGCGTCGTGCCCCCTGACGGCCACGCCGGTTCGGGGCCACCGCTTCTGGAAACAGCCGCCGAAGCGGGCCGGCGTCTCGCGACGCCCGAGGTCCCGCTACCCGTCCTTTGGGACGAGCCGGTTCTCGTGATCGGCGGCATGGCCCCTGGAGCCCTACTGAACCCGCTCGCGGCCCGCCGCTGGAGCCGGAAGGACGTGACGGAGGCCACCGGCTACGTCGCGGGGCGACGGCCGCCGCTCCGCCCAAACGGTCCGGTTGACCAGCGTCCGCAAGCGCTCCAGACTTCACGTGGTTGACTGTCACGGCCCCTCGCGGCCATGACTACGGCAGGGCGCGGGGCGGATCTCTCGCCCTTGACGCGGCACAACGTTCCCGGCGGCTTGGCCGACACATGGGCCAATGGAGACCGATCCTTTGACCCGGCGTCACCCGAATCGACTGAACGTCGCTACTGCCACCCTGGAAGGGAAAGAGTGGTCCCATGGGTAGCGCACACATACCTGTCACACCGGATCTGCTTCGCTGGGCGCGCGACCACGCGGGTTTCTCCCTGGATGAGCTGCGCAACGACTTCCCCCATATCGATGCCTGGGAACCTGGTGAAAGACATCCCACTTATCCTCAGCTCGAACGTCTGTCGGACAAATTCAAGGTGCCGGTTGCGGTCTTTTTCTTCCCGGAACCACCTGATGTGCCTCCGATTCAGCGGTCGTTCCGCACCGTGCCGGCCGCTCAGTTCAACGCGTTGCCGCGGCGCCTGCATCTGTTATTGCGAAGGGCTACGGTTCTCCAGCTTAATCTATACGAACTGAATACCGGTCGGAATCCAGCCAAAAAACTGATTCTCAACGACCTGCGCTTTACTCGTGACACTGATATTCTCCGCATGGCGCAACGTGTGCGCGACTATCTGGACGTGCCGGTGGAAGAGCAACTCGCATGGCCCGACAGCGACGCCGCGTTTGCAGCGTGGCGTCACACGCTGGAGGATCATGGCGTAGCCGTGTTCAAAGATGGCTTTCGTGACGACAACTACGCGGGATTCTGCCTGTACGATGAAACAGTTGGTGGCCCGCGCGGCCGAGGACTTCGACGCCTTCTACGCGGCGCGCCGCGCGGCGGCGGGCGAGCCCGCGCCCGAGGAGTCGATTGTGGTGCTCACCTTCGACGGCAAGGGGGTGGTACTGCACCTCAGCATCAGCACGGTCCCGGCCACCATCGGGGTGAAGACCCGCCGCAGCACCGACAGTCTCGCGGCGAGGGCGAACTGGAACAGGGACCAGATGATGATCAGGGTCGCGAGCAGCCCCGGGCCTCCCTGTTCCAGCGCCGTCACGCAAATCGCGAGGAAGGCGCTGCTGCTGCCCATCAGCAGCACGTAACCGGCGCCGACGCGTCCGATCCCCACGGCCTGAACGGCGGTGGTGACGGCGGAGATCACCAACGCCGCCCAGACGGCCCAGGACAGATAGGCGTCGCTGCCGCCCGCGGCCCGAATCAACAGGGTCGGGGTCAGCACGATGCCCGGGGCGGCGAGCATCGCGTACTGGAGACCCAGCCCGAGCGAGAGGACGTTTGGGGGACGCTCGTTCCGGCTCGTAGCGAACATCCCGGCGAACGTCGACGGTTCTCGATGTCATGGATCCGGTTGGTCTCCGCTTGGGCGGGATGGGGCAAAGTCTACAGCAGGCCAGGAGCCTGCGTCCGTGGGGCACCGTCAACCTGCGGTTCACGGGGCTGTACGGCTGGAACCAGATCAACCGGCACGCGCCGCCGCCCTCGCGGGCCGCGGTCGGCTCGCAGGGCCTCGCCCTCGGCAACCCGGAGGGCCATGGGGCGCGCCTGGTCGGGGCGTTCACCGAGATCGCGCGGGCCTACGGCGTCTCCGCCGACGACGTCGCGCGGGGCAGCCGGATCTGCGCGTGGTGTCACGCGACCGTCACCTCGAGGCCGTCGCGCCGGGTGCGGGTCGGCGTCGGGTGTCAGCGATGCCATGGGCCGGGGGCCGACTACCGGGATCCGCAAGAGCAGTCCCAGGGTGGTTGCGCTGACTCATCTCGATGCTGTTTCTCTGCTGCGGGGACGCAGGCGACGCTCGCCCGCCCGAACCCCGGTCCTTGGTCCGCGTGGCGTAAACGTGATAGGGTGTTGCTATCATGCGGTTCCCGGCGGATACGGCCTGAGGCAGGGCGCGCGAGATGCTCGAGCGGCCCATCGTCATCCTCCACGGCTGGAGCGACACGTCCGAGACCTTCGAGCCGCTGGCCCGGCTGCTGCGCGCCCGGCTGGGGCGCGAGGTGTCCATCGTCTCCCTCGCCGACTACGTCAGCATGGAGGACGAGGTGCGCTTCGACGACGTCGCCGAGGCGATGGACGTCGCGTGGCGTCGCCACGGGCTGCCGCGGCGCAAGGGGGCGGTCGACGCCGTCGTCCACAGCACCGGCGGCCTCGTCGTCCGCGACTGGCTGCAGCGCCACTACACACCGGGGCGGGCGCCGGTGAAGCACCTCGTGATGCTGGCCCCCGCCAACTTCGGCTCGCACCTCGCCCACAAGGGCCGCTCGTTCATCGGCCGGGTCTACAAGGGCTTCGTCGCCAAGAAGCCCGAGGGCCGGGCGTTCGAGACCGGCACCCACATCCTGCGCGGGCTCGAGCTCGCCAGCCCCTACGCGTGGCGGCTCGCCGAGCGCGACCGCTTCGGCCGGGGCGGCACCATGTACCAGCCGGGCAACGTGCTGTGCACGGTGCTCGTCGGCAACCGCGGCTTCCGCGGCATCTCGGCGATCGCCAACGAGGACGGCTCGGACGGGACGGTGCGCGCGTCGACCGCCAACATGGCGTGCGTGCGCATCGGCGCGGTGTTTCCGGCGCGGCCGGAGGTCGGCGGCGGGGTGGAGTACACGCTGGAGGAGTCGTCGGGGTCGACGGCGTTCGGCGTGCTCGAGCACCACAACCACGGGACCATCACGCTGTCGCACCGGCGGCGGCCCATCGGTGAAGGGGGGCGCGACACCCCCGACGGCGAGCTGCTGGAGAAGATCGTGCGCGGGCTGACCGTCGACGACGACGGGTTCGAGGCGTGGCGGCAGGAGCTGGAAGCGGGCAACCGGGCGCTGCTGCCCGAGGCCCCGCGGCGCGACGCCCGCAACCACGGCTTCCAGAACACCGTGGTGCACGTGCGCGACCAGTACGGGGTGGGCGTCGACGACCACCTGCTGGAGTTCTACGAGGACGACCACGACCGCGGCGACCTCGTGGCGCGGCTCTTCCACGAGTCGGCCATTCGCAAGGTGCACAAGTACTCGGGCGACGCCTCGTACCGCAGCGTGTATGTCGACTGCACACGCCTTGCCCGCACCATCGACCAGGTGCACGAGGCCCTGAGCCTCAGCATCACCGCCTACCCCGAGCTCGACGAGCGCACCCCGGTGGGGTTCACCACCCTCGGCAGCGGCGGCCGGGGCGGCGTCCGCATCCCCCGCGACGCCATCGCCCGCTTCTTCGCGCCCCACCGCACCGCGCTGGTCACCCTGCAGCTCACGCGGCAGCAGTCGGCGGCGACGTTCCGGTTCCGGGATCATCGGGGGTAGGCGGTCCCGGCGCGCGCTGGTCACCCTGCAGCTCACGCGGCAGCAGTCGGCGGCGACGTTCCGGTTCCGGGATCATCGGGCGTAGGCGGCCCCGGCGACGGCGAATCAGCCGATCTGCGCGATGCCGCGAAAGCCTGGCGGGCGGCTCGAGATCGCCGGGCGGAGCCCGCGGACGCGCGAACACCGCGCGGCCGACGGCGGGCGAAGCGAGCCCGCCGCCGGACGGACTGACCTGTCGGCCGGGTGCTATGATGGCGCATGGCTGCTCCCCCCGCCGCGCCGGCGGGTCCCGCCGCATCGGCGTCCGCCCCCGAAGCGCCGTCGGAGGCCGCCCGGCCGGACCCCGCCGAACACCCGCCCGAGTTTCCCGGCTGCCGCGCCGTACGCATCACCCGCGCCGCCCTCGACGACTACGAGGGCCGCTTCGAGTACTGGGACGGCGACACCGAGACGGCCTGGGTGGTGCGCGAGCCCGTCACGGTCTATCACGAAGGCCCCGGCCAACGGCTCGCGGCATTGCTGACGCGCATCGCGGCGGTCCGGGGGGCGCCCATCGCGACCCTCGGCACGGCGGACCTGGCGCTGCGCGACGCGCGGGGCGAGCGGCGGCGCATCATGCAGGCCGACCAGATGGTCTATCTCGACCCGGTGGAGACGCAGCCGCCGGGCCCCTGGGTCGAGGTGGGGACGGACCACCTGCCCGACGTCGTGCTCGAGGTGGACTATTCCACCGACGTGCGGCGCGGCAAGCTGGGCCTGTACGAGGCGTGGGGCTTTCGCGAGGTGTGGGTCGAGGTGCCGGAAGGCGGCTCGCCCCGGCGCCGGCCGGGTCTGACCATTCACCGGCGCGTCGGGGACGGCTATCGCACGGTGGCCGCGAGCGTCGCCCTGCCGGGCTGGACGGCGGCGGAGATTCACGCCGCCCTGAACGAGCCGGCGCTGTCGGAGGCGACCTGCGCGGTGCTGGAACGCGTCGGCCGCGCGCTGGGCGACGCTGCCGGCACCGGCCCGGACGACGACTTGTGGCTCGGCGCGCATCGCCGCGAGGCGCGTGCGGAGGGACGGGCGGAGGGGCGGGTGGAGATGGTTCGCTCCATTCTGCGGAGCCGAGGCGTGACCGTTACCGAGCGCCTGGCCGCCCGGATTGCACGAGAAGACTCCGCCGCGCTCGCGGCCGAGGCGCTGGCCTGCCGCGACGAGGCGGACCTGCTGGCCCGCCTGGAAGCGAGGCGGCGTCGAGGCGATCCATGACCGCGTAGCGCCGAGCGTGGTTCCGCTCGGCTTCCAGCATCACTTCGGCCGGCTGTACACTCGGAAGTGTTAAACTATCGACTTTGCCGAGCCCGCCGATAATGGGGTCGGAGCGCCGGCTCGGCGGGGCGGGGGAGCTTGCGTCCCGGCGGGGCAGGGTCGACGGTGAGGAACAGCGCGTGACTGCACACCACTTCGTGGGCGAGGGCGGCTACTCCGAGCGGCTGCGGATCGCTGCCGGCGACGCCGAGGGGCTGCTGGCGCAGGTTTCGGCCGAGGTCGACGCGGCCGGCCTGCGGGTGATGGCCGAGCAGGCGGTGCCGTTCCCGGGCGGGGGCGCCACCCTGGTGTGGGTGCTCGCCGAGTCGCACCTCGTGCTGCACCTGTGGCCCGAGGAGGACCACGCCACCCTCGACCTCCACATCTGCGACTACCGCTCCGAGAACGAGGCGCGGGCGCGCCGCCTGCGCGACGCCCTCGACGGGTTCTGCTTCGCGCCGGGGTCCTCGGCCTGGACCGAGCTCGCGGTCGGCAGCAGTCGGTTGGTCGGTGCCTGAGGCGCAGCCGACGCGCCGGGCGCCGGGCGGAGGAGCCGGGGCCGGGGAGAATGCGGCCGGCGGCTCGCCCCGAGCCCCGGGCGCCGCCGGGGGCGCCGTGCCGGGGCCGGGTGGCGTGCCGGCCGGTAGCGCGGCCGCGCCGCGGGGCGGGCCGGGCGAGACCGGCGACGAGCACGCGGAGTACAAGGGCTTCTGGGCCGACGTCGGCGAGAACTTCCCCGACCTCGGGCGCGCCCGGTCGACCGCGCAGTACCGCTACGACGAGCGCTGGCTGCTGCGCAACTACCTGCCCGCCCTCGCCGGGCAACGCATCTTCAAGACCGATCTCTGGGACGAGGCCAAGAACACCCGCATCCTGCGCTGGGCGGCCGGCGAGGGGGCGCGGGCGTTCGGCGTCGACATCTCGCCGGCCATCGTCGCCGACGCCCGCCGCGGCTTCGCCGACGAGGGCCTCGTGCTGAACGGCGTGCAGGGCGACGTGCGCACCCTGCCGTTCCGCGACGGCAGCTTCGACGCCATCTACTCGATGGGCACCGTCGAGCACTTCGACGACACCGACGGCGCCCTCCGCGAGATCTTCCGGGTGCTGCGCCCCGGCGGCACCGCCATCATCGGGGTGCCCAACCGCCGTGACCCCTTCCTGAGGCCCCTGCTCGTCGCGCTGCTCTACCGCATCGGCCTCTACGGCTACGGCTTCGAGAAGTCGTACTCGCGGCCCGTCTTCCGCCGCATGCTCGAGCGGGCCGGGTTCACGGTGACGGCAGAGACCGGCATCCTGTTCATCCCCGGCTGGCTGCGCATGGCCGACCTCTTCTGCCACACCTCGCGGCTCGCCCCCCTGCGCTGGTGCGCCCGCCTCACCGGCCTGCTCTGCGCCCCCTTCGACCGCGCCTCGCGCCGCTGGCCCCGCCTGCGCCGCCACGGCTACCTGCTCGCCACCGTCGCGGTGCGCCCCGAGGCGGACGGCGCCGCGGCGTCCGCGCGGCCGGACTGAGACGCGCGTATGCGCTCGACGATCTGGCGCTCTGCGATTCGGCTCTCTCGCGCGCCCGTCGCGCAGCGCGTCAAGGGGAGCCAGCATCTCGTAGAGACCCCGATACTGCACGACGGGCCGACAGTCGCGCCTGTTTGCGCCAGCGCTGTCGAGCTCGTTGCCGCGTCCGTTACGCTTGCCGATGGTCGCGCGGGGGCGGGCGCGTGGCGACCGCGTAGCCGGTCGACGGTATAATTCCCGATACCGAGCACATCGAGAGGCACCGACTGATGGACAATGCCCCCCCGACACGCGCCGACGAGCGCGAAGCCGCCGCCCCTGCCGCCCCGTCCGGCGACGGCGGCGGGTTGCGGTTCGCGCTGACGATCGGCGCGTGGTTCGTTGGCCTGTTCGGGCTGATGCGCCTCGGGTGGGTCGAGAGCAACCTGCTGACCCCGTTCGCGCAGCTCCAGCAGCGGGTGGCCGAGCAGCTCATGGGCGTGAAGTCGGGCATGCTCTACGCCGACGCGAGCTGCAGCGGCGGCGACCCCATGGCCCTGTGCATGGGGGCCATCTTCGCGTACCCGGCCGCGTGGGGGTCGCGGCTGCAGGGGGCCGCGGTGGGGCTGGCCGCCATCACCGCGCTCAACGTGGTGCGGCTCGGCTCGCTGTCGATGGTGGCCGAGAACCGGACCCTGCTCGACGTCCTGCACCTCTACGTGTGGCCGGGCATCCTGATCGTCGTCGCCGCCGCCTACGTCTACCGCTGGATGGACGGCCAGGGGAGCCGCTCGGGCGGTGTGGGCGGTCCCCCTGCGGCCGGGGCGGCGGCCGCCGTCCCCGTCGGCGCGCTGCCCGTGCTCGGCGGCGTGACCCGCCGCTTCCTGGTGCTGACGGCGGCCCTCGTCGCCGCCTACTTCGCGGCCGCGCCCTTCTTCTACGGCAGCGACCTCGTCCGCGTGCTCGCCGGCTGGGTGGCGCTGACCGGCGGGGCCATCCTCACCGCCGGGGGCACCGAGACCACCGTCATGGGCGCCGGCCTCTTCACCCCGCACGGCGGGTTCCTCGTCACCCAGGAGTGCGTCTTCACGCCGCTCATCCCCGTCTACCTGGCCGGCGTGCTGGCCGCGCCGCTCGCGCCGTGGCGCCGCGCCGCGGCCCTCGCCGCCACCCCGGTCATCTTCTTCGCCGTCGGCGTCTCGCGCGTCCTCGTGCTCGCGGTGCCGGTCAACGTCGTCGGCAACTACGAGGTGGCCATCCACGGCTTCTCGCAGACCCTGGTCTCCGTGCTCCTCGTCGCCGCCGCCGCGGTGTGGACCGCCGGCAGCGGCCGGTCGGGCGCCGCGCGGGCCCTCGTGGCGCTGGGCGCGGGCGTCGCCGCCGGCTTCGCCGCCGCCCCCGTGATGGGCCTCCTGCTCGGCGGCGGGGCGGCGGGGCTGCAGGCCCTCACCGGCCACGGCCACCCGTTCGTCGACGAGCAGGGCGCCGCCGCCGTGCTGCCCGCCTTCCAGCTCGGCCTCTTCGCCGCCCTGTGGGCCGCCGTCGCCGGCCGCGCCCGGTGGCGCAGCGCCCTCGCCGGCGCGGGCCTCCTCGCGGCCAGCCAGCTCGTCGTCGCCTTCCTCGTCGGCGAGATGGCGTATTACGGCGGCTTCAATCCCCACGTCGCCCTCATCCGCGCGTGGACCGTCGTCGTCCCCGTCGTCCTCGTCTGGATCCTCGCCCGCCCCGAGGGCGCCCCCGCGTGGCGCGCGGCGGCCGAGCCGGTCCCGGCCGCCGGGTGACGCGCCGCCCGCTCGACTATCTGACTCGTCACTCGCCGTTCGTGGCCAGGGAGTTGCGGTGCCGGGAACGGCTGCGTGAAGAGGACGCTGACTGACACGCCCCGTACTGCGACAGCGCCCGCGGCCGCATCACCGCCCTCGCCCGCCGCGGTCGGGGGGGCATCCCGACTTCCAAGGAACGCGGCCACCAGGCGCACGAGCATCGTTCTGCGGCCGCGGCCGCATCACCGCCCGCGGCCGCCGCGGTCGGGGGGCATCTCGACTTCCAGGAACGCGGCCACCAGGCGCACGAGCATCGACGCGCGCCCGCCGCCGTCCATGACCCGGTATTCCTCGCGCAACGGCTCGATCGCGTGTTCGAACCAGTCGCGGTCACGGTCGCCGGGACCGCGGGAGCGCCGCCGTTCCTGGCGGGCGGGGCCCGGTGACCGCTCCTGCGCTCTGTTCCCGGCCCCGTAGTCGGGCGCCGACTCCCTGACGGCCGACGCGCTGCCGGGGTGGGTGCGGGGTCTCCCGACGTAGAGCTCGAGCCCCAGCGCGTCACAGATCTCGGCCAGCCGACTGATTCGCGAATCGCGCCCTTCGAGCAGGTGGCGGATGGCGTTTCCCGGCAGACCGGCGTCCCGTGCGGCGCGAAACGCGGTCGTGTTGCGCGTCCGAAGGGCCCGGCGGACCACGGCTGCGATTTCCTCGGGCGTCACGCCGCCGATCGTAGCGAGGAAACGGTCCGGGCGCTGACTTTCGCCATACATGGCGTCATCGTCGCCATATGTTGATTTGCCCGGACCTCCAGCGTCGTGCCGGCGGCCGGGGTCGCTTCCACTCGGCGTTGGCGCGGTCCATTCCGTCGGAGGAGCCATGGCCGTCAAGCTGACTCGGCGAGCACCCGCGTTCCGAATCGATGACGCCGTCCTCGAGCAGCTCTGGCGCGCCCTCGGAGCGAAGTGCGCCGAGGCCGGGCCGCCCGACGGCACGCTCACCGTTCGCGAGACGCTCCGGACCGCCGGGCGAACGGTAGAGAAGCACGAGAACAAGTACGCCAGCATCGACGACCTGCGCCGGGCGTCGAACGGTTCCCGCCTGCTCCGGGACTACACGCTCAACGTCTCGTCGCCGTGGGGCGACGACTACCGGTCGGTGAGCATCTACGCGTTCCGCTCGGGCGGGACGGCGTCGGTCGACGTGAGCGCGCCCGAAGCCGCCTGGTGCCACGACGTGATGGACACCGTCCTCGACCTGCTCCGGCCGCACCGAACCTGGTACGCCGCCGTCCACCTGGGTGGCCCCTGGATGCCACCGCTGGCGATGGGCGCCCTGGCCGTCACGCTCGTCGTGTGCAACCTCGTTCTGGACCCGTCCTGGGGCTCCGCCGGCTTCGCGATCTACTTCGCCGGCCTGGCCCTGCTCCTGGCGCGCGACTGGATCTTCCCCGCCGCGGACATCCGCGTCGAGCCGCGCCGCCCGCAGCTCGCGGCGCCCGGCGGCTGGCGACCGGAACGCGGTGCGGACGCGCCGCCGGCCATCCAGTTGGTGAACGACCGCGGATAGCGATTTGCGGCCGCAGGTCTTCTCGGCCAGCCGGTGCCGGCGTGGTCTTGACGGCCGTTCCGGCTTTTGAAGTACGCTGGCCCAGTACGACTCCCCGGCACAGCCGGTTGGGCGGCTTACATGGCCGCCCTTTCTTGGTACATGTGAACTCGTACCACACCGTCTGTCATCTACGTGGACGGATTCAACCTCTACTACGGAGTTCTCTCAAGAACACTGCGTGCAAGTGGCTGGACCTGCAGCGTTTCTTCACGCTCCTGCGACCGAACGACGATATTCGAGCAATCAAGTACTTACCGCAATCGTCGAGCCTGGTCCGCGGCGCCGCACCTGGAGGCATCTCAGGCTCGGTGGCGGCGGATTCTCTCGACCAGAGACGAGTAGAAGTCCCGAATCTGAGTGTCCTCGGGATCGGCCGTCAGGATATTCCTTCGGCGCTTGATGTGCACGAATGTGTGCGTGCGTCCCGATGCAGACAGTCGTTTGGTCTCTCGCACCAAGTCGTGTTGTCTCAGCAAGTCAAGCACATCGAACCATCGCGGATTGTCGACAATCCTGGCGAAGTAGCTGTCCTTGTGCGGCTCGTTGGGAATCCAGAGCGCGAAATGGCGGCAGGCGCGTTGGAGCAACCTCACCGACTCGTCCTTGCGCAGATCGCCGGGCACGAGCTCGGCATCGTTCTGCTGCGTGGCGGATTGAATCCTTCCATGCTGGTCGAGCCAGTTGTTGATCTCCTCGGACCCTTCCAACACCGAGTCGTCTCTCGCGCCCACGCTCTTGCGCCGAATGCGGTCGGGAACCGGACAGGAGGGCGGCACCCGTGTCGTTTCGTCCACGATGAGTGTCCCGATCCAGCAGTTCTCGAACGTCACCGACCCAAGGTCCGCGCCCTGGACATCGAGCTGGTTGACTGCGGCGTTCGATATCACGGCCTCCGGTGCCGTGCTCTGGATCAGCGATTCGTCCGTCTCGATTCCCTCGATACGCAGGTCGGGTCCGCCGTTCATCGCGGGAAGTGCCGTCACGAGCAGCGTGCCGAGGTTTCGAGCCCCTCGATCGATGTTCAGCCAAGTCCGTGCCGTCCGGGATGCGGCCTGGAAGAAGTCGTGAACGCGTTTCGGCTCCATCGCGGCATCCAGAACCAGATCGCTGAACGCGGCGAGAAAATCGGCGCCCAGGATGTTGCGCCTGATGAACTTCGGTATCTCGCCCTTCGACACCGCGTCGACGGCCAGATCGGCGAGAAAATAGTTGAACAGTTGCGACGACGCGAACCGACGATAGTTCGGTGCATCGTCATTCTCCAGAAAGGCGACGACGGCGGCCCGGTTCTTCAGCAGAGAGACAGCCGCCGGATCCAGACCTTCCGGCACCGCGAACTCGACGAGCCACGCGATCACTACCTCGTCGATGGCTTCTGACTGATCGTCGGCCATGTCTCGGGCGATCTCTCGAAGAAGGGTCCGCAAGAAATCGCGGCGCTGCCCGGCAGAGAGGACCCGGTCGATCGCTTCGCCGAACTTGGCGACTTCCCGATCCAGCATCATCTCCACGAGGAACGCGAGCGGATGGCCGGCCGCATTCTTGCGGATCGCCGAAACCGCCTTGCGATCGGCAAGCTGGGCCAGAAAAAAGGGCCGCAATGCATAGGAGCCGGGGTCGAAGAGCGCGTCGGCCGATTCGATGTCGTTCTCCGACCAGCCCCTGGTTCGCAGCCATCTCTTGGCCTCCGTCGGATCGGGGGGCAGCAGGGACAGTGCATCGAGTGCGTCGTGTCGTCCCAGCGAAGTGATCGTCTTCGATATCCGCTCGGGTCCGATGAAGGTCTCGCGACCCGCGAGGACAAGGGTGCCCTTGCCGCGAATCTGCGAGACGATCTCATTCACCTGAGCCCACGCAAGATCGTATCCGTTGGGATCCCCGAGCTCGTCGAAACCGTCGATGGCAAGCGTCACGAGTCCGTGGCGCACCAGCACGGGAAGCTGGTCGAAAGCCACCTGCAGTCGCAACCGTTGCAGGCTGAACGCAATGAGGTCCTGGAGGAACGTGAGCACGCGTCCCCGGCTCTGCACGTGTAGGACAAGGGGACGGCCTGTCGTGCGGAATCTGTCGGCGCGCGAGGCAGCCAGCAATTCAATGAACTTGGTCTTTCCGATGCCCGCCGGGCCGTCTATCAGCATGACGCGGACTGACGGCTCGTCACAGTCACGGGGCACGAGATGGTCGTCGAGGGCGTTGATGTCGAGAGGCTGCGTCTCTCCGGGCATCACTCCCACGACACGAATACGAGCGTCGACGCCCTTCAAGGTGCCCTTCAGGACGGTCTTCTGGTGATTGGCCCAGAGCCCGAGGTTGCTGAACGCTTCCGACGCCAGCAGGGCCTTGTACGAGGCGTGAGATCGCGGCGGGGCGCCGTTGGGCGGATGCTCGATCACCCGGCGGTCGCCGCGGTCGGGGAACTCGATCTGCAACTCGTCGCCGCCTCGAACCATCCGTACCATCACACGGTCACCGTGAGACATCACTCGCGGCGGGTCGGTGCCGAGGTCGGAGAAGACGGCAAGCTCGTCGCGGAGGCGGGATAGAGAGTCAGTCATGCGTTCACTCCATCAGGAGACCGTCCAGCTTGAGATAGGCGGTTCGCCGGGAAGCTCTCAAGAGGAACGCGCGACCTCCACATGGCCGGATCCAGGCTTCGGCCGTGAAGAGCGGGGGGAACCACGTCGTCGTCCTCGGAGAGAACGAGGGCCCATTCCCTTTCTCCTCGCCGCGCCCACTCCAGAAGATCGGCGGCAAGTGCCGTATCGACCATCTTCTCGGTCCGGGGTTCGTTTCTGGCGTGGCGTCGATGTGTGTTCGGCAGATGGATGGGAGGACCAGCGTGTCTCCTTTGCGGGAGAGCCGACAGCAACGTGTGTCCGTACTGGACCTTCGGCGACCATGCGACGTTCCGCGCCCGTGCCATGGCCGAGAAATCAGTCGTCGGAACGGTCGCAATCATGGCGCGCAGGGTTCTCGGTCGGCTCCCATCCCTTGTGCCAGCCGTGATACAGGCGCAACACGACCTGGAAGCTGTCAGATGCATGCCGCGACAAGGCTCTGCCGATGACCTGCACGGTCCTCTGCAACGTACGCTTCGCCTTCGTGCGGGGGTCAGCATCATCGACGCGTGCGTTGTGGATTTGCGTGTTCCAATCGACGAAGGCCGTCACTCGGATCGGTCTCGCGGCGATCGAGTCGGTCGAGTCCGTGTGTGTTGCCGTGGATTGCATCGGGTGTGCCGCCGTATCAACGAACCCGCAGCGCATCCTGCTCCTGACCACCGGGTTCGTGCGGGACGGCTGGGTTGCGGGCCTTCGTGAACGCGCCGCTGTCAGGTTAGGTTAGCAACCCGCGTGCCAATCGGGTCCCGACGACGCCACGCCCGGCAGCGCCGGCACGTGCGTCGAACGCGACGGAGCCCAGTATACCGTGGCTGCAGCGGGCGAGAGAGGCTGTGCGGGGAGACAGATTGGGCTGGCGGGTCGGCCAGCGGGCGTCCAATGTTCGCACCGGCGCCGACAACGGAGTGCACTATCTGCAACTACCGGAAGGAGCGACGGGTGGCAGTTGTTGCAGAGAAACGAGCAGCCGCCGTCGGGTGGAGTAGACGCGACGCAACCTTCGGGCTGCACCGGGAGTCTCGCGTCAGCGAGACTCCCGGGCTCGAACGCTTGGCGAACCGGCCTACGCGAGAATGCCGTTCACGATCTCGCCGTGCACGTCGGTGAGGCGGAAGTCGCGGCCCTGGAACGCGTAGGTGAGCCGCGTGTGGTCGATGCCCGCGAGGTGCAGCATCGTCGCGTGCAGGTCGTGGATGTGCACCGGGTCCTTGACGATGTTGAACGCGAAGTCGTCGGTCTCGCCGTAGACGGTGCCGGGCTTGACGCCGCCGCCGGCCATCCAGATGGTGAACGACCGCGGATGGTGGTCGCGCCCGTAGGTCTCCTCGGTCAGGCGGCCCTGGCAGAAGATGGTGCGTCCGAACTCGCCGCCCCAGATGACCAGGGTGTCGTCGAGCATGCCGCGCTCCTTGAGCTCGGACACGAGGGCCGCCTGCGGCTGGTCGACGTCCTTGGCCTGGGCCTGGATGCGCCGCGGCAACTGGGTGTGGTGGTCCCAGCCGCGGTGGAAGATCTGCACGAAGCGCACGTCGCGCTCGGCGAGCCGCCGCGCGAGCAGGCAGTTGGCGGCGAAGGTGCCCGGCGTGCGCGAGTCCTCCCCGTAGCGCTCGAAGACGCTGTCGGGCTCGCTCGACAGGTCGGTGAGCTCGGGCACCGAGGCCTGCATGCGGTAGGCCATCTCGTACTGCGAGATGCGGGTGGTGGTCTCGGGATCGCCGAACGCCTCGCCGTCCATCCGGTTCAGCTTGCCGAGGTCGTCGAGGAAGCGGCGCCTGAGGCCGCGGTCGACGCCCGGCGGGTTCGACAGGTAGAGGACGGGGTCGCCGGTCGAGAGGAACTTGACGCCCTGGTACTCGGACGGCAGGAACCCGCTGCCCCAGAGCCGGTCGTAGATGGGGTTGCCGCCGCGGTTGGTGACCATGGCCACGAAGGTCGGCATGTCCTGGTTCATGCTGCCGAGCCCGTACGACAGCCACGCCCCCACGCTGGGCCGGCCCGCGAGCTGGGCCCCGGTCTGGAAGAACGTCACCCCGGGGTCGTGGTTGATCGCCTCGGTGTGCATGGTCTTGATGAAGCACAGCTCGTCGGCGATCTTGGCGGTGTGGGGCATCAGCTCGCTGACCCACGCCCCCGACTGGCCGTGCTGCTTGAACTCGAACGTCGAGGGCACGACCGGGAAGCCGGCCTGGCTCGCGGTCATCGGGGTGAGGCGCTGCCCCTGCCGGACGGAGTCGGGCAGATCGGTGCCGCGCAGGTTGGCGAGCTGCGGCTTGTACTCCCACAGGTCGTGCTGCGACGGGGCGCCCCCCTGGAACAGGTAGATGATGCGCTTGGCCTTGGGGGCGAAGTGGGGCAGCCCCGGCAGGCCGCCGGCGTCGACCGGGGCCTGGGCAATCAGGTCGTCGCTGAACAAGGTCGCCAGGGCCGCCGAACCGATGCCGGAGCCCGCGAGCTCGAGAAACCGCCGCCGGGTCAGCGCGTGCTGCAGTTCGGATAGGGGTGCCATGGTCAGTCCTTCGTGATGGTTCGGTCGAGGTTCATGATCATGCTGGCGACCATCGTGTACGAGGCCAGCTCGGCGATGTCGAGGGTCTCGTCGCGCGCGGTGTCGCCGACGTTGACGAGCTCGAGCGCGGCCCGGCGGTCGGCCTGGTAGCGGTCGAGATAGTCGTGGAAGCTGCCGGTCAGCACCGCCTCGTGGTCGGTCGGCGGGCGGTGCTGGGTGGCGAGACGGTAGGCGTAGGCGATCCTGTCTTCCGGCGCCTCGCCGCCCTCGTGGATCATGCGCTGGGCGAGGTGCCGCGCCGCCTCGACGTAGGTCACGTCGTTCATCAGGTTGAGGGCCTGGAGCGGCGTGTTCGTCCGGTCGGTCCGCACGATGCACGTCTCGCGCGTCGGCGAGTCGAACGCCAGCATCGACGGCGGGGCGAGGGTGCGCTTCCAGTAGGTGTAGAGGCTGCGCCGGAAGAGGTCGTCGCCCTCCGACTGGATGTAGGTCTGGCTGGCCCCCGCCTCCCACAGGCCCTCGGGCTGGTAGGGCTTGACCGACGGCCCCCCGATGCCGGGCACGAGGAGGCCGGACACGGCCAGGGCCTGGTCGCGGATGAACTGCGCCGGCAGCCGCATGCGCGGCCCCCGCGCCAGCCGCCGGTTCTCGGGGTCGGCCTCGAAGGCCCCGGGGGCGATGGTCGAGTCCTGCCGGTAGGTGGCGCTGGTGACGATGGTCCGCATGAGCTCCTTGACGTCCCAGCCCGAGTCGACGAACTCGGTGGCGAGCCAGTCGAGCAGCTCGGGGTGGCTGGGGAAGTCGCCCTGCAGGCCGAAGTTCTCGCTCGTCTTGACGATGCCGGTGCCGAAGAGCATCTGCCAGAACCGGTTTACCGTGACCCGGGCCGTCAGCGGATGCTCGGGGTCGACGAGCCAGCGCGCGAAGCCCATCCGGTTGGCCTCGGCCCCCTCGGGGAGCGGCGGCAGGATCGCCGGGACGTTCGGCGTGACCCGCTCGCCGGGCACGTCGTAGGCGCCGCGGATGAGCTGGAACGTCTCGCGCGGCGGGTCCATCTCGTCCATGACCATGACGGTGGGGAAGCTCTCCCACATCTCGGCCCGCTGGTCCTCGAGGTCGTTGAGGTGGCGCCACGCGTCCTGCACCTCGGCGTCGGCGTACTGGTCGAGGTAGGCGAGGCGGATCTTCCCGGCCTGCCCCGGCGTCCGGTCGGCCGGCGCGATGCGCGCGATGTCGGGCAGCGTCTCGGCGGTCGCCACCACCGCCGCCTCTTCGGGGGTCAGGGCCTCCACGTAGATGCGGACGTCGTCGATCCAGCCCCGGAACCGCGGCCGCGAGTCGGTGCCGCCCGAGCCCTCGGGAGGCGGGCCGCTCGCCCCGATGCGCAGCGGCTCGTCGCGCGCCCGCATGGGGTTGTTGATGCCGTCGAGCAGGGCCACCGTCTCCTGCGCTTCGCCGTCGACGTAGATGCGGAAGCTGTCGGGGACCCGCTTGCCGGTGTAGGTCACCGTCACGTGCTTCCACTCGTTCAGGGGGAGGTCGTCGACGGTCTCGACCCGCACCCCGTCGTCGGCCCAGCGCTGCGACAGGTTGATGCGCACCTTGCCGTCGATCAGGTACAGCCCCCAGCCCCGCTCGCCCTGGTCGTCGGCCAGCGCCCGCGAGACGATGACCCCGTCGGGGGCGGTGGAGTGGACCCACGCCGACAGCGTGAACGGGTCGTCGTAGTTGAAGTTGGCGATGTCGCCGGCGTCGATGAACCGCTGGCCGTCGAAGCCGTGCGCCTCGCCGACGCGGCCCGGCACGAAGCGGGGCGAGCCGTCGACGAGCCGGACGTTCACCGGGAACTCGACCAACTGGGGCTCGGGGTCGCCGCGCAGCCCCGCCGTCACGTTCGGCGAGACGTAGACCGGCTCGGACGTGTAGATGCCCGTGAAGTCGCCGTCGAGGGGGTAGTGCACGAGCAGCTTGTCGCGCAGCACCCAGTCGACCCGCCCCGCGTCGGCGAGGGTGGCCTCCCACGCGCGCTGCGCCTCTGCCGCGCCGTCCTCGAGCTCGGCGAACGTCTCGCGCGCCTCGTCGACCTCGAGGTCGAGCCAGCCCAGCTCGGCGAACTGGTCGTCGGTGGGGGCGGTGATCATGGGCGGCGAGTTGCCGTACTTGAACGCCTTGCCCCGCTCGGGCACGTTGTTGAAGTAGGCGAAGATCTCGTAGAACTCGCGCTGCGACACGGGGTCGAACTTGTGGTCGTGGCAGCGGGCGCACCCCAGGGTCAGCCCCATCCACACCGTGCCCGTCGTCGACACCCGGTCGACCACGTTCTCGACGAGGAACTCCTCGGGGATGATGCCGCCCTCGCCGTTCTGGCTGTGGTTGCGGTTGAAGGCGGTGGCGATGCGCTGGTCGAGGGTCGCCTCGGGCATCAGGTCGCCCGCGAGCTGGTCGATGGTGAACTGGTCGAACGGCATGTTCGCGTTGAACGCGTCGATGACCCAGTCGCGGTAGCGCCACATGGACCGCTCGGCGTCGGTCTGGTAGCCGCTCGAGTCGGCGTAGCGGGCCGCGTTGAGCCACTCGACGGCCATCCGCTCGCCGTAGCCGGTCGAGCCGAGCAGCCGGTCGACGGCGTTCTCGTAGGCGTCGGGCGAGTCGTCGTTGAGGAACGCGGCCAGGTCGGACTCGAGAGGGGGCAGGCCGGTGATGTCGAGGCTCGCCCGGCGCAGCAGCGTCACCCGGTCGGCCTCGTCGGCCGGCCCCAGCCCGTCGGCCTCGAGGCCCGCGAGCACGAAGTTGTCGATGGGGTTGCGCACCCACTCGGCGTCGGCCACCGGGGGCACCGCCGGCCGCTCGGGCGGGTTGAACGCCCAGTGGGACGCCCACTCGGCCCCCTGGTCGATCCAGAGCCGCAGGGTCTCGATCTCGTCGGCGCTCAGCGCGTCCTCGTCGGTGCCGGGCATGACCGGGGTGTTCAGGCCCAGCCGGTAGGGCATGCGCACCCGCGCGTCGTCGGCGCCGACCCGGTGGATGAGCAGGCTCTCGTCGGCGTCGCCGCGCACGATGACGGGGCCGCCGAACTGGCCGCGGTCGGCGAACGGCCCCTCCGCGACGTCGAGCCGCAGCCCGCGCTGCCGCCCCGCCTCGTCGGGCCCGTGGCACGTGAAGCAGTTCTGCGACAGGATGGGCCGGACCTCGCGGGCGAAGTCGACGATGCGCTCGGGCAGGGCCGGCGCGTCGGCCTCCGCCAGCTCGCCGCCGTACGCGGCGCCGCCGTCGATCCACCGGCGCACGAGGTCGATCTGGTCGTCGGTCAGCGACCGTCCGGACGAGACCGGCGGCATCTTCATCACCTGGTCGCCGGTCGTCAGCCGCTGGAACAGCGGGCTCGCCTCGGCGTCGCCGGGCACGACGACCCGGTCGATGAACGCCTCGGTGTCGAGCCGCAGGTCGGCCTGCCGCGTGCCCTCGCTCGGCCCGTGACAGGCGATGCACGCCCGGGCCAGCACCGGCCGGACGTCCCGGTTGTACTCGAGATCGTGCGCGGGCTCCTGGGCGGCGGCCAGGGAGCCGCCGAACGCCACCGCGACGACGGCCAACGGAATCAGAAGGCGAGGTACGGTCGTGTTCATGGGCATCCTCTCAGCAGTGCATGGTAGGTCCGCGGGGCACGAGTTGCAAGCCTTTATTGCGCCTCGTCCGGGGCTCGTCTGGTACCATCGCGACCCGATGACGGGAACGCCGGAGTCGGGAGAGAGCGAGTGACGCACAGCACGAGATCGTCCTCTACTGGAGCGAGGCCGACGGGGCGTTCGTGGCCGAGGTGTCCCAGCTTCCCGGCTGCATGGCGCACGGCGGCACGCAGGAGGCCGCGCTCGACAGCGTGAACCGGGCGATGGACCTCTGGATCGATACCGCGAGGGAGTTCGGCGACCCCGTGCCGGAGCCCAAGGGCGAACGCCTGATGCCGGCGTGAGCGACGACGGCCGGCGCCACTCAGTCGCTGAGCGTCCAGAACGGCGCCGAGCCGGGTTCTCGAATCGCCGCCCGTCCAACCAGGCAGCAGTAGAGACTGGTCGGTACGACCTGCAGAGACCCGGAGCCCGCCCAAGGCGATACGGACCGCTCCAGGGTCCGTGTGGTGACCAGTACCGTGGCGTCAGGGTGCCGCTTCGCGAACTCTGCAAGGCTCGTCAGCTCGTCCGGTTTGCGGCCGGGTCGATCAGACCACTTGACGTCGAGGCACCAGTATGGGGCCTGCCTCCGGTCGAGTCGGACGATATCGACCTCGCCTTCCGACCGGCCGGTCCGCCAGCGCGCGTAGTGGAGGTCGACGCCGGCGTGGAACCACTGGGCGAAGACGGCGGTCTCGGCCAGGGCGCCCATCGCCGCGTGGTCGGCGGTGACGGGACCGAACAGGCCGCAGCGTAAGGCGGGCGTGGTGACGTAGACCTTGAAGCGGGTGGCCCGCTTGAAGCGGCGAGCACTGTGGTCGATGCGTCGGACGACCTTGATCAGGAACGCTGCCTCCAGATACTCCAGGTAGCGCTTGAGTGTCGGCTTGGTCACGCCGGAGCCCCGGGACAGCGTCTCCAGAGACACCTCCTCGGCTGTGTTGTAGGCGAGCGTCATGAACAGGGCGTTCAGCTCCTGGACGTCCTGGATGCCGTAGAGGCTCGGGAGATCCCGCAACAGGACCTTCTCGACGATGTCCGCGCCGATGTAGCGGCTGGGGTCGGCGCGGACGGTGCTGGAGAGCGCCGCTTCCGGGTAGCCCCCGAAGTTGACGTAGTCGACGAAGTGCCGGTTCAGCTCCGTGATGCCGCCGTGGGCGATCTTGGTGCCGTCGTCGGGTGTGTCTTCGACGAGGTCCGCCATGTCCTGCAGGTCGAGGTACTCGTAGAACGTCAGCGGCGGCAGCAGGAAGTCCGTGAACCGCCCGGCGCCGGATTCGATGCTCTTGAGACGGAGCGCGGCGGCGGCGGAGCCCGAGGCCACGCAGCGGACGTCGGGATGTCCGTCGACGAACACCTTGAGATGGCGCTCCCAGTCGCGGAGATACTGGATCTCGTCCAGGAAGAGCATCTGGGGGGTACGGGTGCCTCCGCTCGCCTCGCGGAGCTCCTGGGCGAGCTCCTCGATGGACAGGCGCGTGTAGAGCGGTTGATCGAGCGAGACGTAGGCGATGTCACGGGGCTCGTACCGACCGTCGCCGAGCAGTCGCGCGATGATGTGGTGCAGCAGCACCGTCTTGCCCACGCGCCGGGGACCCATGAGGACCACCGCGCGTCGGACGTCGGTCTGCTCGACGAGACGGCGGAAGCGCTCGAAGTAGGCCCGCCGCTTCAAGGCCGCGTAGTCGTCGCGGATGCCGCCGCCTTCCCACCACGGGTTGTCGGCGCGCATGCGGCTGCGGACCTGCTCTTCGGGAATCCGTCTCATGGACCAAGGCTAGCAGGGCGAGCCGAGGAGGTCAACTAGAGAAAGTTGACTTTACTTAGGTGGATCAGTCGAGACAACGCCAACAGATACAGTGGGTTAGGGCGACTCGGAAGTGTCAGCAACCGGGCCGCATCGACGAAGTGACGGTCACGACGGGCGCTTCCTGACTCTGGAACTTGGTGGACCCTTTGATGGGCTGAGCGAGCTGGCGGGGGTCGCCGAGCAGGACGAGGCTCCCCGCCGCCTGCGGACGGCGCGTCCGCCCAGATGCTCTTGCTCCGGTCGTGCTTGGAGCCAGACTGCACCAGCCTTCGCTGGCGACGCCCCACCGACGACGGCCGTCCTCGTCGTCGAGGTGTCTCGACGACACCACCCTGCAGCAAGACCGGCCGGTCAAGCAGCGCGTCTACGCGCGCCGCGGGGTCCCCGAGTACTGGGTTCTCGCGATGCCCGAGGCCCACCTCGTCGAGCGCCATGCCGACATTCTGCCGCAGCGCCGCCTCGAAGTTGGCCGGCCCGATCTGCGCGACGTCTTCGAGGGTGCGCTGGACGAGGACGTGATCAGCTTCGGGCTGGGGCGGTTCGACAGCGCCCGGGCGAACTTGGCTTGGTCGCTCATGACGATTCCGTCCATTTGCCGGAGCTCGCCCCGTCCCCGCACGCAGTGCCAATGGCCGGAGAGTTTTTCTGATACGACACTGCGCTCCTGTTTGGCCCTGCAACATTAGCCCAAGTTTACCAAGTTGACCGGCTATTTGGCCGATTTCGGCTGCTTTTCGGGATTCCCATATCTGTAAGTTGTTGATTCTAAAGGATCGAGCCTTGACGGCGCGCGATGTAGTGCCATAATTTTCAGAAAGGATTGACTCCGGCAAGGGCGCCCGCTATCCTCGGCAGCGTGTTCATTCGACGCACACAAACCCGGCGGACCCAGGACGGAAAGCCCTACTTCTCCCATCGCTTGGTGCACTCCGAGCGCGTCGGAAACGCCGTCCGGCAGCGCACTCTCCTCAATCTCGGGCGCCACTTCGACATCCCCCAGGCCCAATGGCCGCAGTTGTGCGCCCGCATCGACGACATCTTGACCGGCCAAGCGCCCCTGGTCGCCGATGGCCCCCAAACCGTCGAACACGAAGCCCAGCGCATCGCCAGCCAGTTGGTCGTCCGTGGCGGGCAGGCGAGCGGCACTCCGACCGGACCGACCGACGTGCAGCCCCTTGATGTCGACTCGCTGCGCCTGGTCCGCCCGCGCAGCGTCGGCGTCGAGCAGGTCGGTCTGTGGGCGCTGGAGCAATTGGGCCTGCCGGCCCTGCTCGCCGACCTCGGCGTCAACCGCGCCCTGCGCGCGGCGGCGGCCGGCGTCATCGTCGGGCGTCTCGCCCAGCCCGCCTCGGAGCGGGCGACGCACCGCTGGCTGCAAGAACGCAGCGGCCTCGGAGAGTTGCTCGGCGTCGACTTCGAGACCGTCGGCGCGATGCAGCTCTACCGCGCCTCGGACGCCCTGGTGAAGCATCGCGAGGCGATCGAGGCGCATCTGTTCGACCGTGCGATGGGGCTGTTCGACCTGCAGCCGACGGTGACCCTCTACGACCTGACCAACACCTACTTCGAAGGCGAGGCGAGCGAGCAGCCACAGGCGCAGCGGGGGCACTCGAAGGAGAAGCGTAGCGACTGTCCGCTGCTGACCCTGGGCCTCATGCTCGACGCCAGCGGCTTCGTCCGCCGCTCCAAGGTCTTCGCCGGCAACGTCCGGGAACAGCGCACCCTGGCCGACATGCTCGAGGCGCTCGACGCACCGGCCGGCGCCCTCGTGGTCATGGACCGTGGCGTCGCCACCGAAGCCTGCATCACGTGGTTGCGCGACCACGGCTACCGCTATCTGGTCGTCAGCCGCGAACGCCACCGGCAATTCGACGCCGAGGCCGCCGTGTCGGTCCGGACCCGGTCCAACCAGACCGTGCACCTGCACAAGGTGGTCTCGAACGACCCCGACGAGGTGCGCCTGTACTGCTACTCCGAGGAGCGGGCCAACAAGGAACGGGCCATCATCGAGCGTTTCGCCACCCGCTTCGAGACCGCCCTGACCCAACTCCACGAGGGGCTGGCGCGCCCCCGCGCCCACAAGCGACTCGACCAGGTGTGGCAGCGCATCGGCCGATTGAAGACGAAGCATTCCCGCGTCGCCTTGCACTACCAGATTGCCGTCACCGCCGACGAGACCGGCAACAAGGCCGTCGCCGTCACCTGGACCCGCCGTCCCCAGGACGGCTCGATGGCCACCCATCCGGGGGTCTACTGCCTGCGCAGCAGCGAGACCGACTGGGACGAAGACGCCCTGTGGCGCACCTACACCACCCTCACCGACGTGGAGGCCGTCTTCCGCGCCCTCAAGTCCGAACTCGGCCTGCGCCCCATCTACCACCACAAGCCGCGGCGGGCTGACGGTCACCTGTTCATCACCGTCATCGCCTACCAGCTCGTGCAGGTCATCCGCACCCGACTGCGCGGGCACGGCAACCCCGCCGGTTGGACCACGTTGCGCCGCATCCTCGACGGCCAGCAGCGCGTCACCGCCACCTTCCGCCGCCCCGACGGGCGCACGCTGCATGTGCGCACGGCCACGCAAGCCGAACCCGAGCAGCGGGACATCTACGGCACCCTCGGCGTCGACCCCCACCCCGGGGGCGTTCGCAAGACGCTCATCTGACCGACCTCACCGGTTTGCGCAGGCTTGTAGTGCCACTCGAGGATTTTTGTCGGCGTAAGCCGCCTTGTTGCAGTAGTTTAGATTCGTGGCTGGTAAACTTGGGTTAGAGGTTTCGGCCCAACGATATAGCAAAAAAATGCGGGAATACCTGCCAAATATAGATGTAGAAAGAAGCCGTGACAGCGGTCGGCAGCATCCTTGACATATAACAGCTCGCCATGTAACAACCGCCCAAGGCGGCGTCGCAATCGTCTTCTTCGATGGGAGGTCGATCCATGTTCCGGAAGCCAGTCTTCTGGGCGGCGTTCGCCGCCTTGTCCATCGCGTGCGCGGCGTTCGCGGTCGTCAACTTTCCACGAGCGTTCTCCATCGTCGAGCTCGACCTGGAGATGGACCGCGCCGCGGCCCTGTCCGAAGCGCGGCGGCTCGCCGGTGAGTTCGATTGGGGCCCGGCCGACTACCGGCAGGCCGCGACCTTCCGGGTGGACGACCGCGCCCGCAGCTTCGTCGAGCTGGAGGGGGGCGGTCCCGAGGCCTTCGCGGGACTGCTGCGCGACGGGCCGTTCCACCCCTACCAGTGGGTCGTCCGCAACTTCCGCGGCGGCGAGGTGCGCGAGACGGAGGTGCGCTTCCGGCCCGACGGAGCGCCGTACGGCTTCCGGGAGACGCTGGCCGAGGACGCGCCGGGCGCCGCCCTCGACCCCGACGCGGCCCGCGCCATCGCCGAGGCCGGCGCCGGCGCGCCGTGGGACGTTCCCCTCGACCGCTACGCGCCGGTGGAGGCGTCGCAGGCCGAGCGCCCCGGCGGCCGCGTCGACCACACGTTCGTCTACGAGCACACCGGCGCGCAGGCCGGCGAGGGCAGCTTCCGCCTGCGCCTGGTGGTGAGCGGCGACCGCCTGACCGAGCTCACCCATGTTCTCCAGGTGCCCGAGGCCTTCGACCGCCGCTACGAGGAGATGCGCTCGGCCAACGAGGGCATCTCCGCCGCCGGCATCTTCGCGATGTACCTGATCTACGGGGGTGGCATCGCGGTCGGGCTGTTCCTGCTGCTGCGGCAGCGGCGGGTGCTGTGGCGCATGCCGCTCGTCTGGGGCGCGTCCATCGCTTTCGCGCAGCTCCTCGCCGGGCTCAACCAGTGGCCGCTGCTGTGGATGGGCTATGACACCGCGGTGTCGGAGACGAGCTTCGCGATCCAGCAGGTGACCGCTCAGGTCGGCGGGTTCCTGGCGTTCACCGGCGTCTACACGCTCTCGTTCATGGCCGCCGAGAGCCTGTCACGGCGCGCGTTCCCGCACCACCTGCAGTTCTGGCGCTGCTGGTCGCAGGACGGCGCCAGAACACGGACGGTGCTGGGCCAGACGGTGGCCGGCTATCTCGTCGTCGGCATCGACCTGGCCTTCGTCGTCGGCTTCTACTGGGTCACCGTCGCTTACCTGGGCTGGTGGTCGCCGTCCGACGCGATGGTCAGCCCCGACTTGCTGGCGACGGTGCTGCCGTGGCTGAGCCCGCTGGCGATTTCGCTGCAGGCCGGCTTCTGGGAGGAGTGCCTCTTCCGGGCCGTCCCCCTCGCCGGGGCCGCCCTCATCGGCGATCGGTTCGGCCACCGGCGGGCCTGGATCGCGGGGGCGTTCGTTCTTCAGATTCTCATCTTCGGAGCCGGCCACGCCAGCTATCCCACCCAGCCGTCGTACGCGCGGGTCGTCGAGCTGATCGTGCCGTCGACCATCTTCGGCCTGCTGTACCTGCGCTTCGGCCTGCTGCCGGCCATCGTCATGCACTTCGCGTTCAACGCGGTGCTTGGCGGCACCCCGCTGTTCCTGTCGTCGGCCCCGGGCGCGTGGGTCGATCAGGGCATCTACGGGCTCATCTTCCTCGTACCCCTCTGGGTTGCGCTGCGGGCCCGTTACCGGGGCGGGGCGTGGACCGAGGCGCCGGCGTCGCTGCGGAACGCGGCGTGGAGCCCGCCGGCCGAGGCGCCGCCGGCCGAGGCGCCGCCGGCCCCCGCGCGCGAGGCGGCCGCCCTGCCGGCCCTGCCGGCGGTGGCCGCGGTCGGCGTCGTGGGGTTCGGGCTCTGGGCGTACACGGCCGTCACCCCGAGCGAGTCGCCGGGGGTCGGGTTGGGCCGCGCCGAGGCGGTGGCGGCGGCCCGCGAGGTGCTCGCCGGTCGGGGCGTCGACCCCGCGGCCTGGACCGAGACGAGCCAGGTCTTCGGCGCCCTCGGGTCCCAGCACCGCTTCGTCTGGAGCGAGGCGGGGGAGGAGGCCCACCGCGCGCTGCTCGGCGACTATCTGGCCGCCCCGCGCTGGCGCGTGCGCTACGGCCCGGTTCGAGGGCGACGTGGCGGCGCGGGCCGAGGAGCACATCGTGTGGATCGCCTCGGACGGCACGCCGGGGCGGCGGGAGCACCGGCTCGCGGAGGGCGCCCCGGGGGCCTCGCTGTCCGAGGAAGCGGCCCGCGCGCTGGCCCGCGACGCGCTCGTCCGGCTCGGCCGGGCGGCGGACCTGCCGGAGGTCTCGGCCGAGTCGACCAGCCGTCCCGCGCGCACGGACTGGACGTTCGTCTTCCGCGACGAGGCGGTCCCCGACCTCGCGGGCGGCGAGGCTCGGGTGGCGGTGGAGATTGCCGGCGACGAGGTGGTCGACACGCGCCGCTACGTCTTCCTGCCTGAGGCCTGGCGCCGCGCCGACGAGCAGCGGCGGGCGTCGCTGCAGATCGCCGGCGGCGCCTCGACCATCGTCCTCCGGCTGCTCCTGGTGGCGGGCGCGATCCTCGCGGTGGTCCGCATGACCCGGAAGACGTTCGACTTCCGACTCGGCCTCGCCGTCGCCGGGCTGTCGCTGCTCGCCAACGTCGCGAACCTGGCGAACGCTTGGCCGGTGCTCATGAACGGCCTGTCCACGGCACGGCCGCTGCCGCTCCAGCTTGGTATTCCCCTCGCGGGCAACCTGGGCTTCGCCGGGCTGGCCGCGGTCCTTTTCGGATCGCTGGCCGGCGCACGGCCGGCAGTCGGCGAGGCGAGCGAGACCAGGGACCGGCGGTCCCTGATCGGGACCGGTGTGGCCGTGGGGCTGGGCGCCCTGGGGGCGCTCGCCCTCGCCGCGGCCGCCGTCGGCCGCGGCCTGCCTCCCTGGTCCGTGCACTGGCCGGCGTCGTTCGCCGCCCCCTGGCTCGCCGCCAGCGCGCCGGGGCAGGCCCCCTATCTGGCCCTCTACGCGCCGTTGCTGGCCTATCTGGCCTTCGCGCTGGTCACCTTGCTGGCCGTCACCCTGGCGAACCGGCTTACCGCGCACTGGACGCGCCGGAAGGCGGCGGTCGGCGCGGGGCTGGTCCTCATCGGGGCGGTGCTGGCCCCGGGCACGACGCCCGACGACCTCGCGTCGTGGGCGGTCGTGGGGCTGATCAGCGGGGCCTTGCTGCTGGGAGCCTACGTGCTGGTCCTGCGCGACCGCCCGGTCCTCGTGGTCCTCGCCGCCGCCGCGATGACCGTGCCCGGCCTGCTCGACCCCGGCCTCGACCAGGCCTACGGCGGCGCCCTGCCGGGAGCGCTCCTCGGCGCGGCCCTCGTGTCGGGCGTCGCGTGGGTCTGGTTCGCGCACCTCGTGCCCGCCCGGCGGACGTAGGAGCCGGTGGGAGAGTATGCACACGCGTCGGCGAGCGAGTCATCGCCGTCAAGCTCGAGTACGGGTTGTCGGCCGCCAGCGGCCTCGGGAACCGTGACGGTGGACATCGCTGCGGCGCAGGGACAAACGGCGGGAGGTACGGCGGTCCGCACCCTGGGGCGCCCGCCGAGACCAAATTTCCCGGATGCTCGGTCGCGGTGGCCCCCGTCCGACGGAATTCCGGGCGCGCGATCGGGAATGGCCTTTTGCCGCAGGGCGCGCGCCCGGGTGACGAATCCCTCCCAATCGGGCCGTGCCGCTTCGTCGCCGGCCGATGGGGCCGCTGGCGGAGTGGTCGAGGCCAGCTCCACGAAACGGCAGAACGGGTTGGCAAGACGCATCTGCTCGGGGGTGCGGCAGTCGGGCGTGAGGAGAGTGGGGCTGGCGACGATGGCGGCCACGCAGCGGGCGCGGGAGGTGGCGACGTTGAGGCGGTGGAGGCTGTAGAGGAACGCCATGCCGCGCGGCGCCTCGTCGGCGGTCGAGGTGGCCATGGAGAACAGCACGACGGGCGCCTCCTGACCCTGGAACTTGTCGACGGTGCCGACCCGTGCGTCCTCGGGCAGCCTTGCCCGCAGGGTTGCCACCTGCGCGTTGTAGGGGGCCACGACGAGGATGTCCCCGAGCGTCAGCGTCTTCCGGACGCCCTGCCTGTCGATCCAGGCGGCGTCGGCGTCGAGCAGCTCGCGGATGAGTGCCGCGACCCGATCCGCCTCCTCTTCCGAGGCGTTCGTGTTGCCGGCGTGCTCGACCGGCACGAAGCGCAGGCCGTGCCCGGCCAGCGGCCCTGGCCCGACCACCGTCTGGCGGGCGAGGTCCTCTCGGGCGAGGAGCCGCCCTTCGTAGAACTGCTCCGAGGTGAACGTGCAGACGTCGGGGTGCATTCGCCAGGTGTGGTCGAGGAAGATGCCGCGGGCGGGGTCGACGGTCGCCGACTCGCCCAGGAGATGGCCGAGGGCCGAGACGTCGGCGCCGGGCGGGTGGACCCCCTGGATGGGCTGATCGAGCTGGCGGGGGTCGCCGAGCAGGACGAGGCTCGCGCCGGCCTGGCAGACGGCCAGCGTGTTGGCCAGACTCATCTGGCCGGCCTCGTCGATCACGAGCACGTCCACCGCGCCGGCCATCTCCTGGCGCGCCCACAGCCACGCGGTGCCCGCGGCGAGGTTGGCCTCGCCCGAGGCCAGCGCCTCGGCCACTTCGGCGTTGGAGGCGGCTTGGACGATGCCCTCGTCGGCGCAGCCGTCGCCGTCGTTGGCCTTCTGGATGCCGCGGACGCCGACCGGCGCGCCCCGATGCGGCGCCCCCGGCTCCCGTCCGGCCCGCCGGTTCTCGTCGGCCGCCCGGTGCGGCGCGCCCGATTCCTGTCCGGCCCGCCGGTTCTCGTCGGCCGCCCGATCGGCGAGCCCGCGCTCCGCCGATCCGTGCGCGTCGGACCGGTCGTCGGCCGCGTCGCAGACCGCGCCGAGGAGGTTCGAGATCACCTTGTGGCTGTTGGCGGTCACCCCCACCCGCTTCCCGCCGGCCAGCAGGTCGAGGATCATCCGGGCTCCGGTACGGGTCTTGCCGCTGCCGGGCGGCCCCTGCACGGGGAGCACCGAGCCGTCGAGCCGCGGGGCGATCCGGCGGACCGCGTCAAGCGGGGTCTCGCCGTCGGCCACGAGGTCATCCGCGGAAACGGGATCCACAGTGCGTGGGGGCGTACGCCGCAGGATGTCGAACGCCGCAGCGTTTGGACCACCCGGCGCGAAACCGCCTGACGCGACCACCCGGGCGAGGCGGAGAATGCTGTCCCGCATCGCGATCGGCGGAACCCTGTCGAACGGCACGAGCGCCCGTGGATGCGGCACCGTCGAATTGCGCCCACGTTTCAGGTCGATCGTACGGGCATCCTCGTCCAGTGCGACGACTTGACCGCAAGATCCCCTGCCGTGCTCGTCGGACTCGACGGTGGCCGGGTTCTGCGGCCTGTCTCCGACCTTGATCTCGTGCGACTGCTCCGGGAACCGGTAGCGATTGATGACGGACCTCTGCACCTGTCCCACTTCGCCCACGCGGGTCAGCCCGCCGAGCGTCCCCCGGTCATCGACGTGCTCCTCCTCGGTGAAGCCGCAGCGGTGGAAGAGCTCCCACCACATGGACTTCTCCTCGCGCCGGTGGAACTCGAGCAGGTGGGCCAGCAGCCGCCGCGCCCGCTGCTCGTCGTCCAGCTCCGACTCGTCGAGGGGCTGTCCGGCCGCCAGCGCCTCGAACAGCGCCGCGACCTCGACCGCCGGTTCCTGCTCGCGGTCGCGTTCCTCGTCCCGGAGCGCCGGCCGCGGCGCCGGCTCTCCGGTCGCGGCCTCCAGCTCCCGCCGGCGTCCTTCCAGCCAGTCGGCGAGTCGCAGCGTCGAGAGGCAGTCGTCGCGGTTGTAGCCCTCCACCTCCGCGCGAAGCTCGTCCGGCACGCCTGCGGCGGCGCCCGACGCGAGCCGCGCCTCGAGCCCGATGACCGCCCGCGTCGCGGCGGGCAGGTCGACCTCGCGGGCGAAGCCGTAGAACGGCTCCAGCCGCTTGATCGAGTAGCTCTCGACCGACGCGCGCAGCCCCTGCCGGACCACGCGGTGGAGGTCGACGAAGACGCGCCCGCGCAGCAGCCGGTCGACCTCGTCCTCGCGGGTCGCGTAGCGGCTCATGAGGCGCTTGACGGCGGTGGTCTCGTAGGAGCCGTAGTGGTACACGTGGAAGCCGGGATGCTGCTCCCAGCCGGCCATGACGCTGTCGATGAAGCGCTCGAACGCGGCCTTCTCGCCCGCCGTCTCGAGCGCCCAGTCCGCGTCGTACCCGCCGTTCCTGTCGGCGACGCCGAACAGGTACTCCAGACCGCCGTCCGCCGCGAACGCGTCCCCTTCGAGGTCGAAGAACAGGTCGCCCGGCGACGGCTCGGGCAGCGCCGCGAGCCCCTTGTCCGGCTCGACCGGCGTGACGAGCTCGTGGATGCGGCGGTCCTCCCGCCGCGCCCGGTCCTGCACCCGCGCCTGATCGCGGATACGCGCCAACGCACCAGCACTGACGCCATCGAGCCGGGGGACGACCGGCAGGCCGAGCGCGCCCAGCGCCGCCATCGTCGTCACCCCCCGTTCGATGAGCCGGCCCCGCTGCCCGCGGGTGATGCCGGCCACGAGCGACAGGTGGTCGTCGGCGCGCCGCCGCTCCACGCAGGTCTGCTTCCAGTCGCAGAGGGCGCAGTGCTCGACCGGTTCCGGATAGGTCTCGGGGGGCGCCGCGGCGTGGGCCTCGAACCGCCGCCGGACGGCGCGGTAGTAGGCCGAGTACTCGACGACCCGGAAGCTCGCGAGGTTCTCGCCGGCGCCGGCGCCGTGCCCCCGGGGACCTCCACCCTCCCCGTTGTTCCGGCCGCCGTCCCTGTCGCCCCCGCCGCCGTCCTGCCGGCCGGTTCCGCCCTCGCCGCCGCTCCGGCCGAGGTCGCCCCCGCCGAGTGCCAGGTGCATCCACACGGGCCCGGTGCCCTGCGCCTGCGCCAGGAGGTCGGAGTACAGAAGAAGCTGCAGCAGCGCCTGACCCTTGGCACTGCGCGCCAGCTTGGCGTCGAGCACCTCGTACGACCATCCCCCGAGGGCGCTCGGCCGATCGACCCGGAGCAGGAAGTCGGGATAGCCGCTCCAGCGCCCGTCCCCATCCTCCAAGCGCCCCTGGTAGACGACGTCGGCCCCGCGCCGCATCGCGTCCCGGCTGCGCGCGGCGGCCGCCGCCGGGTCCCGGTCCGAGAACGGCGCGTCGGCCGCGGTGACGACCTCCACCGTGCGGCCCTCCGCCGCGAACTGTTCCAGGAGGCGCCGCTCGTGCTCGATGCCGCGCTGCCTCAGCACGTCGGCGCGTGGGTCGTCGTACGGCGGCGGAGGCTCGATCCGGCCGAGCGCCACCGCGCCGCGCAGGCTCGTCAGGTGGCGGCAGGCGAGATGCAGGCTGAGGTCGGTGGCCGAGAACGCGAGGCGGCCGTCGGCGTGGCGCATGGGGCGGGACGATAGCACGGGGCCGTGTCAGGAGCCGTCGCGGGCTGCGGGGCGGCCCGTCGCGGTGAAAGCCGTTCGAGCACCTGCTGCTCGAAGGTGGCCGCCTGCGGGCCGAGGACGCCACAACACGTGGACGACCCGGTCCAGGCCCAGTCGATCGCTGCGCCCGACCGGCGTCACGGGCGGCCAGCATGTCGAGCTCGAGTTCGGTGAGGGCCATTGCGTTCCGGTTGTTCCCACGTTATGTTCCTTCTTAACGAGGGGAAAGATGAAGGCCGTCAGTGTCCGCGAATTGAAGAACAACCCGTCGGCGGCGCTTCGCGAGGCGCGTGATGACGAGTCGCTGCTCTCGGAGCCGGGAATCCGGCGGGCGGTCGCCACCGCGCTGTATCGCGACGAGAGCCTGTCGCTCGGACAGGCCGCGAGGTTCTCGGGGCTCAGCATCGGCGAGTTCATCCGTTACGTGTCGCGGCTCGGGATTCCCGTGGTCAGGGGGACGGCGGACACCGTTCGCGAGGACGCCGAGGCCGTCGACGCATGGCGGAACGGCTCGTCGTAGCCGACGCGAGCCCGTTGATCGGGCTCGCAACGGCTGGTGCCTTTGATCTCCTTCGGGGTCTCTTCGGGCAGATCGCCGTCACGGAACGGGTCCGTGACGAAGTTCTGGCCGGCGGGGAGCTGCCAGGTGCGCCGGAATTGGCCAGGGCGATTCGAGACGGGTGGGTCAGTGTCGAACAAGAGCCTCCCGACGCGACGGAGTTTTCCGGACCTCGATGCCGGTGAGGCGACCACGCTGGCTCTCGCGATTGCGCATGACGGGCCTTGTCTGGTGCTGATGGACGAATCGCTGGGACGAGCGCATGCCCGTGAGCACGGTCTCAACGTCACCGGGTTGGCCGGCGTGCTGCTCGCGGCCAGGAACGCGGATCTCGTTGACGCCGTTCGACCGTTTCTCGATCGTCTGAAGAAGAGCGACTTCAGACTCTCGGCGGCGGTTGTCCGGGGCATCCTTGAACGAGCCGGAGAAGCCGAGCCGCAGGTGCCCCGGCCGGGCGTCTGAGGCGGATCTCCGTCTGCGACAGCGGTACCGCCGGTGCCGACACAACCTCGACGCCCGCACGAGGGGTCGGGCCTACTGTCCTCCATTTTGTCTCGGATGCGGGCCTCCTGCTCGGCGACCTCCGGCGTCATCGCGTCGCCGAAGTCGGGCGCCTCGAAAACCGGCCGGATCTCGATCTCGCTCGGACCGGGCATTGGGTTGGGGCAGCGCTTCACCCACGCCACCGCCTCGTCCATGTCGCGTACCCGCCAGATCCAGAAGCCGGCGACCAGTTCGCCGGTCGCCGCGAACGGCCCGTCGGTGACGGTGCGCCCGGGGCCGTCGAACGCCACGCGCCTGCCCTTCGCGGACGGCTGGAGGCCCTCGCCGGCCAGGAGGATCCCCGCGTCGGCCAGCTCTTCGTTGAACCTGCCCATCGCCTCGATGAGCTCGGTCGAGGGCGTGACGCCCGCCTCGCTGTCCTTCGTCGCCTTGACCAGCACCATGACGCGCATCGTCTTGTCTCCCGTCGTCGCGGCCGCAACGTGCGGCGAGCTTGATTCCGGTCCTCAGGCCCGGATTTCCAACAGAAGATACACGGCGAAGGCTCGCCGGTCTTTGCGCGGGGCCATCGGGAACCCGCGGATAACGGTTTCGGCTTCGTGGATGTCCTGGAGCACCTCAGGTTTGGAAAAGACCGCGTCGGGGTCGTAGTCGGCGCCGTGCCGCTTCTTCTGCATGTCGACGAAAACGTTGGCGAGGGGTCCTGGATTTCGGCTGGAAACTGCCGGATGTTCTTCTGGTGCTCGCAGCGCTTCCGGGCGGCTCCATGGCCGAGCGCGCGGTATGTCTGACGCCAGGCCGGTCGACTGCGGTCTGAGCCGGCGCCGCCGACGACCATGTCTGCGCAGCATTTGGCCAGGCAGTGAAACAGCGCGTAGTAGGTCGTGCTGACCGCGCGGCGGAGGTTGGTCTGGCGAGGCCGCCTCGCCGAGGATGTCGCCAGGTCGTCGGCAGTCTCGAGGAAGTCGAGCGGGTTCACGCCGGCAGGCTCCGCTCGATCCGCGGCCACTCGGACTTGCTGATGAACGAAAAGCTGGGAAACTCCTCCACGCCGGCATCGAACAGCTTCGGACGAATGCGTCGAATCAAGGTGGAGGTCCAGCGGGCGTCCAGCGCCTTCTGATCGCCGTCGAAGACGACCAGGATACGGAGGTACTCTTGTCCGTCGCCATCGCCGAACTCGTCGATGGCCGGGACGACCCGGATGGGTCCGAACGTGATGCCGCTGAAGCGTTCGGCCAGCATCTTCCTGACGATGTCGGCCACCTTCTCCCGAGCTTCTCCGCTGATCACGTCGAGTCTCCGTAGCATTCCCGCCCTCTCGCATTGTATATCGCCCCGGGGAGCGTGCTCCCCGCAGGAGACGCGGCCGGTGGCGGCGCTACTCCAGCAGCCCCGCCAGGGCCGACGCGGCTTCGAGGCCGGTGTCCGACTCGGACAGCCGCCGGCGCTGGCGGTCGGTCAGCCACTCGACGCGGCTGCCGGCGGCGCCGCGGGTGACGGCGAGGACGTGGTCGATCTGCTCGGCGACGGCGCGGACGTGGGAGATGACGCCGACCATGCGGCCGCCCGCGGCGACGGCGCCGAGGGCCTGGACGGCGGCGTCGAGGTTGTTGCGGTCGAGCGAGCCGAAGCCCTCGTCGAGGAAGAGCGACTCGAGTCGGCCCCCGCTGCGGGCCATCATCTCGACCATGCCGAGGGCGAGCGACAGCGAGGCGATGAACTGCTCGCCGCCCGAGAGGCTGGCGGGGGAGCGCGCCTGTCCGGAATCGCGGTCCAGGACACGCCATTGCGTATCGGTGTCCTGCGGGTCGACGAACGCGTACCGGCCGCCGCTCATCGTGCCGAGCATCCGCGAGGCGTGCACGAGGAGATCCCTGGAGCGGCGCAGGGTCAGCCACTTCGGGAACGCGCCCGGCTTGAGGGCGTTCTCGAGGTCCGTCAGCGCCCGTTCCTTGTCGGCCGCCTCGTCGAGGAGGGCATGGAGGCGCTGGACGTCGTCGATGATCCCGGTGAACCGATTCGCGGCGTTCTGCGCCTGGAGTTCGTCGAATCCGGCCTTCCCGGCGGCGGTCCTGGCGGCCTCGACGATCGCGTCGAGATCGTCGGCATCCACGTCGTCGAAGCGCGCCGCAATCGCCGCGAGTGCCGTGCGCGCGGTATCCGCGCGAGTCGCCGCAGCGTCGGCGTGCTCGTTCGCGGCATGGGTGACGTTCGCCGTCGTCGTCCGCAACGCCTCGATCCGGGACCGTAGCGCCCCGGTGTCTGCTGAAGCGATCGTGGCGGGGACGTCTTCCTTCAAGTCGAGATCCCAGACCGCTTTCATGAGCGTGGAGCGATGCTCGTTCAGGTCATGGACGACTTCTTCCATGGGGGCGCTCACCTCGGCGGCCCGTCGTCGCGCGAGCGCGTCTCGTTCCTCGCGAGCCTTGGCGAGCGCTTTCTGCAGCCGTTCCCGTTCGGCCGCCCGTTCCGCGAGGACCTGCTCGCGATCCCTGGCGCCCGCCGTCCGTTCGCCGACTGCGGTCGTGTCCACCTTCTGCAGCCCGGCGGGATCCGCGGGCAGATCCAGGCTCGGCCGGAAGGGCGCCGGCACCGCCCGGACGGCCTCGTGCGCCTGCGCCAGAGCCGCTGCGGCGGCGTCCTGCTTCGTGCCGGCCAGCGCGTGCGCGCCGGTGGCGGCTTCGGCGGCCGCCGCCGCCGCGCTGGACCGTTGGTTCGATTCGTTCTGCAGCGTCGCGTGCTCGTGATCATGCCGTTGGAGCGCGTCGGACGTCTCCCGTACCGTCGCATCGAACGGGCCGAGCAGGACGTCGTGGTCGGGGAGGGAATCGGCAAGCCCGGTTTCGGCCGCCTCGCCAAGGGCCTGGAAGCCCGTCGCCAGAGCGTCGGCCGCCGCGCTTGCACGATCCGCCGCCTCGTCGAGCCGTCGGTCGAGACCTTGCACCTCCGCGGTGAGCGCGGCTGCGCGCTGGCCGGTCGCGACGGAAGCACGCCGGACGGCTTCCCAGGTGTCGCGCGCTTCCTGTTCCTGGCCGGCGAGCGTTTCGACGCGCGCGGCGTGATCGTGCTCGTACCGCTCGAGCGCGTCGGATGCGGCCTGTAGCGCCGTGTCGAGCGGACCGAGCAGGGCATCGTGGTCGGGAAGCCCGCCATGCAGGTCGACGCCGGCGTCCTCGCCGAGCGCTTTCAACGCGGCCCTGAACGCGTCACTCGTGGCGTCGGCCTGAATCACGGCCTCGTCGAGCTGGCGTTCGACAGTCGTCCGCTCCGTGGCCAGCACGACCACGCGGTTCCCGGCCGCGTCGGCCGCCTGATCGGCGGCTTCCGCCGCCGAGATCGCCTCATGCAGACCGGTGCTGGCCGGGGCCGCCCAGTCGGCGGGCAGTTCGCGAAAGCAGACCGGGCACGCGTCGCCGGCGTGCAGATCGCGGGCCGCCGCCGCCGCCGAGTCGGACCGCTGCACTGCCGCCATGCGCTCGTGCGCTTCCTGCCGCCGGCGTCCGGCCTCGCGCGCCTCGGCGTGCGCGGCTTCCAATCTCTGCGTCAGTGCGTCTCGCTGCTCTCGATGTCCGGCGAGCTTCTGCTCCGCCTCCTTCGCCGCATGCGTTCGGGCCCGGCACTCGTCGTAGCGCTGTCCGACCGTCAGCCGGCGCCTGTCCGCGGCGTCTCGCGCTTCGAGCAGCCGCTGCTTTCCCTCGGCGTAGGCTGCCGCGTTCTCGACGGACGCACGCTGCGCAGCCTGCAGACGCTCGCCGGCCGCCGCGGCGGCCGTTTCCCGGCGGCGCGCTTCCGCCGTGGCTGCATTCAGTTGCTCCGCGCGTGCTGCACGTTCGTTCCGTCGGGCCGCCAGCGCTTCCCTGGCGTCGTCGAGCGCGATGCGGCACGCCTTGCAGTCGGCGTACCGTCGCTCCACCGTGGCACGCCGGTCGCTCGCGACCTCGACTGCCGCCGCCAGCGGCGGCCGCCGTTCGGCGTGACGCGCGGTCCGTTCGTCAGCGGCCGCGGCAAGCTCGGATGTCCGTGTCGCGTGACCCGCCGCCCGGCCGGCCGCGTCGGCGCTCCGACGGGCCTCTTCGGCCGCGGTTTCGGCTGCCGCGACCCGCGGTCCGACGGCGGGCAGCATCGCCAGCGCCGACGCAACCTCCGGCACGCCGGGACCGTCGGTGTCGTCCGGAACCTCCGCGAGTCGGTTCGCGGTCTCCGCCTGCTGCCGCACGAGGGCCGCATGCTGCGCCGCGATAGCCCGCTCGCGGGCCGTGATCGGCGCCATCCGTTCTTCAGCCCGGTCGATTACCGGGACGCGCAGCCGTTCGATGACCGCAGCCGCCGCCGTGCGCGCCCGGAGCGCGTCGCGAAGGGTCTCGTGAACCGCTTCGGTCTCGTGCGCCGCGGCGGCTGTCGCGCGAGCGCGTTCGCGCGCGCGGTCCAGGTCCGCGGTCAGTTGTGCGAGGTGGGCCGAGGGATCCTCCGGGTACTCCGACACGGCCTGCTCCAACTGCACCCGCAGACGGGTGGCCCGCTCGCGGGTCGCGCCGGCCAGTTCTCCCGCCGCCTTGAGCTCGTCCGTGCGCCAGACCTGCCGGAGAATCTCGGATCGTTCGGCCGGTCTGTCCTCCACCAGCAGGCGGGCGAAACGGCCCTGAGGCAGGACGACGGTGCGCAGGAACGCGCCGCTGTCGAGCCCGATCAGTGTCTCGATACGGTCGTTGACGGGTCGGACCTGTTCGACCTGCTCGATCGTCTCGTCGCCGGCGCCGACCCGGCGAAGTTGCGCGTTCGGCGACCCGACCCTGCCCTGCCCGTCGCGGCGCAGCGTCCGGGCGACCTCCCACGTCTCGCCGGACACCCGGAACCGGAGCACGACCCGCAGATGCGTGGACGTGTCGTTCATCAACTCCTGGTTGCCTTGCGCCGTGAACGTCGCCTGTCCGTACAGCGCGTACGTGATCGCCTCCAGAATGGAAGACTTGCCGGCGCCGGTGTCGCCGACGATGGCGAGGTGGTCACGGCCCGTGAAGTCGATTGGCGCGGCGGGCGATCGGAACGACCGCAGTCCTTCGATGAAGAGGCGGACGGGGCGCATTCAGTCCTGCCCTCCGTGACGCTTCGAGGCGAGAGATCCGAGTGTCCGTTCGGCCTGCGACTCGAGCGCCGCCGCCCCGAAGTCGGGCTCGGTCGTCTGTCCGACGCTGCCCAGCGCCTGCGCGAAGAGCCTGCTCACCGTGTCGTGCGGCGCCTTGATCCCGGATGCCGATTGCGTGCGCCATTCGAGAAACAGCTCGTCGATTCCCGGTTCCTCGTCGTTTTCGCCGTCGAGGTCGATCGGCTTCACGGACTGGTTCTCGATGGTGTTGATCAACTCGTACACGGCGCACTTCGGCGACCACGCCGCCAGTCGGTCCGCGAGGTCGGGGATCGGATCGTCGGAGACGACCCGCGCCTTCAGGATGCAACCGTCGAGGCCGCCGCCCGCGGCCCGGCCCTCGAGGTCGGCCAGGGTGCCCGCGACCTCGGTGAGGGGTCGGCCGCCCGGCAGTTCGTGCGGCTCGGCCTCGACCCCGTCCCCGATCGTCACCAGCACCGCCTGCTTCGCCTGCCGGCGTTCGCCGAAGTCGAGGGGTATCAGCGAGCCCGCGTAGCGTCCCTGCGCCACGCTGCCCGGCAGCAACTGCGGATCGTGAATGTGTCCGAAGGCGCAGTACAGGGCCCGCTGGAGGCCTTCGACGTGCGTGGCGTAGTCCTCGCCCACCGTGATCCGCCGTTCCGACTTGCCCGGCCGGGCGCCCTGTACGTGGAGGTGGGCTGCGTAAAGGACGATGCCGCGTGCGCCGGTCCGCCGGTGCGCCGCGTCGAGCAGGCCGTCGTTCAGGGTCTTGATGCCGTCGGCGTAATTGCCCTCGAACCGGGAGGGATCGTCGGTGGCGTAGTCCGCGATGGCGCTGGGCGCAATGAACGGCACGCACGCCACGGCGACCGGTTCCGGCGCGATGCCCGGATACTCGACCACCTCGGGCCGGGTCACCAGCCGCAGCCGGCGCGGGTTCGCGACGCCGGCCAGATCGTCGATCACGCGCAGCAGCACGGACGAGTCGTGGTTGCCGGAGAGCACCAGGGTGGGCGCCACCGACGACAGGCGCCTCAGCGCCTGCACGCCGAGCTCCAGCGCCTCGTGCGGCGGTCGGGAGGCGTCGAAGAGGTCTCCGGTATGCAGAATCAGGTCCGGGCGAACCGATTCCGCCAGCTCCAGCAGCCCGCGGAGCGCCTGCACGTGATCCGGCGTGCGTTCGTGCCGGCCGAGCCTCGCGCCCAGGTGCCAGTCGGAGGTATGCAGCAGTTTCACAGCTCCGCCTTCGGGCCGGCCAGGGCCCCGACGTTGCGGATGATGTCGGCGGTCTGCATCCGCACCGCCTCCTCGTCCGCCGCCGCCTCATCGGGGTTGGTCGCGAACGGCGGAAACGGGAAGCGGACGGGGATGGGCTCGGGGACGATGGGCTGGGAGACGACCATCGTCCCCGGCATGAAGCGCGTCGCGCGCTCGCGCAGGGCCGGGGTCAGGAAGCGGTAGGCGTCGGACTCGCTGGCGTCGAGCCGCCCCGCCACCTTGAGGGACGCGTTACGCGGCAGGGCCTGGGCCACCGCGGAGGCGGCCTGCTGGGCGCCGATCAGCAGCACGCCGAGCGACCGGCCGCGCTCGGCGATGTCCACCAGCAGGTCGCGGAGGGGCGAGAAGCCGTGGGCGGGGGCGTACTTGTTCAGCTCGTCGAGGACGACGAAGCGCAGGGGGGTCCGGCCCGTGCCCTGCTTCTCGCGCCACACGCGGTCGAGCAGCGCGCCGACCACGAAGCGCTGCGCGTCGTCGTGCAGGGTCGAGATGTCGACCACGTGGAGCTTCGCGTTCTCGGACGAGACGGGCTCGAGGCGGCAGCCGACGAGGGGGGCGACGTGGCGGCGCAGCTTCAGGAGCCGCCGCAGGAACGCCTGCCGCGTCCCTGACTGCGCGCGGCCGAACCACTCGTTGACGAGGCTCTCGTCGTCGGTGGCGACGACGCCTTCGAGCAGGTCGATGAGGTCGCCGAAGTCGCGTATCAGGTGGCCCGCCCCCGCCGGCGCCTCTTCCGGGTCGCGCTCGGCCAGCCGGTCGGGGTTGTAGCCGGTGTTGGGGGGGACCGCCTCGACGATGACCACCGCGCCCGTCGGGTCGCCCTCGAGCCGCCGCAGCCGCCGCAGGAGCTGGATGCGCACCTGCTGCTCGACGAAGCCGACCTGGGTCGAGCGCTCGTCGTCGGCGGTGAAGCAGAACTGCAGGAGCTGCTCGCGGACGAACTGCTCCGGCGTCCAGCCGTAGACGCCGACGTCGGCAGTGGCGCGGGTCTTCACGTCGGCGACGATTGTGTGCGACGCGCCGGGCTGCCGCGGCGCGTAGAGGCGGACGGACCGGAACGGCCCCGGCTCGTCGACGCCGAGGGCGCGCCACTTGTCGAGCTCCTCCGGCCGGCCCGCGAACTCGGCGTTGGGGCGGTCGACGTGCAGCAGGTCCTCGCCCTTCGTGTTGAAGACGAGGGCGCGCACGCTCTCGCGTCCGGCTCGGCCGGCCAGGAGCTCCATGCCCTGGTCCGTCTCGAGGAGCTGATAGAGGAGGAAAAGGGCGTAGGAGGTCTTGGTGGCGACGCCGGAGATGCCCGAGATGGAGACGTGGCCGCCGGCGCGGCCGTCGACGAAGCGCATGTCCGCGTAGACCGCGGCGCCGCCGAGGTCGAGGCCGACGGGCAGCTTGCCCCGGGTCATCTCGTCCTCGAAGAGCGCGAGCGCGCGGTGCGCGCCGGCCGCCCGCACCGCGGGGGCGCCGGCGTGGGGGGCGACGAAGAGCTCGGGCGCCACCCGCAGGACGCGGACCTCGGCCCGCCGTACGTGCTCGGCCGGCAGGGTCGAGTCGACCACCCGGCCGGTGTCCGAGGGCAGATCGGCGCCCTCGAACCGGGACCGCAGCTCGGTGACGATGCCGTAGTGGGTGACCTGCCGGCCGTCGGGCAGGTCGGTGGTGACCGCGACCAGCTCGTCGAGCTGGATCACCACGTCGGGGTCGATCACCACGTGGAAGGTGCGCGAGTCGCTCTCCACCGACCCGTCGACGAGCCCGATGCTTGCGCCGTCGTCGCTCATGCCGTCCATTCTCCCCGGTTGCGTCCGGTCGATACGTCCGCCGTCTCCGTTCATGCCGTCCGTCCCCCGCGGTTGCGTCGGTCGATGCGCCCGCCGCCTTCGCTCCTGCCGTCCGTCCTTCGCGGTTGCGTCGGTCGATGCGCCCGCCGTCTCCGTTCATGCCGTCCGTCCTTCGCGGTTGCGTCGGTCGATGCGCCCGCCGTCTCCGTTCATGCCGTCCGTCCCCCGCGGTTGCGTTCGAGCACCGCCTCGCGCACCGCGCGCAGGGCGAGGCGCGCGTCGCCCTGCCGCCGGTGCAGATGTCGTTCCAGGCCCGCGATCGGCGTCAGGTTCACCGGCGCCCGCGCGTCCCGGTGCAGCGCCGACGCGAAGCCCGGCAGCCAGCCCGCGGCGCGGTCCGCGGCCTCGACCGCGGCCTCGCGGCCGATGCCCGAGGGCATCTCCACGCGGGCGATGCCCGCCCACGGGCCCGCCCACGGCCCGGGGTCGCCAACCCGGAGGTAGCAGCCGTACAGCGCATCCTCCATCGCGAAGAGGCCCGACCGCTCGCCGGCCGCCAGCTCCGGCACCCGCGCCCAGTGCCCGCGGGCGAGCATGCGCCGGTGGTGCGTCTTCACGTAGCCGACGACGGGCAGCCCGCGGCGGTGGCGGATGCCGTGCAGGGGTCCGTCGAGCACCGTCAGCCACCCCTCGTTCGCGAGCGCCTCGGCGATGTCCGCCTCGGCGTCGCGCATCAGGCGCCGGAGCTGCTGCCGCGCCGCCTCGATGTCGGCGCCGTCGACCGCGTACGGCGCCCAGCGCCACCCGTCCCGGTGGTCGGGCAGGCGGACGGGGCGGCCGCCCGTGAAGATGGCCGCGCGTCCCGCCGTCACCCGCTCGAAGCGGGCCGGCCCGTCCCCGTCGACGAGCACCGCCCCCGCCGCCCAGCTCCCCGCCAGCCCCATGATCACCTCGCCCTCGGGGTTGGTGCGGGTCAGGCGCGCCTCCGTCCGCATGGTGCCGTCCACGAACGCCACGCGGCGGGGACGGTCGTCGCCGCCGGGCGGGCGGTGCGCCGCGAACGCCCCATCGTCCTCGACCAGCTCGCACTCGACCGCGTGCGGCGAGTCGTCCGCGGCCTGGAACCCCGCCCCGTAGGCGGCGTCGAAGGCCTCGACGCCGATCGTGCCGATGCGTTCCGCCGCCTCGTTGGGGTTCTGCATCCGACTCGGGCCACGCGATCGCGGTGTCGACGCTTGCCAGAATACGACGCGGCCATGACAGATCATGACACTGCCAAGCCCGGCCGTGGTTGACGGTCGTGGACCGTGCCCGTACTCTGCCGCAATGGCTGCCAGTACGAAGAAGCCTGCGCCGGCGCGAGAGCGACCGGGGCGCAAGGCGGACATTCAGGCCAGGCTGGATGCACTCGACCAGTTGCAGGCGTCGCTACGAGCCCGCGGGGTCGACCTTCGCCGCTGGGAGCAGGACGTTCTCGCCGCGCGGCGCGAGGCGGGGCTCGAACGGATGGCACGGATACGGAGTGCGATTCTCGAGACCTCCGGGCGCTGCGCGGCGCTGCCGGATCTCGACGAGAGAGCCGCCGACGAGATTCTCGGTTACGACGGGCGCGGAGGTTTCGCTGAGGGTCCCCAAGGCGGGCGGGCTGCCCCCGACCACCCTTCGGCTGCCGCGCGCGCGAGCCGTGACTCAACCGGAGAGCCGTAGTGCGGCAATAAACAGGGCCCAGCGCGGCCAGCGGCGCCGCCGCGACGCCTCCGACGATGGCCTGACCGATCATGACGGCCGGAGGCGGAAGCCCTGCAGCGCGAAGTCGGCGTCCAGGGAGAGCGCATGGGTGATGCCGTGGCGCCGCATGAGTTCGAAGCTCGTGCAGTCGACCAGCGACAGCCTCCGGTACCCCGCCGTGAAGAGCGCGGTCGTCGCCGCGGCGTGGAGTTCCTGGTCGACCCACAGCGGTTCCATGAGCGGGAGGAGGTCGCCGGCCAGGGCGCGCAACGCATCGACGCCGAGCTGCCGCTGGACGAGGGCGAAGACCTCGACCAACACGTAGTTGGAGGTGACGAGCCGGTCGCGGTCGTCGATCGCCTGGCGCTAGGCCTCGACGGTGTCGGCGTGGCGGGGCTGGTCGGCGTCGAGGAAGGCGAGCAGGGCGGACGTGTCCACGAAGAGGGTCACGAGCCGAAGGCCTCGTCGAGATGGTCGTCGTGGTCCTCGGCCAGATCGCGGCATCCGGACCGATAGCGTCCGGCCAGGGCCAGCGCGCGGCGGGCGAGCTCGCCGCGGTCCACGGCATGACGACGAGCGAGGTACTCGGAGACGCTCTCGCGCACCAGGTCGGCCATCGAGCGCTCCTCCAGGCGCGCTTGCGTCCTCAACGCCCGGGCCTGGGCTTCGGTCAGTTGGACCTGCGTCCGTATCATGATGGCATGATAACTGAACTGATGGCATGCTGCCAGCGGTTGGATCGGCCGCGCTCGGCCCGCCCGCGGGTGACATAATCGGCCACGACTCGAACCCAGAGGAGGCGTCCATGCCCGCATCCGCTCGGCCGTCGTTCCGGTTCCGCCCCGCGCTCGTCGCGTGCGCCGCCCTCGTCGCCGTCCTGGGGGCCGCCGGCGCGCCTCCGGCCCTCGCGCAGGAGGGCCGCCCCGACCGCATCCGGCCCGTCACCGACGCCGAGCTCGAGAACCCGAGCCCCGACGAATGGCTCATGTGGCGCCGCACCCTGAACGGCTGGGGCTACAGCCCCCTCGACCAGATCGACCGGGGCAACGTCGGCGACCTCCGCATGGTGTGGAGCCGGGCGCTGGCGAGCGACGGCCGGCAGCAGGGGACGCCGCTGGTGCGGGGCGGAGTGATGTTCATGCCGAACCCGCAGGACGTCATCCAGGCCATCGACGCGGTGACCGGCGACCTCGTCTGGGAGTACCGGCGCGACCGGCCCGACGACCTCGGCGACTACATGATCGGCAGCCTCATCGACACCAACCGCAACATCGCCATCCACGGCGAGCTGATCCTCGACACGACGATGGACGACCACATCGTCGCCCTCGACGCCGAGACCGGCGACGTGGTGTGGGACACCGAGATCCTCGACTACCGGGTGAACCCCGCCAACCAGACGTCGGGGCCGATCACCGCGGGCGGCAAGGCGTTCTCGGGGCGGAGCTGCGACCCCCGCGGGGGGCCCGAGACCTGCGTCATCACCGCCCACGACGCCGTCACCGGCGAGGAGCTGTGGCGGCGCCGGCTCATCCCGGGGCCGGGCGAGGCGGGGAACGAGACGTGGGGCGCGGTGCCGTTCGAGGAGCGCGGCCACGTCGGCTCGTGGATGGTGCCGAGCTACGACCCCGAGCTGAACCTCGTCTACGTCGGCACGTCGGTCACCTCGCCGGCGCCGAAGTTCATGCTGGGGGGCGCCGACCTGACCCACCTCTACCACAACTCGACGCTGGCGCTGGACGGCGACACCGGCGAGATCGTCTGGTACTACCAGCACATGAACGACCACTGGGACCTCGACCACCCGTTCGAGCGCCTCCTCGTCGACACCGCGGTGCGGCCCGACCCCTCGGCCGTGGCGTGGATCAACCCGCGCATCCAGCCCGGCGAGGAGCGCCGGGTGCTGACCGGCATCCCCGGCAAGACGGGCATCGTCTACACCCTCGACCGGGAGACCGGCGAGTTCCTGTGGGCGCGGCCGACCATCACCCAGAACGTGGTGAGCGGCATCGACGGGGCCACCGGGGCGGTCACCGAGAACGCCGAGCTCATCTTCACCGCCGTCGGTCAGCAGGTGCTGGCCTGCCCCCACGCGAGCGGCGGCAAGGACTGGGAGGCGGGGGCCTACTCGCCGCTCACCAACACCATGTACATGCCCCTGCGCAACGTCTGCGCCCGCATGATGGCCGAGGACCCCGACACCCGCACGAACCGGCTCTACGCCATCGCGTGGCGCTCGGAGCTGGCCCCCGGCTACGACGACGTCGGCAGCGTGCAGGCCATCTCGGCCGAGACCGGCGAGGTGGTGTGGAACCACCAGCAGCGGGCCGCCACCATGGCCCTCGCCGCCACCGGGGGCGGGCTCGTCTTCGGCGGCGACGTCAACGGCCGCTTCCGCGCCTTCGACGACCGGACGGGCGAGGTCCTCTGGGAGATCAACCTCGGCTCGCCGGTGTCGGGCTTCCCGATCACCTACGCCGTCGACGGCCGGCAGTACGTGGCCGTCAGCACCGGCTACGGCCGCTTCCTCGACCTGACCCCGGAGCTGCGCCCGAGCAGCGGCAACAACCTGTTCGTCTTTGCCCTGCCGTGAGTGACGCGACGATCCGAACATCCGTGTACAGCACTGGTCCGCATCGTAGAGGGCGAGACCGAGCAGGCCGCTCTGGAGTGACGCGACGATCCGAACATCCGTGTACAGCACTGGTCTGCATCGTAGAGGGCGAGACCGAGCAGGCCGCTCTAGTGCGGAGCGGCCCGACAGTAAACAGCGTGGATTGGCACGAAACGTCTCTGACCGAGGATCGCGCGCAGCCGGACTTGGGTAAGGAAGGCGACAAATGACGAAGCGACCTGATGTGTACACCAGACCGCTCCCTCGCGTGGACGCCGCCCAGCCCAACCGTTTGCGTCTTCCGCTCACCGCCACGGTTCTGTGTCAAAATGTGAGACACACGCTCTCCGAGCGTTGAGGATGTCGATCATGCCGTACCCGGCTGCAGCGGTCGCCAATAGCTTCCTGGACATCGCGAAGGCGGCTGAGGAATCGGTGGACCCGATGAAGGTCCAGAAGCTCGTGTACTTCGCCCACGGGTGGCACCTCGGCTACGACAGAGGAGCCTTGAGTACCGAACTCGCCCAGGCTTGGCGATGGGGACCAGTTTTTCCCGACCTGTATCACGCGGTGAAGATCTGGGGCAATCGAGCGATCGCGAAGCCCGTTCGAGCGCTTGAGTTCGACCGTGGCAAGTTGCGGTGGAGCACCCCTAGCGTCCCCACCGAAGACAGCTTCGCGGTGAGACTCATCGAGCGCGTGTGGGAAGTCTACGGACACATGTCAGGACTGGCCTTGTCGCAACTCACGCACGAGCGAGGCGGCCCTTGGCAGGTGATTCGGGCCATAGAGCCCGGCGCACGCAATCTGGTGATTCCGAACCCCATCATCCGCGACTACTTCGCGCGCAAGATCCATGCGAATGTCCGAACCTGATCTTGGACTCGTCCAGGCTGACGAGCCACAGGGCACCGATCAGCAAACGGAGAACCTGTACGACGAAGAAGCGAGGGCTCTTGAGAACGAGCGGCTCCGTGCGGAGGTCGATAATCTCATTCAGGATCGCGAGCAACGGAAAACGTACGGCAACCGTCTGTTTGGACTCGTTGTTGTCTGGCTCAGCGTGATCGGCTTGGTCATCCTGCTGCACGGATTCGCTTTCGTCCCGTTCGAGCTGTCAGTCGCCGTGCTCACTACGCTCATCGGGTCGACTACAGCCTCCGTTCTCGGGCTGTTCGCCATCGTCGCCAACTATCTGTTCCCCAAGAGATGAACACCAGAATTACGTCGATTCGTTCGAGCCAGTTTCTGTTGAGCTGCAAACTGCCGCCGAGTGGCTTGAGCCGGCACTCAAAGCGAGACACGGGGGCTCTTTGGACCGCGATGTGTCGAATCATCGCCGGGCTGAACGGAGGCGGCAAGGGAGAGAGACGTGATGCCAACATCCGATCTGAGTAAGATCGCGGCGCGGATGAGGGAGCAGCGCGCTGCCGAGGAAACTCAACGGCAGGAACGTGCTCGCGTCGAGGAAGAGGCCCGGCAAGCCGCAGCCTGGAGCCGCGAACAAGAACAACAGGTGCTCGCTTTGATCGAGGAGGTCGTAGCTAAGCTGAATGAAGAATCGCCCGAACCCCTGTTGAGGAAGGCTCCAGACCCAGGTTCAGGAGTCGCGTACCATTTCGGTACGCGAACACTCAATGTCCACTTTTTCAGACCGGGCGAGCTGTACGAGGATCCCGAAGTGCCGGGACGGATGAACACGCTGCGGAGCCGTCACGCAGAGCATGGCGGATACATCGAGATTCAGGACCACGGCGAAGATCGCCAGGGCTGGAACTTGGTGCTATTGCGCCCGCCGGACGCCAACGTCGGCGAGTGGCTGATCGTCGAGACCGACTTCTCTGTCCTGGTCGCTCGCGTCGCGCGATACCGACCCTTTGCGACCCAGGCGCGCCTGTTTGCTGACAACCTTGCTTGCCATTGGGACAACGCGGTACACGTGTACGTGCTGAAGGACAAACCTCTGGAGCGAGACGACATCGTGAGAATTCTGGGAGTGTTCGCCGGCTAGCCGGGGCCGGAGTGAGCAACGCACCCGGAACGACGTCTCGGCGGGCGACCGCGCCCGCCTTGGCTGCATGCACCGGCTCGGCGCAACGCAGCGACTTGCTACAGGGCAACTCGATGACCAGTCGATTCTGTTCGCCGTGGCGCCGGGGGCTCCCGGTGGCGCTGGCGGTGCTGTTCGCAGTCCCGGCAGCGGGCCAGGCCCAGCCGCCGGCCGCGACCGGCGCCCACGTTCCGGAACGGCCGTTCCCGGCCACGACCGCCGCCGGCGCCCCTCGGGGAGCCGGGGGCATGCTGGCGGAGGGACCGACCGGCGACTTCCAGGACCTTCTCGAGACGCGCGTGGCCGAGTTGCGGGAGGATACCGGACTCACCGCGGTGGCCGTTGCCGTGACCGTCGACGGAGACCTCGCGGCGGCGGCTGTCAGCGGCGAGCGCCGGCGGGACTCCGGCATCGCGGTGACCGTCGGCGACCGCTGGCACGTGGGATCGATTACCAAGTCGATGACGGCCACGCTGCTCGCGGTGCTGGAGGAGGACGGGCTACTCTCGGCCGACGACGCGCTGACCGCATTGCTGCCCGACGTCGAGATGGCGGACGGCAGGAGCGCCTGCACGCCGGCACACCTGATGACCCATACCGCGGGGGTCGCCGCCAACTTCCCCGCCGAGTCCCAGGACGTCTGGCCCGAGACCGCGGAGGAGCTGGTTGCCGAACGGCGGCGCTTCGTCGCCGACGCGCTCGCCGCGGCACCCGAGTCTCCCTGCGGCGAGCGTTTCCTGTACTCGAACGTCGGCTACACCATTGCCGGCCACATCGCCGAGACCGTCGCCCGCGAGCCCTACGAGGCTCTGCTTCGAGACCGCGTGTTCGCGCCACTCGGGCTGACGAGCGGCGGCTTCGGCGCGCCGAAGGGCGAGCGACCGAATGAGGAACCGCTGGGGCACCTGGTCTTTCCGAACGGCAGGCGGGTTCCTGTCGATCCCTTCGAGACGCGCGCAGACAATACCCCGCTCATCGCACCGGCCGGAACCGTGCACATGACGATAGGCGACCTGGCGCGCTACGGCGCGGCCCACCTCGAGGGCGAGTACGGGAGCGACCCGGTCCTGCTCTCGCGGTCGAGCTGGCAGCGGTTGCACGCCCCGTTTCTGAACGGCTACGCCCGGGGCTGGGTACACCACGAGCGCGACTGGGCGGGCGGCCCGGTGATCTGGCACAACGGCACCAATACGCTCTGGTACGCACTGCTGATGTTGTTGCCGGCCAGGAACATGGCCCTGGCGTTCGTGACCAACGACGGCGCGATCGAGGCGGCCGACGCCGCATTCTACGAGCTGGCGCAGGAGCTGGCCGCAATGCGCGATCGGCTGGACCCGCCCAACCGTCCGCCGGAGGCGGTGGGGACGCTGCCGACGGTTCGACTGTCGGGGCCGGGGGAGACGCTGGAGGTGGACGTCTCGGCGGCGTTCGGCGATCCCGACGGCGACCCGCTGACCTACACGGCATCGTCGTCGGCGCCGCGGGTGGCGACGGCGCGGGTGGCAGGCGCCCGCGTGACCCTGACCGCGGCGGGCATCGGCGTGGCGACGATCGAGGTGACGGCGACCGATCCGGACGACCTGAGCGCGAGGCAGGCGTTCCCGGCGGAGGTGACGGCGCCGTTGCCCGGCGGCCCGATCCGGCCCGGGGTAACGCCGGTCAGGGCCGCGCACTTCACGGAGCTGCGGACGCGGACAGACGCGGCGAGACGAGCGGCTGGGCTGCCGGCGTTCCCCTGGACGGACCCGGTCCTGACCCCGGGGAGAACGCCGGTCAGGCTGGTCCATCTGCTGGAGCTGCGGCGGGCGCTCGGTGCGGCGTACGCCGCGGCCGGGCGGCCCGCGCCGGCCTGGACCGACGCGGCGCCGGTGGCGGGGACGACCCCGATCAGGGCGGCGCACGTGATTGAGCTCCGAGCCGCGGTGCTGGCGCTCGAGTGAGGTGAGTCGTTGCGAGGCCGATCGCGCTGCCGCCGGGGCCGCGCCGCGCGGGGTGTTGACGCTGAGCTCGTCACGAGGGCATTCCGCGAGCTGGCACCGGCGCTGGCCGCCTTGCGCGATCTCATCGAGCTGTCCAGGGAGCTGGCCTCGGAGCCGGCAACTGGGGCGCCGAGCACCTGAACGGAGGATGTCGGTCGGCGGCGTCGACGACTGGCGCGGTGAGCGGCGACGAGCCCGGCGCCGCCCGGCTCGACACCCGAAGCTGGTCGCCGCTGGTAGACTTGGGCATGCCTGCATTACAGCCCCGCCCGGGTCGCCGGGCCTTCCTGGCCCTCACGGGCGCCGCGCTGGGCGCCGCGCCGCTTCACGCGCTCTCGAGTCGGGCCGCCGCGGCGATCCGCGGCCGGGCGCCGGCCGGCGGGCGGACGCGGGGCGAGGCGGGCTACGGCCCGCTGCGACCCGTCCGCGACGAGACGACGGGCCTGCCGCTGCTGCACCTCCCCGCGGGTTTCCGCTACCTGACGTTCGGGTGGACCGGGGACCCGCTGGCCGACGGAAGGCCGACGCCGCCGGCGCATGACGGCATGGCCGCGTTCGCGGCCGGCGGCAGCCGCATCCGGCTGATCCGCAACCACGAAGTGCGGAGCGGCGGCGCGTTCGCCGACCGTCCGCTGTACGACGAGATCGGCGGGGGCGGCACGACGACCGTCGAGTTCGACACCGCAACCGGCACCGTGCACGACGCGTGGACCAGCCTTGCGGGCACCGCGGTCAACTGCGCCGGGGGTCCGACCCCATGGGGATCGTGGCTCACCTGCGAGGAAACGGTGTACGGACCGGGCTTCGACCCTTCGTTGCTGTGGTCGTTGTCCCAGTGGTTCCAGCAGAACGTCCCCGACTACCGGCGGCCGCACGGGTACGTCTTCGAGGTTCCGGCCGACGGCGCGGCGACGGCCGAGCCGCTCAGGGCGATGGGCCGTTTCGTTCACGAGGCGGTGTCGATCGACCCTGCCACGGGCATCGTGTACGAGACCGAGGACCGCGAGGAGGCGGGCTTCTATCGCTTCCTGCCGAACGAGGCCGGCAACCTCGCGGCCGGCGGCCGCCTCGAGATGCTGGCCGTCGCCGGCGCGCCGGGGAGCGACCTGCGCAAGGGCCAGACCGCGGACACCTGGCGGCCCGTGTCCTGGGTGCCGATTGAAGATCCGGATCCGGCCGAGGTTACCGATCACAGCGTCTTCGAGCAGGGCGCCGCCGCCGGCGGCGCGACGTTCGCGCGGCTGGAAGGCACGTGGTACGGCGACGATCGGGTCTTCATCGTGTCGACCAACGGCGGCGAGGCCGAAGCCGGTCAGGTCTGGGAGTACGATCCGGGCCGTGAGCGCCTGCGGCTGATCTTCGAGTCGCCGGGCGAGGATGTGCTGGACATGCCCGACAACCTCTGCGTGAGCCCGCGCGGCGGGCTGGTGCTGTGCGAGGATGGCGACACGGACAACTTCGTCCGCGGTCTCGCTCTCGACGGCGGGATCTTTCCGTTCGCCAGGAACAACGTCGTCGTCGACGGCGAGCGGAACGGCTTCGCGGGCGACTTCCGCGCCCGCGAGTTCGCCGGCGCCACCTACAGCCCGGACGGCCGCTGGCTCTTCTTCAACGCCCAGACCCCCGGGATCACGTTCGCGGTGACCGGTCCTTGGGCCGGCGGCAGCCTCTAGCGCGCGACTTCCTGCGAGGAGGCTCATGAAGCTCATCGTCTTCGGCGCCACGGGGAAGACGGGGCGGCACGTCTGGCGGGGGGCGCTCGCCCGGGGCCACGACGTCACCGCCTTCGCGCGCTCCGCGGGGAAGCTGGACGTCGGCGATTCCGGCGTGCAGGTCGTTCAGGGTGACGTGACGGACGCCGGGTCGGTCGCCTCGGCCGTCGCCGGCCACGACGCGGCAATCGTCGCCCTGGGCAGCAACGGACTGCGCGACAAGGCCACCCTCGCCGCCGGCACGCGGAACGTCGTGGACGGCATGACCCGGCACCGGGTCGAGCGCCTCGTCGTCCTGTCCGCCGCCGGCGTCGGGGAGAGCTGGCGGCAGATCCCGTGGCTCGCGCGCCTGCTGTTCATGACCCTGCTGCGGAACATCCACGCCGACCACGAGGCGCAGGAAGCGGTGGTCAGGTCGAGCGTCCTCGACTGGACCATCGTGCGCGCCGCCATCCTGAACGACGAACCGGCCTCGGGCCGCTGCACCGCCGGCAACACGGGACCCGTCGGCCGCATCAGCCGCGCCGACCTCGCCGACTTCCTCGTCGGGCAGGTCAGCGACGACGCCTGGCGGAAGCAGGCCGTGTCCGTCACGTCGTAGCGCGACGCGCCGTCGGCGCCGCGGCGGGGCGGCCGGTGGACGGCGCTACCCGCCGACCCTGCCTCACGGCGCGCCGGCGTTCGGCGAGTCGGCGCCGGAGCCGACGACGCCGGGCGCCGGGCACCGTCGCGCCGTCAAGTCAGGCGGAGGAGCTCGGATCACGATCGTGACGTCGGCGCGTCGCCCCGCTTCTCGAACGTCGATGAGTGAAGGCAGGATCACGTCGGCCGTCCCGAACCGGGACGATTCGGAAGTCGTCGGGGCGCACCCGATCTCCGAAGAAGAGCCATGGGCTGCGCGGTGTCGCGTGACATTGTCGACAGCATGCAAGACTGGTGAAAATCATGTCAGCGGCGGAGCGCGTGATCCCGAGCCGCCGTGCTAGAGTCGCAGAGGCGGGGACGCACCCCGCACGGAGGCCGACATGCGACCGAGGCGTCTCGTTCCGCGAATCGTCCTGTTCGTCGCCGCGGCGCTGCCGGCGCTGGCGCGGGAGCTGCGCCCGAGCGCCGGCAACAACCTGTTCGCGTTCGTCCTGCCTTGAAGACCGACGGCGGCCCACGGACTCTCATGCTTGCGAAATATGGCCTGTAACGTCTACCTGGTGATCAGTCATGGTTCGTCTGCGCGGACTGAGGCGGCTCGGGCTCACGTGGTCCGGAACGAGGTCGAGGCCGCCTGCTCCCGGCCGGGCCGGTACGGCCGACGGGGGGATCGAGCGTGACGAACTCGCTCTACGTGCGTCTGGCGGTCGCCCTGCCCGTCGTGCTCTTCGTGTGGTTCTGCACGATGATTCCCGCCGTCTCCGGCGGCGAGGTCCTCGTCTGGGAAACGGCGTGGCTGCCGCAGCAGGGCATCGACCTCGACTTCGTGGTCGACGGCCTGAGCCTGCTGTTCGCCCTGCTGATCACGGGGATCGGCGCGTTCATTCTGCTCTTCGCCGCGGAGTACATGAAGGGCTATCCGCAACGCGGCCGGTTCACGCTCTTTCTCGTCAGCTTCATGCTGGCGATGCTCGGCCTCGTGCTGGCCGACAACCTCGTCGTGCTGTTCGTCTTCTGGGAACTCACCACGATCACGTCGTTCCTGCTCATCGGCTACTCGCATGAGGACGCCACGGCCAGGCGCTCCGCCCTTCAGGGGCTGCTCGTAACCGGCGCGGGCGCCCTGGCGATGCTGGCCGGCTTCGTGGTCCTGGGCCAGGCCGTCGGCACGTTCAGCCTGCGGGAGATGCTGGCCGACCCGGAGGCCTTCGCCGATCACCCCCACTACACGGCGGTCGTCGTTCTGGTGCTGCTCGGGGCCTTCACCAAGTCGGCGCAGTTCCCGTTCCACTTCTGGCTGCCGAACGCGATGGCGGCCCCGACGCCGGTCTCGGCCTACCTGCACTCGGCGACGATGGTCAAGGCCGGGGTGTTCCTGCTGGCCCGCCTGACGCCGATCCTGGGCGGCACCGAGCTCTGGATGGAGACGCTGACCGCGGTGGGCGCGGTGACGGCGGTGTACTCGGCGTTCGTGTCGCTGGGCAGGTCCGACCTGAAGCAGGTGCTGGCCTACACGACGGTCATGGCGCTCGGCGTGTGCGTCATGTTCCTCGGGTCGCCGCCCGTCGCGGGGCCGGGCGAGCCGTCGCGGGGCGTCCTGGCCGCGCTCGCGTTTCTGGTCGCGCACGCCCTCTACAAGGCGGCCCTGTTCATGGTGGCGGGGACGATCGAGAAGGCGACCGGCACCCGCGACCTGGCCCACCTGGGGGGGCTGAGGAAGGCCATGCCCGTCACGTTCGCGGCCGCGGTGGCCGCGTCCGTCTCGATGGCCGGCGTGCCGCCCTCGCTCGGGTTCATCGGCAAGGAGCTCCTGTACACCGCCGGCTTCGCGCCCGACACCGCCGCCTGGCTGCCGTGGGCGACGTTCTTGGCCGCCGCGCCGATCGCGACGGTCGCGATGGTCCTCGCGATCGGGCCGTTCTTCGGTCCGCGCCCCGACTACCGCAAGCCGGGGCGGGAAGGCCATTGGGCGCTCTGGTGCGGGCCCGTCGTGCTCGGCGCGGTCGGCATCTGGTGGGGGCTGGCCCGGGAGTTCTCGTTCATGCGCCTGCTCGTCCCCGCGGAAATGGCCGTGATCGGGTATTCCCCGGATACCGGGCAAGCGCCCTGGCACAGCACGGGCGAGGCCCTGGCCCTGACCCTCGCGACGCTGGCCGCGGCGGTCCTGGGATTCTGGAAGCGGTCGGCGGTCGCGGCCGCGCTCGCCGGCCTGAAGAGACGGGTCCCGCTCAGCGGCGACCGCGCGTACGACGCGGCCATGAACGGGATCGCCGCCGTCGCGGCCTGGCAGACCCGCCGGCTGCAGTCCGGCGTCCAGCGGCACTATCTGCTGGTCGTGTTCGCCACGCTCGGGCTGAGCCTGGCCGTGACCCTCTGGATCAAGGACGTCGCCCCCGGGCCGGTGCGGCTGGCGGAAGCCACCTTCCTCGACTGGTCGCTCGCCGCCCTCGTCGCCGCGGCGTCGGTCGTGATCATCCGCTCGAGGTCGCGTCTGCTGGGGATTTGCGCGCTCGGCGTGGTGGGGGTCGCCACCGCGCTGATCTTCCTCACCTTCGGCGCCCCGGACGTCGCGATGACGCAGTTGATCGTCGAGACGCTCGTCACGGTGATCGTCGCCATCGTGCTGCTCAAGCTCCCGGACTTCAGGAACGAGATCTGGCCCTCGGGACCCGCGCGATTGTGCAACGGCATCGTCGCCGTCACCGTCGGGGTCGGCGTCACCCTGGTCCTGCTCGCCGTCACCGGGTCCCCGCCCCAGCCGGATCTCAGGGAGTACTTCGAGCAAACCGCGGTGCCGGGCGGTCAGGGCAGGAACATCGTCAACGTGATACTGGTCGATTTCCGGGCGCTCGACACCATGGGCGAGATCACCGTGCTCGCGATCGCGGGCGCGGCGGTCTTCGCCCTGCTGCGGCCGGGACCCCGGCGGCGGGAGGGCGTTCCGCCGCCGGGCGCGGCGGCAGCGGCGGCGCGCGCCCGGGCGTGGCACGGCGGCATCATGAACACCCTGATCCTGCGGGAGACCACTCGCCTGCTGGTCCCGTTGATTCTCGTGGTCTCGGTGTTCCTGCTGCTGCGGGGCCACGAGCACCCCGGCGGCGGCTTCGTCGGCGGGCTCGTCGCGTCGATCGCGTTCAGCCTGTACGCGTTCGTCTTCGGCCCGCGGGCGGCCCGCGGGATACTGCGCGCGGACCCCCGCGTGGTCGGCGCCGCCGGTCTGGCCGTCGCGATCGCGTCGGGCTTCGTCGGATCGATCCGGGACGCCGCCCCGTTCCTGACCGGCCAATGGGGCACCCCGGCGGGGCTGAAGATCGGCACGCCGGTGATGTTCGACGTCGGGGTCTACCTCGTCGTCGTCGGCGTCGTGCTGACGTTCGTCATCGGCATCAAGGAGCGCTAGGAGTCTGCGCCGTGGAACGGTGCAGACTCCTGGCAGGGTTGGTTGGGCGCCAAGCGGAGCCGCAGGCGACGATTGGCGGGCCAGGCGTCTGCGCCGTAGAACGGAGCCGCAGGCGACGATTGGCGGGCCAGGCGTCTGCGCCGTGGGAACGGCGCCGCCTCCGGAGGAGGCGCAGACTCCCGGGAGGGTCGGTCGGGTGCCGGGCGGAGCCGGCGGCGGCGATCGGCGGGCCGGCCGGGACGCGCGGGCGGCAGGGGAATCACTGATGGAACCAATCATCGCGGTGCTGGTCGGCGTCCTGATGGCGGCGACCGTCTACCTGATGCTCAGCCGCAACTTCGTGCGGTTCATCTTCGGCCTGGCGCTGCTCTCCCATGCCGCCAACCTGGTGATCTTCGCCAGCGGAGGCCTGACGCGGGCGCGGCCGCCGCTGATTGCCCCGGGAGAGGCCGCGCCCCTCCCCGGCATCGCGAACGCCGTGCCGCAGGCGTTGATGCTGACCGCGATCGTGATCTCCTTCAGCCTGCTCACGTTCGCGCTGGTGCTCGCCTTCCGGACCTACCAGGAGCTGGAGACCGTGGACACCGACCACATGCGGGCCGCGGAACCCTCGTCGGCGGGCGCGGGGGCGGGCGCGGGGCAGGGGGCGGTCGATTGAGTTGGCTGCTGGTCTCGCCGATCGTGATTCCGTTGGCGGCGGCCGTCGTCGGCTTCGCGGGCCGCGGCCGCGAGAGGACGCAACGAGCCGTGAGCCTGGTCGGCGCCCTCGGCCTGTCGGCCGCGGCCGCGGGCCTGCTGTCGACGGTGTGGCGGGAGGGCATCGCGTCGGTCCAGATCGGCGCGTGGCCGGCCCCCTACGGCATCACGCTGGTGGCCGATCACCTGAGCGCGGCGATGGTCGCGGTCTCGGCCCTGATCGGGCTGGCCACCGTGATCTACGCGTTCGGAGACACCCGGCCGGGCCGGCTCTCCCAGGCCCTGCATCCGTTGCTGCACGCACTGCTGGCGGGCGTGTGCGGCGCGTTCCTGGCGGGAGACGTCTTCAATCTCTACGTCTGGTTCGAGGTCATGCTGATCGCCTCGCTGGCCCTGCTGATACTGGGAGGCACCCCCGCGCAACTGGACGGGGCAGTGCGCTACGCCGCCCTCAGCCTGATCGCGACGACGCTGCTGCTGAGCGGCATCGGACTGCTGTACGGCTTGACGGGCACGCTCAACATGGCGGACCTGCACCTGCGGGTGCAGGAGGTCGAGGACCAGGGGCTGCTCACCCTCGTCGCCATGGTGTTCATCATCGCGTTCGGCCTGAAGTCGGCGGTGTTCCCGCTCTTCTTCTGGCTTCCGGCCAGCTACCACACGCCGCAGACCGCGGTCTCGGCCGTCTTCTCGGGCCTCCTGACGAAGGTCGGCGTCTACGCGCTGATGCGTTTCTTCACGCTGATCTTCCGGCACGACGTCGGGTACACGCACGAGCTGCTGCTCTGGGTGGCGGGCCTGACCATGGTCACCGGCGTCCTCGGGGCCGCCTCGCAGAACGAGCTGAGGCGCATCCTGTCGTTCCACATCATCAGCCAGATCGGGTACATGATCCTGGGCCTCGCGCTCTTCACCACTTTCGGGCTGCTGGGCGGCATCTTCTACGTGATCCACCACATCATCGTGAAGGCGAACCTGTTCTTCGTGTCGGGCGCCGTGAACCGGCTGGCCGGCTCGACCGACCTGCGGACGCTCGGCGGGCTCTACCGCGACCGGCCGCTGCTCGCGGCGCTGTTCTTCGTGCCGGCGTTCTCGCTGGCGGGGTTCCCGCCGCTGTCCGGGTTCTGGGCGAAGCTGCTGCTGATACAGGCGTCGATCGAGAGCGATGAGTTCATCATGGCGGGCGTGGCGCTGACCGTGGGTCTGCTGACCGCCTACTCGATGACCAAGATCTGGCTGAACGCCTTCTGGAGGGCCCGCCCGGACGAGGCCGGGCCGCCGCCCGCGCTCGCGCCGCGGCGGCGGTTGCTGCTGCTGGCCCCCATCGCGACGCTGGCGATCGTCACGCTGGCCATCGGTCTCTACGCCCGGCCGCTGTACTCGCTGGCGGAACGGGCCGCCGCCGAGCTGATGGCTCCCTCGAGCTACGTCGAGGCGGTGCTCGGCGAGGACCGGCTCGCGGTCACCGCGCCCGGTCACGGAGACGACGCGGAATGAGGCTCTTCCAGATCAACCTGCTGCTCGCGGGCGGCTGGTGCGCGTTGTTCGGGACCTTCGACCTGGGGACCTTCGTCCGGGGCTTCCTGCTGGCGTTCGCGGCCCTGAGCCTGTCGAGTCCCATGCCCGGGCAGACCGCCTACTTCAGGCGGGTCCTGCTGGCGGCCCGTCTGGGCGCCTATTTCCTGTACGAGCTCACCGTCTCGAGCCTCCAGGTCGCCGGGGACGTGATCACGCCCGGACAGCGATCGCGCCCGGCCATCGTGGCCGTGCCGCTGGACATCGACGACCCGCTGCAGATCACGGTCCTGGCGAACCTCATCTCCTTGACGCCCGGCACCCTGAGCCTCGACGTCAGCCCCGACGGGAAGACGCTGTACGTGCACGACATGTTCGTGGACGATCCCGAGGAGACACGCAGGAGCATCAAGACGGGCTTCGAGCGCCTGGTCCGGGAGGCCATGCAGTGACGGCCCTCGCGGAGCACTCGCAGATCGTCGGCTGGGCAATCGGCGTCACGACGGTCCTGACCGTGCTGGGACTGGTCTTCTCGTTCGTGCGCCTCATCAAGGGGCCGAGCCTGCCGGATCGCGTCGTGGCGATCGACCTCGTCACGGTCCTGGCCGTCGCCATCGTGGGCCTCCTGGCCCTCACGTACGGCGAGCCCGACTTTCTCGACATCGCCCTGGCGCTGGCGCTGGTGGCCTTTCTGGCGACGGTCGCCTTCGCCTGGTACGCCGAGCGCACGACCGAGCGGCTGAATCGCGACAGGAGTGCCGGCGAAAGGGGGGAGGAGCCCGATGGCAGGTGACATCCCGGGGTGGGATCTGATCGTCGCGGCGTGCCTCCTGGCCGGCGGCTTCTTCCTGTTCGTCGCCGGACTCGGCATCCTGCGCCTGCCGGACGTGCTCATTCGCATGCACGCCTCCACGAAGGCGGGCACGCTGGGCGTCGGCCTGGTGTTCGGCGCGGCCGCCCTGTACTTCAGGAGTGCGGCCGAGACCGCCATCGCGGCCCTGACCGTCATCTTCCTGCTGGTGACGGCTCCGGTCGCCGCCCACGCGATCGCGCGCGCGGCGTACCGGATGAGTGTCCCGCTGTCGGACAGGACGCACCTCGACGAATGGCAGGGGAAGTACGGCCGGGACGGGGAGGGCCCGACCGGCGGCGCCGGCACGCCATAGCCGCCTCTCGGAGCCCGTAGCCGGGTCGGCCGCTCCCCCCGCATCGCCGGCGTGCCCCGCAAGTACGCAACGGGCCGTCTGCAGCCGTTGACGCGGGGCAGCGTCCCCGGTCACGCCCCACCGGCTCACTCCGGCAGGCGGAAGGCGATGTACTCGCCGGGGTGGGTGCGCCCGCTGACGGCGAGGACGATGTGCTGCCGGCCGCCGGCGAGGTAGGTCATCGGCGACCCCGACTGGGGGGCGGGCATGACGACGGCGCCGACCTCGCGGCCCGTCGCCTTGTCGTAGGCGCGCAGGCGCGCTCCGCGCCCCCCGGGAACGGGGTGGTAGCCGCACTCGCCCATCACCAGCAGGGTCCTGGTGACCAGGGGCCCGATGAGGTGGATGCACGGCTCGCCGGTCGGCGGGATGTCCAGGCCCGCGAGGGCGGGGTGGCCCTTCACCCGCTCCGGCGTCTCCCCGTGGGGGACCTGCCAGCGCAACTCGCCCCGGTCGAGGTCGATGGCCGACACGCGGCCCCAGGGCGGCTTCGCGAGAGGCAGCCCGCGCACGTGCAGGTCGCGCAGGCCGCCGTGGCCGACGCCGTACTTCTCGGTCCCCTTCACGTAGCGCATGTCCGACACCGACGGGTCGGGGGTCGGAATCAGCTCCCACGAGTAGAACGCGGTGCGCGACGGCACGTAGAGCACGTGCGTCTCGGGGTCGTAGCCGCCGCCCGGCCAGTTGGTGCCGCCGCTGCCGGCCCCGAGGCCGAGGGTGGCGACGGGGCCCTCCGGCCGGCTGACGACGGGCGGGGTGAATATGGGCCCGAGCCGGTAGCGCGACACCAGCTCCACCGCCTCGGCCCGCAGCTCGGGGGTGAAGTCGATCAGGTCGTCGATGGACGCCCCCTGCCGGTCGTAGGGCGACGGCTTCGTGGGGAACGGCTGGGTCGGCGAGTACCACTCCCCGGGCACGTCGCCGGCGGGCACGGGCCGCTCCTCGATGGGCCACACCGGCTCGCCCGTCACCCGGTCGAAGACGTAGAGGAACGCCTGCTTCCCCGGCTGCGCCACCGCCTCGACGGGCCGCCCGTCCACGGTGATGTCGGCGAGAATCGGGGGGCTCGCCATGTCGAAGCCCCAGATGGGGTGGTGCACGAGCTGGAAGTGCCACAACCGCTCGCCCGTCAGCAGGTCGACGGCGACGAGGCTCTCGCCATACAGGTTGTTCCCCGGCCGGTGGCCGCCGTAGTAGTCGCCCGACGGGGTCTCGACCGGCAGGTAGGCGATGCCCAGCTCGGGGTCGGCCGATATCTGGGTCCACACGCCGTTGTTGCCGTTGACGCCCCACGAGTCGTTCAGCCACGTCTCGACCCCGGGCTCGCCGGGGCCGGGAACGGTGTCGAACGTCCACAGGCGCCGGCCGGTGCGGGCGTCGAACGCCTGCACCAGCCCCTTGGTGTTGTTGTGGGTGCGGGGGGCGGGGGCGTCGGCGAAGGTGCCGCCCACGACGACGACGTCGCGCGCCACCGTGGGGGTCGCGTGGAGCCCGATCTCGCCGGTGACGGGGTCGATGGACCGGCCCTCGCCCACGACCGCGGCCGCCTTCAGGTCGATCCGGCCGCCGTCGCCGAAGCCGGGGACGGGGCGGCCCGTCGCGGCGTCGAGGGCCACGAGGCGGAAGCCGAGGGTGACGTAGAGGACGCGCTCGTCCGTACCGTCGGTCCAGTAGGCCAGCCCGCGGCCCGACAGGCGGCGGGGCGCCGCGGCCCCGCGCGCCCCCTCGTGCTCGGCGTGCATCCACAGCAGCTCGCCGGTGACGGGGTCGAGCGCCACCACCGCGCGCCGCGTGCCGGCGGTGGCGAACAGCCGCCCTCCCGCCATCAGCGGGGTGCCCGAGAGCTTGAACTCCGGCCCGGGCCCCAGGTTGTCGGTGCGGAAGCGCCACGCGATCTCCAGATCGCCGAAGTTGTCCGCGTCGATTTCGTCGAGGGGCGAGTACCGCGTGTGCCCGGCGTCGCCGCCGTAGCTCGGCCACTCGCCTTCCGCCGTCGTCAGCGGCGGCGGCGTCTGCCCCGCGGCGGGAGCCGCGGCCAGGGCCAGCCCGACCGCGAGCACCGCGGCCCGAACCACCGGCCCCGGGCGGCGCGAAATCCGGCTCCCGTCCGTCAAGCGCTGGCGCATGTCGTTCCTCCGCACGAGTCGACCGAATTGTAGCGCCATGCGTTTCGGTAGAATCAGCGGCGGCCGAAGACATCGCCCAGGAGGAAAGTCATGCGATTCACCAGCGTTGCCGCCGTCGCCGCCGCCGCGTTCACCGTCCTGCTCGCGGGCGCCGCGGCCCCCGCCGCCGCCCAGTCGTGGACCCCGCCGCCGCCCGAGGAGCGCTGCCCCAGCAAGTGGGGCGCCGACGACGAGCGGGGCGCGGCCAACCACATGGGCCCCGAGACGGTGCTCAAGGCGGCCAGCCTGATCCGGACCGGCCGGGTCATCGAGCTCGGGCAGGTGCTGCGGCCCTCGATGCCCCTCGGCGCCCGCCACTTCGACCTCTACATGAAGCCGACCGGCCCGTTCACGGGGTCGAACCGGCGCGGCTCGAACGAGGAGCTCGTCGTCACGGAGATGGGCCAGGTGGGTACGCAGTTCGACGGCTTCACCCACCAGACCATCGGCGACAGCCTCTACAACTGCGTCGACCAGAAAGAGGTCATGTCGCGGGACGGGTTCACGCGGCTCGGCGTCGAGAACGTCGGCACCCTGATGACCCGCGGCGTGCTCATCGACGTGGCCGCCCTCAAGGGCGTCGACATGCTGCCCGACACCTACGAGATCACCGTCGACGACCTCCAGCAGGCCCTCGACCGGCAGGGGGTGGCCCTCGAGCCCGGCGACGCGGTGCTCATCCACACCGGCTGGGGCGTGCTCTGGGACAGCGACCCGGAGCGCTTCATGGCGACCAACCCCGGCATCGGCGTCGCCGCCGCCGAGTGGCTCGTGGAGCACGATCCGATGCTGCTCGGCGCCGACAACCAGCCCGTCGAGGTCTCGCCCAACCCCGATCCGGCGGTGTCGCTGCCCATCCACCAGATCGCGCTCGTGGTCCACGGCATCCATCTCGTCGAGCGGATGAGGCTGGCCGAGCTGGCCGCGGCCGGCGTCCACGAGTTCGCGTTCGTCGTCCAGCCCCTCAAGATCGAGGGCGCCACCGGATCGACGGTCGCGCCGGTCGCGATCTACTGAACGTTCGCCGACGGTCGTCGCCGTCCGCACGCTGGGTCCCCGACTGTCCGCGGCCAATGCAACTGCTTGCCGAGGCCGTGAGCCGCCTCGCCCCGCCGCCGCGAGGTCGGCAGGCCTGATCGGCGGGAACCGCCGACCGGCCCGGGTCATGCGGGCTCGCCCGCCGGCAGCCGCTGCAGGGCGTCGATGCGCCGCAGCACCGGCGGGTGCGAGTAGTGCAGGAAGACGTCGAGGGGGTGGGGCGTCAGGTTGTTCAGGTTGTCGGCCGACAGCTTCTTCAGGGCGCTCACCAGCGGCGCCCCGCTGCCGGTGGTCTCGGCCGCGAAACGGTCGGCCTCGAACTCGTGGCGGCGCGAGAAGACGTGCATGAGGACCGACAGCACCAGCTCGACCGGGGTGAAGAGCAGGCTGAAGAAGAGCAGCCCCGCGTAGACCGACGGCTCCGTGACGTAGAACGCCGCGAACAGGCCCTCCTGCCCGAGGAAGAGCGACAGGACCCAGAGCATCGCCCCGAGGTGGCCGATGGACAGGGCCATCTGCAGCCACACGTGCCGCTTCTTGTAGTGGCCGATCTCGTGCGCGACGACCGCGACGAGCTCGGGGACGGTGTACTTGTCGACGAGGGTGTCGAAGAGCCCGATGCGCTTGTGCTTGCCGAAGCCCGTGAAGAAGGCGTTGGCCTTGGACGAGCGCCGCGAGCCGTCGACCACGAAGATGCCCCCGAGGGGGAACTTGGCCGAGCGCGCGTAGCCGAGGATGGCGTCGTGGAGCTCGCCGCCGTCGAGGGGGGTGAAGGTGTTGAACAGCGGCATGATCCACGTCGGGGCGATGAACTGCACCCCGAGGATGAACGCGGTCGCCGCCATCCAGCACCAGAGCCACGCCAGCGGCCCCGCCCACTCGAAGAACGCGAGGATGACCGCGAGCAGCAGCCCCCCGAGGACGACGGTGAGGGCCGTGCCCTTCAGGAGGTCGGCGACGAACGTCCCCGCGGTGGTGCGGTTGAACCCGTAGCGGGCCTCGATGACGAAGGTCGACCACGCCCGGAACGGGAGCCCGAGGACCGTCGACGCGAGGGCGAGCACGCCGATGAACGCGAGCCCGGTGACCACCGGGCCCTGGCCGAGCCCGCGGGCCCAGGCGTCGAGCCACGCGAAGCCGCCCGCGAACCAGAACGCGAGCACCACCGCGAGGTCGAACGCCCCTCGCGCGAGGCCGAAGCGGGTGCGCGTCGCGGTGTAGCGCCGCGCCCGGGCGTACTTCTCGTCGTCGAAGACGCCGGCGAACTCGGCCGGGACCGCGGGGCTGAACGAGCGGGCACTGAGCAGTCCCGTGACCGCGCCGAGGAGGTATTCGCCGACGAGGGCGACGAGGATGACGATGGCGAAGGTGTTCATGGCTCCAGGGGGAATCTCCGCGAGGTGCCCCTTCATTATCGCCCAGGAGTCTGCGCCGTAGAACGGCGCGGACTCCTGGAGGCTTGGTTGGGCGCCCGGCGGAGCCGGAGGCGACGACGGGCGGGCGAGGAGTCTGCGCCGTAGAACGGCGCGGACTCCTGGAGGCTTGGTTGGGCGCCCGGCGGAGCCGGAGGCGACGACGGGCGGGCGAGGAGTCTGCGCCGTAGAACGTGCACGTCGGCGGCCTGAATCTCGGCAACTGACGGCCGCGCCGCCCGCGTCAGGTGGACGCGACCTTCTCGACGCTCTTCATGAAGTCGGCGTCGATGGCGAGGCGGTCGTCGGCGAGGTCCCACAGCTCTTCGGCGTAGGTGAGCTGGGGGCCGTGCACGAGCCACACGAGCACCCCCTCCTGCTGCGCCGCCTCGACCGCGGGCATGAGGTCGCCGTCGCCGGAGATGACCGCGGCGTGGTTGATCTGCCGCTTGGCGGCGAGGCTGGCGATGTCGAGGCCGACCATCAGGTCGACCCGCTTCTGCTGGAAGATGGGCTTGCCCTGCGCGTCGATGCCCCGGTGCATCAGCCGGCCCTCGCGCACCTTGTAGCGGGGGAGGCGCTGCAGCGCGTAGAAGAAGCGCTTCTTGCTGCTGAACCGGCGCTCCTCGTCCTCGGTGGGGGTGCTGCTCTGGTAGGGCAGGCAGTCGTAGAAGTACGTGCGCAGCAGGTCGAGGGGCTCCTCGGTGCGCCCGCCGATGGTGTGCCTGACCTCGTTGCTCAGCTTCCCGAAGTCCACCCAGGTGCGGAAGTGGTGCTCGGCGAGGTAGGAGAGGTAGCCGCCGTCCACGAATATCGCCAGCTTGGCCAATTGCGCGTCCCTGTTTTCGCGTCGAATCGCTGCCCGCGGCGGACGGAGAGCCCCCGGCGCGGACGCGCCGAGCCCGACGGTCCCGGCTCGATCGCATCAGTGAATACCGCGGAATCGCGGCTTTCGCTTACCTGCCCTTACTAAACGCCGTTGCCGTTCACTTCGAACCCGCGCCGCCCCCGGGGCGCGGCCGTGGCGGCCGCCCGTCTCCGGCGTCCCGGAGGCGGCGGCCGGAGATCAGCTCCCGGCCTGCTCGATCAGCCAGTGGGTGAACCAGCTTCGGATGCGCTCGAGCCGGTCGACGAGCAGCCACGGCTCGCCGGTCCGCGAGAGGCCGTGGCTCGACCGGGGGTAGCGGACCAGCTCGGCCGGGACGCCCCGCTTCCTCAGGGCCATGAACCACTTCTCGCCGTCGCCGATCGGTGTGCGGTAGTCGTTCTCCCCGTGGATGACGAGGGTGGGGGCGCGGACCCGCTCGACGTAGGTGATCGGAGACAGCCGGTCGTACCGCTCGCGCTCCTCCCACGGGGCGCCGCCGAACCCGAACTCGAGGAGGGCCTGGGCGTCGGACGAGCCGTAGAGGCTGGTCCAGTCGGCGATCGACCGGCTGGTGACGGCGGCCGCGAACCGGTTCGTGGTGGCGGTGAGCCAGTTGGTCATGAACCCGCCGTAGCTGCCCCCCGACACCCCGATGCGCCGGGGGTCGACGTCGGGATACGCCTCGAGCGCGGCGTCGACCCCGGCCAGCAGGTCGCCGGCCTCGATCTCGCCCCATCCCCCGGTGATCGAGTAGGTGAAGTCGTGCCCGTAGCCGGTGGACCCGCGCGGGTTGGCGTACAGCACGAAGAAGCCCGCGTTCGAGAGGATGTGGAAGGTCCGGAAGAAGGTGTTGCCGTAGGCGCCGTGCGGCCCGCCGTGGATCTTCAGGACCATCGGGTACCGGCGCCCCGGCTCGTACCCGACCGGCTCGATGATCCAGCCCTCGATGTCGGTCCCGTCCTCGGCCCGCCAGCGCAGGGGCCTGGCCGGCTGCAGGATGAGCGGGGCCAGCCACGCGTCGTTGAACGAGGTCACCCGGCGCTGGCGGCTGCCGTCGCCGCTGTTGACGAAGACTTCGGCCGGCGCCGTGGGATGGGTCACGGTGTAGGCCATGACGAGGCCGTCGCGGGTGGCCGAGACCGATCCCACCTGCCGGTCGCCGCTCGTGACCTGCCGGATGAGGTCGCCGGTCTCTGTCACCTCGAAGAGATGCCGGTTGCCCCGCACCCCGGCGAGGAACCGGACCGCGTCGCCGCGCGGGGTCCAGGCGGGGGCGCCGGGCCGCATGTCCCAGTCGCGGGTGAGGTTGCGGGGGATGCCGCGCAGGGTCCCGTCGGCGGCGACGTCGACCACCCGGATGTCCGTCGGCTCGCCCCGCCCGCGGCTGTGGATGAACGCGAGCCGCCGGCCGTCGGGCGAGACGGCGGGGGCGGTCTCGCTGCCGGGGTCGGTGGTGACCCGCCGCGGCTCGCCGGCGTCCCGCCCGACCACGTAGATGTCGCTCGCCGGATCGGTGGCGCTCTCGTCGTCCTGCCCCTCGTCGCCGGTGAAGTAGATGCGCTCGCCGTCGGCCGACCACGCCGGCTCGCGCACGTCGAATCCCAGATCCGTCCGCTGCGCCGCCTCGCCGCCCGCCGCCGGCACGACGAAGAGCTGCCGCCGGGGCCGGGCCGACGGGTGGGGCAGCAGGGCGAGGGTGCCGTCGCGCTTGTAGCGCGCCGTGGTGATGACCCGGCCGTCGAAGCGGTTGGGGTCGAGGGTGCGGGTGACCGCGTCGGGCGCGACCCAGCCGGCGCGTTCCCGCGGTTCGTCCCCCTCGGGTTCGGGGGGCGCGGCGTAGGCGATCCACGCCCCGTCGGGCGACCACGCCGGGGCGCCCCGGACGCCCTCGACGCGATACGCCTCGCCGCCGGGGAAGGCGACCCGCGCGAACCAGGTGTCGCCGGCGCCGCCCTCGCCGCCCCGGGGCGACCGGAAGCTCAGCGTCCGGCCGTCGGGCGACCAGCGCGGCCCGCTCGCATCGCGCGTCGGGTCGGTGAACCGGAACGGCTCGCCCTCGGGCCGGCCGCCGCGAAGCTGCTGCATCCAGATCTCGCGGTGCCGCCGGTTCCCCTCCTCGACGACGGTGGTGACGGTGAACGCGACGAGGCCGCCGTCGGGGGAGATGGCCACCTCGCCCACGCCGACCTCCGCGTAGTAGTCCGCCGGCAGGAGGCCCCGCGTCTGGGCCGCGGCCGGGGCGCCGATGCCGAGGAGGCCGGCGGCGCAACCGATGGCGCAGAGGGCGGCGAGCCGGGGCGGGGGGGTTCGGACGACAGGCCGATGATGCATGGTGTCCTCCAGGGGCAAGCCAGTGTAGCACCGCGCCGGCGGCGCGGGAGATTCTTCGCATGGGCGGGCCGCCGCGTGTCCCGTTTCACATGGACGGGGCCGGTCGGGTCCGGCAAGATACGGACATGGACGCTACCGCCTGGACGGTCGTCGGGGCGGCCATCGCGATCCTGGTCGCGATCGGCACATCGTTCCGGAGCCTGCGTGGCGAAGATGCGCGACCAGAGAAAGGGCTTGGCCGACCTGCGCGAGCGCATTGACGCCCAGGGCGCCGACCTGCGCGAGCGCATCGCCGCCCAGGGCGCCGACCTGCGCCAGCGCATCGACGCCCAGGGCGAGCAGATGGGCCTCCTCCGCGAACGGATGGCCCACCTCGAGGGTCTGCTCGACGGCCTCCGCGAGGCCATCACCAAGCGAGCGGTCTGAAGCCGAGGGTCCGAGCGTTACTGTCCCCCGGCCGCGGCCTCCTCGGCCCGCGAGCCCGCCATCATGTTCATCATGCCGTAGTTGCCCTCGTGGCATGCGAACTCGTACATCGGGCCGTCCGAGCGCGCGTAGGGCAGGGCCCCCGACCACGGCCGGGTCCACGTCTCGGGGTCGTCGACGGTGAACTCGTAGTGGAGGGTGTCGGGGCCGGTGCGCGTGAAGCGCTCCGTCACCCGCGCCGCCTCGCTGAGGTCGCCGCGCGACAGCGAGTGCTCGGGCCGGGCCCAGCGCCGAATGAACGGCTGGCGCAGGTTCGTGGTCTCGACCACGAGGGTGTCGCCGTCCCAGCGGCCCCGCGAGCTGCCCGCGAACTGCCGCACGCCGTCCGGGAGGTGCGGCCGGTCGTCGAGGAAGATGACCCGCAGGTCGTGGATGTGCTCCTGCAGGATGACCACCCGGTCGGGCGTCTGCAGGAAATGGTAGTTGTTGTTGTAGCCGGTGGGGATGGACGGGATGCCGCGGTACCAGAGGCAGCGCTCGCTCAGGCCCATCTGCTCGGGCCCGTCGGCCGGCACCCGGCCCTGGCGGATGTCGGCGATGCGCACCGACTCGGGCGAGGTGATGCGGGCCAGCGCCTCCGCCGTCAGGGGCGGGAGCCGGCCGTTCTCCGGGTCCGTGATGAGGGACGTGCGCGCGGTGCCCACCACCGACGTGCTCTGCTCGGTCCAGAAGCTGTTGTAGGCGCCGACGTTGCCGCCGACGGGGAGCGGCTCGGTCCTGACCGCGCTCGGCGCGTTCTGCTGGTCGACGCGCTCCTGGGCCTGCCGTTCGAGCGCCGCTACCTCCTCGGCGCTCAGGAACGCCTGGTCCGCCCGGTCCGCGGGGCGCTCCAGCGGGGTGATGGTGGCGTTGTTCCAGATGGCCTGCAGGTCGGGGTCGCCCCACGGCGTCCGCGGCATGTCGTAGTCGGCCGCCGGGGTCTGCGCCGAGGCGGGCGGCGCCGGCGCGAACGGTGCGGCCATCAGCGCGGCCGCGAGCAACGCCGCCGGCAGCGTGAACAGTCGTCGGCTCATCTCGGAAACCTCCTTGCCGTCCGACTCCAGCGGACGGGTCGAGACCAGAATATACCCCGTCCGGCGGCGTGTCTGCTTGCTCTCGCCCCGCGTCGCCTGCCATGATGGGCGGATGCCGAACGCGATACGCCGCCGGGCCGCGGGGGCGGGGCTCGTCCTCGGTGTCTGGCTGGGACTGGCCCCGGTCCTCAGCGGCAGCACCCAGCCGATACGGGCGCGCCAGGCGATGGTCGTCTCGCAGGACGCCATCGCGTCGGCGGTCGGGGCCGAGGTGATGCGCGAGGGCGGGAACGCCGTCGACGCCGCCGTCGCCACCGCCTTCGCCCTCGCCGTCACCTATCCCACCGCCGGCAACATCGGCGGGGGCGGCTTCCTCGTCTACCGCCCCGCCGCGGGCGAGCCCGCCGCCTACGACTTCCGGGAGATCGCGCCGGCGGGGTCGTCGCCCACCATGTTCCTGCGCGACGGCGAGTACGACCGGGTGCTGCACCACGGCTCCCATCTCGCGGTGGGGGTGCCGGGCACGGTGGCGGGGCTGCACCTCGCGTGGTCCGGGCACGGGAGCCTGCCCTGGGCGAGGCTGGTCGAGCCGGCGGTGCGGCTGGCCCGCGAGGGCTTCGCGGTGTCCGACGCCCTCGCCCGCTCGCTGGCCGGGGTGCTGCCGCGGATGGCCCCGTACCCGGCCTCGGTGGCCCAGTTCTCGAAGGACGGCGAGCCCTACGCGGCGGGCGAGGTGCTGCGCCAGCCCGACCTCGCGCGTACCCTCGAGCGCATCGCGGCGGAGGGCCCCGACGGCTTCTACCGGGGCGAGACGGCGGCCCTCGTCGAGCGCGAGATGGCCGCGAACGGCGGCATCATGACCCGCGCCGACCTCGCGGCCTACCGCGCCGTGCGCCGGGCGCCCATCCGGGGGACCTACCGCGGCCACGAGGTGCTCTCGATGCCCCCCATCAGCTCGGGGGGGACCGCCATCGTCCAGATGCTCAACATCCTGGAGCACGACGACCTCGCGGCGTCGGGGTTCGGGTCGGCCGCGACCGTCCACCTGATGATAGAGGCGATGCGGCGCGCCTACGCCGACCGCGCGCGCCACCTCGGCGATCCCGCGTTCAACCCCGCGATGCCGGTCGGGCGCCTGACCTCGAAGGCCTACGCGGCGGAGCTGCGGCGGACCATCGACGCCGACCGGGCGTCGGCGTCCTCGCCCGACTCCTTCGAGTGGCCGCGCGAGGGCGGCGAGACCACCCACCTGTCGGTGGTCGACGGCGCCCGCAACGCGGTGTCGCTGACCTACACCCTCGAGCAGGGCTACGGATCGAAGATCACGGTGCCGGGGGCGGGGTTCCTGCTGAACAACGAGATGGGCGACTTCAACGCGGGCCCCGGCATGACCACCGACTTCGGGCTCATCGGCACCGACCCCAACCTCGCCGGGCCCGGCAAGCGCATGCTGTCGAGCATGTCCCCGACCGTCGTGACCCGGGACGGGCGCCTCGTGCTGGTGACGGGGAGCCCGGGCGGGCGGACCATCATCAACACCGTGCTGCAGACCATCCTCAACGTCGTCGACCACGGCATGAACGTGCAGGAGGCGGTGGACGCGCCCCGCATCCACCACCAGTGGCTGCCCGACGCGACGCGCTACGAGCGGTGGGGGCTGTCGCCCGACACCCTCGCCCTGCTTGAGGCGCGGGGGCACCGGATGGTCGAGACGCGGGTGCAGGGGGCGGTGTCGGCCATCTACTACGACGCGGAGGAGGACGTGCTGGAGGGGGCCGAGGACCGCCGCCGCACCAGCGCCGCCGTCGGCTTCTGAGGGGCCTGGCGGGCGGGAATCGTGGCCGGCGGACGGGAATCGGCGTCGGCGGGCGGGAATCGTGGCCGGCGGACGGGAATCGGCGTCGGCGGGCGGGAATCGTGGCCGGCGGGCGGGAATCGTGGCCGGCGGGCGGGAATCGTGGCCGGCGGTAGAGAAGAGGAGGCCCGGGCGTTCGATCCCGGGCGGGGCGGAGACGGTTCAACAGCAGGAAGCCGCCCGTGGAGGGTGCGGAATCCTGGTGGATTGACAGCGCGGAGAGCGGAGCCGCGGGGGCGACGGTTTCCGGCGTGCGGAACAGGAGACGGGAATGGCGATTGCGGAGGCGTTGCTGCCGGAGTTCGACCAGGAGGCGGCGGGGGTGCGGAGGACGCTGGAGCGGGTGCCGGCGGACAAGTTCGAGTGGCGGCCCCACGAGAAGTCGGGGACCATGATCTGGCTCGCGGGGCACCTCGCGAACCTGCCGCAGTGGGCCAAGCTGACGATGGAGGCGGACGAGCTCGACCTCGCGCCCGGGGGCGAGCAGATGCCGCCGCCCCCGACGCCGGCCTCGGTCGACGAGCTCGTGGCCACCTTCGACCGGCACGCGGCCGAGGCGCGGGCCGCCCTCGCGGCGGCGAGCGACGCCGACTTCATGAAGCCGTGGTCGCTGCTGAGCAACGGCACGGTGCTGATGACCCTGCCCAAGGCCGCCGTCATCCGCAGCTTCGTGATGAACCACCTGATCCACCACCGCGCCCAGCTCGGCGTCTACCTGCGGATGAACGACGTCCCGGTGCCGTCGATCTACGGACCGTCGGCCGACGAGGCCCCGCCGGGGTTCTGAAGCGGGGCGGGCAGGACGCAGGCGGCGGTCCGGTGCTTCACGAGAACGGGGCGCGGACGCCCCCCTCGGCGGCGGCGCCATGGTCGGGAGGTGTCGACCCCGGCCGGCGCCGGCGCCAGGCCATGCGGGCTGTGGAGTACACCTACCATCCCCGGATTCTCGAGGAGCTGGCCGGCTTCGGCCTGCGCCCGCGCCGGTCGACGCCGCCGTCGCTGGCCAGGGAGTTCGTGAACGACCTCTACCGCCACGAGCTGCGGCGCCTGCGCCGTCAGCTCCGCGCGCGGGAGATTCCCAAGGAGGGCTACGCCGACCGCGTCGTGGCCCTGCGGAAGAAGTACTTCCTGCTTTCGACCCGGCTCGATCTCTGGGCGCGCGCCCATCCCGGCCCGGACATGGTACGCTGAACGAATGGACGTCTTGACGCCGTGGATCACGCCCGCGCTGCTCATCGCTCTCTTCACCTGGCTGCGGCGCGACCTGGGTGAGCTGCGTCGCGACAACCGCGAGCTGAACAAGCGCTTCGACGGCGTGAACAAGCGCTTCGACGAGGTGAAGCGGGAGCTGGCCGACCTGCGGGAGCGCATGGCCAAGCTCGAGGGCTCGCTCGAGGGCTTCCTTGCCGGTCGCCGGGACCGTGACGTCGCCTGAAGACCGTCTTCGCAGGTCGCGGGCGTCCTTCCGGCCGAACCGACACCGCGAGGGCCGGTCGGATCAGGCGATGGTGATCTCGGGGGACAGGTAGACGTCCTGGATGGCGTTCAGCAGCGCGACCCCCTCCGCCATCGGGCGCTGGAAGGCCTTGCGGCCCGAGATGAGCCCGGTCCCCCCCGCCCGCTTGTTGACGACCGCGGTCTTCACCGCCTCCTTCAGGTCGCTCTCGCCCGACGAGGCCCCGCCCGAGTTGATGAGCCCGGCCCGGCCGAGGTAGCAGTTGGCGACCTGGTAGCGGGTGAGGTCGATGGGGTGGTCGGTGGTCAGCGCCTCGTAGACGCGCTGGTGGGTCTTGCCGAACCCGAGGGCGGGGTAGCCGCCGTTGGTCTCGGGCAGCTTCTGCTTGATGACGTCGGCCTCGATGGTCACCCCGAGGTGGTTGGCCTGCCCGGTGAGGTCGGCGGCGGTGTGGTAGTCGGCCTCGGGGGTCTTGAACGCGGGGTTGCGGAGGTAGCACCACAGCACCGTGAACATGCCCAGCTCGTGGGCCTGGTGGAAGAGCTCGGAGACCTCCTGAATCTGCCGCCGCGACTCCTCGGACCCGAAGTAGATGGTGGCCCCCACCCCCATCGCCCCCATGTCGAACGCCTGCTCGACGCGCGCGAACCGGATCTGGTCGTAGGCGTTGGGGTACGAGACGAACTCGTTGTGGTTGAACTTGAGGATGAACGGGATCTTGTGTGCGTAGCGGCGCGACAGGGCCCCGAGCGCCCCCAGGGTCGACGCCACCGCGTTGCACCCGCCCTCGATGCCGAGCCGGACGATGTTCTCGGGGTCGAAGTAGGCGGGGTTGGGCGCGAACGAGGCGCCGGCGGAGTGCTCGATGCCCTGGTCGACGGGGAGGATCGAGACGTAGCCGGTGCCCGCGAGCCGGCCCGCGCCGAAGAGCGCCTGCAGGCTCGTCAGCACCCGCGCCGGCCGGTCCGAGAGGGCGCAGCAGCGGTCGACGAAGTCCGGGCCCGGCAGGTGCAGGTCGGAGGCCGGAATCGTCCGGCAGCGATGCTCGAGCAGGGCCGCGTCGTCGCCGAGCAGCTCGACGACGGCGTCCAGCCCCGAGGTTCCGCGTTCGAGGGCTCCAGTAGTCACGCGCGTATTCTCGGCCGCCCGGCGGCAGATTACAAGGCGGGGCGGGGTATCGGGGGTGGCGGTATACTGAGAGGTTGTTTGTCGTCCCAACGCCCATCCATGGGGGGAGCATCCGATGCGCGAGCACCTTCTCTTCACCTACAAGTTCAACCTCGGTCACCTCGAGTCGCTGGTCAAGGACCTCGGCGACGAGCAGATGGTGCAGCAGCCACACGGGGTGGTGAACCACCCGGCCTGGACCCTGTGCCACCTCGCCTCGGCGTCGAACCACACCGGCGTCGTCCTCGGCCTCGAGTCGACCTTCCCCGCGGAGTGGGAGGAGGCGGGCAAGACCGGCGGCGTGCCCAGCGGCGACGCGTCGAAGTACCCCTCCCGGGACGCCCTGCTCGCCGAGTTGAAGAAGCAGCACGAGCGCGTGACCGAGGCGGTGGCCGCCGCCGACCCCGCGGAGTTCGCCAAGGAGCACCCCGACGAGGGCACCCGCAAGTACTTCCCCACCGTCGGCGACTTCGTCGACTACCTGCTGTCGGCCCACGAGGCCAACCACATCGGCCAGATCGCGGCCTGGCGCCGCGCCATGGGGCTGAAGTCGGACGCGGGGTAGCGGTTCTGCGCCGTGGAACGGCGCGGGCTGCTGGAGGGTTGGCTGGGCGCCAAGCGGCGCCGCAGCCGACGATTGGCGGGCGAGGAGTCTGCGCCGCCGGAAACTCCCGGCCACTGGACGAGGGGGTTCCAGCCAATTGCAGCCCCAACATGTGGTAGTTGATCGGGCCGAAACGTTCGGCGGCCGCAGACTCCCAGGAGCTCCTGCACCGTAGAACGGCGCGGGCTCCTGCGGCGTTGTTCGAGCGCCAGGCGGCGCCGCGAGGCGATGGTTGACGGGCTGGCGCCCGAGGATTGCCGCTGGATTCCCCCCGCAACTCGCGCCGCCGGGACCGGCGGCTCCGGTAGAATGATCGCCCGCTTCCCGAGGATCGAGGTCATGGCCGAGAAGACAGACGCGCCGCCCGCGCCCGCCCCCCCTCCCGCCGGCCGTCCGCCTGCGATGGCTCCCTTCGTGCCGGACCTGCTCGAGCACGGTGCGCCGGTGCGGGGCGTCCCGCAGACGCTCGACAAGCGGCTGTTCGTGCAGCTCCACGTGTTCACCGGCTGCGCCAGCGCGCGCACCGTCGCCGACCTGGTGCGCGACAGCGGCCTGGAGGGGGCGGTCTACGCCAACCTGAACGATCCGAGCGGCGTGGGCGTGGTGCTGATGTCCGAGGCCCCGGCGCTCTTCGCGGAGGCGGCGCGGGGCCTGCTGTCGGGACCGTACTTCCAGACCCTGACCCCGCTGCCCGACTTCACCATGCTCGGCCGCACCTACTCGAGCGGCCGCGAGGCGGACCTCGAGGACTTCCTCCTGCACCGGGTCCGGCGCGGCATCCTGAACCCGGCCCATCCGTGGGGCATCTGGTATCCGCTGCGCCGCATCGGGGCCTTCAACCGGCTGCCGCGCGGCGACCAGGGCCGCATCCTGATGGAGCACGGGAGGGTCGGCCGCGGCTACGGCGAGCTGGGCCTCGCCGTCGACGTCCGCCTCGAGTGCCACGGCCTCGACCGCGACGACAACGAGTTCGTCATCGGCCTCATCGGCCCCGAGCTCTACCCCCTGTCGAAGCTCGTCAAGGACATGCGGCCCACCGTCCAGACCTCGGAGTACATCCGCGACATGGGCCCGTTCTTCGTCGGCCGCGCCGTCTACCAGTCGCCGGTCCCCGAGTCGTCCCGGTCCGAAGACGCCGGGTACTGACCCCGGTCCGGGCGCTCGCCTCCTTCGTCGGCCGCGCCGTCTGCCAGTCGCCGGTCCCCGAGTCGTCCGGTCCGGGTGACGCCGGGTACTGACCCCGGTCCGGGTGACGCCGGGTAGCGACCCGGTCCGGGGGCTTGCCTCGGGTCAGGGCCAGAGGTGTCCGTCCGCGGTCGCCGCCGCGAAGCGGCGGGCGGGCCAGACGTCGATGCCGTCGGCGGAACGGAAGGCGCGGAGGCCGGTGTAGACGAGCACCCGGCGCACGAGCCCGGGCACCGCCTCGATCGCGCGGAGACCCTTCAGCAGGCTGGTGTGATAGCGGCTCGCGGCCTTCACCTCGATGGCCAGCAGCTCCCGTCCCCGCTCGAGGAGCACGTCGACTTCGATGTCCGTCTGGTACGGCGCCCAGTACCAGAGCTGGTCGAAGAGGTCCTGCACCTCGGCGTGGGCCCGCAGCGTCGTGATCACCCAGCTCTCGAGCAGGGGGCCGCGTTCTTCCGCCGCGACGTCCCCGAGCTGGCGCTTGACGGCGCGGACCACGCCGGGGTCGACCCAGTACAGCTTGGGCGACTTCCGCTCGCGCACCCGCACCCGGGCCTCGTAGGCGGGCAGACGGCAGACGAGCAGGGTGTCCTCCAGGATGTCGAGATAGCCCTGCACCGTCGTGCGCGAGACGCCGGCGTCGCGCGCGATGCCCGCGACGTTGACGACCTGGCCGTTGAAGAGCGCCGCGACGGGCAGGAACCGGACGAAGCCGGGCAGATTGCGGACCAGGGCTTCCGCCCGGATCTCTTCCCGCAGGTAGAGCTGTGCGTAGGCCTCGAGGACCGCGCGCGGGGCGTCGCTCGTCCAGACGAGGGGCACCGACCCGTGGCGCAGGACCCGGTCGAGATCGAACTCGGCGCCCAGCTCGGCCGCCGTCAGGGGGAACATGGTCCGGCGGAGCGCCCGGCCGGCCAGCAGGTTGGTGCCCGCGGCCTTGAGCTTGCGGGCGCTCGACCCGAGCAGCGCGAACCGCAGGCGGCGCGTCTCGATGAACCGGTGCACCTCGTTGAGCAGCGCCGGCAGCCGCTGTACCTCGTCGAGGACGACCCAGGCGCCGGGCTCGAGATGCCCGATGGACTGTCCGAAGAGCGAAGGATCGGCAAGCAGGTCCTGATAGAGGCGCTCGTCGAGCAGATCGACGTACACCGCGTCGCCGAACGTCTTGCGCGCCCAGGTGCTCTTGCCGACCCCGCGCATGCCGAACAGGAAGAAGCTCTGACGGGCCGGTTCGGTCAGGCGACGGTAGGTGGACATGACGCCGTCATGAATCGTGGAAAAATGACGACATCATAGTCTTTTGTCTCGCGATTCGTCCAGCCGACCTTCGCGGCGGGAGGAGCCGTCCGCCGGATCGGGCCGGGTGTCGGACGATGCCGTTCGCGCAGAGCCCGACGACGGCGGCCCCGCGTCGAGGCCTCTTCAGCCGGTCGACGTGGTGCGCAGCGTCCCGCGCGCGGAGGCCGGCCGCGGCGCACGGCGTCGAGGCAGGCTCACGAGCCCGTGGCCGTCCGAGAGCGGAGACACGCCGGCGGCGGATCTGTGGAATAATGAGCGGTCATCGTCGTGGACAGCGATGCCGGTCGGGACCGGCCCGCGGGCGGGTTCCGGTTGGAGACTCGAGGTAGCGCGTGGGTTCGGCCGCGCGAGAGCGGCCGCCGTCGACCGCCAGGAGGAACTGACGTGAGAACCACCACACTCGTCGCCGCGTTCGTGCTGGGCTCGGCCGTGCTGGCGCTGCCGGGCGGCGCCGCCGCCCAGGGCACCGAGGCCCCGACGTTCGCCAACGACGTCGCGCCGATTCTCTACCGGTCGTGCGTGAACTGCCACCGGCCCGGCGAGATCGCGCCGATGTCGCTGATCAGCTACCGGGAGGTCCGGCCGTGGGCGCGGTCGATCCGGGAGAAGGTCGAGACCCGCGCCATGCCGCCCTGGCACATCGACCGGCGCCTGGGCATCCAGAGCTTCAAGAACGACCCGTCGCTGAGCGACGAGGAGATCGGCACCATCCTCGCGTGGGTCGACGCCGGGGCGCCGCAGGGCAACCCCGCCGACACCCCCGTGCCGCCGGAGTTCGCGCCCGCCGACTCGTGGCAGATCGGCGACCCCGACCTCGTCGTGCGGTTCCCGACCTACGAGGTGCCGGCGGCCGGCCCCGACCTGTTCGGGAACCTGTTCGCCGAGATGGGGTTGGAAGAGGACCGCTACATCACCGCCATCCAGACCCGCCCCGTGGGCGACAAGGCCCGGCAGGTGGTGCACCACGCGCTGTCCTACGCGGTCGAGCCGAGCGCGGACGAGGCGGACATGAGCGGCGGGCTCTTCCTCGTGGAGTACGCCTCCGGGAAGCTGGCCGAGATCTATCCGCCCGACTCGGGGCTGCTGCTGCCGGGCGGGAGCCAGGCGCGGCTCAGCTACCACCTGCACTCGGTCGGCGAGCCGGTCGACGCCGACGTCGAGCTGGGCATCAACTTCCTGCCGGCCGGCGAGACGCCGAAGTTCATCCGCTACTCGCGGCAGCTCGGGGGCTCGCAGAACGTGACCACCGGCATCCTCGACATCCCGGCCGGCGAGGTCTCCCGCTCGGACGGCTACGCCCGCTTCAACAACGCGGCGCGCATCACCATGTTCCAGCCGCACATGCACATGCTGGGCATCTACCAGTGCATCGAGTTCATCTACCCGACCCAGCCGGTCCGGGCCGAGACGGTGAACTGCGCCGGCTTCGACTACAACTGGCACATGAACTACAACTACGCCGACGACGTCGCGCCGCTGATTCCGGCCGGCACCATCCTGCACGTGTCGAGCTGGTTCGACAACTCGGCCGCCAACCGGGGCAACGTCGACCCGAGCAACTGGGTGGGCAACGGCGGGCGCACCATCGACGAGATGGGCTTCGCCTGGATCGGGTGGCACGACCTGACCGACGAGGAGTACGAGGCGGCGGTGGCCGAGCGGCAGGCGGCGCGCGAGCGCACCGACGACGACTGATCGCGCCGCCCCCGGCGTCGTCCCTCCCCCGCCGGGCGGGAGGCGCCCGGGGAGAAGAACCGGCGCGGGGCGGGGCGCGTCCCGCTTCCGAGTTGCCGGCGGCGGGTGCGAGTGGACGGATGACGAAGAAACCGGCGCGGGGGCGGGGCGCTCCCGCCCCCGCGCCGGCCTGTTCGAGAAAGCCATGGTGAACCGGTCGAGACGACTCACGCCGTTGCTGGCCCTGGCCCTGGTCCTCGGCGCCGCCGCCGAGGGGCGGGCCCAGGCCGACCCGCAGAACTTCCTGTTCAGCTCGGGGCAGTCGATTCAGCCGTTCTTCGACGGCTGGTCGCACCATCCCGACGGCGGGTTCGACTTCCATTTCGGGTATCTGAACCGGAACTACGTCGAGGAGCTGCACGTTCCGGTCGGCGCCGCCAACCGGATGTCGCCCGGCGACCCCGACCAGGGGCAGCCGACCTACTTCTACCCGCGCACCAACCGCCGGATGTTCAGCGTGCGGGTGCCGGCCGACTGGGGCGACCGGCGGCTCGAGTGGCAGGTCTCGGTGGGCGACGAGACCTACCGCGCTCTCGGCTGGCTGCAGCCCGAGTGGGAGATCTTCGCCAACGCGGCCGCCGCGCGGGCCGGCGGCCAGGGGGACAACCAGCCCCCGACGCTGGCCGTCACCGTACCCGCGGGCGCGGTTGCCGGCGAGCCGGTGACCCTGAGCGCGGCGGTGACCGACGACGGCCTGCCCCCGCCGCTGCGCCGGGGCGGCGGCGGACGCGGGACGCTCGACACGTTCGAGGAGCGGCCCGGCGACCCGACCCTGCCCGTCAACGTGCCGCAGATCCAGGTCTCGGCCCGCAAGCGCCCCCTCCGCACCCCGGTGGAGCGGGTCACCGTCACCTGGACGCAGTTGCGGGGGGCCACCGGCGTGACCCTGGCGTCCGCGGACGACGCGCCGGACGGCTCGGCCGTGGTGACCGCGGTCTTCCCGTCGCCGGGCGAGTACCTGTTCCGGGTGCAGGCGTCCGACACCCTCGCCAACGTGACCGAGGAGGTTTCGGTCACCGTGCGGTAGCCGACTGCGCGTGTCCTTCCCCGACCTGCGCGCGTTCCTCGACCGTCTCCGACGCGATCGGGACTTGGCGGAGGTCTCCGTTCCCGTCGAGCGGTCGCTCGAGGCGGCCGAGATCCACCGCCGGGTGGTCGCGGCGGGCGGCCCCGCGCTGCTGTTCACCCACGTCGCGGACGCCGACTTCCCGGTCGTCACCAACCTGTTCGGCACCGCGCGCCGGGCCGAGCTGGCGTTCGGCGAGCGGCCCGGGCGCCTGATCCGGCGGCTCGCCGAGCTGCCGGAGACCCTGATGCCCCCCACGCCGTCCCGGCTGTGGGGCGCCCGCGACGTCGGGGCCGAGCTGCTCCGGATCGGGCTGCGCCGGGGGCGGCGCGGGCCCGTGACCGAGGTGGTGACGGGCGACGTGCGCCTCGACCGCCTGCCCGCCCTGACGACCTGGCCCGACGACGGCGGCCCGTTCATCACCCTGCCGACGGTGTTCACCGAGCATCCCGACGGGCGCGGCCACAACCTCGGGATGTACCGCCTGCAGGTCCACGACGCCCGCACCACCGGCATGCACTGGCAGATCGGCAAGGGCGGCGGCTTCCACCACGCGGTGGCCGAGGGCCGGGGCGAGGCCCTGCCCGTCACCGTCTTCCTCGGGGGGCCGCCGGCCCTGATTCTCGCTGCGGTGGCGCCGCTGCCGGAGAACGTGCCCGAGCTGATGCTGGCGTCGCTGATCGCGGGCGAGCGGCTGCCGCTGGTCGACGGCCTGGGGCCGCACCCGGTGCCGGCCCGCGCCGAGCTCGCCCTGATCGGGTCGGTGCCGCCGGGGACCCGCCGGCCCGAGGGGCCGTTCGGCGACCACTACGGGTACTACTCGCTACGCCACGACTATCCGGTCTTCCAGGTCGACCGGATCGCGCGCCGCCGCGACGCCATCCTCCCCGCCACCGTCGTCGGCAAGCCCCGCCAGGAGGACTTCTACATCGGCGACCTCCTGCAGGACCTGCTGTCGCCGCTGTTCCCGGTCGTGATGCCCGCCGTCGAGCAGCTCTGGTCGTACGGCGAGACCGGCTACCACTCGCTGTCGGCCGCCGTCGTCAAGCAGCGCTACGCCCGCGAGGCGATGGCCAGCGCGTTCCGCATCCTCGGCGAAGGGCAGCTCTCGCTCACCAAGTTCCTGCTCGTGACCGACCGCCCCGTCGACCTGAGGGACTTCCGGGCGACGCTCGAGCACGTGCTGGCCCGGACCAACCCCGAGACGGACCTGTACGTGTTCTCGAACCTCTCCATGGACACCCTCGACTACACGGGGCCGGCCGTGAACCACGGCTCGAAGGGCGTGTGGCTGGGGCTCGGCGCCCCCGTCCGCGAGCTGCCCGGCGAGTTCTCGGCGGCCGAGCTGCCCGCGGGCATCGACGAGGTGCGGGTGTTCTGCCGCGGGTGCCTCGTGGTTGGCGGGAGGTCCGCGGCCGACGAGCCCGGCCTGCCGGCCCGGGTGGCGTCCCATCCCGCGTTCCGAGGGTGGCCGCTGGTGGTCCTCACCGACGACGCGGAACGCGCGGCCCGCAGCGCCATGAACTTCCTGTGGACGACGTTCACCCGCTTCGAGCCCGCCGCCGACGTCCACGCCGCGTCCACCCGGGTGGTGCGGAACCACCTCGCGCGCTCGGCCCCCATCGTCATCGACGCGCGGCTGGCGCCGTCGTTCCCCGACGAGCTCACGTGCCGGCCCGACGTGGCCGCGACCGTCACCCGCCGCTGGCGCGAGTACTTTCCCGAGGGCAACGTCGAGATGGGCGACGCCGAGCGCGGCCACCTCGACTGAGCGGCGTCAGGACCGGGAGGATTCCTGGGGCCGACCGATCTTCATCGGCGACGCGACCTGCGCACCGCGTCGACCTCCGCGTTGATCTCGTCCAGCGACAAGCGATCCGTCCCCCGGTCCCGGGACGCCTGCTGGATGGCCGCCACCGCGGCCTGGGCGCGGGCGCGCCGCACCGCGCGCAGCGATTCTTCCAGGTGCTCTTCCGACGTCGCGGACAGCACTGCGATCGGTTTCCCGTGGGAGGTGACGACGAGATCCTTCTCCTTGGCCAGGGTTCTCCAGAACGTCGCGGATTGACCGCGCAGCTCGCGAACGCTGACGAAGCGCATTCCTTCGCTCACCTCCCGAGGTTGTATGGTAGCGTGCTCGATCATGACTCGATTGAGGTTCTTGCCGCGCCGGCTGACGGCAGGGGCGGTGTCGGCGAGCCTCGGCGCGGTCCTCGCGCTGGCTGCGCCGGCGGCGGGCCAGCAGGACGTCGAGCGCGAGAACCTCACCGGCATCCGCGATGTCAACGTGGTCGTCGCCGACCTCGCCGACGACGCCGAGGCGGCCGGCCTCACGCGGCGCGGCCTGCTCGACGCGGTCGAGCGGCGCCTCGAGGAGCGCGGCGTCCGGCTCGGCAGCTCGCGCCAGGCGGCCGACCTCTACGTCAACGTCACCACCCACCGCGGGGCCACCGGCCTCTACGCCTACTACGCCCGCGTCTCGGTGCAGCAGCTCGCCACCATCGAGGGCAACCAGCTCCGGGCCTACGTCGACACCTGGGACATGGCCAGCCTGGGCACCACCGGCGGCGCCAACCTGCCCCGCGTCGAGGAGGTCGTGCTGCAGATCGTGGACCTGTTCTGCGACGACTACTTCGAGGTGAACGACCGGCGGCGGTGACGGCGGCTGCCCCGGTGGTGCGGGACTTCGGCGCCGCCGCCCGCCGACCCATCCTGCAGGACTTCCCCCCGCTCCCAGGGCGCAACGCCCGGTCTCCCGAGACGCCCCGCGGCGGCCCGGGCAGCGCCGTCATCCGGCGGGGGAATCAGCGGTCGACGGGCGGAAAGACCGTGGGAATCACCTCGCGCCGGTGCCGGCGGTAGATCTGGAAGTCGGTGCGGTCCACGGTGATGACGGGGTGTCTCGGGTACAGCTCGCTCATGCGGATGAGGCACACGTCGGCGAAGTCCGGTTGTCGATCGCGGTAGCGCTCGGCGAGGGTGGCGAGCCGTTCCTGGTGGTCGTTCGCGGCGAACGAGATCTCGACGAGGCCCTCGCGGACCATGGCGAGTACGAGGGGCAGGTTCCCGAGGTGGAAGGCGGTCTCCGCCAGCACCGCTTCGCAGGTCAGCAGCGGCGCCGTCACCTGTGCCGCCAGGCCGGTCGCCCAGTCGTGATAACGGTCCGTCCGATTGGCGAACGCCACCAGGAAACCGGTGTCGGCTATCCCGGTCACGGCTTCGAGAATCCCTTGCGGGCCGACAGATCGGGGGCGCCGTGCACGGCGCCGGCCAGCTTCATGAACGTGCGGACATCGTCCTGTCCGCGCGCTCTCTCCAGTTGCTCCCGGATGATCGCCCCTTGGGCCATGCCGGTCCGCGCCGAGGTCTCCTTCAGCCACGCGGCGAGCTCGGGCGTAAGGCGTACCGTGAGGGTATGACTCATGTGACAACAGTGTAATACAGCCATGCGGTTGCCGCGCGCGGTTCCGCGGTTCGCGCCGGATCGCCTCGTTCGATTCGCTCGGTGCACTCCACGACGCCGGAATAATCGCGGGGGCCCGGCGGTCACCGTAGACAGCACCGGCGAGCCGCGGACAGGCCGCCGGGCCGGGTCGCCGGCGTGGGCCGCCGGGGCATGCCGCCCGGTTTCGTTCGTGACCGCATGACGGGTCGGGCGCGCGTGTCGCGGCCGGCGGACATCGAGTGGGAGATGACGATGAAGGCACTGTTTCTTCGGAAGACGACGTGGGTGGTGGCGGCCGGCGTGCTGGTGACGGCGGGGACGCTCGTGGTGGCGGACCTGGCGTGGAGCCAGCCGGACGGCGGCCGGCGCGGGTGGATGGGGCGGCGCGGCCCCGGCGGTCCGGGCGGACCCCGTGGGCCGGGCGGCCCCGGCGGTCCGGGCGGCCTGGTCTCGGTCCCGCTGGGCCAGCTCGGCCTCAGCGACGAGCAGCGGGAGGCGGTGCGCGGCGTGCTGGAGGAGGGTCGCGAGGCGATGCGCGAGGCCGGGGAGCAGGCGCGGGCGTCGCGCCGGGCCCTCCGCGAGGCGGTCGGGACCGGAGGCGACGTCGACGAGGACGCGATCCGGGCCGCGGCGGCCGAGCTCGGGACGGCGCAGGGCGCGATGGCGCTCGCCCGGGCGACGGCGCGGGCGGGAATCTGGGCGGTGCTGACGCCCGACCAGCGGACCGCGGCCGACGTGCTGCGGTCGGCGCGGGAGCAGCGGATGGCGGCGCGGCGCGAGCGGATGGAGGAGCGTCGCGAACGCTGGGAGGAGCGCCGCGACGAGCGCCGGGGCCGCCGCGGGCGCGGGGAGGGCCGCCGGGGGCGCGGGCGCGACCAGTAGCGGCGGGTCGGACGTGGGGCCTCGAACGGCGCGGTCCCTTCCAGGGGGGCCGCGCCGTTTCTCGTCCGAGCGCCGGCGCGCCGCCGGTCCTGCGTCACTGGCCCGAGCCGGCCAGGTCCGCCTTCATCTGCGTCCACGCCTGCCGCGCCTCCTCCACCGAGCCCTCGTCCTCGATGGTGGTGATGTCGCCGGGGTCGCGGTCGAGGATGACCGCCCTCAGCACCCGGCGCATGATCTTGCCGCTGCGCGTCTTCGGCAGCATCGGCACGAAGTTCAGCTCGCCCACCACCGCGATGGGGCCCAGCTCGCGGCGGATCGTCTCTATCAGCGCCCGCCGCAGGTCGTCGGACGGTGTCTCGCCCTGCTTGAGGAGGACGAAGGCGGAGATGACCTCGCCGCGGGTCTCGTCGGGGCGCCCCACGACCCCGCACTCGGCCGCCGCGGGGTGCTTCAGGCACGCGCTCTCGACCTCGATGGTCCCGATGCGGTGGGCGGCTATCTTGATGATCTCGTCCGCCCTCCCCCCGAACCACAGGTAGCCGTCGTCGTCGACGTGGGCGGAGTCGCCGCTGAAGTAGACCCCCGGTATCTTCTGCCAGTAGTCGCGCCCGTAGCGCTCGGGCTCGCCCCAGAGCGACGCGGTCAGCCCCGGGAAGGGGCGCTTGAGCACCATGATGCCCTTCTCGCCGGGCTCGCACGGCTCGCCGTCGCCGCGAACGATGGCCGCGTCGATGCCCGGCAGGGGCAGGGTCGCCGATCCCGGCTTGATGGGCAGCATCGCCAGCCCGTAAGGGTTGCCGAAGACGGGACCGCTCGTCTCGGTCTGCCACATGTGGTCGATGACGGGGATGCGCCCCCCGAGGACGGTGTTCTGCAGCCAGTCCCACGCCGGCGGGTTCAGGACCTCGCCGGCCGAGAAGATGCGCTCGACCCGGGCGTGGTCGACGCCCTGGAGGGGCGCGTCGCCGTAGCGCATGAGGGCCCGGATGGCGGTGGGCGACGTGAAGATGCCGGTGGCCCCGATCTCCTCCACCACCGCCCGCCACGTGCTGTCGGGCTCGGGGTAGTCGAGGGCGCCCTCGAACACTACCGTCGTGCAGCCGACGAGGAGGGGCGCGTAGACCATGTAGCTGTGGCCGACGATCCAGCCGATGTCCGAGGTCGCCCACCACACGTCGCCCGGCCGCATTCCGAAGCACCAGCGGGCCATGCTCGCGATGTGCACCTGGTAGCCGCCGTGGGTGTGGACGGCGAGCTTCGGCCGCGCCGTGGTCCCCGACGTGGCGAGGATGAACGCGGGCTCGTTCGCCTCCATCGAGACCCACTCGCCGGACTGGCCGGCGGCCCCCGCCAGGAAGTCGTCCCAGGACATCTCGCGCGCCGGGTCGAGCGGCGGCGTCGGGTCGGCCCGCTGCAGCACCACCACCCGCTCGACGGGGTGCCCCGGGGCGCGCAGGGCGTCGTCGACGATCGGCTTCAGGGGCACGTCCTTCCCCTTGCGGTAGGTGACGTCGGCCGTGAACACGACGCGCGAGCCGCTCGCGCCGATGCGGTCGGCGAGGGCCTGGGCCCCGAACCCCGCGAACACCACCGAGTGGATGGCCCCGATGCGCGCGCACGCCAGCATCAGGAACACCGCCTCGGGGCACGTGGGCATGGAGAGGGTGACCCGGTCGCCCTTCCCGATGCCGAGGGCGCGCAGCGCCGCCGCGACCCGGGTCACGTGGAACCGGAGCTGCGCGTAGGTGCACACCATCCGCTCGCCGCGCTCGTTCAGGTAGACGAGGGCGGCGCGCCCGCCCTCGCCCGCCGCGACGTGGTGGTCGACGGCGTTGTGGGCGAGGTTGGTGCGGGCGCCGACGAACCAGCGGAACGTCGGCGGGTCGGGGGCGTAGACCTGGTCCCAGGTGCGGAACCACGGCAGCCGCCGGGCCGCCCGCTCCCAGAAGCCCTCGGGGTCTTGGCGCCCCTCGTCGATCCAGCGCTGCACGATGGGGGGGATGATTTCCATGGTCTCGTCATCTCCGGTTGGGGGCCCGTGGTGGAAGCCCCCGGGTTGCACCGCGCCCGGAGGTCGCCGGCGGACGGCGACGCGCGGATGCGTCGCCGCCCGAATGCCGGGACCTCCCCCGCGGGCTGCTAGACTCGTCCGAAATGCCGCGTCGCGTCACCGTCGGGCTGCACGCCACCATCGTCGCCGTCACCGGCGCCGAGCCCCGGGTGCTGACGGTGTCGGGCGGCGGCGGGGACGACGGCGCGCCCGCCCTGCCCTTCGGTCCCCTCGACCCCGACCGCCACCGCACCCTCGAGCTCGGCCTGCGCGCCTGGGTCCGCGAGCAGACCGGCATGGACCTTGTTCACGTCGAACAACTGTACACGTTCGGCGACCGGGACCGCGCGGGGGCGGGGAACGGCGAGGCCCGGGTGATCGCGGTGGCCTACCTCGCCCTGGTGCGGGAGCGTCAGCTCGCGGCCGGGCATCCCGCCGCGTGGGAGGCCGTCTACCGCTTCCTGCCGTGGGAGGACCACCGCGGCGGAGAGCCGACCCTGCTGCGAGAAGGCATCCGGCCCGCCCTCGATGCCTGGATCGAGGCGGCCCCGGCCGGCGCCGGCCGCCGCGAGCGCCGCGGCCGCGCCGACATCACCTTCGGAACCGGGGCGGCGCCGTGGGACGCCGAGCGGGTGCTGGAACGCTACGAGCTGCTCTACGAGGCAGGGCTGGTCGCCGAGGCGCGGCGTGACCGCGGGTCGGGGACCGCGGGCGCGGGGCAACGCGATCGGCCCGGCCGCGCCGCCCTCTCCCTGGCCGGGGATGGGGGCGCGGCGCCCGGCCCGCCGGGGTTCGGGGCGCCCCTGGCCCTCGACCACCGGCGCATCCTCGCCACCGCCCTCGGGCGCCTGCGCGGCAAGCTCAAGTACCGGCCCCTCGTGTTCGAGCTGCTGCCGGAGGCCTTCACGCTGCTCCAGCTCCAGCGGACGGTCGAGACCCTCGCCGGCGTCCGGCTCCACAAGCAGAACTTCCGGCGCCTCGTCGAGCGTGGCGGCCTCGTCGAGGGCACCGGCCAGTTCGAGCCCGCCACCGGGGGCCGTCCCGCCGAGCTGTTCCGTTTCCGCCACGAGGTGCAGCACGAGCGCCCCACCCCCGGCGTGGGGCTCCCGGGCCTTCCCGCCTCGGGTTCGTGACCCCCGCCGTCGCCGGTTTGACAGCCCGTTATGCTCACGGCTAGAATAACAGATCGAAATCCTCATTGTGAGCATAATGGACAGCGACCTTCTGCAGACGGTTCCCGACGCTGACCCCCCGCGGCTCGACTACACGCCGGCGGTGGCGGCCCGCACCGCGGACCTCTACGAGCGGGTGCGGCCGGTGATTCCCCCGATGGAGTGGCCGGTCCACGCCCCCTACGTCGACGCCATCCGGCGCCTGAAGGCGGAGCGGGGGGCGGTGGTGCTGGCCCACAACTACCAGACGCCGGAGATCTTCCACGGCGTCGCCGACCTCTGCGGCGACTCGCTGGCCCTGGCGCGGCTGGCGGCCGAGACCGACGCCGACGTCATCGTCGTGTGCGGCGTCCACTTCATGGCCGAGACCGCCAAGATCCTCAGCCCCGGCCGGACCGTGCTCATTCCCGACCTCGAGGCGGGCTGCTCGCTGGCGTCGTCGATCACGGCGGCCGACGTCGCGCTGCTGCGCGAGCGCCACCCCGGCGCGCCGGTCGTCACCTACGTCAACACGTCGGCCGACGTGAAGGCGGCGTCGGACATCTGCTGCACCTCGTCGAACGCGGTCGAGGTCGTGGAGTCGCTGGGGGCCGAGCGGGTCATCTTCCTGCCCGACGAGTACCTCGGCCGCTACGTCGCGAGCCGGACCGGCGTCGAGATCGTCCTGTGGCAGGGCCACTGCGAGGTGCACGAGCGGTTCAGCGCCGAGGATCTGCACGGCTACCGCGCCAGCTACCCGGGCGTGCAGATCTACGCCCACCCCGAGTGCCCGCCCGACGTGCTCGCCGAGGCCGACTACGTGGGCTCGACGGCGGGCCTGCTGCGGCAGGTCGACGCGGAGCGCCCCGAACGGGTGGTGCTGGTGACCGAGTGCTCGATGAGCGACAACGTGGCGGTGGCCCACCCCGAGGTGGAGTTCATCCGGCCCTGCAACCTGTGCCCGCACATGAAGCGCATCACCCTGCCGAAGATCCTGACGTCGCTCGAGCGGATGCGGCACGAGGTGACCGTCGACCCCGCCGTCGCCGCCCGCGCCCGGCGCGCGGTCGAGCGCATGCTCGAGGTCGGCCGCGGGGCGGGGGGGTGAGGGGCGGCGCCGCGCCGGCCGGGGTCCGCGTTCGGGGACTTCGCGGACGGCTGGAGGGATGGTCTGGCGGCGAGCGGAGCGGGACGGGGATGGTCTCCGGGGCAGGGTCCGGCCGCATGGAAGCGTGCGGAACCCTCGCGGGATGGTTGGCCCGCGACCGACGCCGCCGGGCGGCGATTGCCGGGGCCGCGCGCCGATGACCCCAGGAGCCCCGCCGCCCCGCGTCGCCCCATTGCTCCCCCTGTACTACGAGGCGCTCGTACGCCGCGAGCTCGCGCCCGACCTGGGGGCGGCCGGCGACATCACCACCGACGCCATCGTGCCCGCGCATCGCCGCGCGAGCGCGCGGATCGCGGTGCGGCGGGCGGGGCGCGTCTGCGGGCTGCGCTGTGCCCTGTTCGCGTTCGAGGCCCTCGGGCCGGTGTGCCACGCCGTCGAGCACGACGACGGCGCGGACGTGGCGGCGGGCGCGGTGCTCGCCACCGTCGAGGGTCCGGCCCGGGTCCTTTTCGCGGCCGAGCGGACCGCCCTGAACCTCCTCGCTCACCTGTCGGGCGTCGCCACCGCCACCCGTGACGTGGTCGAGGCGGCGGCGCGCGGCGGTCCCGCCCGCGTCGTCTGCACCCGCAAGACCACCCCCGGCCTCCGCGCCCTCGAGAAGTACGCGGTGCGCGTGGGCGGCGCCGCCAACCACCGCTTCGGGCTCCACGACGCGGTGCTCGTCAAGGACAACCACCGGCTGATCGCGGGCGGGGTCGCCCCCGCCGTCGCCCGGGCCCGCGCCGCGGCGGGGCACCTCGTGCGCGTCGAGGTGGAGGTGGACGACCTGGCACAGCTCGAGGTGGCTCTCGACGCGGGGGCCGACGCGGTGCTCCTCGACAACTTCCCGATCGCGGACCTGAAGCGGGCGGCGGCGATGGCCCGGGGCCGGGCCTTGACCGAGGCGTCGGGCGGCATCACCCCCGGGACCGTCGCGGAGATCGCCGCCACCGGCGTCGACCTGATCTCGGTCGGGTGGATCACCCACAGCGCACCGGCCCTCGACGTCGGCCTGGATTTCGACGCGCCCTGATCCCGGCCCTCGGCCCGATCCCCCCGTGCCGGCGGGCGACGTCGGGGCCGGGCGCGAGCCGCCGCGGTTGTCCCGCCCGGGTCGACTCCGCGTTTCCCGTCAGGGCGCGAGACGGTCGAGGGCCCACCGCAGCCGGACCGCCGCCTCGGGCTGGGCCGCCTCCGCGCGGCCTTCCCTTCAGGGCGCGAGACGGTCGAGGGCCCACCGCAGCCGGACCGCCGCCTCGGGCTGGGCCGCCTCCGCGCGGCCTTCGAGGACGATCTGCCGCGAGTCGAGCCGCACGCCGTAGAAGCGCTCGTTCGCGTCGCGGTCCACCCGCAGGGTCGCGCCGCCGAGGCTCACCCCCGCGAACACCCCGCGGCTGCGCGAGTAGCTGAGGATCTCGGCCGTCATCTGCAGGTCGGTCGACGCCTCGAGGCTGCGGCCGACCGGGCCCACCGCGGCCGAGGCGTCCCCACCCAGCTTGAACTGGTTGCCGAGCAGGCGGGCGAGGCCGCGCCGGTTCTGGATGATCAGGACCACGTCGGCCTGCTGCGCGCCGACCTGCAGGCCGATGCTGCCGCCGGTCAGGGTCAGGAACGCGGGCGGCGACCACGCGCCGGTGTCCGGGTCGCGCGCCGCGATGAACCCGCGGCCGCGCTGGCCGCCGAAGATGAACCCCGCCCGAATCGTGGACGGGAATACCGCGATGGCGGTGGCCCGGTCGAGGATCGCCTCGGGGATGGACGCGTCGGGGGCGTCCATGATCTCCTGGAGGACGACGTAGCCCTCGGCGAGCCGCTCCGCCTCGCCGTCGGCGGCGGCAGGCGTCACCGGCAGGGCGAGAACGACAATCGTCGCCGCGGCCTTCGCCAGCCGGTCAACCGTGACCGTAGCGCAGCGCATGGTCATGTCTCTGGTTGATCTATCGGCTCGAAGCTCAGCGTTCTCCATCGAGGCTGTTGCACGTGGTCGCGGAACCCGGCGTCACTCCCCGGGGGCCCCGCGTGTCGCTCTGCGAACTGCGCCGCGTGCGGCGGTCTTCGTGGTCTCAATCCCCGGGACCTGCACGCGAAAGCGCCCACGGGGTCCACGACGACCGCGTCCCAGGGCGCCAAGTGGTCCCAATCGCCTGGATCTACACGTGAAAGAGGCCCCTGAACCAGTTGACGAAAGGCCGAGATTGCGGTCTCGTCGGGTCCAGGACCGCTCGGTTCACGGCTTCGTGCAATCGCAGGCCCGGCGGGTCCTGCCACGCGAGCCACGTGTAGAGTTCCGCCTTTCTCCCGTGTACGTCCCTGAATGGCGCGTCGTTGCTTTGAGCCTCGATGACGCAATTCCGGGCCACTTCGTACAGATCGCTGGAATGGTCCGGGATCAGTCTGACAAGCAGATCCTCCAGCATCCCCTCGAACCGATTGTCCGGCATGATCCAGACGCCGAACCGCGGGCCGAGGGAGTGGGTCACCTCCAGGCCCCCGGCGGGAATCCGATCGGGCAATCCTGGGAACTCAGTGCCGCACAATGCCCTGAGCTGGTCCCACCGGGCTGCTGCGTCGCCGTTGGCGTCGAGGACGACGCCGAGGGCTTCGCGTCCCGGCGCCTTCACTGCATTGTTGATGGCTTCCGGTTTCAGGAAATCGTCGACGCCACCCCACGCCTCGATGTCTACGGGGTGGTTCGGAGGCTCGGGCCACGTAACGCCGTTCGCTTCCATCACGTACGGGATTACGTGCTTGTCCGTCGCACCCTCCACGAGCAGCGTCCGGGGGTGGGGGAGTCTCGAAGGCAACTCACCTGACCTCTACGCTCCGCTCCGCGGCGGCGACGATGGCCTCGCTGCTGTACCTGACCGCTTCTCCCCGCCTTCGATCTATTCGCTGTATCGTAACGTCGTCCATCTCGGCTATGGCCGCCAGGCTCTCGTAGCAGTCGCGGCTGTGCGTCGTGGCGAACACCTGGACCGACAGCGCGGCGGCCTGCTTGGCGATCATCCGCCACATGTCTTCCATGACCGAGTAGTGAAGACCGGTGTCGATCTCGTCGACGAGCAGCACTCCGCCCTCGGCGTTCGCGATGGCGAGGGTCAACCCGAGCATACGCCACAGACCGTCGCCAAGGCTGCCTATCGGGACGCGGTCAGCGCCGTCACGGAGCTTGACCACCACCCCACCGGGCGAGTCGTGGTTGGTTCGGCTGTCGCGGTCTACAACCGGAGCGATGCGCTCCACTTCCGGTTCGACGATGCGAAGCGCCTGTGTAATGGACTCCTCCTGCGGGGTAAGGACGTGCTGGCTGAGCATTTCGACGACATCCGATGCCGACACGCCGGCCGCCCCGACGAACTGCACCTCCTGCCTCGAGACGTTCCGCCAGCGTCCCAGCCTGAGCGCCCGCCCCAAGTGGATCGCACGCCGGAGCTGAGACGGGTACAGGAGTCCGTCGTCGGTGATGAAGGCCCTGTAGTCGTCCTCCGTGTCGGCCCACTTGACGTGGAGAACAAGGTGTTCACTGCCGTCGCTGGCTTCCGGCACCATGTCCTGTTCATCGTGCTCGGAATCCGATGGGGATTCGACACAAATCGTGACTCTGTCGTTCCAGGCGAGGGGATCGACGTCAGCGACACGTTCCGATTGAATGCTGATCTTGTTCGCCAATTCGTGATTCGCGAACAGGTGTGCCAGGTCGAGGGGACGCGGGCGGGCGTCGTCGGGGGCGCGAGCTTGGTCGCTCGCGTAGCCCCATTCCCCCCGGCGGGCCACGATAGACGACAGGGCATGGGGGTGCCGCACTGACCGGAGCAGTTCGATGCACTCCAGGATCGACGTTTTGCCGCAGTTGTTCGTTCCGACGAGCAGGTTGACGCGGCCGAGTCCCTGCATCTGGAACGAGTCGAGGCCGCGGTAGCCCTGAATCCGTACAGATGAGTACAACGCGCTCTCCGTGAAGTCGCAGGCTCCTCAAGTATGACACGCCGGCCAACCGCCCCACGCCGCACCGCACCAGCGCGCCAGCCGCCGCAGGCAGGCCGCCGTGGCGGATGGGTCGCGGCGGTTTCGTGAGCGGCCCTCGTCGGTCCCGCATCTTCGGTTGGTGACGAACCGCACGGAATCCGGTCCAGGGGTCTGAAGTGTCGCTGAGCGTCGCACAGCCGCACCTGAGCGGCGTACCGCCGTTCGGTGCCCTGATGTCGAGACGGCAGGATCCTCCCTCCGGGCTGGACGGATCTCGGTGACGCCAGCCCGGAGGTCCTCGACGGCGAGCGGGAGCCGTGTGTATACAATGGACATGTGCGTCTCGTCTTCGAGCAGGTCCGGACCGGCGGCGACCGCAACTTCGGCTATCTGATCGGCGACCGGGAGGCGGGGAAGGGGGTGCTCGTCGACCCCTCGTACTCGCCCGCCGTGCTCGTCGAGCGGGCGGCCGCGCAGGGGCTGACGGTGACCCACGTCGTCAACACCCACGGGCATCCGGACCACACCGAGGGGAATCCCGCCGCCGTCGAGCTGACGGGGGCGCCGGTGGCCGCCCACCCCGCCGCGCCCGAGCCGCCGGACGTGGCGCTCGCGGACGGGGGGGAGCTGGCAGTGGGGTCGCTGGCCCTGCGATGCCTGCACACCCCCGGCCACTGCGACGACCACCTCGTGCTGTTCGAGCCGGAGCATCGCCTGCTCGTCACCGGCGACCTGCTGTTCGTGGGCAAGGTCGGGGGCACGAAGACCGAGGCGGATGCCCGCACCGAGTGGGCGAGCCTGCAGCGGCTGCTCGACGCGGTGCCGGACGACACCACCGTCTGGCCCGGCCACGACTACGGGGCGCGGCCCAGCTCGACCATCGGGCTCGAGCGGCGGACGAACCCGTTCCTCGTCTGCGAGGACGTCGACGCCTTCCTGCGCCTGCGCGTGGAGTGGCCGGGGTACAAGAAGCGCATGGGCCTGAAGTAGCGCCCGGATGCCCTCGATTCCCGCCGGCGGTCGCCGGGTCGCGGATATCGTCATGACGAACAGCGATCGAGCGAATGCGTGGGCGGCGACGCTCGGAGCCGGGGGTGAAGCCGGGGGCTGCCCGGGGACCGGCGAAGCGCCGACGTGGCGCGATGCGTGGGGGGCGCCGGGCGGGTATCGACGACGACCGACCGAACGCGGTCCGAGGGGCGACGCCGTTCCCCGTGGACGCGCCGCCGGCCTGCTGCGGCGGGACTCTCGCCGCGCGCGCTTGGGAGGTCGGGGGTGGCGCGCCGCCGTGGTGCTGCTCGCCGCCGTTGCGTGCGGCCTCGTCGGCGCCGCGGGGGCGACCGGCGCGGCCTCCGCGCGGACGGCGGGGGCGGTCGAAGCGGCGCAGCCGGGCCGGGCCACGACCCCGAACGGGACCGGCGGCGTCAACGCGCCGGAGACCCTCGACAAGCCGTACCTCGTGCTGGTGTCGTTCGACGGGTTCCGGGCCGACTACCTCGACCGCTACCGGACCCCGAGCTTCGACCGGGTCGCGGCCCGGGGGGTAACCGCCGAGGCCCTCGTCTCCGTCTACCCCTCGCTGACGTTCCCCGCCCACTACTCCATCGCCACGGGACTCCATCCCGAGCGCCACGGCCTCGTGGGAAACCGCTTCTACGACCCCGCCCGCGGCGAGGAGTACGACTACCGCGACCGGCGCAACGTCCAGGACGGCACCTGGTACGGCGGTGAGCCCATCTGGGTGACGGCCGAGACCCAGGGCATGGTGGCGGCGGCGATGCTGCTGGTGGGCACCGAGGCGGACATCGGCGGGGTGCGGCCCACCTTCTGGACCCGCTACGCCGACCGCGGCACGCACCGCGAGCGGGTCGACCAGGTGCTGGAGTGGCTGGCCCTGCCGCCGGAGCGGCGGCCCCACCTCGTCACGCTGTACTTCTCGTCGGTCGACGGGGCCGGCCACCGGTACGGCCCGGCGTCGCCCGCCGTCGCCGAGGCGGTGGAGCGGGTCGACGCCGACCTCGGACGGCTGCTCGACGGCATCGACGCGCTGCCCCACGCCGGCGCCGTGTCCGTCGTGCTGGTCTCCGACCACGGCATGGCCGCGGTCCGCCCCGACGGGACGGTCGACCTGGCCGCTATCGCCGACCTGCACGGTGTCCGCGTGGTCGTCAGCGGGCCGGGCGCCAACCTGTTCGTGCGGGGAGGCGCGGCGCGGGCGCGGGCGGTGCGCGACGACATCAACGACGGCGCCGGCGGAGGCCTGACGGGCGGGCGTGCCTGGCTGCGGAACGAGGTGCCCGCCGCGCTGCGCTACCGCGACGACCCGCGCATCGGCGACGTGGTGATCGTCGCCGACCCGGGCTTCATGTTCGGCTTGGGCGGGGCGCCCCCGCCCGCGGGCATGCACGGGTGGGACCCCCGGCATCCGGACATGCACGGCATCTTCCTCGCCGCGGGGCCGGACATCCGGCCAGGCCAGCGCATCGGCCCCTTCGAGATCGTGCACCTGTACCCGTTTCTGGCCCGCCTGCTGCGTCTGGCCCCGAACCCCGACGTGGACGGCGACCTTTCCGTCCTCGCGCCGGTGCTGGCGCCCGCGGCACGCTGAGACGCACCCGGCCGGCGCCCGGAAGCCGGCGGTCCCGGAAGAGTCGCCGGGGCGGACGAGCCGGCGCCTCCCCGTTTCCCGGCGCGCACGTCTGCGCCGCGGCTCGGCGGACCGCCGCGCGTCGGCCGGGCGGCGCGGCGACCCGCGGCCGCGGCGCCGCTACGCCCGCTTGCGCCGGGGCCCGGCGGTCTTCGCCGCGGCGGCCCCCGTCGCCCGCGCCGGCTTCTTCTTGGCCGCGCTGACGCTGTCGAGGCTCTTGCGGAGCGCGGCCATGAGGTCGACGACCTTGGTCGGCGCCTCTTCCTCCCGCACCACGAAGTCCTCGCCCGCGATCTTGGCGTCGATGACCGAGCGGAGCTGGGCCTGGTACTGGTCCTCGAACTCGCCGAACTCGATCTCGCCCTCGAAGTTTCCGATGACCTGCCGGGCCAGCGACACCTCGGCCTCGTTGGGCTCGTCGGGCACCCGGTCGAGCTCCTCGATGGCGCTCATCCGGCGCACCTCGTTGGCCCGGCGCAGGGTGAACATGACCAGCCCGTTCTCGCGGGGCTGGATGGCCACCGAGTACTCTCGGCCCGAGAGGGCCAGCTTGCCGATGCCCGCCTTGCCCCGCAGCGCCTCGCGGATGACCCCGAAGGCGCTCGACGCGACGTCGCCGTCGGGGGCCAGGTAGTACGGCTTCTCCACGTACATGGGGTCGATCGAGTCCATGTCGGCGAACCGCTCGAGGTTGATGATGCGGGTCGACTCGGGGCGCGCCTTGGCGAGGTCGTCCTCGTCGAGCACCACGTAGCGGCCGCGCTCGAACTCGTAGCCCTTGACGATCTCGGTCTTGTCGATCTCGCGGTCGCAGCTCGGGCACCAGCGCTTCTGCTGCAGCCGCGTCTGGCACTCGCCGTGGAGCTGGTTGAAGCGGAGGGCGGCCTCGGTGCTGGTGGCGGGGAACACCCGCACCGGCACCGTCACGAGGCTGATCTTGATGTGGCCCTTCCAGGTGGGGCGTGCAGCCATGTCGTCATCTCCCAGTGCGCCCGGACACCGCGGGCGGGGACTTTCATCTTATCGGTTCCGGGAGCCGGCGGCAGAACCCCGCGTCGCACGGCTCTTCGGTTTCCGGCGACGGGCGGGTATGCTGCCGCCGATGGGAGGAGGAAGCGGACCTGCCGGCGCGTCGGTCGGCGGGGCCCGGCGGTCGGCGCGGCGGGGCGGGGCCGGACACGGCCCGGCGTGGCGCGCCGACAGCGGAACGTTGCGGCCGATGCTCGCGGTGTCGGCCGAGGAATCGACCCACGACCGGCTGCTGGGGCGCGGCGATCTCGTCTTCGAGCGGAAGTACGACGGTCTTCGCGCCCTGATAGAGGTCCTGCCCGCCGCGGGAGGGCGCGGCGGAACCGCCGGGAAGGGGGAGCCGGAGGTCCGCATCTGGTCCCGCGCGGGGAACGACAAGACCGCGCAGTTTCCGGAGATCGCCGATGCCCTGGCCGCGTTTGCGGCGGGGCTCGCGGGCCCCGTCGTGCTCGACGGCGAGATCGTGGCGATCGACGCGGCCGGCGGTGCGCTGCCGTTCGAGCGCCTCCAGGGCCGCATGCACCGGCAGGGCCGGCCCCGCGCGGGGACGCCGGACGTCGACGCCGTCTTCATGGCGTTCGACCTGCTCCGCGACGGGGAAGAGGACCTGCGCCCGCGGCCCCTGACCGAGCGCCGGGCGCGCCTCGTCGAGCGGGTCGACCCCGAGGCCGGGGGGGTGGTGCGGGTCGTGCCCAGCCGGCGGGGCGGCGGTCTCGCCCTGCGCGAGGAGGCGCTGGCCAACGACTGGGAGGGACTGGTCGTCAAGGACCCCGCGTCGCGGTACCTGTCGGGCCGCCGTCACACCGCCTGGCGGAAGCTCAAGCTGGTCCGGCGGCAGGAGTTCGTCGTCGGAGGGTGGACCGAGGGGCGGGCGTCGCGCCGCGGGTTCGGCGCGCTGCTGGTCGGCTACCATCCGGGCGCGCCGGCGGCGGCGCCGGCCGCGCGCGCGCGCCGCCCCACGGCCCGCGCATCGCCGACGGAGCCGCGGGGCGGGTCAGGCCAGCGAGGCGGGTCCGGAGGCCCCGGGGACGGAGGACGCGCATCGCCGGCAGGGCCGCGGGGCGGGGCGGACCGGCTGATCTACGCCGGTCACGTGGGGTCCGGCTTCAGCCAGGCGGACCTCGACGCCATCGGCGCCCACCTGCGGGCCATCGCCGCCGACGAGTCGCCGTTCACCGCCGTCCCGCCCGCCAACGAGAGGCCCCACTGGGTCGAGCCGAGCCTCGTCGTCGAGGTCAAGTTCACCCGCTGGACGACCGACGACGTGCTGCGCCACCCGGTGTACCTGGGGGTGCGGGCGGACATCGCGCCACGGGACGTGCGGCGCGAGGACGACCACGCGCGACGCACCCCCGAGTCGGCCCCGGCCGGCTCCGCCGCCGCCGGCCCGCCGCGTGCGCGCGGTGCTGCCGGGTCGCCTGCTGCCGAGGCCGCCGGCGGCCGAGCCCGCGCGGGCCGCGGCCCCGGGTCGCCTCCTGCCGGTACTGTCGCGCCCGGGCCGGCCCGTGCGCGCGGTGCTGCCGGGTCGCCTGCTGCCGGGGCCGCCGGCGGCCGCGCCCGTGCGGGCCGCGACCCCGGGTCGCCTCCTGCCGGCTCCGCCGCCGCCGGCCCGCGGCGTGCGCGCTCCGCGCGCGGCAGCGCTGCGCGCGGGCCGTCGCGCACGGCGCGCGCGCGGTCGACCACGGCCTCGCCGCCGCCGCCGCCCGCCCCCGACGCCGCCATCGACGCGCTCTGCGACCAGTTGCGCGCGCTGGAGTCGAGCCGAAAGCGCGGCGTCCTCGTGCTGCCCGACGGTGCGCGGGTCCCCGTCGGCAACCTGCACAAGGTGTTCTGGCCCGAGCCGGGGCTGACCAAGGGCGACCTCGTCCGGTTCAACCTGCGCATGTCGCCGCACCTGCTGCCCGTCGTCGCCGACCGCCCGCTGGTCATGAAGCGATTCCCGAACGGCATCGACGGCAAGTGGTTCTACCAGCACCGCTCGCCGGACGAGCTGCCCGAGGGCGTCCGGGTGGTGACGGTGAGCGAGAGCCTCGAGCGCGAGGACACCGGCGTCCCCTACCTGATCGGGGGGACCCTGCAGACCCTGGCGTGGATGGCGCAGCTCGCGGTGATCTCGCAGGACCCCTGGTTCTCGCGGCTTCCCGACATCGCGGCGGCGGACTGGGTCGCCCTCGATCTCGACCCGATGCCCGAGGCGCCGTTCAGCCGGGTCGTCGAGGTCGCGCGCTGGCTGCACGACGAGCTGGCCCGGCTCGGGGCGCCGTGCCTGGCCAAGACCTCGGGCGCCTCGGGGCTGCACATCTACATCCCCCTGCCCCCGGGCACGCCCTACGAGGCGGGCATGATCTTCTGCCAGATCGTCGCCACCATCGTCGCGTCGCGCCACCCCCGGGCCGCGACCGTCGAGCGCATGGTCAGGCGGCGCGCCGCCGACGCCGTCTACATCGACTACCTGCAGAACATCTACGGCAAGACCCTCGCCGCCGCCTACAGCGCCCGCGCCAGCCCCTTCGCGGGGGTGTCGGCGCCGCTCGCGTGGGAGGAGGTGCACGACGGCCTGAAGACCCGCCTGTCGCCGCGCGACTTCACCATCGAGAACATCTTCGACCGGCTCGCCGAGGTCGGCGACCTGTGGGCGGGGCTGCGGGCCGGCGCGCCGGCCGACCTGCGCGCGGTCCTCGCGGGCCTGGAGGCGGGCTGAGGGATGGCTCGCCGAAGGGATCCTCTGCCGCTGAGTCCGACAGGCGGCATTTTCGTCGATTCAGGCGAGCGACGATGAGAGGGGAAGCGACTCCGCTTCAGCCGAGCTCGGCGAGCGACAGCACCAACTGCACGAGGTCCGCCTGCCGGGAAATGGACTGCTTCTGGTAGATCTGCTTCAGGTGCCAGTAGATGGTGCCTTCGGTGTGTCCTTTCGCCTCGGCCATGTCGCGCACGCTGCGGCCTTCCGCCAGCCAGACCGCGACCTGGGTCTCCGCCGGCGTCATGTCCAGGGTCTTCGCCACCAGTTGGGGGTCCACACGATGCCGGCGCCCCGGCTCGACAATCAGCACGAGCGCCGCGACATGGCGCGCCCCGTAATCCGGTTGAGGAACCCCCACGGGCTTGACGTGCATCGCGAAGGGCGGCAACACGCGCGAGCGGCGGAGCAGCATCGAGCCGCTGCGGGGCGCCGGGCCGCAGGCCGGCAGCGCCTCGTCGAGCGGACCGGCCTGCGGGAGGCCTCCCAGCTCCGCGAGGATGCCCCGGACGTCGGACGCGGGGGCTCTCATGACGGCGCCTCTGGCAGCGCGGAAACCGGTGTATGCTATTCGAGGCTCGTTCGCGGCGGGACTGGCCGCATGGGGGCGGACGTCGCCGACATGCAGGATTCCAAGTGCGCGCCCGTAGCTCAGATGGATAGAGCGCCGGGCTTCGAACCCGTAGGTCGGGGGTTCAAATCCCTCCGGGCGCGCCACCCTTCATCCCTTCTGCATCCCCCGTCGGGAGCGGCGCGGCGCCGGCGATTGCCGGCGACTGTCCCCGCCGGCAAGGCCTTCGGCCCGACCCTGTCGTTTCGTCTGGAGGCGACGCCGCGTCGAGACCCGCCGGCGCGGCGCGGGTGGAGCCGTCGGAGGAAGCCCTCGGCTCGCGGGCCCCCCCGCCGCCGGCTGGCGGCTTCAGAACCGGAACAGGCGGTTGAACTTGACCACGAAGCCGCGGTTGCGCAGGTCGAGGCCGCGGTCGGGGCGGAACCCGTTGGTGACGTCGCGGTCGTCGGTGTAGACCACGAACAGCTCGCTCCCCGGGCTGTACTCCCACCGCAGCCGCAGGTTGCTGCTGAACGAGTTGTCGGCCGAGTTGTACTGCAGCAGGCCGCTGAAGAACATCCGCGGGTTGAACGCGTAGTTCACCCGGGTCACGGCCAGGTTCGACTGGAACTCGCCGTACGGCGTGTCGATCCAGTTGAACGAGACGATCGGCTCGACCGACATCTGCGGCAGCACCCCGATGCGCCCCTGGCTCAGCTCGAGGCTCGTCAGCCCGCCCCCGAAGTAGTCGCCCCGCCTCAGCGCCACCTGACCGTTGACCCGCCGCTGCTGCCCGATGGCGTAGGCCACCTGGTAGTCGGCGAAGCCGTAGACGCCGACCGGGATCGTGAAGTCGGCTCCGGGCGGCGTGAACGGCTCGACCAGCAGCTCGTGGTTGTCGGTGGCGGTGAACGACAGCCGGTCGCTCGACTCGAACTCGGTCTGGAACGTCACGAGGCGCTGGCGGGTCTCGAGGTGGTTGACGTCGGCGGTCAGGATAGTAGTCGACGTGCCCCTCCAGGCTGAACTGCCGGACGCTCGCCATCTCGGGCCGGGGGCTGAACCGGCCCGACACGAAGGTGCGGCGGAAGTTGTCGCGCCGGAGGAAGCCCACCTCGGGGAAGAAGTTGTCCTCGACCAGCAGATGGTCCGCCTGCAGGCCGTAGCGGTCGGCCTGGTACTCGAACTTCGCCTGGTAGCTCGTGTCCCTGCCCTCGTACTCGGGGCTCGGCACTCGGGTCCGCGCGAAGTAGCTGACGAAGCTGACGTTGTCGTGGAACGCGAAGGTGCCGTCGACGCCGTAGGCCTGGCTGGCCTCTCCGGGGGCCACCCGCGACACCGACCGGTTGGTGAACATCCCGCCGACGGAGCTGCGGCGCAGGATGTCGCGCCGCAGGCGCACCACCGTGAAGTTGGTCGGATCCGAGGCGGACACCATCTCGTCGTCGGTGTGGATGTTCAGCGCCCCGACGTCGAACTGACCGACCTTCCCCGTCACCCGCGCGCCCCCGATGATGGGCACCACGCGGCCCTGCTCGAGCCCGATCTTGCGGCTGTAGAAGAGCTGCGGCACGTTCACGTCGCCGAAGACGCCGCCGGTCGCCCCGCCGGGGCCGCCCGGCCGGCGGGTGACGCCGCCCCGCGCGAAGCCGAAGATGCCCCGCCCCTTGAGGAAGAACTCGCGCTTCTCCGGGAAGAACAGCGGGAAGCGGGTCAGGTTGACCTGACGCTCGTCCACCTCCACCTGCGCGAAGTCGGTGTTGTACGTGAAGTCGGCGGTCAGGTTCTGGGTGATGCCGTACTTGACGTCGATGCCCCCGTTGCCGCTTCCTTCGTTGCTCACCACCGGGTCCGCGGTGAGGTCGGTCGAGATGCCCCCGATGCCGCACGGCTTGGACCTCGATGTTGCGGCTCGCCGGGGGCGGCTCGAGGCCGACGAGGGTGCCGGCGGCCGAGACGCGGAAGATGCCCGCGGCGCCGCTGCCCCCGCCGGCCGAGATGGGCAGCCGGGTCAGGTAGACCCACTCGTTCTTGCGCCGGATGGCCCGGCGGAGCTGGATGCCCCAGACGTGGGGCGGCTCGGAGCGGTAGGGAGGGTCTTGAACGGGATCTCCATCTCCACCGTCCAGCCGCCGGCGAAGCGGCCCGTCCGCACGTCCCACACCGGGTTCCAGTCGTTGTTCGGGTTCCCCTCGTTGGTGAACTGCGAGTCCGAGCGCGCCCCCAGGGGGTTGGTGTAGAAGTTGAAGCCGTTGCGGCGGTCGTAGAACGTGTCGAAGAAGGCGGTGAAGGTGTCGTTCTGGCGGAGCTGGGTGGTGTCGCGGCGCATCTCGTTGGCGACCCACCGGCTCTCGGGGGCCGAGTCCCAGACCCGGGCCGAGACGTAGACGTTGGTCTCGTCGAACGTGATCCACGCCTCGGTCCGCTCGGTGGCGGGCGCGCCGGGGTCGGGCAGTTGCTGGATGAACCCGGTGATCGGGGGCACCGTCTCGTAGACCGGCTCGTCGAGCACCCCGTCGAGGCGGAGGCCGCCGTCGAGGCGGATCGCGCGGACGGTGGCGCCGCCGTCTTCGTCGCGCGTCATCACCTCGGGCGCGACGGGGGCCGGCGGTCCGTCGATGAGCGGCGCGAGGGCCGCGGCACTGCTTGCCGCGAAGCCGCCGGGCGCGACGGCGCCGGGCGCGACCGCCGGCGCCGACGCCGCCACCGCGGGCAGAGGGGCCGGCGCGCGCGCAACGGGCGCCGCCGCAGGTGGTGTCCCGACATCGCCGACGTTCCGCGGGGCCGGCGCCGCGACCGGCGTCGTGGCGGTCGGCATCGCCGGGCTCGACAGCGCGCGCAGCACACGGTCCTGCAGGTCGAACAGATCGTGCGCCGCGCCGTCGACGATCGCGGAGCGGACGACCTCGCCGCCCGCCGCCGACACGACCCGGGCGGTGATGCGGAGCCGGCTGCCGAACCGCTGGTAGGCGCCCACGAGCACGAACCGCGCGTCGAGGGCGCGGCCCACGCCGACGGCCTCGTCGACCGGGACCGGCGCATCCGCCGGCGCGTCCGCGGCCGAGGGGAGGCCCCGCCGCGCGACGATCGCCGTCCCCGCCGGGAGCCCGGCCGCCAGCGCCTCGGCGACCCCTGCGCCGATCCAGTCGTCGGCCGGATCGCCGGTCAGGTTGACGAAGGGCAGGACGAGCACCGGCCTGTCGGCGTCCGGCCGCGGCGTCCCCGCCCGGGGGCTGGGCCGCCGCCGTCGATGCGGCGAAGAAGGCCGCGACGAGAAGCCCCGACGTGATGCGCCACACCCGCATTGACTGTCACCTGCGCCGGCCGATCCCGGTTGCGGCCGAGCCCGAGTACCCCCCGCCGGACTCGGCTCCGTCGGCCGGTGCAGCGATCGACTTCATATCCTAACCCCGCAGCCCGCACCGGGAGCCCGTGCCCCCCGACGGCGCCAGCACGCGCAGGCCGCGCGCGGCCTGCATGCGCCGGAGGGCGGACGCGTGAAGGTTGTCGCGGCCGCCGTTCCCCGCCGCGACGTCCCGCGAGAGGCAGCGCGCGTGCAACCCGCAGCGCACGAAACGGACGACGCCGGTCGCGCCGAGGAGGTGCGCGCCGGCCACCAGGGCGGCCTGGTCGAGGGCGACCCCGCCGACCGTCCTGCCGATCAGGTCCCGCACGCAGGGCTCCAGCCTGAGCCAGTTCCCGGCAGTGTACCGCAGCATGGCCGCATCCTGCGCGCGGCGGTTTCTCCGGAACTCGTCGTCGGAGTCGATGCCCCACGGGTTGTCCCGCCAGTGGCCGGCGGCGTCCTTGAATCCGGCGTCCACGAGGGCGGCGCGGGTCATCTGATAGCAGCCGAGGGCCGACCCGCCGGCGGGCCTGGCGAGGCAGTCTCCGCCGGTCTCGACCTCCTCGACCAGGGCGAGGTACCGGGGGAAGTCGGCGCCGCTCCATCGCCCCGGCGGCGCGGCACGGGCGGCGGCGCCGGTCGCGACCACGGCCGGGGACGTCGTGGGAAACGGACGCGGCACGGGTGCGCCCGCGCGCGCGGCCCCGCACGCCGCGGCAGCGAGGGAGATGGCGACCGGGATGGCGGGTGCCGCCCGGCGGACCGTCGCCGCCAGGCGCCGGGTCGGGGATGGACTGCGGCGGTCGACTCCCCGCGTTGCGAGGGCGGTGCGCGGGGCCGGGCTCCGCGGTGTCTCGATGCCCGAAGTGATGAGGGTAGCGTGGGCGGACCCCCCGTCGCTCGAGAAGACCGGCCGCGCGATGTGCGACATCGAGCTGTCTATCGACCGATCGACGTGAACCGACCAGCCTGACCGGCGGCGACGTGGACCGACCGGCCCCGCCGGCGGCCGGCGGCGACGTGAACCGACCAGCCCGGCCGGTGGCGCGAGTGCCGGTGACGTCGGGCCGCGCGCGTCGGGTGGTACCATCGTGCCCGCGGCCCGCGGCCCGCCAAAGACCTCTGGCCGTACTGACAATGGCATCCAATGCCGTCGACATCCCCCGGGACATTCGCCACCAGCCGGACGAGAGCCCCCCCAACCTGCTTTCCCTCGGCCTCGGGCTTCAGTACGCCATGATCCCTCGTGGAGGTTGCAGGACCGGAGAGGCGATAATGGTCCGGCTGCGCTCGGCGCGTTTCTCAAGCGAGGTGGTGATGAACCGTTCACGGAACGCATACGCGCGACGGGGGTTGGCGGCGGTGACGGGGTTGGCGGCGATGTTCCTGACCCCCGGCGTCGGCGGCGCTCAGGCGCCGGAGGCCGGCGTCTATACGGCGGCGCAGGCCGCGTCGGGCCGCGCCGTCTACGAGCGCGAGTGCGCCGTCTGCCACCAGGCCAACCTGCAGGGCAGCTTCGAGGCGCCGCAGCTCGCGGGCGATAGCTTCCTGCGGTTCTGGGCGGACCTGAGTCCGGGCGATCTCTTCGTCCGCGTCAGCGGGTCGATGCCGCCCGGCGAGGAGGGCTCGCTGACGGACGAGGAGTACGTCGACGTCGTGGCGTACCTGCTCGAGGCGAACGGCGCGCCGGCCGGCGGCGCGGTCCTCACCGCGACCGCGGACGTCGCCATCGGGACCCTCGCCGGCGGCGGGTCTCCGGCTGCCCCCGCGACGGCCGGCGGCGCGGCGGCGTCGGCCGCGTCGGCGGCGGCGGCTGGCGGGGCGCCGTCGGCCTCCCCGACCGCGGCGGCGGGCGCGTCCCCGGCGCCGGAGAGCGGCGGCGTCACCCTGTCCGGGACGGTCGCGGACTACCGGCCGGTCACCGGCGAGATGCTGCGGGACCCCGACGACGGCGACTGGCTGATGATCCGGCGCAACTACGAGGCCTGGAGCTACAGCCCCCTCGCCGACGTCGACCGGTCGAACGTCGGCGGGCTGGAGCTGGCGTGGGTGTGGGCGATGAACGAGGGCGGGTGGAACGCGCCCTCGCCGATCGTGCACGACGGCGTGATGTTCCTCGCGGGCATCGGCCCGGTGGTGCAGGCCCTCGACGCCGCCACCGGCGACCTCGTGTGGGAGCACGAGGTGGAGGTGGCGACGACCGGCTACTCGGGCATGAGCCGCAACCTCGCCATCTACGGTGACAACCTGTTCATGGCCACGCCCGACGCGCGCCTGATAGCGCTCGACGCCCGCACCGGCGAGCGGGTGTGGGACACCGTGATCGCCGATCACACGGAGGGCTTCCGCAACACGAGCGGGCCGGTGGTGGCGGGCGGCACCCTCGTGCAGGGGCTGAGCGGCTGCGACCGCTACACGCTCGAGAGCTGCTTCATCAGCGGCTACGACGCGACCACCGGCGAGCGGCTCTGGCGCTTCAACACCGTCGCCCGCTCCGACGAGCCGGGCGGCAACACCTGGGCCGACGTACCGGACTTCCTGCGCGGGGGCGGCGACACGTGGATCACCGGCAGCTACGACCCCGGCCTCGACCTCGTCTACTTCGGGGTGGCGCAGGCCAAGCCGTGGGTCGCGCGGAGCCGCGGCATGACGGTGGACGACCCCGCCCTCTACACCAACTCGACCGTCGCCCTGCGGCCCGGCGACGGGGACCTCGCGTGGCACTTCCAGCACGTGCCGGGCGAGACCCTCGACCTCGACGAGGTGTACGAGCGGGTGCTCGTCGACGTCGGGGGGCGCAAGGCCGTCTTCAGCGCCGGCAAGCACGGCATCCTGTGGAAGCTGGACCGGGAGACCGGCGCGTTCCTCGGGCACAAGGAGACGGTGTACCAGAACGTGTTCGAGCACATCGATCCCGACACCGGCGCCGTCACCTACCGGCAGGACATCATCGACGCCGAGTTCGAGCAGCTCGTGCCGGCCTGCCCGAGCACCGCCGGCGGCAAGAACTGGCACCCGATGAGCTACCACCCGGGGTCGGGGCTGCTGGTGCTGCCGCTGGCGCAGTCGTGCATGGAGCTGGCCGCCCGCGAGGTCGCGTTCGAGCTGGGCTCGGGCGGCGTCGGGATGAGCTCGCGGCCGTTCCACGAGATGCCCGGCACCGGCGGCAACCTCGGCAAGCTCGCCGCCTACGACGCCGAGACGCTGGAAGAGGTCTGGAGCGTCGAGCAGCGGCCGACGTTCCTCACCGGGGTGCTGACCACGGCGGGCGGGCTGGCCTTCGCGGGCGACCTCGACCGCCGCTTCCGGGCGTTCGACGTCGAGACCGGCGAGGAGCTGTGGCGGGCCCGCCTCGGGACGTCGGTGCAGGGCTTCCCCATCAGCTTCCGGGCCGGCGGCCGGCAGTACGTCGCGGTGTCGACGGGCCTCGGCGGCGGCAGCCCGCGGCTGATGCCCCGCAACCTCGCGCCGGACGTGCGCCACCCGGGCAGCGGGAACGCGCTCTACGTCTTTGCGCTGCCCGACGAGGGGCCGGCCGCGGCGCCCGCGGTCCCCGTGGCGGGCGCGCAGGCCGAGGCGAGCGCGGTTCCCGCCTCGCGGGACGTTGCGGGCGAGACGAGCGCGTTGCCCGCCGCGCCGGCCGGGGCGGCCGAGGCGCTCGCGATTGCCGGCGCGTCGGCCGAGGCGCCGGCGATTCCCGGGGAGGAGTCCGACGTGGCGGAAGAAGTGCTCGCGCTCGAGAAGCGGATCGAGGAAGCGGTGCTGCGAGGCGACGTCGCCTTCCTCGACGAAGTCTGCGCCGATGACTTCACCTATACGCATGGCGACGGCTGGACCACGGGCGGGGCCGTCCTCGGCGTCGACCGGAAGCAGGAGTGGCTCGACTCGCTGTCCGGCCGCTACTCGCTCAGGGAGGTCGATTCGCAGCAGGTCGAGGTGCACGGCGACGTCGCCATCACCATGGGACGGCTGCGCGCCCGCAGCGGCGGCCCCCCGGAGGCGCAACGCAGCTTCAGCTTTTGGTACGTCCGCGTCTACGCGCAGCGGGACGGCCAGTGGCAGTACCTTTCACACCGCACGGTCGACGGGCCCGTGTACGAGAATTGACCCTGCGCCGCCGCCGGCGTGTCACGGGGGGAAGTCCGCGTACGCCGCGCTGTCGGAGGAGACGGGTGCCTCCTTCGACTCGACGGCCCCGAGGGTGGCGGTAATGGTGTGGCTTGGTGGCTCGGAGCCGGTGCTGGAGGTTGCGTTGCTCGCGGGCCGCCAACTCGGCGTCAGGGGAGAGAGGCCAGGGCTTGTACTTGGCCGGCGAGGGCGGCGACCTGGTAGACCAGCGCGATGACAGCCGACAGGATTGCTCCGCCCAGGGCGAAGGCAATCCCGACCGTCCATCGGGAAACTCGGTCGGCATCGCGGGCGCGTCGGTCGGTGAGGTCGGCGGCACGTTCGACCCTGACTGCGAACGCTTCCAGCGTCTCGAGCGTTGTGTTGTCCATGCCAACCTCACGGTATCACGCAATCGTGTGCCGCCGCATCGCGTTGACCGGATCCGGCGCTGACCCGCGCCGAGGAGAACAGGAGTACTCCATGTCGATACGGATGAATCGGTGTATCCGGAGGAGCCTCGCGGTTGCCGCCGTCTTCCTCGTCACGGCGGTCGCCGCTTCCGCGCAGCAGGGCATGCGGGACGGCGAGTGGCGGTACTACGGGGGAGACTCGGGCAGCACCAAGTACTCGGCCCTCGACCAGATCGACCGCGCCAGCGTCGCCGACCTCGACGTCGCGTGGCGCTGGCGGTCGGACAACTTCGGCCCGCGCACCGACTTCAACTACCAGGCGACGCCGCTCGCCGTCGGGGGGGTGCTCTACACGACCGCGGGCTGGCGGCGGAACGCGGTGGCCATCGACGGCGCCACCGGCGAGACGCTGTGGATGTACCGCCTCGACGAGGGCGAGCGCGGCGACGCCGCCCCGGTGCGGGCGAGCTCGGGCCGGGGGGTGGCGTACTGGACGGACGGGGAGGACGCGCGCGTCATCCACGTCACCCGGGGCTATCACCTCGTGGCGCTGGACGCCGAGACCGGCTATCCCGTCCCCGGCTTCGGCGAGGACGGCGTGGTCGACCTCTACGACGGCATCTTCGACGGGCTCGACCGCCCGGCGGTGGAGAACGGCCAGATCGGCCTCAACTCGCCCGCCATGGTCGTCGGCGACGTCGTCGTGGTCGGCGCGGCGCTGCGCGCCACCGCCCCCGCGCCGGAGTTTCCGGCCGGCTTCGTGCGCGGCTTCGACGTGCGCACCGGCGAGCAGCTCTGGATCTTCCACACCATCCCCCAGCCCGGCGAGTTCGGCAACGAGACGTGGGAGAACGACTCGTGGCGCTACAGCGGCAACACCGGGGTGTGGGCCCCGATGTCGGCCGACCAGGAGCTGGGCTACGTGTACCTGCCCGTCGAGACCCCCACCAACGACCTCTACGGCGGCCACCGGCCCGGCGACAACCTGTTCGCCGAGAGCCTGGTGTGCCTCGACGCGCGGACCGGCGAGCGGGTCTGGCACTACCAGCTCATCCACCACGGCATCTGGGACTACGACATCCCGACCCCGCCCGCCCTCGTCGACATCACCGTGGACGGCCGCGAGATCAAGGCGGTGGCGCAGGTGACCAAGCAGGCGTTCACCTACGTGTTCGACCGCGTCACCGGCGAGCCGGTGTGGCCCATCGAGGAGCGCCCGGTGCCCGCGTCGACGGTGCCCGGCGAGCAGGCGGCGGCGACCCAGCCGTTCCCGACCCGGCCCGCCCCGTTCGACCGCCAGGGGGTGTCGAACGACGACCTCATCGACTTCACCCCCGAGCTCGCCGCCGAGGCGCGGCGCATCGCGTCCGAGTACCTGATGGGCCCCATCTACACGCCGCCGATCCTCGCGGGGCAGGACGGCCGGCGCGCCCTCCTGATGCTGCCGCAGATGACCGGCGGCGCCAACTGGCAGGGGGGCGCGGTGGACGCCGAGACGGGCATTCTCTACGTGGCCTCGGTCACCAACCCCACCGTCGCGGGGCTCGTGAACGACCCCGACCGGTCGACCATGGACTTCGTCGGCGGGGGCGGGCGGCGCCGCGGGCCCGCCCTGCCGCAGGGGTGCGGCGAGATCGGCCCCCTCGGCCTGCCCCTCATCAAGCCGCCCTGGGGGCGCATCACCGCCATCGACCTGAACACCGGCGACCACCTCTGGATGATCCCGAACGGCGACACCCCGGACTGCGTCGCGAACCATCCGGCCCTGAGCGGCATCGACATCCCGCGCACCGGCAAGCCCGAGCGGAGCGGCATCCTCGTCACGAAGACGCTGGTCTTCGCCGGCGAGGGCGGCGGCCTCTTCGCCACCCCGACGTGGGCGGGCGGGCAGATGTTCTACGCCTACGACAAGCAGACGGGCGAGACGGTCTGGGAGATGGAGCTGCCCAAGCGGCAGAGCGGGGTGCCGATGACCTACACGGTCGACGGCAGGCAGTACATCGCGATGGCCGTGAGCGCCCGCGGCGAGCCGGCCGAGCTGCTGGCCCTGACGCTGCCGTAGGCGGCGGCGCCATGGAACGGCGCGGTGACGACCTACCTTCCGATGGCGGCCGGATCGGACTCGCGCTCGATGCCGACGACCTCGAACGTGCCGGCCGCGGGCCGCAGATAGACGCCCACGCGCCGGTTCCAGCGGGGGTGGTCGTCGTGCCGGGTGTGGATCTCGGCCAGCAGGAAGTGGTCGGCTCCCGCTCGGCCCACGGGCGCCCGGGGCAGCGGCGCCTCGGGCGCGGTCGATTCGCGCGGCTCCCCGAGGGCCTCCGCGCGGTCCGACCCGTTGTCGTACCGGAACCACCGCACGTGGTAGACCGCCCCCGGCGCCGCGAAGCCGTGGCGTTCCGACAGGTTCGCGAACCGGAGGCGGCCGTCCGCCACCTCGAACTCGTCGATGGGGTTCACGCGGTTCAGGTATTCCCAGCCGGTCTTGCGCTGGCGCTCGACGAGCACGTCGAGGAAATAGTCGGCGTGGCGCGGGTCGCTGAACTCGCCCGTCTCGACGATGGCGCGGAGCTCCTCGGGGGTGAACCGCATGATGATCTTCGCGGCCCAGAACGCGTCGCGGTCGGTCATCCGCACGAACGCCGGGTTCGGGTAGTCGCTGCGCCACGCGGCCGGGTCGTACGACTTCGCCTCCCAGCGGCCGACCGCCCCGTACTCGCGAAGGTCCGGCCAGTCGACGCGGCGGTAGGCCGGCGTCCGCAGGCCGAAGCCGAGGGCGTTCCGCCTCACCTCGTCGAGGTCCAGCCAGTACTGGAAGCCGAGGTCGGGAGGCTGCACGTCGAAGCCGGCGCTGCCGAACGCCGAGCCGAAGTCGATCAGGTGGTGGCGGACGAACCGCCGCCCGTCCACCTCGACCCAACTGTCCAGCGTGTTCTGGGCGCGCGTGTCGTCGTGGTTGGTCCACGCCGCGAACAGCCGGAGCCCGCGCAGCTCGCGGCGGTGCTCGTGGGGAACGACGTCGTTCGGGTCGTCGCTGCGGGTGCCGTAGTAGCGGAACGGCCCGAGCGGCCGCCCCTCGATGTACTTGCTCGCGGCCACGCGGATGCGCCCGTCGGGCAGCCGGGGGAAGCGCCGGAGCAGCCGGCGGAGCAGCCCGGGCGTCAGCGGCACCTCGTTGTCGAACTCGTCGGCCAGTGTCGTGCCCGGCTCGACCGCGAACCCGGACTCGGGATCGACCCGGACGACGTGGTTCTCGGGCGTGTGGTAGCCGATGGCGTGGAACAGCTTCGTGCCGATGATCTCGGCCGCGCTGCTGAGCTCGGGGCTGCCGGGCGGGTCGAACTTGACGAGGTACCGGTCGCCGCGGCCGTCGAGAATCTGGAACCCGGGCGTCACGCCGCCGATCTTGCTCTGGAAGACGCGCCACGGCGTGCCCAGGTCGGGGCCGTCGGTGGCGTTCGCCCCGCGCCGCAGCTCGGCGAGGGAGCGGCGGCGGGCGCCGTGGCGGTTGGTGAACCACGGGTTGTCCGGCACCTCGTCGAGGGTGTTGACGTTCTGCGCCTCGGTCGGCTCCTTCGCGCCGGGGTCGACGAAGATGTGCACGAACCGGTCGAAGACGTCGCTCAGCGCGATCTCGGCCGGGCGCTCCGCGACGTCGACCTGGCCGTCGTCGACCCGGATCGGGTCGTCGGGGAAGAACCTGGGCTGCTGCGCGGCGGCGGCAACGGCCAGGCAGGCGGCCGCCGCGGGGCCCGCGATCAGGCGCCGGCGCATCGTCATCGTGATTGCCCTCGATTCAGAAGCTCGGTCCCGAGCCGACGTGCAGCCGGAACCCTTCGTCGCTCCGCGCCAGGTCGATGCGCACCACCGTGCCGCCCGGCGCGTGCCCGCGGACGCCGAAACCGTAGCCCGACCTGAGGTCGCGGAGGCTCATGCCGCCCGCGTCGGGGAAGACCTTGCCGAAGTCGCCGAAGAACACGAAGTCGAGGTAGGTCCACACCTCCCACCGGTACTCCGCGTTGAGGAGCAGGTTGCGCGCGTCGTGGAAGCGGTACTCGCGAAAGCCGCGGAGGGTGTCGGCCCCGCCGAGCGTCTCCATGAGGTAGAACGGCGTCGCGCCGCCGTTGCGGCCGGCCGCGTGCGACGTCCGCGCGCGCAGGGCGAGGATGCGGTTCCGGTAGCCGATGGGCACGTGCACCTGCACCTCGCCGACCGTGCGCGTGAAGTCGAACCGGTCGCCCGTCCGGTCGTCGTAGCGCTCGACGGCGGCGGTCAGCGCGACGCCCACGTGCGGGACCACGTCCCGGTTCCGCAGCGTCAGCTCCACCCGTCCGCCGTAGACGGCATAGTCGGTGGCGGTGCCGAAGCCGGGCATCTCGCGGGGGCCGAAGCGGAGGTCCGCGCTCTCGCCGCGGGTGCCGGGACCGACCTCGGCGGCGAGCCACCGCAGGTCGCCCTCGAACCGGAGGACGGGACCCAGGCGGGCGCCGGCCGCCGCCTCGAACGCGCGCTCGCGGAGCCGGTAGAAGATCCGGTCGTCGCGGTGCGTGTCGCCGCCGAGGCCGTAGTAGCGCAGCGATCCGAAGTCGTTGACGCGGGCGGTGAGGCGGCCCGTGAACGGCCGGGCGCCGCGTGCCTCGGGGAAGAACCGCAGGCCGGCATCGTAGGCCTCGAAGCGCCGCGTGGAGTGACGGGCGTTCGCGGTCGCCTGCAGGGTGTCGCTCGTGGCCCCGGCGATATAGCCCGCCCCCGCCACGAGCCCCGACCCCGACGGCATGCCCCCGAGCACCGGCCGGAACCCCGCGTAGCCCTTGGCGAAGAGCCGGCGCACGTGGCTCAGGGTCTCCAGGCGCCGGACCTGCCGCTCGAGGGGCGAGACGACGTAGGGCTGCAGCTCCTCCCGCTTCGCCTCGCGGCGGCGCCGGAGGACCTCGCGGCGGCTGCGCGGCGCCTCGGCGTCGGGTGCGGCGGCCCCGGTCTCGGGCCGGGCTTCGTCGGCCGTCTGCCGCGCCGGCGACTCGGCCTCCCCGGCCTCGGCGGCGCGCGCCGTTCCCTGTGCGAGGCCGATCGCAGGCCAGGCCGCGACGACGGCCAGCAGCAGGCAGCCCGGCGGGCGCCGGCGGGACGGGATGGTCCGGCGGTTCTCGCGGAGGGTGCGCGAGGCAGAGGGGCAAACTGTCACTGACATATTCTAGTGTGCCGTCTCGCAAGTTCGTGCCATGATTCTTGCGCTGATCTACGCCCGTTTTTCCGGCCCACCCACGTGTTTGGACGGTCATCGGCATCGTCGGCCGGGTGCATTCATTGTGGTCCGTATTTAAGGGACCGGACACTAGGCACGAACCCGTGCCGGGCATCTCCCGCGCCCCGTACGGACGCCTTGCAGTTCGGCGCACTCGCCGGTCCCGGCGACGCCGCCGACACGCCGTTCGCGCCGGGGACCTGCCCCGCGCTCGAGTGACGGGCGCCGCCCGGTGTCGGGACGGGTCGACACCCTGCCCGGCAGTCGGCGTGGATGACGGCGCCGCCGCTCCCCGCCCCGCCGGCAGGAAACGGCTCGCCTGCTCCCGATGACGAGGCGCGGCTCCCGCGAGCGCTCAGAAGTCGATGCGGGTGCTGACGCCGAAGCTGCGCGGCCGGTTCGTCAGGTAGCCGACGCGGGCCAGCGTGCCCCGCTCCTGGTCGAGGGCGAGCAGGGCCAGCTCGTCGGTCACGTTGTCGACGAAGAAGGCGATGTCCCACCGGCCGTTCAGGAAGCCGATGCGGGTGTTGAGGATGTTGTAGGCGGGCAGCTCCGGATCGAAGGTGAACGCGCCCTGCGTCAGGGGACCGCCGATGTGCGCGCCGGGGCGCAGGGCCGGCGACAGCGCCGTCAGGTCGACCGAGCCGAAGCCCGCCGCCTGGTCGCCGACCTGCGTGTAGCGGGAGCCGGCGTGCTGGAAGGTCCCGCTGACGTAGCCGACCCAGCCGCCGCCGGCGAGCCAGCGCCATGTCGCCGCCGCGGCGGCCTGGAAGCGGGGGGTGGTGGGCAAACGGCGGCCCGCCTCGATGCCCGACACCACGCCGACCGCGCCGTCGGCGTCGGTCGAGGTGATCGTCGACTGCAGCCGGGCGTCGGCGAGGCTGGCCGAGACCGCGAAGTCGAAGAACGTGGCGGGCTGGGCGGCCAGCTCCAGCTCGACCCCGGCGCTGCGCGCGTCGGGCACGTTGAAGATGATGCGCGACGAGCAGGTGCCGGCGGTGACCGTGGCCTGCAGGTTGCGGATGTCCATGTAGAAGCCCGAGGCGTTGAACGTGCCGCGGCCGCCGAGGAACGTCGACTTGACGCCCGCCTCGTAGTTCCACAGCTCCTCGTCCTCCCAGTTGCCCCGGCCGCCGAAGGTGGCGAGGTCCGCCTCGGAGCAGATGGGGGTGTTGAGGGGGTCGTTGATGCCGCCGAGGCGGAAGCCCTTCGATACCTGCGCGTTGATCTGCGTCTCGTCGGTCACGTCGAAGCTGGCGATGAGGCGCGGCGCGACGCCGCTCGCCGACGTCGTCCCGGTGCTGTCGAGGGGGTCGGCGAAGAGTCCGTCGAACGCCTGGGTGCGCTCCTCGTTGAAGTCGTACCAGCGGAGGCCGCCGGTCAGGCTGAGCCGCTCGGTGACGGCCACCGACGCCTCGCCGAAGAAGGCGAGCTGCTCGAAGTCGTAGTCGAGGTCGGAGAAGAACAGCTCCTCGGTGTCGGGATGGCCGGCCAGCGGCCGCGACCCCGACCAGACGAGGTCCGGGACCCCCGTCACCGCCCGCAGGAAGTCGGTGACGGCGGGGCCGTTGACGGCCACGTAGTCCCGCGCGTACGCGCTCTGCCCGTACCGGCGCTCGGAGGCCCCGTAGAAGGAGCCGAACACCCAGTCGACCCGCTCGCCGCCGCCCGAGAGTCGGATCTCCTGCGTCACGCCCTCGGCGGTGGTGGCGTCGACGAGGGGGAAGTCGAGGGTGTAGCCCGCCTCCGGCGCGCCGAACGGGCTGAACGAGACGCTGCCGCCCAGCGCCGAGGCGTCGCGCACCACCTCGACGTCGCGGTAGGTGACGGAGGTGATCTGGGTCAGCACGACGTCGCCGAAGTCGATCTCCGCGGTCAGGTCGCCGAGCACGAACCGGTCCGTGTAGGGCTCGCCGATCTGGGTGAACTGCTGCCGGTTCTCCAGCGACACCGCGGGCCGCGTCGTCGTGAACGGGTTCGCGAGGATGTTGTAGGCGTCCATCCGGTTCCAGCCGTTCATCGAGACGTCCTGGTAGACGAGCCGCGGGGTGAACGAGAGCCGCTCGTTCGGCTGCAGGAGCACCGCCACGCGGGTGCCGGCGCGCCGGCCGCCGTCCACGTTCTCGCGGACGCTCAGGTCGGGCTGCACCGCGTCGACGAAGCCGCCGACGGCGGTGTTGTACGCGGCGACGCGGAGCGCCGCCGCCGTCCCCAGCGGCACGTTGACCGCGAGCTTCGCGTCGTTGCCGAGCCCGCCCCCCGCGAGCGAGCTGAAGCCGACCTCGCCCGTCCCCTCGGTGACGCCGAGGACCGGCTGGTTGGTGATGTAGCGCACCGTGCCCGACAGCGAGCCCGACCCGAACAGGGTGCCCTGGGGGCCGCGCAGCACCTCGACCCGGGACATGTCGAACAGGTCGAGGTCGGGCGTGAACAGCGACATGGAGACGACCGACTCGTCGAGGTAGACGCCGACCTGCTCCTTGACCCCCGGCTGGTCGCGCACGATCTGGCCGGCCGAGACGCCGCGCATCGCGACCTGGCTCTGGCCGGGGCCGAGGTTCTGGACGGAGAAGCCGGCGACGTTGGCGGAGACGTCCTCGATGGTCTCGGCCCCCCGGTTGCGCAGGGCCTGCCCGGACGGCGCCGCCACCGAGAACGGCACCGCCTGGACGTTCTCCTCGCGCTTGCGGGCGGTCACGGTGACCGTCACCTCTTCCGCGAACTGCGGCGCGTCGTCGGCCTCCGCCGCCTGCTCCTGTGACCCGGCCGGCTGCGCCGGCGCCGGGAGCGGCGCGGCGAGCAGCAGCGCGGTGAGCAGGCCGGCATGTCCGAGGTTTCTCATCGTTCCCCTCCCGGCGCTCGCATTGTGCTGGGTTTATGTTGGTGAGCCGCCAGGGACTCGAACCCCGAACCCGCAGATTAAGAGTCTGCTGCTCTACCAGTTGAGCTAGCGGCCCACCGTCCGACCCTATAGCGTAGCACGCATCGGCCCCTGACCTCATGGGCGACCCGGTCCTCACGTTGGCCGCCGGATTGATCCCACCCGGATCGATGTGTATATTTGATGTGTATGTGCATGAAAGGCACCCAGGTGGCGCGATGGCCAGAGTGCAACTGCTGATTCCGGACGACGATCACGCCAGGTTCGCGCATCAGGCGCGGACCGAGGGGATGTCGTTGAGCGCGTGGCTGCGGGCCGCGGCCAGCGAGCGTCTCGATCGCCGGTCGTCGACCGAACGGTTCGAGTCGCGTTCCGACGTCGAGCGCTTCTTCGCGTCGTGCGACGCGCGGGAAGGCCCGGAGCCGGAACCCGATTGGGAGCAGCACGTCGCGGTGATCGGAGCGTCGCGCGGGCGCGGGGCGGCGGTGGAATGACCTTCGTCGACACCAACGTCGTCATGTACGCGGTCGGCCGGCCGCATCCGCTGCGCGAGCCGGCCCGCGAGTTCTTCGCGGATGCGGCGAGCCGTCGGCGGGCGCTGTGCACCTCGGCGGAGGTCCTGCAGGAACTGGTGCACGCTTATCTGCCCGTCCAGCGGGAATCGACGTTGGACTCGGCCATGGCCCTCGTCGTGCGGGCGGGAATCGACGTCTGGCCGCTGGAGGCCGACGACGTCCACCTGGCTTGGCGGCTGTGCACCCGGTTTCCCGCCCTCGCAGCCCGGGACCTCTGTCATCTGGCGAGCTGCCGGCGCCGCGGCGTGAGCGACATCAGGACCTTCGATCGCGCCTTCGCAGCCGCGTTGCGCATCCGGCGTTGAGGCCGACCACGGGCGGCGGCCCGCCGGTCAGCGAGCATCCTCGACCGAGCCTGATACTTGACTCTGTCCAGAATACGTGATGCACTGGGGGTGGTGAACGAGGACGCCAAGCGGCTCCTGAGGCGGCACGGGGTACAGGTCACCGCCCAGCGGCTGGCCGTGCTGCGGGCGGTGTCGACCCACTCGCACGCCACCGCCGACGAGCTCGCCGACGACGTGCGGGGGAGCATCGGGTCGATTTCCCGCCAGGCGGTGTACGACACGCTGGGAACGCTGGTCGAGAAGGGCCTCGCCCGCCGGATTCAGCCGGCGGGGTCGCCCGCGCGCTACGAGGACCGCGTCGGCGACAATCACCATCACCTCGTGTGCCGCGCCTGCGGCCTCATGGTCGACGTCGACTGCACCGTGGGCGAGGCGCCCTGCCTGACCGCCGCGGACGACCACGGCTTCGCGATCGACGAGGCCGAGGTCGTCTACTGGGGGTACTGCCCCGGCTGCCGCCGTGGGCGCGCGGCCACGAACGGAACCATCGAGAACAGAAAGGGTTGAAGGACATGCACGACACGGCTGAGGACAAGACCGCGAGCCAGGGCCGGTGCCCCGTGATGCACACGGCGGCCGGCGCCGCCGCGAACCTGCGCTGGTGGCCGGATCAACTGAACCTGAAGGTGCTCCACCAGAGCTCGCCGGCGTCCGACCCGATGGGCGAGGCGTTCGACTATGCCGAGGCGTTCAGGTCGCTCGACCTGGCCGCGGTGAAGAAGGACATCGAGGCGGTGATGACGACGTCGCAGGACTGGTGGCCGGCCGACTACGGCCACTACGGTCCGCTGTTCATCCGCATGGCGTGGCACAGCGCCGGCACCTACCGCATCCACGACGGCCGCGGCGGCGGCGCCTCGGGCACGCAACGCTTCGCGCCCCTCAACAGTTGGCCCGACAACGGGAACCTAGACAAGGCGCGCCGGCTGCTGTGGCCGGTCAAGCGGAAGTACGGCCGGAAGCTCTCGTGGGCCGACCTGATGATCCTCGCCGGCAACTGCGCCATCGAGTCGATGGGCCTGAAGACGTTCGGCTTCGCCGGCGGGCGCGAGGACGTCTGGGAGCCCGAGGAGGACATCGACTGGGGCTCCGAGACCGAGTGGCTCGGCGACGAGCGCTACAGCGGCGACCGGGACCTCGCCAAGCCGTTCGGCGCGGTGCAGATGGGCCTGATCTACGTGAACCCCGAGGGGCCCAACGGCGAGCCGGACCCGGTTGCCGCGGGTCGGGACATCCGCGAGACGTTCGGCCGGATGGCGATGAACGACGAGGAGACGGTGGCCCTCATCGCCGGCGGGCACACGTTCGGCAAGACCCACGGCGCCGCCCCGGACTCGCACGTCGGCCCCGAGCCCGAGGGCGCGGCCATCGCCGAGCAGGGCCTCGGCTGGAAGAACGCCTTCGGCAGCGGCAAGGCCGGCGACGCGATCACGAGCGGGCTGGAGGGCACCTGGACGCCCACCCCGACCACCTGGGACGACAGCTTCTTCGACACCCTGTTCGGCTACGAGTGGGAGCTGACGAAGAGTCCCGCCGGGGCGCACCAGTGGGTGCCGGCGAACGGCGGGGGCGCGGGCACGGTGCCGGACGCCCACGACGCGTCGAGGAAGCACCCCCCGGTCATGCTGACGACGGACCTCGCCCTGCGGATGGACCCGATCTACGCGCCGATCTCGAAGCGCTTCCACGAGAACCCCGACGAGTTCGCGGACGCCTTCGCGCGCGCGTGGTTCAAGCTGACCCACCGCGACATGGGGCCGGTCTCGCGCTACCTCGGCCCCGAGGTCCCCGCCGAGCCGCTCCTGTGGCAGGACCCGGTGCCCGCCGTCGACCACGAGCTGATCGACGCCGAGGACGCCGCCGCCCTCAAGGGCCGGATCCTCGGCTCGGGGCTGACGGTCTCCCAGCTCGTCTCGACCGCGTGGGCGTCGGCCTCGACGTTCCGCGGCAGCGACAAGCGGGGCGGCGCCAACGGGGCGCGCATCCGCCTCGCCCCGCAGAAGGACTGGGCGGTGAACCAGCCGGCCGAGCTGGCGAAGGTGCTGGGCGTCCTGGAGGGCATTCAGGGCGACTTCAACCGCGCGCAGGCCGGCGGCAAGAAGGTCTCGCTGGCGGACGTGATCGTGCTGGGCGGGTGCGCCGCCGTCGAGCAGGCCGCGAAGAGCGCCGGGCACGACGTCGAGGTGCCCTTCTCGCCGGGGCGCACCGACGCGGTGCAGGAGCAGACCGACGTGGAGTCGTTCGCGGTGCTCGAGCCGACCGCCGACGGGTTCCGCAACTACCTCGGGAACGGGCACCGGCAGGCCGCGGAAGCGCTGCTCGTGGACCGGGCGCAGTTGCTGACCCTGAGCGCGCCCGAGATGACGGTGCTCGTGGGCGGCCTCCGCGTCCTGAACGCGAACGTGGGGCAGTCCGACCAGGGCGTCTTCACGAAGCGGCCGGGGGCGCTGACCAACGACTTCTTCGTCAACCTGCTCGACATGAGCACCGCCTGGGAGGCGAACGGCGACGGGTTCGAGGGGCGCGACCGCGGGACCGGCGAGGTCAGGTGGACGGGCACCGCCGTCGACCTCGTCTTCGGCTCGAACTCCCAGCTCCGCGCCATCGCCGAGGTCTACGCCTGCGACGACGCCCAGCCGGCGTTCGTGCGCGACTTCGTGGCCGCGTGGAACAAGGTGATGAACCTCGACCGCTTCGACCTGGCGTGATTCCGGCGCGCCAATCGCGCCGTCGCGATCGGGTCTCGACGGGCCTGCGGGGGTGTGTCCGCCAAAGCGCGGGCATGCCCCCCTCGCAGGCCCGCGACTTCCTTGTTCGACAATCTGACGGGCGGGCGGCACGGAGTGGGGCCGCGCCGGGAGCCGGCCGCGGGGGCCCGGGGCTCTCGCACCCGGCGCGCAACCACATGGCGAGCGTGCGCGCGGACGTGATGGCCCGGCCGTCACCCTCGGCCGGCGGGGCCGAAGAAGCGGCGCCAGCTCATCGCGACGCCGGTCCAGACCATGACGGCGGCGCCCAGCGACACGGTGCCGGCGATCGACTGCCCGACCACGCCGTACACCTCGCCGGTGTGCGCGTACCGCAGCCAGCGGCGGACCTTGAAGCCGGGGCTGAAGGTCGGGTAGCCGCCGCGGCCGACGAGCTCGCCGGTGGCCCGGTCGAACAGCAGGTCCTCGCTCTTCGACGGCTGGCGGCCGTTGCCGCGGTCGACCGCGACCACGACGGGGTCGCGAGTCGACTCGGGCAGGCTGATGGTGATCGTTCGCCATCCCGGCGTCCCCGCGACGGCCTTCGCGGCCAGCGCCCGCAGCTCGACCGGCGGTGCCGGCGGGTCCGGCGTGACGGGCGGGTCGTCCCGCGTCACGGATGCCGACTGTTGCGGCGACTGCTGGAACGGCGGCGCGTCGCCGGCCAGCCGGTGGACGAGGTCGGCGGCCCATTGGTAGGAGATGGTGGCCCCGCTCGCGACGACGATCGCCAGCGGGACCGCCGACCAGAAGCCGATCACGTTGTGCCAGTTGAAGTCGCGGGCCCGTCCCCCGAGGCCCCGTCGGAACCACAGCGCCTGCCTCCACGCGGCGCGGCCTCCCCGCGAAGGCCACCACAGGTAGACCCCGCTCACGAGCAGGAGGAGGAAGCCGAGGTTGGCGGTCGCCATGATCGTCCGGCCGACGATGCGGTACTCCCCCTCGAGGGCGAACCACCGGTGGACGTACATGACGCCGCGGAGGAGGCGCCCCGTCCGCGTGTCGCCGTCGCCCCGCCGCTCGCCGGTGAAGCGGTCGACGTGGACGGCGGCGCCGTCGCCGAGCTCGAAGACCGCGGGCTCCCGCGGATCGCTGCTCAAGACCACGGACGTGACGAGGCCGGACGGCGCCTCGCCGCCGGCGCGCGCGATCAGCTCGTCGAGCGTGAGCGAGGCGGCGTCGGGCGCCGGGTCGGCGCGATAGCCGCGAAGCGCCCACCGCTCGAGCTGCGCCTGGTAGGTGAGGAGGACGCCGGTCACCGCCATCACGAGGACCGCGACGGCGGCGGTGACGCCGACCGCCAGGTGGATCCAGAAGATCGCCCTGCGCAGGGACATGGCCGGTCGGGTCTCTGGACGGTAGGCGGCGGCCAGGGTCTTCGGCTGGTTCGACGGTAGTCCGCCAATCGTCGCCTACGGGCTCCGCTTGGCGCCCAACCAACCCGCCAGGAGTCCGCGCCGCCCTAAGGACAGTGACGAGAATTACCTTGCCACGTGCCAAGCGCAGGAGCCCGCGAAAACGGGCTGCATCCGCGTGTAGTTGGCAACTTTATAGTAGAGTCGACGACTGGCGCGGTGGCGGTAGGCGGTGGGGGTAGCTGTTCCCGGCGGCTTTCGCCCGTCGCCGGTGCCTCACTCCCCGCCGTGACTCCGTTTCCAGTCGCCGCTCATCGAACCGGACGTGCGGATTTCCCGCATCCGGCTCTCGGACGAGATTCATGCCTTCGCCCACGGAAAGCTTGTCGTGCGCGGTGCAAGGCGCGTGAGCCCGTACTCGTGCCAGAGCCGCTCGGCCGGGAAGCGCATCTCTTTCCCGGTCCGCACCTTGTGCTTGCGACAGAGCCACTGGCGCAGCCGTCGCGTTGCGTGCCGGTCGACCGCTGCGTAGGCCGGGCTGACCTGCCCCAAGGTGAAGTAGTTCGCCCAGCCGGTCATCAACCGGTTCAGGCGCGCCACCGCGACCTCCGGCGACAGGAGCCCGCTACGCCGCGTCGTCAGCTCGCTCAGGCGTCGGCAGATGCTCTGGACGCTCGCCGGGCTTGGACGGGTGCCGATGTAAGCTGCTCCCGTGTCCCGCCGATAATTGCGCCCAATCCGGTAGCCGAGGAACGTTAGCGGTTCCTCTGGCACTCGGCAGCAACGGGTCTTCTCGGCGTTCATCGGCAGCTTCAGACGCTTCAGCAGCCCGGACACCGCCGCCAGCATCTCCGCTGCCGGCGCGCGGCCGAGAACCGCGAAGTCGTCTGCGTAGTTGACGATTTCCGCCTTGAAGCGCCGGGCGTAGCCCAGCACCTTCCAGCCCAGGATGAAGCGACGCATGTAGATGTTGCTGAACAGCGGCGATATCGGAGCCCCTTGCGGGGTTCCCTTCCGCTCCCGACGCGCCCGGTTCGTCCGGCGGCGACCGCCTCGACCGTCGTCCTCCTCCACCGCCATCTCCAGCCACGCCTTGACCCAGCCCAGCAACCGCCCGTCGCTCACGCGACGCGCGACGGAGCGGAGCAGTTCGGCGTGCGGGATTTGGCCGAAGTAGTCCGACAAATCGCCGTCCACCACCTCGCGCTGGCCCGTCGTCAGCAACCGGTGCACGCGTCTGACCGCGTCATGCGCGTCCCGGCCCGGCCGATAGGCGTATTGCTCCGGTTGCAGGTCGGCCTCGAAGATCGGCGACAACACCAGCATCGCCGCCGTCTGCGCCACCCGGTCCCGGAGACACGGAATGCCCAACGGCCGAAACTTCCCACGCTGCTTCTTCGGGATGAGGACCTGCCGCACCGCTTGCGGCCGGTAGGTCCCCGCCTTCAGGTCCCGCGCCAGTGCTCCCAGCCACCGTTCCACCCCGAACGTCTCGATGTCCGCGACCGTCTCGCCGTCTACCCCGGCCGTGCCGCCGTTGCGACGAACGGCCTGCCAGGCGACCACGAGCACGTCGTCGCGCCACACCTTGTCGCTCAGCGAGTAGAACCGGAAGCCCGGAGCTTCCTTCGCTTTCGCATGTAGCGCCGTCTGGAGTCGCTGAACTCGTTCTGAGGCTGTTAGGCTCGCGCCAGTCCCCATGTCCCGTCCTCCGTGATGCGCTGCTCTCGAACCAAGGCCCCTTCCCTCCGCCGGAGTTGCCCGGCTTCCCCGGTACTGCGGGCCTCTCCGCCACCCTGGCCGGCCCGACCTGACCCTCGCGGGTTGTCGGTTGGCGCGTGCCGCGTCGCCGGCAGGGCTTCCCGTGTTGCGTCCATTCCCCTCTTCCACACGTGCCGTCGCCATTACCCCGGCGGAACCGGTCGGTGCTCGCGTCGCTCGCTTCCCGACCGCTGGCAGCCTTCCCCGTGATCGAGGCGGGTCGGCTTCCGCATTAGACGTTTCGAGGCCTGCGCGGCGTTCACGTCGTTACGGCCCGCGTGCTCGCTGAACCGCCCGAGGCGGCCTTTGTCGTCGGAGTGCTTCAGCCGATGTCGTTGCCTCCATCGTCCGCCCCGACTGCTACCGGCTGGAGCGACAGTTGCCGGGCGGGATTCGCACCCGCTGAGAAATGGCGCCTTTCACGGCGCACTCGATCACTGTCCTAAACTAAGGGCGCAGACTCTTGCGCCGCGGCCGGGGTTTCGGCTGGTTCCCGCGCGAGAGGCGGGCCGGCGCCGTCGCCGGTCGGCCGGCCCCGGCCCGCCGTCTTCTCCTTCGGGTGCGCTTTGGCGCCCGTCTACCCTCCGGGAATCCGCGCCCCTCTGCGGACCGAACTCCCCGCTCGGGCGGGCGGTCGTTGCGAGCGCGTCCTAGGGGGCGCCGTCGGAGTCGGTCGTCTGGTCGGAGTCGGTCGCCTGCTGATCGGAGTCGGTGGCCTGATCGGAATCGGTGGCCTGATCGGAATCGGTGGCCTGGTCGGAGTCGGTCGCGGGCGAGCCCGCGTCACCGCCCCCGTCGGAGTCGGTCCCGCCGGGGCACGCCGCGGTCAGGGCCGCCGCCGCCGCGACGGAGCCGGCCGCGACCGCGCGCGAGAGAAACGAGCGGCGGTCGACCCGCACGCTGGTGATGTCGTCGTCGGTCAGCGACATCGGCGATTCCGGGGTGTCCGCGCCGAGCTTCCGATCTTCCGGGTTCCGCATCACGTTTCTCCTGAGTCTGTAAAATGAAAACGAGTCTCAGTATCGTAGTGGCGCATGCCGGGGTTGTCAACTCGCGATCCGATCCCGGGGAACCTGACCCCGGCCCGACCCCGGCGCCATCGGCGGCAATTCGGCTGCAATCGCACGGAGTGCCCAAATGACGAGGACGGACCACACCCGGCCGGAACCGCCGGCCGACGGCGGCGGGGCCGCGGACCGGGACTGGTACGCCTGGCTCATCGACCCGCTGCCGACGGCGGAGTTCGAGCGCGACTACTACGAGCAGCGGCTCCTCCACGTCCCGCGCGAGGCGCCGTCCTACTACGCCGGGCTGCTCTCGGTGGCCGACCTCGACGTCGTGCTCGGCACCCACTCGGCCGGTCACCGCGACATCAGCCTGGTCCGCGGCGATGGCGACGGCAACGTCCCGTCCCGCGAGTACACGAACGACGCCGGCCGGGTGCATCCGCTCGAGGTCGCGAGGTTCTTCGACGGCGGCGCGACCGTCGTCTTCAACCAGCTCCACAAGCGGGTGCCGGCCCTGGCGCGGCTCTGCGTCGCCCTCGGGCGGCGCTTCTCGTCGCGGGTCCAGACCAACGTGTACCTGACCCCGCCCGACGCGCAGGGGTTCGCCCCCCACTGGGACACCCACGACGTCTTCGTGCTGCAGGTGAGCGGCACGAAGCGCTGGACGATCTACGACACCAAGGTGAGGCTGCCGCTCCGGGGCCAGCGCTTCGAGCCCGGCACGCCGCCCGGCGACGTCAGCGACGAGTTCGAGCTCGGCCCCGGCAGCGCCGTCTACCTGCCGCGCGGCCTGATGCACGCCGCCCGTTCGACGGGCGAGTCGTCGCTGCACGTCACCCTCGGGCTCACCGCGTTCACCTGGGCCGAGTTCCTCGTCGAGAGCGTCACCGCGGCGGCGCTCGAGGAGGAGTCCCTGCGCCGGAACCTCCCTCGCGGCTTCGCCGGCCAGGGGTTCCCCGCCGCCGAGCGGGAGCGCCTGTTCGGCGAGAAGCTGGCCCTCGTGCGGTCGCGGCTCGACCCCGAGGCGGTGTGGCGCCGCTTCGCCGACGAGGTGCTGGCCACCGACGTCCCCTTGTTCACCGACCTGCTCGGCCAGCGGCTCGGCCGGGACCCGCTGACGCCCCGCTCGCGGGTGCGGCGCCGGGCCGGGCTGCTCACCGAGGCGGTGACGGAGGACGGGGCGTGCCTGCTCCGGTTCTGCGGGCGCGAGCTCCGGCTGCCCGTCGGCGTATGGCCGGCGCTGCGCTTCGCGACCACGGCCGGCGAGTTCGCGGTCGAGGACCTGCCCGACTGTCTGGATGCGGAGGGAAAGCTGACCCTGGTGACGCGGCTGATCAGGGAGGGGGTCCTGCAGCGGAGCCCGGGAGCGTCATGAGCCGCGGGCTCCGAGCGGACGGTCGTGCTCCTCGCCCCCCGTCGTCGGCGGCGGCCGCCGCGCCTTGGCGGAGGCTCCACGCGATGCCGAGGTGGGCGGGCAGGGCGAGGGCGAAGAACGTCGCGTTGGGCTGGGTCGAGGCCGGCGCGAGCTGCCAGAGGAGGCCGGCGAGCCCCAGGGCCGCGACGGCGGCGGCGAGGGCGCGGGCGCGTCCCCGCCAGGCCTCGCTCCGGGTGGAGAGGGGCAGCAGGACGGCGAGGCCCAGCGGCAGCGGATTGAAGAGGAAGAGGTTCTCGTTCCACCAGGAAAAGACGTGGTCCGTGGCCAGCAGCAGGGCGAGGATCGTCCCGGCCCCGCCGGCCGCGAGCGACCACCCGGCCGCGATGGCGACGATGCCGCGACGCAGGACCCGCGAGGACCGGACCCGGGGTGCGCCCGCCGCCGCGAACAGGGCCCCGAGCAGCAGACCCAGGGTCAGATAGCGGCCGAGCCACGCGGGTGGCTCCGCCGGCTCGGCCGGGCGCGTGGACGAGTACAGGACCTCTTCCGCCTGCACGAGGGGTCGGGTCTCGCCGACGCGGGTGATGCGGACCCCGCGAATGCGGTCGCGCAGGGCCAGTGGCAGGAACAGCTCCTCCCACGCCGAGATCGGCCGGTCGGCGGGCGATCCGAGCGCAAGGTCGGCCCCGGTGTAGACGAGCGGATCGACCTGCGTGAGGCGGCGCGTGTGGTGCCGGTAGCTGAGGCCCGTCGCCTGCCCCTCGAACGCGCGGCTCAGCGCGCCGCCGAGCACGCGGTCGAGCAGGTCCCGGATCCGCGTCGAGCAGTTGTCGAGGAAGTACTGGTAGGTGAAGTCGCGGTTGCGCGGCAGGGCGTTCCGGTTCGCCGCGTCGCGCAGCATCGCCTTCTCGGCCGCGGTGAGGTCCAGCTCCTGGAGGACCACCTCGCGGTCGGTCTCGCGGTAGAAGTCGAGCACGATGTCGGTCCGCTGGCGCGCCACCATGTAGAGCATGCGGCCTTGCAGGAAGCGCGCCATGAAGTCGGCCTGCCGGAAGTCGAAGATGCCCCAGTCGTAGGAGAAGTCGCGTCCGGTGCGGGTGTCCAGCACCCGCAGGGCGTTGTGGCCGTAGTGCTCCCAGACCGCGTCGCCGGGACCGGCCGTCACCAGCCAGACGCGCAGCTCGTCGCCGCGTTCGCGCGGCTCCGACGGCGCGCTCGCGGCCGGGCTCGCGGTCCCCTGGTCCTGGGCGCCGGGCCGGGCTTCGCCGGCCGCGGCCGGCCCCGCGCCGGGCAGCAGGAGCGCGGCCAGCAGCAGCCGGGCGGGGGGCGCGGGCCGCGGGTGGCGAGACCGGGCGGCGCGGCGGACCGGGAACAGGACGGGGCGCGGTGTCGTAGACATGCTCGGCTCATATAATCTCCCGGAGACGGTGTTTCCGCATCCGGCGGTCCGCGACGGGGAACGGCGCGGACCCCGGAGGGCCGGCCGGGCGGCCCGTCGGAGGCCGCCGCGCGACCTGGCGGTCGCGTTCGGAGTTTCGCGGACGCGAGACTCCCGTGGCGACGATTCCCGGGAGGCAGTTGGGAGGAGACCATGCCGCATGCTTGTCGAGTGCTTCTGGCGGTGGGGCTGGGCGTGTCCGCCACGGCCGCCGAGGCCCAGGAACGGACGTTCAGCCGGACCATGGAGTTCCAGGCCGGCAGCCGGCTCGCGCTGGAGACCGACCGGGGGAGCGTGCGGTTGACGTCGTGGGACCGCCCGTCGGCCGAGATCGTCGCCCGCATCGATCCGCCTTCGGGCGTCGACGACGACTACGCGCGCGAGGCGGTGGACGGCACCGCCATCGAGGTGCGGGGCAATCGCCGCTCGGTGCGCATCCGCACCGACTACCGCGGGGTGCCGCGGCGGGGCGGGCTGTTCGGGAGCCGGCGGCTGCCGCGGGTGCACTACGAGATCCGCGTCCCGAGGGAGCTCGACCTCGACTTCGAGGTCGACCGGGCGGCGACGACCCTCGAGGGATTCGAAGGGCGGCTGCTGCTCGACCTCGACCGGAGCGACCTCGACCTCCGGGACGTCGAGGGGGCCCTGACGCTCCAGCTCGATCGGGGGAGGTTCCAGGCGAGCGGCCTCGCGGGGTCGATCGCCATCGGTCTCGACCGCGCCCGGGAGGTCGTGCTGGACGGGGTACGGGGCGACCTGCGGCTGGACGCCGACCGCAGCGACGTGGTCCTGCGCGACCTCGCGGTCGAGGGCGACTCGGCGGTCGAGATGGACCGGGGCGACCTCGACGTCGAGCTCGCCGCCGCCGGCTCGGTGACCGTCGACATCTCCACCACCCGCCGGTCCGGCTTCTCGAGCGACCTGCCGGCGACCCTCGAGTCGAGCGGCGGCAACTTCCGCGGGGACGTCAACGGCGGCGGCCCGGTGCTGCGCATCAAGGCCGACCGCGGTGCCGTCCGCGTGCGGATGCACCAGGAGTCGGCGCGGTAGAGGCTCGCACGTCGGCAGGGTGAGGCGCCGACCACTCGATGGGCGCTTGACGGCGCGCCGCTCTCCGACTTGGGTCTGCCGTCCTCGGTTACGGCAGACGCAGGAGGACCTGCACTACGGCGGCGGCACCAAGCAGGCCGAATCCGGTGACCACCACCGCGAGCAGGGTCGCGAGCATCCGGCGGATGATCCGCACCTCGCCGGCGAGTTCGCCGATGTCGGCCGCTGCCGCCTCGGCGGTTTCGTCGCTCGCGCCGGCTTCGACCAGTGCTCCGCGCATCTTCGCCGAGATGATCTTCATTCGTGTTCCATCCACCCGTCTCCCGCATTGTACCTCAGTGGGCGCCTGGCAGCTTCTAAATCATTGCTGAAAAAGGGCTTGTGTCTGGTAGAAGGGCGTGGAGCCGCACCGCGCTCCGCGTTTCGCCCCGGGAGTCTCGGCGGCGCGAGAACGCCGCCGAGGCGGGCTGCTACGGCTGGGTCGCTGGGTCCGCCCCTCACGCCGCGGGTGGCCGTCGCCGGCGGGGCCGCGGGCGCATCACGTGGCCGTCGCCGGCGTCCCGGTAGCCGAGTGCCTCGACCACCGGCCGGACGTCGGCGCGAGGGCAGGACAGCCGCCGTCGTACCGGTTCGGCGGGGTCGAACCGGCCCTGCCGGGCGAGGCGCCGGAGCTCGCGGACGAGCCGTTCGAGGACGTCCGCGCGGACTGCGCGGGAGCCGGCGACGGGGAAGCCGACGGCGGTGTAGAGGGCGGCCGGCCGGTCCGGCTCCGCCGGCATCGACACCGCCGAGGGCGGAGGGTGGACGGCCTCGGCCTCCGCGCCCCAGAACGCCGCCGCCAGTGCCGCGCGGCTCGCGATCGGCCCCGCCTTCAGCGCCCCCCGCAGATAGACCACGTGCAGCCCCAGGCAGATGCCCGCCCGTTCGAGGAGCCGGCGCTCGGCCGGGGTCAGGGCCTGGAGCTGCGCGCGCGCGCCACGGGCGAGGACGGTGCCCAGACCCTGCTCGAGCTGGTAGACGACGCCCCGCCCCGCCGCTCCCAGGTCCCCGAGGCGCTCGGCCCACAGCGGGGCGAGGACCTCGCCCGCGAGGTCGCGGGCCGCCGCCACGAGGCGCCGTTCGACCCGTTGCCGGAGGCCCCGCGAGGTGGTCACCCCGTCGGACAGCACCACGTTCGGGCGCAGGAGATCGGCCCCCTGCACCAGCCGGCCGACCAGCTTTCCCGCGAAGCGGATGCGCGCCCCCGCGTCGATCTCGATGCCCTCGTGCGGCGCGTCGATGAGCTGCTCGAGCCAGCCCGCGGGTCGTGCCGACGCGGGGGACGCGTCGGGCACGAGCCGGGCGAGGACCGCGAACGGGCCGTCGTCGCGGAGCGCGCCGTCGTCCCGGAGAAGGGCCTCCCGGCGGGTGTTGCGCCGCGGGTCCACGAACCGCTCCACGAGCCGCTCGTGCAGGGCGTCGCTCAGCCGGTCCTCGATGGCCCGCGTGCGCGCCTGCCAGTGGCCGGGGTCGGCGACCCAGGTGGGGCGGTGGGCGATGTACGTCCAGGTGCGGATGAACGCGAGGCGCGTCAACAGGTCGTCGACGTCCCCGCCGGTCTGGTCGAGGCGGCCGATGCGCTCCGCGAGCCAGTCGGGGGAGAGCCGGCCCGACCGGCCCGTCAACTGGCGGAAGACGTCGCCGAGCAGCGCCGCGTGGTCCTCGAGCACGAGCTGCCGGTAGTCGGGAATCTGGCAGACGTCCCACAGCAGCCGGACGCCCGGCTCGTCCCGAGCGCGGTCGCGGACGACGGGGTCGAGGGCGAGGCCGCACAGGGCGTCGCGGTCGGCGCCGCGGGTCGCCAGGCGCAGCCCGGGCCGGCCCGGCCGCCGGTGGAGCGAGGCGATGAGGGCGTCGAGGCCCGAGAAGTCGAGCTCGCGGTTGCGCCACATCACGCTGCGGGCGGCGGGGAAGCGGTGGTTCTCGACGGCCCGGACCACGCGCAGGGCGAGGTCGTCCCCCGGCGCGAGGGCCCCGAAGGTGCCGTCGTTCAGGTGCCGGCCGGCGCGGCCCGCGATCTGGCCGAGCTCGACGAGGTCGAGGTGGCGGCTCGTGCGGCCGTCGAACTTGGTGACCTCGGCGAAGGCGACGTGGTCGACGTCGAGGTTCAGCCCCATGCCGATGGCGTCGGTGGCCACGAGGAAGTCGACCTCGCCGCTCTGGTAGAGGGCGACCTGGGCGTTGCGCGCGCGCGGGGACAGGGCGCCGAGCACCACCGCGGCGCCGCCGCGGCGCGCCCGCATCCGCTCCGCGAGGTCGTAGACCCGGGCCATCGAGAAGGCGACGACGGCGGTGCGCGGCGGCAGCCCGCCGACCTTCAGGCGGCCCCGGTGGCGCAGCGTCGAGAGCCGGGTGTGGCTGCGGACGGTCACGTCGGGGACCAGCGCCGTCACCATGCCCCTCACCGTGTTCGAGCCCAGGAACCAGGTCTCGCGGCGGCCTCGGGCGTGCAGCAGCCGGTCGGTGAAGACGTGCCCCCGCTCGGGGTGGCCGGCGAGCTGAATCTCGTCGACGGCGAGGAAGTCGACGGCCCGGTCGAGGGGCATCGCCTCGACCGTGCACACCCAGTAGCGCGGGGCGGCCGGCACCCGCTTCTCCTCCCCGGTGACCAGCGCCACCGCCTGCTCGCCGGCCCGCACCGTCAGCGTGTCGTAGACCTCCCGGGCGAGGAGGCGCAGGGGGAGCCCGATCATGCCGGTGCGGTGCTCCAGCAATCGCTCGACAGCGCGGTGGGTCTTGCCGGTGTTGGTCGGGCCGAGCAGGGCGACCAGCGGGGGGCCCGACGGAGGAGGTTGGACAGGCACGGCGATGCCGTTCGTGGGGCCGCGGTATGCGCAGCGTCGGGACCGTCCGCCGGGCCGGCGCCCGCGCGCCCTGCCGGGGCGGCCAGCTCGTCAACCGCCGCGTGACGGCTCCGGCCGGCGCCCGACCGACCCTGCACGAGCCGGCGCCTTCCGCGGCACAGGCTTCCGTGTCGACAGCTCGGCAGGGGCCCGGGGGCGGTTCTACCACGGCCGGCCGACGCCCGCGAGTTTGCTAGAATAGCAGGCTACGCGCCGAGCAGGTCTGCGTACCCCGGCTCGCCGCTTGCAGGCACTTCCATCACATGAGACTACGTGCTTCCGCCGGCCGCCGCACCCGTATGGCCACCGCCGCCGCCGGTTTCGCGCTGCTGGGCGTCTCGGCGGCGGTCCCGGGCGCGGCGCAGCCGCCCGTCGCCGCCGTCGTGCCGTTCACCAACGTCAGCCGGCAGCCCGCCGACGACTGGATCGGGGCGGGGATCGCCGACACCGTCGCGGCCGACGTCCAGCGGGTCGGGATGTCGGTCGTGGCCTGGGGCGGGGGCGGCTGGCCCGGCGCCGCGCCGGGCGCGGCCGGGGCCCGCGGGCCGGGCGCGATGGCCGACTGGCACGACCGGGGCGTGAGCTGGCTCGTCGACGGCACGCTGCAGCGGGTCGGCGACCGCCTCCGCGTGACGACCCGGGTCGTCGACGTGGCGTCCGGCGCCGTCGCGTTCAGCACGCGGGTCGACGGCACGTGGCAGGACCTGTTCGAGACGCAGGACCGGGTCGCCGCCGCGGTCGCGGACTGGCTGGGGTCGCGATCCACGTCGCCGTCGTACCGGACCGCGCCGCGGTTCTCCCGGGCCGCGCCGCCGCCCGAGGCGCTCGTCGCCGGGCGTCCGAACGCACGGGCGCCGGCCGAGGCCCGCGCCGTTCCGGCCGAAGCGGCGCCGGCCGGGCGGGTCGGGTCGCGCACGGCGCCGGCGCCGCGCAACACGCCGGGCCCGCCTCCTGCCCCCGGCCGCTCGGCCCGGGCCGGCGTCGATCCCTTGTCCGCGGGCGGGCCGGCCGGATCGGGGAACGGGGTGACGGGCGCCCTCGCCCTGCCCGGCGCGGACCGCGCGCGTCCGCCGAGGACCCGCGACGTGCCGCCGCCGCGGCGGTCCGCCGGGGGCGGCTTCGCGCCCGGCCTCCTCGAGCGGCCGACGGTGACGCTGAGGCGGACCGCCAGTCCCCCGGCGATCGACGGCCGGCTCGACGACTCGGTGTGGGAGACCGCGACCCACGTCACCGACTTCGTGCAGATCGCGCCGGTCGAGGGGGCGCCCGGCTCGGAGGACACCGAGGTGTGGATGGCCTACGACAACGACCATCTGTACTTCGCCTTCTACGCGCACTACTCGAACCCCGGCATCATGCGGGTCAACCGCGCCGACCGCGAGGAGATTCGCGGCGACGACCGCATGTCGGTGCTGTTCGATACGTTCCTCGACCAGCAGCGGGCCTACCAGTTCGAGGTCAACGGCTACGGCGTGCAGTCCGACTCGATCGTCAACGCCGACGGCAGCACCGGCTTCTCGCGCTCCAGCTCGAGCTCGTCGGCGCGGCGCGGCGGGGGCGGCGGCTCGCGCGGGCGCAGCAGCAGCAGCGTGTCGGGGCAGTTCGGCATCCGCGGCGACGACTCGTGGAACGCGCTGTTCGACACCGCCGGCCGCATCGTCGACGACGGCTGGGTGGCGGAGATGCGGATTCCGTTCAAGAGCCTCCGCTATCCGGCCCGCGGGGCCGGGGTGGATCACCGGTGGGGGTTCCAGATCACCCGCATCATCCGGGGCAAGTCCGAGGCGCAGTCGTGGTCGCCGATCTCCCGGGGGGTGGCGGGGCAGATCACCCAGTTCGGACGGCTCGAGGGGCTGTCCGACCTGTCGGCGAGCCGGAACCTCGAGTTCCTTCCCGAGGTCACGGGGTTCCGCACCGGGTCGCTCGACACCGCCGACGGGGTGTTCGCCGACAACGATCCGGAAGGCGCGTTCGGGCTCGGCGTCAAGTACGGGATCACCCCCAACCTGACCGCGGATTTCACCTACAACCCCGACTTCTCGCAGATCGAGTCGGACCGCCCGCAGGTGGAGACCAACCAGCGGTTCGCGCTGTTCTATCCCGAGCAGCGCCCCTTCTTCCTCGAGGGGCAGGAGATCTTCCAGACCGCGACGCCGCTGACCCTCGTCCACACCCGCACCATCGTCGACCCCCTCTTCGGCGGCAAGCTCACCGGGAAGGTCGGCCGTTCCACCGTCGGGGTCCTGGTGGCCGACGACGAGGCGGCCGGGCTCCTGGCGGATCCGGCGGGTGCGCAGGCCGGGACGGCGTCCCAGACGGTGATCGGCCGCGCCCGCTACGATCTCTACACCGAGTCCTACGTCGGCGGCATCATGACCGCCCGGGAGTTCGGGGAGGACCACAACCGGGTGGCGGGCGTGGACGGCCGATTCCGGCTCGGGCGGAACCACCGCGTGAACTTCCTCGCCATGGGATCGGATACGGTGGACGGAGAGATGGGGGCCCTGTCGGGGCCGGCCATCGAGGCCGACTTCTCGCGCGAGGGCCGCAACCTCAGCTACAGCGCCGCCTACAGCAGCATCGATCCGGACTTCCGGACCCTGACCGGGTTCCTCCCTCGCGTCGACCTGCGCCAGACGAGCGGCAACGTCGGCTACCGCTGGTGGCCCGAGTCGTCCATCCTCACCTGGGGGCCGTCGGTGACCTACCTGCGCCTCTACGACCACGCCGGGGTGCTGCAGGACGAGCAGATCCAGGGCATGGCGAGCTTCTCGTTCACGAACAACATCTCGTTCACGGGGATGGTCAACCACGACCTCGAGCGGTTCCAGGAGGTCGACTTCACGAAGACCGGCTACGGGTTCTACAGCGGCATCAGCTCGCGGCTGTTCTCGCTCTTCGGGGGATACAACCGGGGCCACGGCATCCTCTACGACGAGGTCAATCCGTACCGGGGGCAGTCGGTCTCGGGGAACGTCAACTTCCGCGTGCAGCCGACGTCGCGGCTCCGCACCGAGCTCCGGACCGTGTTCAGCAGCTTCGTCGACCCCGTGGGCGGCGCGGAGATCTACGACGTGAAGATCCTCCGGGGGCGGACGACGTACCAGTTCACCGACCGGCTGCTGCTGCGCCACATCCTCGAGCACAACACCTGGGACCTGACCGTCGGCAACAACGTGCTGATGACCTACCGCATCAACGCGGGCACGGTCCTGTTCCTGGGCTACGACGACCGCTTCCGGGACGGGATGAAGATCGACAGCGTGCTGTTTCCGATGATGGCGTACCAGCGGACGAACCGGGCGTTCTTCGGCAAGGTCTCCTACCTGTTCCGCTACTAGCGCATCGTCTCCCGAGGAATGTCCGACACCGCCGTCAATCCCCGCCTGACCATCCGCGGCCTCACCGCCCGGCCGGTCCTGCTGCCCCTCGAGCGCCCGGTGGTCGCCCGCATCGCCACCATCCGCGAGTGGCCGATGGTGCTCGTCGACCTCGAGACCGAGGAGGGCGTCGTCGGCCGCAGCTACCTCGAGCCGTACATCCCCAAGGCGATGCGCTACCTCGTGCCCGCCCTCGAGGACCTCGGCGAGCTGCTGCGGGGGCGGCCGGTGGCCCCCGTCGACCTCTACGAGACGAGCCGCAAGTCGCTGCACTTCGTCGGCTACGAAGGGTTGTCGGCGATCGCGGTGTCGGCGGTGGACATGGCGGCGTGGGACGCCCTGGCGAAGGCCGCCGGCCGGCCGCTGTGCGTGCTGCTCGGCGGCTCGGTCGCCCCGGTCCGGGCCTACAACAGCAACGGGCTGTGGCTGCACGAGCCCGCCGCGGCGGCCGAGGAGGCGGTCGCCCTGCGCGAGGAGGGCGGCTTCGAGGGCCTGAAGCTGCGCATGGGACGCGCGCGCTTCCGCGACGACCTCGCCGCCCTCGACGCGGTGCGGCGCGCCGTCGGCGACGACATGCACCTGATGATCGACTTCAACCAGGGGCTCGACCTCGCCGAGGCCCTCGAGCGCTGCCACGCCCTCGACCGCCACGGGCTGACCTGGATCGAGGAGCCGGTGGTGTACGACGACCTCGACGGCTGCCGGCGCCTCGCGGCCGAGCTCGACACCCCGATACAGATCGGCGAGAACTTCTACGGCCCGCGCTCGCTCCACCGCGCCCTCGAGGCGCGGGCGTGCGACTTCGTGATGCCCGACTTCATGCGCATCGGCGGCGTGACCGGCTGGCTGCAGGCGGCGGCCATCGCGGCGGCGGCGGGGGTGCCTGTGTCGACCCGCCTCTATCCCGAGGTGGCGGCCCACGTGATGCGGGTCACCGAGACCGCGCACTGGCTCGAGTGGCAGAGCTGGGCCGACCCGGTGCTGCAGCGGCCCTACGCGGTGAAGGGCGGGGAGCTGCACATTCCCGACGTGCCCGGGGTCGGGCTGGAGTGGGACGAGGCGGCGGTGGCCGCGCACCTCGTCTGACGGCTTCCGGCTCGCTCGGCACGGATCGGGGTAGCCGCGGGTGATGCGGTAGTATGGTGAATGGTGGCCGGCCGGTGAGGCGTGAAGACTTGGTGACTCGGATGACCCCCGTTCTGTTGGTGGCGAACGCCGCCCCCTCCATCTCCATCGAGCTCGGTGCCGCGGTCGCGTGGCTGCTCGGGGTCATCGTGGTCCTGCTCGGCGTCATCGCGTGGTTCCTGCGCCGCGAGATCACGAACAACGACACGGCGCACAAGGAGCTCAGGTCCGACTTCAAGCGGGTGGAGGCCGACGTCAAGCGGGTTGATTCCGACGTCAAGAAGCTGCTCGCGGGCGACGTCCCCTGGGTCGTGGCTCTCAACGCGAGGGTGGACAAGCTCTACGAGAGGATGGACAGAGTCTACGAAAGGCTGGACAAGCTTTATGAGCTGGCGCTCGGCCGGGTCCGAAACGAGGGGCCGTAGGGGGTCCGGCGGTGGTGGGAGCGGCGGGAAGTGTTGCGGGCGGAACGGCGGTAGAGAGATACTATCGGGCCGGACCTGCGGGCGTTCGGCCCCCGTTTCCGAAGGAGAGTCTGTGATGAGCGCCACGCGTGTTCTGGTCGCCGGTGTCGTCGGTCTTCTGCTCATGGCCCCGGCCGCCGCGAGCGCACAGTCGGCTTCCGGCGCCGCGGCGGACGCCGAGGTCACCTTCGCGCGGGACATCGCGCCGATCCTCCAGCAGAGCTGCCAGCAGTGCCACCGGCCCGCTTCTGTGGCCCCGATGTCGCTGCTCACCTACGCCGAGGTGCGCCCCTACGCGCGGGCCATCAAGACCCGGACCGCCCTGCGCAACCAGCGCGGCGCGATGCCGCCGTGGTTCATCGAGCGCGACATCGGCATCCAGCACTACAAGAACGACATCTCGCTGAGCGAGGCCGAGATCGAGCTGATCGGCCGCTGGGTCGACGCCGGCGCGCCCCTCGGCGACCCCTCGGACATGCCGCCGCCCGTCGACTTCGGTGACGAGAACGAGTGGGAGATCGGCGAGCCGGACCTGATCGTCGAGTCGCCGGTGGTCACCGTGCCCGCCGCCGGCCCCGACAAGTGGACCAACCTCGGGACCATCCCCATCGGGCTCACCGAGGACCGCTACGTCGCCGCCGTCGAGGTGAAGGAGTTCAACGACATCCCGCCCGACGGGACCGGCGACACCGTGGGCGGGCGCTACGTGTTCCACCACATGACCTACGGGGCGGTGGTCCCCGAGGGGGCCGACCCCGCCGACGCCACCCGGTTCCCGGTCCACGAGGTGGGGCGGAACGCCGACATCTTCCCCGACAACGCGGGGCGGCTGCTCAAGGCGGGCTCGTCGCTCGAGCTCGAGACGGCCCACCTGCACTCGAACGGCCGCGAGACGAAGTCGCACCTGAAGTTCGCGTTCAAGCTGCACCCGAAGGGCTACGAGCCCGAGATCCGGCACGCCCGGACCCTCGTCGGCAACGGGGTCGACATCGACATCAAGCCGAACCAGACCTCGCAGGAGCTGCACGCCTACCGGGTGCTCGACGAGCACACCCGCATCGTCTCGTTCGAGCCCCACCAGCACGCGCCGGGCACCCGCATGTGCCTGGAGGCGATCTGGGGCCACAACATCGAGACCCTGTCCTGCGTCGGCTACGACCACAACTGGGTCAAGCAGTACATCTTCGACGACGACTACGCCCCCCTGCTGCCGAAGGGCACGATCGTCCACATCATCGGCTGGCTGGACACCACGGTGGCCAACCGCAACGTGGCCGATCCGCGCAACTGGTCGGGCGGCGGTCGGCGGTCGGTGGCCAACATGTTCATCGACCTCGGCGAGGCCCTCGAGCTGAGCGACGAGCAGTTCGAGCGCGAGATGGCCGAGCGCCGCGAGCGCCTCGGCCTCCAGCCGGGCGATTACCTCATCGGCTGCCCGCTGTGCATGGCCGAGTTCCCGTCGCAGCAGGTGCACGTGGACGAGGGCAACGACCAGCCATGAGGGTGACCGAAGCCGCCGCCGGCCGTTCGTCAGCAGGGCGGAACGGACGAGGGCGACCATCAGCCATGAGAGCGCCCGGGAGTCGATTCGCCCGGTCGGGTGCGGTCGTCGCGCTGCTGACGCTGGCGGTCGCGGCGGCGGCGACCGCCCAGACCCGCTTCACGTACTCGCGGGGGCAGAGCGTGCACCCTGCCTACGAGGGGTGGTGGCCGAACGAGGACGGCACCTTCCGCATGTACTTCGGCTACATGAACTCGAACTGGGAGGAAGAGCTGGACGTGCCGATCGGGCCCGGCAACCGCATCGAGCCCGGCGGGCCGGACCGGGGGCAGCCGACGCACTTCTACCCCCGGCGCAACATGTTCCTCTTCACCATCGACGTGCCCGCCGACTTCGGCGACCAGGAGATCGTCTGGACCCTGACCGCGAACGGCCGGACCGAGCGCGCGTACGGCTCGTTGCGCACCGACTACCTGCTCGACGCGCAGACCATCGCGACCGAGATGGGCGCCAACTTCGGGCGCATCCGCGACGAGTGGCGGGACAACCGGCCGCCCGAGCTCGCCCTCGGGGTGGACCAGCCGCGGACGGTGCGGGTGGGGCGGCCGCTGACCCTGGTGGCGTTCACGAGCGACGACGGGATACCGTCGGGCAGCTACACGCCGCCGGCGGCAGAGCCGGGGGAGCCGCATCCCGCCTACCGGCCTCCCCAGCAGATCGTGCCGGGCAACCCGCCGGGGCTGCGGTTCTCGTGGATCGTGTACCGGGGCGACGCGTCGAAGGTGCGGTTCAGCCCGCGGCAGCTCAAGACCTGGCAGGACACCCGGGTCTACTCGTACTCGCCGTGGTCGCCGCCCTACATCCTGCCCGACGTGCCCGAGGACGGGCGGTGGGAGGTGTACGCGACGTTCGACGCGCCCGGCACCTACGTGCTGCGGGCGATGGCCGGGGACAGCGCGCTGACGACGAGCGAGAACGTGACGATCACCGTCACCCCGTGATCGGGTGGCGGGCTACGGCGTTGGAGAAGGAGACTGACGACGATGACGAAGTGGCAGAGCGCGCGGGCCGGTGCCGTGCTGACGGTGTTCGTGCTGGCCGCCGGTTCGGCGGCGGCGCAGGAGGCGCCGCGCGCCTTCGACGGGAACCCCGACCTGAACGGGGTCTGGCAGGCCATCGGCACCGCGCATTGGGACATCCAGGACCACCCGGCGAGCGCGGGGCCGCCCGACATGGGCGCCATCGGGGCGATTCCCCCCGGCCAGGGCGTGGTCGTGGGCAACGAGATCCCGTACCGTCCCGAGGCCCTCGAGCAGAAGCAGCGGAACTTCGAGAACCGTTGGACCGACGACCCCGAGGTGAAGTGCTTCATGCCGGGGGTGCCGCGGGCCACCTATCTGCCGTACCCGTTCCGGATCATCCAGGGCGACCGGAAGATCATGTTCGTGTACGGGTTCACCGACGCGAACCGCACCGTGCACATGGACCAGGAGAACCCCGAGCCGCCGCCCCTCGACACGTGGATGGGCCGGTCGCACGGGCGCTGGGAGGGCGACACCCTGGTCGTCGATGCCCAGGGCTTCACCGGCGAGGCGTGGTTCGACCGCGCCGGCAACTACGCCAGCAGCGGCCTGAGCGTCGTCGAGCGCTACACGCCGATGGGGCCGAACGCCATCTGGTACGAGGCGACCCTCGAGGACCCGAACGTGTTCACCCGTCCGTGGACCATCGAGATGCCCCTCTACCGGCGTCTCGAGCCGAACGCGCAGGTGCTGGAGTACAAGTGCGTGGAGTTCTCGGAGGACCTGATCTACGGGCATCTGCGCAGGGTGCCCACCCGCTGACGAGCCCGCGCGCCCCGCGGGCCCGGTCGCGAGACCGCGGGGCTCCCGCCGGGCGCTCCGAGCTGTCGATTGAGAGGCATCGCACGATGAACCGAACCAGAAACGTCCTGCTCGCCGCGGCCGCCGCCGCGCTCCTCGCGCCCGCCCCGGCCCTCGCCGCCGACTACCACCACGTGCAGCTTACGACGTCGAACGCCACCGAGGCGGTGGGCTGGTACACGCGCTACCTCGACTGCGAGCCCGTCGCCGACCGCGACGACGCGGTCCTGTGCGGCGGGGCGGAGCTGGTGTTCGACTCGCGCCCGACCCTCGGCAGCAGCCAGCGGACGGGCATCGACCACATTTCGTTCTCGTATCGCGACCTGACCGCGAAGATGGGCGAGCTCGAGGCGGTCGGCGTGCGCGGCTCGGGGGTGCGGCTGCAGCGCTTCGCCGACGGGGCGACCCTGCGCGACGTGCCGGGGCTGTACCAGCACGGCTACATCTTCGACCCGTGGGGCACCCGCATCGAGCTCGTCGAGGACGCCGACACCCTCGGGTTCCACCACATCCACCTCAGCGCCACCGACCCCGCCGCCACCCTCGCGTGGTACCGGGAGCGGTTCGGGGGCGAGAGCGCGCGGCTGCGCGACCAACTGGACGGCCTGCGCATGGGCGGCATCTGGCTCTTCGCGATGCAGGCCGAGGCGCCGCCGGCGCCGACGGCGGGTCGCTCCATCGACCACATCGCGTTCGCGGTGCCCGAGATGGACGCGGCCGCGGCCGAGCTGCGGGCGGACGGCGTCGCGTTCCTGAGCGAGCCGGCGGTGCCCGAGGGCGGCCGCACCGCCGCACGGCAGGCGTTCATCAGCGCCCCGGACAACGTCCGCGTGGCCGTCGTCGAGGAGGGCTTCGCGGGGGTCGACGTCGCCTTCGACGCGCCGGTCGACATCACCACCGAGCTGCGCGAGTACACCGTGCCCCGCACGCCGTGGGGCGTCCCCGACTTCCAGGGCGTGTGGACCGGCGACGCCGCCCACGGCATTCCCCTCGAGCGGCCCGAGGACCTCGCCGAGGCCGAGGTGCTGACGGCCGAGCAGGCGGCGGCCCGGCGCGAGCGCGGGACCCTCGGCAGCATCTGGGGCTACGAGTCGGAGTGGCGCGACACCACCCTCGGCTACGTGCGGTCGGCGCCTTCGCGGCAGGTGGCGATGGTCGTCGACCCGCCCGACGGCCGCCTGCCGGCGCGCACCCCCGAGGGCGAGCGGCTCCTCGCCGAGGCGCGGGCCGCCCGCCGGCCCATCGCCGCGGGCCCTGAGGACCTCAGCTCGTGGGTGCGGTGCATCACCCGCAGCCTCGTTCCGACTCCCGGCGTCTACAACAACGGCTTCCAGATCGTGCAGGGGCCGAACCACGTCGCCCTCCAGCGCGAGATGATTCACGAGACGCGCGTCGTCCCCACCGACGACAGTCCCCACGTGGGCGACGACATCAGGTCGTGGCTGGGCGACGCCCGCGGGCGCTGGGAGGGCGACACGCTGGTCGTCGAGATCCGCAACTTCAACGGCAAGGCGCCGTCCCAGGGGTCGAGCGACGCCCTGACGATGACCGAGCGGTACACGCGGACGGGGCCCGACACGCTCGAGTACCAGTTCACGATCGACGACCCCGTGGTGTGGACCCGGCCGTGGACCGGCATGTTCACGTTCGTGCGGGACGAGACGCAGTACGAGCTCGTCGAGTACGCGTGCCACGAGGGCAACTACGGGATGACCAACATCCTGAGCGGCGCCCGCGCGCGCGACGCGGAGGCGGCGGGCGACGGCCGGTAGGGCGGGCAGCGGCCGACCGATCGGCCGCGAGCTTCAGTTCGGGCGCGCGATCGACCGAACGCCGGAGGCCCATGAGACCCGGGCGTTGCCCGAGGAACGGCGAGGATAAACGGCGCCACCGGGATGCAGGGCCGGTTGAATGCGGCGGGGACTCGCCACCTGCTGCTCCAGGGATGGATTGAGCGCGCGCGCCGGGCGCGACGCGATGGATTGGACGGCGACCGCCAGGAATGGTCGGCGGCGCATTCTCAGAAGCGAGGTAGGGGCAATGCGAAAGAACATGTTCGTGCTGGCCGCGGTCGTCGGCATCGGCCTTGTTGCGGCGACCGCCCAGGTCGTGGCGCACCACGCGTTCGCGGCCGAGTTCGACGCCAACCGGCCGGTCCGGCTGCAGGGGAAGATCACCCGCATGGAGTGGATCAACCCGCACTCGTGGATGCACCTCGAGGTGACCAACGAGGACGGCACGGTCGACAACTGGATGATCGAGGCGGGCCCCCCGGGAGCCCTCGTGCGCCGCGGCTGGCGGAAGGACTCGGTGCTGCCCGGCACCGAGGTGATGGTGGAGGGCTACCAGGCCCTCGACGGCGCCCTGCGCGCCAACGGCCGTGACGTGACCTTCCCCGACGGCCGGCGCCTGTTCGCGGGCTCGTCCGGCACCGGCGCCCCGCTCGACGGGCGCGACCCGACCGAGCAGCGCCGGTAGCGCGGGAGCGTCCCGCTGGCTGCGGCATGGCTGTTCGGGACCGGGACGCGGACCGCAAGGGTCGGGCGGGCAGGGGAGTGCGCCGGCACGGCCTCGCCCGCCCGCTTGCCGCTGCGGTGCGCGGTTCGGCCGGCACGGGACGGCTGGCGCCGGCGGCGTTCCTCGCCGCGGCGTTGATGTCGGCGTCGGGAGCGGGTGCCGAGCCCCGGGGGGCGGCCCGCGCCCAGCCGGAGGCGCTCGCCCCGCCGGGCGCGCCGCGTCCCAACGTCGTCCTGTTCCTGGTCGACGACCTCGGCTACGAGGCCCTCGGCGCCTACGGCGGCGTGTCCTACGACACCCCGCAGCTCGACCGGCTCGCCGACTCGGGCATGCGGTTCACCCACGCCTACGCGCAGCCCCTCTGCTCGCCGTCCCGGTCAAGATCATGACCGGGCGCTACAGCCGCCGGAACTACACCGAGTGGGGGGTCCTGCCGCCGGGCGAGATCACCTTCGCCGACCTGCTGCGCGACGCCGGCTACGCGACCTTCGTCGCCGGCAAGTGGCAGCTCAAGGGCCACGAGCTGCTGTGGGACGTGGACGAGCCGTGCTGTCTCGGACAGGGCCAGACGCCCGAGGAGGCGGGGTTCGACGACTACCTGCTCTGGTACCTCGACGGCAAGGGCCGTCGCTATGCCGACCCCCTGGTGTGGAGCCGGGACGGCGGCGCCGTCGTCCGCGACGCCTACGGTCCCGACCTCTTCGCCGACTTCGTCCTCGAGAAGATCGCCGCGCAGGCGGCCGAGCGGCCGGAGCAGCCGTTCCTGGCCTACTTCCCGATGGTGCTGACGCACGCGCCGTTCGAGCCGACCCCGGCCAGCCCGGCGTGGAGCGGCAACCGCCGCGCCCGGGACCCCGCGCACTTCGCCGACATGGTCGCCTACGTCGACGCCATCGTCGGGCGCGTCGTCGGCGCCCTCGACCGCCTCGGCATCCGGGACGAGACGCTGATCCTGTTCACCGCCGACAACGGCACCCCCCGCCAGATCACGAGCCGGATGGCGAACGGCCGCACCGTCCGAGGCGGCAAGGGTCGCACCACCGACGGCGGCACCCGGGTGCCGTTCATCGCCTCGTGGCCGGGAACGATCGAGGCGGGCGCGGTGTCCGACGCCCTCATCGACCTCTCCGACTTCCTGCCCTCCCTCGCCGAGCTCGCCGGGGCACCCCTGCCCCGGGACCGTGTCATCGACGGGCGCAGCTTCGTCCCCGTCCTGCGCGGCGAGCAGGCGACGGCGCGGGACTGGGTCTTCACCGACTTCCGGCCCCGCTTCCCGCGCTTCGAGGACGCCACGTTCGTCCAGGATCGCCGGTTCAAGCTGTACGAGGACGGGCGGTTCTTCGACGTCGCGGCCGACGTGCTCGAGCGGCATCCGCTGCCGAAGGAGTCGCTGGCCGGCGACGCCGCGGCCGCCCGGGCGGCGCTGCAGGCGGTGCTGGATCGGCTGGCGAAGTAGCGTCCCGGTACGTTGGGGTCAAGGGTAGTCACGGGACCGCGTACTTCGCGGCTGCGCGGTGTCGAAGCGCCGCGCGAACCTGCTGGACACCGACCGGGTGCTCCTTGGCGTATTCCGAGAGCAGGCCCCGGATCGGACGCGGCTCGTCACGGACCCGGCTGACCCGCAGGCGACCGTCTTCTTCGAGCTCGAACGCGAGTCGGTCACCCGGCTCGATCGCCAGCAGCTCCCGGATCTGTTGCGGGATCGTGATCCGACCCTTGCTCGTGACCCTGACCGTGGTGCTCATGTTGCTCTACTGACTCCCGGAATCCCAGCAATCGTAATGCGGAGTGTCTTTGTACATCAACGCTGCAGGAAGCAACCCGAAGGGGAGGGAGTGCGTGCGCTTTTCGCGTGACAGGTTTCTCAGAGCCAGTCTACTCGTGGAGTTCGGCGACCGCATCGCCGAGCCTTCCGCTCGCATCCAGGCGGTCACCTGGGAGTTGCTGGAGCTGATCCGCCGGGTCCGACGGCCGCAACGGCTGGTCCGGCTGCGTTTCGTGCGCCGAGTGGTTGGGCTGGCGGACCGGGCGCGCCCCGGGCGCGGCCGGGAGCACGTGCGGGTGGCCCGCGCCCTCGCGAACCTGCCGACGCTGAGCGACGCCATGCGGCCGGGCAAGGTCTCGTACTCGAAGGTCCGGGCCATCACGCGGGTGGCGACGCCCGAGACCGAGGACGATTTGCTGAACGTGGCGCTGTCGGGCACGGCGGCCCACGTGGAGAACGCGGTCGCTGCGCACGTGGGTGGACGAGGACGGGATGGTGGTGGTGCGGGGCCGGCTGTCGCCGGAGGTAGGGGCGGTCGTGCGGCGGGCCCTCAAGGCGGCGTGCGACCAAGCGCGCGGCCTCTACGTTCGGACGCCGGGATCGAAGGCCATGCACTGTAAGTAGTTCTCGATCCTGCGGTAGTCCTCGTCGAGGAAGCTCTCCACCCTCCGCAACGTGGCGTCCTTGATCTCCGACGTTGGCGTGGCGGACAGGTCAGCGTCGGTCATGAGAAGGTGCTTGTACACCATGAAGCAACCTGCCGCCCAGGGGGCTGGCCCCAGCGGATACCTCCCCCTTCACTCTCGGGATGTGTCGATCGGGTGCTGCTTCATGAACTCAGTGATCCGATCGACAGCGGGTCCCCACTCCTTTTTCGGCGGGTCGATCTGCAGTTGGAGCGACACCTCGCGGTGGCCGAATTTGATCGACCACCGAGGATACCACGAGAGTCCAAGCGACTTCCGTGTCTCGTTCATACCTGCGTTCGAGAAGTACAGGTAGTACGTCTGGTACGCCGAAGACGTGTTCGTCCAGGTCCGAAAGCCCCTTCCCCGCAGGAAAGTCTGTACGTCCGACCTCAGATTTCTCGGCTTCTGCCGGAAGTCGTTCACGAGCCGGTCGACGGTCGTCCTGTACTCGCCGGGGTCGTTCGGCAACGACACCGCGTCGTCGCTGCCGGCACCCTCCTCCCGCTCCGTCAACAGCCCGTTCAGGACAGGACGCAGCCGACTTCTTTTCCCGCCTGGAGAACAACGGCGAGTAGGCGCCGGCGCGCGGCCGGGCTGCGACGCGCCTCCAGCGTCTGATTCCGCTGCGCCCGGGACGGATCACGCGGTCCCGCCTCGATGTCCGGCGGCACGAGCGCGAGCAGCTCCGGCCGCCGAGGACAGTGCCAGGCAAGCTGTATAATCCGGCTTCGTGCCCTACCCGTTCCAACGCGGAGCAGTCCCGCCCTCCGGCATGAGTGAACACGGTCTGGACGCCGGGCCGTCCACTCCATCGAGCGAGCGCCCCGATCCGCCGGCGCGCGGCCTCGGCGACGCGGGGCGGTTCGCCCGCGCCATGATCGTCTACGCGCCGCGCCGGACTGCCCTGGCGCTGCTGTTCCTGCTGGCCGCCAGCGTCACCGAGACGTTCGGCGTCATCATGCTCTTCCCTTTTCTGGGCGCCATCGGACTCGCCGGGCAACCGGCGGAACGAGGTTTCGTCGTCGAGGCGGTGGCGCGGGCGGCCGAGGCGGCCGGCGTCGAGTTGACGTTGCCCGTCGTGCTCGGGGCGTTCCTGGCGCTCTTCGCCATCCGCGCGGCGACGGGCTGGCAACGAGACGTCCTGCTGGACCGTATCTGCTTCGGATTCGCCGACCGGGTACGCGAACGGATCGTTGCGGCCGTCGCCCGCGCCAAGTGGGAGTTTCTCGCCGGCCGGCGCCAATCCGACGTGCAGCACGTGCTGACGACCAGTATCAACCGCATCGGCCGGTGCGCGATCGGAATGCTGCAATTCACCGTGGCGGCGGCGCTGGTGCTCTTGCAGACCGCGCTCGCCTGGCTGATCTCCCCCGCGGTGTGCGGCCTGGCGATGCTCATGGGCGGGACACTGTTGCTGGCGACCCACCCGCTGGTGCGGCGCTCGCGCGTCCTCGGTACGGAACTGGTCGGCGCCAACCGGGCGCTCTTCGCCGGCGTCACCGACTTTCTGGCCGGCATGAAGCTCGCCAAGAGCTACGCTGCGGAGGAATCGCACGTCCGGCGCGTTGCCGAGGAGGCCGCGGCCGTGCGACGGCGCGCCCTCGCATTCACGGTGGCGCAGTCCACGGCGCGCACGGCGCTCCACCTGAGCACCGCCGTGGCGCTCGCGACGTTCGCGTGGTTCGCCGTATCCACCGCCGCGCTGACGCTGCCCGAACTGCTGATCCTGGCGGCGGTCTTCGTCCGCGTGCTGCCGGCGCTGGCCCGCGCGCAAGGCCACGTGCAGCAGATCGCGCACATGCTGCCCGATTACGCCCACGCGCAGGACGTTCTCCAGGCGTTGCGGGACGCCGCGGAAGCCCCGGCCGGGGGCGACGAGCCGCCGCTGGCGCTGCGCCGCGGAATGGCCGTGCGCCGCGTTTCGTTCGTCTACGCGAACGCGCCCGGACCGCCGGCGCTGGCGGCGGTCGACCTGGACGTGCCGGCGGGGACGCTGACGGCGATAGCCGGGCCGTCGGGGGCCGGCAAGACCACGCTCGCGGACATCCTGCTCGGCCTGCTCGAACCCGCCGGCGGCGAGGCGTTTGTCGACGGCGTGCCGCTGACCGGCTCGAACCTGCGCCGCTGGCGCCGATCGGCCGCCTGCGTCCCCCAGGACCCCGTACTGTTTCACGACACCATCCGCGCGAACCTGCGCTGGGCGCGGCCGGAGGCGTCGGAGGTCGACCTGTGGCGCGCGCTGCGTCTGGCCGCCGCGGAGTTCGTCGCCGGGTTGCCCGAGGGGCTCGACACCGTCGTCGGCGACCGCGGCGCCCGGCTCTCCGGCGGCGAGCGCCAGCGGATCGCCCTGGCGCGGGCGCTCGTCCGCGAGCCGACCCTGCTCGTGCTCGACGAAGCGACGAGTCAGCTCGACGCCGAAAACGAGCGGCGCGTTCTGGCGGGGCTCGAATCGCTGCGCGGGCGCATGACGGTGGTCGCGATCGCCCACCGCCCGGCTCTGCTGGAGGCGGCGGACACGATCGTCCTGCTCGAGGCCGGCCGGGTCGCCGCCGCCGGAACCTGGAGCGAGTTGGCGGCCGACCTGTCCACCATGCAAGGACATCCACTCCGGTCCCGTATCGTCCGGGATGGTCCGTAAGTGACTGAATCATAATTGATTACTACACGTTCACGGGCTTGACGAGGGCCGGTTCCGTCCTCTACAATCCTCCAGTATCCGCCATTAAGTGAGGGGAATACTGGTAGGCCATGGAACTCCCGACACGACCCCGGACCACCAAGCCCAGCGGCCGGCAGCCGCACCACGCGCTCTCGACCGCCTTCGTCCGAAACGTAGCACAGGCCGGGCGCTACTGTGATGGCGACGGCTTGTACCTCGACGTGCAGCCGACCGGCACCCGCAGCTGGGTGCAGCGGCTCGTCATCCGCAGCAGGCGCCGCGAACTCGGGCTCGGCGGCTTCCCGCTCGTCCCGCTCAAGGACGCCCGCGCCCAAGCCCTCGCCAACCGCAGGCTCGCCCGCGCCGGAGGCGATCGCTCGCCGAGAAGCGGCGCCTCAAGAGCATGCCGACCTTCGCCGCCGCCGCCGAGGCCGTCCTGGCGCAGATGCGGCCCGGCTGGCGCAACCCCAAGCACGGCAAGGACTGGCTGTCGAGCATGGAACGGTTCGCCTTCCCCCGGCTCGGCAAGCTGCCCGTCTCCGAGGTGACGAGCGCCGACGTGGTCGAGACGCTCCGCAAGGTCTGGCACGAGCGGCCGGCGACGGCGCGGCGGGTCCGCCAGCGCATCAGCACCGTCATGGAGTGGGCCGTCGCGTTGAACTACCGCGACGACAACCCGTGCAGCCGCATCGGGCCGATCCTCGGACCGCAGCAGGATCTCGTCCGGCACATGCCGGCGCTGCCCCATCGCGACGTGGCGGCGGCGGTCGAGACGGTGCGGGCCTCCGGCGCGGCGCTCGGCGTCAGGCTGGCGTTCGAGTTTCTCGTGCTGACCGCGGCGCGGTCCGGCGAGGTGCGCGGGGCCGAGTGGACGGAGATCGACACCGAGGAGCACGTGTGGACCGTCCCGGCCACGCGGACCAAGGCGAAGCGCGAGCACCGGGTGCCGTTGACCGGGCGGGCGCTGGAGATCCTCGACGCGGCGCGGTCGCTCGACGACGGCAACCCGCTCGTGTTCCCGAGCGTGCGGGGCAAGCGGATGAACGACATGGCCCTGTCGGCGCTGCTCAGGACGCTGGAGGTCCCGGCCGTGCCTCACGGCTTCCGGTCCACGTTTCGCGATTGGGCGGCCGAGGAGACGAACCACCCGCGCGAGGTGGTCGAGGCGGCGCTCGCCCATGTCGTCCAGACAAGGTCGAGGCGGCCTACGCCCGGTCGGACCTGTTCGAGCGGCGGCGGCGCTTGATGGACGACTGGTCGGTCTACGTCGCCGGTGGCGCAGGGAGGACGGCCTGATGATCGCCCATCTTCGAGACCGGGCGGATGCACTGGTCCGGGCCGGCTGGACGCGTCGCGAGGCCGAGTTCCTGGCGCTGGTCTGCCTCCACAGCGGCGTGTTCCTCCGCTCCCAGTACCTCGCCTTCATCGGCCGAACGAATCCGGCGCTCGCCAACCGCTTCGTGCGCCGGTGCCGCAAGCACGCCGTCGAGCAGCCGTGGAACGGCTCCCGGCTCCGCATCTGCCGCATCGCGGCCCGGCGCATCTACCGGACGCTCGGTGCCGAGCACGTCCAGCATCGCCGGCCGGCCGCGCCGGAGGTCGTGCTGCGGCGTCTGCTGTCGCTCGACTACGTGCTCGAACACCCGCATGCCGCGTGGCTCCCGACCGAGGACGAGAAGGTCAGCGCGCTGACCGCGGCGGGGATCTCGAAGCAGGTGTTGCCGCACCGGCTCTACCAGGGCGCGGTCGGGGCGCAGCACCGCTACTTCCCGCACAAGCTGCCCGTGGCGCTCGACGGCGGACGGGCGACGTTCTTGTACGTGCAGACCGACGAGGACGAGACGGTGAACGCGGTCCGCATGTGGGGCTCGCAGCACTCGGCGCTGTGGGTGGCGCTTCTCGCGGCCGGCCTCGCTGTCGAGGTGGTCGTCGTGGGCCGCGACCCGGTACGCTTGGCGGCGGCCGAGCGGGTGCTCGACCAGTGGGCGGCGACCCCTCCCGAGTCCGTGACGCTGTTGCAGCAGGAGGCGGCGGCCGAGTTGGCGGTGATCAAGAAGGCGATCTCGACGGGCGACTGGGCCGCGCTGGAGGTCTACGGCGGGCTGAACCCCGCGATCAAGCGTGCGTGCGTCCTCGACGCCGCGTGCGCCGGCAGCCGGAGGTCGAAGGCGGCGATCACGACCGGACGGACGTGGCGCTCGACGCGGGTGCCGGAGTGGACCCCTGCCGGCCGCGGAGTCGGCGAGGCGGCCTGACATGGCGAGCAATTTGCACGACCGACCGACCGACCGACCGACCGACCGACCGACCGACCGTAGACAGCCTTGGTAGCGATCCTGGGCGGTTGTCGGATGTCGTTCCCCTGCTTCGACGCTGCCGCCGTCCCTTCGGAGACGCACCGCCGTCTCGGGACAACGCCGAACTTCCAGTGCTGCACCGGCTGGCCATCCTCTATGTGACGCTGCCGCTGGCGATCTGGCTGGTGGACTGGTTCGAGTGGTGGGTGAGCGTGCCGCTGATGGCGTTGCTCGCGCTGGGGCTGCGGCCGGCGCTGTCCGGCTCCTGGCGGGCGGGGCCGCCGACGCTCGCCACCCTCGTCCTGCTGCTGGCGGCGCTCGGTTGGGTCATGCTGACCGGGGCCGGCAACTTCCTCGATCACGACAACTACGACTGGCCCACCAACCGGGCGATATTCCTCGATCTCGCTAGGGGCGCTAGGGCGGGAGGCCCGACCGTCTACCCAATGCCCTACCTCGAAGCCGAACCGTTTCTCTTGCGCTACTACCTCGGCTGGTACATGGTGCCGGGTTTGGCGGGGAGATGGCTCGGTCCGGCGACGCTGAACTGGGCCGTGCCGCTGTGGACCTGGGCCGGCACCGTGCTCGTCGCCCTGCTCTTCGCCCGGGGATTGCCGACGTGGCGGGCCGCCTTGCTGGCGGCGGTCATTCTCGTCTTCTTCAGCGGCATGGATGCGCTCAAAGTGCTTGCGTACGAAGGGTTGCCGGGCGGGATCGAGTTCTTCGAGGAGCGATTCGGGAACCGGGGCATCTATTGGCGCCCCGACGTCTGGGGGCCGACCAGGCTGGACCACCCTGGCAACATGATGACGTTCCGGTTCAAGCCCCTGCACATCATCGTGGCGGGGCTTGCGCTGCTCCTCATGATGCAACTGCGCCGCCAGGCGCGTTTCCTGGCGGTCGTCGGCATCGTGCTGGCCGCCTGCGTGTTCTGGTCGGCGCTGGTCTCCATCAGCCTGCTGGTGTTGGCTTGCGGGCTGCTCGTCTGCAACCCCCTGCGCCCGTTTCTCACTTGGCAGAACCTGCTCGTCGCGCCGCTGTTCGCGGCGGTGCTGGCGCTGTATCTGACCAGCGGCAAGACGGATTTCTACAGCGCCTGGCTCTGGCAGGTCTACGACGACCGGTGGCTGATGGCGCGGGATGTGGTGATTCTCTATCTGACTGAGTTCCTGGTGCTGGCCGTCCTGCTCTGGCGGACCGAGCCTGCGATCTTCCGCGATCCGTTTTTCCTCATCGCCGTCGGGCTTCTGCTGCTTGCCCCCTGGCTGATTTACGGGCGGCTCGATTTCAGCGAGCTGTCCAGGCACCTCCTCATGCCGCCAGTGATGGCGCTCGCGTATTTCGCCGCCCGGTCCGTCGTCCACTTCCTGCTCGAACTGCGCCGCCCGACGATGTTGGGTGATCGGGTGTGGACCTGGATGGAAACGCCGGCAAGGCGTGGTTCGCCCGCGGCGTTGACAGGCCTCATCGCCGTGCTGGGGATCGGTGCGGTCTCCAGTGTCTACGAAGTGGCCCAGGCGTTCAGCAACGTCGGAATGCTTCGCTATGAGCGTGCGCAAATCACGCTTCTCGACCGCCCCCTCAATTCGATCACTCAACGGGTCTCGACGGATGTTCCCGACCTGCTCCAGCTTCTGTTGAGGACTCCAGACATCGAACGCACAGGCGCCGAAACGGGAGAACTCGTCGTCGAAACCGGGACCTTCGACGTGTATCTCGAAGACGCTAGGCTCGTCTATGTGCACCGGCGTTGCCATATCCTCGACGACAGCCGGGAGACGCGCGACACCGCCGCCCACATCTTCCTGCACCTGTATGCGGCAGACGTGAACGACCTGCCGGAGAAGCGGAGACGGTACGGCTTCGACAACCTCGATTTCACTTTCGAAGATCTGCGGCTGCCGGTTGCCGGACGCAACGCCTGCATCGCCGTGCGCAATCTCCCCGGCTACCCCATCATCGAGATGAAGACGGGGCAGCACCTCCCGGACGCGGGCAGGCTGTGGGAAGCGAGCATTCCCATCGCCGCGCCGGAGACGCCCAAGTGACCGAGGGGAACTGGCGCATCATTGGCCACGTGTTGGCTGCCACGTCGCCCGAGCGTGTCCCGCAACTCCCGCGGGGTCGCCAGCGGCGCCCGGCGTGCGCCGCCGAAAGGAGCCGCGGCGGAAGTTCATCGAAGACAACGCGCGCGCTGCGCCGACATCGGCGTCAGCGTCAGCACCGGCCGCGGCTTCGTGACGGTGACGCCGCGCTTGCTGGCGGCGATATCCGCACTGCGGGCAGCGCGAGGCGGGAAAGGACAGCCGACGACGACGTGTCAAGCGGCCGGTCCAGGTCGGTCCGCAGCTCCGCAGCCCGCAGCCCGCAGGCCCGCAGCCCGCAGGGGCCCGCAGCCCGCAGGCCCGCAGCCGGGTGTGGCCCGCAGGTAAGGGCAGTGATCGAGTGCGCCGTGAAAGGCGCCATTTCTCAGCGGGTGCGAATCCCGCCCGGCAACTGTCGCTCCAGCCGGTAGCAGTCGGGGCGGACGATGGAGGCAACGACATCGGCTGAAGCACTCCGACGACAAAGGCCGCCTCGGGCGGTTCAGCGAGCACGCGGGCCGTAACGACGTGAACGCCGCGCAGGCCTCGAAACGTCTAATGCGGAAGCCGACCCGCCTCGATCACGGGGAAGGCTGCCAGCGGTCGGGAAGCGAGCGACGCGAGCACCGACCGGTTCCGCCGGGGTAATGGCGACGGCACGTGTGGAAGAGGGGAATGGACGCAACACGGGAAGCCCTGCCGGCGACGCGGCACGCGCCAACCGACAACCCGCGAGGGTCAGGTCGGGCCGGCCAGGGTGGCGGAGAGGCCCGCAGTACCGGGGAAGCCGGGCAACTCCGGTGGAGGGAAGGGGCCTTGGTTCGAGAGCAGCGCATCACGGAGGACGGGACATGGGGACTGGCGCGAGCCTAACAGCCTCAGAACGAGTTCAGCGACTCCAGACGGCGCTACATGCGAAAGCGAAGGAAGCTCCGGGCTTCCGGTTCTACTCGCTGAGCGACAAGGTGTGGCGCGACGACGTGCTCGTGGTCGCCTGGCAGGCCGTTCGTCGCAACGGCGGCACGGCCGGGGTAGACGGCGAGACGGTCGCGGACATCGAGACGTTCGGGGTGGAACGGTGGCTGGGAGCACTGGCGCGGGACCTGAAGGCGGGGACCTACCGGCCGCAAGCGGTGCGGCAGGTCCTCATCCCGAAGAAGCAGCGTGGGAAGTTTCGGCCGTTGGGCATTCCGTGTCTCCGGGACCGGGTGGCGCAGACGGCGGCGATGCTGGTGTTGTCGCCGATCTTCGAGGCCGACCTGCAACCGGAGCAATACGCCTATCGGCCGGGCCGGGACGCGCATGACGCGGTCAGACGCGTGCACCGGTTGCTGACGACGGGCCAGCGCGAGGTGGTGGACGGCGATTTGTCGGACTACTTCGGCCAAATCCCGCACGCCGAACTGCTCCGCTCCGTCGCGCGTCGCGTGAGCGACGGGCGGCTGCTGGGCTGGGTCAAGGCGTGGCTGGAGATGGCGGTGGAGGAGGACGACGGTCGAGGCGGTCGCCGCCGGACGAACCGGGCGCGTCGGGAGCGGAAGGGAACCCCGCAAGGGGCTCCGATATCGCCGCTGTTCAGCAACATCTACATGCGTCGCTTCATCCTGGGCTGGAAGGTGCTGGGCTACGCCCGGCGCTTCAAGGCGGAAATCGTCAACTACGCAGACGACTTCGCGGTTCTCGGCCGCGCGCCGGCAGCGGAGATGCTGGCGGCGGTGTCCGGGCTGCTGAAGCGTCTGAAGCTGCCGATGAACGCCGAGAAGACCCGTTGCTGCCGAGTGCCAGAGGAACCGCTAACGTTCCTCGGCTACCGGATTGGGCGCAATTATCGGCGGGACACGGGAGCAGCTTACATCGGCACCCGTCCAAGCCCGGCGAGCGTCCAGAGCATCTGCCGACGCCTGAGCGAGCTGACGACGCGGCGTAGCGGGCTCCTGTCGCCGGAGGTCGCGGTGGCGCGCCTGAACCGGTTGATGACCGGCTGGGCGAACTACTTCACCTTGGGGCAGGTCAGCCCGGCCTACGCAGCGGTCGACCGGCACGCAACGCGACGGCTGCGCCAGTGGCTCTGTCGCAAGCACAAGGTGCGGACCGGGAAAGAGATGCGCTTCCCGGCCGAGCGGCTCTGGCACGAGTACGGGCTCACGCGCCTTGCACCGCGCACGACAAGCTTTCCGTGGGCGAAGGCATGAATCTCGTCCGAGAGCCGGATGCGGGAAATCCGCACGTCCGGTTCGATGAGCGGCGACTGGAAACGGAGTCACGGCGGGGAGTGAGGCACCGGCGACGGGCGAAAGCCGCCGGGAACAGCTACCCCCACCGCCTACCGCCACCGCGCCAGTCGTCGACTCTACTACAACTTTGCCAACTGGCGCGACGGCCCAGGCCCGTGATTCCGGGGCTCGCGCCCTGGAACGTGGCAACGTAGTTTCCGTCACTGTCCTAAGCGTTCGGTCCTGGTGCGCCGTGAAAGGCGCCGTTCCTCAGCGGGTGCGAATCCCGCCCGGCAACTGTCGCTCCAGCCGGTAGCAGTCGGAGCGGACGAAGGAGGTAACGACATCGGCTGAAGCACTCCGACGACAAAGGCCACTTTGGGTGGTCAGCGACCACGCGGGCTGTAGCGCGAGCGAACGCCGAGCAGGCCCCGAAAACGCTGATGCGGAAGCCGACCCGCCCTATCACGACCGGGCTGCAGGTCCTCCAGGCGATGATGGAGGGGGATCGAGAAGACCTGTGCGGGCCGAAGGGGCGCCATCACGTCGAGCGGTCCGCATGGCGTGGCGGGAGCGTGGCCAGTCAGGTAACGCTCGGGGGGCGCGAAGTTGCCGTACCGCGGCTACGTGTGCGGAGCACGGACGGCGAGCTGCCGCTGCCGAGCTTCCGGTGGGCGGCGGCCACCGACCCGCTGGACGAGCGCACGCTGGCGGCGGTCGCGGCCGGCGTGTCGACGCGGCGGTATGCGGGCACGTTGGACCCGTTGCCGGACGAGGTGACGGAGCGGGGAACGTCGCGTAGCGCGGTGTCTCGGCGGTTCGTGGCGCTGTCGGCCAAGCGCCTGGGGTCGTTTCTCAGCCGGCCGTTGGGCGAGTTGGACCTGCGGGTGGTCTGCATCGACGGCAAGGTCTTCCGGGACCACTGCATGGTGGTCGCGTTGGGGATCGACACGCAGGGCCGCAAGCACGTGCTGGGGCTTCGCGAAGGCGCCACGGAGACGGCGGCCGTCACCACCGGCCTGCTGAGCGACCTGGTGACGCGCGGTCTGCCGACGGACCGGACGTTGCTGTTCGTCATCGACGGGGCGGCGGGGTTGCGCCGGGCCATCAGCGATGTCTTCGGCTCTCGTGGCGTGGTGCAACGGTGTCAAGTACACAAGTTGCGGAACGTGATGGGCCATCTGCCCGAACGGCTGCACGCCTCGGTCGGCAAGGCGTTGCGGGACGCCTGGGAGCTCGAGTCGGCGGACCGGGCGGCGCGGGTGCTGGAGCGGCTGGCTGGGTCCCTGGAGCGCGACCACCCCGGCGCGGCGGCGTCCATCCGGGAGGGCCTCGAGGAGACGCTGACGGTGCAGCGGCTCGGTCTGACCGGGGCGCTCGAACGCACTCTCCGCTCGACGAACATCATCGAGAACCTGATGGGCAGCGTTGAGGGCTACACACGGCGGGTCAAGCGGTGGCGCGGGGGCCAGATGATTCAACGCTGGGTGGCGAGCGCGCTGGTGGAGGCGGAGCCGCGCTTCCGGCGGGTGCGGGGTTACCGCGACCTGCGCTACCTGGTCGCTGCCCTGGACGCACTGGCCCCGCCCGACGGTGCTGTTGCTGACGTGGCGTAGAATAGACGACCTCGGCGCGGAAACAGGGAGTCCGCTACTCGCAAAGTTTCAACAACGAACGGGACAATCCCTCGTGCCGAGGCGGCGGAAGCGCGGTCGGAAGCGCTGAAGCGGGCGGAGGTATCCGCGCGTTGCGAAGCGGGCTATTGGAAGTGGCAGTTCGAGTCGTCGCGGCGCAAGCGGCTGGCGGCGATCGAGCGGTCGAAGGAAGCCCGTAGCGCGGCGAAGGACGCGTTGGCGCTGCAGTCGGAGGTAGCCCGTCTCGGCAAGCTGCTTGCGGATGCCGGCGTCGAGTCGGGCCGGTACAGCGAGACGTCGTTGCGCCGGGAGATTGCCCGGTTGCGCAAGGCGGCGCCAGCGGCGGAGGTCCAGGCGGCCGAGATTCGCCGGCTGCACAAGGTTTTATGGACAGTGGCCGATATAAAGTTGCCAACTACACGCGGATGCAGCCCGTTTTCGCGGGCTCCTGCGCTTGGCACGTGGCAAGGTAATTCTCGTCACTGTCCTATGGAAGGAGCGCGACGACAAGGCCGCGCTGCGCCGGCTGCTGCACGAGACCGTCCGGCTCTACGATGGGACGCGGCGGCTTCGCGACCAGCACGACCGGGTTGTGTCGCTGTCGGACGAGGTTGGGCGGCTGCGGTATGCGTTGCAGCGGTCCGAGGCGGTGAAGGAGCGCCTGAAGGTCCGACTGCAACGCAGGGCCGAGTCGGCGCGGGCGATGTCGCCGGCTGCGTCGGACGTCGCTCTGCGCAAGGCTCTGGCGAAGTCGCGTCGCCGGAAGGCCGCGCTGGTCCGGGTGCGGAAGGAGAACGCGCGGCTGCGTCGGACGGAGCAGGCGTTGCGGCGGCGGGTCGGGACGCAGGAAGCGGAGCTTGTGAAGCTGCGTGCGACCCGGGCGGTGCTGTCGAAGGCGTTGCACGGGCGCAAGAGCGAGAAGCGGCAGCGGCCGGGCACCGGCCGCCCGCGCGGCCAGCGGTGTGGTGCTCCCGGCCACGGGCGCACGCCGCGTTGCGGCTTGGAGGAACGCATTGAGGAGCGCAGTCTGCCGGCGGCTGCGCGCCGATGTTCCGGTTGCGGGAAGCCCTACGCGGCGGTCGGCGTGGAGGAGTCGGCCCTGGTCGAGATCGAGGTCCGCGCCCACCGGCGGGTGATCCGCCGTCGCCGCTGGCGCCGGAGTTGCGCGTGCGCCTCGTCGCCGGCGGAGGTCTCGGCGCCGCCGGCGCCGCGGCTGTTCGACAAGACGCCCTACGGCACCAGCGTCTGGTCGCGGGTGCTGTATGAGCGCTACGCGTGCCTGCGCCCGCTTCAGCGGGTCGGCGCGTGGCTGGGCGACCAGGGGCTGCCGGTCTCGTCGGGGACGCTGGCCGACAGCGTGCCCCGCTTCGTGCCGCTGTTCGAGCCGGTTGCCGGGGCGATCCTCGCGCACCAGCACGCGGCGTCGTTGCGCCACGCCGACGAGACCACGTGGCGCGTGCAGGCGCTGCGCGGGGAGGGCCACTCGGGCCGGGCCTAGCTGTGGACCGCGGTCGGCAACGACGCGGTGCGCTTCCACATCGACGCGAGCCGCAGCGCCGAGGCGGCGGCGAAGCTGTTCGGCGACCTGGCGCCCGAGACGGTGATCGTCTGCGACCGCTACAGCGCCTACAAGCGGCTGGCGCGGCTGCTCGGCGGCACGGTAGTGCTCGCTTTTTGCTGGGCGCATTTGCGACGCGACATCATCCAGTGCGCCGCCGCGCAGGTCCGCCTGACCGGCTGGTGCGAGACATGGCTTGCGCGGATCGCCGCGCTCTACCACCTGAACGAGGCGCGGCTGGACTGCTACGACCCCGACATCGAGCGCCAGAGCGCGGCGTTCGACGCGGCGCAGGGCGCGCTCGCGGCGGCGCTCGACGGCCTGTTCGCGACGGCGCAACGGGAACTGGCCGACCTGCCGGAGCACGCGCGCGAGGGCAAGCCGCTGCGCTCGCTCGTCAACCACCGCGAGGGGCTCAGCGTGTTCGCCGACCGTCCCCGGGTGCCGCTCGACAACAATCTCGCCGAGCGGCTGCTCCGGGGGCCGGCCATCGGACGGCGCCTGTCGTTCGGCTCCGACAGCGGAACCGGCGCGCAGTTCACGGCGCTGATGTACTCGGTGGTCGGCACCCTGATGCTGAACCGGATCGATGTCCTGCGCTGGCTCGAAGCGTGGCTGGCGGCCTGCGCCGACAACGGCGGCCGGCCGCCGGACGACACCGCGGCGTGGCTCCCCTGGTCGATAGACGCGGCGCGGCGGCACGAACTGACGGCGCCGACATGACCGCTCCGGTCGAGTGCCGCTACTACGGCCGCGACTTCACGACCGCGGAGATGGCGCTGCTGCGCGCGCTGATCGCCGGGCCGCCGGCACTCAACCGCCACGCCCTGTCGAAGGAGTTCTGCCGCCGCATCGGCTGGTACAAGGCCGACGGCGGGATCAAGGACATGATGGCCCGCGTCGTCATGCTGGCCATGCACCGGGACGGCCGCATCGAGCTGCCGCCGCCGAAGTGGCGCCAGAACCGGCCCGGGCCGATCACCTTCGGGCCCGACACCGAACCGCCCCTCTTGCCGCCGCCGACCACGCTCGACGCCGTCCGCCCGCTCGAGATGCGCACTGTCGTGCGCGGCGACCGCGGGGGGAAGCTGTGGAACGAGTACGTCGCCCGCTACCACTACCTCGGCTACAAGACCCTGGTCGGCGCCCAGATGCGCTACGCCGTGCACGCGAGCGACGGCACGCCGCTGGCCATGCTCGGCTTCTCGACCGCCGCCTGGACGCTCGCCCCGCGCGACCGCTTCATCGGCTGGTCGCGGCGACTCCGCGAGAAGAACCTGCCGCTCGTCGTCGACAACCCGCGCTTCCTGATCCTGCCCTGGATCCGTATCCCCAACCTCGGCTCGCACATCCTCGCCCTCGTCCGCCGCCAGCTGCCGGCCGACTGGATCGCGCGCTACAAGACGCCCCCCGTGCTCATCGAGACCTTCGTGGAGACTCCCCGCTACACCGGCGCCGTCTACCGGGCCTCCGGCTGGGTCCGCGTCGGCGCCACCCAGGGGCGCGGTCGCTACAACATGAACAACCGCTCCGACAAGCCCAAGAAGGACATCTGGCTGCGGCCCCTCCGCAAGGACTGGAAGCGCACCCTCAACCGGTAGAAGCAGCCGGATACCGGGTAGAGTCGACGACTGGCGCGGTGGCGGTAGGCGGAAGGGGGTAGCTGTTCCCGGCGGCTTTCGCCGTGTGCCGGTGCCTCACTCCCCGCCGTGGCTCCGTTTCCAGTCGCCGCTCATCGAACCGGACGTGCGGATTTCCCGCATCCGGCTCTCGGACGAGATCATGCCTTCGCCCACGGATGGCCCGCCATTCGCGTGGCAAGGCGCGTGAGCCCGTACTCCGTCCAGAGTCGCTCGTACGGGAAGCGCACAGACTTCCCGTCTCGCACCTTGTGCTTGCGGCAGAGCCACTGGCCCAGCCGCCGCGTGGCGTGCTGGTCAACGGCGCGATACGCGGGACTGACCTGCCCGAGGGTGAAGTAGTTCGCCCAGCCGGTCAACACCCGGTTCAGGCGCGCTACCACTTCTCCCAGCGGCAGGAGCGCGTCACGCCGCGTCGTCAGCTCGCTTACGCGACGGCAGATGCTCTGGACGCTCTCCCGGCTGGGACGCGTGCCGATGTACGGGGCACCCGTAGCCAGCCGGTAGTTGCGCCCAATCCGGTAGCCGAGGAACGTCATCGGCTCCTCCGGCACCCGGCAGCAGCGGGTCTTCTCGGCGTTCATCGGCAGCTTCAGACGCCGCATCAGCCCTTCGACCGCCGTCAGCATCTCTGCCGCCGGCGCTCGACCGAGCACCGCGAAGTCGTCCGCGTAGTTGACGATTTCCGCCCCTAAGCGCCGGGCGTAGCCCAGCACCTTCCAGCCCAGGATGAAGCGACGCATGTAGATGCTGCTGAGCAGCGCTGAAATCGGCGACCCCTGCGGGGTCCCTTTCCGCTCCCGACGCGCCCGGTTCGTACGGCGGCGTCCGCCGCGCTGCGGATTTCGGAGGAAGTGGAACACCGATTTCGGCCGAAGTGGAACACGGATTTCGGAGGAAGTGGAACACCGATTCCGGGAAGTGGAACACGGATTTCGGGATGTGGAACAGCCATTCCGGGGGAAGTGGAACGCGGGTTCCGGGGTCGTGAACGCTCGTCGGTAGCCTGACCGCGGCACGCTACGCCTTCCGAAGGGAGGGTGAGGCGATGCCGGCACGGAGGCTGCTGATGAGGAAGATTCGCGAGGTACTACAGCTCAGACACGAGCAGGGACTGTCCCACCACGCGGTGGCCCGGGCCTGCGATGTCGGGGTGGGGACGGTCAACCGCTATCTGCGGCGGGCGGCGGAATGCGGGCTCGGCTGGCCGCTGCCGGCCGACCTGGACGACGCGGCGCTCGAAGGCCGGCTGTTCCCCCGCGCCGCCCCGGTGCGGGACCGGGTCCGGCCCGACTGCGCGCACATCCACCGCGAGCTGCAGCGCGACGGCGTCACGCTGCAGCTCCTCTGGGAGGAGTACGCCGGGGTCCATCCCGACGGCTGCCGCTACACGCAGTTCTGCGGGATCTACCGGCAATGGGCGCGGCGGCTGCGGCCGTCGATGCGGCAGGTCCACCGCGCCGGCGAGAAGACGTTCATCGACTTCTCCGGGAAGCGGCCGGCCCTGGTCGACCGGCAGACGGGGGAGCTGAGGCGGGCCGAGCTGTTCGTCGCCGTGCTCGGGGCGAGCGGCTTCACCTACGCCGAGGCGACCGCGACCCAGCAGTTGCCCGACTGGGTCGACGCCCATGTCCACATGGTCGAGTACTTCGGGGGCGCAACCGCCCTGTGGGTCCCCGACCAGCTCCGAAGCGCCATCGCCCGCCCCTGCCGCTACGAGCCCGACGTCAACCGCACCTACGAGGACCTCGCCGACCACTACGGCGCTGTCGTGGTCCCCGCACGGCCGCGGAAGCCCCGCGACAAGGCCGCCGCGGAGAACAGCGTCCTGCTGGTCCAGCGCTGGATACTCGCCCGGCTCCGTGACCAGACCTTCTTCGAGCTCGGCGCCCTGAACCGGGCGATCCGCGTCCTCCTCGACGCGCTCAACGACCGGCCGCTGAAGAAGCTCGGCGTCAGCCGCCGCGCCCTCTACGAGCAGCTCGACCGCCCCGCCCTGCGGCCCCCGCCGGCCACGCGCTACGTCCTCGCGCGCTGGAAGGTCTGTCGCGTCAACATCGACTACCACGTCGAGTTCGACCGCCACCTCTACAGCGTGCCCTACCAACTGGTCCGCGAGCAGGTCGAGGTCCGCTGCACCACCGCGACCGTCGAAGTCCTCTTCAAGGGCCGGCGCGTGGCGTCCCACCCCCGCCGACGCGACCGCCGACCGTCCACCTTGGCCGAGCACATGCCGAGCGCCCATCGCGCCCACGCCGAGTGGACGCCCTCGAGGCTCATCGGCTGGGCCGGGAAGGTCGGACCCGCGACCGCCCAGCTCGTCACCCGCATCCTCGAGAGCCGCCCCCACCCCGAGCAGGGGTACCGGACCGTGCTGGGCATCATGCAACTGGGGCGGCGGCACGGCGACGCCCGGCTCGACGCCGCCAGCGCCCGCGCCATCGCCATCGGCTCGTGCCGCTACCGCACCGTCAAGAACATCCTCGCCGCCGGCCAGGACCGCCTGCCCCCGGAGCCGCCGGCCGAGACCATCCCGACGCCCAACCACACCAACATCCGCGGCGCCGACTACTACGCCGCGGTCGCCCGGGAGGAGGACCCATGCTGATCGAACAGACCCTCGACAAGCTCGACGCCATGAAGCTCGGCGCGATGGCCGACGCCTGCCGGCACCAGCTCCGGACCGGCGAGGCCGCCGCCCTCGGCTTCGAGGAGCGCTTCGGCCTGCTCGCCGACGCCGAGTGGACGGCCCGCGAGCAGCGCAAGCTCGACCGCCGGCTCCGCGCCGCCAAGCTGCGGCGCCCCGCCACCCTCGAGGCCGTCGACTTCACCCACCCCCGCCGGCTCAGCCGCCAGCAGGTCCTGACGCTGGGCGCCTGCGCCTGGATCGCCGAACGCCACAACCTCATCGTGACCGGCCCCACCGGCATCGGCAAGAGCTTCCTCGCGTGCGCGTTCGTCGAACGGGCCTGCCGCCGCGGCTTCACCGCCCGCTACGTCCGCATGCCGAGCCTGCTGCACGAGCTCGCCGTCGGCCGCGGCGACGGCTCCTACGCCCGGCTGCTCGCCCGGCTGACCAGGTTCGACCTGCTCGCCATCGACGACTGGATGCTCGCGCCGCTCCGCGACGCCGAGCGGCGCGACCTCACCGAGGTCGTCGAGGACCGGGCCGAGCGCGCCTCCACCCTCATCGCCAGCCAGTTGCTCGCAACCGACTGGCACGCCGTCATCGGCGACCCCAACCAGGCCGACGCCATCTGCGACCGGCTGCTCCACGACGCGCACCGCGTCGAGCTGAAGGGCCGCTCGCTACGACGGACGCACCGCGCACCGAAGACCCGCACGGGGGAGACGCGATGAGCCGGGTGGACAACGACCTCGTGAACGCCGGGCCGGTCCCGGGCTCCCGAGCCGCCTTTCGCGGTCCGTTACGTAACGGTGGAGGATAGTCTTGTGGCGTTGACGAACGCGCAGCGGCAGGCGCGCTACCGCGAGCGGCGGAAGGCCGGCGAGTCCCGGGTCCGGTACCGCCGGCCGACGGACCGGAGGTCGCGACCGGAGCAGTGGAACGACGCGGTGCAGACGCTCCTGGCGCTCCAGGACCAGTACCGGGCGTGGCGGGACGCGTTGCCGGAGTCCCTTGCCGGGTCCGCGACCGCCGGACTGCTCGATCATGTCTGCGACCTGGACCTGTCGGTACTGGAGGCTGTCGAGCTGCCCAGGGGCTTCGGGCGTGACGGCTAGCAGGAACCCGATGCCGCCCGCGGCCCGTCCGTCCCGCCGGGGCAGGCCGGCCTATGGATCGCGCCGGCGGTATGGAAAACGCGCACGATGCGCTGGCGGCCGAGTGCACCCGCGTCACGGCGCGTTTCCCACACCGCCTTGGACGGCAAAGAACGCCGCCCACACGCTCCACAGGCGAGATCGTTGTACTCTCGAACAGGACGTCACGGGACGTCACAGGTAGAATTTCAGGTGCCCGTCGCGAACCGACTGGGAGGGACCGACCGCTCAACGTCGCTGCGCTCCGACGAGCGTTCCACTTCGCCGGAATGCGTGTTCCACATCCCGGAATGCGTGTTCCACTTCCTCCGAAATACGCAGCAGACCATCCACCGCTACCAGAACCGCGCCGTCGAGGCCGCGCAGGTGATCGAGGAGCTGATCGCCCTGGCCCGCGACCTGCGCGAGGCGAACGCCCGCGGCGAGGCGCTCGGGCTGTCCGACGACGAGATGGCGTTCTACGACGCGCTCGGCGTCAACGACAGCGCGGTGCAGGTGCTCGGCGACGAGACGCTGCGCGGCATCGCCCGCGAGCTGGTCGAGACGGTACGGAACAACGTGGCCATCGACTGGACACGGCGCGAGAACGTGCGCGCCAGACTCCGCGTTCTCGTGAAGCGCGTCCTGCGGAAGCACGACTATCCGCCGGATAGGCAGGATTCGGCGACGCGGACGGTGCTGGAGTGAGCCGAGGTGCTGTGCGTCGGCTGGGCGGCCTGAGAACGTCCCGATGACGGACCGAGCGTGGGGCAGAATCGGCGGCTCCCGGCGCATTCTCGCGCGACACAGCTTCATTCGGGTCTTCCGCGGGATCTGTTACGGTATTCTTTCCGATACAGCCCGCGCGTGCCGCGGCCGCTCTCTCGCTACCGAGCGAGAACGCTTGGGCGGGGGGCGGGGCCGTTGTGGGCAACGCGAATCATGGTTTCTCCACGTCACTACTGTCCCACACACCTTCAAATAGAGGCGGCTTGAACCTTCCAGATCTGGTAGAATGATTTGGCCCTCAAGTCATTCAAAAGACAGGAGATCCAAGCCGTGGCCCATCATAACACAGTCTTCGCGCAACTCCTCAGGTTCCTTCCGAGACATGAATTCGACGCCGAGGCGCGCGAGCACCAGTGCGGCCAGGGGCTGCGCGTCATGAGCCGCTGGGCGCAGTTCGTGGCCCTCGGCGTGGCGCAGTTGACGGGCCGACAGAGCCTGCGGGACATCGTGAGCAACCTCAGCGCCCAGGGGCGCAAGCTCTATCACCTCGGCGTGAGGACGGTGGTCAGCCGCTCGTCGCTGGCGCGGGTCAACACCGAGCAGCCGTACACCCTCTACGAAGCGTTGTTCGGACGCCTGTTGAGCCGCTGCCAGGAACGCGCGCCGAGGCACGGCTTTCGGTTCAGGAACAAGTTGTACTCCGTCGATGCGTCCACCATCGACTTGTGTCTGTCGGTCTTCCCGTGGGCGTCGTTTCGACGCACGAAGGCGGCCGTCAAGCTGCACGTCGGACTGGATCACGGCGGCCATCTGCCGACCTTCGTCAGGGTGACCGACGGCAAAACCGCCGACGTCACGGCGGCCCGCATCTGGGAGTTTCCGGCCGGCAGCGTGGTCGTGGCGGACCGCGCGTATCTGGACTTCAAGTGGTTCCATCAGTTGCAGGCGCGGGGCGTGACCTTTGTGACGCGCCTGAAGCGGGGCGTGCGGTATCGGGTCACGAAAGCGCACGCCGTCCGCCCCGGGACCGGGGTCATCAGCGACGAGACGATGGAGCTGACGAGCGCTCGGGGCCGCAAGGCATATGGTGAGCCGCTGCGACGGGTGGTCTATAAGGACCCGGAAACGAAGAATCGGTACGTATTCGTGACCAACAACACGACGTGGGTGGCGAAGACGATTGCGGACATCTACAAATCGCGATGGCAGATCGAGCTGTTTTTCAAGTGGATCAAGCAACATCTGAAGGTGAAGCGGTTCGTGGGCCGGTCGAAGAACGCGGTCTTGACGCAGTTGTGGGTGGCGATGTGCATGTACCTGCTGTTGGCGTATCTCAAGTTCCTCATGCGAGTGAGTTGGAGCCTTTACAAGATGCTGCAGGTGCTCCAGCTCAACCTGTTTGAACGTCGGCCACTCCTGGATCTTCTCACGACGCCGTCGCCACCGGGTTCTGACCCTCCCGACCCCCAGTTGTCGCTGACGTGGGCCTAAAATCGCCAAAAATGTGGGACACTAGTGTCTCCACGTCATCCCGTCGAACCCGACGTTCGCGCCGGAGACCCGGGAAATCCGTCCGAGCGGCCTCGCGACGCCGTTCCCATCGGTGTCGGTCATTCTCCCGGCCCGCGACGCCGAGGAGAGCATCGGGAAGGCTCGACTCGGTGTTGGCTCAGGACTACAACGGTTCGGTGGAGGTGATCGTCGCCGACGGGTCCGACAACACCGCCACGTCGGCATAGACGCGGTGACGCCTTCGAACGGGCAGGTCGAGCCCCTTCCGGTTTAGAGCCAGCCAAGCCCGCGCGGCCCCGGCGGGGTTGACGGTCATCGCCTCCACTCTCGACTCCGGACCGCTGCACCTCCTGCAGCAGCTTCCTGTCGGTCCCTGGAATCCGCGCCCGATGGACACGCATTCCGCCGGGGACCGCGGCCCGGTAGTCCCCCGCGAACCGTGGGATCACAAGGTCCGCGCGGTGCCCGCGGTCGATGAGCGACCGCGCCAGGTTCAGAATGACGCGCTGCGCCCCGCCGCCGTTCAGGCTGGTCAGCAGGAAGACTACATGGAGCTTGTCAGACGTCACGGTGCACGCTCGCTCACCACCTTCTCGAACAACGTGACATACGCGTCGGCGGCTTTCTCGGGTGAGAAATCGGCGGCTCGCGCCCGCAGCGCTTTCTCCGGCGGGTGCTCGCCGCGCAGGGTCTTGACCAACTCTTGCGCCAGCGCCGGCGCGTCGCCCACGGGCGGCAGATCGCCCCACTGCCCGAGGATTTCACGCGGGCCATAGGGCGCGTCCGTGCTGACCACGGGCGTGCCGCAGGCCAGCGCCTCGAGGATCACCGTCGGCAGCCCCTCCCGGCGCGAGGAAAGCGCGAGCAGCCCCGCGCGTCTCATGTAACGGTACGGGTTCTCATCGAAGTCCAGGAAGCCGAGGTCTCCCTCCACGCCGTGGCCCCGCGCCAGGGACAGTAGTGTTGCCCGGTAGGAGGGCGACAGCTTGCCGAGGATGACCAGCCGCGCGTCCACGTCGCGGCGCGTCAGCCCGAACGCCTCCACGAGGGTGGGGTGGTCCTTCGCGGGCGCCTCGCGCCCGACGCTCAGGACCACCGGCGGCTCGTCGTCCGCAAACCAGGGATGAGTAACTTCCTCCTGCGCCAGCCGCCGTATGCTGTCGGCGGGGATGGGGTTGTAGATGGCCTGAATGCGCTTGGCGTCCAATCCCAGCGATCGTTGCACGGATTCGGCCACGCCCCTGGACACCGCCACCACCGCGTCCGCCAGCGGATAGAGCGTCCGTACGGCGGCCAGCCATTCAGGCGCATAGGCAGCGGTGATATTGTTGTGGACCCCGACCACAGTTGGAACCGCCCGATCGCTCAACTGCGCGGCGCAGACTATGGCGGCGTCGGCTTGCGGCAGCGCCGACACCAGCACCTGAGGACGCGCCTTGCGGATGTAGCGGATCAGAATATGGACGGATGCATACAGAGAACGCTTGTACCGGACTCGTGTTAATATGCCCGGGTACTTCCGGGCAAGGACGAGCCCGATCCAGGCGACCGTGAACGGATTCACGCCAAGCGCCGTGACCCGCATGCCGTTTGCGTCCTCTGCTCCTCCTCCCGCCGACCGTTGGACTTCCCGAAGAAACGTCCTGTCGGTGTGCGGAAGCCGCCCTCGATAAAGCCGCAACCCACGGGGGATGGCGGCCCGGTAGTTTCCCGCGAAACAGGGAATCACCAGGTCGACCCGGTGCCCGCGCGCGATGAGCGACCGCGCCAGGTTCAGAATGACGCGCTGCACCCCGCCGCCGTTCAGGCTGGTCAGCACGAAGCCGACGTGGAGCTTGTCACCGGCCACCGGCTGCGCCTTCGCGCGGCGTCGGTCGCTGTCGTGCGCCGCGCCCATCGCGACGCCCAACAGTGCCGGTGTGGCCGCCTGCATGAACCGATCCCTCCGCGAAGCACTGCCGCGCCTGCATCGAAGCGCTCTCCTGGATGTCGTCGGTGGAGAGGTCCTCCTCTCGACGCCGGAGTCGATGCCGTCGTCGGGCCCTGGTGCCGCTCCAGCGCCGGCCCTGGCCCGCTTCGAGCCGCAGGAGTGGAAGCCGGGTCCCGGCGTCGAGGGCGACGACGCGCTGGGGCGGAGTGCGCTCAGCCCGACAGACCAACCCCACACCCATTCTTGGCCGGCGTTCGTCGGGTGTCAAGACACACCGAAACGGACGATCCTCCACGATCTGACGGCGCGGACTGGGCCGAGGACGCGGAGACGCGGTACGCTGGGGGTGACGAGTCGGGATGCGTTGCCGGACGGTGCAGCGCTTGGGTGGTGGACCAGTGATTCAAAGCCAGCGTCGCAGGCGGCGGCAAGGCGCTCGCCCGGCCGCGCGCTTGGCTTTCGGCAGGGGGCGACGATGCGGTGCACGCGGGTGCGGCCGCGCCGGGGCAGACGTTCTTGGGACGGGCGGCCGGGGGAGTCTCCGGAGGCTGATGCGCGGAATCGTGCCACGGGGATGCGCGGGCCACCGTTGTCCGTCTTCGCCGGCGGGTGTCGGCGCCGCAGGCGCGGATCTCCTTCCTGAAGGGACAATTCATAGGGGAGCGACCCGACCCGGCGGGTGTGACGGAGGAACACCGGCCGGGTCCGAAGACCGCAGGGATTCGGAGGTCGCTCCCGTCTTTTACCCCGACCCTCCGGATGGATCCGGTTGGGGATCGGGGTTTGCGGTTTGGCCAATGAATACGGGGGTTTCTTGCACGGCAGGTGTGACGGGGGCTGTGACACCCCCTGTGACACCGGACCCAGGGCCAGTCACAGGCTGTCACGGCATTCTTCGCTTGACCAGGACTCCTCCTACCGGCATCTGCTGTCGCGACAGACCATCCCCGCTTTGTTTCGGCTCTCGTTCCCGTTCACCCTCTGGATCACGTTCGCGCTGTTCTCGATGTCAGGTCTCGATCCCCGCGATCACTGATGTCTCGGTGGCCCGAGATCGTCGTTTCGTGCCATGGGATCTCGCACGCTCGTTCGCCGTGGGGCAGGGGCGCGTTGTCAGAGGTACTGGTTGATGGCGCGTACCGACACTGATTCGAGCGGTTCATGCGCTGCGGATGTCCCGCCAGAGCGCCGCTTGAACGTAACGCGAAAGGTGACCGACGTTCGTCGTGGCGACGACTCCGTCAGTCGACCCGATGGTCGCGACCTGGGCTGCGAGAATGACGTCGGCATCGAGCGCCCTGTCGTCGGCAGTCGGTTGGCCCCGTTGACGAGCGTCTGCCCAGAACGCGGCTGCTTGCCGCATCGCCGCGGTCGTGAGCGGCAGGTACTCGACCAGCTCGACAAGCCCATCGAGCCGTCGGAGTCCTTGCTGGCGGCGACCCCGCACCAGCTCGCGGCGTACTTCGTAATCAGCGATCTCCGGCAGAACGACACGCGCACCGGCTGCGACGAGTGCCTGAAGCCACCGGGCGCAAGCCAAGCTCTCCGGCGATCGCTTCGGGTTCGTCACCAAGCCCAGCGGACCGGCGTCGAGTGCGACCACCAGACTCACCAAGTGACGCCCTTGTGCTCTGTCGGGAACAGCTGACGGCCGGACAGACGGTCTTCGTCCAACGTGCGAACGAGGTACTCGCCGGTCTCTCGTTGTTCGCCCGCGTCATCCTCCTCGTCAATCCAGGACTGAAGAAGAGACGCAAGAGCCGCAGCCTGGCCGTCGCCGGGTACGTGCCGATCGAGCAACCGTAGCGTGTACTCATCGGCGGACACACCGTGCTTCGAGCTGCGCGTGCAGGCGGTGTCCGAGTTCCGGGGTCAAGTTGAGCGTCACGTCCATCCCAGCCACCTCTCGGCTACGGTCGTGCGAGCCATCGTTCGTCGAACGCAGCTACACGAGGCGGATCTTGCCAGCCAGCAACGCACCGAGGACCTGCTGCCCGCGACCCGTACTACTGTAGCCGTGCATGGCGTCACAGTCGAGCAGGAGCGGATGGGCCTCGGTCGTGGACAGAGCCACCCAAGGGTTCGAGCTGCGCCATCTCTCCTGCGACAACAACGTCTCTGCCAGCCGGACTGCCAGCCGTTTCTGCTGCTGCCAGCCGGTTTCTGACGGTTTCTGATCACGACTTCCCCAATAAAACCGGGGTTTATTGGGGTTTTGGCTTTTCCGTGATCGGTTCCGGAGGCTGCGCAGCAGGCTGTACTGGAGCTGCTTGGCCCGCCACCGCTGCGCCAAGGCGTCGCCGTTGCCGGGGAACAGCTCCTCGCAGAGCGCGATCACCGAGAAGACGTCGAACAGCGTGCCGTAGGCGTCGAACGCGAACGCCTCGATGCCCTCCGCGCGCCCCTGAACACCCTGAACACGTCCGGCGGGAGCCGCCTGATGGCGCCGCGGGTCCAGGAAATCGAACGCGAGCGGCGCGATCGCCGCGCGGCCGGCGTCCCGGCTGGTCGCCGTCGCGATCCCCGCGCCGGCCACCGGCAGGGCGCCGACAGCCGCGCCCACCGTCTTGACGAACCGTCTGCGGCTGCTCTGCATGGTTGTGCCTCCCTCGCGGGTCGCAAGCATACTCCGGGGGCAAGGCGGGATGGAAGCTGGACGCGTGCTTCGCGTCCTGATCGGCCAGGAAGGAGTCGCCCGGCGGCTCTTGCCGCGCGAGCGCGTCGAGGCGTTGCACGGTCCTGTCGGCTCGGCGGAACCGCGGATCGAGCGCATCCTGCCGGCCGCGGGGGCCGAGTGCCGAGAGCTCCGGTTGTCATCGGTGTCCGGTGCACGTAGAGTGTGTCACACGGCTGTTGCAATCGGGCGGGTGTGCGCAACCCGGGGCGAGCGGAGATGATCGGGACGAACGTCACCATCAGGATCGACGCGGACCTGGCCAGGGACGCCAGGGTGTTCGCGGCGCGGCGCGGGACATCGCTCAGTCGCCTCGTCGCGGAGCAGTTGGAGGCGCTGGTCCGCGGCGAGCAGGCCTACGCGGCAGCTAGGCGGAGGGCGCTGGCTCGCCTCGGGCGCGGCTACGACCTGGGAGGGGGGCGCCCCCTGAGCCGCGACAAGGTGCACGATCGTGAAGATCTTCGTTGACACGATGTCCGGCTCGGCCTTCAGCGAGGCGGTCACGAGGCGCACCACGCGCTTCCGTTCGGCGGCGTCTGCGCGATAGGAGCGGCGCTTCGGGGTCATCGTGCTCGGGTGGTCTGCACGCGGAATCTGGTGCGTACGTCTAGTGTCCAGTCCCTGAAATGCGCATCAGAATAGGTGCCACCCGTGCCGTGGGTGATCGGCGATGAGCCGGCTGAGACGTAGCCAAGACGAACGGCGTAGGTCACGATGAGCGGGATCATCTGAATCACGATGCGAATTTGCGAGACGGCACACTAGTGTCCAGTCCCTGAAATGCGCATCAGAAATAGGTGCCACCCGTGCCGGTGATCGGCGATGAGCCGGCTGAGACGTAGCCAAGACGAACGGCGTAGGTCACGATGAGCGGGATCATCTGAATCACGATGCGAATTTGCGAGACGGCACACTAGCCGTGACTCACCAGTGCGCCGGACCTCTACACGGCTCCAGCATACTGTCCGCTGGCGTTTGCCCGCCGGAGCCCCCGCCCTCCAAGACCCGAGATGTCCGTTCATGCCAAGGACCAGCCTGGAGTTGGGGCAGGGGTTGACGGCCGTTTACATATGAGTAAAGATCGGGGCTTGGGGGCGGCGATTCCGCCAGCCGCGTCCGATGAATGGGGTGTCGTCGAGTGGGCCGTCGACACGTCTGGAAAGGCCCCGGCGCGGAAGTTCTTCCTGGAGCTGAGACCCGCGGGTCGAGCCAAGATCCAGGCACAGTTCAACCTGCTGGCGAAGCAGGGGCGAATCGATACGCGAGAGCGGTTCAAGAAGCTCGAAACGCGACGTGGATGGGCGCTCTGGGAGTTCAAGAGCTTTCAGCTCAGGTTCATCGGCACGTTTTCGCGGATTGTGCGCGCGTTCGTGGTCGCTTACGGAATCCGGAAGAAGCAGGATCGCCACCGGACTCGTGATCTCGAGCGGGCGGCACGAATCCTGGACGAGCACTTCGCACGGTTGACTCAAGGAAGACAAAGATGACGGCAGGAGAGCTGACGGCTGGTCGTGATGAGGATTTCGACCGCCTGGTGCTGCAGGAAGAGCTGATCCTCGACGTGACGGAGACGTTGACGCGAGCTCTGGAACAGGCCGGCGTGACGAGGGCGGAGCTGGCGGGGCGACTGGGCCGGAGCCCCGGTTTCGTGTCCCAGGTGTTGGGTGGCGGGAGGAATCTGACGCTCAGGACCATCGCCGACATCGCGGCCGCGTTGTCTGTGCGACCGGCGTTGGCGCTGTCTGTGGACTGCGAAACGAAGCGTGAACCGGCAGCGCAGTGGATCCACGAAGTGCAACCGTGCGAACGGGTTCCCCAGATCTTCGAGGATATCGACGCGCCTTCGTCTTGGTTGTCCTCGGAGAATCTGCCCGATACGGCCTTTCACGCCGTGGCGTGAGGGCCCGCATGTACCGGGTGAATGTGGCCCATGGTGGACCTGTCGAGAATCGTTTCGGTCATTCAGATCGAAGGCGTGAGGCTTCGTGAGGCGAGTTGCCGTTCCGCGGTACGGCCGTCCGAGATCGCGCCAAAGCTGGTCGCGCGTCCGTCGTGGGACGTATCGGTCACGAAGGAACCCGGCGACGATGGCGTCCTGTTGATCAACGCGGACTTCCGGCTCGACGTCCGAATCGCGGACGAGGACGAAGAGGCACTCCAGGCCGAGGTGCGGGGCTCGTTCGAGTTGTCATACCGCATTCCGGACGCCGAGCGTTTCTCGACGCAGGAATTGGAGGCGTTCGCCCGGATCAACGCTGTCTTCAACGCATGGCCGTACTGGCGTGAACTGGTCCAGGCGTCGCTGACCCGGATGTCCATGCCGGTTCTCACCGTACCTGTGTACCGCGTGCCGTCCAGCAATCGTGCGGGGGAGGACGAGGGGAAGGGTCCTGGCCGGGAGGTCGCACGACGGCGCGAGTTGAGCGAGCTCGGGAGGTTTCGGCAGGACTTCTGGAACCACGTCGCCCGACGCCACCCGGACGAAGACGTGAGACCCGGACACGCCGGCAGCAATATCTTTCACTCGGTCGAAGAGGCTGGCTTGCGGATTTCGCAATACTTGGCCCAAGACCGGGTGGGTGTTTATCTGGTGACTTCCCACCTCCGTGCTCCGGAACGGCCTTCCCGGATCCGGCCGTACCTGGAGCCGCTACGTCGGGCGCTTAATGACGAGACGATGAGCGAGTTCGGTGGCACGATGCTTGAGGCGGATACTCAGGACCGCGCCAACTGGGACCGTATGGCGGACTGGCTCCACGACCGTCGCCTCATCTACGAGCGCGTGCTACGCGAGACCACGGTCTGACCGTCCCACGACCGGGCCGGGAGAGTTCGCCCCCGCAGTGTGCGCGGAACCCGATTGACCCGGGCGGTGCTTGCCCCGCGGGCTCCCTGACGAATCACCCAGCATCTCCCCACAAATCACCGCCCTACGCCAGCGACAGCACGTCGAGCCGGCCGTTGCTGTTGCCGATCGGGTCCATCGGGACCCCGAGGGCGTCCATGATCGCCACCAGCAGGTTGGCCATCGGGGTGTCCCCGGCGTACTTCAGGTGTCGGCCGCCCTTCAGGCCGCCGGCCGCGCCGCCCGCCAGCATGACCGGCAGGTTCACCGGCGCGTGGGCGTTCGAGTTCGACATGCCCGCGCCGTAGAGCAGCAGCGCGTGGTCGAGGAGCGAGCCGTCGCCGTCGGGGGTCGACCGCAGCCGGTCGACGAACTCGGCGAAGAGCGACACGTGGTAGGTGTTGATCTTCGACATGGTCGCGATCTTCGCGGGGTCGTCGAGGTGGTGCGACAGCGGGTGGTGGGCGTCGGGAATCCCGATCTCGGGGTACGTCCGCCCGCTGATCTCGCGGCCCACCATGAAGCTGGTCACCCGGGTGAGATCGGTCTGCCACGCGAGGAGCTGCAGGTCGAACATCAGCCGCATGTGCGCCTGGAAGGTCGCGGGCACGCCGGCCGGCTGCTGCACGAGGGGCAGGTCGCGGTCGCTCTGGTCCTCCGCCATCTGGATGCGCCGCTCGACGTCGCGGACCGCGTCGAGGTACTGCGCGAGCTTCTGGCGGTCATCGGGGCCGAGGCCGCGCTCGAGGTCGGCGGCCTTCTCGGTCACCGAGTCGAGGATGCTGCGGTCCTCGTCGAGGCGGGTGCGACGGACCGCGGGGTCGGTGCTGCCGCTGTCGCCGAAGAGGCGCTCGAAGACGGCCCGGGGGTCGTTCTCCATCGGCAGGGGCGTCGTCGGGTTGCGCCACGAGATGGTGTTCGTGTACGCGCAACTGAACCCGGCGTCGCACGAGCCGGCGAAGTCGCGGCTGTCGAGGCCCAGCTCGAGCGAGGAGAGCTGCGTCTCGCGGCCGAGCGCCTGCCCGAGGAGCTGGTCGATGGACGTGCCGGACTGTATCTCGGCCCCGTCGGTCTTGCGGCCGGGCACGCCGGTGAGGAACTTGGTCGACGCGCCGGCGTGGGCGCCCCCGCCGGGCCCGGGGTTGAGGCCGGTCAGCACCAGCGTGCGGTCGCGGTGCGGAGCCATCGGCTGCAGGATCGGCGAGAACGCGAAGTCCCGGCCGGTGGCGGCCGGCGTCCAGTGCTCCATCGCCATGCCGTTCGGCACGTAGACCACCCCGAAGCGCCGCATGCCGCGCGCCGGCGTGTTGCGTACGGCGGAGAGGGCGGGAACCATCCCGTCCAGCAGCGGAAGGGCCAGCGTGGCGCCGATGCCGCGGAGGACCGTGCGCCGGGGAATCGCTTTCCTGGTGATGATCATGAGCCTTGCTCCGCGGTTCGAACGGGCTGGATGCGCAGACTTCGATCACTGCGCGGCGTGATCATGAGCCGGTGCTCCGCAGCTTGAACGGGGGGCTTTCGACGATGCCGAGGACGATGGCGGACCAGCGATAGCCGTCGCCGGCCGCGTCCCGGGCGATCTTCCGGATCGTGGGGTGGTCGTAGTGCTCGATGCCGCGGCCCAGCGCATAGGCGAGCAGCTTCTCGGTGACGGTCCGCACCAGCGGCTCGGGGTCGTTCACCAGCAGCTCGCGCAGCCCCGCCAAGCCCTCGAAGGCGTCGCCGGTGGGCATGGCCCCGCTCGCGTCGATGGCCTCGTGCCCGTCCGTCGTGCGCCACCGGCCGATGGCGTCGAAGTTCTCGAGGGCGAACCCGAGGGGGTCCATCGGCGCGTGGCAGCCGGCGCACGCCGGGCTCTCGCGGTGCATCTCGAGCAGCTCGCGCACCGACGCCGGCTCGCCGCCCGGCCCGCGCTCGGGGAACGACGGCACGTCCGGCGGGGGCGGGGGCGGGGGCGTGCCGAGCAGGTTCTCGAGCACCCACTTGCCCCGCAGCACCGGCGAGGTGCGGTTCGGATACGACGTGACGGTGAGCAGGCCGCCGTGCCCGAGCAGGCCGCCCCGGCGGCGGTCGAGGGGCACCCGGCGGAACCGGTTGCCGTAGACGCCGGGGATGCCGTAGTGGGCGGCGAGCCGCTCGTTGACGAACGTGTAGTCGGCGTCGAGCAGCTCGGCGAGGCCGAGGTCCTCGCGCATGACGTGCTCGACGAACAGCTCCGACTCGCGGCGGAACGCTTCCCGCAGGTTCTCGTCGAAGGTCGGGAAGATGTTGGGGTCGGGGGTGACGCTCGGGATGTTGCGCAGCAGCAGCCACTGCCCGACGAAGTTCTCGACCAGGGCCGACGACCGCGGGTCGGCGAGCATGCGCCGGACGTGCCCCTCGAGAACGGCGGGGTCGCCCAGTTCGCCCGCGATGGCCGCGTCGAGCAGCGCCTCGTCGGGGATGCTGCTCCACAGGAAGAACGACAGCCGCGACGCCAGGGTGAGGTCGCTCACCGGATAGGCGGTGCCCGGGGCGGCGTCGACGGGGTCGCGCTCGACCCGGAACAGGAACTCGGGGTCGGTGAGCAGGCGCTGCAGGGCGAGCTGGATGCCCGCCTCGAAGCCGTCGGTCCGCGCCCGCCGCTCGTGGAACCCGAGCAGCAGGTCGACGTCGCCGTCGGTGACGGGCCGCCGGTAGGCGCGCCGGGCCAGCCGCCCGAGGATCTCGCGCGCGCACGCCTCGGCCACGTCGCCCCGGTCGGGGTGGCACGAGAAGATCGTGCGCCGGCTCGCGGTGTCGCCGGGGCCGGCCGCCGAGTACGGCCCGCCGATCTCCACGCTGTCGACGGCCGCGTTCCCCTGCCAGCGCTCGTTGATGGCGAGGGGGAAGCCGGTCTGGCGCGGCTGCAGCACGCCTTCCGTCTCCCACTGCCTGCGCTCGAACGAGACGCCGACCACCCGCTCGCCGGCCTCGGCGCGGAAGCGCACCTCGAGGTCCTCGTCGGCCCCGAGCACGTAGGCCTCCCAGTCGGGATGGCCAAAGAGCGGCGTGTTGCCGGCGAAGCTGGCCGGGGCGGCGGTGGCGTGGGGCGGCGCCCCGCCCCCGACCGTGAACCGGGTCACGAGCCGGCCGTCGACCCGCACGTCGAGGTGTTGCGGGGTGCCGAGGCCGCGGATGTAGTCGGTGTAGGTGCGCTGCAGGCGCAGCCGGACGGAGTACTCGCCGTCGACGGGGAAGCGGTGCCGCACCGCGATGCCCCCGCGCGACCCGAACGGGAGGTCCTCGCTCAGCCGGTCGTCCTGGTACAGCAGAAGGGGGATACGGTGGGTCTCGACGCTCGGCACCGGCGGCGCCAGCCCCACTGCGAGCCGGCTGATCTTGCGCGCCGCCGAGAGGTAGCGCTCGAGGAGGGCCGGCGAGACCGACAGCACCGCCGCCATGTTGTCGAAGCCGTGCTCGTCGGCGTCGTCGGCCGGCAGGAGGGCGGAGACGTCGACCTCGACCTGGAGCAGGTCGCGCACCGCGTTGCGATACTCGGCCCGGTTCAGGCGGTGGAACGTCTCGGTGCGGCCCACTCCGCGGTCGAGGGCGGCGGCCCGGTCGAGCGCGGCCTCGAGATACGTCACCAGGACCCGCGCGTCGCCGCGGTCGGGCCGGGGCCGGCCGGGGGGCGGCATCGCGCCGACCCGCAGCTTGCGGATCACGTGCTCCCAGATCGCCGCGTCGCCGGCGACATCGACCAGGTCCGCCGCGTCGAGGGCGAGCCCCGCCGTGCGCAGCCGCTCGTTGTGGCACACCACGCAGTAGCGGTCGAGGGTCGCCCGGTGCGGCGCGGCGTCCGCCGCGGGCTGGGCGCTCGCCGCCGCGGTGGCGCCGAGCATCGCGCCGGCGGCGCACAGCAGGCCGGCGAAAACGGCCGCGGCGGACGCTCTCCGGGCGGAAAAGGTGGTTCTCATTCGGCTTCCACCAGGCGACTTCGACGGTGCGGCGGATGGCGACAAGCCTGCGGCTCTGAGCGGGACTTCGGTTCGCTCCCCGCCCGCCGATCCCCGATCGAGTCCGCGCCGTTCGATTCCGCGAGCCCATGGTCCCCGATGACCCCCGCATTGTCAACGGCGCGGATCGGTCAGCGATCCCGTCTTGCCGGAGCCTTCGCCGGGGTTGCGCACGACCAATGTCCCGGCGGCGGGTCGGGTTGTCGGCGCGTCGCGCCGGGCGTCGTCGTGGGGGCGCGACCGGCGGAGCCGCGGCCGGCGGTCGTTGCCAGCGGGCAGGGGGCACGGTAGCATGGGCGCCATGAGGACACGGACACCTGGGGCCACGGGGGTCGTCATCCTGGTCGCCGGTCTGTCGCTCGCGGCCGCCGGCGCGGGTCAGGCCCGTGCGCAGACCGGGGAGAGCCCCCTCGCCGACGCCGCCAGGCGGCAGGACGGGGCGGCGTTGCGGGCGCTGCTGCGCGGCGGGGCGGATGTCGACCGGCCCCAGGGCGACGGCGCCACGGCCCTGCACTGGGCCGCGTACCGGGACGACGTGGAGGCGGTGCGGCTGCTCCTGACGGCGGGCGCCGCCGTCGACCCCGCGAACGCGCTGGGGGTCACCCCGCTGTGGCTGGCCGCCAACAACGGCAGCCCCGCGGTGGTGGAGGCGCTGCTGGCGGCCGGGGCCGACCCCGACCGGGCCCTGCCGGCGGGCGAGACGCCGCTGATGACCGCGTCCCGCACCGGCAGCGCCGGGGCGGTGCGCGCGCTGCTCGCCCACCGGGCCGATCCCCACGCCAGGGAGCACGCGCACGAGCAGACCGCGCTGATGTGGGCGGCCGCCCAGGGGCATCCCGAGGTGGTGCGGCTGCTGCTGGCGTCCGGCGCGCGGGTGGAGGACCGGTCGAAGGTCTACCCGCAGGTCGTGAGCTCCTCCGGCAACGCCGACCGCAGCGGGGTCTTCGAGGTGATGCAGGGCGGCTACACGCCGCTGCTGTTCGCGACGCGGCGCGGCGACGTCGCCTCGGCTCGGCTCCTCGTCGCGGCCGGGGCCGACGTGGACGCCGCCGCCGCCAGCGGCACGAGCCCGCTGGTGGTCGCCGCCCACAGCGGCCACGGCGCCCTCGCCGCCTTCCTCCTCGAAGCCGGGGCGGACCCCGGCGCGGCGGGCGCCGGCTACGCGGCCCTGCACGCGGCGGTGCTGCGCGGCGACCCCGACCTGGTCCGCGCCCTGCTCGCCCACGGCGCCGACCCCGACGCGGTCCTCGTGCGCGGCACCCCGGCCCGCCGGGTCAGCGCCGACTGGCGGCTGCCCCACCGCATGATCGGGGCGACGCCGTTGTGGGTGGCGGCCCGTTTCCGCGAGCCGGCGATCCTCAGGCATCTTGCCGACTACGGCGGCGACCCGTCGCACGCGGTCCGCGGCGAGAGCGTGCTCATGGCCGCGATCCAGGGCGGCTCGAACCGGGGCCGCTTCGGCATCGCCCCGCCGGATCGGGAAGAAGAGGCCCGCCGCACCCTCGACACGGTGGCTGCCGCCCTCGACGCCGGTGCCGATGTCGACGCCCGGAACGGGAACGGCGATACGGTCCTGCACATCGCCGCATCGCGGGGGCTCGACGACATCGTCGCTCTCCTCGCCGAGCGGGGCGCGGCGCTCGATGCGAGAAACGAGAACGGCCAGACCTCGCTGGGCCTGGCCTCGGGCGCTACCGCGGTGGTGCTCGCGGATCTCGGGGCGACCGACGGGGGAGCGGGCGCGTCCACCGTGGCCCGGTAGTCGCCTGACACGCATACCGCCACCGCGCGCGCCTGCGGTTGTTGGGCGGCCTTACGTTTGGCGTATTACGCCAACCGTCCTGGACTCGCATCGTGATCCGGTCGTTCGGAGACGGCAAGACGCGGCGCCTGTTCGAGGATGGGCGGCAGAGAGGGTTCCGCGGGCTCGACTACGAACGGGCGCTGATGCTGCTCGATGCTCTCGACGCGGTGAAGTCGCTCACGCCGTTGCGCGTGCTGCAGGCCGCTCGGCTTCACCCCGCTGGCCGGCCCGCGACAGGGACGGTGGGCCATGACGGTGAATGCGCGGTGGCGGGTCACGTTCCGGTTCGACCAAGGCGACGCGCACGACGTGAGCATCGAGGACTACCACCGAGGATAGGGTGGGGGGCATGGGACGATCGCGGACTCATCCAGGGGCGATGCTGCGTGCGGAGCTTGAGGCGAGGGGAATGAGCGCCCATCGGCTGGCGCTCGCCATTCGTGTTCCCGCGAACCGGATCACGGCGATCCTGCGTGGAGATCGCGCGGTGACGGCCGAGACGGCGGTGCGGCTCGGGCGCTACCTGGGGACCGGTCCCGAGTTCTGGATGACCCTGCAGAGCGCCTACGACATCGCCGCCGTCAACCGCGAGAAGGGCCGTGCGATCGAGAAGGAAGTGCCGGCGGCGGCAGAGAGGGTCGCAGCCGGCTGAAGAGGAGCACGTCGCGCCTGCGTCACGGCGCGACAGCGGCTGCACTGGAACTCTCTCATCGGGACGTGATGCCGCCGCGCGACCGTTACTCCCGGGCCGCCATCAGCTCGCCGAGGAGGGCCGCGGTGTGGGGGGCCTCCTTGAAGGTGGCGGTGCGGAAGACGCCCCGGGCGATGCGCAGGGGGGTCCAGCCCTCCTCGTTCTCCTGGTCGAAGGTGTCGGCCCCGTGGGCGACGAGCAGGTCGACGATCGAGTTGGCGCCCCGGTAGGCGGCGCCGTGCAGGGGGGTCTCGCCGCGCTCGTCGACCGCGTTGGGGTCGCCGCCGAGCTCGAGGGCGAGCTCGACGCAGGCCAGGGCCTCGGCCTCGGTGCCGGGGTCCTCGCCCGGGGAGTGGATGCCGACGCCGGAGGCGACCATGAGCACGGTGGTGCCGTCCTCGTTGGTCAGGGCGGGGTCGGCCCCAAGCTCGACGAGCACGCGCATCAGGGGCGCGTCGGCGAGGCGCGCCGCCATCAGCAGCGGGGTGGCCCCGATGCGGTTGAGGGCGTTGCGGTAACCGTTGCGGGGCTCGGCCGTCATGCGGGCGTCGACATCGGCCCCGCGCTCGACGAGGGCGCGGGCGAAGGTCAGGCTGTCCATCGTGCCGGTGGTCACCGGCCCCGGCGGGTTGAAGCCGAAGTTGGGCATCCGCACCCAGGTCATCGCGTGCAGGGCGGTCCAGCCCTGGCCGGCCCCGTTCGGGTCGGCGCCGAGGTCGACGAGGAGGACGCCGAGCTCCCAGTGAGCATTGGTGGCGGCCAGGACCACCGTGTTCATGCCGTCGGGAAGCTTGTCGTTCGGGTCGGCGCCCGCGGCAATGAGCCGCCGGGCCGCCTCGATGCGGCCCGCCCGCACCGCGAAGAGCAGGGCCGTGAAGCCGTGCGGGGCGGGGCCCTCGAGCCCCGTGCGGAGGGGGGTTTCGGGGACGACGGTGCGCGCGCGGACGTCCGCCCCCGCGTCGACGAGGGCCTGCAGGGTCTCGACGTGGCCCTCGGCCGCCGCCCACATCAGGGCGGTCTGGCCGGCGCGCTGGGCCGCGTTCACGTCGGCGCCGTGGGCGACGAGCGTCCGCACCGCGTCGGCCCGCCCCGCCCGCGCCGCCGTCAGCAGGGCGGTCTCTCCGCCGGCCCCCGGCGCGTTGGGGTCGGCGCCCGCCCGCAGCAGCGTGTCGAGCATCGGCGCCGAGCCGTTGACAGCGGCGAGCGCGAGGGGGGTGACCCCGAAGGCGTTGGCGGCGTCGGCGTCCGCGCCCGCTTCGATCAGGACGCGCGCCACGCCGGCAAGGTCAAGCCGCGCCGCCCAGTGCAGCGCCGTCGTCCCGTCCGCGGCCGACCTCTTCACGTCCGCGCCCTCCGCGACCAGCGCCCCCACCGCCGCCGGGTCTCCGGCCCTGACCGCGGCCAGCAGCGGCGGGTCCGCCGCGGCGCCGGCGGCCGGCCCGGCGGCCAGCAGGCAGACGAAAAGGGCGAGCGGAACCGATGCGGCGGGACCGGGGCGTCGAGTGCGGGACGGAAGAGGCATGGCGTGCTCCTTGGACGATGCGCCTATCCTACCGCGATTGCGGCCGGCCGGCGGCAGGGGCGGACCGCGTGGCCGCAGCCTCGCGAGCGGCGACCCGGCTCCGAAAGTGGTAGACTGCCCCCGGTTGCCGCAGCGTGCCGCGGCTCGGGGAGGGCGTTCGTGAGAATCCTGTCCGCACCGGTCGCCGCCGTGTTGCTGATGGCGGGGTCCGCCGCCGGCCAGCCGTCCGCCGGGCCGGAGCGTGCGCTGCTCGACCGCTACTGCGTGACCTGCCACAACGACGCCCTGCGCACCGCGGGGCTGGCCCTCGACACCCTGGATCTCGACCGCCCGGGCGACCATGCGGACGTCTGGGAGAAGGTCGTCGGCAAGCTGCGGGCGGGCATGATGCCGCCGGCGGGGCGGCCGCGGCCCGACGGCGAGGCGTCGGGCCGGCTCGTCGCCTATCTCGAGACCGAGCTCGACCGGGCCGCCGCCGTCTACCCCGACCCCGGGCGGAGCGCCGCGTTACGGCGTCTCAACGGCACCGAGTATCGCAACGCGATCCGCGATCTGCTCGACCTCGACGTCGACGTGGCGGCGCTGCTGCCGGCCGACGACTCGAGCGCCGGCTTCGACAACGTCAGCCTGGGCGGGCTCGACCCGGGGCGGTTCGAGCGCTACCTCGCGGCGGCGCGCAGGATCGCGCGGCTCGCGGTCGGCGCCCCGGTGCGGTCGCCGGTCGCCGACACGTTCATCGTGCCGTCCGACCTGAACCAGACCGGCCACGTCGACGGGATGCCGTTCGGCACCCGCGGCGGGGCGCAGTTCGACTACAACTTCCCCGTCGACGCCGAGTACGAGCTTCGGGTCGAGCTGGGCAAGAGCTGGAACACCAACCGCATCGGTGGCCTGCGCGAGCCCCACGATGTCGCAATCCTCCTCGACGGCGCGCCGGTCGACGTGCTGACGGTATCGCCGCCGGCGCGGAGGCAGGCCGCGACCCAGAGCGTCCTCTACCAGCAGGACGACCGGCCGGCCGACGCCGACCTCTACGTGCGGGTGCCGGTCGCGGCGGGTCCCCACACCGTGGGCGCGGCGTTCGTCAGCCGGGGCGGCGAGCTCGTCGAGCGCCACCGGCAGCCGTTCCTGAAGGTGCACATCACCGTCGGCGGCGACCAGCGCACGCAGCCCAACGTGTACGCGGTCACGGTGACGGGGCCCTTCGACGCCACCGGTCCCGGCGACACCCCGAGCCGCCGCCGCATCTTCACGTGCCGACCGGCCGATGACGCCGGGCCGACCTCTGCGTCATCGCCCTCGACATCCCGCCGGATGGCGGACGGTTCCGCGTCGGCCGACAGCGAGCCGACCCGCGCCGGGCCGGCCGCCGCTGCATCCGCGGACGAGCGGGCGTGCGCGGCCGAGATCCTCCGGACCCTGGCCCGCCGCGCCTACCGGCGGCCGGCTACCGACGCCGACGTCGAACTGCTGCTCGGGTTCTACGACGAGGGCCGGGCCGACGGCGGCTTCGACCAGGGCGTCGAGATGGCCCTGCGCCGGCTGCTCGTGAGCCCCGAGTTCCTGCTGCGGGTCGAGCGCGACCCCGCCGGGGCCGACGGGCCGTACCGGGTGAGCGATCTCGAGCTGGCGTCGCGGCTGTCGTTCTTCCTCTGGAGCAGCCTGCCCGACGACGCGCTGATCGAGACGGCGTCGCGCGGCGAGCTGAGGGACCCCGCGGTCATCGAGGGGCAGGTCCGGCGCATGCTCGCCGACGAGCGGGCGGCGTCGCTGGTGACGAGCTTCGCGGCCCAGTGGCTGTACCTGCGGAACCTCCCCGCGGTCTCGCCGGATTTCATCGTCTTCCCCGACTTCGACGAGACCCTGCGCCGGGCCCTTCGCCGCGAGACCGAGCTCTTCTTCGAGAGCGTCGTGCGCGAGGACCGTAGCGCCCTCGAGCTCATCACCGCCGACTACACGTTCCTGAACGAGCGCCTCGGCCGGCACTACGGCATGCCCGGGGTGGCCGGCAGCCACTTCCGGCGCGTGTCGCTGCCCCCGGGCAGCCCGCGCGGCGGCCTGCTGGGGCACGGCAGCATCCTCGCGGTGACCGGCTACGCGACCCGGACCTCGCCGGTGGTGCGGGGCAAGTGGGTGCTCGAGAACCTGCTCGGCACCCCGCCGCCGCCCCCGCCCGCGAACGTGCCGCCGCTCGACGAGGCGAAGTCGGCCGCGGTGCTCTCGATGCGCGAGCGGATGGAGGAGCACCGCCGCAACCCCGCGTGCGCCGCCTGCCACGCCCTCATGGACCCGGTGGGGCTGTCGCTCGAGAACTTCGACGCCATCGGCCGCTGGCGCACGCTGACGGCGGGGCTCGCCCCCATCGACGCGACGGGCGGGCTGCCCGACGGGACGACCTTCGACGGGGTGGCGGGGCTGCGGCAGGCCCTCCTCGACCGCTCCGACCAGTTCGTGCGCACCCTCGTCGACAAGCTGATGACCTATGCGCTGGGCCGCGCGACCGAGCACTACGACGCACCCGCGGTCCGCGCCGTCGAGCGCGAGGCGAGGGCCGGCGGCTACCGGTTCTCCGACCTCGTCCTCGGCATCGTGAAGAGCACCCCGTTCCAGATGCGGCGCCCCGAATCTGTCAGGGCGACCGCCTCCAACGCCGCCCCGGCGGTTCCGGCCGCAGCCGTCGTGCCGGACGTTTCGGCGGTTGTAGCCGCCGCCGTCAAGTCGGATGTCCCAGTTGTTGTAGCCGCCGCGTCGGCGACCACCCCGGCGTTGGCGGCCACCCCGCCACCGGCGGGGGCCGCCGTCCATCCAGCGAGACCGATCCCATGATCATCACCAAGACGCATCTGCCTCGACGGACGTTCATCCGGGGGATGGGGGCCACCCTGGCCCTGCCGCTGCTCGACGCGATGGTGCCGGCCCTGACCGCCGCTGCCAAGACCTCGGCGAACCCGGTGCGCCGCCTCGGCTTCATCTACTTCCCGCACGGCTCGGTGACGTGGGCGCCCGAGGGCCAGAACCAGTGGACGCCGCCGGGCGAAGGGGGCGCACTCGAGCTCTCGCCGATCCTGTCGGGCCTCGAGCCGCTGAAGCACAAGCTGCTCGTGCTCACCAACATGGAGCACAAGAACGCCCAGGGCAACGGCACCGACGGCAACGCCGAGCACACCCGCTCGAACGCGAGCTGGCTGAGCGCGGCGCGGCCCAAGATGACCGAGGGGGCCGACGTCCGCCTCGCCACCACCGTCGACCAGATCGCGGCGCGCGAGCTGTGCCGCGACACCCGGCTGCCGTCGCTCGAGCTGACCCTCGAGAACAGCTTCCTCGTCGGCAACTGCGACAACGGCTACAACTGCGTCTACGTCAACACCCTGTCGTGGTCGTCGCCGACGACGCCGCTGCCGATGGAGAACAACCCCCGCATGGTGTTCGAGCGGCTCTTCGGCGACGGCGGCACCGTCGACGAGCGGCGGGCCGAGATGCGGCGCGACCGGAGCATCCTCGACTCGGTCTCCGACGACATGGCCCGGCTCGTGCGCAGCCTCGGCCCCGGCGACCGCGCGCGGGTCGACCAGTACGTCGACGCCGTCCGCGAGGTCGAGCGCCGCATCCAGCGCGCCGAGGCCCAGGCCGGCGACTCCGCCCTCGCCCTGCCGGACCGGCCCGTCGGCATCCCCGAGACCTACGACGAGCACGCCCGGCTGCTGTTCGACCTCCTGCTGCTGACCTGGCAGGCCGACATCACCCGCGTCTTCAGCCTCCAGCTCGGCCGCGAGCAGAGCGCCCGCACGTTCCCCTGGATCGGCGTCAACGAGGGGCACCACGCGGTGTCCCACCACCAGGACAACCCCGAGAAGATCGCGGCCATCGGCAAGATCAACGCCTACCACGTCGCGCTGCTCTCGTACTTCGTCGAGAAGCTGGCCGCGAGCCCCGACGGCGACGGGTCGCTGCTCGACCACTCGATGGTCCTGCACGGCAGCGGCATGAGCAACGGCAACCTCCACGACCACAAGAACCTGCCCCTGGTCCTCGTCGGCGGCGGTGCGGGCCGGCTGCGCGGCGGTCGCCACATCAAGTTCCCCGAGCTCACCCCGATGGCCAACCTGCTCCTGGGCCTGCTCGACAAGGCGGGAGTGCCGGCCGACCGCTTCGGCGACAGCACCGGCCGCGTCGACCTCGAGCCGCTGTCGCTGACCTCGGACGGCTGATCGGGGCCGGGGGGGCGTCTGCTCCCCCCCCGCGCCTGAATTGTCCTCCACGGAGTGACGGATTCCTCATCAGTTGTCACGTTCGAAGTGACAATTTCCCCGGACGACACTGCACGACAAGCTCGGCGGGTCGCTGCGACCACGCCTGCGCTCGAGGCGCGGGTGGTGCCGTGGCAGGGGCGGCTCCACGCCGCCCGGTTGCGCGCGCGTTGCGGCCGTGAAAGGCTATAATGCCTTACCTCTTGGATCAGGGTGAAGGGAGTCCGGACATGACCATCACGTTGACCGTCACTGCCAAAGGGCAAATCACCCTGCGCAAAGAGGCGCTGGAGCACCTGGGGGCACGCCCGGGCGACAAGGTCGACGTGGATCTCCTGGGGGGCGGATCGCTGCGGCTCAGGGCGAAACGGGGCACGCCGGCTTCGGCCGTCTTCGGTATGCTCGCGCGACCGGGAACCGCGCCACGGTCCATCGAGGACCTGAACGAGGCGGCCGCCGGGGGATGGGCGGGAGAGGCGTGAAGATCACCGCCGACACGAACGTCCTGGTGCGGGCGCTCGTGCAGGACGACGTGGAGCAGGCCCGCGCGGCGCAGGCGCTGCTGTCCCGGGCCACTGTCGTCGCGGTCCCGGTGGCGGTATTCTGCGAGCTCGCCTGGGTGCTGAAACGAGCCTACGCCCGAGGCGCCGAAGATATTGCAGCGGCGATGGAGGCGATTGTCGGAATCGAGGCCGTCGTCACCGACCAGCCGGCGGTCGAGGCCGGGCTGACGTTCCTGCGGGCGGGCGGCGATTTCGCGGATGGGGTCATCGCCCACCAGGGCGCGAGCCTCGGTGGAACCGTCTTCGCAAGCTTCGACCGGCGCGCCGTCGCCCGACTGAGGGACGGTGGCTCCGAGGCGGCTGATCCGTCCGAGCTGACCGCATGAGAGGCGCTCGACTCGGCTGTGCGCCCGGGAATCGATCGACCCCAGTCGTCCGCGTCTCCCGGCACGCCGTCTCTGAACGGCAGCGGATGGTCAATCCCCGTAGGGCCTGTCCCGTGGACCCGGGACTGATTTCGCTTTTCGCGCAGAGCGGCCGCAGCCACGAGGGCGGGTCCCGGAGCCCCCGGTCCTGCTGGAGCTGGAGCGGCGCGGCTGGGAGGTCTCATACGTGCGCACGTGACCCCTCGACGCTTCCCCGCCGCCGCGCCCCCTTCCCGATCGCGTCGTCCGGGTTCCCGCCGCCCGCTGGCTGCTGGAGGGCTTGGACTGAATCTGTCGCCGGCCGGGACGGAAGCGTTCGCGGTACCCCCGCTGCGACCAAGCGCGGTAGCGGGCGGCACGGCCGATGCGGTGTTTTGTGTAGACAAGCTACTCGCCAATAGGGTAGCGTGTCTACGAAAGGTCGCCTTCGGATGGAACCGCCGCGCCGGGCTCCTCTACGATGGTTCGTGGCGCGGACTCCTCCGAGGGGCTGATCGGGCGGGAAGCAGAGTCGCAGGGCGACCATTCCCCGGCCGAGGGGGGACACGACGATGTGGCGACAGGTCTGCTTCCGCCTGCGCTCGCTCGGGCGCTGGCGCCGGCAGGAATCGGAGCTCGACGACGAGATCCGCTTTCATCTCGCGGAAGAGATCGAGGAACGGATCGCGGCGGGCATGTCTCCGGAACAGGCCCGCGCGGCGGCGCGGCGCGACTTCGGCAACGTGCCGCTCGTTCGCGAGTTGACCCGCGAGACCTGGGGGTGGGGGCCCGCCGAGCGCCTGTGCCAGGACGCCCGCTCCGCCGTCCGCATGATGCGGCGCAACCGCGGCTATACGTGCGCCGTCGTCGTCACCCTGGCCCTCGGCATCGGCCTCAACGCAGCGATGTACGGGCTGCTGTCCCGGCTGTTCCTGCAGGCGCCGCCGCACATCCAGGAACCGGACGGCGTTCACCGGGTGTACGTGCGGGAGCGCAGCACTCGCGACGGGACGGTCTTCACCCGGGACTCGATGGACTGGAACGAGTTCACGACCCTCCGCGCCGACACCGCCGCTTCAGCGCCGTCGCCGGCCGCACCTACCCCCGACCCATGCGCAACGGACGGGGGCAGGCGGCCGAGGATCTGCACGGCTCCTGGGTCACCGGCGGGCTCCTCGAGCTGCTCGGCGTTCGTCCCGCGCTCGGAAGGCTGCTCGGCCGCGAGGACGACGACCTCGCCGCGCCCCCGGCCGCGGTCATCGGCGACGGCTACTGGCAGCGCCGGTTCGGGCGCGACCGGGAGGCCCTGGGCGCGACGGTCAGCTTCGACGACCTCACCTACGAGATCGTCGGGGTGCTGCCGCCCGGCTTCTCCGGCCCCGATCCGAGCGCGGCGGACGTCTGGCTGCCGCTTCACCACGCGGCGACGGCCATCCGGGGCGAGACCTGGAGGCGCTCGGGCACCGGATTCTCCCTCACGCCGTTCGTGCGCCTCGCGCCGGGCGCGGCGGTCGCGGCCGCGGGTGCGGCGGCGACGGCCGTCCTGCGCGCGGCGCGAGCCGATTCGCCGTCCCGGGACGCGGAGGCGACCGCGTTGCTGGGTCCCCTCCTGCGGACTCGTGGACCGTCCGACCTGGAGCGAAGCATGCGGTTGCCCCTGGTCGTCGGGGGCGTCGCCATGGTCGTGCTCCTGGCGGCCGCCGCCAACGTCACGAACCTGCTGATGCTGCGGGTGGCGGCGCGCCGCCGCGAGCTGGCCGTGCGCCATGCGCTCGGGGCGGGAAGATGGGGGATCGGACGCCTGCTGGTGATCGAGAGCGTCCTCCTCGCGGGGCTCTCCGGCACGGCGGCGCTGGTGGTGGCCGTCGTCGCGGGGCGGCTGCTGCGCGCGACGCTGCTCCCGGGCTACCGCTGGGCCAGCGACCCGATGGACGGCCCGGTGATCGCGTTCACGGCGGTCACGGTGCTCGGGGTGGGGCTGCTCGCCGCCCTCGCGCCGGCGCACTACGCGGCCCGCGGGCGTGGCTTCGACCGGCTCGACGGGTCGCGCGGGGCTCGCGCCGGATCGCCGGCCCGCACCGGCCTGATCGTCCTGCAGGCGGCACTGTCGATCGTGCTTCTCGTCGGCGGCGCCCTCTTCTTCCGCTCCTTCGAGGCGGCGCGGGCCGTGGACATCGGGTACGCGAGGGAGAACCTGCTCACGGTGAGGCTCGACGGCCTGGCCTCCTCGACAGGACGCCGCTCGACGATGCGGCGGTCCGGACGATCGAGGCTCGCGTGCGCGCCCTGCCGGACGTCCTCGAGGTCGCCCAGACCACCAACACGCCCCGATACAGCGGCATGGCGATTGGGCTTCGCGTCGAGGGGCTCGACCGTCTTCCCCGCGGCGGAGCCTACTACGCGAGCCTGGTGACGCCCGGCTTCTTTCGCGCGGCGGGCCTCGACGTCCGGGACGGCCGGGGTCTGGTCGAGGGGGACCGCGCCGGCGCGCAGAAGGTCGCGGTGGTCAACACGGCGTTCGCGCGGCGGGTCTGGCCCGGTAGCCGCGCCATCGGCCGGTGCCTGTTCGTGGGGCAGGATGCAACCGACTGCGCGACGGTCGTGGGGATCGTGGAGACGCCGATCGAGTTCGGGTTGGTCAGCCGATCCGGGCGATGAGGGCATACTCGCCAAGGCGAGCGCGCGCGGGCAGGTCTTGGTGACGCTGGTGACGCTCGACAAGGACTTCGGTGAGTTGGCTGTCGTGCATCGACATCCACATTCCGGAATCGTTCGGTTGGTGAACGTGAGCGCGCGGAGCCAGGGACATGCGTGTGCAGCCGTGCTCCGGCGTTACGGCGAGGAGCTCGCGCGTGGCGCAATCGTGACGGCGGATCCCCGGCGCGTACGAATCCGGCCACCGGAAACCGGGCGCGGATGAGGACCACGGCTCGGCGACGGTCCGCCGCCGAGCCGATTGCGTGATCGGCTCGGCGGCACCAGCCTGACGCCTGACCCGGAGAGCGCCGCCCGCGGCTCCGCTCACCGCCCAATCAACCCTCCAGCCGTCCACGCCGTTCCACGGCGCGGACTGCTACGGCTCGTTCGACGCGTTCAGCTCGATGTTGCGCTGTCTCCCGAGCATCAGGGGCATCGAGTAGTTGCCCTCGTGGCAGGCGTACTCGAACATCGGCTCGGGGTTCAGGGCCAGTAAGGGCCAGTGGGACCGACGCCGTCCACGGGCTCGTCCATGTCTCGGGATCCGTGACCGTGAACTCGTAGTTCAGGGTGTCGGCGTCGACGCGGGTCAGCCGCTCGATGAGCCGCGCGCCCTCGGTGGTGTTGCGCCAGCGCCGCTTGGCGTCGAAGTTGCGGGTCTCGATGACGAGGGTGTCGCCCTCCCAGCGGTCGCGCGAGTCGCCCGACCACTGCCGGACGTCGGCGTCGAGCCGCGGCCGGCCGTCGAGGGGGACGATGCGGGCGGTGTGCACCATCTCGGTGACGATGACCACGTGGTCGGGCGTCTGGAAGAGCTGCATGTTGTTGTTGTAGGCGCTCGGCGTGAACGGCGGGCCGGCGTTGAAGCCGAGGATGCAGCGCACGCCGGCGCTGAAGTCCTCCCACGAGCCGGCCGGGTTCTCGCGCAGGTGGTCGCGGCGCTCGGCGGCGCGCCGTTGCGCGTCGGGGGTCGACGCCGGCATCCGGCCGTTCGGCGGATAGGTGATGAGCGACGTGCGCCGGGTCTCGACCGCCCGAAGCCCCCGGTCCATCCAGAAGTTGTTGTAGCCGCCGACGCTCCCGCCGGCCTCGGTCCGGCGCGGCGCCGCCTCCCACAGGCGGACGTCGCGGGCCACCGCGTTCTGCTCGAGCTCCGCCGCTTCCTCCTCGGTCAGGAACATCCGCTCATGATCCACAAGCGTTCCCTGTCGTGTGGTGTGGTCCATAAAGCGCGCTGTTCTTCTCTGGAGCCTCTTGCGAAAAGGGTGTTCGGCCGAGTTTCTGCCTGGGGCGACGGGTGAGTGAGGGTCAGTGGACGGGACGCAGCGTTCGCAGGATGGCGGTGACCGCCACCGGCGCCGGGGAGCCGGAGACGCGGGGGTTCATGGAGCCTGTCTGCCTGTGATGAGGGCAAGCACCTGCGAAGAGACGCGGCGCATTTCCTTCACGAGCCGTTCCAGTTCACGATTGTTCTCGATCCACTCCCGGTAGATACCGAGTTCGTCTTCGGTGAGCTTCAAGCCGACGGTCTTTCCGTACGCTTTGCGTGTCCAGTAGTGGTAGGGGCCGTGACGCGCCTCCGGGTCGATGTGGCAGCGACAGGCGGGCCTCCCACACGTTATCCGGCGGGTGGAGACGGAGCCCTGGCCGATGAATCCGAGCGTTTGCAGTTCCGCCTTGAGTGCATCGTACTGCCGCTCGTACCGGCGCATCGCCGCGTCGTAGGCCATCGATTCGTTGCTTGACGTCCGCATTGGCTGTTACCATACAGTAATTGGAAGGGACGGTCAACCAGCAATGAATCGCCTGCGCGTCGCCTTCGCCCCCTACTGGCAGTCGATCCAGCATGCCCTGTTTCCGCAGTTGGAGTGCGTGTTGGGTCCGCTGACCGAGAAGCAACAGCAGTTGGTGCAGACCCTGGAGGTCATCCGTATCGAGCAGATGATTCCGCTGCGCGGCCGAGTGCCGGGACGTCCGCCCAAGGGCCGCGCGGCGATGGCGCGGGCCTTCGTGGCCAAGGCGGTCTACGACATGCCGACGACGCGCGTGCTGCTGGACCGCTTGGACACCGACGTGGTGCTGCGGCGCATCTGCGGCTGGGAGCGACGGAGTGAGGTGCCGAGCGAATCGGTCTTCTCGCGCGCCTTCGCCGAGTTCTCGGACACGCAGTTGCCCCAGCGCGTGCACGAAGCGTTGATCGGGAACACCCACCGAGACCGACTGGTGGGTCACCTCTCCCGCGACTCGACGGCCATCGAAGCTCGCGAGAAGCCGGCCGCGAAGGAAGAGACGCCCCCGCCGCCCAAGCGCAAGCGGGGACGGCCGAAGAAGGGTGAGGAACGCCCGAAGGTCCTCACCCGCCTCGAACGGCAGGCGGCCATGACCCTGCCGGCGATGCTCGACGACCTTCCAACCGACTGTGATGTGGGCACGAAGAAAAACAGCAAGGGCTACAAGGACACCTGGGTCGGCTACAAGCTGCACCTCGACGTGGCCGACGGCCAGATTCCCATCAGTTGCCTCCTGACGTCCGCCTCCCTGCACGACAGCCAGGCCGCCATTCCGCTGGCGACGGTGTCGGCCGAGCGGACGACCAATCTGTATGACCTGATGGACGCCGCCTACGACGCGGAGCCGATCCGGCAGCACAGCCGCTCACTCGGCCACGTCCCGTTGATTGACACCAACCCTCGCCGCGACAAAGCGCTGGCCGAGGAACTGCGAACCGAAGCCCGGCGCCTGAAGAATCTCGGCTTCCAGATGGCCGAGCAGGTGCGCTACAAGGAGCGTACGGCGGGTGAGCGCGTCAATGGCCGCCTCAAGGACGAGTTCGGCGGTCGCCATGTCCGGGTCCGTGGCGCCGCCAAGGTGATGTGCCACTGCATGTTCGGCGTGCTCGCGCTCACCGCCGACCAGCTCGTACGCCTGGTGTCATAGCCGGCGCACCGCCGGCAACGCTCGACGGTGCCCGCCGGGCGTCGTTCACCCACCGTGTCCCGGCGCTCGGTCGGGCACGTCGAGACCGCCCTATTCCACCTCTCGGCGAGCCGCCGGCTTCCCAGAGCCGAGACCCCATGGCCGATTCCAAGGCATGTGGGTGTTCGCCAGGAGTATTGACGTCTACGCCAAGCCGCAAGCCTCAGGAGTTTCGCAAGAGGCTCTCTGTATAATCATTTACGATTCGTCGCCGTGGACTGAACCGGCTAGGCCGGCTAGGCGGGCTAGGCCGTCCCTTGAAATCCGCTCCGTTCCGGCAGATAATGCGGGGATGGATGCTGTGAACACAACCGCCGCCACACCCCCGAGAACCAAGCGCCGGGGACTCCACCGCGAGTGCCGGCGTGGACAGCCATCATCAGCACGCTACCGACGAGCGACATCAGGGTCGTCTTGGAGCACATGGGCACATGGATGCCGCGGATGCCGCGGATGCCGCGGGATGCCGCGGATATGCCGCGAAGCCCGTTGATCCCAGTCGCGTTCCGAGCATTGGCGATATATGACGGCGGTCGTGGCGTCGAGGCATGTGCGAGGAGGTCCGGACACGACCGGCGGACAGGATGTCGCGATCCTGTTCGCGACCCGCGCCGGTCACGTCGTCCTCGGTTTCCTGATCCAGGCGACGCTCGCCTACACGCTCCTGCCCGAGGGCCGGGGCGCCTATTCCGTCTGCGTCGTGTTCGGGTCTCTGCTCGGCCTGGTCTTCAGTCCCGGCGCCCAGCAGGGCGCGCAGTACTTCGTCGCGGCGAGACAGGCGAGCGTGTCGCAGGGCGTGGGCGCCGCCGCAGCGATCAGTCTGGCGGGTGGAGGACTGGCCATCGCGCTGGCCATCCCCCTGATCGACAGCGACGTCGCCTTCTTCCAGAAAGCCGAGACGCGCTCCTTCCACCTGGGCCTCGTGCTGGCCCCGCTCGTGGCTCTCTCGACCGCGATCGAGCACCTGCTCGCCGCGCTCCGGCGTTTCGGCCGACTCGCCGTACGCGTGCTGCTCCGGATGTCGGTCAACGCGATCGCGATCCTGGTGCTCGTCCGATGGTGGGGCCTCGGCGTCGACGGCGCCGTCGCGTCGTTCGCCATCGGTCATCTGGTCTCGGTCGCGGCCTGCCTCGGGGACCTGCGGCGGCATTGCGGGCTGGTCGCGGAAGTGCCGTCCCGCTCGGCTCTCACCCGCATTCTCGGCTACGGCCTGCGATACCATATGGCGCGCCTCGGGAACGCGCTCGAACCGCACGCTGGCGTTCTCGTCCTCGGGCTGATCGCGAGCCCGGCCGAGATCGGCCTGTTCGCCGCGGCTAGCACGCTCATGCTGGGCTTCACGTTCCTCTCCCATGCCGTGGGCAATGCCTTGCTGCCCCGCATCGCCGGCCGGGACCAACCCGAGCTCGTCGCCCGCTGCCTGCGCCTCGTGGGCTGGACCACCGCCGTCGGCGTCCTCCCGGCGCTCGCCGTCGGCACGCCGCTGGTTTCGCTCCTGCTCTCGGCCTCCTTCCTGCCGGTCGTCCCGCTCCTCTGGATCCTGGCGCCCGGAATCGTGGCATCGGCCGGTACGGGCCTGTTCATGACCCACTTCAAGGGCGTCGACCGCCCGGAGATCTGTTCGTGGGCGACTTGCCTCGGGCTGTGCGCCAATCTCGGCGTGCTCTTCCCGCTCTACCCGCGGCTCGGCATCGAGGCGGCGGCCTGGGCCATGACCACCGGCGCGATTTCGTGCTGCCTCTTCCTCGCGATCGTGTTCAGGAGAACGACGGGCATGGGCTGGCTCCCGATCTGTCTGCCGGCGCGCAGCGACGCGGGTTTCCTGTGGACGGCCGGCCGGTCCGCGCTCGGGCGGCGCGGCGAAGTTCCGCGCCCGACGCCTCTGGTCGGCGAGAGTCGGGGCGTGCCGGGATGAACGGACTGATGACGACCGCATCAGGCAGGCTGCACGTCGGGTTCGTGCTGTATCGCCTGACGGGAGGCGGTGCGGAGCGGACGGCCCTCACCCTGGCCGAGTCGCTCGTCGAGCGCGGCCATCGCGTGGACCTGCTGGTGGCGCGCCTGATCGTGGCGTATCGGGAAGACCTTCGACCTGGGATGCGGCTGTATCACCCCAGGCTCCCCCGGACGGACCGCGAACTGCTCCGCCACTGCCGCGAACGCGGCGTCGAGGTGCACGCGGTTCCCATCGACCCGCTGGCGGCGATCCGGACCTGGTTCGCGCTCACGCGGAAGCGGCTGGGAACGTCCGTCAGGCCCAGGTACGCCCTCTTCGCCCATCTGATTGCGCGTTACGTTCGGCGGGCGCGTCCCCAGGTGCTGATGTCGGTGCTGCAACCGGCCGATACCTCCACCGTCTATGCGGCGGAGTTGACGGGCCGCCCCGTCCCCGTAGTCGTTTCCGTGCGCAACAGTCCGGATACCATGTACACTCGACAGGAGTTATCCGAGGCACGAGCGCTCTTTCCGAGAGCGGACGCCGTGGTCGCCGTCTCGAGGGGACTGGCCGACGAGCTGCGACGGTCGTTCGACATGCCGGCCGAGCATGTTCAAGCCATCTACAACCCTGTGCCGTCCGCCACGATATGGCGGCTGGCCCGGCGGGAGGTCACTCACCCCTGGTTCCGGGACGGCGCGCCGCCGGTCGTTCTGAGCATCGGCAGGGAGGCGCCCCAGAAAGACTACGCCACGCTTGTCGACGCCTTCGGCCGGGTCAGACGCCGCGTCGACGCTCGCCTGGTGGTCATGGGGAACCTCTCCGCATCCTGCCGGGCGCATCTGACTGCCCGGGCGCGAGGCTGCGGCGTGGAAAGGCACCTGGGGTTCGTGGACTTCGACGAGAACCCCTTTCGCTACCTGCGCCGGGCGCGGCTGTTCGTGCTCTCGTCCCGTTCGGAGGGACTGCCGGGGGTGCTCCTCCAAGCCATCGCCTGCGGCACCCCCGTGGTGAGCACCGACACGCCCCACGGGCCGCGCGAGATACTGGAAGGCGGCCGATATGGTAAGCTGACCCCGGTCGGCGACGCCCCGGCCCTCGCGCGGGCGGTGGTCGAGGCGCTGGAGTGCGACAGGCCGCCGGAAGAGGCGCTCCGCCGCCGCGCCGCTTGGTTCTCGTGCGAGCGCGCGGCCGACGCCCATGTCGAGCTGTTCCGTGAGGTCTTGAGTCGACATGAACGCTGATCTCTTCAAGGCGGGCGTCCCGGCGAAGACACTGTTCGCCGCCATCGGCGGCGTCAATCGGCGTGTCGCCGAGCTCGCCGTCGTGGTGGGCGTGGCCGTGCTCGCGCTGAACCTGTACGCGCCGGCGGGTCCGACGGCGCTGCAGCGCCTGATGGCCTCGCTGATCCTCTGTCTCTGTTCGGCCCCGACGCTGATGTGGGCCTCCGACCGGGACTGGGGCCACTCCGTGATGCCCCTCGTCGGCGTCACCTATGGGCTGTACTTCGGCGCGCCGGTCTTTCTGCAACACGATTTCCATGGGTGGTGGCTCGGGAGTCCGTCGATAGACGATTCCCTCATCGATCTGGCGCTGCAGCTCGCGCTGGCCGGCTGGGCGCTGCTGCTGGCCGCGCATTTCGGGCCGCACCGCCGACGGCCGGCCCCCGCGTTCCCCCGCGTCGAGTTCGTCCCGGCGCGGATGCACCGCCACGCCGCCTCACTGGCCGTCGTCATCGGCCTGGCTGCCGCGCCCTTCTTCTACCTCCACGTCTACCACGTAGTGGCGACCTACAACGGCGACGGCGACGGGCTGCCGTCGGCCATCGCCTTCCCGATCAACCTGGCCGGTCAGTTCGTCGTTCTCTCCATCCTGATCCTGTTCCGCCTGCACTTGCGCGGACGACTGGGCCCGGCCGGCCGGTCGTTCCTGTGGTCGCTGGTCGTCTACTACACGGTGCTGGGGCTGAGCAGCGGCCTCGTGATGGAGGGAATGGGCGCCATCATCGCCCTGTTCGTGGCCTGGATGGTGACCGCGCCCGCGCCGACCTGGAAGGGGATGGCGTACGGGGCCCTCGCCGCCGCGGTCCTGCTGGCCGTGCTGCTTCCCCTGCGGCACCAGTACCGCTCCATCATCTGGACGCACGGGGTCGGCGCAAGTATAACCCAGCGCATCTCAGTCCATAATTTCACCCTCCCGATCCCCGGCGATAGCGGTGCGGAACGCGGCGAACCGATCGTCGAGACACCGGACTACGCCATATACAATCATGAAGACCGCATCCTGACCTACCATTACAACGACGCCGAGGCATGCGGTGCGGACCCGTCGGGCGGCGGCAGGCCAAGCTTCTTCGTGCACGTCTATCCGGTCGACCGCGCCGACCTGCCCGGCCATCGGTCCGCTCATTCCTTCGACAACTTCGACTTCGGCCTCCAAGGCGGAGTGGTCGCCGACGGCCGGTGCGTTCACCCGGTCGCCTTGCCGGCATACGCCATAGACCGCATTCGGACCGGCCTGAAGATCCGGCCCGCTTTTCAGCACCTTCACCCCGACTGCGAAGCCGTCGAGTACGTTTCCGGCGTCGTGGCGGATGCGAGTCGATGGCGAAGCAGAACGCTCACCGCCTTCGTCGCCGGATCTTACCGGAACGTTGATTCCGACGAAGAGTGGCAGCTCGGCACGATGGACGCCACTTCATGGGAGATACGCACCGAATCGGGACGCACGGACACGTTCCGACTGATTGTCCACGGAAGGGACGAAGCGGAGAGAACCGCTCTCGCCTCGGTTGCGCCGCCGTGCGACCGGATACGAGTCGAAGTGGACGCCGACAACTGGGCCGAGTACTATGTGAACGAGGCTCTCGTGGGGGAGAGCCACCGCCGGGTCGTCTATCGTCTCCGGGCGTTGGTTGCGTCAAGGGGAGACCGCTCTGCGCTGCGGGAAGGCGGTCCGTCAGCGACTCTCTTCTATCCGATCATACCGGGAGGCGTCCGGCCGGTCGTCACGAGAGCGAACGAGACGCGCGACTCGCCGGGACGGAACCCGAATGCGCCATTGGCCGATGCCTCCCTGATGTCGAAGGCCGGCGCCTTCGTACGGATGATACCGGGCTTCGTGACGCGAGGCACCATTTCAAGCCACGTCGATAACGCCCTGAACACGGTGTCCGAACGCCTGAACATGCTGCTGCCCGTGGCCTGGGTCATCCACCAGGCGCCCGGCAACGTGCCGTATCTGCGCGGTGAGACCTATTACCCCGTGCTGTTCAAACTCGTCCCACGCTTCGTCTGGGAGGGCAAGCCCAGGGAGGTGCAAGACCTGGGCCAGCGTTACGGGTTCCTGCACGAGGGCAACGAAATCAACGGCTTCAAGATCCATCACGTGGGGGAGATGTACGCCAACTTCGGCGCCCTGGGCGTTCTGCTGGGGATGCCCCTGCTCGGCGCCCTGTACCGGGCGGTGTATCGGACGTTCTTCCACGACGACGCCTCCGCCGTGACCACGGCCGCGGGCGCCCACATCCTCACGGTCTGGCTGATGGGCATGGAGGACAGGGTCTCGGGCCTGTTGGGTTGGGCTCTCTGGTACGTCGGCCTCCTCGCGTTGCTGGGCGCCGTTCTGCGAATCGCGCTTCGCCTCGGAGGAGGTTCCGCGCACGCGAGGCGGCTGAACACGCTGGACGTTTTCGGGGACGTGCGGCAGCCGGGGAGCAGATGACCGCGGGGCGGCGGCCGTTCGGTCACGTGATGTTCATCGTCAGCGGCCTGGAACGGGGCGGCGCCGAGAGCCAGCTCGTCAGCCTCGCCAATGGTCTCGCCGGCAGAGGCTGGAGGGTGACGGTCGTCTCGTACCTGCCGTTCTCGGAGGCGTCGCTGCGCTCGGCGCTGCACGAACCCGATGTTCGAGCGGTGACCCTGGGGGCAGCTCGAGGAGTTCTGAAGTACGCGGGCCTCGTCAGGGCGGCGCGGGTCGTCAGGCGGGTCAGACCCGACCTGCTGGTCGGGTTCATGTTCCACGGCATGATGACGTCACGGCTGCTGGGACAATTCGGCGGGGAGACCGTCGGGATATCGGTGATTCAAAACGAACGAGACCATCCGGCAAGGGAGCGGCTGCTGGGACTGACCCATCGACTTGCGGACGCCGTGACCGTACTGTCGCGGCACATGGCGGACGACCTCCGTCGCCGGGGGGTCATCGGGCCTTCGCGTACGCACGTCATTCCCAACGCCGTCGACGCTGCCGGATTCGAGGCGGCACAGAGCCGCGATCGCACGAGGCGGGACCTGGGCGTGGCCGACGGCCGGTTCGTGTGGCTGGCCGCGGGTCGGCTTCATCCCCAGAAGGACTATCCGAACCTGCTGCGCGCCTTCGCGAAGGTGGCGCGGCGGCGCCCCGAGGCGTCGCTGATGATCGCCGGCGCCGGACCCCTGGAGGACCAGGTACGGTCGTTGACGCGGCAACTGGGACTGTCCGAACGGGTGTCGATGCTCGGCCTGCGGACCGACCTGCCGGACCTGTTCTCGGCCGCCGACGGGCTGGTCCTGTCTTCGGCCTGGGAGGGCATGCCGGTGGTGGTGCTGGAGGCGATGGCGGCGCGCAGGCCCGTGGCGGCGACCGCGGTCGGCGCCGTGCCCGAACTGATCGCCGACGGCGAGACCGGGACCCTCGCGCCGCCCGGAGACCATCGAGCGCTGGCGGATGGGATGGTCCGACTGATGGAGCTTCCCCCGGAGGCCCGGTCCGCCTTCGTCGGGCGGGCGTACGATCGCGTGCGCACCGAGTTCTCTCCCGAGGGCGTGCTGGACAGATGGGAAGCCCTGTTCGCCCGCCTCTTGACCAGATGAACCAGAAGAGCCGTACGGAGACAGCCGACTGACGGACTCCACGGAAGAATCCCTTCTTCGTCATAGCACGCGGCGGGACGCTTGGCTCGCTTGGCTGCTGCTTCTCACGAGGCGTGGCCGAGCACATGGGGTCGTCAACGACGGGATGCCGGCCCCCGCCCGTTCAGTCCGCCGGCCGCGACGATCGTGGACACGGGCCGCGGCGGCTCTCCGGGAATCGGCGCCGACGAGCGCCGACGCGCTGCTATGATGTCCATGATGTCCGGCGAAGCTCTGACGATGCAGGATCGCTTTGATTCAGGCATGAAGAGCGCCTCCTCCCCGAAGCGTCGAGCGGCGCCGCAACGGTGGCGACCCGGGAACCATTTTCCTCCGAGGTCCGTCGTCATCGCCGCCAATACCGACGAAAACATCCACCGGTTTCGCATGCCAATCGTTCGTCTGCTCCTGTCGATGGGCGTCCGGGTGTACGTAGTCGCGCCGCCCGGCGAGTTCGTGACCGCCATCGAGGAGACGGGAGCGCTGTTCGTCCCGTGGAGACTGAAACGTCGCAGTCTGAATCCCCTCGCCGTCGCGAGGCACTTGACGGACATCTGGAGGACCTATCGGCGGATCAAGCCGGACGTGGTCCACCACTTCACTGTTCAGGCGAACGTGTACGGGACCGTCGCCGCCCGGTTGGCCCGCGTGCGTCTGGTCGTCAGTGGAATCACGGGCCTGGGGTACGTCGGCAGCGTCGGCAGCAGCAGCATGGACTTCATCCGGCGTTCATGCCTGTTGCTGCTGTACAGAACGATCGCGCGTTTGAACCACCTCGTCATTTTCCAGACACGATCGGATCGCGAAGCCCTGTTGGGCTCCGCTCTCCGCGAGCGGGCTCTCGTGGTCAAGGGCGGGTCGGGGGTCGATCTCTCCCGGTTCAATCTCGATAACGTCTCCGGTCACGACCGCGAGCATATCCGGACGGAGTTGGGAATAGCACCCGGGATGCAAGTGGTCGTCATGGCCTCACGCCTGTTGCACGACAAGGGTGTCGCTGACTATGTAGAGGCGGCGCGTCGGGTCCGATGTGCGCGACCGGACACGTGCTTCGTCCTCGCCGGCAAGACCGACGTCGGTAATCCGAGATCGGTCCCCGAAGAGGAGTTGGCGGCCTGGAACGCAGACGACGCGATCCAGTACGTCGGGCATCGGGAAGACCTCCACGTCCTGCTCGCAGCGTCCGACGTGGTCGTCCATCCGACGTACTATCCGGAAGGCATACCGCGCATTCTCATCGAAGCGGCGGCGATGGGAAAGCCGGTCGTCACCACTCGAATCCCGGGCGCCCTGGAGATAGCGCACGACGGCGTGAACGGAGCCATCGTCTCCCCGAGAAACCCCGGCGAGTTGGCGGCGGCCGTCGAACGCCTGCTGTCGGATGCCGGCGTGCGAAGTCGATACGGCGCCGCGGGGCGGCGAATGGCGGAGATGGAGTTTTCCGATCGGGACGTTGCGGGCGCGTATGTGGCCGCGTACGCCGACGCATGGATGCGCGCCCACTCGCACCGTGGAGGGGGAACGGAGAGGACTCGTGAGGAGTCTCCCCGGTCTCCGGGAGAACTAATCCAGTCGCCGGCTGCGCGCTTCCCCCCCGTGTCGGTGATCATCCCCGCGCGCGGCGCGGAGAACACGATCGAGGTTGCGCTCGATTCGGTGACGTCCCAGGAGTATCCGGGGGCGATGGAGGTGATCGTGGCCGACGGATCCGACACGCCGGCCATGAGGGACGTGATCCGGCGGCGTCACCCGACGGTGCGCATCGTGCCCAATCCGGAGAAGAACATCCCCTCTGGACTCAATCACGCCCTTCGGGAAGCGACCGGCGAGATAGTCGTCCGCTGCGACGCGAACGCGAGATTGACGCCCGGATACGTCCGGCGGACCACCGGGACGCTGCTGCGGACGGGGGCGGCGAACGTCGGCGGCCAGCAGATGCCGGTCGGGGCGACGTTCTTCGAGGGGGCGGTGGCGCTGGCGATGACGACGGTGCTCGGCGCGGGCGACGCCCGCTACCGACTCGGCGGCGGCGAGGGGCTGGTCGACACCGTTTACCTGGGCGCGTTCCGGCGTGAGTCGCTGAACGAGATGGGCGGGTTCGATCCCACTCTGAGTCGCAATGAGGACTATGAACTCAACTGGCGGCTGCGGGAACGCGGGGAAGCCGTCTGGTTCGATCCCGATGTGGTCGCCGTCTACCGGCCTCGCGGCACGTTGCGGGCGCTCGCCAAGCAGTATTTCGACAATGGCCGGTGGAAGCGGGCGATGATCCGGCGACATCCGCGGTCGTGGCGGGTCCGACAATTGGGCGCCCCGCTCCTCGTGCTGGGTCTGGCCGCCTCGGGGTGCGGGATCCTGGTCGGCTCCGCATGGGCGGCGGCGTTTCCCGTCGCCTACCTCGCCGTCCTCGCGGGCGGCTCCCTGGTGGCAGGCGCCCGCCGCCGCGCGCCCGCCGCGGTCCTTCTGCCCATGGTTCTGGCCTGCATGCACTTGAGCTGGGGTGTCGGGTTCTTCTGTCCGCCGCGCTTCCGTGGCAGCCTTTCCGCCCGACCCAAGGACATTCCATGACCCACGCAACGACCGCCACGACCTCCCGGGCGCGCTGAACGCCGAAACGCGGCTGTTCCGCGGCGCCTTCCTCAACCTCGGGGGCGCCAGCCTGAACGGCCAGCCGTTCACGTGGTTCGCCCGAGTCGAAGACGCGCCGACCACTCGTGACGCCGCGGGTCATGGCGACGGGCGGCGACGGGGATCAGCTCGGGGACGCGGCTTGGCGAAGCGCCTCCGAGCCCACCGGTTGATGCTCTCGCCCCGTGCGCCGGCGGCCGCGGCGACGGCGGCGTGCACCTCGGGCGAAACGCGCAGCATGAGCCTGCCGGAGTACGGCTTCTGCGCGGGCCGGCCCTGCTCCTCGCCGATGGCCGGGCAGTGATCGACCGACTCGCGAAAAGGCGCCCCGGATCGCGGACTACTACCAGAATCGCTGTCGGGAGCTGGAGGCGCACGGCCCGCCGCCGGCGGCGCCTCGAACAGGATACACTGGTCGCCCATGACGGCGACGGAGCAACGCCTGTTCACTCCGGGCGACGGCGCCACGCCCCCGGCGCTCACCGGCCGCGAGCGGGAGGAGACGGTGTTGACCCGCTGTCTGGCGGACCTGCTCGGCGGCGCCTCCCCGCCGCACAACGTCGCGCTGACCGGGCCGCGCGGCAACGGCAAGACCGTGCTGCTCAACTGGTTCAAGCGCACGTGCCGCGACCGCGAACCGGAAGTGGACGTGGTGGCCCTGACGCCGGCGGACATTCCCACGCGGGAAGCGCTGATCGACGTTCTGGCGCCGTCGTCCGCAGTGACACGGCTCGTCCCGAGGAAAGTCGGCGTGGCGGCCGTCGGCTCGGTCGAATGGGCGCCGCCGGCCGGGGGCACGAGGAACCTGCGGGCGGACTTGACGGCCCGTTGCCGCAAGAAGCCGCTGGCGTTGCTGCTCGACGAGGCGCACACTGTGGACGTCGAGGTAGGCAGGATTCTGCTCAACACCACCAGTCAACAAGTGCGCGACGAGGCGCCGTTCCTGCTGGTGATGGCCGGTACGCCGGGCCTGCCGGCGCATCTCGGCGCGATGAACGCATCGTTCTGGAGCCGCTTGGGCGCGGGGCGTCTGGGCATCGGCTTGTTGAGCGCCGCGGCCACCCGCGCCGCCCTGGTCGAGCCGCTGGCGGCGCACGGCGTGGGCATCGACGATGACGCCCTCGCGACGGTCGAGGAGGGCAGCCAGCGCTATCCCTACTTCGTCCAGCTCTGGGGCGAGGCCTTGTGGGAACGGCGCCTGGCCCGTGCGACCCGATTGACCGCCACCCACGCGGCGGCGGCGCACCCCGAAGTGGCCACCCGGGTCACGGACCTATTATCAGGATCGCTACCGGGAGCTGGAGGCGCGCGACCTGCTGCCCGCGGCCGTCGCCGTCGCGCCGCTGTTCCAGGCCGGCGCCGAAGCAACCGCTTCCGACCGCGCCATCGACGCCGCCCTCGCGGCGACCGGCGCCGACCGTGCGGGTCGGCTGGCGGCGCGCGAAGCACTGAACCGGCTGGGCTACATCTGCTACATCTGGACCCCGCCCGGCCAATTGCCACCGGTGGTCTGGGCGGCCGGAATCCCGTCGCTGATGACCCACGTGATCGACCACGCCTCGTGAGAAGCAACTGTCAGCGGTCATCGAAACCTGAATCATTATGACCGGGCATCTCGATGACGAGGACGGCCCCCTTGACGAGATGCAGAAGGTGGCGTAGCGTGAGCACCGTCGCCGCCCACTTTCAACCGCCGGCTGGACACCCTCACGGCGAACCGGGGGCAGGGAAGAACGTGACGGCTCGGACCAGCGCACGATGATCCCCAAGCCCGCGTCCGTCCGGTACAACGACTGGCGGCAGGTGGACGTGCCGGCGCCGGAGGCGTTCACGCCCACCTTGCCGGTCAGCGTGATCATCCCGTACTACCAGACACCCGCCGAAACGCTGGCGAGGACGCTCGCGGCGCTGGAAGGCCAGACCTACCCGCGGCACCTCTTTGACGTGGTGATCGTCGACGACGGCTCGAAGCCGCCGCTGGAGCCGCCCCGGTCGACCCGGTCGACCCCGTGGACGTCAAGGTAGTGCGTCAGGAGCGCCGCGGATTCGGTGCTCCCAGGGCGCGCAACACCGGCGTTCGGGCGGCCGCGCACGACATCCTGCTGTTTCTTGACAGCGACATGCTGGCCGAGGCGGGCTGGATCGCCGCGCACGCCCGCTGGCACCACGTCGTCTCCGACGCCCTGACGTTGGGATCCCACAGCCATGTGGCGGTGGACGATCTCGACGCGGAGACTATCCGACGCCGGCCAGGGTCGCTGTCGGAGCTGTTTTTGGACCGGCCGGTAGACCCACCCTGGATTGAATCCCACTTGGGCCAGAACCAACAATCTGACATCAAGGGCCGACGACTTGTTCAGGGTGGTCGAAAGCGGAAACCTTGGAGTCAGCAGGAGTTTTTTCGAGTTGACAGGCGGATTTGACGAATCGTTCACACGTTGGGGCATGGAGGATACCGAGCTCGGCTACCGGGCTCATACCCGCGGCGGGCTGTTGGTGCCGGTCCGGGACGCCTCCGCCTGGCACCAGGGCCGATGGAAGGAGAATAGAGACGCCAAGGACAAGGATCGGGATCTTCGACTTCAGCGCGCGAAGGCTGCACATCTTCTCGCGGGCCGAAGATCGTCGAATAGCTCGGTCTGAGTAGCCATGCGGGAGTTCGTCCCAAGTCCGACCGTCCAGGAGTCGGCCGGCATTCTTCTTGCTCATCCTGACGAACGACGTTGCCGCCCCTGCGTGCCCGATGTCAGGGGCTTCCTGCGGGTACAAGTTGCCCCACTGCTTGAAGTGGAAAGCGACTCCGGCGTTGACGCACTGATCGCGGAGCCCGCGAATCCAGTCAGGATGCGTGGGTCGTGCTCCACCGCCGCTCTCCCCTCCGGCAATGATCCAATGCAGAGCACCAAGGTACTGAGAGAGGTCGACCGGTCCCAAAAGCGGCTCGCAACTCAGGAACCGGTACCGGCACGGAACGTCCAGCAGGAAACGGATGCGCCGGTCAGCGAAGTGCTGGTTCTCTACGGTCGTTCCCAGCCAGACGTGGACCGGCCAAGCACCAGTCCAGGGCGCAAGTCGCCGGGCCAGGTGCGGCCGTTTGGTGAGCAACAGCCAATCGAGATTGGGCGTACGCTCGACGAGTTCCCACAGCCTCTCTCGAAGACCGTCTAGCGAGCGGCTCCACTCGAACACGTCGGCCATCGAGGCGCAGAACACACGAGCGCGCCGGCCGGCTTGCGCGGCGTCCTGATCCCAACGGAGCGGTTGGTTCCAGTAATCGTCGCTGAGCAGCCGCCGGGGAGACTCCGCACCCCAGACGTGGTAGCCCGTACGTTTCGCCCACGTTTCCGCGTAGCAGTGGTCGCATGCAGGCGAGACCTTGGTACAGCCCCACCAGGGGTTAAACGTATGGCCCGTCCATTCGATCGTCGAGTTTCGTGCCATGCGATGGATGCTCCGGCCGATCAGCGTAGCACGGCCGCACGCCAGCAACTCCCGCAGAACCAGCGTTTTCCCGCCCTGCCACGGACCGCCAACCGTCAGGGGGAGAGGAGGCGACCCCGAGTCTCGACGAAGAATGGGCGGGCGTCGACGTGGCAGCGACTGCCGCGTCGTTGGCTCGCTGACGACTCGGTCGGGGAGGCTCGTGGACGGCTCGGACTGCCCAATAGTGGGTTACTCTGCTTCGGTGAGCCGGGACAGGATGAACGACAGGATTGATGAAGCCGTACTGGCGTTTGCGCCGGGCGGAGGCAGCCTATCGTCGGCTGGTCGAGGCGGACGACTGAGCCCGCGTCCAAGAGGTCGACCGCGGCCGAGGTGCTAGGCCTCGATCCTGGACGATCTGCGAACGTCGTTCGAGGTGCGATGCGATGCCGTTCGGATTGCGGGGTACAGGATGGGGAAGAGGAGCGATAGTTACCAGCTAAGTTACTGAAAACACGGCGCATTACTGGCCGTTCGTGGCGGTTCGGTCAGGAACTCGCGGTCGGCGAGGTCCTCGGGCCGCTGCAGCGGCGTGATGCTGCGGAAGTCCCACACGCCCTGGAGGTCCGGCCGCCCCCACGCCGTCCGCGGGGCCTCGTCCTGGGCCAGCGCGACGGCCGGCGCGAGCAACCCGACCGCGAACACGAGCGCCGCGACGCCGACGAACCTGCGACAGCGTTGACTCATGTCAGCCTCCCCCTGGATTTGAATGTGATTCCCATCATAGCAGTCCACCTGCCCCATGACGCCGTGCGCCCGAAGTGGGTGGAGGCCCCGCTCCGCGGTCGGGCTGGGGTCTCGACGACCCGACGTCACGAGGACGACAAGGCAGAAACGCTTCGCGCCGCGGCCGGCCTGTTGCAGCTCGATCCCCCCAGGACAAGCGCCGGGCGGTACGGCCTCCGACGCAACGGAGTGTCCACTCGTGAGGACGTTCGGCGCCCGGAGGCGGCGTGTCCAGGTCCGATGAAGCCCCTGGTCGTCGCCGGATACGAGGCTCGCCAGAGTTGGCACGTTTCCTGCTTTCCATGGGTTCAGTCAGGAACGCCGCCGCGTGCGGGGCCTCGGCTGGCCGGCCGGGCGCGGCGGTTGCGCTTACTTGGAGGAATCGGAGGAGAGAACATGAGAGCGACGGTTCGCAGGCGAGTGGGTCGAGCGGGCAAGGCGGCGGTCATGGCGGGGATGCTGGCGCTCGTGCTGGTGCCGACCGCGTGGGGGGCCGCGGCGAACGACACGGACGACGCGCTGCGGCAGGCGGTCGAACGCCGGCTCGCGGATCAAGCGGCGGTGGCGGACCGGGTCGAGGTCACCGCGCGCAACGGCGAGGTCACCCTCGCCGGCACCCTCGCGACCCTGTGGGACAAGGAGTGGGCCATCGAGCGGGCCCGGGGGACCGACGGCGTCGTCGACGTCATGAGCGACCTGATCATCGGGATGCCCGAGACCGACAAGGAGCTCGGCAACGCGGTGGGGCAGGCCATCGTGCGCTATCCCTACTACTCGGTGTTCGACTACGTGGACGTCACGGTCGAGGGCGGCGTGGTGACCCTGCGCGGCGACGTGACCCCGCGCCCCGACAAGCCGGCCGACCTCTACGAGCGGATCGCGAAGGTGCGCGGGGTGCAGGCGATCGTCGATGAACTGGAGGTCCTGTCGCCGGGCATCCACGACGAACGGCTGCGCCACCTGCTCGCCCGGCAGATGTTCGGCCGTTCGCAGTTCGACCGCTATCTCGGGCTGGCCCCCCGGTTCTCGATCATCGTCAGGAACGGCTACGTGACGCTGAAGGGCGTCGTCTTCGACCAGGCGGACCGGATTCTCGCGGAGAGCATCGCCCGCCAGACCCCTGGCGTGATCCGCGTGCGCAACGAGCTGGAGACCCGGCAGGAGTTGCTCGAGGCCAGGAGCAAGGAGTCCTCGCCGTAGAAGCGCGAGACTCCGACCGAGGATTGGCCGGGCGGCAATCGGCCGCGAGGTGGCGGATTCCTGCCCGGCAAGCCGCAGACGGCGCCGCCTCCGGCCGGAGGCGGCGATTCCCTGTAGGGCGATTCCCTGTAGGATGGCGGACGACCGGAGCGGCGGTTCGGGGCCAGGAGTCCGCGCCGTAGAACGGCGCGGACTCCTGGAGGGTTGGTTGGGCGCCAAGCGGAGCCGAAGGCGACGATTGGCCGGCTATACACTCGGGACGGTGCGTCGGAACGCATCATGGGGCTGCTACACACGGAAGTGGAGCTGTCGAATCCGGGCAACCGTGAGTTGGCCGTCCTCCGGGTCGTGGCATTGGTCGACACGGGAGCGATCACGCTCTGCATTCCGGAGCACGTCGCCGTCCAGTTGAGCCTGTCGGAGCTGGAACGGAGGGAGGTGACGACGGCGACCGGGAACCGCGTCTCGGTTCCCTACGTCGGGCCCGTGCAGGTCGGTTTCGGAAACCGGTCCTGCTTCACCGGCGCGCTCGTCATGGGCGAGAGCGTGTTGCTGGGGTCCATTCCCCTGGAGGACATGGACTTGGTGATCAACCCGCGAACGCAGGAAGTGACCGTCAATCCCGAGAGCCCCAACGTCCCGTCCGCCGTGGTCATGACCCCGGCCCGGTAATCGTCGCCTGCCGCCCCGTTTGCGCTTGCCCGACAGCCTCGTTCACTGCCTCAATCGGCTCCAGCAGGAACAGCTCCCGCAAGCCGCCCTTCAGTTTCACTCGGTCGCGCACGGCGAAACGCCTGCGGACCTCCGATTCGAAGCTCTCGGCAGTGTAGTCCGCATAGTCCTCCTGCTTGTTCTTGATGAGCCTCTGGAACATCTCGTCGTCCCGCCCGACGTACTCCAGGATGCACGTCGCGTCGAGGCTTCCCAGCCAGCCGATGAACAACGGCAGCGGGATGTTCGCGGCGACGCGCATGTGGTGGATCAGAGCGAGGCAGAGCACGAGGTCGGGACTTCGCCGTTCATCGAACGCCGGGCGCTCGCGACCCGCCCAGCCCTGCCCCGGCGAAAGGTTCGCAAGGTCCATCACCAGGGGAAGGACGTTCTGCGGCCCGCTCTGCCGCACCTCGCGGTAGAGCAGGTCGACGGCATCCCGATCCCCGTCCACGGCGACGACCACTCCCGAGTGCTCGGCGGCGATGCGCGCGAACGCGCCGGTATTCGCGCCCAGGTCCCAGGTCAGGCCGGGGCGGCGCGCCGCGGCGTGTCGCCGCACGAACTCCTTCTTCCGCTCGAAGTCGGGCGCGTCGTAGGAGTGGCTCTCGGCGTACCGGGACCAGTCCGAACGCGCCGGCCCACCGGACAGCCCGCCGACGAGCCGCCGCAGGCTGTCCAACAGCGCGAACAGCACGGTCTTCGGTTGTCGCTGGCGCGAGCGCGCCGGGCGTCGAACGCCGCGCTCGGCCCTGGCGGGAAACCAGACGTGGGACAGGACGCCGCGCTTGAAACGCCGCAACCCGTAGAAGTACCGGCTCGCTTCCTCTGGCGGGACACCCTCAAGGCGCGAGCGCAGCAGCGGTTGGAACGGGATGCCCAGATGCGCCGTCAGCAGCAACGGCGTCAGGAAGGTCGCGCAGAATTGGCGGTACCCCCGCCAGTACTCGCCGTCCTCCCAGGGGACGAACGACGGGACGTCGATGAACACCGGCCGCGCGCCGCCCATCCACTGCACGTTGAACGGCGTCGCGTCCTTGAGCAGCCATCCGTTCCTGGCTCCCGTCTCCAGCACGTGCAATTGCAGCAGCGCCGCGTCCCTGAGCATCGAGAACGACCACTCGTAGGGCCAGGTCACGAAGTCCACGGGCTCGTGCTCGACCGCCGCGCTCCAACCATCCGTCATCACGCGCCGGGCGTTCGGCGATTCCGGCTCGATGAAGCGGGTCGGTACGACCCGGCCGGCGGCCGCCAACTCCCTGAAGAAGGGCTCGGCGAGCAGCTTCTCCACGATCCCGGCGGCGGACCGATTCAGCCCGCGCACGATGCGCTCGTCGCCGGTGTCCCCGACGACCCGGTACACCCGGCCGGCCGGGTCCTTGAACGACCCCCCGTCAGCCTCGAACCTTCGAGTCACCGGCCCGCCCGTCAGTCCGCGGCGTCCGACCCGTTTCGTGGCGCCGCCGCCCTCCTGCCGCCGCGGAGCACCCAGCGCTTCACGCGGCCCAGGTATTCCCGGGCGATATAGCCGCCCGCGGCCAGGAAGCCCAGCACACTCGTGATGACGAAGCCGGCGGAGCCTGGATCCACGTAGGCGTGAGCAACCGTCGGCGCGGAGACGAACGCAGCGGCGGCGATCAGCAGATCGCGGCGTGCTGGTCTACTCATACAGAAGCTCCCTGTAGTCGACATTCCACGGAATCGAGCGATACCCGCGGAGCGTATGCTCCCTCGGCTCGATGAGCGCGCTCTGCCCGCCGGACAGACAACGGAGCAGGGCGTGAACCGCGTCCAGGATGGTCATGTAGTCCCCGTCGAACTCGGCGGCGCATGTGTCGCGCGGATACACGCCGCCCAGAACGCCGTAGTGGTCCTGGACGACGAACTCGGGACTGTCCTCGAACTCCACCCCGTAGGACACGAAAGGCCCGTGGTCGCCGTACACCAGGAGGATGGCGTCGGGGTCGTTTTCTTCCAGGTGGCGGATGATCAGCTCCAGGTAGCCGGCTGCCATTTGGCTTCTCTCGACGTATCGGGCTCTGAATCTCTCGAATGCTTCCGCATCGTCATACCGGAACGACCGGTCGGTGTGGTTCGGTACAGGCAGGTGGAGCATCACGAATTGAAGCCCGTCCTCGGCGCTCGCCTTCGTGACCTGCTCGGCGCTGAGCGTCAATCCGGTGTTCCAGTCGACGCCGCTTCCAACGAGAAATCGGCAGTATCCCCAGAAAGAAATGTCTCGTATGCCGGCGTCCAGCAGATTGCAGACAGTGTTGTCCGAGAACGTAATGTAGTTGTCGATATACGAGCCTTTTTGTCTTCCGAAGTAGCTGTCCACGTAGATGAACGTCGTCTCGTAACCGTTCTTGTGAAGGATTTCGAGAAGAGGGCTCGGGTTCTGACCCGAGAACAGCTCCGGGTCAAGGCGGTCTTCGCCCCTCTCGCGCAGTTCCGTCTGTTGCGACCTGTACACGTCCACGCTCAACGCCAACAGGGTGTTGAGGGAGTGCTTCGTGCGAACGGCGTTGACGAAGAAGTTGGGGAAGCGGCGGAAATGGGCGTCGAACACGTCGAGGAAGTCGGTAGTTTCCAGGCCAAGGTGTTTCTCGAGGAGAGAACGTGGGATCGCCGAGTCGAACGAGACGAAGTACAGGTTGGGCGTTTCCCGGAAGGAGACGCCCCGAATGTTCGACACGTCTCCCCTCACGGGGGCGTCACGGTTCGACAGGTGGCCTCCGACGATGGTCCCAAGCCCCAGTAGCGCCGCGGTCGTCAGCGCAACACCGCCCAGGCGCTGTTCGTCGATGACCCTGAGGGCGATGAACACCCCTGCGCCGAACATGGCGCACAGCGCGATGAGGACTGCGCGGTTTCCAGTCAGGTAGAGATCGGTGTGGATGACGTACGCTGTCGCGACACTCGCCAGCACGACCAGCGACAGGAGGGCGTTGGTCATGTCGGCCATGACCACGGAGCGGGACGGGAGCAGTGACGGGAGCAGCGCGCCGAGCAGTGCGATGGCGTTGACTGCTCCGCCGAACAGGAGTATGGAATGGAGGTCCGACTCGGAGAAGGTAGCCGCGGACGAGGTATAGGTCGCGGCAAAGGCCAGCGATACGAGCGAGAGCGCGAGTATGAACTTGAGCGCTATTCTCGTTCGAGTGTCGAGGTTTCCTACCCCCTCTCCGGGTCCCTCCTCGGGGTCTCTCCCGGGGGGGGGGGGGGGGGACATGCGCAGGATCGGATTGTGACCCTGCACCGCCCGGCGCTGCCACCGGTACCGACGGGCCCTCGCTCACCTGGCTGGAATCACTCCGAATGGACATCTCCTGCAGCTCCCCCTTCGGATACAGGCCGTCGCCGCCGTCGCGGGGCCTTCATCGCGGGCCACACAGCGGACCAGAGTCGAGATCCGCCGAGAGTCCGCACGGTCGAAATCATTGAGTATACACGACTATCCGCGTTGCGACGGCGACTGACCTGCGACTGACGCGACTGACGGCGACTGGGCGCGCGGTTCCGAGTTTGGCGGCGGAGTCGATTACCGCATCCATTCCCGCATCATATGTCAGGCAGCGCGAACACGAACAGCGTGTTGCTGCCGCTCGGGGTGGTGAGCTCGGGTGTGAGCTGCAGGAACCCGGTGCCCTGGGTCAGGCCGCCCGAGCCCACCGCGAGGTACTGGCGCCCGCCGACGCTGAAGGTCATCGGCCGGCCGCTGACCGGCCCGTTCAGGATCGTCTGCCACAGCACCTCGCCGGTCTCGGCGTCGAACGCGCGGAAACGGCGGACGACATCGCCCGAGAAGAGCAGGTTCCCGCCCGTCGCGAGCACCGACCCGTAGATGGGGGCGCGCTGCTCGTACAGCCAGAGGGTGTCGCCGGTCGACGCCGACACCGCCTCGAGGCGGCCCACCGGCGCCGTGTCGGGGTCGACGTCCGGCCGGTGGCGCACCTGGACCCGCACGTCGTAGCCGTCGCTCGGCCCCGCCACCTCGACCGACATCGCGATGTCCATGCAGGCGTTGTTCAGCGGCATGTAGAGCGCGCCGGTGTCGGGGCTGTAGGCGCCCGACGGCTGGTTCTTGCCGCCGAGCAGGTGGGGGCACGCGAACGCTGGCGTCCGCACCGACACCGGCGCCGTCGACTCGTCGAACGACGGGCGTCCCGTCGCGAGGTCGAGCCCGGTCATGATGTTCTGGTAGATGGTCGGCCGCGCCCACAGGAACTCGCCGGTGGCGGCGTCGAGGGTCCAGATGAGCCCGGTCTTGCCGGGGATGCCGGTGACGACCTTGCGCCGCTCGCCCGGCCGCACCGCTGGGTTGATCCACGGCACCGAGGCGGGGTTCGGCGACACCTCGGTCTCGACGATCATGCGCTCGAAGACGTGGTCGAGGTCCCAGTTGTCGCGGGGCAGGTGCTGGAAGTACCAGGCCATCTCGCCGGTGTCGGGGTCGAGGGCGAGGGTCGAGTTGGTGAAGAGCAGGTCCGCCTTGCCCGCCCCGCGCAGCGACTCGGGCAGAGGCGCGGGCGGCCCCGTGCCCCAGTAGACGAGGTCGAGCTCGGGGTCGTAGCTGCCGACCATCCACGCCGACGCGTGCCGGCGGGCGGCGCGGGGCAGGCCGCCCCAGGTGTCGCCGCCGAACTGGTCGGGGGTGGCCGCGGTGTTGACGCGCCACAGCTCCTCGCCGGTGTCGACGTCGTGGGCGGTGATGAAGCAGCCGCCGGGGCGCGGGCTCGACGGGTTGCAGCGCGAGCCGTTGATGACCTTGCCGTTGACGATGGTCGGCCCCGCCGTCTGCGCCACCCGCTCGCGGTAGTCGGCCCGTTGCGTCTCCCACACCAGCTCGCCGGTGCGGGCGTCGAGGGCGACGATGTAGGCGTCGTTGGTGGCGAGGAAGATCTTGTCGCCGTAGATCGAGACGTTGCGGTAGCGGTAGCGGGTGCCGGTGACGTTGGCGATGTTCTCGGGGAGGTTGCGCCGGTACTGCCACAGGAGGTCGCCGGTGGTCGCGTCGAGGGCCTGCACGATGTCCTCCACGTTGGCGAGGAACATGACCCCGTCGTGGACGATGGGCTCGACCTCCTGGTAGCCCTCCTGCATGGCCCGCGACCAGACGAGCCGCAGCTCGGTCACGTTGCCGGCGTCGATCTGGTCGAGGGGGCTGTAGCCCCAGAGCGCGTAGCCGTTGCGGAAGCCGATCCAGTTCTCGGGCGGGGGCTCGCGAAGCATGGCGTCGGTGACGGGGACGAAGTCCTCGAGCAGCTCGGGCACCGGCGCGGGTTCCGGCTGGGCGGCGGCGCCGGCGGCGAACGCGAGTAGACTGACGCCGAAACCGAGGGCCGGCAGCGGGCTGGTCACCATGGGTTCACCTTCCAACAACTGAAGCGATCCGGTCGAGGAAACGGTCCGGGAATTATATGACCTGCCGGGTGCGTCGGTCCGATACGAGGAGTGGAATGGGCGTGGCGAGCGGAACCAGAGGACTGTTGTTGGCCCTGGCGCTGGCATCGGCGGCCGGCGCGGCCCGGGCCCAGGAACCGGAGCCTGCCCCGGGGCGGGAGGGCGCGCGGGCCCTGGTGTTCCGGGAGCAACTCGCCCCGTTCGCCGGGCCGGCCCGCCGCATCCTCGGCGAGAGCTACGAGCGGTTCCGCGCCACCCTCGACGCCCTCGCCGCGCAGGAGGCGCGCCAGCGCGGCCTCGCCGGCGAGGTCGACTTCAGCTTCAGCGCCGACGAGACCGGGGACTTCAGCGGCGGCCCGGGCAACGAGACGCTGTTCGGGCTGCGCGCCGGCGCCCGGCTCGGCGGGGGCGGCTACCGGTCCCGGGTGCGGCTGCTCGGCGACATGCGGGCGCTCATCCACGACAACGTCTTCGAGCAGGACTTCAGCCGCGTGCGGCTCGGCTACGACCACCGGCGCACCGACCACCTCGGGGGGTTCGCGTTCATCGAGCGCTACTCGGACGACGCCATGAGCATCGCCTCGCGCTACGAGATCGGGGGCGGGGTCAGCATGGGGGTCGACCTGTGGCCGAGGCCGGACGACGGGGCGGGGGCCCGGGCCCTCGCCCACCTCGCATCCGCCGGCCCGAGCGGCTTCCGCTGCGGCGTCGAGCGGCTGCGGGCCGGCTTCGACCCCGCGGGCGGGGCCGCGCCGCCGGCGGCCTGCGTTCCCCTGGGCACGGCGCTCGCCGCCTCCCCGGTCGCCGCGGACGGCGGGAACCACGCGGCGGCCGGTGTCCCCACGGCCATCGGCGGGCGCGGGAACGGCGCGGCGGTCGGCGCTCCGGCGTACCGGCCGGCGTCCGGCGGCCCCCGGCCCGATCCCGCAGTCTTCGACGGCCTCCTCGACGTGATGGACCCGCTCGCGCGGGGGCTCGGGGCCCGGCAGGCGATGGTGTCGCTGTCGCTGGGGGTCGGGGTCTTCTCCGAGTTCGAGAACGCCCTGATCGAGACCCGGGTCTCCCCCCTCGACCCCTCGACCGGTGGCCCCGCGGCTTCCACCGTCCTCCTGCCGGCGCGCTACCTGCGCGTGCCGGGCCGGCACCGCTACCGGTTCCTGCTCTGGCCGACCATCGCCATGCGGCCGCTGTCGTCCCTTTCGATCGCATTCATACCGTCGTTCAAGCTGCCCATCAGCTCCCCGCGCCGCCTGCCCGACGGCTTGCTCGCCTACCGCATGGACTGGTTCGCGCGCGTCGACTGGCGGCCACGCCGCGACGACAGCCTCGCCGGCCGGACGAAGCTGTTCGTCAAGTTCGACTACTACAAGAACCCGGGGCCGCCGGTGGTCGCCGAGGCCCTCCCGCCCGACGCGGCCCTCGAGCCGCTCTTCTACCACCGCACCGGCGCGTCGAAGAAGCACCGCTTCGTGTCGCTGGGGATCTCGTTCGACCTGGGCGCCCCCTGACCCGGCCCCCAGTGCGCCACGGGTTCCTCGGCCCTCGAGCCGGTACGCCCGTGCGGCGCGGTGGGAAGGCGCGGCCCGCGGGGTCCTTCAGCCCGCGGGCGGGCGCGCCCGTGCATGCGGCCACTGTGATCCGCGTCGTTCCGTGGCGTCCCGCGGTTGCCTCCCGCCGACTGGCTCCCTCGTCTCGTGCTGTCCGTTCGGCGCCCGGTTTCGGGCCCGCGCGGGCCCCGTTTGCTGACTGCTATGATGGACCCCGTTCCGCCACCCGAGATGGTGAAGACCTGTCGCAACCGCAGAAAGGAAGACCCATGGCCTCTTCGAGACGACGGTTCCTGACGACGTTGACGACGGCGGCGGCCGGCAGCGCCGCCCTCGGCGGGCGCGCGGCCGCGTGGAGCGGACCGGCGGTCCGGCCGGCCGCGCCCGACAGCCTCTCGCCGGCGGAGCTGCTGGAGCGGCACATGACCCGGCCCGTCGCCGCCGGGGCGCCGGGCGCGGTCGCGGCCGCCCAGGCCGACCCCCGGATGCCGACGCCCGAAGAGGTGCGGTCGTGGTACACCGACCTCCGCAACTGGGGCCGCTGGGGCGACGACGACGAGAAGGGCGCCATCAACCTCATCACCGACGAGAAGAGCGCGGCCGCGACCCGGCTCGTGCGGTCGGGCCGGAAGGTCTCGGCGAGCCGCGTCTTCGAGCCCTCGCAGCAGTTCATCCGCAAGAGCGCGCGGCCGGGCGGCGGGGGCGCGGTGTCCGACTACTACGGCTTCATCTACCACGGGCAGACCGTGACCCACATCGACGCCCTGTGCCACATGTGGGAGAGCGACGGCATGTGGCAAGGGCGCGACCCCGACGTGGAGGTGACCACCCAGGGGGCGTTCTTCGGCGCCATCGACGCCTGGTCGGACGGCATCATCACGAAGGGGGTGCTGCTCGACGTGCCGCGCCACCGCGGCGAGCCCCACGTGACCCCCGACAACCCCGTGCAGGGCTGGGAGCTCGAGGAGATCGCGAGCGCCCAGGGCGTGGAGGTCGAGCCGGGGGACGCGCTGCTCGTCTACAGCGGCAAGGACTCGTTCGTGCGGGCGGGCGGCGAGTACGGGGGCGGCGACCGGCCGGGGCTCGGCGTGACCTGCGCCAAGTTCATCCGCGACCACGACGTGGCCCTGCTCGGCTGGGACATGATGGACGCGCGGCCCGATCCCTACGGCCTCACGTTCCCCGTCCACGGCGTCCTGTTCAACTACGGCGTGGCCCTGCTCGACAACGCGCTGCTCGAGCCCCTGGCCGAGGCGTGCGCCGAGGAGGGGCGCTACGCCTTCATGTTCATGGCCCTGCCCTTGAAGGTCGCGCGGGGGACGGGCAGCCCCGCCAACCCCATCGCGATGTTCTGATCGCACACCGGTCGCGCCCTCCGTCCCCGCGCGGGGGCGGGGGCGGGGCCGACTGGACTTCCCGGGCACGAACGCGGGCCGGGACCCGCCGGCCGCGGCGGCCGGGCCGGCGCCGGCCCCGGTTCCGAGCAGGCGCAGGGCCTCGCGCCGCGAGCAGTCGCCTCGGTTCGGATGCTTCGGGTTGGTCGTAGCGTTCTCCGTCTTCGCGGTTGCCGTCCTGTGCGGGAGCGGTCGGGATCTGCGATGCACGCGGTGCCGCGGCTCTCCGCATGGGGCGGCCGGCGGCAAGATACAATGCGGCTCCGGTCGTCAGGTCGGTGCCGTCGGCGTACTTCGTCGCGACGGCTTCGATCTGCCCACGAGGAGGTTGCCATCGTGAAGCGCACCATGCGGTCGACGGTCGTTCTCGGCGTCGCGGGCGCCATCGGGCTGCTCGCCGGCGCCGGCGGGGTCGGCGTGTCCGCCCAGGGAAGCGGAGAGCAGGCGGCCGCCGCGTCCGACGCCGGCGACTGGCCGATGTACCGGGGCGACCCCGCCGGGACGGGGTTCTCACCCCTGGAAGGGATCACCGCCGCCAACGTCGCCGGCTTGGCCGAGGCGTGGACCTACCCGCTCGCGGCCGTGGACGAGGGCGCGCGCGGGCCGAACTCGCAGGCCACGCCCATCGTCGTCGCCGGGGTGATGTACCTGCCCGCAGCCGACCGCGTCGTCGCCCTCGACGCGGCGACCGGGCGCGAGATCTGGCGGCACGCCCTCGACGGGGCGCGGCCGTCGCGCCGCGGCGTGGCCTGGTGGGCGGGCGGGGACGGCATGGACGCGCGCATCATCTTCACCACCGGCCAGCACCTGCGCGCGCTCGACGCGGCCACCGGCACCCCCGTGGACAGCTTCGGCGAGGGCGGCGCCGTCGACATGGTCGTGCCCTACAACTCGGTGCCCCTCGTCCACGGCGACGTGGTGGTCGTCGGCGCCAACACCCCGGCCGGCACCATCGGCGGCATCGGGAACGCCCGCACCTTCGACGCCCGCACCGGCGCCCCGGTGTGGGAGTTCAGCTCGGTCGCGCAGCCCGGCCAGCCCGGGCACGACACCTGGGGCGGCGACAGTTGGCAGGGCCGGCTCGGGGCCAACGCGTGGCCGTTCTACTTCTCGATGGACACGGAGCGCGGGCACGTGTACCTGCCGCTGGCGTCCCCCATCCCCGGCGACTACGGCGGCGACCGGCCCGGCGACAACCTCTACGGCAACTCCCTCGTCGCGGTGGACATCGCCACCGGCGAGTACCGGTGGCACTTCCAGACCATCCACCACGACCTGTGGGACGCCGACCCGCCGGCCCCGCCCGCCCTCTTCGACATCCCCCGCGACGGCGGCGCGATTGCCGCCCTCGGGGTGACCACCAAGTCGGGCTATCTCTACATCCTCGACCGCGAGACCGGCGAGCCCGTATACGGGGTCGAGGAGCGCCCGGTGGCGGCGAGCGACGTGCCGGGGGAGATGACCGCGCCCACCCAGCCGATACCCGTCAAGCCGGTCGGCCTGTCGAAGCTCACCTGGGACCCCGACGACCTCGTGACCGGCGAGGACACCTCGCCCGAGCACGCCGCCGCGTGCCGCGACCTCGTCGACAGCCTCGGGGAGATCTACAACGCCGGCCCGTTCACGCCGTGGGTCTACCGCGCCCCCGGCGCGCCGCTGCGCACCACACTCTCGTTCCCCGGCGGGGTCGGCGGCGCCAACTGGGGCGGGGTGGCGGTGGACCCGGCGACCGGCTATCTCCTCGTCGTCACCCAGGACCTCGGCGCCCTCGGCTACGTCGAGGCGGCGCCTCCCGAGCACCCCGTGCCCTACCGCAAGGGCGCGCAGCGCCCCGCCAGCTTCGCGGTGCAGGTGGGCGGCGCGACCCTGCCCTGCCACCGGCCGCCGTGGGGCCGGCTGACGGCGGTCGACGCTGCGACCGGGGACGTCGCGTGGCAGGAGGTCCTCGGGGTCACCGACGGGCTGCCCGAGGGCCGGCAGGCCACCGGCCGCCTCATCCGCGCCGGCGCCATCACCACCGCCAGCGACCTCGCGTTCGTGGCCGGCACCGACGACGCGCGACTGCGCGCCTTCGAGGCGGCTTCGGGCCGCGCGCTCTGGGAAGCCCGCCTGCCGGGGCCGGGGAACGCCAACCCGATGACCTACCTGGGGTCGGACGGCCGGCAGTACGTGGCGGTGGCGGCCACCGACACGCTGGTGGTGTTCGCGTTGCCGTGAGCTTGGCGGCCGCCGTCGGCAGTTGAAGGCAGGGTCGGGCATGACGCAGCGCGATGGATGGAGCGATGACCACGGCCGCCCGCGCCCTCGTCGCCCGGATGGTGCCGGCAATCGTCGACGAGGTCCGAAGCACGGGGGGATTCTCCATGACCGACCGTGGATGTGCACGTGGAACGCCAGTGCTGGCCGCATGAGCACGTTCCGCATCAGCCGTGAGGGCGACATGCTCGTCCTCGACGGCGAGAGGCTGCGCTGGGAGTACGACGTGCCGGGCGGAACGTTCGTGCTCAAAGACGAGCGGCGGGCGCCCGATTCGCAAGTACCGCAAGATCGCGTGGCCCGAGCCCTGACCCTGACCGGACGCCCGTGACATCCGTCATCTCCCGGCCGTGACGTTCGACACTACCCGGGACCTGCAACAGTCCGTATCATCACTTCCGGGATGGCGGCGGACGCGGTGCACGCTTCCGGCCGCGCCCTGACGGGCATCCAGGGAGGAATCATGACCAGGAAGCAGCTCGCGCTCTCCATTCTGGCCGGCGGTATCGTCGCAAACGTGCTGGACTTCATCTTCCACGGCCTGCTGATGGGGAAACCTCTACGCGGAGCAGACGGCGCTGTTCAGGACCGATGGCTCCCTGCTCTGGCTCAACCTGGGCGATTTCGTGTCCGTGGCGGTGTTCGTCTGGGTCTATCAGCGTGTTCGCTCGTCCTTCCGCGGCGGTGCGGCGGGCGGCGCGATCCTCGGTCTCTATGCCGGCGTGCTCATCGGGTTTCCGACGCACATCTTCCTCAACCTGGTCCTCGTCGACTTCGGCTACGGGCTCGCGTGGGCCTGGACGGTGCACGAGATCGTCTGGACCGTCACGGTGGGCGCGGTCGTCGGCAGGATCGCCGGCGCTCCGGCCGGCGCAACCGTGGCCTGATCGGGGTCTACCGGTTCGAGCGGCCGTCGCGCTCCTCGAGGAGCGCCTCCAGCTCGGCGAGGGCGTCCAGGTCCTTTGGCCGCCCCGCCGCGCGCTTCACGCGGATCAGTTCCGGCAGGTCCAGGCACCGGCATCGGCAGCCGAACATCTCGATCTGGGTGCTGTGGGGCAGGAGCGCCTCGTAGCTCCCGCCGCCGGCGATCTCGCCGAGCAGGTCGATGTCGCCGATGGCGGTCGTCAGCGTGAAGTTGAGGCCCCGCTCGATCGTCGGCCGGCTCCAGTCGAAGGGCAGGCCGGGCGGGGCGCCCCGCGGATATGGCGCGTGGGGACGCAGGGCGTCCACGAGGCGGTCGATGTTCGCGCCGTTTCGCGCGTAGACGAAGTCCACGTCCTGGGTGAGGCGCGCCGACCCGTGAATCGTGGCCGCGAGGCCGCCGACGATCACGCCCTCGATGCCGGGGCCGCTGAGGAGCTGGATGACCGTCTTGAAGTCGGTCACCCGTCACGCTCCGGGGCGCGCCCGGCCCGCCGCGCCTCCGCCGCCAGCTCCTGCAGGGCGATCAGGTTCTCCACCCGCTCCGTGACCGACCGGCGGAGGTTCTGTCGGAGCAGCGTGCGGTCGACGTGGCGCTTGTAGGCCTCGACCATCGGATCGGGACCGGCCTCGCCGGTTCGGCGCCCCGGGCGATCCGGAGCCGTTTCGTCGGATTCGCCGCCGACACCGATCCGCGACGAGCCGTCAGCGGACATCGTCTCGCCAATGGTGGGGCGGTGTGCCGGTGTAAGACCGCCCGTGAGAACGGGACTGCATCTCTTGCGGAGTTTAGCATCGGGTATCATCGGGAATCGTCGCCGGGCCGCAATCTGCGCAGGCGTGCGACACGCGCGATCCGTCGGTGTACGAACCATGGCCGGACGGTGATGGGCGCGACGAGGCGCCGAGCCGGGCGGACCGGACGAGGGGCGAGGGTGCTCATGGCGAGGCTGGCCCGACTGCGGCAGATGCTGAAGATCCTCCACCGCGTGAAGGCGGAGACCGGCGTCGGCTATCTTGCGGCCCATGCCTGGTTCCGGACGGAGCCGCTGGCCGGCTTCGACGGCATGACCGCCGACCGGCTCGTGCGCGAGGGGCACGCCGACTACGTCCACGCCTATCTCGACGACGTTGCAGACGGCGGCTACGCCTGACGCGCCGCTTGGCGTTGCAGAATGCTGACCAGGCTCGTCATCCGGAACTTCAAGCGCTTCGGCGAGGTCGAGATCGATCTCGGCAGTCCGGTGGTCTTCATCGGTCCCAACAACTCGGGGAAGACCTCGGCCATGCAGGCGCTGGCCCTCTGGGACGTCGGCCTCAAGCGCTGGAACGAGAAGCGGGCGGGCAAGAGCACCCCGGAGAAGCGGCCGGGGGTGACCGTCAACCGGCGGGACCTCGTGGCGATTCCCATCCCGGACGCCAACCTGCTCTGGCGCGACCTGCACGTGCGGGACGTGCAGCGCGTCGAAGGGCGGCAGCGCACCAGCAAAATCCGCATCGATCTCGTCGTGGAGGGCGTGAGCCGCGGCCGGGGCTGGACGTGCGGACTGGAGCTCGACTACGCGAACGAGGAGTCCTTCTACTGCCGTCCGCTCCGTCTGTCCGAGGACGGGGCGGCGGGTCGCATGCCGGTGCCGGACGACGCGGGAGACACCCGGATCGCCTTCCTGCCGCCGATGTCGGGGCTGGCCGCCACCGAGACGAGTCTGGATCAGGGCGCCGTCGACGTCCGCATCGGCGAGGGCCGCACCGCCGAGGTGTTGCGCAACCTCTGCTTCCGGATTCACGAGGCGGGACCGCCACGCTGGAACGCGCTGGTCGATCACATCGGCGGCCTGTTTGGCGTTGAGCTCGACCCGCCGCGCTACGTCGCGGAGCGCGGCGAGATCGCGATGACCTACCGGGAGCGCGGCGTCCGCCTCGACTTGTCGTCGACGGGCCGGGGCCTGCAGCAGACGCTGCTGCTGCTGGCGTACATGTACGGGAATCCGGGCGCCGTCCTGCTCCTCGACGAGCCCGACGCGCACCTGGAGATTCTCCGCCAGCGCCAGACCTACGGACTGCTCACCGACGTGGCACGCGAAACCGACAGCCAGATCATCGCGGCCAGTCACTCCGAAGTTCTGCTGAACGAGGCCGCAGGCCGGGACCTGGTGGTGGCGTTCGTCGGCAGGCCCCACCGCATCGATCGCGGCAGCCAAGTCCTGAAGGCGCTGCGGGAGATCGAGTTCGACCAGTACTACCAAGCCGAACAGACCGGCTGGGCCCTCTATCTGGAGGGCTCGACGGACCTGTCGATCCTCCTGGCATTCGCCCGGCGACTGGGGCACGAGCGCGCGCTTCGGGCGCTGGAGCGGCCATTCGTGCATTACGTGGGGAACCAGCCGAAGAAGGTGCAGAGCCACTTCCACGGTCTGCGCGAGGCGCTCCCGGAGCTGCGCGGCGTCGCCCTCTTCGATCGGATTGGAGCGGCGCCCCCCGACGTCGAACCGGTCGAGTCCCTGATGTGGAAGCGCCGGGAGATCGAGAGCTACGTCTGCACGCGAGGCGCGCTGGAAACCTACGCGGTCGGGCCGGCGTCCGCCGCCGGGCCGGCGCCGTTGTTCACGGTGGCCGACGCCGACCGACGCCTGCAGGCGATGCGCGGGTCCATCGACGAGGTCGAGTCGGCGCTGAAGACGTTGGGCAAGGGGTCGCCCTGGGACGCCGACGTCAAGGCGAGCGACGAGTTTCTGGATCCGCTCTTCCGGTCGTACTTCGGGAAGCTCGACCTCCCGAACCTGATGGCCAAGAAGAACTTCCACGAGCTGGCCGATTACGTGCCGGACGCCGACATCGATCCCGAGATTCGTGAGAAGCTCGACGCCGTCGCGCGGGTGGCGGAGCAGGCGGCGCCCGCGGGAGGCGACGGCTGAGGGTCGGAGACGCGTGAGCCGGCGGACTGCGTGCTATCGTTCCGGGTGCGCTGAGCGGTTTCGATCCGCTTGAACAGGGCGCGTATGGACGCGATCGGAGAGACATGCAGGAGCGCCGCGCGGAGGCCCTTCCTCCAGACGCCTCGGCGGGAAGACGTGAGTAGCGGACGCATCGCGGTCGTCGGCGCCAACAGTGCCGTCGGGACGGCGTTGTTGGCGCAGGTCGGGGACGACGACGCGCTGGACACGGTGGCCGTGGTGCGGCGTCCGGAGGTCGTCGCCGGGCTCCCGCAATCGCTGCGCATCACTCCCCGGGTCGTCGATTACGGCCGGTCCGATCGCCTGGCCGAGGCGTTCGCCGGCGCCGGCGCCGTCGTGCACCTCGCCGGCATCCTCTTCGAGAGCCGGACGTCCGACTACCGGTCGGGGAACGTGGAAGTCACCCGCGCGGTGGTCGAGGCGGCGCGGGCGGCGGCGGTGGGCCACGTGGTCTTCGTCAGCTCGCTGGGGGCCGACCCGGGGTCGCGGAACGGCTACTTCCGGTCGAAGGGCGAGGCGGAGCGCCTCGTCGCCGACTCGGGCATCGGCGCCACCATCATCCGGACCCCGCTGCTGCTGGGGCCCGGCACCGCGGGCGGGCGGGCTCTCGTCGCCGCCGCGTCGGGGCCGGCGGCCCGCGTCCTCGGCGGCGGGGCGCACCGGCTGCGCCCGCTCGACGTCGACGACCTGTGCCGCGCCGTCCTGGGGTGCTGCGAGCAGCCGCCGGCGGGCGTGCAGACCTGCGATCTGGTCGGGCCCGAGACCCTCACCCACCGCGAGCTGATAGAGCGCGCGGCGGACCGGCTGGGCCGAGAGGTTTCCATCCGCTCCACGCCGGTCCGGCTGGCCCGCCTCGCCGCCGGCCTCGCCGGCCTCGTGCGCGCCGGCGGCCTGACGCCGGCCGTGATCGACGTCATCACCTCGGACGAGGCGGTCGAACGCAACGCGGACGGCGAGCTGGACATCACCCTCACCCCGTTGTCCGATACCTTGGCCAAGCTATGTCAGACACGCCCGAAGTGACGTCAGCGCCCGCTGCGTCCGGCGACCCCGCCCCCGCCCCCGCCGGGCCCGAGGTCGACCCGGCCGCGTCGGGCGATCGGGCGCCGGAGCCCGCGTCCGGCGCATCCGGCGAGCCCGCGTTCGAACCGGCGCCGGCCGCGTCCGGCGAGCCGGCGCACCCCACGTCCGAGACCGCGCCGGCCGAGACCGGCGACCCCGCCCCGGGCGCGCCTCCGAGCCGCAGCCGGGCCGGCCGCGCGGCCTTTCTCCTGCTGGGCGTCGCCTGCTTCGCCTACCTGTACACCCGGCTGGACGGCGCCGCCGCGCGCGAGGGGCTGTCGCTCGCCGCCTACATGGCGCAGGTCTTCGAGAACGTCCGATGGGGGGCCTGGGCTGCGCTGATGGTCGCCTACTCGGGGTTCTACTTCCTCATCGACACCCTGGTCGTGACCCGCGCCCTCAACTGGTTCGTCGCCCCCATCCGCTACCGCGACATCCTCCCCATTCGCGCCAGCGCCTACATCATCTCGGTCTTCAACGAGCAGATCGGCAAAGGGGCGATGGCCTACTACCTGAACCGGCGCCACCGCGTGCCGGGCTGGGAAGTGGGCTCGGTGATGCTGTTCGTGATGTTCTGCGAGGTGTTCTACCTGCTGTTCTGGGCGACGGTGGGCTATCTCGCGGGGTCGGAGCTGCCGCCGGCGTTCGGCCTGGTGCCGTGGCTCGCGGCGGCCGCGGTGCCGGTGTTCGCGGTGTGGGTGCTGTACTTCCGCGGCGCCGTCCTGCCCGGCAACCGCCTGCGCGACCAGAGCATACTCCACGCGTTCAGGACCGCCGCCCTCCGGCACTACGCGCTCTTCATGGTTTTGCGCTCGCCGGCCCTGCTGGCCGCGGTGGTCGTGTACACCACGGCGCTGAACCTGTTCGGGGTCGACGCGTCGTTCCTGGCCCTGCTCGGCTACCTGCCCGTCGTCTTCTTCGCCGCGGCCGTGCCCACCCCGATGCGGGCCGCCGCCATCACCTTCTGGGTGGTGCTGTTTCCCGAGAACGAGGGGCAGATGGCCGCGTTCGGCTTCGTCCAGCACAACTTCTTCATCCTGTTCAATGCCCTCATCGGCGCCGCCTTCTGGCCGCGGGCGCAGCGCGAGCTGTTCGGCTGAAGGGCATGGGGGCTCCCGTCTTGCTCTCCCCTTGACAGGGCTGTGGTGGGCGGTGGGACGTGGACATGCAGACTGCATGCATGTAGTATGGAGTGCATGCCGACGCTTCAAGTAAGGAACGTTCCTGTCGAAGTCCATCGCGTCCTCAAGGCGAAGGCGGCTATCGAGGGATCGTCGTTGTCCGACTTCGTGCTCGCCGAGCTGGAGAAACTTGCGATGCGACCGACTCCGCGCGAGTTTCGTGAACTCCTTCGAACGAGAGAGCCGGTCCATCTCGTTCCGTCGGCGGCCGACGTCATCCGCGAATTGCGCGAGCGCGAATAGGGCGTCCGTCGACATCTGCCGGATGCGCCATGGTGGTCGCGGATGCCTCTGCTGTCGTGGAGATGCTCCTGGCGACGCCGAGGGGGGGCGCCATCGCGGAGCACCTGCTCGAGTCCGGGCAACCGACCGTAGCCCCCCAGTTGCTCGACATCGAAGTGCTGCACGTGATTCGCCGGTTCAACCGGGCCAACCGATTGACGATCGCTCGGGCCGAGCAGGCGTTGGAAGACCTCGGGAAGCTGGCGATCACGCGCTACGGCCACGAGCCGCTACGCCCGGCGATATGGCGGTTGCGCAGCGTCCTGAGCGCGTACGACGCCGCGTACGTGGCGCTGGCGGAGCTTCTCGGAGGCTCGATCGTGACCTGCGACGCCAAGCTGGTGCGGTCGACGGGCCACGACGTGACGTTCCGGCTCTTCTGAGCCGGGACGGCAACGCGGTCGATTCACCCCGGGAGCTGCGATGGCCCACCTGCTGACCGGCGTCCGCCTGGCGCTGGCCCCGCCGTTGGCCGCCGCCTTCGACCGGCCCGACTTCCTGGACCCCCGCCTCGTCGCGCTGCTCCTGGCCGTGGCCCTCGCCACCGACTACGCGGACGGCATCGTCGCCCGCCGGCGGGGCACCGCGTCAGCGGGCGGCCAGCTCTTCGATCACGCGACGGACTGCCTCTTCGTGACCGCCGGGCTCACGGGGGCGGCGCTGGCGGGCGCCGTCCCCCCGGCGCTGCCGGTCCTCGTCGCGGTCGCGTTCGGCCAGTACGTCTTCGACTCCTACGTCGTGCACCGGCGGAAGCGGCTGCGCATGAGCACCATCGGCCGGTGGAACGGCATCGGCTACTTCGTCCCGCTGGTCGTGATCGCGGCGGCGCGGCTGGAGGCCGTGCCGGGCGCGACGGCGACGCTGCTCCTGGCCGCCCGCCTCACCGCGTACGCGCTGATCGTCTCGACCGTCGTGTCGATCGTTGACCGCGCGACCGCCGCCCGCGGGGCGCGCGGTCGATAGGTGGGAACTCACACGGTACGAGAGTGATGCCGTGCGTCAGCTCCGGCAATCAGTCGTCTGCCGGACATCGATGTCTTGATCGACGTGCGCGTCCATATCCGCGCGGAAACGAGCGGCATCGATGCGTGGCGCGCCGGCCGCGGCGCGTGCGATCTCGTCTCGGGGCACGAACCGGCGCGGCGACACCGGCTTGAGTTCGGCCACCGGCATGCCGTCGCGGGTCACGAGCATCGAATGACCGCACTGCACGTCACGCAGGATGGCCGTGGACTCGCTGCGGAGCTGATCGTCGGTGATGTTACGCACCCCGGGACGGTAGCAGACGGTCCCGCGCCGTGGCAAGCCGTACGTCCAACGGATGAGGCGCAGCCCTTCACCAGTCCGAAGGTCGTAAAAGCCGCGTCAACCGAGACCTCGTCATGAAGCCGCGCGCAGCTCACCAACCAGTCGGTCGTATCCCTCGAGGTTGTCGGGTGAGAGTGCGACATTCTGTGCACTGTTGAGACGAAACAGATTGTCGTAGGTCCGGAGTTCGGGTAGAAGCTCACACCAGTTGCGGAACGCCCGCATGGCGACGATCGGTCGATTGGCCCGAATCGCTTGGCGAACGAGATGGAAGGAGTAACGTGACGAGGGTACGAGCCCATTGGGCGATATGGTCTTCGGCACGGGCTTGTAACGACGTGAGTGGTAGGGGAACAACTCGACGCAGAACAAGTTCCGGACCAGCGTCTCGATTCCGATATCGGCGATCAGCCATCTGGCACGCTTGCTCCACCAGATCGAACCAGGGGCGTCTCTCAGGCTGGGATCGAAGAAGTAGAACGGGAAATCGGCCGTCCTGTGGCCGATATTGTCGATGATCGCGGTTCGATACGCGGGATTCGCGTGCCAGGCGTCGTCCTCCGGTTCGTAGCCAGGGTTCAGATTCAGGACGTAAACCCGTGCAGTTGGATCGCCGATGAACGGCTCGGGGAGCAGTTGAGTGTGGACAGTGAAGCAACCGACGCAGCCCATGCATGACGACTTGCGACAGGCCGAGTCGTGCTTGTCCGCGTAGCGCGCGTTGAACTCGTGGATGATCGCTCGGTCCGACGGCAGAACTCGCGGAGCGTCGGTCGGAAGCCGCGGCCACGGATTCTGCACGAATGCGCCTCGCAGTTGAACAGTCGTTCGTTCCTGATAACGGCGACGCTCACCGGGAGACGTTCTCGTACCACTTGAGGTTGGCCGTCCTGCCCCCGATGCAGACGAGGTCGACGCGGCGGTCGCCGTCGAGGTCCTCGGCCACGCAGGATTCGTCCCGCTTGGCCGCCTCGTTCGCTGTCCCATGGGGCAGGCGCCCGCGTCGCCTTCCCCCCGGCGGGCGCCTCGGCCGCCCGCCGACGCCCTCCCCGTCTCGATGCCGGGCGCGGTCTGCGGCAGACGCCTACGCGCGCGGAATCCACCGCCCGCCAAGCACCGTCCCGGCCGGGAAGAGGCGCTGGCGGTCGGTCCGCACGTTCTCGTAGTTGTCGACGAAGTCGAAGACGCCCACCCGCAGATCGAGCAGGGTCAGGTCGGCCCGCGCCCCCACGTGGAGGGTGCCGCGGTCGTTCAGGTGGGGGAAGACCCGCGAGGCGTTGACGGTCGCGCACGCCACCACCTCGTCGAGGGGCATCCCCGCGTTCAGGAACTTCGACATGACGTTGGGCAGGTCCACGACCCCCGCCACCGACCGGCTCGTGGTGTTGCCGTCGGTGGAGATGGTGTCGGGCCAGAAGCCCGCCGCGATGACCTGGTCGACGATGTCCCAACGCACGTGCCCGACCCGGCCGTTGGCGACGTCGAACCACACCCCGCGGCGCCGCGCCTCGAGCACCGCGGGGTCCATGCGGCCGGCGTCGTCGACGATGGCGTTCGGGGGCGGGGCCAGCATGTGGGTGACCACGTCGCCGGGCTTCAGCAGATCGAGCAGGGTGGAGAGCCGCGACGCCGTCTGGCCCATGTGGATCATCACCGGCAGGTCGAAGGCCGAGGCCGCGGCCTGGGCGCGGCGCAGGACCTCGACGTCGTCGGCCGCGACGCCCTCGGTCAGCCGCGCCTTGACCCCGACGACGATGTCGCGGTGCCGTTCGATGGCGTCCATGGCTGCTTCGACGTCGGCGAGGTCGAGGTCCATGGTGTCGCCGGCGGGCAGGATGCCGGCGCGCCCGATGTTGACGAGGATGCGGCCCTGCTGCGGCGCCGCCCGCGCGATGACGACCTGGGGGTCGATGTCGTCGGCCCCCGCCGATCCCGCGTCGACCCACGCCGTCACCCCGTCCTCGAGGCAGATGGCCGGCCCCTCGGCGTCGCGCGCATAGTGCGTGTGGACGTCGATCAGGCCGGGGACGACGAAACGGCCGCGCGCGTCGATCACCTCTGCCGATCCGGCGGGGACGTCCGCCTCGACCGCCGCGATGCGCCCCCCGGCGATGGCCACGTCGAGGGCCGCGTCGACGTGCAGCGAGGGATCGAGGACGCGTCCGCCCTTGACGACCATGTCGTACGACTGCGCGAGCAAGCCGGTCGCGCGCGCGCCGACGGCGGCGCCGGCCGCCGCCCGGACGAACTGGCGTCGGTTCATCAGCATCTCTGGCCTCCCGGTGGATGAGCCGACATGGTGTGCGCCTTAGACCGGCGTGTCAACCGACGGCGATTGCGCGCGACGGTCCGGCTCGTGGCGCCGCTGACGTTGCGCCGATAACCTTGTAAATTGTCCACGACGTGGATAAAAATTGCAAGGATGATCTCCCGAATCGTCACGTCCGACGTCGAGAACGCCCTCGAGCGTCAGGCCGCGGTGGGGCTGATAGGACCACGGCAGGTCGGCAAGACGACGCTCGCCCTGGAGATCGCGCGGTCGCGCGACCCGCTCTACCTCGACCTGGAGGACCGCGACGACCGCAACCGGCTGGCCGAGCCCGCGCTCTTCCTCGACAACGTGGAGGATCGACTCGTCATCCTCGACGAGATCCACCGGATGCCCGAGCTGTTCCAGACGCTGCGGGGCATCATCGACCGGGGCCGGCGCCGGGGGAAGGGCCGGGGCCGGTTCCTCATCCTGGGATCGGCGTCGATCGACCTGCTGCGCCAGTCGGGCGAGACGCTGGCCGGACGCATCGCCTACATCGACCTGGCGCCGCTCTCGCCGCTGGAGGTGGAAGACACCCGGGCGTCGCGGGAGAGGTTGTGGTTGCGGGGCGGCTTTCCCGACAGCTTCCTGGCCGGGCGCGACGAGGACAGCCTGGCGCTGCGCCGCGACTTCATCCGCACCTATCTGGAGCGCGACGTCGCGGCGTTCGGGCCGCGCGTGCCCGCCACGACCCTCGACCGGCTGTGGACGATGCTCGCGCACCGTCAGGGAACCACGCTGAACGCCTCGGTGCTGGCGCGGGCCCTGGAGGCGAGCGCGCAGTCGGTGACCCGCTACGTCGATCTCCTGGTCGACCTGCTGCTGGTGCGCCGGCTGCCTCCCCTGCACGCCAACGTCGGCAAGCGTCTCGTGAAGGCGCCCAAGGTCTACGTGCGCGACAGCGGCCTCGTGCACGCCCTGCTCGGCATCGGGTCGCTGGAGCAGCTCGCCGGGCATCCGGTGGTCGGCGAGAGCTGGGAGGGCTACGTCATCGAGACGCTGGTCTCGGTGCTGCCCCCGCGGGCGCGGCCGCACTTCTACCGGACGAGCGCCGGCGCCGAGATCGACCTCGTCGTCGAGCACGCCGACGGCGCGCGCTGGGCGGTCGAGATCAAGCGCTCGCTGTCGGCCCGGGTCGGCCGCGGGTTCCACCTCTCGTGCGAGGACCTCGAGCCCGCGCGCGCCTTCGTCGTGCACGCCGGAGAAGACCGCTACCCGCTGTCGGAGAGCGTGGAGGCCATCGGCGTCCGCGAGCTGGCCGGCGAGCTGCGCGGCCGCTCGTGACGTGTTCCCCCCGAGGCCGGATTCGTGGGACCGATCCTGGGGCGTCGATAGACCGCTCGCTACGCAGATCGGCGAGAGACACTGCGATGCAAGGCATCGAACCCGAGGCGCTCGTCGGCCGTCTGTCGATCAGACCACCTTGGGGTCGGGGTCGAGCTCCTCGGGTTCCTGTCCTCGTTGCAGGTCCGCCGTCAGGTTCTCCACGAGCGCAATCGCGGCCAAGACGATGGACGCGGCGAAACCGACGCTGACGTGCGCCTCCGGAAAGTCGCCGCGGTGCTGGCCGAAGTCGCCGACGGACTGCAGGTGGTCTATCAGCAGGCAGGTCGTCTTCGTGACGTATCGGCTCTTGCGTTGCACGCGGGTCCCCGTCGCGAGTCGCAGAATGTTGCACTGCGCGCCGTAGCCGCGAGGCAGCTTGCCTCTGTCGTCGGAGAAGTTCACGCCGGCGTGCTTCCATTCGGCGATCCAGTCGGAAGGCAGGGTGCGGTCGGGCGGGAGCTCTGCTTCCCAGATGAGTGTCAGCGCGCGGTTCGCGATGCCCCTGACGCCATTGACCGCCAGTTCCGGGTTGTCGTCGAGGTCGCGTACGGCACGGCTGACGAAATCACGAAGCTCGCCGTCCGTCCGGGGCGTCGCAACCTGTTGCAGACGCATTTCCAGCACGGAGCGGATGTGAGTCTCGAAACCGGACGGAGAACCCAAAAGGCGCTTGAGCTCGGCGATCGCGGGCGCCTGGGCGCTGGCGTAGCGTTGCATCAACCGGCAGGCACTGCGCACGCGTTTTCCGGTGACGCTGCCGAACCCGCGGTCCTCGATGGCGCGAAGTCGGGGTTCGGACAGGTCGGCGCGCGGCATGCCGGCATGGGCGAGGGTCGCCAGGTCGGCCTTCAACTCCATGTCGCAGTCGTCCCACAGAGCTCCGAAGAGGTCGGGTTCCTCACGGAACACGGCCTCCGCGGCCTGATCGACGTCCTGCCTGGAGAGCCGGGAGGTCTTGGCGGGGGAATCCCACAGTCTCCGCAGAAGGGCGCAAACCAGGAGCGGCACACCGCCCGTCGAGCCCTCCATTTCCTTCCGCGCGGACTCGTCGATAGTGCAACCCGCGTCCACGAGCGGCTCCATGAAGGCTCGCAGGTCGTCGCCGTCGAGCGGGCCCACCCGGAGGGGGTTCGGGTTGAAGATCTCCCAGAAGTCGGACGTTCTGGACTCCTCCGTTCGGCAGACCTCGCGCAACGGAAGCCGGCTGCCGGCGAGGAGCCGGAGGCTCGGCTTCTGCGCCAAGGTGCGGAGTTGGTCCCAGAGCTTTCTGGTCAGGTCGGCTCGGGCCAAGACGTGATCGAAGCCATCGAGCACGACCAGCACCCGCGCGGGTTCGGCCGCGAGCTGGTCGAAGACGAAGTCGAGCAGCTCGTGGATACTGTCGTCCTCGGGGTCGAGGTCCTCCGCCACTCCGGGACAATGTAGTCGCAACGCGGCCCGGAGGTCGTCCGCGAAACGCCGCCTGAAGTCGCCGTCGGACGTGATGCCGGCGTGCCGAAGGTCGACGTGTACGGTCGTCAGATAGTGCTTGGAGCCCTCTCCGTAGGCGTTCGCGACGTGCCGAAGGAGGACGGATTTCCCGTAGTGTGCCGGGCCGATGACCGAGACATGGTCGGGCGATGCCTTCGACAGATGTCGGTCGAGGCGTCGGAGGAGCGTCTTGCGTCCAAGCATGCCTGGAACCGAGGGGCCGAGAACCTGATAGGGATTCAAGGTCACGTCTCCATCGCCTCCTGCCGCGCGCGTCTGACGATGTCCTCGAAATCGACGTTCTGCTGCAACCACTTGGCCATCAGCGGCACCACCAGACGGTAGTTGTCACCGCGGGGCGAATCGGTGTATTCCACCAGCTCCAGCTCGCGAAGAGCCGTCAGATCGTCGGCAAGCACCGGACCGGGGCGAACAGATACGCCGTGCTCGTCCAGCTTCAGATCGAGGAGATCGAGGTTCACCGGGTCCGGCCCTTTCGCGAGCTTGTCGCACAGGGCCAGAAGGAGCCTGCGGCGCTCGTTTCCGGCGTAGTCCCAGAGCGTCCGGAAGTGCTCGTTGTCGCGGACCAACGCGGCCGCCGCCTCCTCGACCAGCTCGAGCGTGACCGTCCTGCTGCCCGTCTCCGCTGCCTGCTCGAACACCTGGTTGCAGAGCGACTGCACGAGAAACGGATGGCGTGACGTCAACTCCAGGACTCGGTCGCACGCTCGCGGCAGGTACTCCAGACGGCCGGCGACCGGGTCGGTCACCAGTCGTTTGGCGTCGTCATCCGGCAGCGCACTGATCGGGATCCGGCAGCCGATACCGAAGAGGGCGGACCAGTACTCTTCGCGGAGTCTCTTCAGCCGGCGCGCGCCCGTGATGATCGCGGAGAGACCGGCCTGGTGCTGCAACAGGTGGCGGATGTTCTCGGGCGTCTGAGGGCTCGTGACGCCAGCGTCGATGCCCTCCTGGAGCTTGTCGAACTCGTCGAGCATGAGCAGAATGCGTCTCGGGCTGGCCGCCTCGATCGCCGTGGCGAGGTACTCGGAGAACGTCTCGAATGCTTGCTCGCCGGCGAACGCCTGGTTCAACGCGTTCCGGAAGGCCAACTTGAACGGCCGTCCGTCCGCGCGGGTCGGCAGCTCGGGAAACCACGTCTCGACCCCGGCGTCGCACAGGGTCCAACCCGTCGCCCGGGCCAGCAGTCTGAAAAAATTGCGTGTCGTCACTCCCGCCCTTGCGCCCTCGCCCTCTGCGTCCTGGAGCGAGCAGTAGACGGGAATCCAGCCTGGCAACGTGCCTTCCGTCTTGAGCTGGCCGAGTATCGACGTCTTGCCTGTACGGCGATTCCCCTCGAGGAGGATGACGTTCGCGTGGGTGTTCGCCCCCACTTGCCGCCTGATGCGTTCGATGACGGCGGTGCGGCCGAAGAACATTTCCTGGCGGTCGACGGGGTTGCCGACGATAGGACGCAGTGGTCTCGCTTCCGCCCGGCGCCTTCGCGCCGCACACCGGCGTGGCCGCAAGTCTCCTGGTCTTTCGGTGTGACCAGCCGCGCCCGACCGTTCGCTTCGTGGAGATCTCGCCCAAGGCGTGGGACAAGGCGTTGGCGGCTGGGGACGAAGACCGTGGACGGGGCGACCTTCCACGTCGTCTGGCGGCTCTGGTCGGGCGAGACGAATCGACCGATGAAGCGGTTCCGCAGGATGTCGAGGCCTGGGACGTGCCGGTCGAGGATCTTGCCGCTCGGGACTACGAACTGGTGGCAAAGCGAACCGGAAGCCACGCGCTGCAGGCCGAACTGGAGCGAATCGTCGCGGCAGACCCCTCGACGAAAGTCGAACGCCTGGATACCGTCTCCGAGGTCCGCAGGGGGTTGGCGTACGAACGCCGCTTCACCACGGAAACCCGTCCGCCACAGGGTACCGCACTCGGGCTGCTTCGCGTGGGAGACGTCAGCGGCACGGGTATTCGGACTCCATCCTTGTTCCTCGACGGCGGGAACGAGATGCGCCCGACGGAAGACCACGTCCTTCGCGCGGGCGACGTCGTCGTCACGACGTCGGGCGTGGTCGGGAAGATTGGCCTTGTCTCGGACGGGGGCGCGGTCGGGTCGCTGGCCACCAGCAACATGGCGGTCGTGCGCGCACGCGAGAGTCTGACGCCGCAGTACGTGGTCGCTCTGTTGCGTTCGCCGACCTACCAGAATTGGCTGTCGGGCCATGCCCGGGGCGCGACAATCCGGCACCTGTCGGTTCGCGCCCTTAGCAGCGTACCGATTCCCGTTCTTCCGGTGCCGGTGCAGGACGTCTTGATCGGCGAACTGGACGGGGCTCCGGGTGACGCGTTGGCCGCGCTGGCCCGACTGCTCGCCGGAACGGCGGCGTCTCCCCTGGCCGTCTGGTTGGAAACACCGTTCGTGGCCCGGCTGGCTGCCGGGCGCGCCAGTGACGAGCCCGACCGGATCGGCGCACTATCGGCCGCGGCGGATGCGCTGCTGTCGCTTTTGGCCCAGAGCGCACGCGGATCGGAACTTGCACTGACCGAAGTCGGCGACCAGCGGACCGTTGCCTGGCTAGACGCGGCGCGCCAGGCTGCCGCCGCGTTGGGCGGCGTGGCCTCCGTCCCGCGCGGAGCCGGCCGTCTCGCGGTCATCGAAGCGGCCCGGTTACGGCTGAACGAGGCGCAGCACACGCTTGACGCAGCCACAGGACCTACCGTCAACCGCCTGCGTTCCTTCACACGGGCGCTGGTCGGGCTCGCGGAGGACGAGGTTCGAGCGATGCAGGAATCGGTCAGAGTCGGCATCGCCGTCGAACCGGCCGAGGTGGTCATCGGCGTCAACAGCGAGGTGCGGTTGCGCCTGACCAACTCGTCGCCGGTTCCGCTGCGCGACCTGGACGTCGAGACGCGACCGGCGGTCGGCTCGGCCCGCATCGCCTATCTGACCGAGGGCGCCACCCACGACGTGCCGCTCGCCGTACGGGCGAGCGACGCGACGCAACCCCTGCGCCTCGTCGTGTCATGGCAGGCGCACCGCCTGGACGGAACGCCTGTCCGCAACGAAGAGGAGATCGAGCTGCATGTGCGTTCCACACGCGAGGCAGTACGGTCCGGAGACCTGGGAGCCAGCCCGTACATCGTCGGCCACTAGTGTCCCACATTTTTGGTGATTTAGCAGCCTGTGGCAAAAGTCGGGATTCAGGGATCGACAGAATGGGCCTGACGTACTAAACTCGCACGTATGGCGATGGGCACGACGCGTGACGACGGGTCTCAGCAATCGATGTGGTTGGCGACGGGCGAGCTGCCGCGAAGCGCGGGGCATCCGTTCTACGAACGGCTGAACCAGGTTCTGGGTGCGGCGGGGTTCGACGCGTTCGTGGAAGGCCTGTGCGCGAAGTTCTACGCGGTGATGGGGCGGCCGAGTCTGGCTCCGGGCCGGTATTTTCGGCTGCTGCTGATCGGGTACTTCGAGGGGCTGGACTCGGAGCGTGCGATTGCGTGGCGGGCGGCGGATTCGCTGAGCGTGCGATCGTTTCTGCACTTGTCAGCGCCGGCCTCGCCTCCGGACCATTCGACGATTTCGCGAACGCGGCGTCTGTTTTCGGTGGAGACTCACGAGGCGGTGTTCACGTGGGTGTTGCAGCAGTTGGCGGAGTCGGGCTTGGTTCAGGGGAAGACGTTGGGCATCGACGCGACGACGCTGGAAGCGAACGCGGCGATGCGGGCGATCGTGCGTCGGGACACGGGGGAGGACTACAACACGTTCCTGACGCGTCTGGCGAAGGCGTCCGGCATCGAAACGCCGACGGCGGAGGAGTTGGCTCGTTTTGACCGGAAGCGGAAGAAGAAGACGTCGAACGAGGAGTGGACGCACCCCCACGACCCGGACTCGAAGGTCGCGAAGATGAAGGACGGCAGCACGCACATGGCCCACAAGGTGGAGCATGCTGTTGACCTGGGGACGGGTGCGGTGGTTGGTGTGACGCTTCAGGGTGCGGAGAAGGGCGATACGGAGACGGTGGTGGAGACGGCGGTCACGGCGGCGGAGCAGGTGGAGGCGGTGTTGCCGGAGGGGTCGGGAGTTGCGGAGATGGTTGCGGACAAGGGCTACCACAGCAACGAGACGCTGGTGGGTCTGGCTGCGGTGGGTGTTCGGAGTTACATTTCGGAACCGGACCGGGGCAGGCGCTCGTGGAAGGAACACCCGGAGGCTCGGGACCCGGTGTACGGGAACCGGCGTCGGATTCGGGGCAAGCGGGGCCGTCGCTTGCTGAAGAGCCGCGGCGAGGTTGTGGAGCGGACGTTCGCGCATGCGTATGAAACGGGCGGCATGCGGCGGGTTTACCTGCGGGGCCACCCGAACATTCTGAAGCGCCTGCTGGTGCACGTGGCGGGACTGAACCTCGGGCTGCTTCTGCGTCACCTGACCGGGGTCGGCACGCCCCGGAGCCTGCAGGGCCGGGCGTTTTCCGTCATTTGCGGTCTGATCGGGCGCCTGATCGACCTCTGGAGGCGTCTGACGGGCTCCTGGGGCGTCAATTGGCCGCGGGCGGCTCCCGTCGGCTCAATCGCTCATCGCGAAGCAGCCTGAACGAGCCGGATCGGCGGCCGGACTTCTCCCACGGGCTGTTAGGCCCACGTCAGCGACAACTGGGGGTCGGGAGGGCCAAGACCCGGTGGCGACGGTGTTGTGAGAAGATCCTGGAGTGGCCGGCGTTCAAACAGGTTGAGCTGGAGTACCTGCAGCATCTTGTAAAGGCTCCAACTCACTCGCATGAGGAACTTGAGATACGCCAACAGCAGGTACATGCACATCGCCACCCATAGCTGGGTCAAGACTGCGTTCTTCGACCGGCCCACGAACCGCTTCACCTTCAGATGCTGCTTGATCCACTTAAAAAACAGCTCGATCTGCCACCGTGATTTGTAGATGTCCGCAATCGTTTTGGCCACCCACGTCGTGTTGTTGGTCACGAACACGTACCGGTTCTTCGTCTTCAGGTCCTTGTAGACCACCCGCCGCAGCGGCTCCGCATACGCCTTGCGGCCACGCGCGCTCGTCAGCTCGATCGTCTCGTCGCTGATGACCCCGGTCCCGGGGCGGACCGCGTGCGCTTCAGTGACCCCGTACCGCACGCCCCGCTTCAGGCGCGTCACGAAGGTCACGCCCTGCGCCTGCAATTGATGGAACCACTTGAAGTCCAGATACGCCCGGTCCGCCACGACCACGCTCCCGGCCGGGAATGTCCAGGTTCGGACCGCCGTGACGTCGGCGGTCTTGCCGTCGGTCACTTGGACGAAGCTCGGCAGATGACCCTCCTGATCCAGTCCGACGTGCAGCTTGACGGCCGCCTTGGTGCGTCGAAACGACGCCCACGGAAAGACCGACAGGCACAAGTCGATGGTGGACGCATCGACGGCGTACAACTTGTTCTTGAACCGAAAGCCGTGCCTCGGCGCGTGCGCCTGGCAGCGGCTCAACAGGCGTCCGAACAGCGCTTCGTAGAGAGTGTACGGCTGCTCGGTGTTGACCCGCGCCAGCGACGAACGACTGACGGTCCCCACGCCGAGATGATAGAGCTTGCGCCCCTGGGCGCCGAGGTTGCTCACGATGTCCCGCAGACTCTGTCGGCCCGTCAACTGCGCCAAGCCAAGGGCCACGAACTGCGCCCAGCGGCTCATGACGCGCAGCCCCTGACCGCACTGGTGCTCGCGCGCCTCGGCGTCGAATTCATGTCTCGGAAGGAACCTGAGGAGCTGTGCGAAGACTGTGTTATGATGGGCCACGGCTTGGATCTCCTGTCTTTGGAATGACTTGTGGCTAAATCATTCTACCAGACTTGGAAGGTTCAAGCCGCCTTTATTTGAAGGTGTGTGGGACAGTAGTGACTGCGTCCACACGGTAGGTCGACAGCAGCGCCTTCCTCACCTGCCGATCCGAACCGCTACGGTAGAGCGTGCGCTCCGGCATGACGACGACGGCCCGCCCCCCGGGGCCCAGACTCCCCATGACATGCTGCAGGAAGAGGTTCTCCGTATCCCGGCTCGGAAACGCGAACTGCCCGGGCGAGCCACGGCCCGTCGGCTTCCCCGCGTCGCCGCTTGAAGGCGCGCCGCGCCCCGCGTACCCATAGCCGGCCTTGCGGCCCCACGGCGGTGCGGTCAGTATGCAATCGAAACCGTCGGTCGACCGGCTGTCGGGCAGTGCGCGGTCGAGTGCATCGCCGAACGCCAACCCCGGTTGCTCGATACCGGTCAGCAGCGTTCTGCACAGCCCGATGGCGTACGACACCCGGTCGATCTCGACACCGAAGATCCCCGCGCGCTGAACGTCGCCCCAAACGGCCCCGGAGTCCGTCCCAACGGCCGCGTGGGCCCGGCGGGCGGCTCCCACGAGCAGGCCGCCGAAGCCGAAGCAGGGATCGTAGATCCGCTCGCCTGGACCGGGATCCGCCAGCTCCACCATGAGGTCGGCGACCGGGGCGGGCGTGGTGTAACCACCGATCTCGCGGCCGTTCCGGCGCACAACGGCGCGCAGCGTCTCGTCGAAGGCGTCGGCGCCGGCCCGCCTGCCTGAAGGGGTGTCCATCTCGACCTGATGTACCCACTGCAGCAGTCCTGCGACCAACGATGGACGCCGTTCGGCGGCGGAGACCACGAGCGGCGCTGCATCGACGAGACGGCGGGTGAACGGCGACGCCCCGGCCTGCCGCGCCGTCATGCTCTTCAGCGCTTCCACGAGGTCAGCCGCGTGCCCGTCGCCCGCGCGTTCCCACGCCGGGCGACTGAGCGCTTCCGGAAGCTCGGGGGCGAAGGCGCAACCGTCGGAGGTCGCGACTGCCTCACGTTCGGATTCGTCGTAGAGCCTCTTGCGAAACTCCTGAGGCTTGCGGCTTGGCGTAGACGTCAATACTCCTGGCGAACACCCACATGCCTTGGAATCGGCCATGGGGTCTCGGCTCTGGGAAGCCGGCGGCTCGCCGAGAGGTGGAATAGGGCGGTCTCGACGTGCCCGACCGAGCGCCGGGACACGGTGGGTGAACGACGCCCGGCGGGCACCGTCGAGCGTTGCCGGCGGTGCGCCGGCTATGACACCAGGCGTACGAGCTGGTCGGCGGTGAGCGCGAGCACGCCGAACATGCAGTGGCACATCACCTTGGCGGCGCCACGGACCCGGACATGGCGACCGCCGAACTCGTCCTTGAGGCGGCCATTGACGCGCTCACCCGCCGTACGCTCCTTGTAGCGCACCTGCTCGGCCATCTGGAAGCCGAGATTCTTCAGGCGCCGGGCTTCGGTTCGCAGTTCCTCGGCCAGCGCTTTGTCGCGGCGAGGGTTGGTGTCAATCAACGGGACGTGGCCGAGTGAGCGGCTGTGCTGCCGGATCGGCTCCGCGTCGTAGGCGGCGTCCATCAGGTCATACAGATTGGTCGTCCGCTCGGCCGACACCGTCGCCAGCGGAATGGCGGCCTGGCTGTCGTGCAGGGAGGCGGACGTCAGGAGGCAACTGATGGGAATCTGGCCGTCGGCCACGTCGAGGTGCAGCTTGTAGCCGACCCAGGTGTCCTTGTAGCCCTTGCTGTTTTTCTTCGTGCCCACATCACAGTCGGTTGGAAGGTCGTCGAGCATCGCCGGCAGGGTCATGGCCGCCTGCCGTTCGAGGCGGGTGAGGACCTTCGGGCGTTCCTCACCCTTCTTCGGCCGTCCCCGCTTGCGCTTGGGCGGCGGGGGCGTCTCTTCCTTCGCGGCCGGCTTCTCGCGAGCTTCGATGGCCGTCGAGTCGCGGGAGAGGTGACCCACCAGTCGGTCTCGGTGGGTGTTCCCGATCAACGCTTCGTGCACGCGCTGGGGCAACTGCGTGTCCGAGAACTCGGCGAAGGCGCGCGAGAAGACCGATTCGCTCGGCACCTCACTCCGTCGCTCCCAGCCGCAGATGCGCCGCAGCACCACGTCGGTGTCCAAGCGGTCCAGCAGCACGCGCGTCGTCGGCATGTCGTAGACCGCCTTGGCCACGAAGGCCCGCGCCATCGCCGCGCGGCCCTTGGGCGGACGTCCCGGCACTCGGCCGCGCAGCGGAATCATCTGCTCGATACGGATGACCTCCAGGGTCTGCACCAACTGCTGTTGCTTCTCGGTCAGCGGACCCAACACGCACTCCAACTGCGGAAACAGGGCATGCTGGATCGACTGCCAGTAGGGGGCGAAGGCGACGCGCAGGCGATTCATTGCTGGTTGACCGTCCCTTCCAATTACTGTATGGTAACAGCCAATGCGGACGTCAAGCAACGAATCGATGGCCTACGACGCGGCGATGCGCCGGTACGAGCGGCAGTACGATGCACTCAAGGCGGAACTGCAAACGCTCGGATTCATCGGCCAGGGCTCCGTCTCCACCCGCCGGATAACGTGTGGGAGGCCCGCCTGTCGCTGCCACATCGACCCGGAGGCGCGTCACGGCCCCTACCACTACTGGACACGCAAAGCGTACGGAAAGACCGTCGGCTTGAAGCTCACCGAAGACGAACTCGGTATCTACCGGGAGTGGATCGAGAACAATCGTGAACTGGAACGGCTCGTGAAGGAAATGCGCCGCGTCTCTTCGCAGGTGCTTGCCCTCATCACAGGCAGACAGGCTCCATGAACCCCCGCGTCTCCGGCTCCCCGGCGCCGGTGGCGGTCACCGCCATCCTGCGAACGCTGCGTCCCGTCCACTGACCCTCACTCACCCGTCGCCCCAGGCAGAAACTCGGCCGAACACCCTTTTCGCAAGAGGCTCCGTAGCCAGCCCATTTGGCGATGAGCAGCCCCGCCAGCGGCCCGAGCGCGTGCTCGGCAAGAGGAGGCCATGATTCGCCACGATGGTCGTCGAGCATCTGCCAGAGGATCCCGCACGGGGCGATTCTCTCCACCCGCGGGGGCGCCACCTCCGGGCCGGTGTCGGACTCGCGTGCCGAGTTCACTCCTGTCATCAGAGAGCTCCTGCGAATGCCTGACGCGAGACGAAAGTCGATTTAAGCAAGGTCCGTGCCATTATTGGGATCGACACCGTACTTCGCCAGCCAGTTGGTCAGGGTCTGGTAGCTCGGCAGACCGACCAGCCTGGCCGCCTGCGTCTTGTTGCCCTGTGTCTCGTCCATGGCGCGGCGGAGATAGTGCCGCGCCACGGTGGCGAGAACGGCGGGCAGGTCGAGTCCGTTGCCGAGGGGGCGATTGAGCACCTGGGGCGCCGGCTGTTCCGCGGTCGGCAACAGCGCGTCACGCACGTCCTGCGCGGTGAGCGTCGCCTCCGACGACCATATCGCGGCCCGGCACAGGGTGTTCTGCAGCTCGCGGACGTTGCCGGGCCAAGGGTGATCCGCAATGATGTTTCTTGCTCCGGAAGATATCTTCTTCTCTACGTAACCCGGCTGCTCCTCGCCCTCGCGGTTCACCTCGACCAGGATTCGGTCGACGAGGAGCTGGAGGTCCTCGGGGCGTTCACGCAGGGGTGGGAGTCGGAGCACCGCGACCGCCAAGCGGTGGAACAAGTCTTCCCTGAAGCGGCCGGCCGCCACCTCGGAGGACAGCGAACGGTTGGTTGCGGCGATCAGGCGGACATCGACGCGGCGGCGGCGTGAGCTGCCGAGGGGCAGAACTTCTCCCGACTGCAGCGTCCGCAACAGCTTCACCTGCGCGGGCTTGGGCAGCTCGCCGATCTCATCCATGAACAGGGTCCCGGTGTCTGCCTCTCGGAAGTGACCGCGGCGGCTCGTGGTCGCCCCCGTGAATGCGCCCTTCTCGTGTCCGAACAGCTCCGCTTCCGCCAGCTCGGGTGGCAGCGCGCCGCAGTTCACCACCACCAGCGGACGCCCCCGGCGTGGGCTCGCCCGGTGCACCGCCCGGGCCAGTAGCTCCTTGCCGGTGCCGGTCTCCCCCTCAATCAGCACCGGCACGGAGCGAGGCGCCACCCGGCGGGCCAGGAGGATCACGCGTGTCATCGCGCGTCCGCGGTGAACGATCTCGTCGAACTCCGGCGCCTCGGGGGAGAGTCCGGCGCTCAGGCGTTGCAGGTCCCGGTCCGGCCGCCGCAGGAGGTCGGGCAGGAAATCGGCGGAGATGTCGAAGGGGACCGACGCCGTCCGGACGCCGTGGGCTTGCGAAGACTCGATGAGCTCGCCGGGAAAGCGCGTCTTGGCAAGGATGATCCACACCGCTGCCATTGCCGGCGTGCCGGGACTCAGGTGGAAGGTGAGCGGCGCACTCCGTCCGACATCGGCGAGCGCGCTCTCACAGGCGCGGACCGCCGCGGTGTAGATCTCGCCGAAATCCGTGGGTCGTGTGAGGGATACGGGGACCAGGTTGAGAGCGACCCCGCCGGTGCGGGCGGCGAGCCACTCGCGATATCGACGGACTCGCTCTTCTTCGTGATCCGTGAGCAGGAACGCCTGGTCGAACGGGCGTGCGTCGAGCGCCTGTGCGACCGGCCCGACGCCCACGATGTCGGTCTCCTCCGGGGCGCGGAGATCGGCATGGCCGATCCAGCTCAGGAGAACGCTGTGCACGGCCGAAGAATACAAATAATTTGTTGTCGCGCAACTGATCTTGTTGGTCGAAGGCGCTTGGGCCCGTCGCATCCAGACGGGGGGCCTCCGCCGTGGGCTCCACGGCCCGACCGACCCGGGGATCTGCCTTCGTCACGCCCGCCGCGCTCGGGTCGCTTCGAGGCCCTCGACCACCGCGCCGGTGATGGTGTCGAGCCCCACGCCGTTGGTGACCTGGGCGAACACGAACGGGCCGTCGCCGCGCATGTGGCGCGAGTCGCGAGCCATGACGTCGAGGTCGGCGCCGATGAGCGGGGCGAGGTCGGTCTTGTTGATCACGAGCAGGTCCGACTGGGTGATGCCCGGCCCGCCCTTGCGCGGGATCTTGTCGCCGCCGGACACGTCGATGACGTAGATCGTGAAGTCGGCGAGGTCGCGGCTGAACTGGGCGGCCAGGTTGTCGCCGCCGCTCTCGACGAAGAGCAGCTCGGGCTCGACCCTGGTCATCAGCTCGCCCAGCGCGTCGAGGTTCTGGCTGACGTCGTCGCGGACCGCGGTGTGGGGGCAGCCGCCGGTCTCGACGGCGGTGATGCGGCGGGTCTCGAGGGCCTCGTGGCGCACGAGGAACTCGCCGTCCTCCTTGGTGAAGATGTCGTTGGTGACGACGCCGAGGCTGTAGCGGTCGCGGAGCCGCCGGCACAGGGCGAGGAGCAGGGCCGTCTTGCCGCTGCCCACGGGGCCGCCGATGCCGACCGTGAACGCGCGCTGGCGGTAGTCGCGCGCGTGCGGCTCGTCGCGGTCGGCGTAGGCACCGGGGCCGTGATCGTGCGGCTGGTCGGGCATGAAGTGCATGTCGCGCGTCCTCCTCGACGACGAGCCTGCGCCTTCTGTGGCAGGGGCGGGCTCCTGGTGCCAATTCTACGACTGGAACAGGCGGGAATACAGACGGTCGTGCGCCCCCTGCAGCAGATCGACGACGGGTGCGGTCTGGCAGATCTCCTCCGGCGCGAGCCCCGCGCACGTCTCCAGCGTAGCGTCGAGGCACGCCTCCGCCTCGTGCTGCATCCGCTGTGCGCGGTAGCTGCCGACGATGCCGAGCCGGACCGCGGCGGCGAGGACCCCGCGGGCGGCGCCGAAGAGGACCGCCTTGCCGGCGGTCTCCCGCGACAGCCCGATGGTCCGGAAGACGACCCCCGAGACCGGCGCCACGTGGGCCCGTCCCCGCCGGACCCGGGTCTCGAGGGCGGTCGTCGCCGCCGAGGGCCACACCCGGGCCGCGGTGGCGGCGAGGGTGCGTCCCTGCACCCGGCTCGCCCGGTTGGCCACGGCGTTGGTGAGGAACGCGTCGTTCAGCGCGTCCAGCTCTTCCAGCCGATCGGGCTGCCGGTAGGCGGCGCCGGCGAGGGGCAGCGCGCCCCATCCGGCTTGCCGGATCGTCTCCGTCAGGAACCGCTGCAGCGCCGCGTCGTCGTCCACCTGCCCGGCCTGCCACGCCGCTTCGAGGCCCCACGAGTGCGCGAACGTCCCGACCGGGAACGCGGAGTCGACGACCTGCCAGGCGAGCCAGTCGGACATGGCGGAATGGGGGCTGTGGGTGTTCTGAATCGGGGGTTTCCGGGGGGTGCCCGGAAGCCGTTCCTCACCTGTTTCCGCCCTTCACCGGGACCGACGGGACGACCCGCTGTCCCGCGTCGGAGCGGGGAAGCCGTCCGCTTCCGTCTACGCCCGTTCCAGAGGGGTAGTGGTCCACGAGCTTCGGCGACAGAACATCCGCACTCTCAGAACAGGCAGTAACGCTGCGCGAGGGGCAGCACCGGCGCCGCCTCGGCCGTCAGCACCTCGCCGTCGGCCTTGACGACGTAGCTCTCCGGGTCGACGTCGATGCGCGGGAGCGCGTCGTTGAGCTTCATGTCCGCCTTGCCGATGGTGCGGCAGCCGCGTACCGCCGAGAGCTGCTTGGTGAGCCCGTAGCTCTCCGCCGTCCCCGTGTCGAGGGCCAGCGCCGACACGAACGCCAGCGACGTCGCCCCCGTGGCGCGCCCGAAGGCCCCGAACATCGGGCGCATGAGCTGGGGCTGCGGGGTGGGGATGGAGGCGTTGGCGTCGCCCATCTGCGACCATGCGATGAACCCGCCCTTCAGGACCAGCTCGGGCTTGACGCCGAAGAACGCCGGCTTCCAGAGGACGAGGTCGGCGAGCTTGCCGGCCTCGACCGAGCCCACCTCGTGGGCGATGCCGTGGGCGATGGCGGGGTTGACGGTGTACTTGGCCACGTAGCGCCGGATGCGCAGGTTGTCGTTGTCGCCCTGCTCGCCGTCGAGGCGGCCGCGCTCGTGGCGCATCTTGTCGGCGGTCTGCCACGTGCGGGTGACCACCTCGCCCACGCGCCCCATCGCCTGGCTGTCGCTCGCCATGATGCTGATGGCCCCGAGGTCGTGCAGCACGTCCTCGGCCGCGATGGTCTGGCCGCGGATGCGGCTCTCGGCGAAGGCGACGTCCTCGGGCGCGTTCTTGTCGAGGTGGTGGCACACCATGAGCATGTCGAGGTGCTCGTCGAGGGTGTTGACGGTGTAGGGCCGCGTGGGGTTGGTCGAGCTCGGCAGCACGTTCGGCTCGCCGCAGACGCGGATGATGTCGGGCGCGTGCCCCCCGCCCGCCCCCTCGGTGTGGTAGGTGTGGATGGTCCGGCCCTTGAACGCGGCGATCGAGACGTCGACGAACCCCGACTCGTTCAGGGTGTCGGTGTGAATGGCGACCTGGACGTCGAAGCGCTCCGCCTCGGTCAGGCAGCAGTCGATGGCGGCCGGGGTCGAGCCCCAGTCCTCGTGCAGCTTCAGTCCCACCGCGCCGCTCCGTATCTGCTCCTCGATGCCCTCGGGCATCGACGTGTTGCCCTTGCCGAGGAAGCCGAAGTTCATCGGCAGGGGGTCGTTCGCCTGCAGCATGAGCTGCACGTGCCGGCTGCCCGGCGTGCACGTCGTCGCCTTGGTGCCGGTGGCCGGCCCCGTCCCGCCGCCGATGAACGTGGTCACCCCGCTCGCGACCGCCTCGAACACCTGCTGGGGCGAGATGAAGTGGACGTGGGCGTCGATGGCCCCGGCGGTCAGGATCATCCCCTCGCCGGCGATGGCCTCGGTGGTTACCCCCACCACGAGGTCGTCGCCCACGCCGGCCATGACGTCGGGGTTGCCGGCCTTGCCGATGCCCGCGATGCGGCCGTTCTTGATGCCGACGTCCGCCTTCCGGACGCCGGTCCAGTCGACGATCAGCGCGTTGGTGATGACGCAGTCGAGGGCGCGCTCGTCCGAGACGCCGGCCGCCTGCCCCATGCCCTCGCGCAGGACCTTGCCGCCCCCGAACTTGCACTCGTCGCCGTAGACGGTGGCGTCGTCCTCGACCTCGGCCACGAGGCCGGTGTCGCCGAGGCGCAGCCGGTCGCCGGTGGTGGGGCCGTAGAGGTCGGCGTAGTGACGCCGGTCGATGCGGTGGGGCATGGCTACTCCGGGTTCTCGATGTCTCGGGCTTCTTCGACGCAACGGTCCGCGCGGTGGCGCCGGTCGATGCAGCGCGGCGCGGGCCGCTCCCCGTTCTCGATGTCCCGCGTCACGTCGGGGCAGGGGGCAGCGCAACGGCGGTCGAAGCGGCGGGGCATGGCTGCTACCGGTTCTCGATGTCTCGGTTCCCGTCGACGCGGCGTCGGTCGATGCGGCGCCGCAAGGGCTACTCCGGCATCTCCAGGTCGCGGGTCTCGTCGACGGGGCCGCTCGCCCACGCGTTCCCGCCGCGGACGACGCGGGCGCCGGCGATGGGCACGAGGTTCACGGTCTTGCCCTCGCCGGGCTCGAACCGGACCGCGGTGCCGGCGGGGATGTCGAGGCGGCGCCCGTAGGCGGCCTTCCGGTCGAACGCCAGCGCGCGGTTGGTCTCGTAGAAGTGGTAGTGGCTGCCGACCTGGATGGGCCGGTCGCCGGTGTTGGCTACGGTCAGGGCGACCGCGTCGCGGCCGTCGTTCAGGGTGATGTGCCCTTCCTCGGCCAGAACCTCTCCGGGGGCGCCGGCCAGCGCCGACGCCGGCCGCCCCACCGCCGTCGCCGGCGCCTCGGGCGCGAGGAAGCTGCCGTAGAGGGCGAGGGCGTGGTCTCCGCGCTCGGCCGCGATGGGGTGGTGGACGGTCACCAGCTTGGTGCCGTCCGGGAAGGTGCCCTCGACCTGCACTTCGTCCAGCATCTCGGGGACCCCGTCGAGGACGTCCCGGGTGCCGAGGAAGCGGCGTCCCAGGTCCATCAGGTCGGCCACCGACCGGCCGTCCCGGATGAACTCCAGGAGCTGCGTCGCGATCAGCGCGACCGCCTCGACGTAGTTCAGCCGGACCCCGCGGGCCAGCCGCTTCTGGGCGAGGAACCCGGCCTGGTGCAGGATGAGCTTGTCGACCTCGCGCGGCGTCAGATGCATGTCGTCACCATTTGCGAGCCCAGGGGTCGTCACCGAGGAGGCCGGGCACGAAGCCGAGCAGGTCCTCGAGCGTCTCGTCCACGTCCTCCACCGTGCGCCCGGCGATGCGCAGGATACACCCCGCGTCCTCCACCGGGGCGGCCGCGACGAGCCGGTCGGCCCCGCGCCTGACCGGCTCGGCCCGGACCCGGGCGTCGATGCGCGCGGCCTCTTCCTTGAGGCCGCGGCCTATCACCATCGCCACCGCCAGCACGTCGTAGCGGCCGAAGCGGTCGGCGAGACGGCCGTCCGACGCCCGCAGGGCCGTCGCGTCGTGCACGACGAGACGGCCGCCGAGATGAACCACGGTGCGGCTGACGTACTCGTCGAAGCGCCACCGCTCGCCCGACTCGCGCCGGCCCGAGGTGACGCGATCGACGAGGACGAGCCGGGCTCCGGCGTCGAGGGCGATCCGCTGGGTCTGCCGGTAGCGCGACCCCGCGAAGCACACCACCGCGTCCGGGGCGGCGACCAGCAGGGCGTTCTCACCGACCTCGGCGTCGAGGGCGTTCCGGGTCCCCCGCGGCGACCGGTACACCTTGGTGGCGGACTGCGTCGACAGGAACGCGGCGGCGCCGGCCCCGACCGACGCCCGCACCGCGACGTCGTCGCCGTCGACGAGCCCGCCCCCGTGGCTCGACGTGTAGACCCACGCCGCGTGCCCGTGGTTCCTCGGCGTCAGCAGGCGCAGGGGGCTCGTCGCATAGGCCCGGCAGACGACGTTCCGGCCGCCTATCCGCTCGACCGCGACCCGGCCGCAGCCGGCGCGCGCCGGCGTCCCGGGCGCCGACGGTCGTCTGTCGAGCCCGAAGATGATATCGCCGGTCCCACTGGCGACCTCGGACTCTTTCGCGTTCGCCGGCATCGCGTCACCGCTTCGTGAGCTTCGGACCGGCGTACACGACGTAGACGGGTCTGCCGGTCCGGACGGGCCAGGAGAAGTGGAGGCGGAGCGTCATCGGCCGCACCTTGCCATGCCACGGACAGAACAGAGAACTTCCAGGATCCTTCGGATGACGGAATGTCAAGGCCTCGCGGAAATCGCGCTTCTCCTCGTCGGACGAGTCCGAGAACAGCGCATTGCAGCCGCCGGTAAAGCAGTCCTGGTAGATCCGTTGGCCTTCGGCCGTGCGTGCGCCGCTTCGGTCGAACGAGCGCGCGAAGCGATCCAGGATGTCGAGCAGAACAAGGAAGCGGTCCGCTGCGCCCTTGGCGAAAGGTACCCCGGCAAGCGGTTCGAAGCAGTCTTCGGCGCACGTCAGGCTCTCGAACCGGATTGCCGCCGCCTGTCCCAGGTCGTCCCAGGATCGCAATGGCGGCGCGGTGTCCCGCAGTCCTGCTTCGAGCGCCGGGGCGGTTCGCCAGTTTCGGAGCGCGGTGCTCCGGTCGTCGCCACCCTCGTCCTCTCGGCACCAGGTCACGTCGACAGGGGAGTAGTCCCAATCGGACGGCGTGAGGCTGACCAACCCGCAGTCCGCACCATGCAGCGCCCGGAACGCCGCCTCGCCGACGGCGCTGTCCGTGACGATCTTGCCCCCGCACTCCAGCCAGTCACCGGAGCCATGCCGGCGGAGATCGTCCCAGAACGGGCCGAAGCGCGTGAGCCAACCCATCGCCGCGCGCCGCTCGCTCTCGACGGCGAGACGCCCGATCGCCTGCTGCATCGCCACGCCCGGGATCGGGCTGGCCGTCAGGAGCGCGCGATGGCAATGCACGTCCAGCCCGAAGCGCCGGGCGGCGGAGCGCAACGTCATCAGCCGCGTGAGCGCGTCGCGAAACGACCCGGCATCGTGGAACTGCTCGTGGATAGACAGGTCGTTGACCAGGATTTCCAACGTCAGCTCCAGCCTGCGAAGTAGTTCATGTCCCGGTCGAACTGATCGAAGAAGCCATCCGGCCAACTGTCGATGTTGCCGTCCTCGTCGATGATCGGGCTCTCCACCTGCGCTCCGCCCTGCTGATCTCGGTCCTCGAGTCGCGGCCGAAAGAAGTGCAGTGCGACGTCCCCGCTGGCCGGCATGCCGCCCTTGACCGCCCGCCGAATGCCGTTCAGGACGTGATCGCTGTGCGTCTCGATGACGACCTGCACGCCCGCCGCCGCGACTTCGCTCAGGAACTCTCCCATAGCCGCCTGTCCGGCGGGATGCAGGTGCACCTCGGGATTCTCGATCAGCAGCAGGTCGTCCTCGTCTGCGGACAGACCCGCCACGACGATGGGCAGAACCTGTGTCAGTCCGAATCCGGTGTGCACGGGGCGATGAAAGTCCGTGTCGGCCGATATGCGAATCCCCAGCGTCGCCGCGTTGGCCCCGGGGACCTGCTCGACGGCCAGTACGCAACCTGGAAAGAACCGGGCCATCCGCGCCTCCACCTGCCGGAACCGCGTGGGCGGCACGCCGTCGATCGCCAAGCTGTCCAGCACCCGGCCGTCGCGGCCGGAGTGGAGCACGCTGACGGCGTACTCTCCCCGCGGGCCGACGACCGGCGTGAGTTGGGGATCGTCGAAGGCGTAGAGCTCTCGCGGTCCCAGTCTCTCTGCGGTCAGGTAGGTGAGCCTGCGCAGGCGACTGGTCAGTGACTGGTCGCCCGCCGGCGCCGGCAGCAGGTGGTGGAACGGTTGGGCCCCGTCGACGTCCCAGCCGTCCCCGGCGCCGGTCTCGCCACGAGCCCTGCGGACGGCCATGGACATCTCGTCGCGCTCACCCTCGAACTCCCACTGATACGACGCCGCATCGTCGTCCAGCAGAGCGATCCCGCAGTTGCGGCGCCCATGAACCTGGTCGACCACGTCCGCCACGGCACCCAGGCGGACAGCAGAGCCGTTGAGCATCAGGCGGGACGACCACTCGTGTTCGCGCATCGTCTGGTGCAGGAGAACGAGGGCCTGCATCACGGACGACTTCCCGGAGGCATTGGCCCCGGACAGCAGGGTCAGTGCGCACAGGGGCAGCTTCAGTGTTTCGAAGCACTTGAAATGTCGGAGATCAATGCGCGTGAGCACCCAGAACCTCCTCGAAGACCTCCTGCGTCAAACGGAACCGTGTTCTCACCTTTCTTGCGTCGTTGGGACCGTACGTAATCGCGATGTTGAACTCCTCGTCGGCCAGGAGGCGAAAGATGTTATCGCGAAGAAGCTCGGAACGCTCTTCGACCGTGTCTTCGGCATGGCGAGACAGACCGGTGGACATCACATCCCAGAACGAGGCGTTGATGATCCCGCGTCGTTCCTGCCCGGGTTCGTGCTTGCGGAATGCATGGCGGTCGAACAACGTGAAGTTGTTGGCGAGGCCTCGGCGGAATTCCGCTGACAACCGGGACAGTTCGGGTTCGTCCATCCGGTTCATTCGGCGCAGACAGTCGGCGAGAAACTTGTCCATGTCGCCGCGGTATTCATCGAGGTCGAGGAGTTGAAAGGCGCAGAATCGATTGACGAACTCCCGATCTCTCATCTTTTTCTGGTTCAGGCTTCCGCCCGTCGCTCTGAGAAAAATCTTCGTCCGCGACTCCGCCTTCAGGAAACGTGTTCCGCATCCCATGAAGAGGCTGTTCCGCATCTGCTGCCGGGTGAGTGTCTCGCCGCTGTTCACCCTCTCGAAGATGTCCAGCCGGGCTCTTTCTGGAACTTTCGCATCGATAATGTAGAATATGAGGTTGCAGTCCTCGACGCGGTTCTGCAGTTTGGACGCCAAGTCGGAGAATCTCTTGCGATGCAGTTCCTGGCGATCCGGCAGGTTCAGCTTCAGTTCATCCCGCATGAACCGGCTGAATGTGGACAGACGCTGCAGGCCATCGACGACCACCATTCGACCCTCGTCGTCTTCCGCCATGTAGAACACGGGGAGGGGAATGCGCATGATGACGGATTCGATCAGTTTGCTCTGCTTGTCCTCCGGCCAGATGAAATCACGCTGGAAATCGGGATCCATCACATAGGAGCCTTGATCGATGCGCCTGGCGACGTCGTGAATCGTACGGTTTTGATGGCGGATCAAGAGATCGTCGATGGGATAGTCGCCCCAGGAGCCACTGTCCGGATCCAGCAGGCCTTCGGGCTCTTCACCGTCGACGGGTCGGCTGGATTGGTCGGTGTCCATGGTTCCGTCGCTCCGTATCTGCTGCAGTGCTACTGCGCTCATGGTACTTCGGCTCGGCGAACAGGACCGCACGGCGTCGAACCCGGCTTACACCGTGAGGTGCCTGCGGATGTCATCGTCGCTCAGGGCGTCGATCGGGCCGCCGGCCACGGACCGTCCCTTGTCCAGGATGTGGAACTCGCTGGCCACGCGGCGGGCGAACGGCAGCTTCTGCTCGACCAGCAGCACCGTCACCCCGGCCTCACGGTTGAGCCGGACGATGATATCGCCGATCTCGTGGACGATGTTCGGCTGGATGCCCTCGGTGGGCTCGTCGAGGATGAGCAGCCGCGGCTCGAGCACCAGCGCCCGCCCGATCGCGAGCTGCTGCTGCTGGCCGCCGGACAGGTCGCCGCCGCGGCGCTGGAGCATCTGTCTCAATACCGGGAAGAGCTCGAAGACGCGGTCGGGGATCCCCCCGCCGCGGCCGCCGCGCCGGGACCCGAGGCCGATGCGCAGGTTCTCCTCGACCGTGAGCTGCGGGAAGATCTCGCGCCCCTGGGGCACGTAGCCGATGCCCAGCCGCGCCCGGCTCTCGGGAGGACGGGCGAGCAGGTCGGCGCCATCGAACGCGATCCCGCCCGACTCCACGGGAATCAGCCCCATGACGCACTTCAGGAGCGTCGTCTTGCCCATGCCGTTGCGCCCCATCAGGCACAGGCGGGTCCCCGCCGCCACGTCGAGGTCGATGTCCCACAGGGTGCGGCTGCCGCCGTAGGACTGGTTCAGGCCGCGGATCTCGAGCAGGCTCATGCGACCTCCGCGACCCCCACGTGGTCCATCTGCGCGTTCGGGCGGTCGAGGCCGCGGATCTCGGGCAGGCTCATGCGGCCCAGTACACCCGGGTGACGCGCGGGGCCCATTGCCGCCTCCCCGACCGGCACGAGGTCGGTCGGCGCGTTCCGGCGGTCGAGGCTGCGGATCTCGAACAGGTTCATTCCTCCCAGGTTACACCGCGCGGTCGACGTGCCACGGCGTTCGTGTGGCGCGGTGGGACCGGTCGAGGCGGCCGATCCGAAGCAGGCTCATGCTCCCAGATACACCTCGATGACACGGGGGTCCGACTGCACCGCGTCCATGCCGCCTTCGGCGAGCACCCGTCCCTCGTGGAGGACCGCCACGCGCCGCGCGATGGAGCGGACGAACTCCATGTCGTGTTCGACCACGACCACCGAGTGCCGCCCCGCGAGCGAGAGCAGCAGCTCGCCGGTGCGCTCGGTCTCCTGCGGGGTCATGCCCGCCACCGGCTCGTCCACCAGCAGCACCTTCGGCTCCTGCATCAGCAGCATGCCGATCTCGAGCCACTGCTTCTGGCCGTGGGCGAGGGTGCCGGCCGGGGCGTCGCGCTTCGAGGCCAGTCCGGTCGTCTCGAGCACCTCGTCGATGCGCTCGCGGTCGCGGCGCGTCAGGCGCGCGAGGAAGGCGTGCCAGAACGACTTGTCGCCGGCGAGGGCGAGCTCGAGGTTCTCGAACACGGTGAGGAAGTCGAAGACCGTCGGCTTCTGGAACTTGCGGCCGATGCCGGCCTGCGCGATCTCCGGCTCGCTCATCGTGAGCAGGTTGGTCATGTTGCCGAAGAACACCCTTCCGGCGTCGGGCCGCGTCTTCCCGGTGACGACGTCCATCATCGTGGTCTTGCCGGCGCCGTTCGGGCCGATGACGCAGAGCAGCTCGCCGGGGTCGACGTGCAGGGTGAGATCGTCGAGGGCCTTGAAGCCGTCGAAGCTCACCGTGACCTGCTGCAGGTAGAGCACGTCGCCGGTCAGCACCGACGGCTGCCGCCGCGCGGCCGCCTCGCGCTTCTCGCGCAACGCGTCGCGCCGGCCCGCGGCCGCTCCGGGAGTCGCGCCCTCCCGGGGATCGGCGGTGCCGGCGTCGCCGGGACGGAGGTTGGCGTTCATGCGTCCCGGCTCCTCGCCGGCAGCAGGCCGGACAGCTCGCGCTTGTCGCGCCGGGCGTCGCACCGGCCCGCGGCGGGGCCGGGGCGGAGGGCGCCCGCCCGGGGCTCGGCGGTGTTGGCGTCGGCAGGCCGGAGGTCGGCGTTCACGCGTCCCGGCTCCTCACTGGCAGCAGGCCGGCCAGCCCGCGGGGCAGGAACAGCGTGACCCCCACGAACATCGCCCCGAGCGCGTAGAGCCACACGTCGGGCAGGGCCCCCGTGAACCAGGTCTTGGCGTAGTTCACGAGCACCGCCCCTGCCGCCGCGCCCCACAGCGTGCCGCGCCCCCCGACCGCCACCCAGATCACCACCTCGATGGAGTTGATGGGCTCGAACTCGCTGGGGTTGATGATGCCCACCTGGGGCACGTAGAGCGCCCCCGCCACCCCCGCGAGCACCGCCGACAGCACGAACACCCACAGCTTGTAGTCCTGCACCCGGTAGCCGAGGAACCGGGTGCGGCTCTCGGCGTCGCGTATCGCGCGCAGCACCCGGCCCGCCCGCGACGCGAGGACGGCCCGGCACGTCCAGTAGGCGCCCCCGAGGGCGACCGCCGTCGCCGAGAGGAGGGCCGAGCGGGTGGCGTCGCTCTGGAGGTCGAACCCGAGCAGGTCCTTGAAGTCGGTGAAGCCGTTGTTGCCGCCGAAGCCCATGTCGTTCCGGAAGAACGCGAGCATCAGGGCGTAGGTGAGGGCCTGGGTGATGATGGAGAGGTAGACCCCGGTGACCCGCGACCGGAACGCCAGCCACCCGAAGACGAAGGCCAGCGCGCCGGGGACCAGCGCCACCATGACCGCCGCGAACCAGAACTGGTCGAAGCCGTACCAGAACCACGGCAGCTCCTCCCAGTTCAGGAACACCATGAAGTCGGGGAGGACGGGGTGCCCGTACACGCCCCGGGTGCCGATCTGGCGCATGAGGTACATGCCCATGGCGTAGCCCCCGAGGGCGAAGAACGCCGCGTGCCCCAGGCTCAGGATGCCGCAGTAGCCCCAGATGAAGTCGACGGCGAGGGCGAGCATCGCATAGGTGAGGTACTTGCCGATGAGGCCGACGGCGTAGCTCGACAGGTGGAGCGGGGACGACTCGGGCACCGCCAGGTTGAGGAGCGGCGCGACGAGGGCCACCGCGGCCAGCGACGCGAGGAACGCCACGCTGGCGCGATCGGCAATCACCGCCGGCAGACGCAGCGGCGGTGCCTTCATCACGTGCTCTCCGCCGCCCGCCCCGTCTGCGGGAACAGCCCGCGGGGACGGCGCTGGATGAAGAGGATGAGCACCACCAGCACCAGGATCTTGCCGAGCACGGCCCCCGCGAACGGTTCGAGCAGCTTGTTCACGATGCCGAGCGACATGCCGCCGATCAGCGTGCCCCAGAGGTTGCCGACCCCGCCGAACACCACGACCATGAACGAGTCGACGATGTACGACTGGCCGAGGTTGGGCCCCACGTTCGTGAGCTGGGTCAGGGCCACCCCCGCGACCCCGGCGATGCCGGCGCCGAGGCCGAACGTCATCGCGTCGACCCACTCCGTCCGCACCCCCATCGCCCGGGCCATCGTCCGGTTCTGGGAGACGGCGCGGATGTCGAGGCCGAGGCGCGTGTACCTCATGACGGCCAGGACCAGCGCGAACACGATGAGGGCGAAGAGAACGATGTAGAGCCGGTTGTAGGTGAGCGCGAACGCCTCGTTGAACCGCAGCGCCCCGCTCATCCACGCCGGGGTGGTGACGGCGCGGTTGTTGGCCGAGAACACCGTCCGCACGAGCTGTTGCAGCACGAGGCTCACGCCGAACGTCGCGAGCAGCGTTTCGAGGGGGCGCCCGTAGAGGAAGCGGATGACCGTCCGCTCGATGAGCACGCCCGCCGACCCCGCGACGACGAACGCGGCGGGCACCGCCACCAGCAGCGAGATGCCGATGTGGTCCGGCATCCAGAGCTGCACGACGTAGGTGGTGTACGCCCCGAGCATCATCAGCTCGCCGTGGGCCATGTTGATGACGCCCATCACCCCGAAGGTGATGGCGAGGCCGATGGCCACGAGCACCAGGACCGACCCGAGGCTCAGCCCGAAGGCCACCGTCTCGAGCACCGAGTAGACGTTCCGCCGCGAATCGATCTGCCAGAGGGCGTCGGTCGCGGCGGCTCGGACCGCCTCGTCGGGCTCGGCGAACGCGCCGTTGTCGGTGGTCCTGACCAGCGCCGACAGGCGGTTGTGGACGACGGGGTTCAGGCGGCCGGAGAGCCGTTCGACGGCGCCGAGGCGGACCCCCGGGTCGGGGTCGTCGAGCGCCTCGACCGACAGCGCCGTCTCCAGCTCGAAGGCCACGTCGGGGTCGGTCTCGACCGCCGCCCGTCGGCGGAGCAGGTCGAGGGTGGCCTCGTCGAGGCTGCGCAGCAGCTCGCGAACCGCCTCGAGGCGCACGCCGGGGTCGGGGCTCGACGAGTCGAACCGGGCGATGCCGGTGCGGAGGAACCGGCGGAGCCGGTTGTTGGTGATGATGCGGTCCAGGCGGTCGGGGGCGATGGTCCCGGCGTCGGCCAGGGTGGCGGGATCGAGGAGCCGGAAGGCGGTCAGGCCCTCCTCGTTCGACTCGACGACGAAGACCCGCCCGTCGTCCTCGCGCTCGAACAGCCGGTCCTCGAGCAGGGCGGTGAGCACGTCGCGGACGCCGCCGTGCCCGGTGGCGAGCATCCGCCCGGCGATCGCCTCCTTCTCCCGGAAGTTGGCGCCCGCGAACCCCCCGACGAGGTCGCGGAACCCGTCGTCATCGGTCTGCGCCGGCGCCGTGGCCGGATGGGCGACCAGGCACCCGGCGAGCAGCAGCCACGCGAGCCGCCGCCCGCCGGGGCCTCTTGCGATCACTCGTAGTTCTGCCCGGAGCACACCTGCGTCTCCGTGTTGTAGTTCCCGCAGTTCAGCTCGACCCAGTCCGCCTCGGTGACCTCGCTGACCGGCAGGTAGTCGGACCACGCGTCGCCGGGCACGGTGTCGTCGGTCTCCCACACCACGTCGAACTGGCCGTTCGCCTGCACCTCGCCGATGTACACCGGCTTGGTGATGTGATGGTTGGGCAGCACCCGCGCGATGCCCCCGGTCAGGTTGGGCGCCTCGGTGCCCGGCAGGGCGGCCAGCACCGCGTCGACGTCCGTCGTGCCGGCCTTCTCGACGGCCTGGGCCCAGAGGTTGAACCCGATGTAGTGGGCCTCCATGGGATCGTTGGTGGTGCGGTCCTGATTGTCGACGAACGTCTTCCACTTGGTGATGAACTCCGAGTTGGCCGGCGACTCCACGCTCTGGAAGTAGTTCCAGGCCGCGAGGTGCCCGACGAGGGGGGCGGTGTCGAGGCCCGACAGCTCCTCCTCGCCCACCGAGAACGCCACGACCGGGATGTCGTCGGCCGAGACCTCCTGGTTCGCGAGCTCCAGGTAGAACGGGACGTTGGCGTCGCCGTTGATGGTGGACACCACCGCGGTCGGCTTGCCGGCCGAGCCGAAGCGCCGGATGGCGGCCACCCGGGTCTGCCAGTCGGAGTGCCCGAACGGGGTGTAGTTGATGTCGATGTCCTCGTCGGCCACGCCCTGCTGCTTCAGGTACGCCTCGAGGATGCGGTTGGTGGTGCGGGGATAGACGTAGTCGGTGCCCTCGAGCACCCAGCGCTCGATGCCGACCTCGTTCATCAGGTAGTCGACGGCCGGAATCGCCTGCTGGTTGGGGGCGGCGCCGGTGTAGATGACGTTCCGCGACGACTCCTCGCCCTCGTACTGGACGGGGTAGAAGAGCAGGCCGTTGTTCTCCTCGAACACCGGCAGCACCGACTTCCGCGACACCGAGGTCCAGCAGCCGAACACCACGTCGACCTCCTCGGACTCGAGCAGCTCGCGCGCCCGCTCGGCGAAGAGTGGCCAGTCCGACGCCGGGTCGACGACCACCGCCTCGACGGGGCGGCCGAGCAGTCCGCCCTTGGCGTTCTGCTCGTCGACCATCATCAGGATGGTGTCCTTGAGCGTCGTCTCGCTGATGGCCATGGTGCCCGACAGCGAGTGGAGGACGCCGACCTTGATGGGATCGCCGGCGGCTCCCGACGCGGACTCGTCCCCGGACCCGCCGCCGCAGGCGGCGAGGGCGGCGGTGAGGCCGGCGACGACAAGTGCGTGCTTCATTCTCATCTCTGGCTCCTGTGAGTGAACGGATCGCTACATCTGCAACTGCAGGCCGAGCCCGACCTGGAGGTCGTCGGGGTTGACGGCGGTGAAGGCGGTGTCCTTGACGAAGATCATCACGCGCGCGTTGAACTGGCGGATGACGTAGTTGAGGTTGAACTCCGTCGTGGTCTGGTCGTAATCGGGGGAGATGCCCTCCCGGAACCGGGCGCGGGCGAACTTGCCGAGCAGCTCGAACTGGCCGTCGCCCACGCGTTGCGGGAACAGGTAGGCGGCGAGCAGATAGCCGCCGTCGTTGACGAGGTACCGGGGGTCGTAGCCCCCGAGCCCGTCGTAGCGGGCCCACTCGGCCTCGAGGGTCGCCGCGCCGCCGTCGCCGACCATGCGCTCCACGAGGACGTCGAGGGAGTACGCGGAGCCCGCGTCGGCCTGGGTCTGGCCGGCGAGGCCGAGGGCGAGGATGTTCCTCTCGCCGTAGTAGGTGCTGTTCAGGTAGTACCCCGGCTCGGCGTCCCAGAAGTCGACCTGGATGCGGCCCGCGCCGATGAGCGACGAGTTGCCGGTCGACGACAGGCCGTCGAACGCGCCCGCCGACAGCTTGACCCTGTCGAACTGCCCCCACCACGCGGCGCCGTTGTCGCGCCCCTGGAAGACGAAGGGATAGCCGTCCTGCACCCCGTCCGAGTAGACCGCCCAGTGGTGGGCATAGAACGGGCCGTAGAGGTTGGCCCGGTCGCTCGGGGGCAGGAACCGGCCCACCCAGACGTTGAACGTGTCCGACATCTCGAACTGGGCGACGGCGTCGAGGATCTGGAACGAGGTGTCCTGGGGCCCGGGCGCCCCCAGCGAGCCGCCGTAGGCGATGTCGGTGTTCACCATGAACTTGATCTTGCTGGTGGCCGCCCCGTTCAGGTACATGCGCAGGCTGTTGACCCGGAAGTGCTGCGAGGCGTCGGCGTCGTCCGAGCTGCGGTGCAGGAAGCTGGTCTGCAGGCCGCCGCCGATGGAGACCGGCGGGGGCGGCGGCGGATCGTCGGCGTCGGCGTCCTGGGCGTGGAGCGGACCCGCCGCGCCGAGCCAGCCGGCCAGCGCCAGCAGGAGCGCGGTCATCGGATGGCGTTGCCGCCTGCGCCCGGCGCGGGCGCCGCGATGTCTGTGTCTGTGACTGAACACGAACGATACTCCTCCGTTGCGGGTTGCCGGGAGGCCGGCGGACCTCGGTTTACGGCCATGTTGCACAGCAAGGTTCGTGCCGCCTCTGCAGCGCTGGTGCCGGGGGCGGGGTTCGAGCCGACGTTTCGCCCCCGTAGCACCGCTACTCTCTTGTCCCTTGGAGCCGTCGGTGAGCGCGGTGGTGCCTGGGGAAGAATCGACACTCCTGTCGTCGACGTCGCGATGCATCGACGTTCTTGTCGACTCCGCCGGCGGTCACCCGGGCTTCGGTTCGGCCCTCTCGCGGTGCTCGGCGCGACGGTTTCATTGAGTCGCGGTTCTGCCGGAGGCGTCGGCCAACCGGCGGCGCACACGCCCGCGGCGCCGTCTCCGCCGCCGGCCCGGCGCGCCTGGGAGGCCGTGGCGAGACCCCGCGTGGCCCCGCACCCCGGCGGGGCGCCGGCGGACGGCGAGGCGCCCGCGCGTGGCGAGGCGCGGCGAGGACGCATGTGGGGCCCGTGCAACCGTGGCAACGCAGGCCCGGCCGGGATGGAGGTGCCCGGCGGGATGGGGGGCACCCCGCGGGATGCGCCCCCGGTCGGGCGTGGCGGACACTGTCGCCCGCGGTCTTGCGGAAACGGCCGAAGCTCGCACAAACGGCGTGGCGGCTGCTACCATAAGCTGCTCTGCTGCATCGGCAGGGTGCGTACTGTGCGGACCAGATTACGGGAGTGACAGGAATGAGAGTCGAAGAACGACGCGGGGCCGGCCGGACATCGCCCTTGGTGTTCGGGCTGGCGTTGGCGGTGGCGTGCGGTCTGCTCGCGCCGGGAGGCGCGGCGGCCCAGGGGCCGGGGACCGAAGACGGCGCGTGGACCTATCTCGGCGGCGACGCCTGGCACACCCGGTACACGACGGCCGACCAGCTCGACCCGTCGAACTTCGAGCAGTTGGAGGTCATCTGGCAGTGGAACGCGACCAGCTTCGGCCCCGCCACCGCGCGGGCCACGCCGTCCCTGGTCGGCGGCAAGCTCATCACCGTGGCCGGCAACCGGCGCCACGTGGTCGCCCTCGACCCCGCGACCGGCGAGCTGCTGTGGAGCTTCCGCGAGCCCAACACCTACCGCTACGAGTACTCGATGCGGAAGGGCTACGGGAAGGGCGTCGCCTACACCGAGATCGACGGCCGCGGGGTGGTGTTCATCACGTCACCGGGCTTCTTCCTGCACGCCCTCGACGCCGACACCGGCCTGCCCCTCGAAGGCTGGGGACGGCCCGTACCGCTGGACGGCTTCAGCGACACCGGGGCCGTCGACCTCGTGGAGGACCTCATCGCCGACTGGGGCCCGTGGACGAGCATGGACCGGCCCTACGACCCCTACATCGGCATCCCCCGGGAGATCGGCTACATCACCGCGTCGTCGCCGCCCATCGTCGTCAACGACACCGTGGTCGTCGGCAACTCGGCCGAGCAGGGCTACCTGCAGACCCGGGTCGAGAACGTGCCCGGCGACATCCTCGCCTACGACGTGCGCACCGGCGACTTCAAGTGGAAGTTCCACGTGATTCCGCGGCCCGGCGAGTTCGGGCACGAGACGTGGGAGAACGACGCCTGGCAGTGGATCGGCGACGTGTCGTCGTGGGCCCCGATGTCCGCCGACCCCGAGCTCGGGCTCGTCTACATCGTCACCAACGGCGCCACCATCGACTACTACGGCGGTCACCACCCCGGCGACAACCTGTTCAGCACGAGCATCATCGCGCTGGACGCCGAGACCGGCGAACGGCGCTGGCACTACCAACTGGTCCACCACGACATCTGGAACTACGACACCCCGACGGCGCCGGTCCTGATGGACGTGACCGTCGACGGGCGGGAGATCAAGGGGATCTTCCAGGCCACCAAGCAGGCCTTCCTCTACGCCCTAGACCGTGAGACCGGCGAGCCCATCTGGCCCATCGAGGAGCGGCCCGTCCCGGCGTCCAACATCCCGGGCGAGGTGCTCTCCGAGACCCAGCCGTTCCCGACCCGGCCCGCGCCCTACGACCTGCAGGGGCGGACCGAGGACCACCTGATCGACTACACGCCCGAGATCAAGGAGATGGCGCGCCAAGTGGCCCTCGAGAACAACCTCTTCAACAACCTGTTCGACCCGCCGACGCACACCGGCGACCCCGCGGGGCCGGCGTGGAACTGCCCTGGCGGCGGGGGCGGCACCAACATCACCGGGCCGGCCGTCGGGGATCCGGTCGCCGGCGTCATGTTCGTGAGCTCGACGAGCGGCTGCTTCCGCCTGCAGGTCATGCCGGGCGTGGACTCGCCCCTGGAAGAGCTCCCGCAGTCCGGCACGACCCACACCGACTTCGCCGCCGTCGCGACGACGGTGCGCGGCAGCATCGAGGCGTTCACCCTCGACGGGCTCCCGATCTGGAAGGGGCCGGTGGGGCGGATCACCGCCATCGACGTGAACACCGGCGAGCACCTGTGGGTGGCCCGGAACGGGGACGCCCCGCAGGCCCAGCAGGACACGATCCGCAACCACCCCCTCGTGCAGGGGATCGAGGGCGTCGAGATCAACCGCGGCCGCGGCGGGAACACTGCGATGGTGGTCACGCCGACGATGCTCCTCGCCGGCGGCCAGACCGCCGACAACACGCCGCACCTCTTCGCCATCGACAAGCGGACCGGCGAGCGGCTCGGAGCGGTGGAGATTCCCGGCCTGACCCGCTACGGCATGTCGAGCTGGTCGCACGAGGGCCGGCAGTACGTCATCATCCAGCTCCGCGACGGCCTCGCCGCGATGGGCCTGCCCAGCGAGGAGGACGAGGTCGGCGGCGGGCACTGATCGGTTTCGGTAATGGAACAGGGGGCGGTCCTCGTGGGGGGCGCCCCCTGTTCCACTCACACCCGCAACGACCTCACCGTCGCGAATCGGCGTGCCGCCGTCTCGGCCGCAGGCTCCGGCGGTACCGCCACCCACTCCGATCGTTTGACGCGAGAATTCGTACTTCTATCATTCTCGTGACATGAAGAACGTCACCGTCACGCTTCCCGAAGACACCGCGCTGTGGCTGCGGGTGCGCGCCGCCGAGGCGAATCGCAGCGTCTCGAGCTGGCTTGCGGAGACCGTCGAAGAGATGAGACGCCGCGAGGACGACTACGGCGTCGCGATGGCGCGCGCGCTGGCGAGAAAGCCCCGGAAGATGACGTGGGTCGACGGCCGCCCGCCGACTCGGGACGAGTTGTATGACCGGACGAGTCTTCGTTGACACCAACGTCCTCGTCTACCGGTCCGACGCCTCCGAGCCCGCCAGACACGTCCAGGGGAGCGTCCCTGGGAGCGTCCCCCTCCCGCTCGCACCTGCAAGGAGACCGATTGTCGTGATCGAGGCGCCACCGGAACGGGAGGCCGGCCGCGGCCGTGAGCGGTGAGGCGAGCGAAAGAGAGGGGGTCGGAAACGATGGAGGGGTTCGGACCGTTGAGCGAGCTGACTCAGGACATGACGCCAGAAGAGCGGGCGGAGGTCGACCGCATCAAGGCCGAAATGCAACGCGAGGAGGACCGTCTGGTGGCGGCCCTCAAGCCGGGCGGCGTACCGAAGAGCCTTGGATGAAGCGATGCGGCATGAGAGAAGCTCCGCCATTCGTTTGTTGTTGCTGATGTTCATCTCGTTACGCGGTCGTGAGAGGTCGACGGCATGACGGCTCACCGCCCGACCCTGCTGGAGGCTCTCGCACTGGCCTCGCCGTTCCGGGGGCGCACCGGGGACCGGAAGCGCACCGAGGACATCGCGGTCGAAGCGCTCGGCCACATCCTGTCGACCTCCGAGGCGGCGCGCGCCGCGCTCGCCGACGTCGTGGATGCGGGAGGCGCGCCGGTTGGCCCGATTGCCCGGGTGCGAACCCAGGTCACCGGCGAGAAGGGCGCTCGGCCCATTCGAGGTCATCGATGACGGTGCGGGTGGGCTCTTCGTTCCCGTCCTGTTGCCGGAGGGCAAGGGGTACGACGCGGTGCTCGAAGCGGTGGTCGAGCGGCTCGAAGAAGTTGCGCGACTGCTCGATGGGTCCTGACCAGGTCACGTCAGACGAATTTCAGGTCGGCTCTCGCCGAGCTCCGGCGACACCACGCCAGCGACGTTCAGAGAAGCTCGCCTGGCCCTACCGCGGGGGAGCCTCCGCCGACGACGGCAACGAGCGGGCGCCGTGCATCCCGGGCGCGTTGACGTGGGCGATCACCGTGTCGCTCGTCGTCTCCAGCGTTCCCCTCAGCTCCGCGACCTCCTCGCGCAGATCCGCGATCTCCGCCGACAGGACGCGGCCGGTGTTCCACGATTGGAACGACGCGAACAGCGCCGCCGCCGCGCTCACGCCGATCATGAAGTCCCGGAGCGTCTCCCGCATCCCCGCATCCTCCCCGTCTACCGCCGCACACCCGGTCGGTCGCCTGTCATGCCGCGTCTCTGTCCCGGCTCCGGGCCGTGGCCGCCGTCCCGGCCGCCTCGCCATGGACTTGTCGGGCGCGATCGGCGTTCCCGCCTCAGCCGCGCCGGCCCATGGACGAGTGTAGCAGGTTGGGGATGTCAGCGTGGGAGGGAGTTGCGCACGACGGTTGGGGATCCACAGACGGGGTGCGGGAGGGAGACGAGGAGGCGTGCTCGTCCTTCGCTGGGGCATCGCCCGGCAGCGCGCTCGGCTCGCTCACGGGTGCCGGGGTTTGCCCCCTGTGGACCCGTGTGGCGGCCGCGGTTCTGCTACCCTGGAACTGGAGATGTGCTGTACGGACGCGAACAGCCGCGTTCGTCGCGGGAGGAGAGCACGTGCATATCGTGACGCGGCTGGGGTTCGGCGCCGTCTTGTTCGGCCTTCTGCTCACCGGGGCGTCCGCCACCGCGCAGTCCGTCGCCGACGGCTACACGCCGGTGACCGAGGCCATGCTGCTCGACCCGCCGCCGGAGGACTGGCCGATGTGGCGGCGGACCTACGGTCACTGGGGGCACAGCCCGCTCGACCAGATCGACACGACCAACGTCGGCCGTCTGCGGCTGGCGTGGGCGTGGACCATGGCGGAGGGCCGTCAGGAGACGACGCCGCTCGTGCACGGCGGGATGATGTTCCTCGTGCAGCCGTGCGACTTCGTCGAGGCCCTCGACGTGCGCGACGGCTCGCGGGTCTGGGAGTACCGCCGGGAGCGGGTCGACCACGCGGCCAACCTCGCCTGCGTCAACCGCAACGGCGCCCTCTACGACGACAAGCTGTTCATCGCCACCCACGACGCCCACCTCGTCGCCCTCGACGCCCGGACCGGCGAGGTCGCGTGGGACGTGGCGGTCGGCGACTGGACCATCGGCCAGCACTACTCCGGCGGGCCGATGATCATCAAGGGGCGCGTGGTCGCCGGCATGTCCGGCTGCTACCACCTCAACACCCGCTGCTGGGTGTCGGCCCACGACGCCGCCACCGGGGCCGAGGTGTGGCGCACCTACACCATTCCCGGCCCCGGCGAGTTCGGCTACGAGAGCTGGGGCGACGTGCCCGACGAGGACCGGCGGGGCGGCTCGGCGTGGAACTCGCCGAGCTTCGACCCCGGGCTGAACCTGATCTACACCGGGGTCGGGGTGCCGATCCCGTGGGGCTCGGTGCAGCGGGGCACCGGCGACGGCGACGTCCTCTACACCAACTCGACCCTCGCGCTGGACGCCGACACCGGCGAGATCGCCTGGTACTTCCAGCACATCCCCAACGACGAGTGGGACCTCGACCATCCCTTCGCGCGGCTCGTCGTCGAGACCGAGGTCTCGCCCGGCGACGTCGAGTGGCGGAGCGGGTCGATCGCGCCGGGGCGGCGGCGCAAGATCGTGACCGGCATCCCCGGCAAGACCGGCATCGTGTGGGCCCTCGACGCCGCCACCGGGGCCTTCCTGTGGGCCCAGCCCACCAACGCGCAGAACGTCATCGCTGACATCGATGCGGAGAGCCGACGGGTCATCGTGAACCAGTCGCTCAAGTTCCCGCAGGTCGGCGAGCCGGTCTTCGTCTGCCCGAGCGCGCTCGGCGGCATCAACTGGCAGGGCACCGGCTACCACCCGGGGACGAACGTGCTCTACGCCCCGACCAACAACGTCTGCATGGACCTGACCCTGAACGAGTTCCGCTACCGGCCGGGCCTCCACCACGGCTCGGCGCGGATCGCGCAGGTGCCGGCCCCGGACATGGGCGGCCAGATCGGGCAGTTCAGCGCCATCGACCTGACCACCGGCGAGCCGCGCTGGGTGTACCGCCAGCGCGCGGGCATCGGCGGCTCGGTGCTCACCACCGGCGGCGGCCTCGTGTTCGTGACCGACGACGCCCGGCGCTTCCGGGCCTTCGACGCCGCGACCGGCGAGATCCTGTGGGAGCAGATCCTCAACTCGAGCGCGGGCGGGTTCCCGGTGTCGTACAGGCACGACGGCGTGCAGTACATCGCCATCGCGGCCGGCGGCGGCATCAACTTCCGGGGACTCACCCCCGAGATCCGGCAGCCGGGCGGCGGCAACATGCTCTTCGTCTTCAGGCTGCCCTGACTTCCCGGGGCTCACGCTTGAGATCCGGCAGCCGGGCGGCGGCAACATGCTCTTCATGTTCAGGCTGCCCTGATCGCCGGCGGCGGAGGGGCTCGCCGCCCGCGCCGGCGGTGCAGCCCGCCCGATCGCGTCGATTCGCGCGGCACGCAGCTACGCGATCATCCCGCCGGCTCCCTCGTCACGCCTCGTCGCACGGGCGTCCTGCGGCCCCAGAGGCTGTTGAACCGCCGGGAGCAGGTCGGGCAGCGGTTCCACCCGTGCTCCGATGCCGGTGCGAGCCGTCGCGCGCGGGTTGCATTCGGTCGCGGTTCGGCTACACTTTGCGGACCGACAGCCGGAGACCGCGCTACGACTCGAGCCCGCATCGCGGGCCTGCGAGGAGAGTTGACGATGACTGCACCAGGACCCGACACCCGTATCCCCGACCGCGCGTCGAGCCGGCGCGAGTTCTTCAAGCTGCTGGCGGCCAGCCCGTTGCTGGGCGTGGCCGCGTCGGGCCTGCCCGCGAGCTGGCAGCGCGCGCTCGCGCACGAGGCGGGACGCCGCCCCGCGACCGGGGCGGCGATGCCGCACTGCCCCGAGTGCGGGTCGCGGATGCCCTCGTCGCTGGTGCAGCCCCGCTTCACCGCCTTCCAGGAGCCCGAGCTGCCGCCCCAGAACGCCATCGAGGATCAGTTGACGGGGCAGGTCATCGAGTCGCTCGACGAAGCCTTCAACGTCTGGGACCTCGAGCGCGCGGCGCACGCCACCAACTTGGCCCAGCACTGGGACTACCTGCACATGGGGGTCGACGACTACGAGACGCGGCGGGCGAACCGGGAAGGGTTCCAGCGCCTGATGATCCGTCCGCGGCGGCTCGGCGGCGCGCCGATGGGCGAGCTCGACACGTCGACCGAGCTCTACGGCCGCCGTTGGCCCTCGCCCCTCTTCCTCTGTCCGGTCGCGAGCCTCGAGGCCTATCACACGCAGGGCGAGAGCGGCGCCGCCCGCGCCGCCCGGGCGCGGGACATCCTGCAGATGCAGTCGCACCAGAGCTCGCAGTCCTACGCCGACATCGCCGAGGCGCGCGGCGAGCCCCACTGGTTCCAGATCTACACCGTGCCCGACTGGAACGTGAACAAGCGGGTCATCGACCGGGTCAAGAGCGCGGGCTGCCCCGCCCTGGTGTGGACCATCGACCTCCTCGGCGGCAGCAACCGCGAGCTGCAGCGGCGCACGCTGTCCGGCGAGGGCTACGAGTCGGTGCTCTGCCAGAGCTGCCACCAGCACCACCCCGACTACCTGCGGCCCATGCGGGCCGGGCTCGGAGGCCCCGAGGGTCCGCGCTACCCCTACACCTGGGACTACGTCAAGCGCCTCAAGGACGCCAGCGACATGAAGGTGATCCTGAAGGGCATCATGACCGCCGAGGGGGCCGAGGAGGCCATCGAGCACGGCGCCGACGGCATCTTCGTGTCCAACCACGGGGGCCGGGCCGTCAACAGCATGTGGTCGTCGATCGACTCGCTGCCCGAGGTCGTCGGCGCGGTCCGGGGGCGGGTGCCGGTGTTCATCGACAGCGGCGTTCGCCGTGGCACCGACATCTTCAAGGCCCTGGCCCTCGGCGCCGACGCGGTCGGCATCGGCCGCCCCTACGTGTGGGGCCTCGGCGCCTTCGGCGAGGACGGCGTCGCCAAGGTCATCGACCTGATCCTCGCGGAGCTCCGGATCGCCATGCGGCAGACCCGGACGACGTCGGTCGGGCAGATCACCTCGCGCTTCGTCATGGAGGGGAAGAACCCCATCATGATGCGCGACAACCGTTTCGGCTTCGGGCTCTGATCGGCCGGAGCCCCCAACTTGAGTCGGCGGCGGTCGCCGACTCGAATCGGCGGCGGCCGGCTCGAATCGGCCGAGGCCGCCGCCAACCATGGGGTCGTCGGGCTGACCGCGAGGGTCTGCGGGCGGGGCCGCGGGGCGCGCTTGGTCGCGCCCGTTCCCTCGGTTGCGTGCCGGCCCGGTCGCTGGGAGGATGCAGGCATGCTGGTCGTACGTCGAACGGTTTTCTCTTTGCGGTCCGTGACCGCCGTCTGCCTCGGTTTCGCGCTGCTCGCCGGGTCCCCGGCGGCCGCGCAGCAGTCGATGGTCGAGTTCACCGTCTCCGGCACCTCGACCATCCGGGGATGGACCTGCACGGTGAGCGGGACGGCCGAGGTCACGCCCGGCTCGTCCCCGCCGGCCCCCGGCTTCGCCGACGGCGTCCGGACGGCCGCCCTCACCGTGCCGGTGGCCGACTTCGAGTGCCCCGACGAGACGATGACCGAGCATCTCCTCGAGGCGATGAAGCCGGCCGAGTTCCCCGAGATCACGTTCGAGCTCCAGAGCTACGAAGCCTCCGGCGGGGGCGCCCAGGCCAGCGGCAGCCTCACCATCCAGGCCGTCACCAGCCCCGTGAGCCTCCCGATCTCGCTGTCGCCGTCCGGCGGCGGCGTCGAGGTCGCGGGCGAGGTGAGCCTCGACATGACGGCTTACGGCGTGGAACCGCCCGTCGTCATGCTCGGCCTCCTGCGGGTTCGCCCGCAGGTCCGCATCCAGTTCGAGGGACTCGTGGTGCCGTAGGTCGCGCCGGAACGTCGGTGCGGGCTTGTGTTGTAATCTGGTGGCGGGGCAACACGATTCCCGCGAGAGAGGGAAGGCCACTGGCAGCAACAACGCGGCACGGATGCAGTGCCCGCTCTTCCGAGCCCCGCGCGACGCCGGCCTACACCAAGGCGGAGGCGTCGAGATACCTGGGGATTCCCCACCGAACCCTCCACGATTGGGTTTCCGGCAAGAGCGACTCCGGCGGCGGCCGTCAGCGTCCGCTCGTGAGCATCGCCGCGCCGGCGCAGCATCTCCTGTCGTTCGAGAACATCCTCGAGCTGCACGTGCTGGCCGGCCTCCGGCATGTGCATGCCGTTCGGATGCGCGTGATCAGGAACGCGCTGGACTACCTGCAGACCCGGCTCAACGTCGCGCGCCCGCTGATCCGAATCGCGCCGTCCGCGAGCATATGGATGAGGTGGTAGGGATAGCGGTCCACCGGAACACGGCGTCCGTCCAACTCGACCGGAGACCCGGGACGGCGACCCCCGCGTGCGGCCACCGATTCAGCCGACTCAACGCCAGGTCGACACGGTCAAGGAAGTCACTCCCGAAACCGGTGCGGCGATTCTCGTACCAGAGGGCGGCTTCCCCGAGTTCGTCCGCCGCCTCCGGTTCGATGCGAACTCGCCTGGTCACCGCTTTGACAGGCGCCGGGACACGCGTGCTCGGACCACGTCCCAAGGCTCCCCGGACGACTGGTCGACGTCCGGTCGGACCGTGAAGACGCGGCGCCCCGGCTCACGACGTGTGATAATCGAGGATACGCCGAGGGGCGAAGCCCGCTCATGCCAGAGGCCGACATGACGTCAGCGTCCGCGGTCCCGGCGCCGAGGAGCGCCGGCGGGCGCGTGCCGGACACCGCGGGGACACCGGTGCTCAGGAGCGGCGACCGGCTTGCGCGGTCCGAGTTCGAACGCCGGTACGCCCTTCGGCCGGACCTCGAGAAGGCGGAGTTGATCGAGGGAATCGTCCGCATGCCGTCGCCGGTCAGTCTGGCGCATTCCGGACCGCACGCGATGATTCAGGGCGTGCTCCTCGTGTACAGCGCGTTCACGCCCGGAGTCCGCTGCGAGGACAACGCCACCGTGCGACTCGATCCGGACAACGAACCGCAGCCCGACGTGCTGCTGCGCATCGAGCCGGACGCGGGCGGGCAGTCCCGGGTGAGCGGCGACGACTACGTCGAGGGGGCGCCGGAGCTGGTGGTCGAGATCGCCGCGAGCAGCACGTCCATCGATCTGCATGACAAGTTGCGCGCCTATCGACGCAACGGCGTTCGGGAATACGTCGTCTGGCGCACGCAGGAACGCCGTATCGACTGGTTCGAGCTGGTGGACGGCGACTACCGGCCCCTGCCCATCGACGGGGAAGGGGTCGGCCGCAGCCGGGTCTTCCCCGGTCTCCGCATCGCCGTGGCCGCGCTGCTGAAAGGGAATCCCGCCGAGGCGCTGGAGGCGGTGAACCGGGGCATCGGCTCTCCCGAGCACCAGCGTTTCGTCGCCCGGCTGGCGGGGACGCCGTAGCCTCTGTAGCGCGGCTTCACCCCAAGGCGGGGCCCGGCCGCGGAAGCCCCCCGTCAGCAAGTAGAGCAACCCGCGGGACCCTGCTCGAAGCCCCGGATACGTTGCTTGCCTTCACGTCACTCGGCCGGCTCTATGCGGAGCAGGGCGGCTTCTCCCAGGGCGGGGTCGCGGCCGAGGAAGCTGCCCCCCGTCAGCACGTAGAGCAGGCCGTCGGGGCCCTGCTCGACGTCGCGGATGCGCCGCCGGAGATCCGCGAGCAGCCATTCCCGGCGCTGCTCCAGCCCCTGCCGGTTGAACTCGATGCGCTCGAGGTGGCCGGTGCGGGCGACGCGGCCGGTCATGAGCGAGCCCGCGAAGAGGTTGCCGCGCCACGCCGGGAACCTGTCGCCGCTGTAGAAGACCAGGCCCGAGGGGGCGATCGAGGGGATCCAGACGATCTCCGGCTGTTCCAGGTCTTCCTGCCACGGCCGTTCCGACACGCGCAGCCCGGTGTACTCGCGCGAGTAGGAGACCTCCGGCCAGCCGTAGTTGCGGCCAGGGAGGATGCGGTTGACCTCGTCGCCCCCCATCGGGGCGTGCTCGCTCGCCCACACCTCGCCGGTCTCGGGGTGGATGGCGAGGCCCATCGGGTTGCGGTGGCCGAGCGAGAACACCTCGGGCGCGTGACCCTCGCGGCCCGCGAAGGGGTTGTCGTCGGGCGCGCTGCCGTCGTCGCGCAGCCGCAGCACCTTGCCGACGTGGCTCGCGGGGTCCTGGGCGAGGGGCCGGGTGCCGCCGAACGCCCCGCCGACGGTCATGTAGAGCGATCCATCCGGCGCGAACGCGAGCCGCGACGCACCGCCGTTCAGCTCGGCGTCGGCCACGAAGACGTCACGGACCTCGGACAGTGCCCCGCCCTCGAAGCGGCCCCGGGCCAGCGCGACGGTCGAGCCGTCCGCGGTGGGCTTGGAGTAGGTGAGGTACACGAAGCGGTTCTCGGCGAACTCAGGATGCGCCGCCACGTCCATCAGCCCCGCGAGCGGTCCCTCCGTGTAGACCTCGGGGACGCCGGCGAGCGGGGTCGGGTCGAGCACGCCGTCCCGGATCTGCCGTAGCGTGCCCAGCCGCTCGGTGACGAGGATGCGGCCGTCGGGCAGGAACGCGAGGCCCCACGGGTAGGTCAGCCCCTCGGTGACGACCGCGACACGGATGCGCTGTCCCGCCGCGGTGTCGTAGACGATGGGGGCGTCGGGCAGCGGCACCGCGGGAATTCCCTCGGCCGCGAAGCCCTGGCCTTCCTGGGCGTACAGCGCGGCCGGCGCCAGGAGCGCCAGGGTCGTCGCGGTCAGCAGCAGAACGGCGGCTCGATGCATGGTGGTCCTCCGGGGCGGGTTGCTGCGAGAGACACAGCCTACACCGGCCCTGCGCGAGGACCAACCGGGGCACGGAACCTGCCGCCAACTCGCGGCCCGCGACCGAGAGACGAGCGCTCCGGCGCCCGTGGCGAAACCCGCGTTGCGCCGACACCGGCGATGGCGCCAAGCGGACCGCGGGGCCTCCGCGCGTGGCGAGGCGACGCGGCGCATACGGGGCGTACGTGAGGCGGGCTGCCAGCGGTCCGCGGCGCAACGCCGCCATAAGGGGCGATCTCCGGTCGAGAATGCAGCAGCGGCTGTCGTCGCGGCATCGAAGGCCGGTCTTGTCCGAAGGCGGGTTGTCGTTCGGCGAGGTTGGTGGCACGATGAGGGCGCGCCGTAGACAGCGCCGGCGTCTTCCGACGGCGCCGGCCCCGACGATTGGATTACGCGATGGACCGAAAGCGATTCGTACCGGGAGCCCTGGCGCTCATCCTGGCGTGTCTTGCGGCGTTGCCCGTGGTGCTCGCGCAGGCGCAGCCTGCCGACCCCCCCAACGTCGTCCTGCTCATGGGCGACGACCACGGCTGGGAGGAGACCGGCTACAATGGTCACGCCTACCTGCAGACGCCGGTCCTCGACACCATGGCCGCCTCGGGCCTGCGGTTGGACCGGTTCTACGCGGGGCACCCGTCGTGCTCGCCCACCCGGGGGAGCGTGCTGACGGGGCGCCATCCGGTGCGCTACGGCACGTTCGCCCCCAACTGGTCGATGCGCCCGGAGGAGATCACCATCGCCCACGTGCTGCGCGACGCCGGCTACGCCACCGGCCACTTCGGCAAGTGGCACGTCGGCACCGTGAAGGCGGGCTCGCCCCTCAACCCGGGGGCGATGGGCTTCGACGAGTGGCTGTCCCACGACAATTTCTTCGAGCTGCACCCGACGCTCTCGCGCAACGGGGGCCCGCCCGAGCGGTTCGAGGGCGAGAGCTCGGCCATCGTCGTCGACGAGGCCATCCGGTTCATCGACCGCGCCGCCGCCGACGGCCGGCCGTTCCTCGCGGTCGTCTGGTTCGGCTCGCCCCACGAGCCCTACCAGGGACTGGAGGAGGACCTCGCCCTCTACGACGAGTTGCCCGCGAGGTACGCGGACCGGATGGTCCCGCTGACCTCGAACGAGACGGGCCTGCAGATCGAGCGTCCGCTCGGCGACGTTCTCCGCGAGCGCTACGCCGAGATCACCGCCATGGACCGCGCCATCGGCACGCTGCGCGACCACCTGGACGCGGCGGGACTGCGCGAGAACACCCTGCTCTGGTACAACGGCGACAACGGGACTCCCCGTAGCGGGCTGGCGGAGACGCCGCTTCGCGGCCTGAAGGGCACGATGTACGAGGGCGGCATCCGCGTCCCCGGCATCATCGAGTGGCCGGCGCGCATCGCCGCGCCGCGCGCGACCGACGTGGCCGCGGTGACCAGCGATATCCTGCCCACTCTGGCCGCCCTCGCGGGGCAGTCGGTACCCGACCGGCCCCTCGACGGCATCGACCTCGCGCCGCTCATCGACGGTGGCATGACGTCGCGGCCGGCGCCCGTCTTCTTCTGGAGCTTCGCCGTCGGCGGCCTCGCGGGCCGGGACCACGACCCCTACATGGAGCCCGCGCTGCAGGCGGGGACGACGCCCCTCGTCAAGCTGATGGACGGCATTCCGACCCGGAACTTCCGCAACATCCGCTACCCGGCCGTCGACGAGCGCGACTTCGCGGGCGCGCGCGTGATCATGGACGGCGACCACAAGCTCGTCGTCGACGGCTCGCGCGGCTCGGGCGTCGAGCTGTTCGACCTGCGCGCCGACCGGGCGGAGAGCCGCAACCTGGCCGCGAGCGAGCCCGCCGTCGCGGCGGACCTGGCGAGCCGGCTGCGCGAGTGGCAGCAGGCCGCGCTGACCAGCCTGACCGGCGCGGACTACCGGGAGGACTCCGTGCCGTAGCGCGGCCGGCGCGCCATGCCGGCCTACGTGCGCGACCGGGTGCGGAAGTCCACCGGCGACCAAGGCGACCATCATTCGTTGGCCGGCGCTCAGATTCGTGAATGGCTGGGCCTGACCTTCGACCGAGAGCACGATCTCGTCGCGGTCGCCGTCGTACCAGAGGTCGTCGGCCCGAGGGACACAATGGACGATGGCATGTCTCACGACCTCGTATGCGGGCCTCCAGCGCCCGGCGCGATTCGCGGAGGCGATCGCCTCTCGCCGAAACCAGATTCTCAGATCGCTCAATCGGATGCGTTCCACGAAGCAGTCGTAGAATGCCTCCCATCGGCGGGCGGGGCGCCGTGCCCGGAGCCGGGGCGAGCTTCGGGTTCGCGACGGAAGCCATGCGCGCCCCGCGCCGTAGTAGGCAATCACCGGGCTCGGCGCGCTGCCGGCCGAACTGTCCTGGGAGTAGTGATTGTCAATGATGCGCAGGGCTCTGGCTGCGTCGGCGTTGGTGGTTCGCGATCCGTAGGCTCGAATCGCGCGCCGCCACTCGACGGGTTCACCGGCGATCTCACCGGCGGCGGTGATGGACACGGGTTTGCATTCGACGAACTGAGGGCGGTCGCCGCCGCCCTTCACTGCGAGGCGAATCTCGTTCGGAAGGATGTTCCTTCCACTGGTTGCGAGCATGGAATCGGGAGGCCTGACGAGCCAGATCCCGGCGGCGACGGCCAGAGCGTCGAGCACGGTCGTCTTTCCGGCGCCGTTGTCGCCTGCGAGGAGGGTGAACTGTGGGTGCAGCTCCAGAGTGTGGTCGGCGAAGAGCTTGAAGTTCTGTATCCGGAGTCGATTGACTCTCATGTCCCGTTACACTCCGAAGAAGCCCTACCCCGTTCGGATGAAACCCACCCAGGCCGGGGAATGGAGCAACGGCAAGGCGGCCTGTTCGGCATGAAGACGGGCAGTGCCGTCTCGATCTGTCCGGGGCGAGTGCCAGTCACCCGATGAGCCTATCGACGAAGGGCGAGCGGTGTCAACGAGGGCGTTCATTGCGGCGCGCGCGTTGTACGGCGGAGAAGCTGCTCGAGTTCGGGGAGCAGATCGCTTTGCGACAGCGCCTCCTCGAGAAGCTGGAGCGTCCGGCGCACATGGCCGAGATCGATGTCGTCGGAGCGGGCTCTGAGCATGCCTTCGGCGTCGTCCAGGTCCTTGGGCCGGCTGGCCAGGATCTTCATCGTCACGAGATCTTCGACGGTGGCGATTGGGACCTCGACCCCTTCGATCTCGCGGGTCTCGGCGCGTTCCAGGAACAGCTCCTCGATCCCGGGACCGCCGAGCACGATGTCGACGGGCAGCCGCGTCGCGGTGTGGGCGAACGGCAGCACGCGGGTCCGGGCGACGAAGTGGTCCGTGGCGGTCACGCGTAGCCGGAACCCGTTGGCCTCCAGTGCCGACGCCAGCTCCGGCGTCGAGTGAGGTTCCGGCAGGATGGTGACGTCCACGTCGGCGGTCAGCCGGGCGACGCCGTGGTGGATGGCGGCCTGTGCGCCGAACAGGTACCAGCGAACGCCGAGGGAGTGGAAGCACGCGGCGAGGGCGGCGAGGACCTCAGCGATGGGCGAAGGCATGCGCGGCCCGGTCGAGGAGTCGTTTCAGCCGAAGGTGTTCGGCAAGATCGCGGTCGGAGTCGTCGGCCGTCGGCCAGTCCGGCCTGATTCGGCGGGCATGTTCCCACAGGGCCCGCGATGCGGCGACGGTGGCCGCCGGACCGCGTTTCTTGAACTCCGCCGCCCAGTGAGACGCGTCGGCGTCGCGGACCGCGGCCCAGTCGCGGGTGACGAACGCTCGAATGTCGTCGTGGGTCACGGCTGAATCGGAGCAATCGTGGGCAGCCGGGAGCGACCAGCGGCGCCAGGCGACGCCGGCCCGAGGGCGGCCGATTCTGCCGGCTACAGGATCTCCTCCGTCTCCAGGCTGAATCCCGGCAGCACGGCATCGGCCGACACGCTGGCCGGCGCCTCCAGGCGTTCCGGCGGCGACTCGGGTCGGTTCACGAAGACCTGGCGGCCGGGCGGATCGATGAGCCAGCCGAGCCTGGCGCCGTTCTCCATGTACTCGCGCATCTTGTCGTGGACCGCGGCCAGGCCGTCGCTCGGTGAACGCAGCTCGACGACGAAGTCGGGGCAGAGGGGGATGAACCTCTCGCGCTGATCGTCGGTGAGCGTCGCCAGCCGGGTGTTGTCGATCCAGGAGGCGTCGGGCGAACGGACCGCACCGTTGGGCAGCCGGAACCCTCCGGACGAGTCGAATGTCCTGCCGGTTCCGTCACGCTTGGCCCAACGCCTCAACTGGAACGCGATCTCGGCGTTCCTGTCGCTGGACTTCCCACCCGCGGGTGCCATGATCGACAGCTCTCCACCGGCCGTCCGCTCGATGCGCAGATCCCGGTTGAGCCGGCAGAGCTCGTAGAACCCGTCGTCAGTGAGGCCCAGGGCCGCCGGGAACCTGACGAGCAGGGCAGAGCTCGTCTCCGGCGCGTGCACGTCCACTGGCCGGACCGCAGTTTCCATGTCTTCTCCCTCGGCTTCCGGGAGCGCGAGCCCAGGCGAGGTTCTGTTGAAGGACCCTGAGCCTCATTCTACGGCGTCTGGCCGAAACCCGCCGCGTTCGACTGCCCGCGCGCGCCCGGCAACCGTCGAGGAAACGGGCAGCAACGTGGCAGTGTTCATGCCGGGCTGGCCCGCCAATGGTCGCCTTCGGCTCCGCTTGGCGCCCAACCAACCCTGGCAGGAATCTGCTCCGTTCTACGGCGCAGACTCCTCGCCCGCCAGTCGTCGCCTTCGGCTCCGCTTGGCGCCCAACCAACCCTGCAGGAGTCCGCGCCCGGCAGCACGCCGCCGGACGAGTCGGTGACGAGGCCCGTCACCGCCACCGGCCGTTCCACGGCGCAGACTCCTACGTGCGCCACCGGACGCGGAACGTCCACCAGCCCTCGGGCCGCGGCGAGCCCAGCGGGACCGGCGGGTTGGCGGGCTCCTCCAGGGAATGGAGCTTGTCGAGCCTCGCGACCCACGCCATGTCGAGCTCGTCGGGGTCGACGATCCGGGTGAGGTGGACCGGGTAGACGTTGCGGTCGAGGCGCAGCCAGGCCCGGGGGTCGCGGATCGCGAAGCCTGACCAGATCTTCCCGTCGCAGCTCGAGCAGCTCAGGTAGAGGTTGCCCTCGTCGTTCGCGAAGCAGTTGAGGTTGATGGCGTGCGGCCGGAAGCCGGCGTTGATCTGGATCTGGCACAACGTCACCTCGTTGGCGAACGTCCAGTCGTCGACGGGAAACTGCTGCTCGTAGCCGAAGAGGACGGCGCCCGGCGTGCGTTCGCAGGGACAGGTGAACGACCACCCGTAGAACGCGATCACCAGCAGCACCAGCAGGGCCGCCGGTCCCCCGATCGCCGGTCGCTTCAACGCCTTCACCAGTCGTTCGCCGATTGCGCGTTCGTCACTCATCGGTTCGTCTCCTTTGCCCGGTCGGACTCGTCGCGCGAGCCGTGGACCGGGGACCGGGTTCGGTTCGTCGCGGATTCGTGCCGCCTCTCGCGTTCAACGATGTCGCGCGAGCCGGGACGCGGCCTCGGCCCGGACCGGGCCTCGGTTCGTCGCGGACTTCGCGTTGCCCTTCCCGACCGATGGTTCTCCTCGCCCGCCGCCCCGAGCCCGGGCCTGACCAGCGCCTCGCGCGCACGGGAACGCGCCCATGCCTATCCCTGCCGGTTCACGGTTCTTTCGCCGGCCGCCTCGAGCCCTGGCCTGACCAGCGCCTCGCGCGCGCCGGAACGCGCCCACGCCGGGCTCGGCGTCTGCACCACCGGGCGCAGGTCGGCGGCCCGGAACGACCGCGCCACCTGCCCGGCCGACGGCTCGCCGTAGGTCGTGGACCGCTGCCGCGGGGTGCGGCCGGCCCCGGCGATCACGGCCTCCATTTCCTCCGGCGTCAGCTCCTGGCCGAAGCCCGCGCCGGCCGCCCGGGTGATGCTCTCGTTCATCAGGGTGCCGCCGAGGTCGTTCACCCCCGCCGCGAGGCACGCGCGCACGCCGCGCGGCCCCAGCTTCACCCACGAGGCCTGGATGTTGGTGATCAGCGGGTGGAGGGCGAGGCGGGCGACCGCGTGCATGAGCAGCGACTCGCGGAACGTCGGGCCGCGCCGCGCCCGCCCCTTCAGGTAGATCGGCGCCTCCATGTGCACGAAGGGCAGGGGCACGAACTCGGTGAACCCGCCGGTGCGCGCCTGCAGCGCGCGGATGCGCGCGAGGTGCCGCGCCCAGTGCCGGGGGCGGTCGATGTGGCCGTACATGATGGTGGCGGTGGTCCGGAACCCGACCCGGTGCGCGGTCTCCATCGCCTCGAGCCACTGGCCGGTCGACAGCTTGTCGGGGCACAGGTCCCGCCGCACCTCGTCGTCGAGCACCTCGGCCGCGGTGCCGGGCAGCGTGCCCAGCCCTGCCGTCCGCAACTGACCGAGGAACGACTCGAGCGAGACGCCGAGGGTGGCCGCACCCTGCCACACCTCGAGCGGCGAGAACGCGTGCACGTGCATCGCGGGGACCGCGGTCTTGACGGCGCGGCAGATGTCGAGATAGGTGGCGCCGGTGTACTCGGGGTGGATGCCTCCCTGCATGCACACCTCGGTGGCCCCGCGCTCCCACGCCTCGGTGCTGCGCCGCGCGATCTCGTCGAGGTCGAGGTCGTAGGGGGCGCCCCGCAGGTTCTCGCTGAGCTTGCCCTTCGAGAACGCGCAGAACTGGCACTTGAAGTAGCAGACGTTCGTGTAGTTGATGTTGCGGTTGACGACGTAGGTGACGTCGTCGCCGTTGACCTCTCGGCGCAGCGCGTCGGCCGCGCGCACCACCGCCGCGAGGTCGTCGCCGCGCGCGGAGAGCAGCGCGGCGCTCTCGAACTCGTCGAGCCCGTCGCCGCGCGACGCCTTCTCGCACAGCGCGCGCGTCGCCGAGGTCGGCGCCGGCGCGGCCGGGCGCGCGAGGCGCTCGAGCAGCGCGGCCGGCAGCACCGCGTCGGCGTCGCCGGGCGACCACGGGCTCTCTCTCGCGAACCCCTCGGCGTCGGAGGCCTGCAGGACGGCCGCGCGCAGCGGCTCGGCCACCCATGCGTCGAGCCGGCGCACGTAGGCGGGATAGACGGTGAGCCGCTCGGTCAGCGCCTTGCCCTCGCGCGCCGTCTCGCGCTCGAGCTGCTCGAGGTGGGGCCACGGCGCCTCGGGGTTGACGTGGTCGGGCGTCACCGGCGACACCCCGCCCCAGTCGTTGATGCCGGCCCGGACGAGGGCGCCGTAGCCGTCCGGCGTCAGGTTGGGCGGCGCCTGTATCGCCATGTCGGGGCCGAAGACGAGCCGCGCGCAGGCGATGGTCCACTGCAGGTCTTCCAGCGTCGGCTCGGGTGCCCCCGCCATGCGCGTGTCCGGCTTGGCCCGGAAGTTCTGAACGATGATCTCCTGGATGTGCCCGTGCTCGTCGTGGAGGTCGCGCAGCGCCAGCAGCGACTCGATGCGCTCCTCGCGGGTCTCGCCGATGCCGATGAGGATGCCCGACGTGAAGGGGATGGCCAGCTCGCCCGCCGCCCGCATGGTCTCCAGGCGCGCCTCGGGGTCCTTGTCGGGCGAGCCGTGGTGGACCTCGCCGCTCTCGAGCAGGCGCCGGGAGGCGCTCTCGAGCATCAGACCCTGCGACGGGCACACCTCGCGGAGGGCGATCAGCTCGTCGCGGGTGACGACCCCGGGGTTGGCGTGCGGCAGCAGGCCGGTCTCGTCGAGGACGGCGCGGGCGGCGGCCGTCAGGTACGCGATGGTGGTGGGGTAGCCGAGGGCCTCGAGCTCGTCGCGGGCCTGCGGGTACCGCAGCTCGGGCTTGTCGCCCAACGTGAACAGCGCCTCGCGGCAGCCGGCGCGGGCGCCCTGCCGCGCCACGTCGAGGACCTCGTCGAGCGTCATGTACGCCCGCTCGCCGGGCCGGGGGGGGCGGGCGAACGTGCAGTAGTGGCAGACGTCCCGGCACAGCTTGGTGAGAGGAATGAACACCTTCCGCGAGTAGCTGACGGCACGGCCGAACCCCGCGTCGCGCAGGGCCGAGGCCCGCGCCGCCAGCGCCGGCAGATCCGTCTCGCGCACGAGGGCCAGGGCGGCGTCCCGCGACGGTCGGGCGTACCGGGTCGTGTCCATCGTCGGCGGCCTGGGCTGCGACCGGCGGCGGCCGGTCAGCGATCCGCGCCGCTCGAGTACACGTCGTCGGTCACCGGCTCCATCCACTCGATGGGCAGCGGCTCGCCGGCGTCGTTCGGGAAGGTCACCGAGACGTGCGTGAGCGGCTCGTCGGGGGTCGCCCCGTGCCAGTGGCGGACGCCCCGGGGCAGGTACGTCGTCTCGTGCAGGCCGATTTCGCCCACCGGCTGGCCCTCGACCTGGTAGCGCAGCCGGCCCTCCTTGACGAAGAGGAGCTGCGCGCTGTGGGTGTGCCAGTGCGTGCGGGCGCCGGCCTCGAAGCCGCGCGAGGAGACGTTGATTCCCTCCGAGGCGACCCGGAACGAGGTGCCCGTGAAGGTCGTCTGGGCCTGACGGGCGTGGCCGATCAGGACGAACGACGCGGCGGCGACCGCGCACGCCACGAGCCCCCAGCGCCACCGATCCGGCTGTTTCCGATGCATGGCAGACCTCCTCGTCTCAGGGTTGCGCTCTCGGCGGCGGATCGCCGTTGACGCCGACCGCCCCATCCGGGAGATAATAGGCTACTTTCGTCCACAACGGGGAGCGGTCATGAACGCGACATCAGATCACGGCGTGCGTATCTCCCGCTGGCCGGCCTGCGTGCTGGCGGCGGTGGTCGGTCTTGCGGGGGCGGTCCCGGCCGCGGCCCAGGCGGAGTCGCCCACGTTCACGCGGGACATCGCGCCGATTCTGCAGCGGAGCTGCCAGAAGTGCCATCGGCCCAACTCGCTGGCCCCGATGTCGCTCATCACCTACGAGGACGTCCGACCCTGGGCGCGGTCGATCAAGCAGCGGACGGGGCTGCGCAACCGCATGGGGGTCATGCCGCCCTGGTACATCGAGAAGGACATCGGCATCCAGCGCTTCAAGGACGACTGGTCGCTGAGCGACGCCGAGATCGCGGCCATCGCGACGTGGGTCGACAACGGGGCGCCGCGCGGCGAGGCCGCGGACATGCCCGAGCCGCCGCCCTTCATCGACGTCGACGAGTGGGAGATCGGCGAGCCCGACCTCATCGTGTCGTCCCCGAGCTTCGAGGTCGCGGCCGAGGCGCCGGACTGGTGGGGCGTGCTCGGCCAAGTCGAGTCGGGGCTGACCGAGGACCGCTACGTCGCCGCCATCGAGTACAAGGAGCGCAACGACCTGCCGCGCGGCGTGCGGTCCGACACCGTGGGCGGGCTCTTCGTCGTGCACCACTCGGCCCTGACGACCATGCCGCCGGACGCCGGCCCCGCCGACGCCTACACGTGGCCGGTCCACGAGGTCGGCCGCAACGCCGACGTCTTCGACGCCGACGCGGGACCGATCCTGCCGGCGGAGTCGATGCTGATCTTCCCGTCGACGCACATCCACTCGAACGGCATCGACACCACCGCCCGCATCGAGGTCGGCTTCAGGTTCCATCCCCGCGGCTACGAGCCCACGAAGAAGATGGAGCTGCTCTTCTTCGGGAACGGCCCCGACATCGACATCCTGCCGATGCAGGACAACCAGCGGATGGACGCCTACTTCACGCTGCCGGAGAACGCCAAGATCAGCGTCTACGAGCCGCACATGCACGCCCCCGGCGTCAGGATGTGCCTCGAGGCGGTGTGGGGCGACACCGTCGAGACCCTCAACTGCTCGGGCTACGACCACAACTGGGTGCGGGTCTACAAGTACGAGGACGACGCGGCGCCGCTGCTGCCCGCGGGCACCATCCTCCACCTGAGCGGCTACTTCAACAACACGCCGACCAACCCCAACGTGGTCGATCCGCGCAACTGGTCGGGGTCGGGCCACCGGTCCGTCGACAACATGTTCATCAACCTCATGCAGGCGATCTACATGGACGACGAGGAGTTCGCGGCCGAGGTGGCCGAGCGCGAGCGCCTGCGGGCGGCCGACGGGCGGTCGGATATCGGCTGCATCGTCTGCGGCAGCGACTACCTCGACGCGCCGGTGAACGTCGACGGCGGCGGGCAGTAGGCCGGCCGGCTTCGGAGCCCAGAGGATGTTTCGGAGATCAGCCGGATACGAGGGGTCGCCCAGCGGGGTGGCGTTCCTGGCCCTCCTCGCGGCGCTGGCGGCGGGGCCGGACGCCCGTGCCCAGCAGTCGTTCGCGAGCGGGCAGAGCATCTCGCCCGCCTACGAGGGCTGGGTGCAGAACGAGGACGGGTCCTTCGACCTCGTCTTCGGGTACATGAACCGGAACTGGGAGCAGGTCCTCGACGTCCCGGTCGGGCCGGACAACGCCATCGAGCCCGGCGGCCCCGACCGGGGCCAGCCGACCCGCTTCCAGCCGCGGCGGAACCGCTTCGTGTTCAGCATCCGGGTGCCCGCCGACTTCGGCGACCGCGAGCTGGTGTGGACCCTCACCGCGAACGGCGAGACCCAGCGCGCCTACGCCACCCTCAAGCGCGACTACTTCATCGACGACCTCGTGATCCAGGCGAACTTCGGGGCGGCCGGCGCCGCCGGCTCGACCCCCGAGCTCGCGGAGAACGCCGCTCCCGTGCTGGCCGTCGAGGGCGAGCCGACCCGCACGGCGCCGGTGGGCGAGCCGCTGGCGCTCGCCGCGACGGTCACCGACGACGACATTCCGCGGGCACGGCCCCTCGCCCCCACCAATCCCCGGCGGCCGGGCCGGTTCACCACCGACACCGCGACCGGCCTGCGGCTGTCGTGGTTCGTCTACCGGGGCGCCGGCGGGGTGACGTTCGACCCGCCGCAGATCGCGACGTGGGAGGACACCCGGGTCGGACGCGAATCGCCCTGGTCGCCGGGCTGGTCGACCCCCGAGGCGCCGGAGGACGGCCGCTGGGAGACCCGGGTCACGTTCAGCCGGCCCGGCGAGTACGTCCTGCGCGCCCTCGCCCATGACGGCGGCCTTCAGACCCACCAGGACGTCACCGTGACGGTGACGCCGTAGCGCGGCGTTCTCTCTTCTTTCCGAACGGGGCGCGGCGGGGTTCGTGGCAGGAGCCCCGCCTACAGGCCGAGCCAGAGCACCGCGGCGCCGCTCGCGGTAACGACGAGGCCGGCGGCGGCGTGCGCGAGCTCTCCACCGCGATACCGGGCCGATTGGCCGATCCACCCGATGCCGTGCCAGGCGGCGGCGACCGCGGCCAGCATGACCGCGATCGTCAGCAGCCCGAACACGCCCGCCACCGCCGCGACGGCCAGCCAGTCGCCGGCCAGTCCCGGCACGACCATCAGGGGGATGAGCGGCTCGCAGGGGCCGAGCACGAAGACCACGAAGAGCGCCCACGCGGTCAGGCCGCGGATGTCGCCGGCCCGGCCGCCGCCCGCATCCCGTTCGGCCTCGTTCCCCGGCGCCGCCCCGGGCGCTGACTCGAGCCCGTTGCCTGCCCGGACCCGCGTCGCCGGGGTGTTCCTGTCTCCGCGTCCGCGGCGCCGCCGCCACAGGGCCCAGGTCGTGTAGGAGAGACCGAAGGCGAGCAGCAGGGCCGCCGCCAGCTCCCCGCGGATCGACTCGATGCGCAGAAGCGAGTCGGTCGCGACGCCGAGGCCGACCCCCGCCGCGCCGATCACGACCGACGAGGCGACGTGCCCGGCGCCGCACACGCCGGTCACCAGCAGCGTGCGGCCGAGGGCCCAGCCGCGGGCGCGCCCCAGGGCGGCGAGCGGCAGCGAGTGGTCGATGCCGATCAGGGTGTGGACGATCGCCAGCGAGGCGGCGGTGCCGAGCAGCACGGTCGTGGTCTGGACGGGATCGGGCATCGTGACATGCGGATGGCCGCGGCGGTTCGGCGGCGTGCAAGCGGCGCGACCCGGCGGCCGCCCCATGTGGGGCGGCGCCGGCGCCTGACGGCGGGAGTCTGGAGTATCAGGTCAGGACGGTGATCGGTTGTGAGCCGCCGACCGCGCGCGACGGCGGCTGTTCTTGCTGCGTCGGCGCGGCGGCGGGCTCGGCCTCGAGCGGGCTGATCCCTCTCACTGATCGGTCCGGGGCGCGGGGGAGACCTCGCGGAACATTTCCTCGACCGGGACCACCCGCACCCGGTCCGGGTCGATGGAGAGCTCGAACGCCTCGATCAGCGCATCCTCGGCGCGGATATCGTCGGTCACCGCGGTGTTGTAGGTGGGCGGCGACGGCTCGTTCGCGAGCAGGCGGTCCCGGAACGCCGCGGCGTCGCGGGTGACGACGGCGACCGCGAGGTCGCCCGCCTGCAGGTGGCGCCGGATGGCGGCGTTGACGTCGTCGACGGTCAGCTCGGGCAGCCGGCGCTGGATCTCGTCGACGAAGTACCCGGCCCCGTACGCGGCCGAGTCCATGTGGTAACCGAGGCGGCGGCTGCTCGTCTGCACGTACAGCTTCGAGTAGTTGATCAGGAACTCGCGGGTGGCCTCGAAGTCGTTCTCGCTCAGGCCGTCGTCGACGAGGACGCGCAGCTCGCGCAGCGCCTGCCGCAGGGCGAAGTGGGCGTTGTGGTGCGGCACCGGCCGGATCCAGATGCTGAAGAACTGCTGGCGGCGCGGGATGTTCGGGATCGGCAGGCGCGAGCCGCCGTCCTGGACGAAGTGCTCGATGTACGAGTAGTCGCCGTAGTTGAGGCCCCGCTGCCCGCGCATCTTGTTCATGAGCAGGCCGTTGAACGTGCGGTGCTCGCCGAAGTAGGAGTTGGCCACCATCAGGGCGTAGAAGTCGTCGTCGGCGCGGGTCACGTCGATGGGGAAGCCGATGGAGATGGCGGTGGCGATGGCGTCCTTGTCCACCAGCAGCAGCTCGATGCCGTCGAGGTCCCGCGGGGCCGGCAGCGCGGCGGGCCCGGCGCTCCCCACGGGCAGGCGGTCGAGCAGCTCGCGCTCGACCCGCTCGGCGAAGCCGGCGGGGTATCCGCCGGCGATGCCCACGAGGGCCCGCTCGCGCGTGTAGTGCTCGCGGTGGAACGCCCGCACGTCGTCCAGGGTCAGCGCCGCCAGCCCCAGCTCGGTCCCCACGGCGGGGGCGGCGTAGGGATGGCCCGCGTAGAGCAGGGCGTTCAGCGCCTCCTTGCCCAGCTCCTCGTCGTTGGCGCCGCGCATCGTCGACACGACGGTGTTGGTGAGGAAGTCGCGGTTGCGCTCGAAGTCGGCCGGGTCGAACCGCGGCGAGACCACGAGGTCCCGCACGACGTCGAAGAACGGGTCGAGGTGGTCGCGGTGCACTTCGCCGACGATCACCGTCATCTCCTTGTCGAACTGCGCCCTGATCGACGCCGACCACGGATACAGCGCCTCGGTGATCGCCTCGTAGGTCATCGCCTCGGTGCCGCCGCGCCCCATCGTCAGCGCCGTCAGCGCGTTGAGGCCGTTCTTGCCGGCCGGGTCGTCGACCGACCCGGTGCGGAAGCCGACGCGCAGGGTCACCAGCGGCGAGTCGGGGGCGGGCAGCGTGACGAGGGCGGAGGCCGGCGGCTGCGCGGTCGCGCCGGCGGCGACCACCACGCCGATCGCGGCCGCCACGAGCCCGCGTCGAGACAGGGCCGCGGTCGTCATCGGGCTTCCTCCTGGGTCAGGATGACCACCGTCCGGTTCGTGTCGGCGAAGTACCGGTCGGCCACCATCCGGATGTCGTCCGGCGACACCGAGTCGTACAAGGCGTAGACCCGGTTGACGGTCTCCGGGTCTCGCGTGAGCTGCAGGTAGTGTCCCATCGTCTGCGCGATCGCGCCCGGGTTGTCGAGCCCCATCGCGAACGCGTAGCGCATGTGCGACTTGGTGGCGGCGAGCACGGCCTCGTCGACCGGCTCCGTCTTCAGCCGTTCGATCTCCGCGACGATCGCGTCCCGGACGTACTCGACCCGGGACGGATCGGTGATGCGCGCGATGATCGTGAACAGCGGCGCGTCGCGGCTGTCGAGGGCGCCGCCCTGCAGGGCGTCGACGACCTGCTCCTCCAGGTACAGGTGGCGGAAGAGGGGCGAGGTCTGCGAGAACAGGAGCTGCGAGAGGACGTCGAGGGCCGGCATGTCGATGCGCCGGTCGGAGAACGCCGGCGCGTGGTAGCCCATCATCAGGAACGGCAGGGTCGGGTTGGGCCACGTGATGCGGGTGGAGCGCGCCTCGGTCTGCGGCGGCTCGGACGGAATCTCGGGCTCGAAATCCCCGCGCTGCCAGCCGCCGTAGTACTCGCGGGCGAGCCGCTCGAGCTCGGCCTGGTCGAAGTCGCCCACCACGACGACGATGCAGTTCTCGGGCCGGTAGTAGCGGTCGTAGAACTGCAGGCTGTAGTCGTAGTGGTTGGGCATGTCCCGGATGTCCTCCAGGAACCCTATCGTCGTGTGCTTGTAGGGATGGACCGTGTAGGCGAGGTCGTGCAGCGTCTCGCGCAGCAGCGCCACCGGGTTCGAGAAGTTCAGGTTGTACTCGCCGAGGATGGCGCCGGCCTCGGTGCGGAAGTCCTCCTCGGAGTACCGCAGGTTCCGGAAGCGGTCGGACTCGAGGTCGACGATGGTCTCCAGCGCGTCCGAGCTCGCGACGATGTAGTACGTGGTCCAGTCCGTGGTGGTGAACGCGTTCGAGTCGGCCCCGATGCGCTTGACCACCGCGTTGTAGGCCTCGGTGGGGTACCTCTCGGTGCCGCGGAACATCATGTGCTCGAAGAAGTGCGCGTAGCCCGAGAAGCCCGGCTCGACCTCGTTGCGCGAGCCGGTGCGCACCACCGTGTAGTAGGCGACGATGCCGGGGCTGTCGTAGTCGACGCCGACCACCGAGAGCCCGTTGTCGAGCTCGAAGGTGGTGACGGGGAACGGGAAGACATCGCGGCCGGCCTGTGCCTCCGCCGCGGTCGTGGCGGCGAGCACGAGGACGACGGCGGCGAGGCCCTGACGCGTCCATCGCATGGTGACTGTCTCCTGTCGCAGAGCCGGGCCCGTGTGCGCTGGGCCGGTCGCAGACTGTGACGTTGAAGTATACCGGTTCCGTCGCTCGTTCCGGCGCGAGGCATGGCCACCGCCCGCCGCGGCCATGAGGGGTCGCCTTCGGGCGGGGCCGCCTCCACGCTCCCGGGCGTGGACCGCCGCCTTCCGGCGGTCGTCCGATTGCCGCCGGCCCTTCCCCCGGCATAGACTGGGAAGGAGGGCCGCCGCCCGGCGAGCACCCGGACCCGTCGCGCCGTCGGAAGCCGCGCCTTGGCTGCCCCCGAGGAAACCGCTAAAAATGCACAACGCTCCGCGACTCGTCATGGTGTCGGCCCTTGCGGGGGTCGTGATTCTGACCACGGGCCGTCCGGCCGGCGCCCAGTTGTCACCGGGAGAATTGTCCGTGGCGGTCGGCTACGGGACGAACGTCGACGAGTTGCGGCAGTGGGACGCGGTGGTCGACGGGATGACCCGGACCGGCGAGCTCGTCGTCGTGTCCCGCCAGGACGACCGCAGCCTCCCGGGGCGCACCCACGAGTACCTGGCGCAGTTCCACAAGGGCGTGCAGGTGCATGGCGGCGGCGTGTCGCGGCAGCTCGACCGTGGCGTGACGGTCTCCGTCTTCGGCACCCTCTACACCGACATCGACATCGACATCGACACCTCGCCGGCGCTGAGCGCCGACGAGGTCGCGAGCCGCCTCGTGCAGCGGATCGGCGCTGCCGCCGCGGACCGCCTGCCGGAAGAGCCGGTCATCCTGCCGCTGATCGGCGGCTGGTACGAGCTGGCCTATCCCCTGACCCTGGAGGATGCCTACACCTACTTCGTGTCCGCCGTCGACGGCGCCGTCGTGCAGAGGGAGGCGGCGTTCGACACGCAGTCCGCGGTGGGTACAGGCTCCGGATTCCTGGGCGATACCAAGAAGATCAGCACGACGCAGGAGAGCGGCCGGTACGAGGCGCGCGACCGCCTCCGGCCGGGCGAGGTCGTCACCCTCGACGCGGGCTTCGACGTCGAGCAGCTCGACATGTTGCTCGAGCGGGGGCCGTTTCGCGTCCAGCGCTGGACCTCGATCGACATCGGGGCCGACGCCGACAACGTCTGGGACGACGCGGCGGTGGTCGACGGCCACGTGCACATGGGCTGGACCTACGACTACTTCGCACAGCGGCACGGCTGGGAGGGGCTCGACGGCCGGAACGGGCGCATCGTCGGCATCGTCAACAACAGCTTCTTCAACGCCTACGCCTACCGGCCGCCGTTCGGACCGGAGGGCGCCGGCGTCTACGTCTTCGGGCAGCGCGGGATTCCCGGTTCCGAGGCGACGCAGCCGCGCGTGGCGCTGCACACCGTCGCCCACGAGCTGATGCACGGCCTGACCTGGTTCTCCGTCAGCCAGCGGACCGGCGGGGGTCTCATCAACCGCCTGGGCGTCGTCGGCCGTCTCGGCCCGCCGAGCTTCGAGTGGGAGGGCCAGACGCATGCCTGTCCCGAGACCAGCTTCCCCATCGAGGTGGAGCCCGACGTGTGGGAGCCAATGCCGGCTCTGTGCAGCGAGGACGGCCGGTTCGTCCTGGCCTCCTCCCAGGCGGGCGGCGTCAACGAAGCCTACTCCGACATCTTCGGCGTTTCGACCGGGTTCTTCCACGAGGGGGCCGGCGCGGCGGGCACCTACGAGTACGGCAGCGAGTACGCGGCCGGAACGCTGCGGTCGCTGTCGGATCCGTGGTCGAACTTCGACGCGCCGGCCTATTTCGCCCGCTGGGAGTTCCCGGTCGTGATCGTCGACGAACGGTATTTCACGTACTCCGGGGCCCTGTTCTTCAACGGAGAGCTGGTCGACTGGCGCCGGGATCGCTGCTGCTACGGCGCCCAGCACTGGAACTCGACGATTCTGAGCCACGCGTTCTATCTCGCCATCGAGGGGGGGGCGAACATCGCCACCGAGCTCACCGTCGATGGCGCCGGCGCGTCCAACCGCGAGCTGGTCGAGCGCGTCTTCTTCCGCGCGCTGACGGAACTGATGCCCCAGGCCACGTCGTTCCCGCTGGCCGCCGACGTCATCCGCCAGGCGGGCGCGGATCTCGCGGCCGGCACCCGCGTCCAGCGGGCAATCGAGGACGCGCTGGCCGCCGTCGGCCTGTCCCCGCCGCCTGCGCCCGCCGGTTGACGGTCCTGGCGCGGAGATGGAGTCGCACGGTGACCTTCCCGCTGTCGCGCGCATGCTCGTGCCGGAGCTGTTTCCACTCGTTGGCGGGTCGTGGTGGTCTCGAGCACTTCCCGTTCGTGGCCGCGATGACCTCTCATTCCGCCGTCCTCGCCTGGCGTCTCTAGCCGCCGACCCTGGTCCGGTGGCCGTAGCGGACATGCTCATGCAGATTCCACAGAACACGATCCGACGACTCGCTGCCTTCGCAACCTTGGCGGTTCCCGTTGCCGCCATGGCGGGACAGGAACCGGCCGGCCGCCTCGAGATCACGGTGACCGAAGCCCGGATAGCGGAGCTGCGCCGAACCGACGAGCTGGTCGATGCGCTGGCGCGCAACGACGAGCTGGTGCAGGTGTCCCGTACGCCCGACCGGTACTTGTCGGAGCGCGTCCACGAAGGCTTCAGGCAGTACCACGAGGGCGTCCCGGTGGTCGGCGGCGGGATATCCCGGCAACTCGCCGGCGGGGTGACCGTCTCGATCTTCGGAACGCTCCACGAGGGCATCGACGTCGACACGACGCCGTTTGTGCCCGCGGACGATGCCCTGGTCCTGATCGCGGAGCAGGCGGGCGTCGGGCCGGCGACCGTCGAAATGCCGACCCTCGTGATCCTGCCCACCCTTCTCGATACCTACGTCCTCGCGTGGCGGATGCCGATGGCCGACCGGCAGACGTATTATCTCGACGCCCACAGCGGGAGCATCGTGCACGCGGAGAGCAACGTGCTCCAACAGAGCGCGTCGGTGGGCGTCGGGGCCGGCATACAGGGTCAACGCAAGAAGCTGAGCACCTCCCGAGGCCGGCGGGCAGTATCAGGCGCACGACCGGTTGCGTCCCGCCGAGACCGTCACTCTCGACATGCGCCACGACGAGGAGCGGGCGGACTTCCTCATCGAGGAGCCGGAGGGGGTCTGGATGCCGAGCGACGTGGCTAGCGACGCCGACAACGACTGGGGCGATACGGCGGTGGTCGACGCGCACGCCTACGCGGGCTTCACCTACGACTACCTCGCGCTCGAGCAGGGCTGGGACGGCGTGGACGGCGAGAACGGCCGGCTCATCAGCATGGTGAACATCGGCCTCGACTTCGCCAACGCGTTCTGGATCCCCCCTCCCTACGGTCCGGAGGGAACCGGGCAGATCGCGTTCGGTCAACGGCCCACGGCAAGCCGCTCGTGGCTGCCGATATCGTCGCCCACGAGATCATGCACGGCGTGACGCATTTCTCGGTGAGCGAGCGAACCGGTGAGGGCCTCGGCGGCGTTTGGCGCTTCTCGGGGCCGGCGGAGTTTACGCTCCCGGGAGGCTTCACGGTCCGTTGCGGGGAAAGCTACACCTACCCCGAGGGGTGGGTCCCGCCAATCCTGACCGGTCTCTCGTTCAGCTTCCTGTGCGACGACGAGGGTCGGCTCCGGTTGTACGCGGCCCATGGGGGCGCGGTCAACGAGGCGTTGTCAGACGTCATCGGCACGGCGGTCGAGTTCATGCTCCACGAGCCGGCGATAGGCCCGCTTCGCGCGGACTACCTGGGGGGTGAGGACACGGGAGACTGGATCAGAAGGATCGATGATCCGGGCTCGGTGCCGTTGAGCAGCAGGTTCCCGCTCGACATTCGCTACCCGGACGCCTTCGGCGGGATGATCTGGTTTCTGGCCGAGACCTTCGAGTTCCGAGGCCGCAGGTTCAACGAATTCTCGAGAATCGGCAGCGTGGACGGCGGCGGGACGCTCACCTGGCTCCCCTCGTGGGCGTACGGCGGGGTCCATTGGAATTCCACCATCCTGAGCCACGCGTTCTACCTGGCGATCGAAGGCGGGCAGAACCGGACCACGGGCGTGACGGTCCAGGGCGTCGGCGGCGCCAACCGCCGCGACGTCGAACGCGCCTTCTTCCGTGCGATGACCGACCTGATGCCGAGCGCGCCGCACATCGGCCAGGCGGCGGTCGCCGTCGTGCAGTCGGCGGCCGACCTGTTCGGAACCGGCAGCGCCACCCACCAGGCGATCGGCCAGGCGCTGGTCGCCGTCGGCCTGCTGCGGCCAGCCGCCGATTGACGGTTCGGGCGCGAGGTCGACTTCGTCATCCGACGCGGCCGTCGGCGTCCGGTGGCGGGGCGCCGGCGGCGAGAGCGAGGAGCGCCGTCCACAGCTCGGGCAGGCCGTCGCCGCGTTTCGCCGAGACCGGCAGCACCGGGTGGGCGAGCGCCTTCTCGTGGGCCCGCAGCTTCGTCTGGCGGGCGGAGCGCGCGAGGCGGTCGATCTTGGTGGCGGCGACGACGAGGGGCAGGTCGAGGCCGGTCAGCCAGCCGAGGGCGTTGCGGTCGTTCTCGAGTCCGGGGTGGCGAACGTCGACGAGCAGGATCGCCCCCATCGGGGCCCTCGGCGACGGTGGCTCGGCGGGGCCGCTCCGTCCGGGGCGTTCGCCGACCGCCGCCGGGTCGCGACGAAAGTAGCGCTCGGTGAGCCGGTCGAAGACCCGCGTGCTCTCCGCGCCGCCGCGGGCGTAGCCGTAGCCGGGGAGGTCGATGAGCAGCAGCTCGCCGCGGCGCCGGGCGAGGACGATGCGGTAGACGTTGAGGAGGCGGGTGGTGCCGGGGGCGCCGCCGGCGCGGGCGATCCTGCGGCGCGCGAGCGCGTTGATCAGGGTCGACTTGCCGACGTTCGACCGGCCGATGAGGCTGACCTGGGGGAGCCGCGGGTCGGGGAGCGGGCTGTCGGCGCCGACGCTCCTGACGAACTCCGCGGTGTGGATCTTCATCCGCCGGCGAACGCCACGCGCCGCTAGTGCATCACGCCGCCGTCGGCGGTGGTCGCCGACTCGACGTCCTCCCCGGCCGAGAGCAGCGAGACGAGCGGCTCGGCGAGGGCGATCTTCAGCACCTCGTCCATCGACTCGACGAGGTGCATCTCGAGGACGTCGAGCACCGGCTTGGGGATGTCCGCGAGGTCCTTCTCGTTGTCCTTCGGGAGGATGATGGTCTTCACGCCGGCCCGGTGGGCGGCGAGCACCTTCTCCTTGACGCCGCCGATCGGCAGCACCTTGCCCCGCAGGGTGATCTCCCCGGTCATCGCCACGTCGCGGCGCGTGGGCACGCTGGCGAGGTTGGACACGAGGGCTGTCGCGAGGGTGATGCCGGCCGAGGGCCCGTCCTTGGGAATCGACCCCTCGGGGACGTGGACGTGGACGTCCGTCCGCCGGTGGAAGTCCTTCCGGATGCCGAACTCCTCGGCCTTCGACCGCACGTAGCTCATCGCGGCCTGGGCTGACTCCTGCATGACGTCGCCGAGCTTGCCGGTCAGGGTGAGCCGCCCCTTGCCCGGCATCAGCGTCGACTCGGTGAGCAGCAGCTCGCCGCCCGCCTCGGTCCACGCGAGGCCGGTCGCGATGCCGACCTCGTTCTTCTCCTCCGCCGCCTGCGGCCGGTAGCGGGGGACGCCGAGGTACCCGGTGATCTGCTCGCCCGCGATCTCCTCCGAGAACTTCTTGCCCTCGAGGACCACCTTGCGGGCGACCTTGCGGCAGATGGTGTTGACCTCGCGCTCGAGGCTGCGGACCCCCGCCTCGCGGGTGTAGCGCCGGATGATGGTCTCGAACGCCTCGTCCTTGAACTGGATGTTCTTGTCGGTCAGCCCCGTCGCCTTCACCGCCTTGGGGGCGAGGAAGGTCCGGGCGATCTCGATCTTCTCGAGCTCGGTGTAGCCGGCGAGCTGCAGCACCTCCATCCGGTCGCGGAGGGCCTGGGGGACGGTGTGCAGCACGTTGGCGGTGCACACGAACATGATGTTCGACAGGTCGTACTCGACGTCGAGGTAGTGGTCGAGGAACGTGTGGTTCTGCTCGGGGTCGAGCACCTCGAGGAGGGCGGCCGACGGATCGCCCCGGAAGTCCATCGACATCTTGTCGACCTCGTCGAGCAGGAACACCGGGTTCATGGTGCCGGCCTTCTTGATCATCTGGATGATCTGGCCCGGGAACGCCCCGATGTAGGTGCGCCGGTGGCCGCGGATCTCGGCCTCGTCGCGCACCCCGCCCACCGACAGCCGGACGAACTTGCGGTTGGTGGCGCGGGCGATGGACTTGGCGAGCGACGTCTTGCCGACCCCCGGGGGGCCGGTGAACGTGAGGATGGTGCTCTTGGGCTTGCGGACGAGGGTGCGGACGGCGAGGAACTCGAGGATGCGGTCCTTGATCTTCTCGAGGCCGTAGTGGTCGGCGTTGAGGATGGCCTCGGCCTTCTTGAGGTCGCGGCTCTCGCGCGACTTCTTGTGCCAGGGCACCGCGATGAGCCAGTCGAGGTAGTTGCGCGAGACCGTCGCCTCGGCCGACATCGGGGGCATGCCCTCGAGCCGCTTCAGCTCCTGGACCGCCTTCTCCTCGACCTCCTTGGGCATGCGCGCGTCCTCGATCTTCTTCTTCAGCTCGTCGAGCTCGCTGCCCTTGTCCTCCTTGCGGCCCAGCTCCTTCTGGATCGCCTTCATCTTCTCGTTGAGGTAGTACTCCTTCTGGGCCTTCTCCATCTGCTTCTTGACGCGGGACTGGATGCGGCGGTCGACCTGCAGCTTGTCCACCTCGGCCTCGAGGAGGCTGGCGATGCGCGTGAGGCGCCCCAGCGGCTGGACGATCTCGAGCAGGTTCTGCTTCTCCTCGACCCCCACGCCGAGGTGGGCGGCGATGGTGTCGGCGAGCTTGCCGGCGTCGTCGACGCGGACGGCGGCGATCATGGCGTCGTAGTGGAGGTTGTTCGACAGCTTCACGTACTGCTCGAACAGCGAGACGACGCGGCTCATCGCGCCCTCGATCTCCTCGTTCGTGTCGTCGGGCTTGGGCACGAGCTTGGCGACGACGCGGTAGAACCCCTTGTCTTCCTTCCACTCCACCGCGCGGGCGCGCTCGAGGCCCTCGACGAGGACCTTGATGTTGCCGTCGGGCAGCTTGAGGCTCTGCACGATGTTGGCGATGCAGCCCATCGTGTAGATGTCCGTCGGCTTGGGGTCGTCGACCACCGCGAGCTGCTGCGCGGCCAGGAAGATCCGCTTGTCCTTCATCAGGGCGTGCTCGAGGGCCTGCGTCGACGACGGCCGCCCGATGACGAACGGGATCATCATGTGGGGAAAGACGACCACGTCGCGCAGCGGCACGATCGGGAGCGTTTCGTAGACTTCCATCAACCAGCCTTTTCGATGACGGTGATCGGGTCGCCCTTGGCCTGCACGACCTCACGGGTGATCACGCACTCGCGGACCTTCTTCTGGCCCGGGAGGGTGTACATGATGTCGAGCATGAGGTCCTCGATGATCATCCGGAGCCCGCGCGCGCCGATCTTCCGATCGAGCGCCGCCTCGGCGATCGCCTCCAGGGCGTCCTCGGTGAACTGAAGCTTGACGTTCTCGTACTCGAAGAGCCGCTCGTACTGGCGGGTGATGGCGTTGCGGGGCTGGGTGAGGATCTGCATCAGGGCCGGCTTGTCGAGCTCGTGCAGGGCCCCGATGACCGGCAGCCGCCCCACGAACTCGGGGATCAGCCCGTAGCGGATGAGGTCCTCGGGCTCGACGAGCTCGAGGGTCGCGCCCAGGTCGCGCTCGCGCGAGGTCTTGATGTCGGCCCCGAAGCCGAGCATCTTGCGGCCGACGCGGCGCTGAATCGTCTGGTCGAGCCCGACGAACGCGCCCCCGCAGACGAACAGCACGTTGCCGGTGTCGATCTGGAAGAACTCCTGGTGCGGGTGCTTGCGCCCCCCCTGGGGAGGCACGTTGGCCACCGTGCCCTCGAGGATCTTCAGCAGCGCCTGCTGCACCCCCTCGCCCGAGACGTCGCGGGTGATCGAGGGGTTCTCGTCCTTGCGGCAGATCTTGTCGATCTCGTCGATGTAGATGATGCCCTGCTGGCACTTCTCGATGTCGCCGCCCGCCGCCTGCAGCAGCTTGAGGACGATGTTCTCGACGTCCTCGCCGACGTAGCCGGCCTCGGTGAGGGTCGTCGCGTCGACGATGGTGAAGGGGACCGACAGCAGCTTGGCGAGGGTCTGGGCGAGCAGGGTCTTCCCGGTGCCGGTGGGGCCGATGAGGAGGATGTTCGACTTGGTGAGCTCGGTGTCGTTCCGGCTGCGCGACTGCTTCTGTATCTCGACCCGCTTGTAGTGGTTGTAGACGGCGACCGAGAGCTTCTTCTTGGTCTGCTCCTGGCCGACGACGTACTCGTCGAGGAACTTCTTGATCTCCTGCGGCACCGGGAGCGACGACCGGCCGCCGCGGGTCTCGAACCGGCTGTCGTCGGCGATGATGTCGTTGCAGACCTCGACGCACTCGTCGCAGATGAAGACGGTCGGTCCGGCGATCAGCTTGCGGACATCGTTCTGGTCCTTGTTGCAGAACGAGCAGCGCAGAATCTCCGGCTCACCGGTTTTCTTGGCCATCTGTCACCCAACGCCCGGCCGGGGAGGCGGTCCGCCCGGGACGGCGGCCCTCCCTCGGGGGACGCCGCCGCGGCGAAGCGACCGGCCCGGTGCTCCCCCTGACACGGTGGTCCCGCGGTCGCTCGCTGCCGGCGCGGTCCCTCGTCACGCCCTGCCGGGCGGGGCGTCTCGGCGCGTCGCCGCCGCCGCGGGTCCGCCGCGGCCGGCTAGGCGCGCTGCCTGACCACTTCGTCAATGATACCGTATTCGCGGCTCTGGTCCGCGGTCATGATGTAGTCGCGCTCGGTGTCCTCTTCGATCCGCGCCAGGTCCTGGCCGGTGTGCTCGACCAGCATCTCGTTCAGCCGCGTCCGCATGCGGATGATCTCCTTGGCGTGGATGTCGATGTCGCTCGCCTGCCCGGCCAGGCCCGACATGAGGGGCTGGTGGATGATGATGCGGGAGTTGGGCAGGCTGTAGCGCTTGCCGCGGGCGCCCGCCGCCAGCAGCACCGCGGCCATCGACGCCGCCTGTCCGATGCAGTAGGTCTGGACGTCGGGCTTGATGAACTGCATCGTGTCGTAGACGGCGAGGCCGGCCGATATCGACCCCCCCGGGCTGTTGATGTACAGCACGATGTCGCGGTCGGGGTCCTCCGCCTCGAGGAAGAGCATCTGGGCGATGACCAGGTTCGCGATGGCGTCCTCGATGGGGGTGCCGATGAAGATGATGCTGTCCTTCAGCAGGCGCGAGTAGATGTCGTAGGCGCGCTCGCCCCGGTTGGTCTGCTCGACGACGACGGGAATCAACTGGTTGTGGACCTCGGACATGTCGGTTGCGCGTCTGGTGTCGGGCCGTTCGGCGGCGCCGGCCGGGACATGCGGCAACGCCGTCATGCGGTTCCCAGCGGTTCGTCTCACGGATGGTCGCGTCGCGGTCGAGGAATGGCGGCTGGAGCGGGAGCGCACGCTCACGCCGTCACGATGGTAGCACGCGACAAGAGCAAGTCAATCGCCTTCTCGCGCCGCAGGCCCTCGGCGAGCCGGGCGATGCCGCCGTCGCGTTCGAGCCGGGCCCGCACCGCGCCGGGGCTCTGGCCCAGCCGTTCCGCGTGCCGCGCGAGCTCCTGCTCGACATCCTCGTCGCCGACGCTGACGGCCTCGCGCCGCGCCACCTCGTCGAGCACGAGCGAGGCCCGCACCGCCTCGAGGGCCGGCTCGCGCTGCTCTTCCCGCAGGGCGTTCCAGTCGACGTTGGCCGACCGGGGGTCCATCCCCTGCTGGGCCATGGCGGCCGCGACCTGCTCGATCCGCCGGGCGATCTCGCGTTCGACGAGGGCGTCCGGCACCTCGGCGGTCAGCCGCGACGCGAGCTGCCGCAGGAGGTCGCGCCGCACGCCGCGCCGGGTCTCGACGTCGGCCTCGCGCCTGAGGTCGTCGGCGATCCGGGCCTTCAGCTTCTCCAGCGACTCGAAGCCGCCCACCGACTTCGCGAACCCGTCGTCGAGGTCGGGGAGCTCGCGCCGGTGGTGCTCGCGCACCGTCACGTCGTGGGTGACGCGCCGGCCCGCGAGCTCGGCCGGGGTCGAGCCCTCGGGGTAGGTCAGCTCGAACGTCTTCGAGTCGCCGACGGCGAGGCCCGTGAGCTCGTCGTCGAGACCGGGCGGGTTGCCCTCGACCCCCAGCTCGATCGTCGCCCGCCGCTGGGGCTCGCGGAGCCCGCCCGCCTCGCCTTCGGCGCCGCCGGCGCTCCGCGTCAGGTCGAGGATCGCGATGTCGCCGGCCGCGAGGGGTCGGTCCGTCACCGGCACCACGCGGCTCGCCCGCAGCCGGAGCTCCTCGAGCGCGCGTTCCTCGGCGCCCGCGTCGGGGGTCACCGGCCGCCGGCGCAGGGTCAGCGCGTCGTAGTCGAGCGCGGTGATGGACGGCATCACCTCGAAGAGGGCGTGGAAGGTGAGCGGCTCGCCCTCGTCGATCGAGACTTCCCGCACGTCGGGGGTGTCGACGGTGCTCACCCCGTGCTCCTCGAGCGCCGTCTCCACCGCCGCCGGCACCAGGTCGCTCGCCGCGTCGTGCAGGATGTCCTCCTTGAAGCGCTGCCGCACGATGTGCATCGGCACCTTGCCGGGGCGGAAGCCGGGCATGCGCGCGCGCCCGCGGTGGCGCCGGGCCAGCCGGTCGATCGCGGCGTCGACGTCGGCGGCGGGGATCTCGACGTCGAGACGCCGCCGGGTCTCGCTGATCTCGGTGATTCCCGACTTCATCTGCGGTTCATCCGGTGATGGTGCGAAAGGGGGGACTCGAACCCCCACGGCCTCTCGGCCACCGGATCCTAAATCCGGCGCGTCTGCCAATTCCGCCACTTTCGCGGGGATTCGCCTCGCCCGCGCCGGCGGGGTCTGGCGCCCCGCGTGAGAGCGGATTCCGGGCGTCCTGTCCTCGTGTTTCAGGCTACCATACCGGCGCTCCCGGTCCGGCCGGCCCCGCCGCCGGCGGAGCGGGGTCGACGGGCGGCTATGGTAGTGTTTCCGCGGAACGGCGCGGCCGGACGGGATGCACCGCCCGTCGAATGCGGCGGGGCCTTCACCACGGGCTCCCCGGATGCGGGCCGCCGGGAGGACCTTCGCATGGACCGGGCGCGTAAGCCGGTGGTCGACAGGGAAGCCTGCATCACCAGGTTCAGCAATACCCGTGAACGTACGGCCGGGCTCTTCGACCTGTTGAGTCCGGACGCCTACTACGAGCAGCCGATATCGCTTCGGCATCCCGTGGTGTTCTACGAGGGGCACATCCCCGCGTTCAGCGTGAACACGTTGATCAAGCGCGGGCTCGGGCGCCCGGGCGTCGACCCCGGGCTCGAGGTGCTCTTCGCCCGCGGCATCGACCCGGAGAACCAGGCGGCGGCGGACGGGTCCGCGATTGCGTCCTGGCCGAGCCGGGAGACGGTGCGCGGATACGCCGAGGAGGCCGACCGGCTGATCCTCGACGCGCTCGAGCACGCCGACGTCGAGCGCGAGGGGCATCCCGTCCTCCACCGCGGCCAGGCCGTGTTCACCCTGATCGAGCACGAGGAGCTGCACCAGGAGACCCTGGCGTACATGTGGCACCGGCTGCCGCCGGTCCTGAAGCGGCGCCCCGCGGACGCCGAGGTGGTGACGGGGGGGACGCCGCCCGCCGTCGACAGGGTCCCCGTTCCCGCCGGCCGGGCGATGCTGGGGGCGGAGCGGGACGGGATCCCCTTCGGCTGGGACAACGAGTTCCCGACCCTCGCGGTCGACGTGCCCGCCTTCGCCATCGACCGGCACAACGTGACCAACCACGCGTTTCTCGAGTTCGTCGAGGCGGGCGGCTACGCCGACCGCCGGTGGTGGACGGAGACGGACTGGGCGTGGCGCGAGGCGGCCGGGGTCCGGCATCCGCCGTTCTGGGTGCGCGAGGACGGCGCCTGGTGGTGGCGGGGCATGTTCGAGACGGTGCCGCTGCCGCCGGTCTGGCCGGTGTGGGTCACCCATGCCGAGGCGGCCGCCTACGCGCGCTGGAAGGGGGCCCGCCTGCCGACCGAGGCCGAGTTCCACCGCGCCGCCTACGGGACGCCGGACGGCGGCGAGCGGTCCCATCCGTGGGGCGACGAGCCCCCCGACGCCACCCGCGGCCACTTCGGCTTCCGGGGATGGGACCCCGTGCCGGTGGGCTCGTTCCCCGCCGGCGCGAGCGCGTGGGGCGTGCACGACCTCGTAGGCAACGGCTGGGAGTGGACCTCAACGGTGTTCGAGGGGTTCCCGGGGTTCGAGCCCATGGCCTCGTACCCGGAGTACTCCGCCGACTTCTTCGACGGGCTGCACTACGTGATCAAGGGGGCGTCGCCGGCCACTGCGACCGGCCTGGTCCGGCGCAGCCTGCGCAACTGGTTCCGGCCCCACTACCCGTTCGTCTTCGCGGCCTTCCGCTGCGTGGAGGACCTGCCGCGGTGACCGGTACCGGCAGTCGGCGGCATCACCTGTCCTCGCAGCCGGACCGGCGAGGGGCAGGGCGCATCGCGGTTCGAACGCTGGGCCTCCCTTCACCCGCCACCGGTGGCCGCCGGTCGGGAAGCACCGAGACCGGCCGGTTTCGCCGCCCTGATTCGCGATGGATGCCGGCGACGTGACGACGGTTGCGGTCCGCGACCGCTTCGCGGCCGACGTGCGGCGGGACCTGGGGCGGCCCCGGAAGCAGTTGCAGCCCCGTTATCTCTACGACGCACTGGGGTCCCGGCTCTTCGAGGCGATCTGCGCCCTGCCGGACTATCGGATCACCCGCGCCGAGCAGCGGCTGCTGGCCGCGCACGCCCGCGCGATTGGCGCGGGCCTCGCCGCCCCGGTTACCATCGTCGAGCTGGGGGCGGGCAGCGGCGAGAAGCTGGCGCAGCTCCTGGAGCCGCTCATGCTGGCCGGGGTGCCGGTGAAGGTCGAGCTCGTCGATGTGTCGGCGACGGCGCTCGATCTGGCCACGCGGACGCTGTCCCGCTGGCCCGACCTGCCGGTGACGGGCCACCGGACGACCTACGAGGACGGCATCGAGCGGGTGGCGGCGCGCCGGCGGGGCGAGGGCGCGCTGCTCGCCGCGTTCCTGGGGTCGAACATCGGCAACCTCGACCGCGCCGAGAGCCTGGCCTTCGTCGGGGCGGTGCGGTCGGGGCTGCGGCGGGGCGACCGCTTCCTCCTCGGCACCGACCTCGTGAAGCCGGAGGCGGAGCTCGTGCTCGCCTACGATGATCCGCTGGGGGTGACCGCGGCGTTCAACCTGAACGTGCTCGCGCGCCTCAACCGGGAGCTCGGGGCCGACTTCAATCTCGACGCGTTCGCGCACCGCGCCGTCTGGAACGCGGCGGAGTCGCGCATGGAGATGCACCTCGAGAGCCTGCGGGCGCAGACCGTCGACATTCCCGGGGCCGGCTGTTCGGTCCGCTTCGCGGAAGGGGAGTCGATCTGGACGGAGAGCTCGTACAAGTACGAGACCGAGGGCGTGCGCGAGCTCGGGGCCGCGGCCGGGCTGGCCGTGCGCGGGCAATGGGTGGACGAACGCGACCGGTTCGCGCTCACCGCCTTCGAGCCGCACGAATCGGCGCCGTAGAGAGGCGCCGGAGCAACGTCGATGAGCCGCGAGGAGCTGTTGCCGCGCCGGGCCATGCGCTTCCTGGTGATCGCCGCCAGCACCATCGTCGTGGTGGCGGGGCTGCGCGAGGCGAGCGAGATCCTGCTGCCGTTCCTCAGCGCGCTCTTCATCGCCGTCGTCAGCCTGCCGGTCATGGCGTGGCTCCAGCGCAACCGGGTGCCGACGTGGCTGGCCGTCATGCTCACCGTCCTCGCCGCCGCCGGGGTCGTCAGCGTCCTCGGGGTGGTGGTGGGGCAGTCGGTCGGCGAGTTCGCCCAGGTCGTCGCCGACTCGCAGTACCAGCAGCGGTTCGAGGAGCTGGCCGGTCAGCTCGGCGCGTGGGCCGAAGAGGTCAACCTCCCGTTCGCGGACCGGACGCCGTTCGAGCTCGTCAACCCCGAGGCGGTCGTCAACCTGCTCGGCGGTACCCTGGGCGCGCTGGCGGGGCTGCTGCAGGATGCGTTCCTCGTCCTCCTCGCGGTCATCTTCATCCTCGTCGAGGCGGCCGGGTTCCGGTCCAAGCTGCGCGTGGCCTTCGGGGACCGGGGGGCCAACCTGGAACGGCTCGGCGAGATGGCCCAGCAGGTCCAGAAGTACCTCGCCGTCAAGACCGTGGTCAGCCTCGGCACCGGGTTCCTGGCGTTCGCCTGGGTGTGGACCCTCGGCGTCGACTTTCCGCTGATGTGGGGGCTCGTCGCGTTCCTCTTCAACTACATCCCGAACATCGGGTCCATCGTCGCCGCCGTCGGCCCCTCGGTGCTGGCCCTCGTGCAGGTCGACCTGGCCCGGGGGCTGACCGTCGCCGCCGGCTACGTGGCCCTCAACATCGTCTTCGGCAACATCCTCGAGCCGACCTTGCTGGGCCGCAGGCTCGGCATGTCGGTGCTGGTGGTGTTTCTGTCGCTGGTGTTCTGGGGGTGGGTGTGGGGGCCGATGGGCCTGCTGCTCGCGGTGCCCATCACCATGACCTTCAAGATCGCATTCGAGAACACCGACGACCTGCGGTGGATATCGGTGCTGCTCGACGCCAACCCGGGCCGGGCCAGGGCGACGGTCAGGACGCCGGCGCCCGCGTCGCTCGCAACGGTCGGCCCGCCGTCGCCCGCAACGGTCGGCCCGCCGTCGCCCGCAACGGTCGGCCCGCCGTCGCCCGCAACGGTCGGCCCGCCGTCGCCAGCGTCGCCCGCAGTGGTCAGGACGCCGTCGCCCGCGTCGCCCGCAGCGAGCGCAGAACCGTCCGATGCTGGGCGTGGGCCGCGAGCGCCGACGCGTACTCCGGCTGCGTGAACCCCAGCTCCCTGGCGATCTGACCCGCCTGCGACTCCTCGATGGAGCAGATGGCGCCGTCCGACGCCGCCACCGCGAAGACGCAGTCCAGCAACTCGAGCCGCTGCTCGCCGGTGGCGATCTCGCGGAACTCGCGGGTCACCAGATAGTTCTCGGTGCCGCCGAACAGCCGGGCCTGGTGCTTGGCGATCTCGACCACCAGCACCGCCTGCGCTTCGGGCAGGTGGCCCAGCTTCCGCACGATCTCGCGCATCGCCTCGGTCTCGTCCTCGGTGATGCGCGAGTCGGCGTGCGCGACCCGGCTCAGGACATAGGCGAAGGCCGCGAGGAACCGCGCGCGCTCGGCCGGCAGCGACTCGATCTCGGCCACGATGCGCTTCACGGTGTCGGTGTCGCCGCGTTCGGTGGCCGCCGGCCTTGCGGGGACCGCCCGCAACACGTCGAGAATGCCCACGCCACACCCCTCTGGACTCGTCGATCGGTCGTCCGACCAGCCTCGCGGCTCCGGCACGATCCACGGTCCATGGTACAGGCTGCGTCTACCGTGGGGCAGTGGATGCTCTTCTCTCCAGCCTGGACGTCCCCCCGAGTCCTCGCGCCCGCTACTGCGCTGACGCTCGTGCCATGAACCACGGTGACGGGACACTAGAAGTCGATGGCGATGCCGACGTGCAAGCTCACCAGGTCGATCGGCGACCGCGTCGGTTCCAGCGTTACCCCGTCCTCGTGGCGAACCACCGCGCCCTTCGTCAGGTACTCGATCCGAGTTGCGCATCTTGACGTCAATTCGTGCGACCATCAGGATGTGTGCATGAGAACCACGCTCACCCTGGACGACTTCGCGGCCGAGAGCAGACGATGATCCGAGGTCTCATGATGAGAACGGTAACGAACAGCGTGCTCGCGATCGGTTTCGTACTCGTGCTCGTCCTGCTTACCGATGCGCCCGCGGCGGGCCAGGACGCACGCGGAGTGGTGACCGTCGAAACCGGGCGGCTTGCGGGAGCGCCCTCGCCGCTCGGCGAGGAAGTCATGGTCTACCGGGGCGTCCCGTTCGCGGCCCCGCCGGTGGGCGAGCTGCGGTGGCGCCCCCCCGAGCCGCCCGCGGCGTGGGAGGGCGTGCGCGACGCGACCGAGGCGGCGCCGGCGTGCATGCAGAACCCGCTGCCCGCCGCGGTGCAGACGTTCTACGACGCGGGCGTCGACCGCATGGACGAGGACTGCCTCTACCTGAACGTCTGGACGGCGGCGGGGCCGGACGACCGCGCCCCCGTGCTGGTCTGGATCCACGGCGGCGGCCTCGCCATCGGCAACGGCGCCGACATCACCTACGACGGGACGAGGCTGGCCCAGCGCGGCGTCGTGCTGGTGACCATCAACTACCGCCTCGGGGCGTTCGGCTATCTCGCCCACCCGCTGCTGAGCGCCGAGTCCGAGCACGGGGCGTCGGGCAACTACGGTCTCCTCGACCAGGTCGCCGCCCTCGGCTGGATCCAGCGGAACATCGCGGGGTTCGGAGGCGACCCGTCGCGCGTGACCATCTTCGGCGAGTCGGCCGGATCGTGGAGCGTCAACCAGTTGATGGCGACGCCGCTCGCGCGCGGCCTCTTCCACGCCGCCATCGGCGAGAGCGGCGGCGGCTTCGGCCCGCGGGGCGGGGCCGCGCCCCGGGCGGAGATCGAGGCGGCCGGCGAGCGCTTCGTCGAGGCCCTGCTCGGCGACGGCGCGGCGCCGTCGCTCGAGGCCATGCGGGCCGCGGGCGCGGACGCGGTGCAGGGCGTCGCGCCGGAGCTGGTGCGGTCGACGGCGAACGTCGACGGCTGGGTCTTCCCCGACACCGTCTACGACATCTTCGCGGCGGGGCGGCAGCACGACGTGCCGGTCATCGTCGGCTCGAACGCCGACGAGATGACCATGCTCGGCGGCGCCGCGGGGGCCGAGACCGTGGAGCAGTACCGCGAGACGATACGCAACGAGTACGGCGAGCACGCCGACGCGCTTCTCGAGACGTTCCCGGCGGAGACCGACGAGGAGGCGCGGCAGGCCCGGATGGCCAGCGGCACCGACGCCACCTTCGGCTGGGAGATGCGGACTTGGGCCCGCATGATGGAGACGGTTTCGTCGCCGGCCTACCTGTACTTCTTCAGCCGGGTCCCCCCGGCCCCCGATGCCGACCGCTACGGCGCGTACCACACGGCCGAGATCCCCTACGTGTTCGACAACTTCGGGGTCAGCCCCCACCCCTACGCCAACCGCGACTACACCGACACCGACCGGCGGCTCTCCGACATCCTCGCCTCGTACTGGGTCAACATGGCCGCCACCGGCGACCCGAACGGCGAGGGGCTGCCCGAGTGGCCCGCCTACGACCCCGAGGCCGACGCCGCCCTCCACATCGGCGACACCATCACCGTCGAGCGGGGCATCCGCAAGGAGCGCCTCGACTTCTTCGACCGATACTACGCGGCGCAGCGGGAAGGGGGAGAGTGAGGGCCGGCGGATGGCTACCAGAAGATCGAGGAAAGGAAGAACGCCAATCAGTCTTGGGGATCCGAATGGGGTGGGAGATGAACGTCGTCATGGGCAGGTGGGTTGTCGCGTGCGCGGTCCTGACTGCGGCGGCGGCCGCTGCGCAGACGCCCGTGGGCGCGGCGGCGCTCGACGATCCGTCCGAGCCCACCGCCGCGTCGCCACGCCGGGCGGGCGACATGTTCGAGGACTGCGACGTCTGCCCGGAGATGGTGGTGCTTCCAGGCGGCGGTCTGGCCCTGGGGCGCTACGAGGTTACGGTGGGCGAGTATCGCGCATTCCTGTCGGCGACGGGAGGCGGCATGCCCGCCTGCGATCATCGCCGCCGTACGTGGGGGGAGCGCGGGTTTCTCGGGCAGACGGATCGGCATCCGGTGGTGTGCGTGAGCTGGGACGACGCGCAGGCGTACGTGTCGTGGCTGAGCGACAGGACGGGTGTGGCGTATCGGTTGCTGAACGAGGCCGAGTGGGACGCCGCGGCGGCCGGGTCTCCCCACGGGTGCTACTACCGACGTACGGGGAACCTCGGAACGTGTCCGGTGGGCCATTCAGGCTGGAACCGATTGGGCCTGTCGGACATGGCCGGGAACGCGTGGGAGTGGACGGCGGATTGCCGGGAGGGCGACTGCGGTCGCCGTGTGATGAAGGGGGGCTCTTGGAGCAGCCATACCAGCTTTCCGCATACGAGCTTGCGCCGGCCCGGCGTGCGCAGATCGGCCCGCCGCGGGCACCGGAGCTACGGCATCGGTTTTCGCGTCTTGAGGCCGCTCGATTGAATCCGGTGTCCTGATCCCTGTGGTCCTTTCCGCGGTCTCGGAGTGGTGCGCCGGCCGCAGGCCGAGCGTCGAAGGTGCCGTGCCGCCGGTACCTTCGGAGCGCCCAAGCGCGGGAGGGAAGTCTCGATGGCAGACGTCCTACTGCCGCCGGGGCACGCGGCGGGCGGGGACGGAGACTCGCGTGTCGCCGGCGGGGCTCGCGAGCTGGCGCTCCAGGGCCGTGAAGGTATCGATCAGCTCGGGCGCCTCGAAGGTGCGGTTGCGGCGGCCCGCGTTGGCCTGGGTGAGTACGCCGGCGACCACCAAGCGGTCTATCGCTTGGCCGGCGGCCTGGAAGGACCGGTCGATGAGGGCCGCCGCGGTGGACGCGGTGAGGACGGGCGCGGCCGGCAGGGCCTCAATGAGCCGGCGCGACGCGGAATCGCGGCGGGGGTGGCCGGCGCGCTCGATCCAGGATGCTTGCAGCGCGCGCCCGTGCGCTTCGAACCGGGTGGCGTCCTCCACCGCGCGGCGGCACGCCGACGCGAACAGCGCGATCCAGCGGTTGGTGCCGGTGTGGGCCTCTGCGGAGTCGGGCGGGCCGGTGTAGCGCGTTCCGGTCAGACCGTCGATGTAGTCCCGCGACCATGTCGCCAGGACGAGGGACACCGGGGGCAGGACGCGAAGCCCGAGGCCGCGCCGCCGCAGGACCAGGTGGATCAGCACCCGGCCGGCGCGCCCGTTGCCGTCCACGAAGGGGTGAATCGTCTCGAACTGCGCGTGGGCGATGGCGGCCTGGGCGAGGGCCGGGAGCGCGTCGTCGTTGCAGAAGGCGAGCAGATCGTCCAGCAGGCCGGTCACCGCCTCGGGCGGAGGCGGCACGAACTCGGCGGAGCAGGGGTTGTAAGCGCTGCCTCCGATCCAGTTCTGCAGGGTGCGCAGCCGTCCCACGTGGCTCTCCAGGCGCGTTCCCGCCAGGAGGCGGCGGTGTGCTTCGAGCAGCGTGTGAAGGGTGACCGCTCCGCCGGGCTCGACGGCGTCGATGCCCCATACCATGGCGTCGACGTTGCCCAGCACCTCCAAGGCCGTCACGTCGCGCGAGGTCTCGCCGAGTTGGCGCGCCGCGTCCGCGCGGAGCAGACGCCGTCCGCCCACCTCCAGGCCCTCGATGCGGGACGAGGCGACGGACTCGGCGCGGAGCAGCAGGCGGGCCAGGGCCTCGGTGCCCGCGAGGGCGGCCGCCGACGCGTCGAGCGTCAGGAGCGCGGCCTCGGCGTCGGTGACGTCGGCGGCGACGTCCCCATCCAGGACGAACCGGCGGCCAGCCAATCGGTCGGGCCGGTAGACCGGGTACGTGCACGGCCGGCGGTCGCGCCGGGTCAACCCGGCAGGGTCGCCCTCCCATCGCCGTTCTTCCAGGCTGGCCACGGTTCCTCCATATTCAAGGATAGTGCATATCCCTGAATACAGACGGGCCTCGTTCAAGGTTCGTCGACCGAGCGCGACCAATGGAGCCTGATTTCAACACCAGCCTCTTGCGCTGACAGCCAGCGTCCGCACCCGACTCCATGGCAAGGCATCCCCGCCGGGCCTCTTCCACGCCGCCATCGGCGAGAGCGGCGGCTTCGGCCCGCGCGGCGGGGGCCGCACCCCGGGCGGCGATCAGGTGATCTCCTCGTCGTTCTCGGCCACCACCGTCGTTTCCTCCGCGTGTCGGGCGGCCTGTCGGGCTGCGGCGAGCACCGAGGCCATGTCCATGTCTCGTGCGCTCAGGTGCGCGTTCAGGCCCCATCGTTCGAAGTCGACCCCGGCTCGGTCGGGCGTCGTCGTTCGCCTTCTGCGGGCTCCGCCCACGGTCGTCGTCCGTGTCGTGATTCGGTCGCTTCCGGCGGTTATCGCGAGCTCCCGGTAACGGGCGTTGCCGACCGCCTCCGCCGCCAGCCGCCCCAGCTCGGGGAAGCGCAGCTCGTCCGCCCGGCTGACTCCCCGCAGCGCGATTCGGGCCCACGTCTCGGTCTCTTCCCGCCGGTCCGCCCAGTCGTCCGTCACGATCAGGATGCTCCGTCGTGACTGGGCGTTCACCGCGTCTTCGAGCGCCCCGGGCGCTTTTCTTGCGGCCATCCAGAGGTCGAACATGTCGCGGACGGTCCGCTTGTCGGCCCGGGCCAGCTTCCCGTCGAGGATCTGGGTCGTTCCGAGCGTCCACTCCCGCCGTCCGTCGACGATGGCTTCCGTTTCGCCTCCACCGATGCCCGGTTCGCGCCCCCAGATCTGAACCGCCTCTCTCGCGTACCGGTCCCGGCTCGGGAGCCATCCGCTGTAGATGTTGGCGTGCTCGTCGATGCCCGACCGTCCCCCGAGGTCGTTGATTCGCTGTCGCAGCTCCTCTCCGGCTTCACCGGCCAGGAGCTCGATTCTCACGTGTTCCGGCGTCTGGATGTCGACGTCGAAGCTCTGTCTGTGCCGCCACCGCGCCGCCAGCACGGTGCCCCCGCCGAGACAGTAGCGTTCACCGGGCGCGATGCGCGCGATCGCGTTCTTCACGACGTCCCGGGTTCTCTCCCACGTCGTTCGCACCGGCTCGGGGAGCGTCAGGTTCTCCATCGGTCGTGTTGCGTTCCGCCTTCGTGTCCCTGGACTCCTCGTCAGCGTGCGTCGGGCGGGTACTCGGGAACCTCGTGCCCGGGTCTGGGCAGTGCCCTGGTGTTCAGGAAGAGCGTCGCCGGCGCCCGTGTCAGGCCTGCCCGGTGGAGGGCCCCGGCCAGACTCCGCCACGTGTACGCGCCCTCGGCTCTCGCCCTCATCATCAGGAGCGGCGTCGCCTCGGCCGCCCAGGTCTGGAGCAGCGCCTTCTGGCGCGCGGTCGGCGTCTCCGCCCGGACCGCGTCGCAGAAGTCCTTCGCCGTGGGCTGTACCTTCCAGCCGGCGCAGCAGTTGACGATGTGCATCCAGACGGCGGTGCTGTTCTCGCCGGTCTCTTCCGGCGCCGTCGCCGCCCGGATGGTCTCGGCGGCCCGCCGGTCCGGAGTGTTGTCGCTGAATCGCTCGGCCGGCAGCAGGCGCGGATAGCGGGCCTGGATCTCCAGCTTGCCGGTACGCTCCAGGATGCGTCGGGCGACGTCGTCGGGGACGTCGACGTACTCCTCGACGTCGTAGTCCCCACTTAGCGGATAACGCAGCTCCGGGTCGGGCCCGTCCACGTACGGCAGCAGCCTGACCGTGGTCATGTCGTACCTCTCCGACTCCAGGGTGGTCGTCGCGTCCGGTTCCCGGCTTGCGCGACCAGACGGCGACGTCAGGCTTGCCGGTCGCCATCGTCCCCCCGGGGGGGTAGCGTACCACCCGAGGCGACGCCGTTCTTCCAGGCTGGCCATGGCCCCTTGTTCAAAGGCTGGTGCATATCCCTGAATGCAGGCGGGCCTCGTTCAAGGTTCGTCGACCGAGCGCGACCAATGGCGCCTGATTGTCCACACCAGCTTCTTGCGCTGACAGAACAACGTTCGAGGTTCGTCGACCGAGCGCGGCCAACGAGCCGGAGCGGCTCAGTGGAGCCTCTCGTCAATGGAGCCTGATTTCATCTTGCGCTGACAGCCAGCGTTCGAGGTTCGTCGACCGAGCGCGGCCAACGAGCCGGAGCGGCTCAGTGGAGCCTCTCGTCGAAGAACGCCAGCGCGCGCGAGCGGTACAGCTCGGGGGCGGCCGACCAGATCCGGTCGTGGCGGGACCCGGGGAAGATCCAGAGGTCCCAGACGGCCGGCCCGGCGGCGGCGGCGATGCGCCGGGCGTGGTCGACGGGGATGAGCCCGTCCGCCTCGGCGTGGACGACGAACAGCGAGCGGGGCGGCAGGCCCGCGACGGCCTCCTCGGGGTTGAGAATCCTCGTGTCGAGGCCGAACAGCTCGCGGCCGAAGTAGAGGATGGCGGGATTGAAGAAGCCGGGCAGTCCGCTCTCTCTCGGCAGCTCGCGTGCCAGCAGGTCCTCGAGTCGGGCGAAGCTGCTGTCGGCGACGATGTTGCGCACGTCTGGCGACGCGGCGGCCGCGAGCAGGACGGTGGCCGCGCCCATCGAGTGCGCCCAGAATCCCGTCCGGTCCGGCGCGAACCCCCGGCCCCCGAGATACGCGACGGCTCCCAGCACGTCCCCCTGCTCGTCCGCGCCCAGCGTGTAGCGCGTGCCGTCGGACCATCCGTGCGCGCGGAAGTCGAACAGCAGCACGTTGTAGCCGCCGGCGACGAGCGCCGCCGCCTGCGCCACCAGCTCGCCGAGGTCGCCGGTGCGGCTCGAGCTGCGACCGTGGACGACGACGACGGCGCGGTCGCTGCCTTCGACCGGCAGGAACCAGCCGCGCAGGACGGTGTCGTCCACCGTGCTTGAGAAGGTCACGTCCTCGTAGGACAGGCCGAGGGCGACCGGCGACGAGGCGAGGGGGCGGCGGTACGGCTTGGTCAGCCGGTCGGCGACGAACATCGACACCGCGCAGTAGCCCACGACCGCGATCACGACGCCCGCGGACAGACCGACGAGGAGGCGGCGCTCTCGTCTTCGGGGCGGGCGGGGCTGGCCGGACGTGGCGACTCGCATTGACACGGACTCCGGGGCGCTGGCTTCGATCTCGTTGCGGTCGTTCGACGCGATTGTACCGGGAGGACCCGGCCGCGTCCCGAGCGCCTGGGGCACTGGCGGGCGGTGAGGCGGCCGAACCTCGTTCCAGCCTCGTTCCCGCGGCGGTGACGGTGCAGCCGAGTCCGGGACCCTCAGGTTCCGCCACTGCTGCGCGACAACGCGGTTGCTCGTCGGTGCGTGCTTGTTGACAGTCGCCAAGTCCTGGCGCATAGTTCTATGCGATGGCCATAGGAGAGGGCCGGACCGACGTGCTCCAGGGCACCCTGGACCTGATGGTGCTCAAGACGCTCGACGTCATGGGGCCGCGGCACGGCTACGGCATCGCCCGGCGCATCGAGCAGGTCAGCGACGACCTGCTGCACCTGAACGAGGGGACGGTGTACGCGTCGCTCCTGCGGCTGCGGCAGCAGGGCTGGATCGCGGCGAGCTGGGGGCGCTCGGAGAACAACCGGCGCGCCCGGTTCTACGCCATCACCGCGGCAGGGCGCCGCCGGCTCGCGGCCCAGACGGAGGACTGGGAGCGCATCGCCGGGGTCATGGCGCGCCTCCTGCGGCTCTCACCCGACCCATGAGTCCGTGGCGAGCCGTCGTCGCGTTCGTGTCGCGCGTGCGGGACCTCTGCGCGCGCCGCCGCCTCGCGCGGGAGGCCGAGCAGGAGATCGAGATGCACCTCGACCTGCTCGCCGACCAGTACGTCCGCGACGGGAACGTCCCCGCCGAAGCCCGTCGCCTGGCCCGGGCGAAGTTCGGCGGGGTCGTCCAGGTCCGGGAGTCGCTCAGGGACCAGGCGGGGTTTCCGATGCTCGAGTCGATTCTGCACGACGTCCGGTACGCGGCGCGCTCCCTGGTCCGGCAGCCGGGGGTGACGGTGCTGACGGTGGGCATGCTCGCCCTGGGTCTGGGCCTGAACGCCGCGGTGCTGGCCGTCGCCTACGGGGTTCTGTGGCGCCCGCTGCCGTACCCGGCCGCGGACCGGCTGGTCACGGTGGCCCAGGTGAATCCGACGTGGGGCGGGGAATCCGGTGTGGCGCTCGACCGGATCGACGAGTGGAACCGTCGTCTCAGGACGGTCCGGGTGGCGGGCCACAACGCGCGGGAGCGCGTGGTGCGCGGGGCGGGGCCGACGCGCGTCAGGGAGGTGGCCACCGTCAGCGGGGACTTCTTCGAGGTGATCGGCGTGCCCGCGGTGGAGGGCGCGGTGCCGCGCCTCGCCGACGGCGACGGCCGGGCCGTGGTCAGCGCGGCGCTGGCCCGCGGCGTCGAGGACGAGACGGGCCGACCCGCCGTCGGTCAGACGGTGACCATCGGGGACGGCCGTTACGACGTGGCCGCCGTGATGCCCGCGGGGTTCGCGTTCCCGTCGCCCGAGGTCGACGCCTGGGTGGCGGACCGGCCGGACTTCAGGGGAGAGCTCGGCACCGTGGGGCGCATGCGGGACGGCGTCTCCCTCGCCCAGGTTCGGGACGACGCCGCCCGGATCGTCCGCGAGGACCTCGCCGCCCGCGGCGTCCCCGGCGTCGACCGGTGGGGCGCAGCGGTCACACCGGTCGAGGAGAGGCTGCTCGGCGACGTCCGGCCCGTCCTGCGGGTGTCGGTGGCGGCGGCCCTGCTCGTGCTCGTCGTGGCGTGCGCGAACGCGGCGACGCTCCTCGTCGGACGCTCGGCCGCCCGCAGACGCGAGTTCGCCGTCCGCATCGCCCTCGGCTCGGGGCTGGCCCGCCTGGTCCGGGCCGCGCTGGTCGAGGGTCTGGCGATGGCCGCGGGCGGGCTGGTGCTGGGCCTCGCGGCGGCCTGGGCCGGCCTGCGGCTGTTCGCGGCCGCGGCCGCCGGCGTGATGCCGGGCGTCGGCGCCCTCGCCCTCGACCCGCCGGTCGTCCTCGCCGGCCTCGTGCTGACCCTGCTCGTCGGCGTGGCGTGCGGCGGCGCCTCCGTCGCCGGGGCCGTGACCCCGCGCCGCGCGGGGGCGGCGCGCGGTGACGCCGCCGCCCTGCGCGGCGGCCCGTCGGCGACCGGCTCGCGGGCCGCCGGACGACTGCGGGCGGGCCTGGTGGCCGGCCAGATCGCCTTGTCGATCGTGCTGCTGAGCGGCGCCGGACTGCTCGTCCGCACCGTCGAACGGCTGCTCGACGAAGAGGCCGGCTTCGATCCGCGGCAGGCGCTGACGGCGCGGCTGCTGCTCGCAGACACATCGTTCATCGAGGACGGCGCGCAATCGCAGACCGCGTTCGTCGACGCCCTGCTGGAACGGGTGCGGGGGTTGCCGGGGGTGCAGGCGGCCGGGGTGGGCAGCGTGCTGCCTCCCGACGATGATCCCGTGTCGGTGGAGTTCGTCTACGAGGACAACCGGGGCGCCGTGTCGAGGCGCGAGATCGTCCTGTCGTTCGGCGCGGTCACCCGCGGCTACTTCGCGGCGCTGGGTACGCGGCTGCGGGAGGGGCGCCGGTTCGACGTCGCCGACAACCTCGCGGAAACGTCTCCCGTGATGCTGAGCGAGACCGCCGCGCGTTTCGTGTACCCTAGCGAGGCCCCCGAGGCCCCCCTCCCCCGTCCGTTGCCGTATGGCGCCATGCCCGCGCTCGGCATCGCGCGGCGCGCGCCGGTCATCGCGGTCGTCGACGACATGAAGTACGCGGGGCTCGCGGCGCCGCGGGCCGGCTCGTTCTACGTCCCGTGGCCACGGGTGCCCACCGGCGTGTCCCACCTCGTGGTGAGGACCACCGGCGACCCGATGGCGCTGGCCCCGGCGGTTCGCGACCTCATCCGCACCCTGGATCCGTCGTTGCCCGTCCCGAACGTGCTGTCGTTGGAGGACCACGTTGCCAGCTCGATCGCCGGGCGGCGGCTGCGCGCCCTGCCGGCGGCCGGCTTCGCGGCCCTCGCGCTGGCTGTCGCGATGGTCGGCCTCTTCGGCGCCTTGGCCCGGGCCGTCGTCGAGCGGCGGCAGGAGCTGGCCATCCGCGCCGCCGTCGGGGCGTCGCCGGGCCGGCTCGTCCGGCTCGTCCTGCGGAGCGCCGTCGCCGTCACCGGGGCGGGGCTGGCGGCGGGGCTGCCGGCGGCGGCCGCGACCGGCCGCGGCCTCGCCTCGCTGCTCTACGGCGTCGGTCCCTACGACGCGGTCACGTTCACGTCGGTCGCCGCCGCCGTCGTCGTCACCGCGCTGGCCGCCTCGGCGATTCCCGCGCGCCGGGCCGCCCGGCTCGACCCGATGATCGCCCTGCGGGCGGAGTAGGAGTCTGCGCGGTGGAACGGCGCGGACTCCTGGAGGGTCGGTTGGGCGCCAAGGGGAGCGGAATGCGACGATTGGCGGGCGAGGAGTCTGCGCCGCAGAAGTTCTCCTGAAGGGCCGGTTTGGGCGCGGCGCGGAGGCGAAGGCGACGATTGGTGGGCCAGGAGTCTGCGTAGTGGAACGGCGCGGACTCCTGGAGGTTGGTTGGGGCGCCAAGGGGAGCGGAAGGCGACGATTGGCGGGCCAGGTCACGCGGTGCGCGCCGGCAAGGGAGGGCGCGTTCGGACAGCGGTTGGCGTGGAGGCGCACGTCCGAGCTCGATTGTCGAGCCTGAGTGGAGGGACACTACTGGCCCGGCGAGGAGCCGATCGGCAAGCGGGTCCGCATCAGCCCGCGGTTCGAGTGGGCGACGGTGGTGGGGGTCGCCGCCGACCTGAGGTACCGCGAGCTCACCAACGACTGGATGACGGTCTACTATCCGGCCCCGCAGTCGTTCCACTTCCAGCCCGGCAACCTCGCCATTCGCACCGGGCGGCCGCCCTCGACGCTGTTGTCCTCCGTGCGGGACACGATTCGGGCCATAGAGCCGTCGATACCGATAGACACGCTGACGCCGATGGCCGATCTGCTCGCCGCGGAACTCGCCCGCCCACGGCTTGCCGTGCAGGTATCGACCGCCTTCGGACTGGTGACGCTCGCGCTGATCACGGTCGGCCTGTTCGGCACGGTGTCGTTCGACGCGAGGCAGCGGCGGGTCGAGATGGCGATACGCTCGGCCCTGGGGGCGAGCCCGCGCGCGCTGCGACGCCTCGTCGCGGGGCGAGGGCTGCGCATCGCGGCGGCGGGCGTGGTGACGGGTCTCGCCGCGACCGCCCTGGGAACGCGCGCCCTGACCGCCGTCTTGTTCGACGTTGCCCCGCTCGATCCGGTCACGCTGGCGGCGGTCGCCGGCGGGCTGGCGCTCCTGGCTGCCCTGGCATGCTGGATTCCCGCCCGACGGGCGGCGTCCACGGACCCCGCGGAGGCGCTCCGAAGCTGTGAATGAGAGACGAGCCGGACGGGGCCGGCTCCCTGCCGACGGACGACCGCGGGACACCCCCGAAGCGCACCGGCAAGAGCGCGTGCTCACCTGGGACCAGGCGTTCGACGCCGGCTCCGCGGCGGCCGGGGGCAAGGGCTGGAACCTCGCCCGGCTCGCGCGGTACGGCTTCGCGGTGCCGCGCGGCGGCGTCGTGGCCGCCTCCGTCTACGCCGAGCTGTTCCGCACGCCGGACGTCGCCGCCCTGGCCGCGCCGCTCGCGGCGGTGACCCCGGACGAAGTCGGCGGCGACGAAGTGCAGGCGCGTCTCGCCGCGCTCCGCGACCTCGTCGTGCGGACGGGCCTGCCTCCGGCCGCCCGCGCGGCGGTGGGCCGGTTCCTGAACGAGGCCGGGCTGGAAGGCCGGCCGCTCGCGGTCCGCTCCTCGGCCGCGGCCGAGGACGGGGCCGGAGCGGCGTTCGCCGGCGTCCACGAGAGCTTTCTCGGGGTGACCGGGCTCGACGCGGTGTGCGAGGCGGTGGCGCGCTGCTTCGCGTCGCTGTGGACCCCGCGCGCCGTCGCCTATCGGCGGCGGCTGGGCGTTGCCGACGACGCCACGCCGTGCGCGACGGTGATCTGCGAGATGGTCGGCGACCCGCGCGACGGCCCGGTGGCGGCGGGCGTCGCCTTCTCGTGCGACCCGGTGACGGGCGAGCGGCAGGTCGTGACGATCGAGCTGGCGGCGGGGCTGGGCGACGCCGTCGTCCGGGGGACGGTCGCGCCGCAGCGGTACGCGGTTCGCCGGTCCGGCCCGGAGGCCGATGTCACCCGGCTGGATGCCGCGGGCGGCGCCCCCATCCTCGACGACCGCGAGATCGAGGCGCTGGCCGCCGTCATCGTGCGCGTCCACTGGGCCCTCGGCGACGGCGACACGCCCCAGGACGTGGAGTGGGCCTGGGACGGCCGGACGTTCTGGATGCTCCAGTCCCGTCCCGTGACCCGGCTGCCCCGCTGGACCTTTCCCGGCGTTCCCACCGCGGCCCCGACCTGGTCGGACGCCAACATCCGGGACTCGCTTCCCCGGCCGCTGACGGTGGCGACGTGGTCGTTGCTCGATGCGAGCGCGCAGGCCGTCGTCTACGCCTCGGCGCAGGTGGCGGGCTATCCGCTGCCGCCGGGCATGCAGGTGCTGCGTCGATTCGGGGGGCGCCCCTACTTCGACCTCGACAGCCTGCAGTGGAGCCTCTACGACTCGATCGGCATCCTTCCGGCCGAGACGAACCACACCATGGGAGGGTTCCAGCCGGAGATCCCGGTGCCCGACGGACACCCGCTCCTCGGGCGCGCCGGCCCTGCGCGCCTGCGACGGTCCCTCCGGCTGCTGCGCCGCCTCCGGCGCTTCCACCGGGACGCCCCGCCCCGGATCGACGCGCTGATCCGGCGATGCCGGGAGGGCCGCGCGACCGATCTCTCGACCCTGGGCGACGACAGTCTGCTGGCGCGGTTCCGCGACCTGCTGGCCCTGGGGGTCGACTATCAGCCGGTCCTCCAGCTCGCGGCCACCTACTACGGCCTCTGGGTGAAGCTGTTGACGGACGTGCTCGACCGGGTCGCCGGCGACGACGCACGGTCGCTGGTCAGCCGTCTCCTCGCCGCGTCGGGAGAGGTCTCCAGCGCCGAGCACGGGTATCGCGTCCGCGAGCTCGCCGACGGCGCCGCGGGCGACCCCGCCGCGGTGGCCGCGCTGCGCGATCCCGACCCGTTCGCCTGGCGCAGGCTGCCGGCGGACGCCCCGTTCCGGATCGCGATGGAGGACTACCTGGACCGGTACGGCCACCGGGCGGTCTTCGAGATGGAGATCGCCGGCCCCCGCTGGGCCGACGATCCGCGCTACGTGCTCGAGCAGGTGCGCTTCCACCTCGACCACCCGCCGGCGCGCGACCCCCGGTCGCGAGCGGCCGGGGTGCGGCGGCGGGCGGAAGCGGACCTCGCCACGGTCCCCGCCTGGCTCCGGCCGATTGCGCGGCGGATGCTGGCTCGCGCCCGCCGGGGCGCCGCGCTGCGGGAGAACGCCAAGTCGGGGTCGGCGGCGGCGGTTGCCCTCCTCCGGCGGATCTGGCTCGAGGTGGGGCGGCGGATGCAGGCGGCGGGCCGCATCGACGCCGCGCGCGAGGCCTTTCACCTGAGCATCTTCGAGATCGAAGCGTGGCTGACGGGGGCCTGGGACGGGACCGGCGCGCGCGCGCTGGTTGGCGACCGCGAGGCGACCCTGGCCGCCCAGCAGGAGCTGGATCTTCCCGGCGTGATCGAGGAATCGCCGTCGGCGGCGGGCGCGCACCCCCGGGGGGCCGCGGCGGCTGCACCCGCGCCGGAAGGGGACGCGTGGGACGGCGTGGCGGCCGCACCGGGGGCGGCCGAGGGCGTCGCCTGCGTGCTGCGCACGCCCCATGACGGCGGCCGGATGCGCCGGCACGACGTGCTCGTGGCGCCCTCTACCGACCCCGGCTGGACCCCGCTGTTCCTGCGCGCCTCGGCGCTGGTGACGGAGACCGGCGGCTACCTGTCGCACGGCGCCGTGGTCGCCCGCGAGTTCGGGCTGCCGGCGGTGGTCAACGTGCGCGACGCCATGCGCCTGATCGCCGACGGCGACCGGCTCAGGGTCGACGGCGATGCCGGCCGGGTCACCCGCATTGATCGAGGCTCGCCTCGAAGCCGCCCTTGAGGGCGCGCGCGGCCGCGCGGGATGCATCGCCGGTGGAATGCAGCAGGGAATCTCTCCCTTACGGCCAGAGCATCCGCCACTCGGTGAAGTACTCCGCCTCTCCCCAGGTGACGCGGAGCGTGCCGGAGGGGACGGCGCCCTCCTCGGCCGGCAGGTCGGGTTCGAGCGTGACGGCCAGGCTCCGGACCGGCTCGGCCAGCCCCCGCCGGCGGATCGGCGTTCGGCCGAAGTCGAACGACGGGTCGTATTCGGTGCCCCACTGCCGGGTCTGGCGGTTGACGATCAGCTCGCCCCCGTCCTCGCGCGGGAGCATGAACAGCGTGTACTCGCCTCGCGGCACGTCGAGCTCGCCGAAGCGGACGTCGAAGTCGAGGGTCAGCCGGGTGGCCCAGTTCGCCCCCAGGCGCCACACCTCGCCGTAGGGCACCAGTTCCCCGAAGATCGCGCGGTCGCGCCCGTGCGGCTGGCCGTAGTCGATGGTGATGCGCGACGGGCCCGAGTGGGACGGCGTGTAGGTGAACCACCCGCCGTTGCGCAGGACGCGCCCGTCGAAGGTCACGCTCGTCGTCACCCGTCCGCTCGGCGCGACCCTGGGGATGGGGCCCGCCCCGTCCTGGGCGGCGAGCGGCGCGGCGATCAGGAGAGCGGTCAGCGCGATGAACGGGGCGCGAAGGCGTGGGCGTCGGAGTCTGCGCCGAAGACGCGTGCAGGCTCCCCGCGGGGGCGGCCGGCCGGCACGCTCGGCCCCGGGCGGCGGTTTCCGGACCAGGATGCACATGGCATCATTCTACGGCCAGTCCACGCGCCTCGACGCGCACATCCGCCCTCCGCGCCTTGACGCGCGCGTCCGCGGGGTGAGAGCCTGTCTCCGTGACGCCAGCCATGACACGCGCGTCGTCTGGCTCGCTGTTGGATTCCAGGCAAACCGGATAGATGGACGCCGGCGCGCTGCCGCATGTCACCTCGATCTCGGCCGTGGTGTTCTCTCGCCGGTTCCGGCAGCGGGCGGGAGAGCCGCGGCGGGTTCTGCAGCCTGCAGAACGTATGCGCAGCAGGGCCCCCTGGCGGCGGTTCGCGACCGCGCTGCTGGCGCTGGCGTTCGCCGCGGACGCGCTCGCAGCCGCTCGGCCCGAGAGCCGGCAGGAGCCGACCGCGGAGCGGGCCGAGACGCTGGTCGACGAGCTGGGTCGGGCCCTCGGCATGACCCGGCCGAGGTCGAGGCGCTGGGGCTGTCGCCCGAGGAGCTGCAGGGCCTGCTCGCGGGGTTCGCCGACGAGACGGTGGTCGTCGGCTCGCGCGCCGAGCCGCGGACGGTCACCTCATCGTCGGTGCCGGTCGACGTGCTGTCGGCGGCGGATCTCGGCCGCCAGGGCGCGGGCGACCTGAAGGAGCAGCTCCGCACCGTCATCCCGTCGTTCAACGTCAACACCCAGCCCATCGGCGGCGCGTCGACGGTGGTCCGGCCGGCCATGCTGCGCAACCTGGCGCCCGACCACACGCTGATCCTGGTCAACGGCAAGCGGCGCCACCGCTCGTCGATCATCGACTGGCACGGCGGCAACGGGGTGGCGTACGGCTCGCAGGCCCCCGACATCTCGACCATCCCGGCCATCGCCCTCGGGCAGGTCGAGGTGCTGCGGGACGGCGCGGCGGCCCAGTACGGCTCCGACGCCATCGCGGGGGTGATGAACTTCCAGCTCAAGGACGCCGCCTCGGGCGGGTCGCTGGAGCTCGACACCGGCCTGTTCGGCGGCGGCGACGGCGAGTCGTACCGGCTGGCCGGCAACGTCGGCCTCCCGCTCGGCGCGGCCGGCTTCGCCAACCTGAGCCTGGAGTACGGCGAGTCGAACGGGACCAACCGCGCCGCGCCCCGCAGCGACGCGATCGCGCTGATCGCGGCCGGCAACACCGCCATCGCCTCGGAGGCGCCGCAGATATGGGGCGCGCCGGAGGTGGACGACGACCTGAAGCTGTTCGGCAACTTCGGGTACACGACGCCCTCCGACGTCGACTTCTACGCCCACGCCAACTACGCGAGCAAGAAGGAGCACCACCATCAGAGCGCTTTCGGCGACGGGGAGCAACTCGTAGACGAAGGACCTGATCGCCCTGTGGCCGTCAGTTGACTACATGCTCGCTCATGCTCGATCTTGCACGATATTTGCGAGAATCGGTACGAGAGTGCCGCTCTTGCGCTAGACTAGCATCGTGCTGCTGCGATTCCAGGTTGCCAACCACCGCTCGATTCTCGAGCCGGTAGAGCTGTCGATGATCGCCGTCGACGAGAATCGGGCGGCGACCCGGGGGTTCGATCGCCTGTCGGAACGCGTGCTGACGGTCGCCGGCATCTACGGAGCCAACGCCTCGGGCAAGTCCAACGTGCTCGACGCGATCGCCTGGCTGTCGTCGGCGGTGGCCGGGTCACTTCGGGGCTGGGAAGACGACATCCCGCGCGATGTCCACAGGTTCGGGCCGGGGCCGGTCTCTCCGTCGGCCTTCGAGCTCGAAATCGTGGTCGACGGGGTGAGGTTCGCGTACCGGCTCGAGGTCGACGACGCCCTCGTGCTGTACGAGAGCCTCGACAGCTATCCGGAACGGCGACGCCGAAGCCTCTTCACTCGGGAGGGACAGGAGATCGACTTTCGCCGCGGCTTCGTCGGTGCGCGGGCCATACAGGAGTTGATGACGCCGACCACGCTGGCGCTCTCCGCCGCCAGGAGAGTAGCCGATTTCGACGTGAAGACTGTCGGACACGCGATCGCGGGAATGGCGTTCCTCGGTCCGGTGCGGACCATCTCGGGGACGAGGCGGCGGAAGTTCCACCCCGGTTTCTTCGGCAACCGTACGATGCGTCTCTTTGTCGGAGGAAGCGAGGACGATCGGGCGGTATCCGACGAGACTCGCAAAGCTCGATCGCTGTCCGCAAGGCTGCGCTCGGCCCTGAATCTGCTTCGGTTCGCGGATCCCGGGATCGATGACTATGAAATAGCCGAGGAAGCCTCCCGGTATTCCGAAGGTCCCGGTCGTCGCCGCCTTCGTCTCGTTCACCGAGTTCACGATGAACCGGTCGCCTTCGATCTGGACGAGGAATCGGCCGGGACTCGAACCTGGTTTCATCTCTTGGGACCGGTGCTGGCGGCCCTTCGGGACGGCCGGATCCTGGTGTTCGACGAGATCGACGCGAGCCTTCACCCGCGGCTGTCGGTCCGATTGCTCGAGATCTTCCAGGACCCCGAGACGAATCCACGCGGGGCCCAACTCGTGTTCACCTCGCACGACACGTCGCTCCTGAACGCGCTGAACCGCGACGAGGTCTGGCTCACCGAGAAGGACTCGGGCGGCGCCACGGGCCTGGTGGCCTTGGCCGAGTTCCGAGGCGAGAGGGTGAGGAAGTCGCTGAACCTGGAGAGAGCCTATCTGCAGGGCCGTTTCGGAGCCGTCCCGGAGGTCGATCAGGCCGAAGTCCGACGAGCCCTGGGGCTCGTTGCCGACCTCCGCGATGACCAGGTCTAGCCGGTCGGGACGCAAGCGTCGCGGGAGGACGTCGCTGGGGCGCAGGGTTGGTACCCGCACTCCCAGGCGGACTTTCCTGGTGTTCTGCGAAGGCAAGAGGACTGAGCCCGACTACTTCAACGCGCTGAAGCGAGAGCCCGCCATTCGCGACGTGGCCTCGGTGGATATCCGAATAGACACGGCAGAGAGCGGCGCGGTACCGCTGACCTTGGTCGAGCGCGCGGCTGACGCCCGGGTTCGACGGCCTCGAGAACAGAGCGAGGTCGACGAGGTATGGTGCGTCTTCGATGTCGAATGGCCCCGGAATCATCCCGGTCTTCACGAAGCCAAAGAGCGCGCCAAGCGGGAGGACGTCCGCCTCGCCATATCGAATCCCTGTTTCGAGCTGTGGCTCGTGCTTCACTTCGCGGACCACGCCGCGTGGCTCGACAACGACGAGGCCCGGAGATTGCGCCGTCGCCATGACGGGAGCAGGGGGAAGGAACTGGACGGCGCAGTGTACATGCCCCGGCGAGCGGACGCGGTTCGTCGTGCCCGCGCGCTGGCCGCCAAGCATGAAGGAGACGGAACCGACTTCCCCGACGACAATCCTTCGTCGGACGTGTACCGACTCGTCGAGGCGATGGAAGCCCCGTCACCTGGAGGCTAATCGAGACCCGTCGTAAGCTCCCGATAGGCCAGCAGGCGGCCATCTCCATTGCCCGCGAGTAGCGCGTTACTGCGGGGCCTCCGCGCAGCCGGCCTTACGGCGACGCGCGCGGGCTACGGTGCGCGCTCCCCCCGAAGACGCCGCAGGAAGTCGGCGGCGATTTCCGCGGGGTCGGCGCCCTGCTCGTCGACGGCCAGGTTCATCCGCCGCATGGCGGGGGCGTCGATGGCGCCGTCGAGCCGGCCGAGGGCGGCCAGCACGTCCGGGGCCTCGCGGGCGAGCCGCGCGCTGACCAGGACCATGGCGTCGTAGGGCGGTATCGCCCCGCGGTCGTCCTCGAGCAGGGTCAGATTGTACGCCGTGATGCGCCCGTCGGTGGTGAAGGCGCTGATCAGGTCGACCGCCCCCTCGGCCGCCGCCTGGTACATCAGGGCGGGGTCCATCGTGCGGCGCTCGCGAAGCTGCAGCCCGTACGCGTCGCGGATGGCGGTCCACTCCGGCCGCGAGAAGAACTCGTAGTCGCCCCCCATCGTCAACTGCGGCCCGACCCGGGCCAGCTCGCTCAGGCGGGCGAGGCCGCGCGCTTCCGCGTCGTCCGCCCGCATCGCGACCGCGTACGCGTTCTCGAACCCGAGGGTCGCGGCCACCACGATGCCGTAGGCGTCGCGGAGGTGGTCGGCGACCCCCGCGAGCACCGCGGCGCGGTCGGCGCCGGCGGTGTCGCGGCCCAGCTCGTTGGCCCAGAGGGTGCCGGAGTAGTCCACGTAGACGTCGACGTCGCCGGCCGCGAGGGCGTCGAAGACCACCATCGACCCCAGCGACTGGAGCTGGGTCGTCGCGCGCCCGGTCTCTTCCTCGACGAGTCCGCCGATGAGGTGGGCCAGGATGTACTGCTCGGTGAACGTCTTGGCGCCGATGGCCACCGGCCGGTCGGCCCGGGGCATGAGGGTGGCGGCGAGGGTGAGGCCGGCGTAGAGGTAGAGCGCCGCGACCCCCGCCGCGGCCGCCGCCTGCCGCTTCCGGCCCCCGCGCCCGTCCGCCGCGAGGCAGCGCACGAGCCCGTCGAGGACGAGGGCGAGCACCGCGGCGGCGGCGCAGCCGACGAGCACGGAGGCGTAGTTCCGGGTCTGGAGGCCGCTGAAGATGTAGTTGCCGAGGCTCGTCGCCCCCACCGGGGTCGAAAGGGTCGCCACCCCCACCGTCCACACCGTCGCGGTGCGGAGCCCGGCCACGATGACGGGCATGGCGAGGGGCAGCTCGACCCGGCGAAGCTGCTGCCACGGGGTCATGCCGACGGCCCGCGCCGCCTCGGTCAGGGCGGGGTCGACGCCGGCGATGCCAGTGACGGTGTTGCGCAGGATGGGCAGCACGCCGTACAGGGTCAGGCCGATGAACGCGGGGAGGAACCCGATGCTCTGCACCCCCAGCCCCGCCAGCAGCGGCACCATGACCGCGAGCAGCGCAAGGCTGGGTACGGTCTGGATGACCGCGGCCGCCCCCAGGACCGGCCGCTCGAGCCACGCCACGCGGGTCACCGCCACCCCCGCCGGCAGGCTCACCGCGGTGCTGCAAAGCAGGGCCAGCAGGGTCAGTTGCAGGTGGGCGGTGAGGTACTCGGGCAGCAGCGCGAGCTGTTCGCTCATGCGTGAGGACCCCCGCCGTCGTGCCCGGTCGGGTTGTCGCCGACGCCGGTCGGCCGCGCGGTCTGTTCGCTCATGCGCAGAGACCCTCGATGGTACCTCCGGTCGGGTTGCCGGCGGCGCCGGACAGCGGCGCGAGCCGTTCGTTCATGCGCAGGGTCCCCGCCGTCGTGCCCGGTCGGGTTGACGCCGACGCCGGGCAGCCGCGCGAGCTGTCCGCTCATGCCGGAGTCTCCCCGGCCGCGAGGAGCGCGTCGACGACCCGGGCGTCGCGGCACGGCGTGTCGACGAGTTGCCGCACGTAGTCGTCGGCCGGCGACCGCATCAGCTCGGCCGGGGTGCCGACCTGCACGAGCCGGCCGGCGCGCATGACCGCGATGCGGTCGCCGAGCACCAGCGCCTCGACCATGTCGTGGGTGACGAACACCGCGGTCACCGAGAGCCGGCGCCGGATGCGCACGAACGACTCCTGCAGCCGCTGCCGGGTCAGGGGGTCGAGGGCCCCGAACGGCTCGTCGAGCAGCATGACCCGCGGCCGGGCCGCGAGCGCCCGGGCCACCCCCACGCGTTGCTGCTGGCCGCCCGAGAGCTGGTCGGGGCGCCGGTCGCGGACCGCCGCGGGGTCGAGCTCGACCAGCTCGAGCAGCTCGTCGACGCGGCGGCGGACGTCCGCCTCGCTCCACCCGAGGAGGGTCGGGGTGACGGCCACGTTCCGGGCGACGCTCATGTGGGGGAACAGGCCTACCTGCTGGAACGCGTAGCCGATCTGGCGGCGCAGCTCGTGGGGAGGCAGCCCCGTCACGTCCTCGCCGTTGACCTGCACGCTGCCGCTCGACGGCTCGATCAGGCGGTTGATCATCTTGAGGGTCGTCGTCTTGCCGCAGCCCGACCCCCCCAGCACCGCCAGCAGCTCCCCCTCGGCCACCGACAGCGACACGTCGTCGACGACGGCCTGGTCGCCGTAGCGCTTGGTCAGGTGCTCGAGCTCGATCATGTTCGCCCGCGAATCAGCTTCGACTCGCCACCATCGACCCTATCCCTTCCCTTCCGGTGGGACGGGATCCTGGAGCTCGAGCAGCAGCGGATGCTCCAGGCGTTCGGCCACCCACCGGAGGAAGCGCACCGCGTCGGCGCCGTCGATCAGGCGGTGGTCGTACGACAGCGACAGCGGCAGCATCGGCCGGGGCTCGAACCGGTCGCCGGTCCAGACCGGCGCCGGAGCCGACCGGGACATGCCGAGGATGGCCACCTCGGGGTGGTTGACGATGGGCGTGAACGCGGTGCCGCCGAGGCCCCCGAGGTTCGTGATGGTGAACGTACCGCCCTCGAGCCGCTCGCGGGGGAGGCCGGTGGTGCGCGCCGCCGCCGCCACCTCGGCGACCTCGGTGGACAGCGCCGCGAGGCTCTTCCGGTCCGCCTCGGGGATGACCGGCACGATGAGCCCCCGCTCGGTGTCGACGGCCACCCCGATGTTGACGTAGCGCTTGTAGACGATCTCGCCGCGCGCGGTGTCGAGCGACGCGTTGAACTGCGGGAACTCCCGCAGCGCGGCCGCGCAGACGGCGACCGCGAACGCGGTGACGGTGAGGGGCAGCTCGGGCGACGTGCGCTTGAGGGTGCGGCGCACCGCCTCGAGCTCGCCGACGTCGGCCCGGTCGTGCTGGGTGACGTGCGGCACCGTCTGCCACGACGTGCTCATCCGCCTCGCCACCGCCCGCCGCACGTTGCGCATCGGGGTGCGCTCGATCGGCCCCCAGCGGGAGAAGTCGGGCAGCGCGGGGGCGGGCGGCTGTCCCGGACCGGCGGGCCGGGACGCGGAGCGCAACTGCTCCATCGCGCGTCGGGCGTGCGCCTTGACGTCGTCGAGGCTCACCCGACGGTTGGCGCCCGAGCCCTCCACTGCGTCGATGTCGACGCCGATCTCTCGCGCCAGCTTGCGCACCGACGGGGCGGCCAGCGCACGGCGCCGGGGTGTCGGCGCGGGGGCCGGGGCGGGCGGCGTCGGAGCGGCCGCGGGCGGGGGGGACGTCGGCGGCGCCGCCGGGGGTGGCGGTGCGGACGCTGCCGGGGCGGCCGGAGAAGAAGGAGGCGCCGTGGCGTCCGTCTGCGTCTCCGCGGGCGCATGGGCCGGCGCCGGCCCGTCCCCATCAGCTTCGAGCGAAGCGATGAGCCCGCCCACCGCGAGGGTCGCGCCCGCCTCGACCGCCACCGCCGCCACGGTGCCCGCGGCCGGGGACGGCACCTCGACCGTCGCCTTGTCGGTCTCGATCTCCAGCAGCGGCTGATCGACCGCCACCATGTCCCCGGGGGCCACGAGCACCCGCACGACGTCGGCGCGTTCCACGCCCTCGCCCAGCTCCGGCAGTCTGACCTCTGTCGCCAACGGTCTCTCTCCGTGCAAGTCGCGCCGTGCGTTCCGCGCCGCCCGTCAGCTCACCGCCGGGTCCGGCTTCTCGGGGTCGATGCCGAGATCGGCGATCGCCCGCGCCGCAACCGCCGGCTCCACCGCCCCGTCGCGGGCCAGGGCCTCGAGCGTCGCCACGGTGATGAACCGCGCGTCCACCTCGAAGAAATCGCGCAGCGCCTCGCGCGTGTCGCTGCGCCCGAACCCGTCGGTGCCGAGGGTCACCAGCCTGGCGCCCATCCACCGGCCGAGCGCGTCGGGCAGCGCCTTCACGTAATCGCTCGCCGCCACCACCACCCCCGGCGCCGGCCCGAGGCATTGCGTCAGCCAGGGCACCCGCGGCGGCTCCAGCGGGTGCAGCCGGTTCCAGCGGTCGCAGGCGTGGCCGTCGCGGTGGAGCTGCCCCCAGCTCGTCACGCTCCACACGTCGGCCGCCACGTCGTAGCGCTCGAGCAGCGCCTGCGCCGCGAGGGCCTCGCGCAGTATCGCCCCGCTGGCGAGAAGCTGCGCCCGGTGCTTCCCCGGCTGGCGGGCCGGCCGCAGCCGGTAGAGCCCCCGCAGGATGCCCTCGCGAGCGCCCTCGGGCATCGCCGGCATCGGGTAGGCCTCGTTCTCGACCGTCAGGTAGTAGAACACGCTCTCGCCGTCGACGTACATGCGGCGGATGCCGTCCTCGACGATGACGGCGAGCTCGTAGGCGTAGGCCGGGTCGTAGGCGAGCAGGTTGGGCACGGGGCTCGCGAGCAGGTGGCTCTGGCCGTCCTGGTGCTGCAGCCCCTCGCCGGCGAGGGTCGTGCGCCCCGCCGTGCCGCCCACCAGGAACCCCCGGCAGCGCGAGTCGGCGGCGGCCCAGATGAGGTCGCCGACGCGCTGCAGCCCGAACATCGAGTAGAAGATGAAGAACGGGATGGTGTTGACGCCGCGGGTCGCGTAGGCGGTGCCGGCGGCGATGAACGAGGCCATCGACCCCGCCTCGGTGATGCCCTCCTCGAGGATCTGCCCGTCCTCGCCCTCGCGGTAGTAGAGCAGGGTCGCGTGGTCGACCGGCTCGTAGAGCTGCCCCGCGTGCGCGTAGATGCCCACCTGCCGGAACAGCGCCTCCATGCCGAACGTCCGCGCCTCGTCGGGGACGATGGGCACGATCAGCTCGCCGACGACGGGGTCGCGCAGCAGCCGGCTCAGCAGCCGGGCGAACCCCATGGTCAGCGACGCCTCGCGCCCGCCGGTGCCGGCGTGCAGCTCCGTGAACGGCTCGGCCGGCACCTCGCCGAGCGGCGCGGCCCGGTTCCGGCGCTGGGGCACCGGCCCCCCGAGGGCCTCGCGGCGGCCGCGCAGGTACGCCATCTCCGGCGTGTCGCGGCCCGGGGCGTAGAACGGCAACTCGGCGATCTCGTCGTCCGACAGGGGGATGCCGAACCGGTCGCGGAACGCGCGCAGCTCGTCCTCGTTCAGCTTCTTCTGCTGGTGGGTGATGTTGCGGCCCTCGCCGCCCTCCCCGAGCCCGTAGCCCTTGATGGTGCGGGCGAGGATGACGGTGGGGCTGCCCTGGTGGCCCGCCGCCGACGCGAACGCCGCGTGGACCTTGGCGGGGTCGTGCCCCCCGAGCCGCAGCTTCTTCAGCTCGCCGTCGGTCAGGTGGCTCACGCGGTCCTGCATCCCCGCCCAGAAGTGGTCGCGCATGTACGCGCCCGGCTCGACGGCGTACCTCTGGTACTGCCCGTCGACGGTCTCGCTCATGCGGCGGACGAGCTGCCCGTCGCGGTCGTCGGCGAGCAGGGGGTCCCAGTCGCGGCCCCAGATCACCTTGATGGCGTTCCAGCCCGCCCCGCGGAACGCCGCCTCGAGCTCCTGGATGATCTGCCCGTTCCCGCGCACGGGCCCGTCGAGCCGCTGCAGGTTGCAGTTGACGACGAAGATCAGGTTGTCGAGCTGCTCGCGCGCGGCCAGCGTGATCGCCCCCAGCGACTCGGGCTCGTCGGTCTCGCCGTCGCCCACGAACACCCACACCTTGGCGTCCGAAGGCGGCAGGAGGCCCGGTCCTCCAGGTAGCGCTGGAACCGGGCCTGGTAGATGCCCATGATGGGGCCGAGCCCCATCGACACGGTGGGGAACTCCCAGAAGTCGGGCATCAGCCACGGGTGCGGGTACGACGACAGGCCCGGTCCCCGCAGCTCGCGCCGGAAGTTCTCGAGCTGCCCGGGGGTGATGCGCCCCTCCAGCCAGGCGCGGGCGTACACCCCCGGCGCCGCGTGGCCCTGGTAGTAGACGAGGTCGGCGGGCTGGGTGTCGGTGGTCGCCCGGAAGAAGTGGTTGAACCCCACCTCGTAGAGGGTCGCGGCCGAGGCGTAGGTCGAGATGTGCCCCCCGATGCCGTCCGCCTCGCGGTTCGCGCGCACCACCGTCGCCAGCGCGTTCCACCGGATGAGGCTCTTCAGCCGCTGCTCGAGGTCGCGGTCGCCGGGATAGGCGGGGTCCTCCTCGGCCGGGATCGTGTTGACGTAGGGCGTGTTCGCGGTGAACGGGAGCTGCACGCCGGCGTGCTCGGCCCGGCGGGTCAGCTCCTGCAGCAGCCTGCCGGTCGCGGTCAGCCCGTGGTGGTCGATGACGGCGTTGAGCGAGTCGAGCCAGTCGCGTATCTCGTCCCGGTCCAGCTCGGGAAGGTCCCGTGTCGTGTCGGTCATGACGGTGTCGATGATTGCGTCCGTTCCGGTCCACGCGGCCGCCCCGACAGGTGTCCGGACCGGAGGACCTGGCCCGCCCATCGTCGCCTGCGGCTCCGCTGGGCGCCCAACCAATCCTACAGGAGTCCGCGCCGTTCCACGGCGCAGACTCCTGGGTGTCATTCTCCGATGTGGACCCGCGGTGACCGGCCAGGAGGATGCTCGTCGCGCCGCCGGCGTCAACGAGTCACCGGCGCCGGCAACGTCAACTCAGCGGCTTGCTCGGGGCGGGTGGGGCTCCATGTTCCGACAGGTATCGACGCAGCGCTTCGTTGACCGTAGCCGAGTCGTGGAACGAACGCGCGACGTCGGGCTCCAGGAGCACGACGTTGGTGCCCTGTCTGTGGCGCTGGTAGTACTTCCCTCGGACGCCTCCGCGCAGGTCGTACTCCGGCCTCATGTCGTCTTCGTCCCGCTCGTCACTCAGGGGCTTCTCTGTAGACATGACGCTCTGACGCGGTCGCCGCCCGGGCACTGATCACGCGCACCCGGTTGTCGCGATCATCGCGCGACGGCGCCGTCGTCCCGCGGTCGAGTAGCGCCGTCTGACCGCCTCCGCCACCGAAATGCCGAGGCGGCCGCCGTCCCGCGTCACTTGTCCGTCAGCACCCGTCGTACGTGGTCCGGATCGAGGGACAGCGCTCGCGCGATCGCCTCTGCGTCCTGACCCAGGCCGTGCAGATGGCGGATCGAGCGCGACAGCGCCAACTCCGCCTGCGCCTTCTGCCGCTCTGCCTGCGCCTTCTGCTGCTCCGCCCGTTCGGCCCGCCGTCTCTCGGCCTCGGCCCGCTGCCGCTCGTACTCCGCCTGCATGCCCAACGAGACGGAGTCGAGCAGCAACTGGTCCTCGCCGTCCATGAAGCGCCGGACGTCCTCCTCGGCCGCCGCCCGCTGGAGCTGCCGCAGCACGAACCCGTACTCCTGCGGATAGGCCGACTCGTCGATGCTCAGCACGTGCGCTCCGCCGCGCGCGACCGGCGTCGCGCCCTGGTCGAAGATCGACAGAATCCGCTCCAGCTCGTCCCGCCGCCGGCCCCGCAGCCGCGGGATCTGCACGATGTGGCTGCGGTGGTGGATGCCCGCGACGAACGGATGGTCCGCGTCGAGGGCGGCCCCCGTGCGCCGCGCCGTCACCCGAGGGCACACGTCCAGCACCGCCTCGTCCGACACGCCCAGGTCGTAGCCCAACAGGTAGATGGTGACGATGGGCACCGCCTCGCGCCGTCCGGACGGGTGCACGACCACGTTGTCCGGGCTGCAGAGCTGTTGCCCCAGATACGCGCGGAAGCGCTCGACCGCGGTGGGGGCGTTGGTCTTCTGGATCTCGATCAGCACGGTCCGCCCGCGGCCCTCGGCCGTCCGTACCCGGGCCGCGAAGTCCATGCGGAACAGGGCCAGCGGCGGCGCGGACGGCGCGTCCTCCGCGCGTTCCGTGTCGCGGGGCGTCGCGCGCTCCTGCGGGCGCAGCTCCAGCGACTCGACCTGCATGTCGGCGATCCGGCCGACGAGCAGACGCGCCGCCCGGTCGTCCTGCATCAGGTACTTGAACGCGGCGTCGTAGATGGGGTTGGCGATCTCCATGCGGCCCGTTCAATCCGCCTCGTCGGCGCCCCGGTCGTCGACGGCCCGGTCGTCGGCGATCTCCATGTCACCATTGAACCGTGGTCCCCGCCGGTGCGTCAACCGCGGTCCGACGGGCCATTCCTCATTCGAGGCCGGCGGGTCCGGCCATCGACGACGTGCCGCGAGATCCGGCCACTCGACCGGGAGAGACCGCTTGGTCGAACGGCGGGACATCATCCGCAAGATCGACGCAACGTCGCACCGCTTCCGCCAGCGAAATACCGAGCCGGCCGGCGTAACGCCTCAATCTCCGGTGCTGAGCTTCGGCAAGCCGTACCTGAGTACGCACCATGATGTGATCAATACAACATCAACTGCGGCGCCGGATCTCCCGGTCCATCAGCCGTGCGCCGCAGGTTTCCGCGGGTGTCTGGCGCGAATGCGCTTCGGCAGCGCTTCCGCCTCGAGGTCCAGCCCGACCACATCGCGCCTTGCGTCAGCCAGCTCGCCGACGCCCGCCTCCAGACCCAGCACGAACAGCACCGTCGCATAGACACCCAGGGAGACGCCGGGGTCGCCCTTCTCGACCTTGTGCAGCGTCGTTCGACTGATCAGCGCGCGCTCCGCCATCGTCGCGGTGGGGATACGGCGGCGGCGTCTGGCGTCGCGGATGTCGGCGCCCAGCTTGCCGAGCACGCGGCGTACCGGCAAGGGCAGGGACCGGTTTCGGGCGCTATTCATAACGTCCATTATACGTGTCGCAATCGATTTTTTGGGCTGGATTTGCGGACACTAGACGGAACATGGCGGCCGTGACCGCTCGTCCTACAAGGGGCGACCCGCCGGCAGCACCCGCTCGTGGGCCGGGAGCTGCTCGTATTGCCCCCGGGATCCCTCCCCGGTCGCCGACAGGCGGTCTGCCGGAAGCCGCTCAGGCCCAGCGGTCGCCACGTCGTAGGCGTCGAAGACGGCGTCGCGGCTCACCAGCACCGCGCGCAGAGAACGCGCCTGAGCGACGAAGAGGCGGTCGAAGGGATCGCGATGGTGTTGCGGCAGGGCGACGGACGCGATCATGTCGTCGACGTGGGGTGCCGCGAGCTGGGCGCCGGTGGCGGTGAGCTCGTTCTTCCACGATGTCACGTCATCGATCTCGAGCCTGCCGTTCCGCGCCAGGAGGGCGATTTCCCAGAACGCCGCCGCCGACACGAGCACCAGTCCCGAGCGGCTCGCGACGTCCATGTCGTCGGAGAGGCCCGGCGGCATCGCCGTTCCGAGCTGCCAATGGACGATGGCGTGCGTGTCGAGGAGGAAGCGCGTCACGCGTATGGATCCCAGTCATCCAGCGGCACGCGCGGTCGGAGAGAGCCCGGGACCAGCCGTCGCGGGTGCCGATGGTCGTGTTGGCATCGAGCAGGCCGAGGCGCTCCTCGCGGGCGGTGAAGGAGGCATGGGTCGGGAGAGGCTTCGAGGGGCGTGGCGAGCTCGATGGACCTTTGTCCAACAGGACTGGCACCAGGGACTTGGCCACGGCACGTCCCGGCCGGGGGGCGGTCGTCATGCTTCAACGACCGTCACTTCCAGTCGCCGGTCGACGGCCTGAAGCGCCTGCTGGAGTCTGTCCATGCGGGAAGCATGGCGAACATCGAGGATGCGGTCAACCTGTGGCATGTGCCACCCAAGCCGACGCCCAAGTTCAGCCTTTGTAATTCTCTTTTGTTGCATCGCTTTGTACAGTTCGATCTTTGGCACTGCCAATGGTGGAACATTGACCGTCAGTTTTCCTCTCGAGGGCAGGGGCAGCCGTTGCCGGTCTTTCATGTACGCCTCGATCACGGTCAGAAGGGCGTCAGACGCTCGCCGCAGAGCTTCTTCCCTCGTGTCCCCAAAAGTGTGGGCCTCCGGGAAGTCCGGGAAGTCCACGAGTATAGATTCACCCTCGGTCGTCAACTTCACCGGGTAGTGCAGCATTTCGCCTGCGTCTCCTTCTGTGCCCGTTAGTGTGGACATCAGGCCGGACAGTCTCAGGCACTTCCAGGGCTTCGTCGTGAACCTCCAAGGTCCATCAAGCCGGTGAGCTGTGGAGCTGATGACCGGAGGTCGTCATTTCAACCCCAGATTCTTCTTGATCGCTTTCATTGCCCCGATCGGCATGTCCTTCTTTCTTGGTATGGCCGCATCTCGGATGGTAGCAACACGCGTGTTGCGATGTCAACGTACGTGTTGCATGGCGGTCGCCGTGGCCTGGCTGCGCGTCAGGCTCGGGGGTGACCGGCGTTGGCGGGGATCAGCGACGCGGGCGGGGGGCGGTATCGACAGGAAGTGTTGCGGCGGCGGGATCGGGAGGCGGAAGCGGGACGACCCGGTGACCGCGAATGGTGACGCGGTGGTCGGAGAGAGTCGTGGACCAGCCGTCGCGGGTGCCGATGGTGGTGGTGGCGTCGAGCAGGCCGAGGCGCTCCTCGCGGGCGGTCAGGCGGGCGAAGCGGGGGCGGGCGGGGTAGTCTTCGGCCACGAAGCGCTCCTTCCGGTGGAGCACGGGGGGATTGGCGGAACGCGTGTAGTCGCGGTAGTGCAGCCGGAGGCCTTTGAGGTCGGCGACGATGCTGCTCTGCAGGGCGGGGTGGGCCACCCGGTCGAACGACTCGTAGACGAGGTACGACACGCGGGGCCGGCGGCGAGAGAGCTTGACGAGGGTGAGCCCGTTCACCTCGCCGGCGAGCTAGGCGAGCTGGCGGCCGCAGCCCTCGTAGACCCGCAGCAACGGGGGCAGGTGACCGACCGCGGTGTGGTGGACGTAGAGGGCGTCGGGAAGCAGCTTGCCGACCGGCGCGCCACGGCACGCGCGGTCCACCGCGTCCTGGTCGCCGGCCGAGAAGAGGAGCGTGTCGGCGGCGGCGCAGCCGGACTTGTAGGACCCGAAGAAGGCGCGGACGTCGAGCCGCAGCGCCTCGGGGAGGGCGCCGAGGCGGGGGCGCCGGGGGAACGCGGCGAGAGCGAGGTACACGAGCAGGTCGGCGCGCGCCTGGTCGCGGATGGCGTCCCAGCGGTCGGGTCCGGTAGCCCGCCGGAGCATGGAGAACGCGCGGGCGACGCTGCCGAAGCGGCGTGCCAGGTGCGGTGCGGTCGGCAGCGGTGGCCGGAAGGCGCCCGCGCTCGGTGAAGAACGCGATGAGCGGCTCCAGGAGGTCCTCGTGGTCGGCCACGAGCCCCCGGCATTCCTCGATGCCGGGGGTCCGCCTGCGGCGGGAGACCCGCCGACGGCGAACGAATGCGAGCGCCGGCCGCGCGGGGTGTTGCGGCGCGGCCGGCTTCACCCCACTCGCTTCTGCAGGCAGGCGAAGAAGCGGTCCATCATCATCTTCGAGACGCTGCCGAGCAGGCGCTGGCCGACGCGGGCGATGGTGCCGCCGACCTGGACGGTGCCTTCCACCGTCACCTCGGTCGCGCCGCCGGTGTCGCGCAGGGCGATGGCGGCGCCGCCGTTGACGAAGCCGGGCTTGCCGCGGCCCTCGACGGCGAGGCGGTAGGCATTGGGCGGGTCGAGGTCCTGCATCTCGACGGTGCCCTCGTAGCGGCCGGTGACGGCGGCGATGCCCATGGTGAGCACCGCGCGGTACTTGTTCTCGCCGGCCGGCTCGAGCGACTCGAGGCCGGGGAGGCAGGCGGCGACGGCGTCGATGTCGACGAGGAGGTTCCAGACGGCCTGCGGGGAAGCGTTGAACGTGTAGCTGGCGTTGATGTTCATGGCGATTGCGGTTCGGTTGGCGGCGAACCGGCCGCCGGCCTCGCGGCGGCGCCGGTCCGGCTTGCGTTCGCCGGCGTCCGGGGGGACGCGTCGACGGTGCAGGTGGCGTCGGGCTTCATGGCGATTCGGTGGCGGCTGACGACGAACCGCGGCCCCGTCCCCGGCCGGTGCCGTCCCGCGCCCCGACCCCCGGCGCGTGCTGGCGGCGGGCGGGCCGGCGGTCGACCAGTCGGTTCAGGTGCGCGGCCAGCGACTCGAGGCTGGCGAGATTGTGCACCGGGAGGAAGTCGTCGATCCAGGGCAGGGCCGCCTGCATGCCGCGGGTCAGGGGGCGGTAGCGGGGGGAGCCGAGCAGGGGGTTGAGCCAGACGAGGCGGTGGCAGCTTCGCTGGAGGCGCGCCATCTCGCGGCCCAGGCGCTCGGGCTCGCCGCGGTCCCAGCCGTCCGAGATGAGGAGCACGATGGGGGCGTGGCCCATCACCCGCCGGGCCCAGTCGAGGTTGAACCGGCCGAGGGCTTCGCCGATGCGGGTGCCGCCGGACCAGTCGGGGACGTGGCGGGGCAGGGTCGGCACCACGTCGTCGACGCCGCGCCGGGCGAGGCGCTTCGTCACCCGGGTCAGGGTCGTCGAGAAGAGGAACGTTTCGACCTGGTCGAATCCGCGGGCGAGGGTGTGCACGAAGTGGAGCAGCATGCGGCTGTAGCGCTCCATCGAGCCGCTGACGTCGCAGAGCAGCACGAGGGGTCGCGGGCGGGTGCGGCGGGTGCGGCGGGGCAGGAGGACGATCTCGCCGCCGAAGCGGAGGTTGTGGCGGACGGCGCGGCGGACGTCGATTGTCGGGCCGGCGCCGGGCCGCCAGCGGCGGGTGGTCCGCGTCGCGGGGGCCCACTCTAGGGCCGACATCAGGGCGCGGGCGTCGGCGATCTCCGTGTCGGTGAACGTGGCGAAGTCCTTGGTCCGCGAGACCTGCCGCGCGCTGCAGGTCATCGCCGCCACCTGCTCGAGCCGCAGCAGGGCGTCCTCGCCCGCGTCGGGGGCGCCGGCCGCCGGGGTGTCGGGAGGGACGTCGACCTCTGGCGGCGCGAAGCGGCGGCGCTCGCCCATCGCCCGCAGGTCGCGGGCGGTGCGCTCGCCCCGCGGCGGGCGCCAGAACAGGCGGAACGCCTCGTCGAAGACGGGGAGGTCCTGCGCCCGGCGGACGAGCAGGGTCCGCAGGGTGTGGTAGAAGTCGGCCCGCCGGCCGACGTCGACGTGGCCGAGCGCCTCCGCCACGTCGAGCATGCCCCCGGCCTGCACGTCGAGGCCGAGTGCGTGCAGCAGGCGGCCGAAGCGGAGGAGGTTGCCGAACAGGTGGCCCGCGGCGCGGGGGTCGTCGGGGCTCAGCTCGGGCGGACGGCCGGCTTCGGCAGCGCCCAGCCGTGCCCCTTCGGTTGCGGGAACGCCGGGCTGCGGTCGTTCGGTCACGGGAACGCCGGGAAGCGCGCCGCTGGCGCTCGCGCGGCGGTCCCGGCCGTTGGTGGTCGTGCCGTGCCGTGGGTCGCCGTTCGTGGCTCCCGGGCGGTTGCCGGCAATGCGGTTCCCGCCGTTGCCGTTCATGCGCCCCCGGCCGCGCCGGCCGGCAGGAGGCTGCGCTCGAACAGCGCCTGGGCCCGTTCGCCGCGTATCGCCTCCAGGTCTTCCTGGGTCTTCAGCACGAGGCCCAGGGTCTCGTCGATGGTCGCGCCGTCGAGCTCGCGGCGGTCGAGGGCGACGAGGGCCGCGATCCAGTCCAGCGTCTCGGAGACGCCCGACACCTTGTAGAGCTCGGCCGTGCGCAGCTCCTGCACGAAGCGGGTCACCTGCTCGGCGAGGCGGGCCGGGGCCTCGGGCACCTTCCCGGTGATGATGCGGTACTCCTTCTCGAAGTCCGGGTAGTCGATCCACCAGTAGAGGCAGCGGCGCTTCAGGGCGTTGTGCAGCTCGCGGGTCCGGTTCGAGGTGATGACCACGATCGGCGGGGTCGCCGCGCGCACCGTGCCCAGTTCGGGAATCGTCACCTGGAAGTCGGAGAGCAGCTCCAGCAGGTACCCCTCGAACTCCTCGTCGGCGCGGTCGAGCTCGTCGATGAGCAGCACCGGCGCCTGCGCGCCGGTCGACTCGAGGGCGCGCATGAGCGGGCGCTTGATGAGGAAGTCGGGGCCGAAGAGGTCTCGGGCCACCGCCGCGCGGTCGACCGGCCCCTCCGCCTCGCGCAACCGGATCTCGAGGAGCTGGCGCGCGTAGTTCCACTCGTAGACGGCGTGGGTGACGTCGAGCCCCTCGTAGCACTGCAGGCGGATGAGCTCGGCCCCGAGCCCCCTGGCGAGGACCTTCGCGACCTCGGTCTTGCCGACCCCCGCCTCGCCCTCGAGGAGCAGGGGGCGGCCGAGGCGCAGGGCGAGATAGATCGACGTCGCGAGGCCGCGGTCCGCGACGTAGGCCTCGCGGGACAGGAGGGCCTGCAGCTCGTCGATGGACGCCGGCAGGGTGGATGAGGGGGAGGAGTCGGTCATCTTGGCGGAACGTCCGGCGGCGCAGGTCTCTCTGTCAGAGGTCGACGAGCGGGACCGGGTGGGGGCAGCGGCGTCGCGGGGCCGCTGCCTCGTCTCGCGGGTCGGAGGCGATGGCGGCAAGCGCGGTCGCGCGGCTGCGCCTGCCGCCCCGCCGACCCTTCTCAACGCGTCCGGGCCGCGCGGTGCGAACGGCCCGGCGGGTGAGCGCCGCTACGCGGCTGCCTTCACCGCCCGGGCAACCCGGCGGGGAGCGCACCGTTCCCCCGCGCGATTACGACCCCCAGGGTGGCCACCACGAGCCGCCGGAGCCGGAGCCTGACCCCTCGGACGAGGAGGAGGTCGAGGACGAGGCTGGAGCCGGGTTCAACGCCGCCGTGAGGGCGCGCTTGACGCAGACCGGGGCCATCGCCCGCCGGTACTCGGCCGACGCGTAGATGTCGCCGATGAGATCGTCGCCGAGGTCGTTCGAGACCGCGGCCGCGGCGGCGGCGACGGCCTCGGCCGTCGGCGCCTGGCCCGACAGGGCCTGCTCTACCGATCCGGCGCGCACCGCCGCCGGCACCAGGCCGCCCAGCGCGACCGCCACGTTGCCGACGGCGTCTCCCTGCCGCTCGACGGCGGCCGCCACCCCGATCACCGCGTAGCGCGAGGCGGGGTGCGAGAACTTCTCGTAGGCCTGCCCCTGCCCGCCCGGGCGCGCCGGCACGTCGATGGCGGTCACGATGTCGTGCTTGCCGAGGGCGGTGGCCATCATGCCCTGGAAGAAGTCGCCGGCCGCGATGGTGCGCTCGCCGTCGTCGGTGGCCACCGCGAACGACGCCCCGAGGGCCACGAGCACCGTCGGCAGGTCCGACGCCGGATCGGCGTGGGCCACGTTGCCGCCGATGGTCCCGCGGTTGCGGACGGCGGGGTCGCCGATGACCCCGGCCGCGGCGGCGAGGGCCGGGGCGTGCTGCGCCACGTCGGCCGACGCCGCGATCTCGGCGTGGGTGGTCAGGGCGCCGATGCGCACCCGGCCGTCGGCGACGCCTATCCCCTTCAGCTCGGCGACGCGGCCGATGTCGATCAGGGCCGAGGGCGCCGCCAAGCGCAGCTTCAGCAGGGGGATCAGGCTGTGCCCGCCGGCCAGGAGCTTGGCCCCGGGGTGCGCGCGCAGCAGCCGGCCGATCTCGGCCACCGAGTCCGCCCGGTAGTATGCGAAGTCTGGTGCGTACATCGCCCTATCCTTTCGCCTGCCTGGCGTCCTGAATGGCCTGCCACACCCGCTCCGGCGTCAGCGGCATCCGGACCGACGTGACCCCCAGCGGCCGCAGCGCGTCCATGACCGCGTTGTAGACGGCGGCGGTCGACGCGATGGTGCCCGCCTCGCCGATGCCCTTCACCCCGAGGGGATGGTGGGGCGACGGGGTCACCGTCGACAGCACCTCGATCTCGGGCAGCAGGTCGGCGCGGGGCAGGGCGTAGTCGAGCATGCTGCCGGTCACGAGCTGGCCGCCCTCGTCGTAGACGGCCTCCTCCCACAGCGCCTGGCCCACCCCCTGCACGACCCCGCCGTGCACCTGGCCCTCGACGATCACGGGGTTGATCTGCGGGCCGCAGTCGTCGAGCGCGACGTAGCGCTTCAGGGCGACGGCGCCTGTCTCGGCGTCGACCTCGACCACCGCGAGGTGGGCGCCGAACGGGAACGTGAAGTTGGGCGGGTCGTAGAACGTCGAGGCCTCGAGCCCCGCCTCGACCCCCTCGGGCATGTTCCACGCCACGTTGGCCATGAGGGCGATGTCGCCGATGGTCTTGCTCTGGTCGGGCGCCCCCTTGACGAAGAACTTGCCGTCCTCGTATTCCATGTCCTCGACTGCGGCCTCGAGGAGGTGCGCGGCGATGACCTTGGCCTTGTCGCGGATCTTGCGGGCGGTCAGGGCCAGCGCCGCCCCCCCGACGGCGGTGGTGCGGCTGCCGTAGGTGCCCCAGCCCATCGGGGTGTTGTCGGTGTCGCCGTGGAAGACCTTGACGTCCTGGGGGTCGACCCCCAGCTCGCTGCCCACGATCTGCGCGAAGGTCGTCTCCTCGCCCTGGCCGTGCGGCGAGGCCCCGATGAACACGTGCACCTTGCCGCTCGGGTGGAAGCGGACGATGGCGCTCTCCCACAGGCCTCCCTGGAACCCGATGGCCCCCGCCACCTGCGACGGGCCGAGGCCGCAGATCTCGACGTAGGTGGCGAGGCCGAGGCCCGTGTAGGTGCCGTTGGCGGGGCCCGCCTTCTGCTTCGCCCGCAGCCCCGCGTAGTCGGCGTGGGCCATCACCTTGTCGAGGGCGCCGGGATAGTCGCCGCTGTCGTAGTTCAGGGTGGTGACGACCTCGTGGCCGTCGTCGAACTTCGGGATGAGGTTCTTCTTGCGGACGTCGGCGGGGTCCATGTCGAGCTTGGCGGCGAGCACATCCATCATGCGCTCGAGCATGAACGTGGCCTCGGGCCGCCCCGCCCCCCGGTACGCCTCGACCGGCACGCCGTTGGTGTAAACGCCGTAGACGTCCTCGTGCACCGCCGGCAGCGTGTACACGCCCGACAGCATCAGCCCGTGCAGGATGGTGGGGATGCCCGGCGCCGCCGTCGACAGGTACGCGCCCATGCCCGCGTGCACGGTGCAGCGGAGGCCGAGGACGGTGCCGTCGTTCTTCGCGGCCAGCTCGACCTTCTGCACGTGGTCGCGGCCGTGGGTGGTCGACTGGTAGTTCTCGCTGCGGGTCTCCGTCCACTTGACGGGGCGGTTGAGCTTCCGGCTGCAGAACATCGTGAGGAAGTCGGCGGGGTAGGCCGCGATCTTGCTGCCGAAGCCGCCCCCCACCTCGGGCGCGATGACCCGGATCTTGTCCTCGGAGAGCCCCAGGACGAGCGAGGTGAGGAACCGCACGATGTGCGGGTTCTGCGTCGTGTTCCACACCGTCAGCTCGCCCGTCGCGCCGACGAAGCTGGCCAGGGCCGCCCGCGGCTCCATCGCGTTGGGGATGAGACGCTGCTGGATGATGCGGTCCTTCACGACGACGTCGGCCCCGGCGAACGCCGCGTCGACGTCGCCGCCCGCCACCTTCCAGTGGAACGCCTGGTTGCCGTCGATCTCGTCGTGCAGCTTCGGGGCGCCCTCGGCCGCCGCCGCCTCGGGGTCGGTCACCGACGGCAGCGGCTCGTAGGCGACGTCGATGAGCTCGAGGGCGTCCTCGGCCTGGTAGCGGCTCTCGGCCACGACCACCGCCACGATGTCCCCGACGAAGCGCACCACGTCCTTGGCGAGGCAGTGGTAGCTGGCGATCTTGAGGTCCGAGTCGGGCAGGAGCCAGGCGCAGGGCGCCGGCTGCAGCCCGCCCTCGGTGTCGGCGTGGGTGTACGCCGCGATCACCCCGGGGGCGGCCGCCGCCTTGCTCGTGTCGATGGAGGTGACGCGCGCGTGCGCGTGGGGGCTCCGCAGCATGGCCGCGTGCACCATGCGCGGCAGCGTCAGGTCGTCGGTGTAGGTGGCGCTGCCGGTGATGAGGCGCGGGTCTTCCCGCCGGCGGATGCCTGAACCGAAGATGCGTGTGCTCATGGCTGACCTGCCGTGGTTCCGGCGGCTTGGCGGACCGCCCGCACGATGTTCTGATAGCCGGTGCACCGGCACATGTTGCCTTCGAGGCCGTGGCGGATCTGCGCGTCGTCGGGGGTCGGGTTGACCCGCAGCAGCTCGAGCGACGCCAGGATCATGCCCGGCGTGCAGAAGCCGCACTGCAGCCCGTGCTTCTCCCAGAACGCGTCCTGCAGCGGGTGCAGGGCGTCGCCGTCGGCGAGCCCCTCGATGGTGGTCACCTCGGCCCCGTCGGCCTGGACGGCGAGGGCGGTGCACGACTTCAGCGAGGCGCCGCCCATCAGCACCGTGCACGCCCCGCACTGGCTCGTGTCGCAGCCCACCTTGGTGCCCGTCGACCCGACGACCTCGCGCAGAAAGTGCACGAGGAGCAGCCTCGGCTCGACCTCGCGGTCGTACCGCTGTCCGTTGACGGTGATCGAGACGGGGACAGTCAACCCGCACCTCCCTGGCGTCGGAGACGCCCGCTGGTCTTGGATGTGACCGAATTATAGCGCCGTTCCGGAAAGGCACGCCGACGCCCATGCGGAACTTGCGCTCGCGGCCGTCGCCTCCGGGGTCCGGGATTGCCGCCGGTCCGAGGCGAAGCCGCAACCGGGCCTGGTATCAGGTGCCGCGCTCACCCGGGGGGGCCTCGAGTCTCGCGGCGAGGGCGCGGGACTCGTCGGCGCCGATCAGCTCGTTGAACTTCTCGAAGGCCATGAGCCGGTCGTCGGCGCCGCGGCTGGCGCCGGTCTCGTGCAGGTGCCGGTAGACGGTGGTCAGGGCCTGCGCCGACGCGTGGAGCCCCGCGACCGGGTACAGGACCAGGTCGAAGCCCAGCGCGGCGAGCTCCGACCGTCCGAGCACCGGCGTCCGTCCCTGCTCGACCATGTTGGCGACGGTGGGGCGGGGCGCCCGCCGGCCGATCTCCCGCAGCTCGTCGAGCGAGCGCGGGGCCTCGACGAAGGTGGCGTCGGCGCCGGCCGCGCGCGCCGCCTCGACCCGCGCCAGGGCCTCGTCCATCCCGACCGCGGCCAGCGCGTCGGTGCGCGCGACGATGAAGAAGTCGCGTTCTCCCCGGGCGTCGACCGCGGCCCGGATCTTCCGAAGATAGGTCTCCCGGTCGACGACCCGCTTGCCGGGCATGTGCCCGCACCGCTTCGGCCACTCCTGGTCCTCGAGGAAGCAGCCGGCGGCGCCGGCGTCGACGAGCGCGCGCACGGTGCGGACCACGTTCAGGGCGTTGCCGTAGCCGGTGTCGGCGTCGACGAGGACGGGGATGTCCACCGTGCCGCAGATGTGACGGGCGCGGTCGACGATCTCGGTCTGCGTGAGGAGGCCGAGGTCGGGCTCGCCGATGAACGTGGCGGAGACCGCGTAGCCGGAGACGAAGGCGAGGGGAAAGCCGGCCCGCTCGGCGACCTTGGCCGACAGCGTGTCGTAGACGCCGGGGAAGACGAGCGTCCCCCGCTCGTCGAGAATGCGCCGCACGCGGCCGGGGTTGGGATTGGGGTGAGTGACGGGGTTTGAACCCGCGACATCCGGAGCCACAGTCCGGCGCTCTACCACTGAGCTACACTCACCATGCGATACCGCGAGGAGCTCCGGCGCCGGGAAGCGCCGGTCGCGCAGGGCGCGCGCTTCCCACCATTCTATTCCCCTTCGCGGCGTTCCGTCCACCGGCCCGCCCCGGCTAGAATGGTAACCTGAACCTCGACTCTCCCGGGCGCGCCGATGACCCATCCTCTGCCGGTTCTCGAGACCGCCTGCACCGACGAGGCGCTGCGCGCGGTCCGCGTGCTCGTCGACGCCTACCGGCTCACCGCCGATTCGCGCGACGCCGAGCGGATTCTGAACGGCATCCTCGACTGCGTCGCCCGGCTCGTCGACTACGACTCGGCCGCCGTGTACGTCCTGGGCAGCTCCGGCCGTCACGTCCGCCATTTCTGGTGGCGCGACGACTCCGGGGCGGTGCCCTGTCACGACGGCGCCCTCGACGAGGGGCGGCCCGTCGCGCGGGCCATCGATTCTCGCGAGCCGGTGCTGCTGGACGAGAGCATCGAGCCGGCGGCGGGGGGGCCGTGCCACCGGTCCGGCCTCGTCGTCCCCCTGGTGGGGCTTCACGGGGTGATGGGCGCCCTCGAGCTCCACTCCAAGCGCGCCGGGGCCTACGACGCGCGCGCCGTCGAGATGCTGCGGCTGCTCGGCACCCTCGTCGCCGGCACCATCGAGCGGTCCCGCATGCAGGAGGAGGTGCGGGCCAAGCGGCGCATCGACGCCGAGATGCTCGTCGCCCGCCAGGTGATGGAAGACCTCGTCCCGCGCGACATCCCCACCCTCGACGGGTTCGACATCGCCGGCGTCAACGAGGCGTCGTTCGAGGTGGGCGGCGACTACTACGAGTTCATCCCGCTACCCGAGGACCGCTGGGTCATCATCATCGCCGACGTGGCCGGCAAGGGCATCGCCGCCGCCCTCCAGGTCTCGGCCATCCGGGCCTCGATCTACGCGCTGGTGGGGCGCGAGCTGGCGATCCGCGCGGTCATGCGCCACGCCAACCGGTTCTTCCACGACTCGGTCGACGCCGGCCGCTACGTCACCCTCTTCTACGCCCTCCTCGACGTGCCCACCCGCCAGCTCATCTACGTGAACGCCGGCCACCAGCCGCCGCTCCTGGTGCGCCCCGACGGGGCCGTCGACAAGCTGTGGAGCGGCGGGGTCCCCATCGGCATGTTCGAGTCGCCGCGCTACTTCGAGGGCGGCGCCCGGCTGCGCCCCGGCGATCTGCTGGCCTTCTACACCGACGGCATCGTCGAGTCGGCCAACGCCCACGACGAGGAGTACGGCCACGACCGCCTGACCGCGACGATGCACGGGGCGAGGGGAGAGAGCGCCGAGGCGATCTGCCGGCGCGTCATGGACGATGTGCACCGGTTCTCGTTCGGCAGCCCCGACGACCGCACGCTGCTCGTTCTCAAGTCCACCTGAATCGCCGCCGGGCGCCGCGGCGCGCTGTTGTCCTGCAGAGTTCGGAGCTGTCGGTGGTTCTGCGCCAAGCCTGGAGGCGGGTTGATGGGAGCAGACCCGAGGTCGGGAGCCGTGACCAGGCAAGCAAGCGTCAACCACGGCGATGCACGTGCCGCGACGGCGCCGCGAGATCGGACGAGGGCCCCTCTGCGGGGCCCCTGTCGTCGCGCACGAACCGCCGGTTTCGCCGGTTGACCTTAGTCCGCGTTCCGCGTGCCGTGGTCGTACTGCCGGTAGTGCTCGGCGAGCAGGTCGCGGCCGAAGTCGCCGGCGAAGTCGCGCCACACGCTGTGCACGTGGTTGGCGTTGCCCTGGGTGTTGTCGTACTCGATGAGGAACGTCGGCCCCTGGATGCGGTAGTAGTGGGGCTCGCCCTGGGCCTCGCCGCCCATCCACACGAACCGGATGCCGTCGAGCCCGGCGTCCCGCACCTCGGCCAGCCGCTCGTCGGCGACGGGGCCGGGCTGGGCGCTGGCGTACTCCTCGATGATCGACCACAGGGCCGCCTGCTGGTCGGCGTCGAGGTCCTCGTGCGCGACCCCGAAGTCCTCGAGCAGGGTGACTCGCTGCTGGGCGCGGGTGAGGATGTCGCTGGGCGCCTCGTCCGAGAGCTTGGCCGCCTTCCTCTGCTCGTCGTTCAGCGACGCGAGGAGGTCGCGGGCCTGGTCCTCCTCGCTGCCGAGGACGCGCAGGCCCTCCCGCGGGCCGCCCCGCACCTCGGCCGGGTTCGAGCCGAAGAACTGCGGCGTGGCGGCGATGGCGCTGCCGTCGACGATGGTCCAGTTCTGCGAGATGTGGTGCCCCTCGTAGCGCCAGCCCCACGTGTTGCCGTCGCCCGGCTCGCCGAAGATCATGAAGAAGTAGAGGTCGGGGTCGCGGATGTCGCGGCCCTCCTGCTCGTACAGGATCTGCTCGAGCTGGCGAATGACCTCGGACTTGGTGAAGCCTTCCTCGCTCAGGCCCGTCCGCACGAGATCGAGGGCGGCGGCCCGCTGCGAGCCGGTCATCATCTTGAGGGAGACGCCCTTCCGCTCGCGCGGGATGAAGTGCCAGTCGAAGCGGTCCTCGCCGTCGAAGGGAAACCGCACCGCGGCCTCCTGGTCGTCGTCGAGCGTGTCGAGGAACCGCACCGCGGCTTCCGCCATCGCCGACGCGGGGTCGGCGGGCTGTTGGGTGAGCGTGATCGTGCCGAGCAGCACGACGAGGCAGGCGACGTTGAAGATGGTGCGAGCCATGGCCTTCCTTAACCCCCTTGCGCCGCCCCGCGGTGTCCGAGCACCCGGCGTGCGGCGTGCTAGACCGGATTCCGAGCGAGAGCCGGAGCGTACCTCCCGGGGGAGGGCGAGTCAAGGCGGCGCGCGCTACGAACCGACGGCGACGGCGCCCGGTCGATTCAGGGCGTCGTCGAGGGTGGGCCGAATGTCGAGGATCCGGTGGAGGCCCGTGACCCGGAAGACCTCGGAGACGTGCGGGATGAGGCCGGCGACCCGGAACACCCGCCCCTGGGCCTTGGCGGACCTTGCGCCCAGGATGAACGCGCGCATCCCCGACGAGGCCACGAAGAGCAGGTCGGCGCAGTCCACGATCACGTTGGAGCCGGCCTCGGTCAGGCCCAGAATCGACTTCTCGGCCTCGTGCGCGTTCGCGGAGTCCAGCCGGCCCGCGAGCTCGACGACATGGAACTCAGCCGCATCAGCCGTGACGCGACGGGTCGACAACCGGAGAGCGTCGGTCATTGCACACCATCCGCGGACGAAAGGACGCCGTCCGCCGCCTCCCGCGGCGGCATGGCCATGACGGATCGGTCCCGGTCGTAGCGGCGCTCGAACACCACGACGTTCCGATCGCCGTCGCGGCGGTAGCGCATTTCCTGCGCGAAGGCCTGCACCAGGCAGAGCCCCAACCCCCCGACCGGCAAGTCGTCGGGGTCGCGTCCCCGAGCGAGATCGGGCGTCGCGAACGAGGCCGGATCGAAGGACTCGCCCGGCCAGTCGAACACGAGTCCGACGCTCTCGCCCGAGAAGGCGACCGAGACCCCGGAGCAGCGCCCCGGGGGCCGGCCGGGCATGGCGAACCACGTTGGCGATCAGCTCGTCGACGACGACGCTGAGGCCGTACACGACCGCGCCCGGCGCGTCGTGCCAGCGCCCGACGGTCTCGATCATGGAGATGAGGGGCCCGATCTCACCGAGCCGGGCCGGAAACTGAACGGAGAACCGATCTCCGGCCACGGTGGGCGAGACGGGGTTGGCGCGGTCCGGGACGGCCGGAAAGGTATCCACCAGTACATCCTGGAGTCACGGAGTCCGGCCGGGGCGACCGGCCGGGAGCGACGCCACGTCCGAAGTATACGACGGGCCGTTGAGCCTCGAGGGAGGCTGCGCCTCCACCGGAAGCTGCGTCGTGCTACGGCGCCGACTCCCGATCCTCGGCGATCTTGTAGAGATGCCGGTGGCCGCGCAGGTACAGCTCGCGGTCGACGAGGGCCGGCGAGGCGTCGAAGCCGTCGTCGAGAGTGTTGGCGGCGAGCACCTCGTAACGGGGGCCGTGGCGGACGACGAGGGTGGTGCCGTCGCGGCCGGCGATGTAGACGCGTCCCGCCGCCCCCACGGGCGAGGCGAAGACGTTGGGCACGCCCTCGAGGCGCTGGAGCGCGTAGTGCGGCGCGCCGGTCAGGGGGTCGAACGCCGAGAGGATGCCGTCGTTGCTCTTGAGCAGGTAGAGGACGTCGTCGTAGAGCAGCGGCGAGGGCACGTAGGGCGTGTCGCGGTCGAGCTGCCAGACGACGGCGCCGGTGCCGGCGATGTCGCCCCGCGCGTCGGCGAGGCGGATGGCCTGCAGGTTGTTGCCGCGGTAGCCGCTGGTGACGTAGACGATGCCCCCGGCGTGGACCGGCGAGGGGATGGCGTTCATGGTGGTGCCGCGGCTGCGCCAGACCGTCTCGCCGGTCTCGAGGTCGTAGCCGTAGACGTGGTTCATGGCCGGGGTGACGACCTGGGCGCGGCCGGCGTGCTCGACGACGAGGGGGGTGGCCCAGGTGTCGATCTCGTCCCGGTTCGACCGCCAGCGCTCGCGGCCGGTGCCGGCGTCGAGGGCGGCGACGAACGACTGGCCGCCGATGTGGTCCCAGGCGACGACGAGGGTGTCGCCGTGGAGGGCCGGGGTCGTGCCCTCGCCGAAGGCGTTGCGCATGAACCGGGTGCCGAGGTCGGTTTCCCACAGCAGCTCGCCGTCGAGGCTGTAGGCGTACAGCCCCCACGAGCCGAAGAACGCGTAGAGCCGTTCGCCGTCGGTGACCGCCGATCCCGACGCGTAGGTGCCGTTGGGCTGCTGGTATCCCTCTTGCGGCACCGCCTCGCGAGCGACCCGCCGCCACGCGACGTCGCCGGTCTCGCGGTCGAACGCCATGACGACGAACTGGTGGCGGCGGATCTCCTGCGCGCCCCGGCCGCGTCGACCGGGGCCGCGTCGACTCGGGCGGCCGCCCTGGACGTCGCCCCCGGGCCGACCCGCACGGGCGCCCCGGCCGTCGCGCCCGCCCCGGCCGTCCCGCGCCTCGGGCCGTCCCCGGGGCCCCGGCCGTTGCGCCTCGTCGGGCGCGGCCACCGGCACCGGGTCGCCGACGGGCACCGCGGTCAGCAGGAACACCCGGTCGCCCCACACGATCGGCGACGCCGACCCGCGGCCGGGCACCTCCACCTTCCAGGCGACGTTCTCGGTCTCGCTCCACGTGAGCGGCGGGTCGGCGTGCCGGGCGACGCCGGTCGCCTCGGGTCCGCGCCACTGGCCCCAGTAGTGCTCGGCCCCGGCGGGCTGGGCATCGGCCGGCGGGGTCCATCCGACCGTCAGCCAAAGAACGGTCGCCGTCGTCGTGACACATCGGTGCATGACGCTCGTCTCCTGGTGCCTCGGGGGGTTGATCGCGGCTGCCCGATGGGAAAGCCCACCTCGGTGTGTTCGCATCGTGCGGGCGTTTCCCGGCGGCCTCTGACGATCAAGACGCCGACGGGCCTGATTCGTTGCTCCCATTCACGACGGCCCGCAGCCGTCTCGCTGTCGAGAACGGCCATCAGGTCGTCCGACGTGGTCGGGTGTGAACACGACCTCCGCACCGCCAGCGTCTCCCCCCTGTCGAGAACGGCCATCAGGTCGTCCGACAGCGGCTGGAGCCGGGCCTCCGCGTACCGCATCGCCGCCGGCGGATCGCCGTCCATGGGGCGGCAACGGGATCGTACACTTCTCGAAGCCATGACTGTACCGACAGCCGACCCACGCTATCCCATCGGGGAGTTCTTGCCCCCGGACCCGGTGACCCGCGACCAGGTGGCCGCCTGGATCGACGACATCGCGGCGCTGCCCGCCGAGTTGCGGCGCACCGTCTCGCCGTTGACGGACGGCCAGCTCGATACGCCGTACCGCCCCGGCGGGTGGACGGTCCGGCAGGTCGTGCACCATCTGCCCGACAGCCACATGAACAGCCTGGTTCGCTTCAAGTGGGCGCTGACCGAGGACCGGCCGGTCATCAAGGCCTACGACGAGAAGGGCTGGGCGGGGCTGCCGGACGCCCGGGGTCCGGTCGGCCCGTCCCTCGACCTCCTCGACGCCCTCCACCGCCGATGGACGGAGTTGCTGGGCAGCCTGACCTGGGCGCAGCTCCAGCGCGAGTTCGTGCACCCCGAGTCGGGCCCGGTCGTGCTGGCGGTCAACGTCGGCGCCTATGCCTGGCACGGCCGGCACCATCTGGCGCACGTCGAGCGGCTGATCGAACGCGAGGGCTGGACCTGACGGGGAAGGATGGGTTCTAGCAGCCCGTGGTGAAACCCCGCGTTGCGGAGAGCGGCGAGGCGCCCGCCTGACAAGGCGTGAGGAGCGCGCATATTGGGCATATGCAACCGACGAACAACGCAGTCAGGCGGGATGCATCGCCGCTATCGCCGCTCGAGTGCCGCGGGGACTTTCGCCACGGGCTGCTAGTGTGCCGTCTCGCAAATTCGCATCATGATTCAGATGATCCAGCTCATCGTGACCTACGTCGTTTGTCTTGGCTACGTCTCAGCCGGTCATCGGCGATCACTGGCACGGGGTGGCACCTATTCTGATGCGCATTTCAGGGACTGGACACTAGCCGGCGGGCGATGGCAGGATGAGGCGCTCGACCGTCGAGAGACGCTGCTCGACTGCCGAGAGACGCTGCTCGACCATCGACAGACGCTGCTCGATCGCCGAGACATGCTGCTCGACGGTCGACAGACGCTGCTCGACGGTCGACAGACGCTGCTCGACCTTGGCCAAGGCGACCTCGACGGCGTCGAGGCGGCGATCGAACGCCTGCATCGTGGCGTGCATGCCGCGCAGCTCGGCGCGCATGTCACGCATGTCGGCGCGCACGCCGCCGACCAGGGTGACCACGACGGCGATCACGGCCAACCCGGTGCCGATTATGCTGCCGATGATCGCTTCGTGTCGCTCGTCACACAGGCAGCATAGCATGGACGGTTCTCGTCCGCAAACTCGCCGTCCGCCTGCGCCGGGCGCCGCCGCCGGTCAGTACGCCACCGCCCACCCCTCGCGGCGGCGGTCGGCGCCGGCGTGGCGGCGGCCCGCGATCTGGTCGACGAGCACCGCCTGGGCGCCCCCGAACTCGGCCGTCCAGCCGCTGCGCGCGTGCACGGTGTAGCCGCGGGCGACGAGGGCGTCGCGGACCTCCTGGGGCACCCGGTCCTCGATGGCGAGGGAGCCGTCGCCCCGCCGCCGCAGCCGCGGCGCGTCGATGGCCTCCTGCGGGTTCATGCCGAAGAGCTGCATGTTGTTGATGACCTGCACCAGGGTGTGGGTCTGGCCGTCGCCGCCGGGGGTGCCGACGGCGAGCCACGGCAGGTCGTTGTCGATGATGATGACCGGGCACAAGGTGTGGAGCGGCCGCCGCCGGGGCGCGAAGACGTTCGGATGGTCTTCTTCGAAGCGGAACAGCGACCCCCGGTTGTGGAGGACGATGCCGGTGCCGGGCACCACGAGCCCGGACCCGAAGGTGGCGAAGAGGCTCTGTATCAGCGAGACCACGTTGCCGTACTGGTCCACCGCGATGACGTAGACGGTGTTCGGGTGGTCGTCGGCGGGCTCGACGTGCACCGCCGGCGCGGAGCCGGCGGTGTCGATGGCGGCGGCCAGTTGCCGGATGCGGGCGGGGTCGAGCAGCTCGTCGACGGAGACCCGCATGGCGGCGGGATCGGCGAGCTCGCGGTCCCGGTCCTCGAACGCCAGCCGGATCGCCTCCGACACCGTGTGGAGGTAGTCGGCCGAGTTGTGGCCGAGGGCGGCGAGGTCGGCGTCGACCTGCTGCAGCAGCGCCAGCTCCTGGAGCAGCGTCACCCCCTGGGTGTTCGGGGGGAAGGCTTGCACCTCGAGGTTCTGGTAGCGGGTGGTGACGGGGAGGGTCCACTCGGGCAGGTAGTCGGCGAGGTCGTTGGGCATGAGCAGCCCGCCCTGCTCCTGGAGGTAGCGCACGATTTGGCGGCCGAGGGCCCCGGTGTAGAACTCCTCCCAGCCGAATTCCTGGAGCGTCGTGAGGGTGGCCGCGAGGTCGGGGCGAGGCAGCAACCCGCCCGCCCGCGGGGGGGCGCCGCCGGGCAGGAAGATGCGCGCCGCCTCGGGGTCCTGCCGCAGCTTGTCGGCGGCGCCGGCGATGTCCGCGGCGAGCGTCTCCGAGACCGGCAGCCCCGCCGTGGCGAGATCGACGGCCGGCTGCAGGGCCTGCGAGAGGGGAATCGTCCCGAAGCGGCGCAGGCCCTCGGCCCAGGCCCCGACGGTGCCGGGGACCGAGACGCTGAGGGGGCCGGTGCGCGGCATCTCCTCGAGGCCCTCCGCCTTCAGGGCCTCGAGCGTCTTCGCGCTGCCCGAGCGGCCCGAGCCGTTCAGGGCGTAGGTCAGCCGGGTGGCCGAGTCCCAGTAGAGCAGGAACGTGTCGCCGCCGACCCCGTTCATGTGGGGGCGCGCGACGGCGAGCATCGCCGCCGCGGTGATGGCCGCGTCCATGGCGAGCCCGCCGTTCCGCAGCACCTGCAGGCCGGCCTCGGCCGCGAGGGGGTGGCCGGCGGTGACCGCGGCCTCGGTGCCCAGCGCGTCGCGCCCCGGCTCGGCGTCGCGCGAGAGGGGTGAGGAGCAGGCCGCCGCGGTCACGGCGGCGACGACGATCGCGGCGAGGACCGCCGCGGCTGGCCGCCGGGGGCGATGACGAGTGCGCTGTGCAGGCATGGCGTCCTCCCGGGGGGATCCCTGCGTCGATTCTATCGCTTGCGCGGCGCGGGGTGCGGATGTTCTGCCGCGGCGCGGGGTGCGGCGTGCGGCGGCGCGAGGGGCGGCGTGCGGCGGCGCGAGGTGTGGCGTGCGGCGGCCCGCTTCCGCGGCGCCGGTCGCGCCAGGGGGGCGTGCGGGCGGGAGCGGCGGCGTAGGGCGGCCCGCTTCCGCGGCGCCGGTCGCGCCAGGGGGGCGTGCGGGCGGGAGCGGCGGCGTAGGGCGGCCCGCTTCCGCGGCGCCGGTCGCGCCCGGGGGCGGGTCTGGTAGGATGGCGCGCTATGGCCGACAAACCCGACGCGTTCGACAAGCTGCCCCTGCCCGAGACCAGCCCCCGCGGGCTGATGCGGCACTTCGGCCCCGGCCTCATCCTGATGATGACGGGCATCGGCACGAGCCACCTCGTGACCGCGCCGGCGGCGGGGGGGCGGTTCGAGTACGCGCTGCTCTGGTGCATCCCCGTCGCCTACATCTTCAAGTACTACGGCTTCGAGATGGCGTTCCGGTTCACGAACGCCACCGGGCGCAGCATGCTCGACGCCTACACCACCGCACCGGGGAAGTGGCCGGTGTGGTACGTGCTGATCACGACCATCATCCAAAGCGCGCTGGGACAGGCGGGCCGGCTCGCGGCGGCGGCCGCGGTGCTGTTCTTCATCTTCTCGGAGTATCTCGGGCTGGGGCTCCCGAGCTGGCTGTACGGGCTGGGGCTGGGGGTGCTCTCGGTGGGCATCATCCTCTACGGGCGCTACGCCGCGGTCGAGCTCGCCACCAAGATCCTGGCCGGCATCCTGTTCGTGTCGACGGTGGGAGTCTACGTCTTCAACCCGGCGCCGTTGTCGGAGATGGGGCACTTCTTCACGGTCGAGATCCCCGGCGGGTCGTGGCTCATCATCGCGGCGTTCCTCGGGCTGCTGCCGACCGGCATCGACGTCTCGCTGCAGGCCTCGGAGTGGGGCAAGGCGAAGCGCGTGGGCATGGGGCGCATCCGCGAGCAGCTCGAGCGCGAGGGCTACGCCCGCCCGTTCGACGCCTTCTCGTCGACCGCCGACGACCTGCGGGTCGAGATCTCGAAGCTGCCGGCCCACGCGCAGGAGTACTGCCGGCGCTGGTTCCGCATCGGCATCCTGGACTTCACGATGGGCCACGTCGTGTCGTTCATTCTCGCCACCATCTTCCTGCTGCTGGCCGCGGTCACGCTCTATCCGGACGACGTGGCGGGCAACGCGGTCATCGGCGCGATCGCGCGCATCTTCACCGAAACCGCGGGGCCGGCGATGATGTTCGTGTTCCTCGCCGGCGCGTTCGCGGCCACGTTCTCCACCGCCTTCAACTACTTCGACGGCTGGCCGCGGGTGGTCGCCGCGTGCTGCCGGAACCTGTTCCGGGAGACGGCCGAGCTCTCCGGCGTCGCGGCCGAGGGGGTGACGGCGGCGCACCGGCGCTCGTGGTGGTCGGAGTACAACATCTACCGCGTCACGATGTTCTACTCGCTCATCGCGGCGGTGCTGATCATCGCGGGCCTGCCGCGGCCGGTGTTCCTGGTGCTGGTGTCGTCGGCGCTGGCGTTCTTCATCGCGCCGGTCATCTTCTTCCTCAACATCTACTACTGCGTGACGGTCATCCCGAAGGGCGAGAAGGGCTTCTATCCGTCGCAGCCGGTCATCTGGTTCAGTTGGTTCAGCCTCGCGGTGTTCACGGCGCTGACCATCGTCATCATCCTGGCCCGGGTGTTCGGGGTGACCCTGTTCGGGGGGTAGGCGTCCCGCGCCCGCACAGCGGTACGGACGGATGGGGGGGCGAGCGGCGCGGGGACCGCCGCAGGCGACGCTCTCGGGGCTGGCCCGCCCATCGTGGCTTTCGGCTCCGCTGGGCGTCCAACAGACCCGCTGGAGTCCGCGTGGTGCTTCGGCGTAGAACTCCTGGCCCGCCGATCCTCGCCTGCGAGTCCGCTTGGCGCCCAACCCGCCCTGCAGGGAGTCTGCGCCTCCTTCGGAAGCGGCGCCATTCTACGGCGCAAGACTCCTGGCGTCTGCGACGCAGAACGGATTGAGCCCTTTCCGACACAAGATGTAGTGGTCGATCGTTCATCCATGTTCCACATACGGTAGAATGTCTGGCGGTGGGGGCTACTGGCGGCCGATCGCGGAGGCCGCGACGGACTCCTCCTGCCGGAGCGTAGGCAGGGGGGACACCCGGGCCGGAGCGGAACATGCAACCAGCATCGTCGGCGATTCGGAGGACCGTGGCGGGGGCCGCGTGCTGGTGGCTCGCGCTCTCGGCGTCGGCGGCCGGGCAGCCGTTCGACGTCGACGTCACCCATCACGCCCGCGGGGTGCAGCCCGGCGAGGCGGTCCTCGTGTCGGTTTCGTCGCCGACGCGCCTCGCGTCGGTCGAGGGGACCATCTTCGACCGCGCCGTTCACTTTCACCACGCCGAGGACGGCTCGTGGCGAGGGCTCGTCGGCATCGACCTGATGGTCGAGCCCGGAGACCACGACCTCGTGCTGCGCATCGCCGCGGCCGGCGGGAAGGCCCTGACGCGCGTCCACCGGCTGGCGGTGACCGACAAGCGGTACCCCACCCGGCGCCTGAGGGTGGAGCCGCGCTACGTCGAGCCGCCCCCCGAGGTCGCGGCCCGCATCGAGCGCGAGTTCCTGCAGCAGACCGCGATCTTCGCCACCGACACCCCGGAGCGGCTCTGGCGCGGGCCGTGGATCCGCCCCGTGCCGGGGCGCGCGAACAGCCGGTTCGGCAGCCGCAGCGTCTTCAACGGCCAGCCCCGGAGCCCGCACAGCGGCGCCGACTTCCTGGCCGGGGTGGGCACCCCCGTCGCCGCCCCCGCCCGCGGCCGCGTGGTCCTGGCCGGCGACACCTACTTCTCGGGCGGGTCGGTCATTCTCGACCACGGCTGGGGCCTCTACTCGTATCTCGCCCACCTTTCCCGGATCCTCGTCGAGGAGGGAGACCTGGTGGAGAAGGGCGACGTGGTCGCCCGCTCGGGCGCCACCGGGCGCGTGACCGGTCCCCACCTGCACTGGACCGTGCGCATGAGCGGCGCGCGGGTCGACCCCCTGTCGGTGATCGAGATCCTGCAGGACTGACCCGCCGGCCGTCGGCCCGCGGCGTCGTTCGGTTCCTCGGGCGCACGGATCCGGGTCGATGCCGTGGCCCGTCAGCCCGTGAAGGTCCTCCCTCATGCCCCGGGCCCATGGCCCCAGCAGGTTGAACGGTGGGCGCTCTCGACAAGTGCCACCGTCCGCTTCCGTCACACGCCCAGGGCGTACGGCATCCGCCGCGACGGGACCTCGGGATGCCTTGCCGCCGTTCGCGGACCGGGCGCACGGCATCCGCCCGAGTGCGCTATACTGGTCGAAAGGTCAGGAAATCCAGCCGATGCGCATTCTCTTCTTCATGCCGCGCCTGCGCGGTTAGCCTTCGTTCTCCCTCGACAGCACCGCCGTTCGCTCGGACCTCGGGACCGGGGCGACAGATGCCGGTGTCGGGATGCCCGGCCCCCGCTTAATCGCGGCGGCGTCGGTCCTCCCCGCCCGGCGGCGTAGCTGATTCGCTTCCCGTTCCTTCGGCTCGTGGCGCCGCCGCCGGTCGGCGCGGCCTTGTCGTGGTCTCTCGTGTCTCTCTCTCTCTTTGCTCGTGGTGTTCCGAATGTCGCTCTCCAATGCCCTGTCCAACGACCCGCCGGCGTCGGCGGGTTCCGGTGCCACCCTGTGGCGCGACATGCGCGACGCGGTCCGTTCCGCGCCCCGCGACTACACGAGCGGCAGCCTCGGCCGCGCCGTGCTGCTGCTGGCCGTCCCCATGGTCCTCGAGATGGGGATGCAGTCGGTGTTCTCCGTCGTCGACGTCTACTTCGTCGGCCGCCTCGGCCCCGAGGCGGTGGCCATTCTCGGCCTGTCGGACTCGCTGATCGCGCTCGTGTTCGCGGTCTCGATCGGCCTCAGCATGGGGGCGGCGGCGATGGTGGCGCGGCGCATCGGCGAGGGGAAGCCCGAGCGCGCGTCGGCCGCGGCGGTGCAGGCCATCGCCTGCGGGTGCGCGGTGTCGGCGGTGCTGGGCGTGAGCGGGGTGGTCTGGGCGTCGGACCTCCTGGAGCTGCTCGGCGCCGCCCCCGAGGTGGCCGCGAACGGCCGGACGTTCACCGCCATCATGCTCGGCGGGTGCGTCACCGTGACCCTGCTCTTCATGATCAACGGCATCTTCCGCGGCGCCGGCGACCCGGTGCTGGCGATGCGGGCGCTGTGGCTGGCCAACCTCGTGAACATCGTGCTCGACCCGATCCTGATCTTCGGCCTCGGGCCGATTCCCGCGTTCGGCCTCGAAGGGGCGGCCATCGCCACCACGGTGGGGCGCGGCCTCGGCGTCGCCTACCAGCTTCGCGTCCTGACGAAGCGGACCGGCCGGGTGGCGGTCGACTGGCGGCGGGCGCGCCTCGAGCTGCAGACCCTGCTGCGGCTGCTGCGGGTCAGCGGCATCGGCATCGTGCAGTACCTGGTGGGCACCGCGAGCTTCGTCGGCCTCATCCGCATCCTCGCCCCGTTCGGCGACACGGTGCTGGCCGGCTACACGGTGGCCGTCCGCATCATCATCTTCGTCCTGCTGCCGGCGTGGGGCGTCGGCAACGCGGCGGCGACCCTGGTGGGGCAGAACCTCGGCGCGGGCCGGCCGGACCGGGCCGAGCGCGCGGTCTGGTTCACGGCGCGGGTGAACACGGTCTTCCTGGGCCTCGTCGGCCTGGCCTTCGTCGTCTTCGCCCGGCCCATCGTGGGATTGCTGGCGGCCGACGCCGAGGTCGCGACGGTCGCCGCCGCCTGCCTGCGCATCGTCGCCGCCAGCTACGTGTTCTGGGGCTTCGGCCTCGTCACCGTCGTCGCGTTCAACGGGGCCGGCGACACGACCACGCCGACCTGGATCAACTTCTTCGTCTACTGGGTGGTGCAGTTGCCGCTGGCGTGGACGCTGGCGGGGCCGCTCGGGGTCGGCCCCCCGGGGGTGTTCGCGACGGTGGCCGTCTGCCAGACGCTGATGGCGGCGGTGGGCGTGCTCGCGTTCCGGCGGGGGACGTGGAAGACGCGGGTGTTGTAGGGAGCGCGACGGTGGACGCGGCCGAGCTATGTGATTACGGTGATTACGGTATGATGCGTCGAGGGGGATCCAGACGATGGGGAACGCGACCGCCGTCCGCGAGCTGAAGCTGATCGACATCGGCAATTCCAGAGGTATCCGCCTTCCCAAGGTGATGCTGAAGAAGTACGGCTGGAGCGACTCGCTCGTCGTCGAGGAGTCGGACGACGGCGTGTTCCTGCGTGGCGGGACCGCCAACAAGCTCTCCTGGGAGGACACGTATCGCGCGATGGCCGCCGAGGGTGAGGACTGGAGCGATTTGGACGCGACGGTCGCCGACGGTCTGGACTGATGGCGGCGTTTCCTCAGAGATACGTCATCTACTTTGCCGAGCTCGATCCGACAGTGGGTGGCGAGATGCGCAAGATCCGCCCAGTCGTGGTCGTCAGCCAGAACGACATGAACCGTTTTCTGGACACGGTCGTCGTTTGTCCGCTGACGTCGGTTCTGCACCCTCGATGGCGTGGCCGGCTGCAGGTACGGTGCGCCGGCAAGGATGCCGAGGTCGCCGTGGACCAGATCCGGACCATCAGCAAGCGGCGGCTACGGCAACGACTCGACCGGCTCCCGGCCGCCGACTGCGCCGAATTGCGCCGCCTGGTGACCGAGATGTACGGGGAGTAGCCACGACCGGCGGGTGAAGGGCCGAAACGCCGGCCGACGACTGCGACGGAGCCACCATCCGTGATTCTGCTGACCGGGGCCACCGGCTGCATCGGCGGGCGCCTCCTTGCGGCGCTCGAGGAGCGCGGCCGCGCCCTGCGCTGCATGACGCGCCGGCCGGCGGCGCTCGCGGGCCGGCTGGGCCCCCGTAGCGAGGCCGTCCACGGCGACTGCCTGGACCCGGACTCGCTGCAGGCCCCGCTCGCGGGCGTCGACACTGCCTGCTACCTCGTTCACTCGATGGGCGGCGGCGCCGACTTCGAGGCGCAGGACCGCGCCGCGGCCCGCAACTTCGGGGCGGCGGCGCGGTCGGCCGGGGTGCGGCGTATCGTCTACGTCGGCGGCCTCGGCGCCGAGGCCGGGCTTTCGCGGCACTTGCGCAGCCGGCACGAGACCGGCGAGGTGCTGCGCGAGTCGGGGGTGCCTGTCGTCGAGCTGCGGAGCGGCATCGTGCTCGGGGCCGGCAGCCTCTCGTTCGAGCTGATCCGGGCCCTGGTCGAGCGCCTGCCGGTGATGGTCTGCCCCGCGTGGGTCCGCACCCCCACCCAGCCCATCGCCCTCGTCGACCTCGTCGCGTATCTCGTGGCCGTGCTCGACCTGCCCCCCGGCGAGAGCCGCGTGTTCGAGGTCGGCGGCGACGACGTGGTGTCGTACGCCGACATCACGCGCGAGTATGCGCGGCAGCGGGGGCTCCGCCGGTGGCTGATTCCGGTGCCGCTGCTGACGCCGCGGCTGTCGAGCCTGTGGCTGGGGCTGACCACGCCGATCTACGCCCGCGTCGGCCGCGAGCTCGTGGACGGGCTGCGGACGGCGACCGTCGCGAGCGACGACGCCGCGCGGAGCGCGTTCCCCGTCCGTCCCCTCGGGCTGCGGCAGGCGATTGCGCGAGCGCTGGAGGAGGAAGACGAGGCGTTCGCGGCCACCCGCTGGTCGGAGGCGGCGCTGTCGGCGGGCGCCCGGCTGCGGTGGGGCGGCGTCCGCATCCGCACCCGGCTGATCCACTCGTGCGCGGTCGACGTGCCCGAGGCGCCGTCCGCCGCCTTCGCGCCCATCCGCCGCATCGGGGGCGACAACGGCTGGTACTACGGCGACTGGCTGTGGCGGCTGCGGGGTCTCGTCGACCGGCTGCTCGGCGGGGTGGGCATGGGCCCCGGGCGCCGCGATGCCGAGCAACTCGCCGCGGGCGACGTCCTCGACTGCTGGCGGGTCGAAGCCTGGGAGCCGGACGCCCGGCTGCGGCTCGCGGCCGAGATGAAGCTGCCGGGCCGCGCCTGGCTCCAGTTCGACGTCACGCCGCGCGACGGGGGAGGGGCGACGGTGCGCCAGACCGCGGTGTTCGACGCGGCGGGGCTGGCGGGCCGCGCCTACTGGCACGCCCTGTACCCGGTCCACGTCCTCCTGTTTCGGGGGCTCCTGCGGAACATCGCCGGGCGCGCGGTGAGACGTGACGTGAATCCATGAAAAACAAGCTCTCCTACCTGTTTTTCGTGGATGTTGGGCCTGGTGTCCTGATTCGCCGTGCGGCCGAGAGCCTCGTCGCCCGATCGCCGGCGCCCGGCCCGTGGAGGCCGTCGTCGGTTCCCTCCGAGGTGGCAAGACCATTGCGCACCGGCTCGTGGCCGACTCGCCGAACTGACATCACGGCCCGTTCCTCGACGTCGCGGAGCTGGCGGCTCCGGCGCGGAGGCGGCAAGTGGGCGCGGAAGGGTCTCGTCGCGCACGAAAAGCTAAAATACGTGCAGCGCGAAAAGCTAACGAGAGTACATCGGGATGACTCCGCCGTCGGAGAAGCTGGCCGGTTCCCTGGACTTCCTGCGCTCTCTCCAGGAACGCGGCGTCGTCGCCGTGCGCGCCGCCGATCTCGCGCGGTCGCATCGCGAGCGGCTCGTTCGGCACGGGTTCCTGCGGCCGGTCATGAAGGGGTGGTACGTCGTCGGCTCGCCGGACGGGAGCGCCGGAGACAGCACCGCATGGTACGCGTCGTTCTGGCCCTTCTGCGCCGGCTACCTGCGCGCTCGCTTCGGCGCGGCGTGGTGCCTGTCGCCCGAGCAGTCGCTCGCGTTGCACGCCGGCAATCGAACCGTGCCGGGGCAACTTCTCGTCCGGGCGCCGCGGGGGCGCAATCGGGTCACGCCGCTGCTCCACGGGACGTCGCTGCTGGAAGTCCGCGCCGCGATGCCCGAGGCCGAAGACGTCGTGGAAGTGGACGGCATGCGCGCATTCGGCCCGGCCGCCGCGCTGGTCGCCTGCCCGGCGCGGTTCTTCCGCCAGCATTCGGTCGATGCGCGCGCGGCCCTCGCCCTCGTGCGCGACGCGTCGCAACTGTTGCCCCGCCTCCTCGACGGCGGCCACGCCACCGTCGCCGGCCGTCTCGCCGCCGCCTTCCGCGACGTCGGCCGGGATCGGGTCGCGAACGACATCGTCGAGACCATGCGGGCGGCCGAGTTCGCGGTCCGCGAGTCGAACCCCTTCGCGACGCCGCCCCCAGCCGGGCTGGTTCGGGGTGGCGCATCTCCGGCGGTTCAGCGCCTGCGCCTGACCTGGGACGCCATGCGCGGCCGCGTCCTCGACCGCTTTCCCCGTCCGCCCGGCCGTACCGCCGATGTCGAATCCGTGCTCGCCCGGATCGAGGATGTCTACGTGACCGACGCGTATCATTCGCTCTCCATCGAGGGCTATCGCGTCAGTCCGACCCTGATCGCCCGCGTGCGTAGCGGTGATTGGAACCCGGACCGCCATGCTGGCGACCGGGGCCTCCGCGACGCCCTCGCCGCCCGCGGCTACTGGCAGGCCTACCAAGCGGTTCGTGACAGCGTCCGCCGGGCGGGCTCGGGCGAACCTCCCGGCGCCGTGGCCGAGGCGGACCATCGAACCTGGTACCGGGAGCTGTTCGCGCCGAGCGTCGCCGCCGGCCTCGTCCGTCCGTCCGATCTCGCCGGTTACCGCGACGCGCCGGTCTACATCCAGCGCTCGATGCACGTGCCGCCGAGCCCGTCCGGCGTCCGTGACGCGATGCCGGCGCTGTTCGGGCTGCTGTGCGACGAGCCGGACCCCGCCGTGCGCGTCGTGCTCGGGCACTTCCTGTTCGTCTACATCCACCCCTACCCGGACGGCAACGGCCGCATGGGCCGCTTCCTGATGAACCTCATGCTGACGGCCGCCGGTTATCCCTGGACCGTCGTCCCGGTCGAGCGCCGCAGCACCTACATGGAGGCGCTTGAGGCGGCCAGCGTGGGCCAGGACATCGGTCCGTTCACCGACTTCCTGGCCGGGCTGGTGGGCGAGGGGACCCCACCGGTTCGCTAGACCATCCGCGACGCGGGCCACAGTCTGCGGTGGCTGGCCGACCGACAGACTCGGCGGGCGCTCGCCGCCATCGAGGCGTGCCCCTGCGCTGCGCCCCGCCCTGGCTCCGGTGCGGCTCGGCCGGACGGCCGGCGTGGACCGGCCGGACAGCAGCCTGCAGCAGTTCGGCGCCGACCTCGGCGCACAGGCGCTGCACCGCTTCGTGGCCATGCTGGCGCACTGTCACGGCCGGATCCTCAACGTCGCCGAGCTGTCGACCGCCCTCAACGTCGCCCAGGCGACCGTGCGGCGCTACCTCGACCTGCTGGAGCACCTGTTCCTCGTCCGGCTGTTGCGCCCGTGGCACGAGAGGATCACCGCGCTGCCGGCGGCGATGTCGTTCCCGGCGTCCGATGCGGCTGCGCCTGCGGCCTATCCGGCGCTGCCGGAGGCGGGAGGAGCGGGATAGGGCGGCCGCCGCGAGGACGCTGCCAGACCTCGTGTGACGCTGCCGGGCACGCGGGACGTGGACGCCCGCCCGGTCCCCGCTGGCGCCCTGATGAGGAACCGTAACCCGCCCGCCCGGAACGCTCCGCGGGACGTGGGACGCCCGGCCGGTCCCCGCCGGCGCCTCCCGACCGTCACCCCGCGCCGACCGGGCGGGCGCACTGCGACGCGCTCGCCGCCCGCAGGTACTGGCAGGCGTACCAGGCGGTGCGCGCGAGCGTCCCGCCGGGCGGTCGCCGTTGAGCCTCCCGGCGCCGTCGCGGAGGCGGACCACCGCACCTGGTACCGCGAGGGCGGGGTGTTCCCTGTGCGGCCAGCATGAGGCGGTGCGGCCTGCCACTTGGTCAACCGGACTGCCGCTCGCGGAGAATCGCTTCCAGTTCAGCTACGCGGGTTTCCGCGTCGGCGGCCCGTGTTTCCGCGGCCTGGCGGGCGGCCGCTTCCGCCCGGCGGCCCTCGGCTTCCGCCAGACGGCCCTCGGCTTCCGCCAGACGGCCCTCGGCCTCCTCGGCGTGGCTGCGGAGGTCGTCGCCGGTCGCCGGGTCCCGGAAGCGCATCTCCCGCCCCGGCGCCGCCCGCAGCTCGAGACCGAGCGTCTCGCTGCGCAGCGTCAACGTTCCGTCCAGCCCCGTCAACACCGGTTGACGCACGTAGCCCGACCGCGTCAGCCGCTCGCCCTGCAGGCGCGCCGGCAGGTGTTCGCCGGCCGGGTCGTACTGCCAGTACTCGCGCACCCCGAGCTGCGCGTACACCGACCGCTTCCGCCCGAGATCGTCCCGCCACGTGCTGGGCGAGGCCACCTCGAGCACGAAGGCCGGCGCGCGCCGCTCTTCCCACAGCTTGTAGTTGGGCCGTTCGCGGTCCTCCACGCCGAACACCACGAAGACGTCGGGGGCGATCGACACCCGCGGGTTGCCTTCCTCGTAGTAGATCAGCAGGTCGCCGGACACGTACACGTCCCGGCGGTCGCGGAAGTGGCGGCTCAGGGCGCCGATGCCGTACATGATGGCGTTGCGCTGGACGTCGTTCTCCGCCATCGGCCGGCCGTCGGAGCTCGGATACTCGATCGGCGCGGCAGGTGCGGGTCTCGTCATCGGGGGGCTCCGGCCGGCGCGGCGGCGCGCGCGGCTCTCCCCAACCTACCACACGCTGCGACGCCGTTTTCGCGTCCTGGACGTCGGGCTCGTCCCGGGCGTCCGTGCAGGTTGGGCCACGTATCGTGCCAACCTCGACGTCGTGCGCGCCGCGATGTCGTCCTGGACGCCTTCTTCGTGTACGTCCACCCCTACCCGGACGGCAACGGCCGCCTCGGCCGGTTTCCTGATGAACCTCATGCTGACGGCGGCGGGGTATCCCTGGACCGTCATCCCCGTGGAGCGCCGGGGTACCGACATGGCCGCGCTAGAGGCGGGCGAGCGCGGGTCGGGGCATCGGGCCGTTCACCGATTTCCCCTGGCGGGCTGGTCGCAGGGGCAGGGCGGGACGATCCATGAAAAATGCTACTTCATGTGAGTATTATCATGGATAGATGGCAAGCGACCTGGTCCCCCGCTCGGCGCTGAATCTGGTCACGAGCGCGCTCCGTCGCTCGCCCGTCGTCGCCATCGTCGGGCCGCGCCAGTGCGGCAAGACCACGCTGGCGCGGCAACTCGTCCGGGCCGGCTCGGCCAACTACTTCGACCTGGAAGACCCCGTGAGCCTGGCCCGGCTGAACCAGGCGCTGACCGAGCTCCGAGACCTGACCGGCACCGTCGTCATCGACGAAGTGCAGCACCGGCCCGACCTGTTTCCGGTTCTGCGCGTGCTGGCCGACCGCGACGACAACCCCGCGCGGTTCCTGGTGCTCGGCAGCGCCGGCCCCGACCTGCTGCGGCAGAGCGCGGAGTCGCTGGCCGGGCGCATCGAGTACATCGAGCTCACCGGCTTTCAGGTCGCCGAGGTCGGTGCGGCCGAGATGGGGCGGCTGTGGGTCCGTGGCGGGTTCCCGCGGTCGTTCCTGGCCGACACCGACACGGATAGCGCGGCGTGGCGACGGGCGTTCATCCGCACGTTCGTCGAACGCGACCTGCCGCAGTTCGGCGCCGACCTCGGCGCGCCGACGCTGCACCGGTTCCTGGCCATGCTCGCGCACTGTCACGGCCAGATCCTGAACGTAGCCGAGCTGTCGACCGCCCTCAACGTCGCCCAGGCGACCGTGCGGCGCTACCTCGACCTGCTGGAGCACCTGTTCCTCGTCCGGCAGTTGCGCCCGTGGCACGAGAACCTGCGCAAGCGGCAGGTCAAGCGCCCCAAGGTCTACCTGCGCGACTCCGGCGTCTACCACCACCTGATCGGCGTCGGCACGATGGACGCGCTGCAGACGCACCCGCGCATCGGCGCGTCGTGGGAGGGGTTCGTCATCGAGAAGGTGATCGCCGAGGCGGGGCCGGACGAGGTCTACTTCTGGGCGACCCACAACGGGGCCGAGCTCGACCTGCTGCTGATGACGGGGGGGCGGCGGGTCGGCGTCGAGGTCAAGCGCGTCGACGCGCCGCGCCGCACCCGCTCGATGGCCGTCGCGCTGGACGACCTGCGGCTGGATGCGCTGTGGGTGGTGTACCCGGGGGACGTGCGGTACGCCATCGACGAGCGGATCACCGCGCTGCCGGCGGGGGCGCCGTTTCCGGGGTCGGATGCGAGCGCGCCCGACACCGCCTAAACGGAAGCGATTCAGGAGCCGGAGGCGAGGGCGCGGCCCGCCGGCGCCTTCAGCCATCCGATCCGTGGTCGCCGCGGACACGGGCGAGCAGGTCTATCGCCGACGGTCCGGCGGTACAATGCGGACGATCGGCGGACACCCGGACCACCCACAGGAGGAACGACCCAGATGAGCCCGACCTCTTCGCGCGGCATGTGGAGCTCTCGCGCCGGTTTCATCCTGGCGGCGGCCGGCTCGGCCGTCGGGCTGGGCAACGTCTGGGGGTTTCCGACCCAGGTCGGGCAGGGCGGCGGGGCCACGTTCGTGGTCATCTACCTGGCGTGCATCTTCCTGATCTGCGCGCCGATCATGGCCGGCGAGATCGCCATCGGCCGCCGCACGGGGCTGAGCCCGGTCAAGGCGTTCGACGCCCTCGCGCCGGGCCGCCGGTGGTGGCTGCTCGGGGCGCTGGGGGTGCTGGCCGGCGTCGGCATCCTGTCGTTCTACTCGGTCATCGCGGGCTGGGCCGTCGCCTACGTCTGGTTCACGGCGACCGGGGCGGTCGGCGGCAGCCCCGACGAGATCGGCCGCTTCTTCGGCGAGTTCACGGGGAACGGGGTCGTCAGCGCGGGGCTGGCCATGGTGGTGATCGGCGTCACCGCCGGGGTCCTTCTCGGCGGGGTCAGCACCGGCATCGAGCGGGTGACCAAGGCGCTCATGCCGCTGCTGATCCTGCTGCTCGTCGGGCTGGCGGTGCGGGCGGTCACCCTGCCCGGCGCGGGGGAGGGGCTGGCCTACTACCTGCGTCCCGACCTGAGCCGTCTCGCCGACGTGAGCGTCTTCACGTCGGCGCTGGGCCAAGCGTTCTTCTCGCTGAGCCTCGGCATGGGCTGCATCCTCACCTACGGCAGCTATCTCAGCCGCCAGGACGGCATCGCCGCCTCGGCCCTGTGGATCGTCGCCCTCGACACGTCGATCGCGCTGCTCGCCGGGTTCATCATCTTCCCCGTCGGGTTCTCCATCGCCGGGTTCGACCCCACCACCAGCGGGCCGGGGCTCATCTTCACGGTGCTGCCGCGGCTGTTCGCCGAGATGCCCGGCGGGCACCTGTTCGGCGGCACGTTCTTCCTGCTGCTCAGCGTCGCCGCCCTCACGTCGACCATCTCGCTGCTCGAGGTCCCGGTGTCGCACTGCGTCGACGCCCTCGGCTGGACGCGCGAGAAGGCGGTGGCCGCCGTGGCCGGCGCCATCTCGGTGCTGGCCATTCCCTCGGCCCTCGGCAACGGCGCGGTAGGCGTGTTCACGAGCCTGCCCGGCCTCGGCATCGGGTTCCTCGACCTGATGGTGAACGTGTGGAACGAGTTCGCCCTGCCCGTCGGCGGGTGCCTCACGGCGATCTTCGTCGGCCGCGTCTGGGGCGTCGGCCGCGCGCTGGAGGAACTGACGGCGGAGGGGCGGTGGTTCCCGGTCCCGGACGGGTGGTCGTTCCTGATCCGTTGGGTCTGCCCGGCCGCCATCGCCCTGATCCTCGTCGCCACGCTGGCGGCGATGTTCTGAGGCGGCTTCCGCGCCGCTGTCCGTGATCCGTCCCGGGATCCCAGAGGCCGGTCGCGGCGGCTGGAGACAGAGTGGGGCAGAGCGCCATGACCAGACGCAGACTGCCGACAGGGATTCAGTCCCTCCGCAAGATCCGCAAGAGGGCTGCTGCTACGTCGACAAGACCGCCTACCTCGCGCGGCTGGTCGAGGGTGAGGGAGCGGGAGAGGGGCGAGTCTGAGCGGACGGCGAACCCGCATCACTCGTCTCTCGGCCCGTCCCCCTCGCCGAGCGCGTTGTCGAGCAGACGCACGCGCTCCTTGAGCTTCTTCTTGCCGACGCCCGTTCCGGGGTCTTGCGTCTTGCCCCGGCGCCAGTATGCGACCAAGCCCGTAGAGACTACCGCTTGGGCGAGGGCCATGCGCTCACCGGAATCCGGCAGTGGGTCCTTTTCCAAATGGACCCGCACCAGTTCGAGAATCTCCGCTTCCAACCGTTCCTTCAGCTTCAGCCGCCAACGTCCCTCCGGCGTCCGCATCGCTTCCCGCCGCTCGCGTTCCGCCTCCCGCCGGCGGTCCTCGCAGCGCAAGCGCTCGGTCCAATCGGTGGTTGCCGCCTCGTCATGACGAAAACGACCGTATCCGACCGCCGTCTTCGCGCCGGCTCCGGCCCACGCGAGCGCTTCGCGCAGCCACGCCCAGGCGGCGTCCAGGTCCCCGTCCTCGACGGCGCGGCAAGGGACGATCCCGAACAGGAACCGCGCGCCTTCCGCGGTGACCAGGAAGGGAATCGGCGTCGGCGACCGCCAGTCACCGGGCGGCTTCACTGCGGTCCAGCCCGCGTAGTGAGGCGTCATGACGTCGGCTTCGAGTCGTACCGGTCCAACCGGCGCCGCGTCCAGAAAGCAGAGCCGGCCCGCCTGCTGCGGGCACCCGAGCAGGCGCGCGATGGTCGCGTCCTCGACCCCGTCGCTCTCTGCCCAGGCCCGCACCAGTCCCTTGACGGAACTGCCCGGCAGATACGGGGCTCCCAGCGTCGGATGCCAGGCGAAACCGTTCTCGACAGGATGACTCCGGCCGAGCCCGGTGACGAACCGGTATTCGGTCGTGAACACGGCGGCGCGACCGCCCCGCCGTTCGGTCAGCCGCATCAATCGCAGAGCACATTCGGCAATCTGGTTGGGCGTTCCGATCGGGTCCTTCGTCAGGCTCTCGATCCAGGCGAGCTTCGGGTTGTCGTCGTCGCTCTTGAGCGTCCACACGCCGCCGTCGACGCGCCAGCCGTCACAGAACTTGTCGAACCACAACCCGGCGTGACCGTCCCGAGCGCGTTGCGCCCGCGGATGGCCGTCGGTCTCGTAGAGCGGACACGCCACGTCGCACCTCCTCGCCGCCTCTTCCCGTTACGCATCGACCGCGGCGGGCCAACAGGGTAGTCAGCGTTCCTGTCAGTCAATCTTGTCAGTCGTTCCCGTCCTTCGGAAACGAAGCCCGGCAGCACTTCTTGTGCCACTCCAGCCACGACAGGGCTTCGGCCTGGGCGTGCAGATAGTCCGATTCCGGGTGCGACACGATGGCCTTCAGCAGGTCCGTTGCGTCCGGGTAGACGCCGCCGTCCCGACGGCACAACCACTGGTTCAGGCTGACGTACAGCTCGTGGTGCGCGGCGGCGACCTTGTCGTCGCCGCGCTGGGACGGCAATCCCGCGGCGGCGCACTCGGTGGCGAGCGCTTGGCCCAGACCGTTCATGACGATCGCGGGTCCAAGACGGTCGACGTACGCGCGGTAACGCTTCCTGAATTCGTCGCCGCGGCTGCTCAACTCGTTGACGCGCTGCAGCGCGTGCGCGGCGCGCCGCTGTTCGATGGTGGTCGTCACGCGTCACCTCCGGCGTCCCTGCGGCGCACGCCGACGGCGAACCACCCGTGTCCCACCGTCTCGTTGCCGCCTGCCTGCAGATATGGATCGTCTTCGGGGAACAGGGCCTCCAGCCCGTCGAGTGCGTCGAGCGCGTCACGGCCGCGGCCGGCGATCAGCGCGTGCATCACGGTGTCCGGAGGCAGTGTCTCCTCGTACCACAGGTTTATGCTGCGCTTGGTCTCGTTTTCCAGGAAGTTGCGCGCTTGCAGCGCGAGACCGTAGCGGACGAACCACGCGAAGTCGTCATCGTGCAGCACCGCGAGTTGCGCCCGCAGCCGGCCGCGGGCCTCGGGATGGAGCAGGAGCGGTTCGATGGAAGACACCAGCGCTTCGGCTTCCGGCAATGCGCCGACCTCGAATTGCCGTTCCTCCAGAAACAGGCGGTCACCGCCGGTCTCCTGGCCTGGGGTCAGGACTTGGCCGGGGTTCACTGCGGGTAAGACCGGGAGGGGCGTCAGGCCGGCCCGACGGAGATCGCGTTCGTAGCGTTCCACGAGGTGGGGGCAGGTCACCCAGCGGAACGCCGTGGTCAGGCTGCGCACGGGCAGCAGCAACAGCCGCGCATCGGCCACCAGCAGGTCGCCGGCATGGTCCTGACGGCCGAAGAGTTTCGTCACGCGCTCTTCATCATGGACGCCGGCCGCTCTGTCCTTCAGCGCGCCCTTGAGGCTCGATCCGACGAGCACCGGATACTGTGTGGACGCCTCGCGGGCGACCGGAAGGTCCACCACGCCCATGCTGCGGCCGGCGCCCGGGTGGATGGGGGTTTCCGCGAGAAGTCCGAGTAGCGCCGTACGCATCATGTAGCCTCCGATCCGTCGGGCCAGGCCCCCAGCGCGACCGCGCCGAAGCCGAACGCCTGCCGCTCCCCGAGAGCCGGCAGACCGACACCGTCCGTCATCGCATCGAGGAAGCGACGCGGCTCGGCGAGTTCGCAGAAGAGCACACTGCCGGCCGGCAGAACGGAACGTAGCGGCAGCGGCCGGCGGTTCAGTGAGTCCCAGCCCCCGATGCGCAGCGGCCGGTCCAGGCAGGCGGAGACGACCCGGACAGAGGTATAACCGGATGTTGTGGATCGGCGGCGTGAGACAGGTGGCGTATCCTTCCACATGAACACGGGAAACACCCTGGCTGAATGGGCCGGGGGGAAGGAGACACCACCCATGTTGAAGGTACTCGACCACGAAGCGGAAGACAACACCGAGACGACGGAAGGGGCCGTGCCGACCCTGGACGAGGTGGCCCGAGAGGGCGCGCGGCGCATGCTGATGGCGGCCATGGAGGACGAGGTCGCACGGTACATCGAGGCACACGCGGACGCGGGACGAGAACGGCCGCCGGCTGGTCGTCCGCAATGGCCATGCGCAGCCCCGAAAGGTGACCTGTGGGGCGGGGACGATGCAGGTCCAGGCGCCGCGGGTGAACGACCGGCGGGTCGACGACGACGGCGAACGTCAGCGGTTCACCAGCCGGATCCTGCCGCCGTACATGCGTCGGTCGCCCCAGGTGGCGGAGGTGCTTCCGCTGCTTTATCTGCGCGGGTTGTCGACGGGCGATTTCCGCGAGGCGCTTCCGGCGCTGCTCGGGGAGGACGCGGCGGGCCTGAGTCCGACGAACATCTCGCGGCTGACGGGGGTCTGGGAGGAGGAGTACCGAGCGTTCCAGGGCCGGGACCTGTCGGGGTGCGACTACGTCTACGTGTGGGTGGACGGGATCCACTTCAACATCCGCCTGGAAGAGGACCGTCTGTGCACGCTGGTGATGATCGGGGTGACGGCGGACGGGACGAAGGAGCTGGTGGCGCTGGAGGACGGCTATCGGGAGAGCCAGGAGAGCTGGGCGAGCGTGCTGCGGGACCTGCGCGGCCGGGGGCTGAGCGCGCCGGTGGCAGCGGTGGGTGACGGCGCGCTCGGCTTCTGGTCGGCGATGCGGGACGTGTGGCCGGAGACGACGGTTCAACGCGACTGGTGCCACAAGCTGGTCAACGTGCTCGACAAGCTGCCCAAGCGCCTTCAGCCACGGGCGAAGCGGGGGCTGCGCGAGATCATGTATGCGCCGACGAAGGCTGACGCGGAGAAGGCGATTGGCGCCTTCGTGGCCGAGTTCGAAGCGAAGTATCCGAAGGCGACTGCCTGCCTGGTGGAGGACCAGGAGGCGCTGCTGGCCTTCTTCGCCTTCCCGGCGGAGCACTGGCGGCACCTGCGGACGTCGAACCTGATCGAATCGCCGTTCGCGACGGTCCGGCTGCGGCAGCGCGTGACGAAGGGGCCGGGTCCCGCACCAAGGGTCTGCGGATGGCGTTCAAGCTGTTGGAGATGTCGCAGCGCCGGTGGCGCCGGCTGAACGGGGCGCACCTGCTGCCTCTGGTGCGAGCCGGTGTGAGGTTCGTTGACGGCCTGCCGCAGGCGCGCGATGAGACGGGGAACGAGGCTCGGAAGGAGGCCGCCTGATCATGCCGGAACTCCCGATCCACAACATTTGACAATATCTCCCCTTGGCGGTCAATACAGCCCTGCATCAAGCCACGATCGTCGCCTACATCATCATGGCGGTATGGTTGTTCTCAAGACGCAGGCTGGAAGCCGTTGAGGATCTGGCCAAACCGCCAGAGCACCCTCCGGGGACCGCAACCGAGAGCTAAGCTCCGCCCTCAGCCTACCCGTCGCCGTGCCGCATGAACGGGTACGCCGGGTGGCCCAGGGGGCATCGGTGCGATGCCGTGACGCCGCGCTTCGGCGCACGTGATGCGACCGTTCCCGTTGTCGTCCCACCGGGCAAGTGCGTCGCCGGAGGATGTCCCCGAAGTGGCGCGCGGCACCGGCGGGGCCGGGCGAGCCCCGGTGGAACACGAGGTTCGTGGACGAGCATCCCGCGAGCACCGCGTCGAGTGCGTCCGCCTCCCGGCGGTCGATCGTAAGCCCGTACTTCCTCCGGACCTCGACCACTCTGGCGGCGAACCAGCAGCGGTTACGCTGCGGGAGCCACTCCGCGGCGTCCCTGTCGGACTTCTGATGCCGATTCACGCCGGGGGCGGCCAGAGTCAGGCTGAGCAGATCCCGGGCGAACGCCCGCAGCGTAGCGTCGTCGAGCACGCAGAGGCCGCTGTCGTGCGCATCTGAGCGGGCAACCATGTACTCGACTTCAGTCTCGGGTGTCCGAGACGAACCCCGCTGGTGTTACGGCTCGTAGACCGTCGTCCCGGGGACACTCGTGCTCCGCGGTGGGGCTGCGCCTTGGCGTCCGTGGCGTTCATCGGGCCGCGGGGCAGCGGCTATAATGGATACATGTCGCGTCGTGACGACGCGGCCGGGAAACCGTCCGCGTCACGCTGTTTCTCTCCAGCGGGTGCAAGTCCCGCCTCGGTAAGCGCCGGAGCGCCGAGTAGCAGGCCCCAGGCACGGCCGGAGACGGCCGTGGCCCGAGCGGGGTGTCGAAAGCCTCTACGGAGGGAGCAAGTCCGCGGGCCGCAACATGAAGTGAAGCCTGCAGCCTCGACACATTTACAACCCGAGAGCCGAGCCGCTCATGTCACGGCGAAGGCCACGTCTCCCGCGCCCCGGTCCGGCGGCGCACGTGCGGGAGGTCTCGGCGGGGTACGGGGAGCAGCACGCGGACACGGAGAGGGACGGAACACGAGAGGCCCGTCTGCGCGGCCCGGGTCGGGGCAACGCGGCCTGCATAAGCCGAAGGTGAAAGCGGGCGCGGCGCAGCGGGAGTCCGAGGGGGCCATAGTACCGGTGAGGACCGCGCAGCAGAACGCGGCCGGAGGGAAGGGCCTCTGCGGTGGACACGGTGTTGACGCGAGGACGCGCGAGGGCATGGCCGGCAAGACCGGACCCAACTCCCCCGGGAGGCGTACGTCTCCCGCCAAAGTGCGCCAATTGCAGCGACGCCTCTGGGCCGCGGCCAAGCGGTCCCCGGGTCGGCGCTTCCACGCCCTGATGGACCGGATCTGGAGGGATGACGTCCTCCGGGAGGCGTGGCGGCGGGTGAAGCGGAATCGTGGCTCTGCCGGCGTCGATAGGGAGACGCTGGCGGAGATTGAGCGGCGCGGCGTCGATGCGTTCCTCGCGGAACTCGGCGCGGCGTTGCGGGCGGGGACGTATCGGCCGCAGCCGGTCCTGCGGCACTACATTCCCAAGGCCGATGGCCGACGGCGACCGCTCGGGATACCGACGGTCCGTGACCGGGTGGCTCAGATGGCCGCGACGCTGGTGTTGAGCCCCATCTTCGAGGCGGACTTCCGGCCCTCGTCGTATGGGTTTCGACCGAAGCGGAGCGCGACGCAGGCGCTGGAGGTCCTCCGCGTCCGCGGGGCGCGCGGGGGCAGTCACGTGCTTGACGCCGACATCCGCGACTACTTCAGCCGCATCGACCGAACGAAGCTGCTGACGCTGGTTCGCCAGCGCGTCTCGGACCGGCGGGTCCTCCGGCTGCTGCGGCTGTGGCTCGCGGCGGGGGTGATGGAGGCGGGGCAGGTGCGACGGACCCTGGCGGGGACACCGCAGGGGGGCGTCATCTCACCGCTGCTGTCGAACATCTTCCTGCATGTCCTCGACCGGGTCTGGGAGGACCGGTGGGCGCACCTCGGTACGCTGGTGCGCTACGCGGACGACTTCGTGGTGATGTGCGACACGAAGGCGGCCGTCGAGGCGGCCCGAGAGCGGGTGGGCCTGGTGCTGGCCCGGCTCGGACTGGAGTTGCATCCGGAGAAGACGCGTGTGGTCGACCTGACGGATGGCCGTGAGGGCTTCGACTTCCTGGGGTGTCATCTGCACAAGCGCATGAGCGGTCCCATCTGGGCACGGTCGCGGCGACGCGTGAACTACCTGCACCCGATGGCCGTCTCGCCGTGCGATGAAGCAGGTGCGAGCCCGCGTGCGGGCGCTGACCCCTCGGGGCCGCTGCCACACGGACCTGCGTCTGGTCATCGCGGACGTGAACCGGGTCCTTCGCGGGTGGGGGCAGTATTTCCGTACCGGGAATGCGGCGGACCACTTCGTGCAGCTTGACAAGTACGTGGAACGGCGCCTGCGCGGCTTGCTCCTCAAGCGCGCGGGGTCGCGTCTGGCGGCTGGTCGGGTGCTGGCCTGGAATCGTCCGTTCTTCGAAGCCTTGGGGCTCACTCGCCTGCGCGGCACGATTCGGTATCCGGGGGTGGTGCATGCTGCGACCTGAAGTCCACCTGGTAAGCCGTGTGCGGGAAATCCGCACGCACGGTTTGAACGGGGGTCTTGCTCTCAGCCGGTCGGTTTCCTCGACCGGCGCCAAGTAGGATCTACCAATGGTTCCACAGGCGGCTGAGCGGCTCGATCCGGAATCGTTGGTGGCGCGGATGATCGCCGAGCCGGAGGCGAATCCCACCGCGCAAGACACTCCCTGGTCGTTCCTTGACGGCGGTGTCTACGTCGTCGCGAAGCGCATCGGCGAGAGGGATCCGCGTCAGCGTTTCCGTCCCGTCATGAATTCTCTCGTCGGGCTCTCCTCCGTGTGATGGCGAAGGGACCGCCGGTATGGTGTCCGCTGCTCGAAGGTGACCTCGAACCGTGGATCCGGTGCTGCACGCGTCGATTTGTCCCGCTGGCGCGCCGCGTTGCCGGCGAGGACGCCCTCGCTCGGGACGCTCTGCAACAGAGCTGGGTCAACGTGCTGGAAAAGCTCCACCAGTACCGCGGGGAACCTCCCGCTTGCGGCTGGATCGCGTCGATCGTGCGTCACGAGGCGCTGCGCGCCACAACGGCACGCTCGCAGGAGGTGCCTCTGACCGAGTCTGACTCGGAGCGGCTGGCGGCCGGCGATCTGCCACCCGAGGCCGAGCTCTACGCCGGAGAACTGCGGCACCTCCTCCTGCAAGCCATCGACGAGCTACCACCGGCGTTCCAGGAGGTGGTGCAGCTCCGGGACATTGAGGACCGCCCGAACACCGAGGTCGCCCGCCGCCTCCACATCTCCAAGCGGAACGTCTCGGTCCGGCTCCACCGAGCCCACCGTCTGTTGCGCCGGCGGCTTCAGGCCTACCGCTGACGTCGGAACCCGACGCGGATCGACAGCCGAGGAGTGTAGCCCACTGAATGGCGATTGGCGAACACCATCAGGCAAGCGGAGACGCGGATCTTGAGCTGACGCTCGCGCGCCACGTCCAGATCCACCCCGTCCGGATCCACTTCGGGCAGCAGCGCGGGCCAGCGAGCGGTGCAGCTTCGCCCGCAGGTGCTCCGGTACCTCCAACCGACGCGGCCGGGTCGGCTCCAGCACTGCGTCGACTCGGGGCGGGAACTTGAACGCGGCCCCGGTCAGGTAATCCAGGATCACTGGCGTTGCGCCAGCAGCTACGCCGATCGTGTGCCCGAGGTGCGGGTCGACCCCGTCCGCCTGCCGGTGGGCGAAGACGTAGACGGAGACCAACGTGCCGACTCCGACGTCCAGCAAAAGCCACCAGCTCGTGGAGCGGCGCAGTGCCCGCTTGTGCGCGCTGAACCCATCCTTCTCAACCCTGATCATCGGATCGGCGTTGCGCCGGCTCACGACGATCTCCGCCGGCGTTACGCCGACTGCCCGCCCGTCCAGGTAGACTCGCCCGCCGGGCGGTGTCGACTCTACCGCGATGCGCTGCGTGGGGCCGTTGGTTTGCAGTGTCGCGCAACTCGCCACCATCCCGGCGATGGCAGCGAGTGCGCTCGCCCTTAGGGATCTGCGCATTGTGTTGGCCCTCGTTCCTACTACGGGAGACGCAGGACGAGATCTCGCCGGGCCATGCCGGGCCCGACGGTGATCGTGACCACATCGGACCGGCGGCCGCGGAGTTCGGCCTGAAGGGCGATCGGTGTGTCCGGCACCAATCCGCGGATCTCGAACTCCCCTTCCGACCGTGTGGTCGCTTGACCGCGCGAGAAGCTCGCGAAGTACCCACCGCCCGGCAGCGACCGGTCGTAGCCCACGCGGACCCGGGCACCGTCCACGGGGTCGTCGTTCGCGTCGACGACGAGGCCACTCGCGACCGATTCGAGAACCAGGCCGACGCGTGTGCTGTGATTCTTGCCCGCATCGATGGTCAGCGCGCCGAAGTACGGCGAGAACCCGTAGGCGTGGGCGACGACCACAGCCGGACCGGGCGGGAGGTCGTCGAACCGGAACACCCCGCCGCGCACCCTCGCCGCGTTGTTGACTAGACTGGCGGGGCTGCGCACGTACATGGTCACGTAGCCGTCCACCGAGGCGCCGGTCGCCATGTCCACCATCGTGCCTTCTACCCTCGCCGGGGGGTACAACTCGAACCGCAGCTCACGCCCGGTCCGTGGCGGCCACACCTTCCAGGCGGTCGCGTACCGCCGCGCTTCGACGGCCACGACGCCCGCAACCCCGTCGGTGAACTCAAAGCGCCCCTTAGAGTCGGTGGTGGTTGCCTGCGTCGCCCCGCCGGTCTCCCTGTACCCTACATCTGCGTTCACTACCGGACGCTGACTGGCTGAGTCAACGACAACGCCCGTGATCTTCCGACCGCTCTGGGCGAACACCGTCAGGCTCAAGGCTACCACGGCGCCGATCACACCGGCGATTCCAGGTCTCATCTCTCCTCCTCCTCCGGGTGCACCCCGCCTACCAGCTGAAAGACGACTGCAGCGTGAACCGGATCTCAGACGAGACGCCAGTCCCGTTCGTTGACGTAGCCGAGTACCAGTCAGACATGCCGCTGCAGTTCCATGCATCCGAGCAAGTGACCGGCGTGTAGACGTCGCCGTACTCCAGGATGGCGACCAAGTCATCGAAGTCGGCACCGTCCAGCTCGAAGTGCTCCAGCTCCACGTCCCGATCGATACGTACGCTGGGCAGATGCACAGAGCATGTGTCCTGGTTGCGATAGCCGGCGTTGTACCACTCGATCCACTCGTGGACGACGCGTTCGTCGTCCGGCTCGCTTTTCTGGCGCCCGAGCCCGTCGTTGAACTCGCTCTCGATGTTCCTTCCCGTGCAGGAGTTCCATTGGAGCCAGCCGTCGGCGGGCCACCAACCCGCGAACTGGAAACCGTCGATCTTGCCGCCGTAGGTCGATGCGATGCCCCAGTTGCCCCACGGCGCGGAGTGACACGGCAGGATGAAGCGGCACTCGTCGCCGCACTCCGTGTTGACCTGCCCCCTGACCCGCCTGACCCGGTTCTCGATGGTGCGGTCGACGCGGCACCACTTGTAGTCGAATTGAGCCTCGACCGGCTGGGGGCCGAGTGGCTGCGGGCCGGGAGACGCGAGCAGCATCGCCGCGGCGATTGCCACGAGGACCCCACAACGGATTCGACGATGTCTCATGATCTGACCTCCTCTCTTGTAAAGAGGCCAGAACGGCGGATCGGTTACAGATTTTCTTGCGGGCCGGCGGATAGGCGTCCGCGGTCACGTCGGCCCACACGCCGTTGACGGCCGAGGCGAACGCGGGAAACACCTGCAGCAGGCCCTCGCACCGGAGGCATGGCACGGGGGCATGGCACCGCGGTCCTCGCCCAGCTCCATCGCGGCCGTCGGTGGTCACCTGCGCGAGCACGAGTTCCACTTCGAGTCCCTGCTCGCAGCGGGGACGCGCGAACTTCGCGTCGGGACCCTGGTTGGCCCATGCGCGGGAACTGTGCCGGCTCCGGGGGCAGCGTGCGCAGCGACCGCCTCGCGGGAACTTCTGGCAGGGCGAACCTCGAACGCCGCATCGAGAAGCAGCTCACGAATCTGTTGCGCCCCCGGCCGACGCGGCGACGTTCGCACAACGGGCGCTTTGCCGTAGACTAGGGGAACTTGCTCGGGCGTCGGAGCAGACTTCCACCCTCACGAAAGAGCGGACCCGCGCGATCCCGGGTTCCACGGATGGACGGCTGCGTGGACGACAGGACCTCGCGCGCACCGGGACGTCGATACGGCTCTTGCCCTTAAAGGGCCTGCCCCGCCCTGGCCGGTCTGCGCGTGCGGATGCTCGGCGATGGCCGCCAGCGGACTCACGGCCGCCGCGTCGCCCGCGGCGGCCCAGTTGTCGCCCACCGGTGGTGGTCGCGCCGTTCACGAACGTGAGCCGGCAGCCGGCCGACGACTGGATCGGCGCGGGCATCGCCGAGACCATCGGCATCGATCTGCAGGACGCAGGGCTGGAGGTCGTCGCGCATCGCGCCGACGGGGGAGCGCATCGGCCATCGCGGCGCGCCGCACGGCCCCGATCCGGCTGCCGTCCTCGACCCCTATCGGCGGCAGGGCGTCGACTGGATGATCGGCGGCACGCTTCAACGGGTCGGAGACGCCCTGCGCATCACCGCTCGGATCGTGGACGTCGCGACGGGCGCGGTCGAGTTCGGCGCCCGGGTAGACGGCGGGATCGCCGACCTGTTCGACTTCCAGGACGAGGTTGCGGCGGTGCTCGCGGACCGGATCTCGGCGGACCCGGGCGGGACCATGGCGGTCCGGAATGCTCCGACAGGTTCCGCGCCCTCGTTCGCACCGGCTCGACGGGGGGGCGGCTGGCGCTGGCGCCCCGGAACGCGCCGGTCCCGCCCGTCGTCGCCGCTGTTCCTCCCGCCGCGTCCGAGAGGCGGCCCGCGTCGCCCGGGCTTCGGCCCGCGGTCCCCGAGCCTCGGCCCGCGGTCCCCGGCGGCCGGCCCCGAGCAGCCCGTCAGCGGCACCCTCGCCTTCGGGTCGGCCCCCGCCGACGGGTCCGCCCCGCCCCGGGACAGCGGCCAGGGCCGGGGCCGGACCGGCCGCGGGGGCGGCGGGTTCGCCCCGACTCCGCTGGGCCGTGCGACCGCGGTCATCGGGCGGACGAACAACCCGCCCGAGATCGACGGCCGGCTCGACGACTCGGTCTGGGAGACCGCCACCCACATCACCGACTTCGTGCAGATCGCGCCGCTCGAAGGCACGCCGGCGTCGGAGGAGACCGAGGCGTGGATGGCCTACGACGCCGACCATCTCTACTTCGCGTTCTACGCCTACTACACGAGGCCCGAGACCATGCGCATCAACCGGGCCGACCGCGAGGAGATCCGCGGCGACGACCGCATGGCGATCTATGGCGATCCGGGAACAGAACAGATTGTGATATCTTGTGGATCGTCATGCAGTGGCCTCCGTCGTGGCTAAACGCTTGGGTTCACAAGGTTTATACCACACGGACGCTCCTGTGTCTCTCCCAAGTCAGCACTCTTGGCGAATGATCCCGGCTAGTGTGGCGCCCCGCAAATAGCCACTATAATTGGTGGTCTTTCAGCAAGGGAGACTGCCAATGCCACGCGGACGCCCACGCGCACCGCTCCCGATCACCGACGAGCAGCAGGAGCAGCTCAACGGGATTGCCCGGTCGGCCACCCTGCCGTACGCCCTGGTCCAGCGAGCCCGCATGATTCTCGCCAGCGCCGAAGGCTTGAGCAACTCGGCCGTCGCCAAGCGCTTCGACGTCACCCCGCAGACCGTCGGCAAGTGGCGACGGCGCTTCCGCGCCGCCGGCATCGAGGGTCTGCACGACGAACTCCGACCCGGCAGGCCCCGGACGTATGACGACGACAAGGTGGCGAGCGTGATCAACCGCGCGTTGCAGGAGACACCCGACGCCGCCACCCACTGGAGCACGCGCTCGCTGGGGCGGGCCGAGGGCCTGTCCAAGAGCACGGTCCAGCGCTGGCTCGCCCTCTTCGGCGTCAAACCGCACCGGGCGCAGACCTTCGTTCTTCATCGAGAAGGTGCGCGACATCGTCGGCCTCTACCTCAATCCGCCCGACCACGCGATGGTCCTGTGCGTGGACGAGAAGTCCCAGATTCAGGCCCTCAATCGCACCCAGCCGACACTGCCGATGGGCCTCGGCTACGCCGAAGGCTACACCCACGACTACGTCCGGCACGGTACGACGACGCTGTTTGCCGCCCTGGACATCGCCACCGGACAGGTGTTCGGGCAGTGCCGGAAGCGGCACCGCCACGAGGAGTTCCTGTCGTTCCTGCGCTTGATCGACCGGGAGGTGCCGGCGGAGTTGGACATCCACCTGGTCCTCGACAACTACGCGACGCACAAGCACGCCAAGGTCAAGCGGTGGCTGGCCGCCCGACCCCGTTTCCATCTGCACTTCACGCCCACGTCGGCGTCCTGGTTGAACCAGGTGGAGCGGTGGTTCGGCTTGCTCAGCCAGCGGGCGATCAAGCGGGGCTCGTTCCGTAGCGTCGCCGATCTGGTGAACAAGATCCAGGCGTTCATCGACGATTACAATGGCTCTGCCACGCCGTTCGTCTGGGTCGCCACCGCGCAGTCGATCCTCGACAAGGTGGCGCGCATTGCGATGCGCATTTCCGGGACGGCACACTAGTGTCCAGAGACACGTTGATGCGGCGCGGCGAGCCCTTGTCGAGGATGAGGGGGACGAACGCGATGGTCGCTCCGTTCCGCCACCCGGCCAGGCTCTCGTCGGCCCTGATGTCGTGGAGGGAGCGGGGCGAGGGGATGGGTTCCCCATCGGCCAGCATGCCTTCGACGTGAAACGACAGCGCCTCGGCCCCGCGGCGGAGCGCGTCGTCGACGGTGTCGCCGTCGGAGACGCAGCCGGGGAAATCGGGAAAGCTGGCGCCGAATCCGGGCTCGTCGTCGTCGTGAACGAAGGCCACGTAGCGCATCTCTCAGCCCTTCCGCGGGGTCCAGCCCGCCTGCCGGTCGATCGAGGCGACGGTGCCGCGCTTGATGTTCCGACTCGGATGCGACACCGAGATGCGGCCGGCATGATCCCGGTGCTTGTTCAGGGCCGCGAGGCGGTCGTGACGCGTGGTCGCTGCCGTTGCGTCTCTCATCCGGAACGACGCCTGCCGGTACCGTCAGAGACGTGTCCGCCCGGTAGAGGCCGCGAACCATCTCTCTCGGAGGGACGATCTGTCGACCCGGAGCCGAGGCGCTCGCGGATGTAGGCTCGTTGTTCCTCGAAGGTCATTCCACGCATCTGCTCGTTCAGGTCGTTGCGGATCGAGCGCATCAGGCGTACGGCGTCGAACGTCTTCTCATTCTTCGCCATGGCGGATTACCTCCCTCGGGGTTCTGATCTCCAGCGGCGGATAGCCCTCGCGCAGGTTCACGGAGTTGTATGCCTGGATTCGCCACAGGTTGACGATGTGCCTGAAGTTCCAGCTTACCAGAACACTCACGTGGTTGACGGTTGCGAGAGCGATGTGCTGTGCGTCGATCCGGTTTGCGCGGCCGATTGCGCCGGCATCGATGTACCGATCTGCGAGTTCGGCGGCCTCCGACGTCATCTCGATGTACTCACGATGTGGGTTCGGGATTCCCGCCACGACCGCTTGGACCGGGGTGGGCGCGGAGAGAAGTTCGGCCTGGGTCAGGCTGGACAGTACGATGGTTGCGTCACCACGTTCGAAGGCGCTGATCAGCAGCCGCGACGCCTCCTCGTACTCGGCGTCGAGACAGCCGCCGATCACGGAAGTGTCGGTGTAGATCCGTTGCTTCATCACGTGGACTGCCTCGTCTGAGCAGGAGGATTCGCCGGCAGTTCGCCATCAATCGCACCGAAGAGACCCAGCCCGAAGTGGCTGCCGTATCCGATGGCGAGTGGGCCCTCGATCGGTTTCGGCAGTACGATGTCGAGCAGGGCGCCGCCGGCGTCAGGTTGCGCCTCGCGGCCGCGGGTGCGGAAGCGGTGGAAGTGGACCGCGCGTCGTAGGGCGCCGCCGAGGTCAATCGCCGGCAGCTCGACGACCTCGACGCTCGTGGCATCCAGTCCGCGGCGGGTCAGCAGCCGTCGGACCTCGCCCGCGTAGCCGGACGCCTTCAGGTGGCCGGACGCCAGGAACGGCGTCACGCTCCTCCAGCGGGTGGACGCCCCGAAGATGCGGGCGTCGGAGAAGTCGGCCGGTCGGCCGAAGCCCTCCAGCGCGAGGCGCCACTCCTTCACGGCGCCCGGCTTGGCGTCGTCGTCGGATCGCTGCTTCGGCGGCAGCCAGAGCCGGGTGATGCGGTCCAGACGCGCCTGGACCTCGTGGCTGATGCCGCCCGCGATGTACACCGACACGTGGTCGATCTGGCCGTCGCCGTCCGCGTCTTCGGGGAGCCAGAACGCATGGCGGTGCGACGGGTCCTTCAGCGGCTCCCCGTCCGCGTCGCGCCCGGAGACGGCCGCCGGCGCGAGCGGGATGGGGCGATTCCGCGCTTCGTCTCTCCGCCAGCCGAACTGGGCGAGGGCGGCCCGGCGCATCAGGTCGCCAATCGTCACCGCGTCCTCGATGCGGGGCGGCGGCCGGCCGGCGAGCAGGAAGCGGGCGACGGTGGGCAGGTCGCGCGTCACGCGGGCCGGGGGTCGGCCGCCACGACGGGCGACTCTCGGGGCGGCCTCCGGCGCGTGCGCGTAGACGACCTCGCGCGCGGCCGGGGGGCGTTCGTCGCATGCGGCGGCACTCCCGGTCATGTCGCTGTCCTTCGCTTCGAGGCGACCTCGTCCAACGCGGTGTGCTTTCGCGCCGTTTCGGCAACATGCCCCGCAGTGGTCGGGACCATCAGGCCGAGGCCACAGAACCTGCCGTCGCCGATGACGAGGGGACCTGGAACCGCCTCGCGAAACTGCAACTCCACATGCCAGAGCGCGTGCTTCGAGAAACGTGAACCGGCCGCGAATCGCTCGGCCATGGCGCCTCTGCGCTGGAACGGCTCCCTTTGCACGCGGATGTCGGTCGGTCGCGTCCGCACGCCGGCGTGGCGCAACGCCTGAACGACGGCGCCAGCGGCTCGCGCTTCCTCCCGAAGTCGCTCGCCGGCACCCTTCATCTCCCTGTTCCTGTCCGCGCCGAGGCGGCGCCGCACCGCGGTCGACAAGGCCACTGCGGTCACGCTGCGGAAGGTCAGACCGTTCGCCGAGAACCGATTCGCCATGCGTGTGTCTTCCGTCGACACGAGTCGCCCCGGCCATGCCTCCTCGGTCTCGGGGTTCCTGAGTGAGAGGCCGGCGAAGGCCCATCGGAGGTCGTCGACGTCAACGGGGCACTGGGCCGGCACTTCGATCATGAGCCGGCGGATCGATAGATCCGCATGGGCTGCGCCAAGGGAGGGCAGTGGCAGCATCCGTATGCGCAGGTCGAGATCGCGAGGGCCTGCTCCGCGGCCGACGATCAGCTTTTCGAACAACGCCGCTTGTGCGGGCAGGGCCGTCCGCAGCTTCGCGGCTGCAGCATCGCGCAGACCCGCAATCAACGGGGCTGCAAGTCGTAGCGGACGTGGGGCGAACGCCGCCCCGTCCCGCACCTCGAGATGCAGAAGCCGCGCTGGCGCGCGATAGTCGACACCGCGGAAAGACCCCTTCGGCGGCTGCGTGAACAACTGACGGACCTTGCCTTCCGAGGCGTTCCAGGCGAGTCGCCCGCGAGCCTGTTCGTGTCGTTCGACGAGGCTCGCCAGCGTACCGGGATGCGGACAGTCCACATCGCCGCCCCCGCCCGGAGCGTAGAGCGCGCCGGCGTGGTCTGCGAGCGCGCCATCCGCCCGTTCCCTCGGCAGGATGTCCGCCACTGCCCATGCCATGTCCACGCCTCGCCCGAGCTGGTACAGCCGCGCTGCGATGCTGCAGACACGCTCCGCCTCGGGCTCGCCCGAATCGAAGCTCCAGACGTAGACCACGGGCTGATCGGGATCGAAGAAGCAGGGCCGCCACTGCTTGTCGGTTCGGATTTCACTCACCCGATCCGGGTCACCGCCGACCGCGTCCAGGTCGTTGTTCGGAACGAACAGCTTGACCGAGTGGCCGCGGCGCACCGGCGGCGCCGCGATCCGCGGGGGATCGAGTTGCTCCAGCCAGCCCAGCGCTCGTCGATCGTCGTCGAGCAGGCGCGCCCCCCGGGCCGCCGCGGCCACGAGTGCCTGGAACAGACGACCGGGTGACGGCGGCCATCCGTCCGCTGCATGGAAGCCATCCGCGCGGCCGTGGTATCGCCCCTCGTGGAAGCGCAAGGTCAGCCGGAGCGCGCGACTCATCCCTGCTCCTTGACCTTCTTTCGCGCCTCGGTCTGGGCCAGCTTCTTGTCGAAAGCCACAGGGCAGTCGTCGCCGACGCCGAAGTCCTCGGCGACGGCGCGAGCGTACGCGAGCGCGGTGTCTGCATCCAGGTCAACGGGCGTGCGCTCGCCGCTGCGCGTCACCGCGCACCATTCGGCCGGGGCACTGGGGTCCAAGGTCAACAGGCAGCCGGCCCGCAGGAATCCATCCATCGGCGCCGTCGCCGCGACGAGGGCCAGCCCAAGAACGTAACGCCGCAAGTCGGCCGCGTTCTCCCCGCCCAATCTGCGGAGCGCAATCAGATTGACGGTGACGTTCCGGCGAATCGGGCCTCTCGCGATGATGCCGCCGTGCGTTTCCACAGCAGGTACGTGAACGAATCCGGTCTGAGCGAGCGGGTTCTTCGGGTTCCCTTCGGCTTTGGCCTTGTCGGCGTCCGAGAAGACCTCGAGCTCCGCGTAGTCCAACGGCGGGTTGTACTGGGCGGAGCGCGTGAGCAGCTCCACGTTCTCGGCGCGGATGGTCGCTTGCACGATACGCGGCAGCTTGGCCTGGGTACCGCGGGAGTCCCAGACTCCGAACACCAGCGAGGTGGGCGCCAGCTTGGCCAAGGGCGTCGCATCGTTCCGATCCAGGAATGCGCGGAATGCGCCCTCGGCTCTGCCTGCCAGTTCCGTGGAGCGCACGAGCGCATCGCCCAGTCGGTGTCCGGCCTCCAGAATCGAGACGGTCTTGCCGTTGCCGCAGTCGATATCGATCTGGGGGACGAGCGTCGAGCGCGGATTCTCGTCCTCTCCAGACCGGACGGCCCGGAAAATCGGCTCGATGCGGTTTGCCTGGGAGCCGACGCTGTCGATGACGGCGACCTTCGTGCCGTCTGACATCTCGTCGATGTTGTAGCCGAGATAGTGGTGACTCTCGGGAAACGCGTAGGTGGGTGGAAAGATGGGCGATCCCGGTCCTTCGACCGGCAGCAGCGCCTCTCGCAGATGGAGGGCGACCGGCCCGTTGGCATCGCCGACCAGGTCATTCAGGCGTCTTCGTACCTCCAGGTGCATGGTTCACGGCTCCTCTTCAGAAACACGAGTGATGCAACGCGCCTGACCGGCCTTACCTGGCCAGTCGAGGTGCATGCAGAAACGGCGGAACGGTAGGCCGGGGACCGGAGGCGAATCTGCGCCCAAAGCGGCCCGGAGGACCATCGGGTCGAGAAGATGATCCCCACCGATTACGCCATAGCGATACAGCAGCTTTTCGATCCGAGCGGGGCGCGCGTGGGTCATGCCGACAGCGGCAAGGACCTCGACGAGCGGGAACCCCACTGCGACGATTGGAATGCCGCCCTTGTGGTTGTTCAGGGAGAATCCCGCGTCGATAGGTATGTAGTCGCGTCGCCAATCGAAACGAAGACTGTTCGACTGCGCTGCGGACAGGCTGAACGGCGCGGCCTCGTAGCCCCGCAGTCTGCCGCGCGCGAGCTCGAGAGCATCCCGTAGAATGGCGGCACCCGGGTATCCGCCCGACCCTGCCCAGAACTTCACGTTGTCACGCCGGGTAGCATCGCCCCAGTAGTCGACTGCGATCTCGTTTCCGGCAGGGTCGCGCAGTAGGGCCGGCAGCGTCGCCAGCGAATCGGGATCCGGAAACGGAAACGCAGCGCCGGGTAGGTCGAATTCCCGCTTTCCCCAGGCCGGCAACCAATTCTCGAGGTTCATCGAGCCGTGGGGAGCACGCGCGATGACCGCGGCTTCATCCAGGAATTGCAGCACGCGAGCGACCGGCTGCTCCTCTCCGGAAGCCGCTACGCGGAACGTGTCGTCGTGCGCCGTTCCCCAGGCGAACACGCCGACGGCGTCTCCCAGCAGTACTTCCGCCGCCTCCAGCAGGCCGAGACATGCGAACACCTGCCCTGGATTGCGCAGGTTCACGGGAATCGTCGACTCAGCCATCTACTCGCCTCGCGCGGATTCTCTGACCACTCCCGTGAGGCGCCCTGATCCGCGGCGCGCAGCATGGCCTCGCGCCACGCGAGGCCCCAGGGTCCGAAGTGCTTCTGCAGGCGGGCGAAGCGGAGGGCCGCCTGCCCGGCGGTCGCTTCGAGTGCCGACCGTGGCGCGTCTTCACACCCGTCAGAGCGAATCAGCGGTCGCCCGTGACCGTGATGCGCGGCAATCAGATGCAGGATAAGGTCCCGGGTGGACTCGGGCAGATCAGCCCGTTCGGCCGCGACCAAGGAACCGAACTCGTGCGCGTACCCTTCCAGTAGACGCGGATTGCCGCCGCCGCGCGTCTTGGCATACGGGCGGCCTTCGGCCGGCGCGTTCATTGCGCGCTGCCAGCGCTCGGCCGCCTTCCCGTCGTCATGGAGGCGAGCGGCAATCTCCAGCGCTTCGATCTCGGGTTCCAACAGGCGCAGTCTTTTGGCGATGGCTCGCACGCGGGCTTCGACCTGTTCGGCGTGGCTTCGCAGCGGCTGCGGCACGGAAAGGACTGAGCGGGCGCCGTCGTGCGCGGCGTCGTGGCCCCACTTGAAGACCTCGAGTCCGGCTCGGACCCCTCCGCCGGCGTCCAACTCGGTCTCGAACGTCCGGACATGTCGCCAGCCGTCAGGTGCGGTCGATTGGCTGAGCCCTTCGCCGCTCGCATCCGCCGTCACCCGACGGATACGGAATCGGACCACAGGTCGGTCCGTGGCGGAGCCCGGGTCCTCGCGAAGCGCCTGCCACTCTTCGTCCGTGTCGGCGGTCAGGGCGTCGTCGTCGCACTTGTCGTCGAGCATGCCGTCGGCGGAGAGACCGCCGAGGCGCGAATCCACCATCAGCAGATTCTCCGCCAGTGCTCGCTCGAGTTGTGCCTTGCGCTGCCTCTGATCGCGCTTCTCGGCTCCGTTCAAGGTGGCGGCCTTTCGGGCCAGGTACAGCAGATCCACGAGCGTCCAGATTGCGTCACGTACCAGATCACCCGCGCGGTCGAGAACCATCGCCACGATATCGGCCCCCTCGATGGCCATCTCGTGCTCTCTCGGACGCTTGCTGACAAGTACCGACCTTGCCAGCAGCCAGTCGAGTACGTGGCTGCGCAGCGCTTCGAGTTTCTCGGTAGCGTGCGGGGGAGCGCTCTGGAAGAAATCGTCCACGAACGTCGGTCGCGCAGCAGAGTCACGGTCGCCCGCACGAGTCCGCGGCAGATGCGCCCGCCAGACGACCGTGGTCTGCGGTTCTTCCTGAGCCTCCCAGCCGCGCAGCCAGGGTTCGACCTCCGGACGGCCCTCGTGCCGCTTCAACGAGGTCATGGACCAGGCATCGACGAGCGGACGCGTCAACTCGGGGTGCAGCGGCGCCGGGGTGGTGGCCTTGTCGACGACCGCACGATGTTCGGTCTTCATCTGCTCGGCCGCGGCCGGGCTCGCGTTGCGCCGGCCGTCCGAGCCAACGGGAAACTGTCGCAGTGCTTCCAGGTGCGCCTCGAAGAGCGCACGAGCGCGTTCGTACTTCTCTTTCGCGGTCTTCGAGGCGTTGCCCTTCGGCTGTTGCGGTCGTGGCGCGAACACGTCGATCAGTGCTTCGCGGCCGGCGCCGCCGCGGCGGTTCACACGCCCCAGCCGCTGTACCATGCGTTCGTAGGCCACGAGATCGCAGACCAGATGGTCGGCGTCGAGGTCGACGCCGACCTCTCCCGCCGACGTTGCGACGAGGAAGGTCGGTGCTGCCGGCGCCGACTCGGCGCTGCCGAGAAATCCGTGGCGTTCGAGCCACTGCTCCAGCGCCCTGCGCTCGTACACCCGCCGCTCTCCGACCAGGAGTTCCGACGCTCCTTTGCCAGCCGTGTTGCGACCCGTCCGGCCGCTGAGCCCGCATGCCTTGTCGATCAGCGCTTTTGCCTTGATGGCGTCGGCGCGACTGTGGCAGTACACCAGCACGCGTGCGTGACTGGCTGATTCGTCGCAATCGAGCAGGGGCAGGGAGTCGGTCCGCGTCGTCGACGCTGGCCGACCCCGGCGGCCGAGCTCGACGGCGCGCACGGCGAGGCGGGCGGACAGTTCCTTCGGATCGTCCAGTTCGATGACCTTCATGCGCTTGCGCGCGGTCAAGCGGCGGAGCACCTCGGGTTCGTGTCTGTCTTCGGCAGCCAGCCGGAAGACCTCCGTGGAATGCGCTTCCGCCGTCGTACGCCCGGTCGCCGACAGGGACATCAGCCGAAATGGAGGCGCGGTGTCGGCGACGGTTGCGTCGGCCGGTCCGAGTGCGCCGCGCTGGCCGTCCTCGATCTGCCGCAGCAGCCTCTCGAACGGGGCACACAGATGCGCCTCGTCGAGCAGGACGAGCGTGTCGACGCCGAGAAGGCCAGCCTGAAAGGGGCGCGTTCCTCGCTTTCTGGACACACCGTAGCCCTCGAACAGCAGCCGGGAGCCGATCATGTCGACGGTGCCGACCAGCAGCGCGGGCCGGGAGGGATCGTCCAGCCAGTCCCGGTTGTCGACGAACCCGCCACGCAGGGTGGAGATCGGCAGTCTGCGTTTTCCATCGCGCGGTTCGAGATCCAGACGGTCGGCGAGGTCGGACGGCAGGTTCGCCCGCAGCCGCTCGGCGAACCGGGTCGCTTGATCCACTACCGCGCGCCGATCGACCACATAGGCCAGCCGGCGTGGGAGGCGGGCGCCTTCGCCGAGGGCGATCAACCACAGCGCCATGACCGCCGTCTTGCCGAGACCGGTGGGTACGTCCACGGCGGCGGGCAAGTCGGCTTCGATGAAGCGGCGCAGCAGGCGCTGCTGCCACAAGAATGGCGCGTGTGTCCCACGGCCTTCCTCGGCGGTAAGGCGTTCGAAGAGGACGCGCAATCGAGCATCCCCCGGGGCTCCTGTTCCCATGGTCGGCCAGCATGTTCTCGCGACCGTGGCGTGGCGGGTCGCGGTGGAACTCGTGGTGGCGACGGCCGGAGAGCCGTGAGGGCATCTCGGACCAGAACCACACGAGCGTGTGTACGGTAACACGAAACGCCGTTCTTCCGTCGTCCACGACGGAGTCGCTCGACCCCGGATGTGGCCGCATGATCGGCAAGCGTGACCGGACAGAGTGTCAGAACCTGTCACTCGGTGGATGCTCGCGACGATTCTCGCCAATTCGGCGTGGCCGCTCCGGCGGTCGAGCGGGGGGTGCGCCGTGATAACCCCATCGTGTACGCCGAGACCTCTCTGGCGTTTGCCGACACCGGCACCCTCGACCGCCATCTGGACGCCCTCATGCTCGCGCGGCTGCCGCTGCCCTACGGGGCGGCCTTCATGGCCGGCCGGGCCTTCTTGTGGTACCGCCGCGGCGGAGGCGTTCGGGTGTCGCCGCTGCCGGACTTCTACATCGGCGCCCACGCGGCGACGGACGGCCTGACCCTCGTGACCAGGGACTTGGGCCGCTACCGCACCTATTTCCCGACCGTGAATCTGGTGTCGCCGCCGGATCCGTCCTGACGCACCTCGAGCCGAGTCGCGGGGATCGACCGGCTCGCCCGCGCTGATCCTGATCGGCACGGCGCCCCGCATCAGGCACACCCTATGGGGGACACCGCGAACTGCCGAAACAACGGAGTGCCGAATCGAACACAACCGGGAGGTCGTCGCCGTGCCCGCTCCGGAACATCCGGCGCCGCCGTCGACTCCGTCCGCAACCGCCGACACGCCCCTCGTGCCGGCGCGCATGGTCAACGAGTACGTCTACTGCCCGCGGCTCGCCTATCTGGAATGGGTGCAGGGCGAATGGGCCGACTCGTCCGACACCGTCGAGGGCCGCCACGCCCACCGGCGGGTCAATCGCGACGGCGGGGCGCTGCCCGCGCCGGCTGAGGTCGAAGACGCGCCGAGGCTGCACGCGCGATCGGTCACGCTGTCGTCCGAGCACCTGGGGCTGATCGCCAGGCTGGACCTCATCGAGTCGGACGGCGGCCGGGTGACGCCGGTCGACTACAAGCGCGGCAAGCGGCCCCACGTCGGCGCCGGGGCCCACGAGCCCGAACGGGTGCAGCTCTGCGCCCAGGGTCTCCTGCTCCGCGAGCACGGCTACGACTGCGCCGAGGGGGTGCTCTACTTCGTCGGCAGCCGCGAGCGCGTGCGGGTGGCGTTCGACGACGATCTCGTCGCGACCACGCGCGAGGCGATCGAGGGATTGCGGCGCGTCGCCACGGCGGGCGTCATCCCGCCGCCGCTCGAGGACAGCCCCAAGTGCCCGCGCTGCTCGCTCGTCGAGATCTGCCTGCCCGACGAGGTCAACCACCTCACCCGCGGCAAAGTGGCCCCGCGCCCGATCGCCGTGCCGTGCACCGACGCGCTGCCCCTCTACGTGCAGGCCCGCCGGGCCAAGGTGGCGAAGTCGGGAGAGACCCTGGTCGTGAGCGTCGATGACGAGAAGGTCGCGACGGCGCGGCTCGACGAGACCTCGCAGGTCATCCTGATGGGGAACATCTACGTCACCACGCCGTGCCTGCACGAGCTGATGTGGCGCGACATCCCTGTCACGTGGCACAGCTACGGCGGCTGGTTCTTCGGGCACACGACGGGCAACGGGCACAAGAACGTCGAGCTGCGAACCGCGCAGTACCGGGCGAGCTTCGACGAGGCCACGTGCCTGCGGTTCGCCAAGGGGCTCGTCGGGGCCAAGATTCAGAACTGCCGCACCCTGCTGCGGCGCAACTGGAAGCGCGCCGCCAGCAGCCAGCCGGTGCTGGTCGACCTGAAGAGCGACAGCCGGCGTCCCGCCCGCGTGACGTCGATGGCCGAGCTGCTCGGCGTCGAGGGCGCCGCCGCCGCCCGCTACTTCCGGGCCTTCGGCGCCATGCTGCAGGACGAGCCGCCGGACGGCGAGCTCGGGTTCGACTTCAGCACGCGCAACCGCCGCCCGCCGACCGACCCCGTCAACGCGCTGCTCTCGTTCGCGTACTCGCTGCTGGCGCGGTCGTGGACGGTGGCGCTGGCCGCGGTCGGGTTCGATCCGTTCCGCGGCCTCTACCACCAGGCCCGCTACGGCCGGCCGGGACTGGCCCTCGACCTGATGGAGCCGTTCCGCCCCCTGATCGCCGACTCGGTCGTGGTGCAGGCCATCAACAACGGCGAGGTGCGGCCGACCGACTTCAGGTCCGCCGCCGGCGCCGTCAACCTGACCCGCGACGGCCGCCGCCGCTTCATCGCTACCTACGAGCGCCGCCTCGGCCACGAGGTCGTCCACCCGCTGTTCGGCTACCGGGTCAGCTATCGCCGCCTCATGGAGATGCAGGCCCGGCTCTTCGGCCGCTTCCTGCTGGGCGAGCTGCCGGAGTATCCGAACTTCACCACGCGGTGAACCCGTGGAGCACCTCTACATCGTCGTCTACGACATCGCCGACCCCAAGCGGTGGCGCCGCGTGTTCAAGCTCATGCAGGGCTACGGCGAGTGGGTGCAGCTCTCGGTGTTCCAGTGCCGGCTGAGCCGGCGCCGCCACGCCGGGCTGGTTGCACGCCTCGACGGTCTGATCGATCATGGGGAAGATCACGTCGTCCTGGTCGACGTCGGCGTCGCCGAGGGCATCGAACCCCGCATCGTCAGCCTGGGCAAGGGGTTCCGGGCCCTGCGGCGGGAACCGGTCATCGTGTGATGTGCAACTCGCCTGCACGGATCGAGCGCTGCGGTGCCGCCGCAACCCCCGGGAGGGCTCGCGGAGGCGGTAGATCATTGACAACTGGATAGTTATGGCTCGGAAACAAACCCGATGTCGTCGCCACCACCGCCTCGGCAACATAATGTCGGCTCACCGCTCGCAATTGCCATGGCAATCCGTTCGGGTGCAACCACTTGCGAGCGGTCAGCATCCGCGGGGTACGCCCCCGCGGCCTCATTGAAGCGGCGGGCGTAGATGCGGCGGAGGCGGGCACGCGCTCCGCATCCGCGGGGTACGCCCCCGCGGCCTCATTGAAGCTTCGTGAGGCGCTTGAGGGGGCTCTGGATCGGTTGGCCGCATCCGCGGGGTACGCCCCCGCGGCCTCATTGAAGCTCGCGCGCGCGGAGGATGACCGGGCGGATGCAGCCCGGCATCCGCGGGGTACGCCCCCGCGGCCTCATTGAAGCTGGCCGGTCTCCTTCAGCGAGGCCAGAACGTCGGTGTCGCATCCGCGGGGTACGCCCCCGCGGCCTCATTGAAGCTTTCGGGCCCGCCGAAGTCCTGCTCCTCGGCGGCGAGGGCATCCGCGGGGTACGCCCCCGCGGCCTCATTGAAGCAGGACGCGGGAGCGGCGCCGGGAACGGGGGCGCCGCATGGCATCCGCGGGGTACGCCCCCGCGGCCTCATTGAAGCAGCGTCATGCCTGAATAGGTGTCGCCGCCGCGGTCGCATCCGCGGGGTACGCCCCCGCGGCCTCATTGAAGCCTGCGGTTGCCGACTTCGTATACCCCTACAGTAGCAGTCGCGCATCCGCGGGGTACGCCCCCGCGGCCTCATTGAAGCGCCTTGGGGCAGGCCAAGGTGCGCGCGCCCTCGACTTGCATCCGCGGGGTACGCCCCCGCGGCCTCATTGAAGCGCGGAGCATGCCGACATCCGCGCCTTCGGCCTGGCCCGCATCCGCGGGGTACGCCCCCGCGGCCTCATTGAAGCAGCGGCTGGCAGGCCTGGTCGGCCGCGGCATGGATGGGCATCCGCGGGGTACGCCCCCGCGGCCTCATTGAAGCCATCGACCAAGCGTGCGGGGCACCGCCCACACACCGGCCGCATCCGCGGGGTACGCCCCCGCGGCCTCATTGAAGCATGACGAGCGAGCCCGTCATCGTGTCGCCGGCGGTCGCATCCGCGGGGTACGCCCCCGCGGCCTCATTGAAGCGCCGCGGCGGCGACGGGATCGTTTCGGATTCCGGCGGGCATCCGCGGGGTACGCCCCCGCGGCCTCATTGAAGCCCGCACGTTCCCGGACGGGCGAGATCGTCATCGAGTGGCATCCGCGGGGTACGCCCCCGCGGCCTCATTGAAGCCGGGACTCCGCGTACCTCGACATCAGCGGGTTCGCGCGCATCCGCGGGGTACGCCCCCGCGGCCTCATTGAAGCGCCGTGCCGGCCGGCTGGCGGTCCTTCACGGCCGGCATCCGCGGGGTACGCCCCCGCGGCCTCATTGAAGCGGCTCGCAGGCGCACCGGCCACCACCGCCCGCCGGTGCATCCGCGGGGTACGCCCCCGCGGCCTCATTGAAGCTGCGCCACGAGCTCGGCGAGGTCGAGCAGGCCCGGGCATCCGCGGGGTACGCCCCCGCGGCCTCATTGAAGCGTAGTCGTCGTAGAGCCGTGATACGTGCGGCCAGCCCGCATCCGCGGGGTACGCCCCCGCGGCCTCATTGAAGCTCGATCTGCTCCGATGTCAGAGACGCGAACGGCACGCATCCGCGGGGTACGCCCCCGCGGCCTCATTGAAGCTCGGGCGCGCAAAACCAGGTCGCGCCCCCGGCCGCCGTGCATCCGCGGGGTACGCCCCCGCGGCCTCATTGAAGCACGGCCGCCTTGGAGGGCGCCTCGACGACTGCCTTGGAGGCATCCGCGGGGTACGCCCCCGCGGCCTCATTGAAGCGTGCGCGTCACGCTGCCGCCGCATACGCTGCTCGCGGGCATCCGCGGGGTACGCCCCCGCGGCCTCATTGAAGCAGGCCTGGGCCGATATGTCGGTTGAAGAGCAACTTGCGCATCCGCGGGGTACGCCCCCGCGGCCTCATTGAAGCCCGTGCAGGCGGACGCCGGGGGATGTGAGCCTGATCTGGCATCCGCGGGGTACGCCCCCGCGGCCTCATTGAAGCACGGCCGCCTTGGCCGCCGCCTTGACGACTGCCTTGGGCATCCGCGGGGTACGCCCCCGCGGCCTCATTGAAGCTGAAGACGTCCGGGTCCGACATGTGGATCGGGGATCAGCATCCGCGGGGTACGCCCCCGCGGCCTCATTGAAGCAGGCGCCGGGGGTCGGTCAGGGCCTCCGGCGCCGCGGCATCCGCGGGGTACGCCCCCGCGGCCTCATTGAAGCTGTCTGTCTCACTCCTCGCAACGGGCGCGGCGCCGGACAGCATCCGCGGGGTACGCCCCCGCGGCCTCATTGAAGCACGGCCGCCTGCGGAGCGAGCACGGGCAGCATCCCGGGCGCATCCGCGGGGTACGCCCCCGCGGCCTCATTGAAGCCCCCCCGATGCACCCAGCACCTACCTCGACCCCCTGCATCCGCGGGGTACGCCCCCGCGGCCTCATTGAAGCAGGCATGTCTCTCGTCCTCTCGCGACGGGTGTCGGTGGCATCCGCGGGGTACGCCCCCGCGGCCTCATTGAAGCCGCCGCCTCACCATGACGGTCTCGCGCAGGCGCTCCTGCGCATCCGCGGGGTACGCCCCCGCGGCCTCATTGAAGCGCCCCCACCGTCGCCGACCTCGTCCGCCTCTGCGCGAGGCATCCGCGGGGTACGCCCCCGCGGCCTCATTGAAGCACTGGCCGGGGCATACGCCTCGGACGAGAACTCGCGGGCATCCGCGGGGTACGCCCCCGCGGCCTCATTGAAGCCGCGCGCCCAGCTGGACGGGCGCGAGGTCTCGATGCTGCTGCATCCGCGGGGTACGCCCCCGCGGCCTCATTGAAGCCGCTGGTGGGCGATACGGGAGACGGCGACGATGGAGGGCATCCGCGGGGTACGCCCCCGCGGCCTCATTGAAGCTGGGCGATGCGCCACTCGCCGTCCGCGTTGTCGTCGAGCGCATCCGCGGGGTACGCCCCCGCGGCCTCATTGAAGCCTTGTTGCTGCGCAGCTACGAGCACATGGGGGCGGAGCATCCGCGGGGTACGCCCCCGCGGCCTCATTGAAGCACTCCTTGGCGACGACGCGTGTGGTGAACCTGCGGCCGTGCATCCGCGGGGTACGCCCCCGCGGCCTCATTGAAGCGCCGAGCTGGATTGGGTCCCGGCGAACATGACTCGCATCCGCGGGGTACGCCCCCGCGGCCTCATTGAAGCGTAATCGCGGACGCGACGCAACCCAGGGTCGACTTGCATCCGCGGGGTACGCCCCCGCGGCCTCATTGAAGCGTCAGGGCGCGGTCGGTGTGCGCCGCGGTCAAGATGGCATCCGCGGGGTACGCCCCCGCGGCCTCATTGAAGCGGCCAACCCCCAGGGGTGGCAGAAAACGGAAACGGAAGCATCCGCGGGGTACGCCCCCGCGGCCTCATTGAAGCAACGCGAGCTCGGCGCCGCGGTGTTCCCGGACTCCACCGCATCCGCGGGGTACGCCCCCGCGGCCTCATTGAAGCCAGACCTTGTCCTGGCCGGCGGAACCTGCCGCCGGGCATCCGCGGGGTACGCCCCCGCGGCCTCATTGAAGCGCCGGCCGGGCGGCCGGAAGGGGAAGGGGAAGGGGCGGCATCCGCGGGGTACGCCCCCGCGGCCTCATTGAAGCGTAACGCGTAGAGGGGCGTAACGCGTAACGCGTAACGCGGAGGCATCCGCGGGGTACGCCCCCGCGGCCTCATTGAAGCCGAGGCGAGTTGCTGCGGCTCGACGCCGCCGCTGAAGCATCCGCGGGGTACGCCCCCGCGGCCTCATTGAAGCACGAGGCCCCACACGGGGCGGTCCAGCTCGGCGTTGTGCATCCGCGGGGTACGCCCCCGCGGCCTCATTGAAGCACTGCCGCAGCAACCCGTTGATGTTCGCGCCCGAGTTGGCATCCGCGGGGTACGCCCCCGCGGCCTCATTGAAGCGAGGCCGAGCTGGAGCGCGGCGCGCCGTGGCTGACGCGCATCCGCGGGGTACGCCCCCGCGGCCTCATTGAAGCCCCGAGCGTCACGGGATCGGTGATCATCCCGGCGGCGCATCCGCGGGGTACGCCCCCGCGGCCTCATTGAAGCAAACCGACTCGTCGCTCCAGAGGAAGCAGGTTCGCGTGCATCCGCGGGGTACGCCCCCGCGGCCTCATTGAAGCGCGTCGGCGACCCGTCGCCGGGGTCACGGTCAGGCTCAGGCATCCGCGGGGTACGCCCCCGCGGCCTCATTGAAGCCCGTCGTCGTGGATTTGCGGCGAGCGGCAGCCCCGGGGCATCCGCGGGGTACGCCCCCGCGGCCTCATTGAAGCGCGTGCCTGAAAAGGTCCGAGTGCCTTTGCTCCAGGCGCATCCGCGGGGTACGCCCCCGCGGCCTCATTGAAGCCGCCCAGGTAACCGTCGATCCGCATCCACGGGTGAGGCATGCATCCGCGGGGTACGCCCCCGCGGCCTCATTGAAGCGAGATCGTCGAGACGATACCGGTGTCGTTCAGGGCGGCATCCGCGGGGTACGCCCCCGCGGCCTCATTGAAGCACGCACGCACCGCTTGGCTTCGAGCCTGGGGGGCGGGCATCCGCGGGGTACGCCCCCGCGGCCTCATTGAAGCAGCTGCGAGATTTTCTTTTCCTTGGGACTAAGTTTCGGCATCCGCGGGGTACGCCCCCGCGGCCTCATTGAAGCGAAGCGACGCGGGGGAACCCGGCCGCCGCGGCGGCGCATCCGCGGGGTACGCCCCCGCGGCCTCATTGAAGCGGTGGCGGCACCAACGAGATTGAAGATGCCTATCAGGGCGCATCCGCGGGGTACGCCCCCGCGGCCTCATTGAAGCGTCGGGCTCGTGGCCAAATCGCGCGGCCTGGAGGCGGGCATCCGCGGGGTACGCCCCCGCGGCCTCATTGAAGCGTACTCGGGGTGCACGGCGCCCGGCCCCGTGCGGGGCGCATCCGCGGGGTACGCCCCCGCGGCCTCATTGAAGCCTGAGTCGCCGACGGGCGGGTAGCTCCCGCCCCGCCGCATCCGCGGGGTACGCCCCCGCGGCCTCATTGAAGCTTTAATAATACGGGTGATTTTACCTACGCCACTATGAAGCATCCGCGGGGTACGCCCCCGCGGCCTCATTGAAGCCTCGTCCGGGACGTGAGTCGGTCGACGGCGAGGTCGCATCCGCGGGGTACGCCCCCGCGGCCTCATTGAAGCGCCGAACTCGGAGATGAAGTCGACCGACACCGCCTTGCATCCGCGGGGTACGCCCCCGCGGCCTCATTGAAGCACGGTGTCGCTCGGGCGCGAGATTCGCGGGCTGGCGCATCCGCGGGGTACGCCCCCGCGGCCTCATTGAAGCGCGGCCGCGGCCGCACTACCACGTCTGGCTGGCGGCGCATCCGCGGGGTACGCCCCCGCGGCCTCATTGAAGCGGCAGCAGATGCGGATTGAACGCGCACATTGGATGCACGCATCCGCGGGGTACGCCCCCGCGGCCTCATTGAAGCGTGTTGCGTCGATGTGAAGAACGGCGCGCGGAGCTGCGGCATCCGCGGGGTACGCCCCCGCGGCCTCATTGAAGCGCGCCGCACATGGACACCGCCCGCGCGGACGTGACGCATCCGCGGGGTACGCCCCCGCGGCCTCATTGAAGCGGCTGAGATGGAGCGAGGCCGTTAACCTGGATACGACGCATCCGCGGGGTACGCCCCCGCGGCCTCATTGAAGCTCCCGCAGAGCGCTCTCGAAGTTGGACTGGCCCACGGGCATCCGCGGGGTACGCCCCCGCGGCCTCATTGAAGCGCTATCATGCTTACGTCGCGCAGCGTCCTAGCCCACGCATCCGCGGGGTACGCCCCCGCGGCCTCATTGAAGCACGTGCCACCCGCCCCTACGCGGCCAGAGAATCCAGAGGCATCCGCGGGGTACGCCCCCGCGGCCTCATTGAAGCAAGCACGACGCGGCGCACCGCCCGCCACCGACGCGAGCCGCATCCGCGGGGTACGCCCCCGCGGCCTCATTGAAGCGCCTTCGTCCGACGTCCATCGCGCCGGCCGGTGACGGCATCCGCGGGGTACGCCCCCGCGGCCTCATTGAAGCATGTGTCTCACGGTCCATTCCCCCGCGCTCAGTAGGCATCCGCGGGGTACGCCCCCGCGGCCTCATTGAAGCAGCCGCCCGCCCGCGCCCGAGAAGCGCAGCTACACCGGCGCATCCGCGGGGTACGCCCCCGCGGCCTCATTGAAGCAGCCGGCGCCGGCCGCCCCCGGAGCGCTACGCGGCGGACGCATCCGCGGGGTACGCCCCCGCGGCCTCATTGAAGCCAGCCGGCCCTGCAGGCCGTCCTGACAGTCGCCACCGAGGCATCCGCGGGGTACGCCCCCGCGGCCTCATTGAAGCGAGAACGGCAACACCCGCATCACCGCCGGAGACGCGCATCCGCGGGGTACGCCCCCGCGGCCTCATTGAAGCTGATAACGCAGCCACAGATCGACTCCCGCGTCGGCGCTCGGCATCCGCGGGGTACGCCCCCGCGGCCTCATTGAAGCGGACCAACAGACACTCTGGGCGGACCGCAATATCGACGCATCCGCGGGGTACGCCCCCGCGGCCTCATTGAAGCGTGTGCACGAAAGACCGCCGCAGTCATCCGGGGGCGCGAGCATCCGCGGGGTACGCCCCCGCGGCCTCATTGAAGCCGTCCCGGCAAGAAGGACTACCAGGCCTGGGCGGGCGCATCCGCGGGGTACGCCCCCGCGGCCTCATTGAAGCGATTACCTCTACGACGTATGGGGCGAGGAGGGCGTGCATCCGCGGGGTACGCCCCCGCGGCCTCATTGAAGCGGCCGCGGCGGGGCGGGAGACGACTCCCGCGGATTCGCATCCGCGGGGTACGCCCCCGCGGCCTCATTGAAGCCTTACCAACCCACTCCTTCACGTCGTGAATTTGTGAGCATCCGCGGGGTACGCCCCCGCGGCCTCATTGAAGCACCGCCTGGTCGGCGATGCTCGTCTCGACCACCGCAGCATCCGCGGGGTACGCCCCCGCGGCCTCATTGAAGCTGTGGCGGGCCGTGCTCCGCCAGACCCGCGAACAGGCATCCGCGGGGTACGCCCCCGCGGCCTCATTGAAGCATGGCCGGCATGACACGGGACACGTCGACGCCGGCGCATCCGCGGGGTACGCCCCCGCGGCCTCATTGAAGCGTGACCATGGGCACGGCGACGAATCGCGGCGGCGCGCATCCGCGGGGTACGCCCCCGCGGCCTCATTGAAGCCGCGCATCGTCGTGCGGGGGATGGGCGGAGAAGAGGGCATCCGCGGGGTACGCCCCCGCGGCCTCATTGAAGCCATCCGACCACGCATCCGTTGTTCGACGCGAGCGTCGCAGCATCCGCGGGGTACCAGCCTGTGGCAAAAGTCGGGATTCAGGGATCGACAGAATGGGCCTGACGTACTAAACTCGCACGTATGGCGATGGGCACGACGCGTGACGACGGGTCTCAGCAATCGATGTGGTTGGCGACGGGCGAGCTGCCGCGAAGCGCGGGGCATCCGTTCTACGAACGGCTGAACCAGGTTCTGGGTGCGGCGGGGTTCGACGCGTTCGTGGAAGGCCTGTGCGCGAAGTTCTACGCGGTGATGGGGCGGCCGAGTCTGGCTCCGGGCCGGTATTTTCGGCTGCTGCTGATCGGGTACTTCGAGGGGCTGGACTCGGAGCGTGCGATTGCGTGGCGGGCGGCGGATTCGCTGAGCGTGCGATCGTTTCTGCACTTGTCAGCGCCGGCCTCGCCTCCGGACCATTCGACGATTTCGCGAACGCGGCGTCTGTTTTCGGTGGAGACTCACGAGGCGGTGTTCACGTGGGTGTTGCAGCAGTTGGCGGAGTCGGGCTTGGTTCAGGGGAAGACGTTGGGCATCGACGCGACGACGCTGGAAGCGAACGCGGCGATGCGGGCGATCGTGCGTCGGGACACGGGGGAGGACTACAACACGTTCCTGACGCGTCTGGCGAAGGCGTCCGGCATCGAAACGCCGACGGCGGAGGAGTTGGCTCGTTTTGACCGGAAGCGGAAGAAGAAGACGTCGAACGAGGAGTGGACGCACCCCCACGACCCGGACTCGAAGGTCGCGAAGATGAAGGACGGCAGCACGCACATGGCCCACAAGGTGGAGCATGCTGTTGACCTGGGGACGGGTGCGGTGGTTGGTGTGACGCTTCAGGGTGCGGAGAAGGGCGATACGGAGACGGTGGTGGAGACGGCGGTCACGGCGGCGGAGCAGGTGGAGGCGGTGTTGCCGGAGGGGTCGGGAGTTGCGGAGATGGTTGCGGACAAGGGCTACCACAGCAACGAGACGCTGGTGGGTCTGGCTGCGGTGGGTGTTCGGAGTTACATTTCGGAACCGGACCGGGGCAGGCGCTCGTGGAAGGAACACCCGGAGGCTCGGGACCCGGTGTACGGGAACCGGCGTCGGATTCGGGGCAAGCGGGGCCGTCGCTTGCTGAAGAGCCGCGGCGAGGTTGTGGAGCGGACGTTCGCGCATGCGTATGAAACGGGCGGCATGCGGCGGGTTTACCTGCGGGGCCACCCGAACATTCTGAAGCGCCTGCTGGTGCACGTGGCGGGACTGAACCTCGGGCTGCTTCTGCGTCACCTGACCGGGGTCGGCACGCCCCGGAGCCTGCAGGGGCGGGCGTTTTCCGTCATTTGCGGTCTGATCGGGCGCCTGATCGACCTCTGGAGGCGTCTGACGGGCTCCTGGGGCGTCAATTGGCCGCGGGCGGCTCCCGTCGGCTCAATCGCTCATCGCGAAGCAGCCTGAACGAGCCGGATCGGCGGCCGGACTTCTCCCACGGGCTGGTACGCCCCCGCGGCCTCATTGAAGCGCTCATGGCGTCCGCCCCTTGTGGCCGGTTTGTGAGGGTGCATCCGCGGGGTACGCCCCCGCGGCCTCATTGAAGCGACGACAGCGGCCTGACCGACCGGGTCTCGGGGTGGGCGCATCCGCGGGGTACGCCCCCGCGGCCTCATTGAAGCCGGGGCGCCCCTGGAAGCAGGGGCGGAAGCAGCCCCGCATCCGCGGGGTACGCCCCCGCGGCCTCATTGAAGCCAGCCAGCGACCTGCCCAGCAACTACATCAGTGGCAGCATCCGCGGGGTACGCCCCCGCGGCCTCATTGAAGCGCGCCCTTCCGCCTCGACACGCGCCGCTGGAGCCGCCGCATCCGCGGGGTACGCCCCCGCGGCCTCATTGAAGCAGGCGGCATGGTCCGCCTCCTGGGCCGCCCGGCCCTGGGGCATCCGCGGGGTACGCCCCCGCGGCCTCATTGAAGCGTTCGACGTTCGGGCTCGCTTCCCTGCCCGTCGTCCCGCATCCGCGGGGTACGCCCCCGCGGCCTCATTGAAGCCTCACGCTGGATACATCGCGTCAGCGCGGCGTCGTACGCATCCGCGGGGTACGCCCCCGCGGCCTCATTGAAGCGCGGCGCCGTCCGCCTGCGCATGGTGGAAGCGCTCGGCATCCGCGGGGTACGCCCCCGCGGCCTCATTGAAGCATCATTGATAACTGAATACGCGTTGACGCACCGGGGGCATCCGCGGGGTACGCCCCCGCGGCCTCATTGAAGCCAGTTCGAACGCGACCGAGACGCCATTGATCGACCACGGGCATCCGCGGGGTACGCCCCCGCGGCCTCATTGAAGCACAATTACCCCCCCTTCAGGGTTCCAAGGCTGCCACGTCGCATCCGCGGGGTACGCCCCCGCGGCCTCATTGAAGCGTCGGCCGCCGCGGCCTCATGACGCGCCCCCGGCTCGCGCATCCGCGGGGTACGCCCCCGCGGCCTCATTGAAGCCGCCCCCACTTCCATTGGGGGAAACAGCGGAAGCAGGGGCATCCGCGGGGTACGCCCCCGCGGCCTCATTGAAGCGGCTGTGACTGAACATGGTAGGCCGCGAGCCGGATGGCATCCGCGGGGTACGCCCCCGCGGCCTCATTGAAGCAAGCGCATCGTCTCCCGGGCCATCGTCGACGTGACGCATCCGCGGGGTACGCCCCCGCGGCCTCATTGAAGCGGCATCATAGCTCGTCACGGTTTCCCCCCTTTCGCCGGCGCATCCGCGGGGTACGCCCCCGCGGCCTCATTGAAGCGGGAGCGCCGGCTTGGGGCAGTGGTTCTGCCGAGGGCATCCGCGGGGTACGCCCCCGCGGCCTCATTGAAGCTGATAACGCAGCCACAGATCGACTCCCGCGGTGGCGGCATCCGCGGGGTACGCCCCCGCGGCCTCATTGAAGCTCCGTCGACATCATGAAACGCAACAGCCGGCTCGGGAGGCATCCGCGGGGTACGCCCCCGCGGCCTCATTGAAGCGATGAGTTGGGCATTGCGCCGCCGCGGATGGCTGAGGCATCCGCGGGGTACGCCCCCGCGGCCTCATTGAAGCTCGCGGGCGGGCGTTCAGCCGGCGGCTCGGCAGCCGGCGCATCCGCGGGGTACGCCCCCGCGGCCTCATTGAAGCGCGCAGTTGGTCGCGGGCGGCGTTGGCGCGGCCGAGGCGCATCCGCGGGGTACGCCCCCGCGGCCTCATTGAAGCGCCCCGTAACCTGACCCGTTGAAGCCCACGACGTGCGCATCCGCGGGGTACGCCCCCGCGGCCTCATTGAAGCGTGTCCCCCGGCGGCCCCAGTGTACCACCGTCCCAGAGCATCCGCGGGGTACGCCCCCGCGGCCTCATTGAAGCGGGTATCGCTGCGGCTGCTCGAGGCGGAGCCGCCCGAGGCATCCGCGGGGTACGCCCCCGCGGCCTCATTGAAGCCCTGACAGCTCCGAGGCGCCGGGCGCGACGAATGTGCATCCGCGGGGTACGCCCCCGCGGCCTCATTGAAGCAGGATGCCCTCGGGCGCGCCCTGGCGCGAGAGGCGCGCGCATCCGCGGGGTACGCCCCCGCGGCCTCATTGAAGCGCCGGCGCCGTGGGGGGCGCCGGCACATCAGCGGGCGGGCATCCGCGGGGTACGCCCCCGCGGCCTCATTGAAGCGACGAGATGGGCGCAGGCAAGACGCTGCAAGTAATCGTCGCATCCGCGGGGTACGCCCCCGCGGCCTCATTGAAGCAGATGGCAGCGACCAATATCTCGTCGCTGTGCGGCTGCATCCGCGGGGTACGCCCCCGCGGCCTCATTGAAGCCGGGAGAAGCCTAACCATAACCTCCCCGGGACGCTGGCATCCGCGGGGTACGCCCCCGCGGCCTCATTGAAGCCGCTCCTAGCCCGTCGCGCGCCATGAAGGGGAGACGCATCCGCGGGGTACGCCCCCGCGGCCTCATTGAAGCTTTTCCTTCGCCTCGGCGATTTTGAGCCCCGTTTCCGCATCCGCGGGGTACGCCCCCGCGGCCTCATTGAAGCTCGCCGCCCACGTCCGTGTTCGACGAGGCCGTCGATGCATCCGCGGGGTACGCCCCCGCGGCCTCATTGAAGCAGGCATTCATAGAGACCATCCGCGTCCGTCGGGTCCAGCATCCGCGGGGTACGCCCCCGCGGCCTCATTGAAGCAACGTAGGGACGCTGGGAATGTCTCCGTTGACGAACAGGCATCCGCGGGGTACGCCCCCGCGGCCTCATTGAAGCAGTCGCCGTGACGCCCGGGGCAACCGTCCGGGCCGCCAGCATCCGCGGGGTACGCCCCCGCGGCCTCATTGAAGCGAGGTGCTACAGCCCGCAATCGACGCGCACGGCCTGGCATCCGCGGGGTACGCCCCCGCGGCCTCATTGAAGCTTGTCCGCGGGTAAAACGGTTCATGACGCACACATGGCATCCGCGGGGTACGCCCCCGCGGCCTCATTGAAGCTCGGCGTAATGGCTACGGCCACAGGCGTAACGGGCAAGCATCCGCGGGGTACGCCCCCGCGGCCTCATTGAAGCTGCGTCTCGGACAGCTCCGCGCCCCGCCTAGCGAGCATCCGCGGGGTACGCCCCCGCGGCCTCATTGAAGCTACGCCCACGGTTACGCCCACGAGTGGCTACTGAACGCATCCGCGGGGTACGCCCCCGCGGCCTCATTGAAGCATTCGCGACATCGATGTCGCCCAGCTCCTCGCCCTTGCCGCATCCGCGGGGTACGCCCCCGCGGCCTCATTGAAGCCGCCCCAATCCTTTCCAGGCGATCCTTCTCGTTCAGGCATCCGCGGGGTACGCCCCCGCGGCCTCATTGAAGCGGCGGGCCTGTTGACGCGGCGCCGGACGGGCCGCGCGCATCCGCGGGGTACGCCCCCGCGGCCTCATTGAAGCGTACCGATGGAGGCGTGTGTCGAGTTCGCCGGAGAGGCATCCGCGGGGTACGCCCCCGCGGCCTCATTGAAGCTGGTTAGGCTTCTCCCTGAAGAGCATGCCCACCAGGCGGCATCCGCGGGGTACGCCCCCGCGGCCTCATTGAAGCCCCAGGCTGGTCACAATGGGGTCCCACAGCGCATCACGCATCCGCGGGGTACGCCCCCGCGGCCTCATTGAAGCAGGATGGTCATCATCTCTCTCCCATCTGCGGCGGCTTCGCATCCGCGGGGTACGCCCCCGCGGCCTCATTGAAGCTGTCGGTCCGCGCGGAGCGGTCGCGTGGTCGATGGGAGCATCCGCGGGGTACGCCCCCGCGGCCTCATTGAAGCAGTGCTTCCACATCCCCTCCCTCATTAACCGCCTAGCGCGCATCCGCGGGGTACGCCCCCGCGGCCTCATTGAAGCAATATGCCGCTCGGGAGGACGACGACGCCGGATACGGCATCCGCGGGGTACGCCCCCGCGGCCTCATTGAAGCATAAAGACCGTCGGCGTCCGTCGGGTCGAGGAGGCCGGGCATCCGCGGGGTACGCCCCCGCGGCCTCATTGAAGCACCGCCTGGTCGGCGATGCTCGTCTCGACCACCGCAGCATCCGCGGGGTACGCCCCCGCGGCCTCATTGAAGCAGCACCACGCCGGCCGCCGGCCACTCCAGCGCGCCGGCCGGGCATCCGCGGGGTACGCCCCCGCGGCCTCATTGAAGCAGGATTCTCATCATCTCTCTCCTCCTGCGGCGGCGTCGCATCCGCGGGGTACGCCCCCGCGGCCTCATTGAAGCGCGGAGCTACGAGCACATGGAGGCCGACATCTACGAGCATCCGCGGGGTACGCCCCCGCGGCCTCATTGAAGCGTCCAGACGTCAGCGTGGACGAACTTCGCGTCTCGGAGGGCATCCGCGGGGTACGCCCCCGCGGCCTCATTGAAGCCGGGTCATCCTGGATGTCAGCGCGTATTGCCCTGCGCATCCGCGGGGTACGCCCCCGCGGCCTCATTGAAGCCTATCGTCGCGTCGCGTTGTGTCCTCTCGCGTGCTGCATCCGCGGGGTACGCCCCCGCGGCCTCATTGAAGCATGGTGTCGAAGAGATGGCGAGCATCGTCCGCGGCGCGCAGCATCCGCGGGGTACGCCCCCGCGGCCTCATTGAAGCGACGACCCCCGGCCCGCCGCCCGGCGGGACCGGGGGCGCGCATCCGCGGGGTACGCCCCCGCGGCCTCATTGAAGCAGGAGCTGGATGGCGCGGCACGACGCCGAGCACGACCAGCATCCGCGGGGTACGCCCCCGCGGCCTCATTGAAGCGGCACGATCGGCCGTGAGGACGACTGGTAGGGGAGGAGCATCCGCGGGGTACGCCCCCGCGGCCTCATTGAAGCTCGACGACGACCACCGGGACCCACGTCCCGTAGGCGGCATCCGCGGGGTACGCCCCCGCGGCCTCATTGAAGCGGAGACGAGGGTGATCGAGTCGTCGTCGGAGACGGCCGCATCCGCGGGGTACGCCCCCGCGGCCTCATTGAAGCAAGTTCCTCCGCCAAGTCTGTCCGCCCGGAGACCGCGCCGCATCCGCGGGGTACGCCCCCGCGGCCTCATTGAAGCGCGCGCTCCCGGATGATCCAGCCCGCGCCCCCGTTGGCATCCGCGGGGTACGCCCCCGCGGCCTCATTGAAGCGCCCGCGACGGCCGAGACGGCCGGCAGGCTCTTGGGGAGCATCCGCGGGGTACGCCCCCGCGGCCTCATTGAAGCTCGGCGAAACCGCCCGCGGACACGCCGATGGTCCCGGGGCATCCGCGGGGTACGCCCCCGCGGCCTCATTGAAGCGACCTGGCTGCCGTGTCGGCCGCGGATGGGATCGACCGCATCCGCGGGGTACGCCCCCGCGGCCTCATTGAAGCCGATGAACTTCCGCAGCCGGATCTTTTGCTCCGACAGGGCATCCGCGGGGTACGCCCCCGCGGCCTCATTGAAGCACGGTTTCCGGCGGGTGGAGATCGTCCGACCGGTCGGACGAGCATCCGCGGGGTACGCCCCCGCGGCCTCATTGAAGCTTGCTGTCCTTCGACCCCGGCCTGCACCGGGCAGAGGGGCGCATCCGCGGGGTACGCCCCCGCGGCCTCATTGAAGCGGCACGATCGGCCGTGAGGACGACTGGTAGGGGAGGAGCATCCGCGGGGTACGCCCCCGCGGCCTCATTGAAGCCGCGTGATGCCGGCCCACAGGGCGAGCCTGTGATAGGCATCCGCGGGGTACGCCCCCGCGGCCTCATTGAAGCCCGGCGGGGTCGTCGGGCCGGCGTTCCTTGCCGAAGCATCCGCGGGGTACGCCCCCGCGGCCTCATTGAAGCGCGGCCAGGACGACGGTGTTCCGGCCGTCCTCGCCGGGCATCCGCGGGGTACGCCCCCGCGGCCTCATTGAAGCGAGACCCCATGAAGGTTGATTTTCAGGTTAAGCTCGGCATCCGCGGGGTACGCCCCCGCGGCCTCATTGAAGCAAGACCGCCATGGACACGGTCGCCACCGCCTACGGCACGGGCATCCGCGGGGTACGCCCCCGCGGCCTCATTGAAGCGGTATTCCGTTGGTCCCTCCTCGAGAAGGTCTGCCGGGGGCATCCGCGGGGTACGCCCCCGCGGCCTCATTGAAGCCATGAGCTGCTGTCATTGTTCATGCCTCCGCACGTCGCATCCGCGGGGTACGCCCCCGCGGCCTCATTGAAGCTCCGACGACGCGGCCGGGAAGCGCTTAGCCGCCCGCAGGCATCCGCGGGGTACGCCCCCGCGGCCTCATTGAAGCGCGCGCCTTCTGGTGGCGGAAAAGGTCCGAATGCCGGCATCCGCGGGGTACGCCCCCGCGGCCTCATTGAAGCACCGAGCGCTCGCCATAATTCAGCATCCACCCTCCGCATCCGCGGGGTACGCCCCCGCGGCCTCATTGAAGCCTGCCGTAATACGGGAACGGCGGAGTCACCGGCATGAAGCATCCGCGGGGTACGCCCCCGCGGCCTCATTGAAGCCGCTTCTGGAGGTGCTCGGCGATGGCCTGCCGCTTGCATCCGCGGGGTACGCCCCCGCGGCCTCATTGAAGCGGGCGGGGTCTCGGGCCGGTAGTCGTTGGGGTCGCCCGGCATCCGCGGGGTACGCCCCCGCGGCCTCATTGAAGCTCGATGGCGGCGGCGTCCTGCTTCAGGTACCCGGCCACGGCGCATCCGCGGGGTACGCCCCCGCGGCCTCATTGAAGCGGCGCCGGCCCGCGCCTGGGCCAGTCGGCGGGCGAGCATCCGCGGGGTACGCCCCCGCGGCCTCATTGAAGCGTGTCGACCAGCACCCACTTGGGGTTCTCGTTCTTCGCATCCGCGGGGTACGCCCCCGCGGCCTCATTGAAGCGCGATCATCTCGTCGATAAGCCGCGAGGCGACGGCGGCGGGCATCCGCGGGGTACGCCCCCGCGGCCTCATTGAAGCGGGCCCTGGGACGGGCAAACCATGACGGAGCCCGCGCCGCATCCGCGGGGTACGCCCCCGCGGCCTCATTGAAGCCATCCGCAGGGCCTACGGGGCCTGGCGACGGCGCTTGCATCCGCGGGGTACGCCCCCGCGGCCTCATTGAAGCCGCGTCGGGCGAGGCCGCGGTCGTCACCGCGACCTCGACGCATCCGCGGGGTACGCCCCCGCGGCCTCATTGAAGCGCCTCGACCTTCCTCGCCGGGTTCAAGGACATGGGGGCGCATCCGCGGGGTACGCCCCCGCGGCCTCATTGAAGCCCGCCCCCGCCGGGGGCCGTCACAACCATCGGAGGAGCGCATCCGCGGGGTACGCCCCCGCGGCCTCATTGAAGCAAGAAGGGCGACGTCGTCGGCTTCTCGACCACGCCGCGGGCATCCGCGGGGTACGCCCCCGCGGCCTCATTGAAGCCTGTGGACATGCGGCCGGGAGTACGCCCTGCAGCTTCGGAGCATCCGCGGGGTACGCCCCCGCGGCCTCATTGAAGCAGGTCGCTCATCTCGAACAGCGCCAGGTCCGCCCAGGAGCATCCGCGGGGTACGCCCCCGCGGCCTCATTGAAGCTTCGCCGACGACATGTCGCCCGCGAGCTGGACCATGGAGGCATCCGCGGGGTACGCCCCCGCGGCCTCATTGAAGCTTCCGTCAACCGATGACGCGCCGGCCGCGGCGGAAGGGCATCCGCGGGGTACGCCCCCGCGGCCTCATTGAAGCGACCTGAAGCGGCTCGGGGGAGGCTTCGCGGCCAAGCATCCGCGGGGTACGCCCCCGCGGCCTCATTGAAGCCTGAACAGGGGCGTGATGGAGTTGGCGCGCGGCTTCGCGGGCATCCGCGGGGTACGCCCCCGCGGCCTCATTGAAGCTAGGCGCGTATAGCGACCAGATAGACGGGCTGTGGGCGCATCCGCGGGGTACGCCCCCGCGGCCTCATTGAAGCGGATACGCCGCGCGCGCCGAGCGCGGAAGACGAAACAGGCCGGCATCCGCGGGGTACGCCCCCGCGGCCTCATTGAAGCGACGACAGCGGCTTGACCGACCGGATCTCGGGGTGGGCATCCGCGGGGTACGCCCCCGCGGCCTCATTGAAGCTAGGACTCGTTCAGGCACTCGTAGAGGCCGTCGGCGTCGCATCCGCGGGGTACGCCCCCGCGGCCTCATTGAAGCAATTCGAGCGTCACCATCAGCGACGATGAGGCCCAGATGCAAGCATCCGCGGGGTACGCCCCCGCGGCCTCATTGAAGCGACGATTCGGCCCGCGACGGTCGGTCGGATGTCGTCGTGCATCCGCGGGGTACGCCCCCGCGGCCTCATTGAAGCCCCATGCCCTAGGCCCCGAGGTCGCCGGCGTGCTCGCATCCGCGGGGTACGCCCCCGCGGCCTCATTGAAGCTGTTGCATCCAGCGCTTGAGGGAGGGCCACGTGACGCATCCGCGGGGTACGCCCCCGCGGCCTCATTGAAGCAGTCGTCATCGACGGTGCCGGGTAGCTCGGGTCGCGCATCCGCGGGGTACGCCCCCGCGGCCTCATTGAAGCGGCAACAGATGCGGGTTGAACGCGCACATCGGATGGCATCCGCATCCGCGGGGTACGCCCCCGCGGCCTCATTGAAGCGGCTACCGGCCGCGGAACGCTTCCAGCCGGCGCCGCGGCATCCGCGGGGTACGCCCCCGCGGCCTCATTGAAGCTCGCCGCCGACCTCGACCTTCTCGCCGTCGACGAGCGCATCCGCGGGGTACGCCCCCGCGGCCTCATTGAAGCTGGTCATCATGGTGGACAGAGTAGCACGAAAAAAAAAGCATCCGCGGGGTACGCCCCCGCGGCCTCATTGAAGCGCGACCGGCAGGGGCGGCGGTGCCGGAACTTCCATGTCCAGGCATCCGCGGGGTACGCCCCCGCGGCCTCATTGAAGCCCAGACAGTCATCGTCGATCCCCCTTTCAGCAGGCATCCGCGGCATCCGCGGGGTACGCCCCCGCGGCCTCATTGAAGCGAGACGGCCCGCATCGCCCCCGCCACGCCGATGCGAAGCAGGCGCATCCGCGGGGTACGCCCCCGCGGCCTCATTGAAGCCGCATCAGGCCGTCGATGTCCCATCCGGTCATGGCCGCGGGCATCCGCGGGGTACGCCCCCGCGGCCTCATTGAAGCGGCCGCTCTCGCGGCCCGGTTCGGAGGCCGGCCCCCCGCATCCGCGGGGTACGCCCCCGCGGCCTCATTGAAGCATCATCGGTGGCGACTGAATGGCATGGACGCTCGGGCATCCGCGGGGTACGCCCCCGCGGCCTCATTGAAGCGACCTGAAGCGGCTCGGGGGAGGCTTCGCGCCCAACGCCGGCATCCGCGGGGTACGCCCCCGCGGCCTCATTGAAGCGCAGAGGTACTCGCGGGTGAGGGGGTCGGTCAGCTCGCATCCGCGGGGTACGCCCCCGCGGCCTCATTGAAGCTACTGCGGGTGCTCCTACGACGAGCTGCGCGCCGACGCGAGCATCCGCGGGGTACGCCCCCGCGGCCTCATTGAAGCGCCGTGGCGATCTTCATGCGCAGGGCGTTGACCTTGCATCCGCGGGGTACGCCCCCGCGGCCTCATTGAAGCGGTTGGACACGGATGGTCGCGCCCTGCTGGTCGGGCGCATCCGCGGGGTACGCCCCCGCGGCCTCATTGAAGCGCGGTCACCATGGCCGCCGGGGCCCGGCATCTGCGACTTCATGTACGCCTGCTGTTGCGGCGCTCTGTCGGGGTCGGCGGCGGCGCGCAGCGCGGCGCCGATGGCGTGTCGGATGTCCGTCGCGGCCGGCATGAGCGAGTCCGTCGAACTGTGTCCGAAACGCCCGACGGGCTCGGAGCCCCGACGAGGTCGGCACGAGGCCGCGCACTTGCCGGAAGCGGCAGGACGGCCGATTCCGGGCGCGCCGAGACGCGCCATGGTGCGTCTCGAGACCAACGGGGCCGACCCCGTTCGGACGATGGCCGGAATCGAATGGTGCGGAAGGGGGGATTTGAACCCCCATGAGCCATTGGCTCGCTAGCCCCTCAAGCTAGTGCGTCTGCCAGTTCCGCCACTTCCGCATGGGTGGGCGCGGCCGCTCTACGGGTGGGTGCGGCCGCTCTGCTCTGCCGACTCTACCGAGGCTCTTCCGGCGCGTCGGCCGGTTCCTCCGTCTCGGGCTCCGCCGCGTCGTCCTCGGCGAGCGCGGCCGGGGCGGCGTCGGCCGGGGCCGACACCGGCGCCGGCTGGAAGCCGGGGCCCTCCACGCCGCTCAGCAGCGACGACTCGCCACGCTGGCCCATGATGGCGAGGGTCATCGACCCCACCATGAACAGGGCGCCGAGCACGGTGGTGGCGCGGGTCAGCACGGTGGCGCTCGAGCGGGCGCCGAACGCCGCGTCGCTGCCGCTGCCACCGAAGGCGGCCTGCAGCCCGCCGCCCTTGCCCTGCTGCATCAGCACGACGACGACGAGGAACAGGCAGATCAGCACGTGCACCGCGGTGAGGAGAATGCTCAGCATCGTCTCTCCATTATACGGCTATTGGGCGACGGGCCGACTGGCCGCGACGATCTCGGCGAAAGCGGCGGGGTCGAGGCCGGCCCCGCCGACGAGGGCGCCGTCGACGTTGGGCTGCGCCATCAGGGCGGCGGCGTTGCCGGGCTTGACGCTGCCGCCGTAGATGATGCGGCAGGCGCCGGCCGCCTCGCCGCCGAAGTGGCCGGCGAGCCGGGTGCGGATGCGGCGGTGGGCGGCGTCGGCCTGGTCGGGGGTGGCGACGCGGCCGGTGCCGATGGCCCAGACCGGCTCGTAGGCGACGACGGCGGCGCCGGCCCGGGTCGGCGACAGGCCCGCGAGGCCCGCCTCGATCTGGCGGTCGAGCACGTCGAAGGTGCGGCCGGCCTCGCGTTCCTCGAGGGTCTCGCCGACGCAGACGATGGGCGTCAGCCCCGCCGCCGCGGCGGCCCGGGTCTTGGCGTTGACGCCGGCGTCGGTCTCGCCGAAGAGCTGGCGGCGCTCGGAATGGCCGATGATGACGGCGGTGGCCCCGCACGCCTGGACCATGGGGAGGCTGACCTCGCCGGTGAAGGCGCCCCGCGGCTCGGCGTGGACGTTCTGCGCGGCAACCGCGATGCGGCCGCCGGCGTCGAGGCCGGCCAGCGCGTCGACGAGCGCGGGCAGGGCCGGGAACGGCGGGGCGAGGACGATGTCCACGTCGGTGACGCCGCCGACCCGTGGCACGAGGTCGGCCGCGTAGGCGGCGGCCTCGCCGACGGTCTTGTGCATCTTCCAGTTGGCGGCGACGAAGGGGCGTCTGGCCATGGGTCAGCTCCTGCCCGCCGCGTCGGGCAGCGCGGCGACGCCGGGCAGGGTGCGGCCGCCGAGGAACTCGAGCGACGCGCCGCCGCCGGTCGAGACGTGGGTGATGCGCCCGGCGACCCCGGCCCGGTGGACGGCGGCGACCGAGTCTCCGCCCCCGACGATGGCGGTCGCGGGGCTGTCCGCGACGGCCCGGGCGACGGCGAGGGTGCCGGCCGCGAAGGGCGGGATCTCGAACACCCCCATCGGTCCGTTCCAGAGGACGGTGCGGGCGGCGGCAACCGCCTCGCGGTAGCGGCCGACGGTCTCGGGGCCGATGTCGACCCCGAGGCGGTCGCCGATGGCGGGGTCGTCGACGGCGATGGCGGCGTGGGCGGCGCCGGGATCGAGCCGGTCGGCGACGACGTGGTCGCCCGGCAGCTCGAGCCGCACGCCGTGGGCGCCCGCCGCGCGCTCGATGCCGCGGACGGTGTCGACGAGGGCGTCCTCGACCAGCGAGCGGCCCACCGGGCGGCCCCGGGCCTTCAGGAACGTGTAGGCCATGGCGCCGCCGACGAGGAGGACGTCGAGGCGGGGCAGGAGGTTCTCGATGACCTCCAGCTTGCCCGAGACCTTGGCGCCGCCGAGGATGCCGACGAACGGTCGCGGCGGCGAGGCGAGGAGCGCCCCGAGATGCTCGAGCTCCTCCATCATCAGCAGCCCGGCGGCGGCGTCGGCGACGCGGTCGGCCACGCCGACGGTCGAGGCGTGAGCCCGGTGCGCGGCCCCGAAGGCGTCGTTGACGTAGGCGTCGCAGCGGGCGGCGAGGGCGTCCGCGAACGCGGGGTCGTTGGCCTCTTCGCCGGCGTGGAAGCGCAGGTTCTCGAGCAGCACGACGCCGCCGGAGCCGGCCTCGGCGAGGGCGGCGGTCACGGGCTCGCCGATGGCGTCGGGCGCGAAGACCACCCGGCGGCCGAGAAGCCGGGACAGGCGTCGCGCGATCGGCAGCAGGGAAAAGGCGGGATTCACGGTCCCCTTGGGGCGGCCCAGATGTGACCCCACGAGCAGCGTCGCTCCCCGGTCGAGGGCCAGCCTCAGGGTCGGGAGGGCGGCCCGAATGCGGGTGTCGTCGTCGATGACGCCGTCTCGCAGCGGGACGTTGAAGTCGACGCGCACGAAGAGCCGTCGGCCGTCGAGCTCGAGGTCGCGGATGGTTCTCTTGGACACGATCGCGATTCCGGGTCGGTCCGGGCGGGCGTGAATCGGAGCCGCTTCCGCCGCCGGCGCGACTCTCGAGGTCACGTGGGAGCCTCTCCCGGCGAAGCTCCCGCGGCGCCAGCGCCTACAGACCCTTGTCGGCCAGGAACCCGATGAGGTCGACACACCGGGACGAATAGCCCCACTCGTTGTCGTACCACGACAGCAGCTTGACGAAGTCGCCCTCCATCACGCTCGTGTACGAGCCGTCGACGATGGACGAGTGGGGGTTCCCCTTGAAGTCGATCGAGACGAGGGGGTCGGTCGCCACCGCGAGGATGCCGCTCAGGGGGCCGTCGGCGGCGGCGGTGAAGGCCGCGTTGACGGCGTCGGCGGTGGCGGGCCGCTCGACCTGGGCGACGAGGTCGACCACCGACACGTTCGGGGTCGGCACGCGCATGGCGATGCCGTCGAGCCTGCCCTTGAGCTCGGGCAGCACCTCGCCCACCGCGACGGCGGCGCCGGTGGTGGTGGGAATCATCGAGAGCCCCGCCGAGCGGGCCCGGCGCAGGTCCTTGTGGGGGAGGTCGAGGAGCTTCTGGTCGTTGGTGTACGCGTGCACCGTCGTCATCCACCCGCGCTTCAGGCCGAACTGCTCGTGCAGCACCTTGGCGACGGGGGCGAGGCAGTTGGTGGTGCACGAGGCGTTCGAGATGATGCGGTGGCGGTCGGGATCGTAGCGGTCGTGGTTGACGCCGAGCACCAGGGTCAGATCGGGCTGCCTGGCGGGGGCGGTGACGATGACCCGCCGGGCGCCGGCCGCGAGGTGCTTGGCGGCGTCGTCGCGCTTCGTGAAGAGGCCGGTCGACTCGAGCACGACCTCGACGCCCATCTCGCCCCAGGGCAGGTTGGCGGGGTCGCGCTCGGCGGTGACGCGGAAGCGCCGGTCGCCCATCCGGATGCCGTCGCCGTCGACCGCCACCTCGTCGCCGAGGTTGCCCAGCACCGAGTCGTACTTCAGCAGGTGGGCGAGCGTCCCGGCGTCGGTGATGTCGTTGACGGCCACGATCTCGATGCCGTCCACGCCCCTCGACGCCCGCATGATGTTGCGGCCGATGCGGCCGAATCCGTTGATGCCTACTCGTGTCGCCATGCCCTGTCTCGACTTTCCTCCAGTGCGGCGCGCCTCCGCCCGGCGTGCCTTAGCGCGCCTCCGCCCGGCGTGCCTTAGCGCGCCTCCGCCCGGCGTGCCCCGGATCGCGGTTCACAAACGATCTATTGTAGGTTATGGCGCGGCGGTCCGGTCAAACCGCCGAGCGGATACGGTTGCACCGCGCGAGAGAGAGGGGACCTCGCCGCGGCTCCCGGCGTGGCGGAAGGTCGACGGCTCCATCGATGCACCTCCTGTACAGCGCGGCCGTCGTCTGCTACGCCCTGGCGATGTCGCCGCGCCTCCTGTACGAGGCGGTGCGCCACGGCAAGTACGTCGGGACGCTGCGGGAGCGCTGGGGACACCTGCCGGACGGCGTCGACCCCGGGGGGCGGCCGTCGATCTGGGTTCACGCGGTGTCGGTGGGCGAGGTGCAGGCGGCCCGCACCCTGATCCCGGGGCTGCGCGACCGCTATCCCGGCCATCGGCTGTGGCTGTCGACCACCACCCGGACCGGCCGGGCGGTCGCGGCCGGCATCGAGGCGGTCGACGGCCTGTTCTACTTCCCCCTCGACCTGCCGCCCGCCGTCGACCGCGTGCTGGACCGCGTGCGGCCGGTGCTGTTCGTCGCGGTGGACACCGAGCTGTGGCCCAACCTGCTGCGGCGCTGCGCCCGGCGGGGGGTGAGGACGGTGCTCGTCAACGGCCGCATCTCCGATCGCTCGTATCCGCGCTACCGGCTGGTGCGGCGGTGGTTCCGGCGCGTGCTGGCCGACGTGGACCGGTGCTGCGCCCAGAGCGACGAGTCGGCGCGGCGCCTCGTCGCCCTCGGCGCGCCCGCCGACCGGGTCGTCACGACCGGGAACCTGAAGTTCGACGCCCTGCCGGCGCCGCGGCCCGGCCCTCCGTCGCGGGACGGCGACCTGCCGCGTTCGCTCGGCCTCGCGCCGGACCGGCCGGTGCTCGTGGCCGCGAGCACGCACCCGGGCGAGGAGGGGCCGGTGCTCGACGCCTTCCGGCGCCTGCGGTCCCGCGTGCCCGACCTCGTGCTGGTGCTCGCGCCGCGGCATCCCGAGCGCGGCGCCGAGGTGGCCGCCCTTGCGGCGGACCGGGGGCTCGCGGTGGTGCGCCGCAGCCGCCTGCCCGAGGACGGCGCGGGGCGGGCCGACGTCGTCGTGCTGGACACGGTGGGCGAGCTGCCGGCGCTGTTCCCGGCGGCCACCGTCGTCTTCGTCGGCGGGAGCCTGGCGCCGGTGGGCGGGCACAACGTGATCGAGCCGGCGGCGTGGGGGCGGCCGGTGATGTTCGGGCCGCACATGGAGAACTTCGCCGAGATCGCCGAGCTCTTTCTCGCCCATCGGGCCGCCCGCCGGGTCTCGGGGGCCGGGGAGCTGGAGCCGGTGCTGGCCGAGCTGCTGGCCGACCCGCGGCAACGCGCCGAGCTGGGGGCCGCCGCCCGGTCCCTGGTCGAGGCGAACCGGGGCGCGGCCGCGCGCAGCCTCGTCGAGATCGCGGCGGTGCTGCCGCCGCCCGGCGTCCCCGCGCCGGAGGGAACACCGGGTGCGGGGCCGCGCTGACGAGCTCGGGATCCGGCGACCGCGACCGGCCGGTTGCGTCGATTCGGCCACCCGCATGTCGATGGCCCTGTTCCCGGCGACCGCGACCGTCCGGTTGCGTCGATTCGGCCACCGCCATGTCGATGGCCCTGTCCCTGGCGACCGCGACCGCCGCGGCCGGCCGGGCACGGGGCCCCGCTGACGAGGACAGGACCCTGCTGCGATTGCTCAGCCGTCTCTACGACGAGGCCGCTTGGCGGCGCCGGCAGTGGTACGCCCGCCGCCCCGAGGCTCGCCGCCGGCTCGTGCGGCCGGTCGTCAGCGTCGGGGGCCTCGCGGCCGGCGGCAGCGGCAAGACCCCGTTCGTCGCCGCCCTGGCCCGCATGCTGGTGGAGATGGGGGAGCGGCCCGCCGTCCTCAGCCGCGGCTACGGGCGCGCCGATCCGGTCGCGGGGGCGGCGGTGATACGCGACTTCGAGCGGACCGCGGGCAGCCTCGCCGTCGCCGGCGACGAGCCGTGGATGCTTGCCCGGACCCTCGACGGGGTCGCCGTGGTGGTGGCCGAGGACCGCCACCTCGCGGGCCGCCTCGCCGAGGCCCGCCTCGGGGCCACCGTGCACGTGCTCGACGACGGGTTCCAGCACCTGCCGCTCGAACGCGGCACCGACCTCGTCCTGCTCTCGGCCGCGGACCTCGACGACCGGCGGGTGCTGCCGGCGGGGCGGCTGCGCGAGCGGCTGGCGACGGCGCGCGGGGCCGACGCCCTGCTCCTGGTCGACGTGCCGGCGGACGGCCGGGCCCGCGTGGAGGCCGAGCTGCGGCCCCCCCGCCTGTTCCAGGCGCGGCGCCGGGCGGGCCCGGTCCGCGTGCGCCGGCCGGTCGGCGAGGGCGGACTCGACGCGGGGGCGCGGGTCGCCGCGGTGGCCGGCATCGCGCGCCCCGGGCGGTTCTTCGACGACCTGTGCGCGGCGGGCTTCGACGTGGTTCACACCGCGACCTTCCCCGACCACCATCCGTACGGGCGGCGCGAGGCCGACCGCATCCAGGAGGAGGCCCGGCGCGCGGGGGCGCGGGCAATCGTGACGACCGACAAGGACTTCGTCCGCCTCGAGCCGTGGCTGCCGTTCGACCCCGTCCTGGCGACGATGCCCCTGACCTGCTCGGTGACTCCGGAAGCGCCGTTCCGCGCCTTCATCGCAGGGCGGCTCGCGGCCGAGCGGAGCGCGTCGCGGTGACGGCGGGAGCGCCACGGCGGATGCGGCCGCTCCGTCATCGCGCCGAGTACCTGGCGGTGCGGGCGGTGCAGTCGGCGGTGCGGGCGATGCCGCGTCGCTGGGGGGCGGCGCTCGGCGGCGGGCTGGGGTGGCTGTTCCACCGCTGGGACCACCGCCGGCGGAACACGGCGACGGCCAACGTGCGGGCGGCCCTGCCGGAACGGACCGGCGACGAGCGCCGCGCGGTGGTCGCCGGCGCCTTCGCCAGCGTCGGCCGCCACGTGATCGAGCTGCTGCGGTTCGACGCGATGCGCGTCGAGGACATGATGGCGCGGGTCGAGTTCCAGGGGACCGAGCACGTGGAGCGGGCGATGGCGGCGGGCCGCGGCGCGATGTTCTTCACGGGGCACTTCGGGTTCTGGGAGCTGCACGTCATGGCCCACGCGGTGCGGTTCGAACCGATCGTGATGGTGGCGCGCACGTTGGACAATCCGCGGCTCGAGGCGATGATCGAGCGGGTGCGGACGCGGGTCGGAACCCGGGTGGTCCCGCGGCAGGGCGCGGTGCGGGGGCTGCTGCGCGGTCTGCGCGAGGGCCGCCCGGTCGGCATGATGGTCGACCAGCACATGCAGGACCGCAGCGCGGTGACGGTGGACTTCCTCGGCCGGCCCGCCGCGACGACGTCGGCCGTCGCCGCGCTGGCCCTGCGCACGGGGGCGCCGGTGATGCCGGTGTTCACGCTGCCGGTGGAAGGGGGGCGCTACCGCGTGGTCTACGAGCCGCCGGTCGAGACGCCCGACCCCCGCCGTCCCGACGCCGTCCAGGTCCTGACCCAGCGGTGCACCGACGTGCTGGCGTCCCGCGTGCGGCGGCGGCCGGAACTGTACCTGTGGATGCACCGGCGCTGGCGGCTCGCCGGCGCGCCGCCGGACGCCGCATCCCGATCCGGCTCCGGGGATTCGCCGGTTGCCGTGGCCGGGAGGCGGCCGGCCCGTTGACCGGACGCCGTTGTGGCCGCGTGCTCGGGGCAGAAAGCTGGTCGGGGGTGGGGGGTCAGCTCCGGTGCAGTCCAGGGGCGTTGACGTGCGCGTTGAAGCCGGTCTCCAGAGTTTCCACCTTGCCCTGCAATCGGTTGAACTTGTTGTTGAGCACGATGACGCCGGTCGCGGCAGCCAAGGCGCCGAGTGCGGTCACGAGGTCGATGGTCAGTTGAACGACTTCCATCGTGCGCAGGTTATCACACGTACAGAGTGTTCTGTGCAATAGACCGATCCTGCACGGCGTGCCGAGTCCCCGAGGGCACCGGCGGCCGAGTCCCTGATCTCCCATGCGCCTGCTGGTACGGACTCCGAACTGGCTCGGCGACGTCGTGATGGCGTTGCCGGCGCTCGCGGCGATGCGGGCCCACCACCCGGAGGCGGTCCTCGCGGCGGCGTGCCCCGGACCGCTGGCGCCCCTGCTCTCGGCCGCGCCGGGGGTCGACGAGGTGGTGGGGGTGCCGCGCGGCGGGGCGGCGGCGCGGCGCCGCGAGGTGGAGGCGCTGCGGCGCGGCGGGTTCGATGCCGCGCTGCTGCTTCCCGGCTCGCTCGGGTCCGCGTGGATCGCCCGGCGGGCGGGCATCCCCGAGCGCTGGGGGTTCGCGGGGCAGTGGCGGCGGGCCCTGCTGACCCGCGCGGTGACGCCCCCGCGCCGACGAGGCGGTCCCGTGCACCAGGTGGACCGCTACCTGGCGCTGGTCCGCGGCCTGGGCATCGAGCCGGTCGCCGCCGAACCCCGCCTGGAGGCGCCGGCCGCCCTGCGCGGGCGCGCCCGCACGCTGCTCGCCGCGACCGGCGGCGCGGAAGGACGACCGCTGGTGGGCATGGCGCCGGGGGCCGCCTACGGTCACGCCAAGCGGTGGCCGCCGGGCCGCTACGCCGGCGTCGCGGCCCGGCTGGTTCGGGACCTCGGCGCGCGCGTCGTGCTGCTCGGGAGCGCGCACGACCGGGACGCCGGCCATGCGATAGAATCCACCCTTGCGGCCGACGTTCGGCGGGGCCCCGGCTTCCTGAACCTGATCGGGCGGACCGATCTCCGGCAGTTGATCGGCCTGCTCGCCGCGTGCCGGACGTTGATTGCCGGCGACTCCGGGGCGATGCACCTGGCGGCGGCGCTGGGGGTGCCGGTGACCGCCATCTTCGGCCCCACCGACGAGCGCCTGACCGCGCCCGTCGGGCGGCACGCGGTGCTGACGCATCCCGTGTGGTGCCGCCCCTGCTTCTTCCGCGACTGCCCCATCGACCATCGGTGCATGACGCGCATCTCCGAGGCCGAGGTCCTCGACGCGGCCGCGAGCCGGCTCGCGGCAGGCGCGGAGACAGGCGTTGCGCCGCGCCGGGGGGCGGACGCGCCGTGACGAGTCTGTCCGACCCCCGCGGCCGGCTGGTCCGATGATCCTGCCCTCCATTCGACCCGGGCCCGGCGACGAGGCGCTTCGCACGCGTCTCGTCGATCTGGTGGGGTCGTTCGGGCGGCCCCGCGTCCTCGTGGTCGGCGACCTCATCGCCGACGAGTTCATCTACGGGCGCATCGACCGGGTGTCGCGCGAGGCCCCCGTGCTCATCCTCAAGTACGACGCCACCGAGATGCGGCCGGGAGGCGCGGGCAACGCCGCCCGAAACGTGGCCGCCCTCGGGGCGGAGGCCCGGCTCGTGGCTCTCGTCGGGCGGGACGACGCCGGCCGCCGCCTCGTCCGGAGCTTTCCGCGCGGCCTCGCGAAGACCGGCCTCGTCCGCCTGCCCGGCTATCGGACGCCGACGAAGACCCGCATCCTCGCGGGGGGCATCCACTCGGCCCGGCAGCAGGTGGTGCGGGTCGACCGGGACGGGCCGCCGATCACCCCCGAGGCGCGGGACGCGGTGGCGCGGGCGGCGGCCGAGGCGGTCGCGGGATGCGACGCGGTGGTGGTGTCCGACTACGGCACCGGGTTGATCACGCCGCGGTTCGTGGCCGGCCTCGAGCGCCGCCTGCCCCGCCGGAAGCGCGGCCCCGCCGTGCCGGTGCTGCTCGACTCGCGCAACGGGGTGCTGGAGCACCGCGGGCTGACGGTGGCGGTTCCCAACGAGTCGGAGGTCGAGCACGTCCTCGGGTGGGCGGTGGGCGAGGACCCGCGGGCGCTGGAGCGGGCGGGGCGCGCCATCCTCGAGCGCACGGGGATGCAGGCGGTGCTCATCACCCGCGGGAGCCGGGGGATGGCCCTGTTCGAGCCGGGGAGTCCGACCCAGCACATCCCGATCCACGGCCCCGACGAGGTCACCGACGTCACCGGCGCGGGCGACACCGTGATCGCCACCATGGCGACGGCCCTGAGCGCGGGCGCCTCGTGCCTGGAGGCGGCGCTGCTCGCCAACTACGCGGGGGGGCTGGTGGTCATGAAGCGCGGCACCGCGGTGGTCAGCGGGAGCGAGCTGCTGCGGGCGGTGGAGGGCGACCTGTCGTGACCGTGGCGAGGCCGGGCGGCCGGGGGGGCGTCGTCACCGAGGCCGAGCTCATGGCGTGCGTGCGCGCCGATCGCGCGGCCGGCCGGACCATCGCGTTCGCCAACGGTTGCTTCGACGTGCTGCACGTCGGCCACGCGCGGTACCTCGCCGGCGCCGCCGCGCTGGCGGACCGTCTGGTGGTGGCGGTCAACGACGACGCCTCGGTGGCCGCGTTGAAGGGTCCGGGCCGGCCGGTGCAGGCGGCGTCCGACCGGGCCGAGCTGGTGGCCGGGTTCGCGGCCGTCGACTACGTCGTCGTGTTCGCGGATGCGACGGCGGGCCGCCTGCTGGCCCTCGTCGAGCCCGAGGTCCACTGCAAGGGGCCGGACTACACGGTCGACACGGTGCCGGAGCGCGAAGTGGTCCGCGCCTACGGCGGGCGCACCGTCATCGTGGGAGACGGCAAGACGCACTCGACCCGCGACATCGTGACCCGTATCCGCACGCCGCCGGAGTAGGCGGCCGAGGGGCTGCGTCGTGGAGCCGGCCGGCGGCGGAGAGCCATGCGAGCCATCCTCATCGTCCGCCTCGGCGCCCTGGGCGACGTCGTGCACGCGTTGCCGGTGGCGGCGGCGCTCCGGGACCGGTTCCCGGCCGCGCGCATCGACTGGGTCGTCGACGAACGGTACCAGGACGTGCTGGGCCTGACGCCGGTCGTGGACCGGCGCATCGTGCTCCGTTCCCGGTCGCTGCCGGTCTGGCGCCGGCTCGCAGCGCTGCGTCGTGCCCTTTCGGGCGGCGCCTGGGACGTTGCCGTCGACGCGCAGGGGCTGCTGAAGTCCGCGGTGGTCGCCTGGTCGAGCGGCGCGCCCCGGGTGCTGGGCTTCGCGGCGCCGCACCTGCGCGAACCGCCGGCCCGGTTCTTCTACACGGAGACCTGCGATCCGGGGGGCGCCGTGCACGTCACCGACAAGAACCTGGCCCTCGCCGGTCGACTGGGCGCCGCGATGGCCGGCCGGCGCTTTCCGATCGAGGTGCCGGCGTCCGCCGCCCTCGACGCGGTGCGCCGGTTGCCCGGGGTCGGCGAGGGGCCGTTCGCGGTCCTCAACCCCGGCGCCGCCTGGCCGAACAAGCGCTGGGCTCCGGCCCGGCTGGCGCAGGTCGCCGGGTGGCTGCGGGAGGCGCGCCGGCTGCCGTCGCTGGTGACGTGGGGTCCGGGCGACGAGGCGCTGGCCGCGGCCGTCGTCGAGGGCTCGAACGGCGCCGCCCGGCTGGCCCCGCCGACCCGCGTGGCCGATCTGGCCGCCATCCTGCGGGCGGCGGCGGTGGTGGTGTCCGGCGACACCGGACCGCTGCACCTGGCCGGGGCGGTGGGGACCCCGGTGGTCGGCCTCTACGGTCCGACCGACGCGCGCCGCAACGGACCCTGGGCGCCGGGGGACGCCGCGGTGTCGCGCTTCGCCGACTGCCGCTGCCGGTGGCGGCGGCGCTGTCGGGCCGCGCGCCGGTGTCTCGACGACGTCACGGTGGGCGAAGTCACCGCCGCCCTCGCCGGGCGGCTCGATGCGTCATGACGGGCGACGCGCCGGCCCCGTCTCGCGGCGGCGGCGAGGCGTCGCCGCGCTGGGTCTTCTGGGTGGCGCGTTCCCGCGTGGCCGCGGGCTTCGGGGTGGCGGCGGCGGCGTTCTGGCTCGCGCGCCCCTCGTGGTGGTCGCTCGGCCTGGGCGCGGCCATCGGTCTCGCCGGGGCGTGCCTGCGGGCATGGGCGGCCGGGCATCTCGAGAAGGGGGTGGAGGTGACGACGTCGGGGCCCTACCGGTGGATGCGGCATCCGCTGTACGTGGGCTCGGCCCTCCTGGGGCTCGGCTTCGCGACGGCCGCGCGCGATCCCGTCGCCGCGCTCCTCGTCGTCCTCTATCTGGCGGTGTCGCTGTCGCAGGCGGCCCGCTTCGAGGAGGGCAGGCTGCGGGCCGAGCTCGGCGATGCCTACGACCGCTACGCGCGGGGGGCGGCCGCGGCCGGCGCCCGGCGGTGGTCGCTGGCCCGCGCCGCCCGCAACCGCGAGGGGCACGCCCTGGCCGGGGCCCTCGCGGCGCTGGTCCTGCTGGGGCTGAAGGCGATGCTGACGGGCTGACCCGACACCGCCGAGACCGCGTTCCGCGTGATCTGGCGCTGCTGGCAGGTCGATCCAGGGTCGGCCGCGGCCGCGTCTTCCGGGCGCGGCGATTCTGCACTATAATGGGTCGGTTGCGTCGGGTTGCGGGACGAGAACCGGGAGCCGGGCGGTTAGCTCAGTGGGTAGAGCGCCGGCTTTACACGCCGGTTGTCACAGGTTCGAGTCCTGTACCGCCCACCAGCCGGCGCTCGCCCCTTTTGCCTGCGGCGAGCGGCGGCCAGCCCGGTGACGCGGGCCGGGTGGGCGCCGCACAGACGAGTCCGGCCGTCACCCCGGCGGGCTGATGCGCGGTTCGGACGCCCCATACGACGCGGGGTCGTAGTTCAGCTGGTTAGAACGCCGGCCTGTCACGCCGGAGGTCGCGAGTTCGAGTCTCGTCGGCCCCGCCATTCCATCCTCCCCGCGGAAGGTCGCCGTGCGGGATTCCGGGCAAGCCTGCCCGGCGTCCTCCTGAAGTCACCGCCGTTGCTCCGCACTCGGGGAGCGCCGCTCCTGCCGGCTTCCGCGCCTGGACCCCGGGATGATGGTCCCCGTTGCGCTCGACCGGCGATGCGTCCCGGGTGGCTGCGTCGCTCCTCGGCGGCATCTGCCCGATATGCGCCCTCGTCGCGCCTTGCCGTGCGGCCGCCCCGGGAATCCGCTGGCGTCCTCCGGGCGCGGTGCAACGCGGGGTTTCACCACGGGCTCCCGGCGCCCGACGAGGCGGTCGCGGTCACCGATTCCCCCACGTGCCGCGTTCACGTGCGCATCCGCGTTGTAGACTGCTACGATGGACTGCGAGGGCGCGCCGTGAGGCTCGGCGCGGTCCGGGGCCATGCCGCCGTGCGCCGCCTGCTGGCCCGGGCGGTCGCGCGGGACCGGCTGCCGCCGAGCCTGGTGCTGTCGGGCCCCGACGGTGTCGGCAAGCGCCAGGTCGCGGTGGGCCTGGCCGAGTTGCTGAACTGCGAGGCGGTTCGCGATGCCGGGGCCGCCGACGCTCCCGTGAGTTGCGGAGAGTGCCCCCCGTGCCGGCGGATCGCCCGCGGGGTGCATGCTGACGTGCTCGCGGTCGCGCCCGGCGACACCGGGACCATCAAGGTCGACGCGGTGCGCGGTGTCGTGGAGCAGGCCGCGTACCGCCCGTTCGAGGGGCGTCGCCGCGTCGTCATCTTCGACGACGCCGACCGGCTGGTGGCCGAGGCGCAGAATGCGCTGCTCAAGACTCTCGAGGAGCCGCCCCCGGCTTCCGTGTTCCTGCTCGTGACGCACCGTCCCCACCTGTTGCTGCCGACGGTGAGGTCGCGGTGCCCGGAGTTGCGGTTCGGCAGCCTCGCGACCGGCGAGGTGGTGGACGTCCTGGTGGGCGAGTGCGGTGTCGCGCCGTCGTCGGCGCCGGCCGCCGCGGCCACCGCGGACGGGAGCGTGGCGCGGGCGCTCGAGACCGGCTCGGAAGAGTACCTCCGGGCGCGCGAGTCGGCCGCCGCCGCGCTGCGGGCCCTCGCGGCGAAGCCGCCCGCGAAACGCCGGCTCGAGGCCGGCAAGGACCTCGTCGGCGCGCGCCGCGGCAAGTCGAGCGCGGCGACCGAGCGGGAGGCCGTGACCCGCCGCCTGCGCGCGCTCGGCACGCTGTTTCGCGATCTGCAGGTCGTGTCGGCCGGCGGCGACCGGACGTGGCTGGCGAACGCCGACCTGGCCGACCAGCTCGCGGCCCTGTCGCGGTCCTATGGCGCGGAACGGGCGGGCCGGGGTTTCGAGACCGTGGACCGCGCCGTGGCGGCGCTGGCTCGGAACGCCAGCCCGCGCATCGTCGTCGACTGGCTGACCCTGCGGATCTGAGAGCGGCGCCGCAGTCGGGTCGGTCGGGCGCCGAGTCGGGCGGGTGGTCATGGCGGCCGGCCGCGCGCCCCCGGGGGGAGGGACGGCATGGACGGTTCGGGTGAGCGTCAACCTGCACGCTGCATGAGCGTGAAGTTCGATCCGGTCGGCCGGACGCGCACTTTCCTGCTGCCGGAGGTGGACTTCGATCCCGAGCCGAGGCCGGGCGACCAGGTCGTCGTGCAGATGGGGGCGCGGCGGACCCTCGGGACCATGGTGCCCAAGATTCCGCCGATTGCGGAACGTACCGCGCCGCCGGCCGGATCGCCGCTGCGGGTGGTGCGCCGGGCAACGCGCGAGGACGTGCTGCGCCGGTTCCGCCAGGAGCAGCGGGAACGTGAGGCCCGCCGCATCTGCCTGCTGAAGATCCGCGAGCGCGGCCTGCAGATGAAGCTGGTCAAGGTCGAGCAGATGTTCGACGACTCGAAGCTCATCTTCAGCTTCACGGCGGAGGGGCGCGTCGACTTCCGGGGCCTCGTGCGCGAGCTCGCCAGGGAGTTCAAGGCGCGGATCGAGATGCGGCAGATCGGGGCGCGGGACGAGGCGAAGGTGCTCGGCGGATACGGCACCTGCGGACGGCCCTTGTGCTGCACGACGTGGCTGCAGTCGTTCGAGCCGATCTCGATCAAGATGGCCAAGCGCCAGAACCTGAGCCTGAACCCGTCGCGTCTGTCCGGGGCCTGCGGCCGGTTGAAGTGCTGCCTGCGGTACGAGCTCCCCAACGCCAACGGCGAGCAGCACGCGGGATGTGCTCACGAATCGAGCTGCAGCCGGAGCGCCGGGGGCTGCGGGAGCGGCGGTGGCGGCGATTGTGCCTCCGGTGGGTGCGGTGGGTGTGGGAGCCGCGCCTGACCGCACCCCGGGCTCGGGGCGGCCGCGCATCGGCGTGACGATGGGCGATCCGGCCGGCATCGGTCCCGAGATCGCCCTCGCCGCGGCCGCCGACCGGCGGGTCACCGCGGTCTGCGAGCCGGTGCTGTACGGTCCCCTCACCGCGCCCGAGCGGTCGCGTTTCCGGCCCGGGGAGCTGTCGGCGGCGGCGGGGCGGGCCGCGCTCGACGCGGTCGAGCGGGCGGCCGCGGACGCCCTCGCCGGCCGGGTCGACGCCATCGCGACGGGACCGATCAACAAGGAGGCGCTGGCTCTGGCCGGCTCCCGCTGGCGCGGCCATACGGAGTTGCTCGCGCACCTCACGCGCGCCCGCGACGTCGCGATGATGTTCCACTCGCCGCGTTTGTGCGTGGTGCTCGCGACGGTGCACGTGCCCCTGTCGGCGGTGCCGGGGCTGTTGACGCGCGACCGGGTGGAGACCGTCCTCGACCTCGCCGCGGTCCACCTGCCGCGGTTCGGGGTGGCCCGGCCCCGCCTCGCGCTGGCCGGCCTCAACCCGCACGCCGGCGAGGGGGGGCTGCTCGGGACCGAGGACCGCGACGTGCTGGCGCCGGCGGCCGCGGCGGCGCGGGAGCGCGGCATCGACGTCGCCGGGCCTCTTGCCGCCGACGCCGTCTTCCGCCAGGCGCTGGACGGCCGTTTCGACGCGGTGGTGGCCTGCTACCACGACCAGGGGCTGATACCCGTCAAGCTCGCCGCCTTCGGGGAGTCGGTCAACGTCACGCTGGGGCTGCCGATCATACGGACGTCGGTCGACCACGGCACCGCGTTCGACATCGCCGGCCGCGGGGTCGCCGACGCCGCCAGCCTCGTGCAGGCGGTGGTGCTCGCGGCCCGGCTGGCCTCGGGCCGGGAGGGAGACACACCGAGAGATGACCGGCGCCGACCCCGGGCGGGGTGACAAGCCCATCGCCGAGAACCGCAAGGCGCGGCACGAGTACACCTTCTTCGATACCTTCGAGGCGGGCATCGCCCTGCTCGGCACCGAGGTCAAGGCGATCCGCGAGGGCCGCGTGAACCTGCGCGACAGCTTCGGGCGGGTCGAGCAGGGCGAGATCTTCCTGCACAACGTCCACATCAGCCCCTACAGCCATCGCGGCTACGCCGACCACGAGCCGATGCGGCGGCGCAAGCTCCTGCTCCACAAGCGGGAGATCCGCAAGCTCATCGGGAAGGTCGTCGAGCGCGGCATGACCCTGGTCCCCGTCCGCATGTATTTCAAGCGCGGGCGGGTGAAGGTCGCCCTGAGCCTCGCCAAGGGGAAGCGCGTGCACGACAAGCGCGAGACGCTGCGCCGGCGCGAGGCCGACCGCGAGGCCCGGGCCGCCATCAAGCGGTTGTGATCGTCCGCAGCGGCCTCTCATCCCGGCCCTCGAGCACCTCGTCGACGAGGTGGGCGACGAGGCGGCCGATGGCCAGGCATGCGGTCAGCCCCGGCGAGTCGATGCCCGCGGCGTGCACGAGCCTCGGCTGCCGCGCGTCGCGCGCAATGAGGAAGTCGGAGAAGGCGGCGGGGTCGGGACTGAGCTTGGCTCGGATTCCCGTGCCGCCGAGCCGCAGGTCGGCGGGTCGTACCGCCGGCAGAAGCGTCCGGGTGGGCTCGACGAACGCCTCGACGGGCAGCCGGTCCCGCTCGTGGTCCTCCTTCGACGCCTGGTAGTGCACGGTCGGACCGACGGTGACGTTGCCCCAGGTGGTGGGCGTGAGATGCACGCCGAGATGTTCGCCGGCGGGGGCGGGCACGGGATAGACGGGGCGGCCGACCAGGGCGCGGGCGGCCCCGACGAGCTCGGCGTACTCGCCGCGGGATGGGTGGATGCGGAACCGGCGCCCGTCGAGCCGGGCCGAGACCTCGTCGGCGTGGAGCCCGGCCGCGTTCACCACCGCGCGCGCCCGGATGGTCTCGGCCGGGGTGCGGATCTCGATCCCGGCGGCGTCGGCGCGGCCGCCGAGGAAGGGGCTGCCCGGCAGCAGGATGACCTCGCGCCGCGCCGCGTCGCGCCGCAGCGTGCGGACGAGGGTCTCGGGGTCGACGATGCCGGTCGAGGGCGACCACAGCGCGGCGCGGGCCGCCACGTGCGGCTCCATCCGGCGGACGGTACCGGCGTCGACGATCTCCAGGTCGGTGACGCCGTTGGCCTCGCCCCGCGCGCGCAGGCGCTCGAGCTCGGCCTGCTCCTCCTCGTTGCCGGCGACTATCAGCTTTCCGCAACGCCGGTGGGGTACTTCGTGCCGGGCGCAGAACCGGTAGAGCGCCTCGCGGCCCTCGACGCAGAGCCGCGCCTTGAGGGAGCCGGCCGGGTAGTAGATGCCCGCATGGATCACGCCGCTGTTGTGGGTGCTGGTCTCGGTGCCGAAGCGCGGGTGCCGCTCGAGCAGGCAGACGGTGCGCCCGGGGCGGGCCGCCTCGCGCGCGCACGACAGGCCGACGACGCCGCCGCCGACCACGATCAGATCGATCGCCTCCATCGCTGTGTCCGGCTCCCGGGACGGCCGCCTGCCGCCGACGAACCCCGGGTTGCGCCGGCCGCGGCGCTCGAAGGCCGCGGGGCACCGTCGCCGCGCGAAGGCCGGGCCCCGGAAGGCTTCGGCGGGTGCGATACCCTACCATGACGTTGATCCGGCCGGCCCCGTCCCATACGATCGGGCGGGCGCGCGGCTTCGGAGCCAACGCCGTCGAGGAGACTCATGTCGAGGCGCGCCGTCGTCACCGGGATCACGGGCCAGGACGGGTCCTATCTGGCCGAGTTGCTGCTCGAGAAGGGCTACGAGGTGGTCGGCGTGACGCGGCGGCTGAGCGCCCCCAACCAGGAGCGCATCGAGCATCTGCGCGGGCGCGTCGGGCTGCGGCAGGCGGACCTGCTCGACCAGATGTCGCTGCTGAGCGTGATCGACGAGGTGCGGCCGCACGAGGTCTACAACCTCGCGGCGATGTCGTTCGTGCCGACGTCGTGGACCCAGCCGGTGCTGACCGGCGAGTACAACGCCCAGGGGGTCACCCGGCTCCTCGACGCGATCCGGAGGGTGGACACCTCGATCCGCTTCTACCAGGCCTCGTCGAGCGAGATGTTCGGCAGGGTGCGGGAGACGCCGCAGACCGAGGCGACGCCGTTCCATCCCCGCAGCCCCTACGGGGTGTCCAAGACCTTCGCCCACTACATCACCGTGAACTACCGCGAGAGCTACGATCTCTTCGCGGTGTCCGGCATCCTGTTCAATCACGAGTCGCCCCGGCGGGGCCTCGAGTTCGTGACCCGGAAGGTGACCGACGGGGTGGCGCGCATCAAGCTCGGCCTCGCCGACCAGCTTTCGCTCGGCAATCTCGACGCGCATCGCGACTGGGGCTTCGCGGGCGACTACGTGCGGGCGATGTGGACGATGCTGCAGCAGGACGTCCCGCGCGACTACGTCATCGCCACCGGCGTCAGCCGCTCGGTCGGGGACCTGGTCGCGATCGCGTTCGGGCGCGTCGGCCTCGACTGGCGCGAGCACGTTCGAACCGATCCCGCCCTGCTGCGGCGGGCCGAGGTCGATTGCCTGATCGGCGATGCGTCGAGGGCGCGGGCCGAGCTCGGATGGTCGCCGGCCGTCGACTTCGAGGGGCTGATCGGCATGATGGTGGACGCCGACCTGGCGCGCCACCGCGCTCCGTCGCCGCCGCTCGCGGTCGGGGCGTCCACGCCGTGACGGCCGGTGGCGGAACCCCGCGTTGCACCGCGCCCGAAAACGCCGGCGGGGGCCGAGGGGGGGCGTCCGGCAAGGGGGGCGGGTTGCCGGACTGCCCGCGGGGCGGGGTGGCGGGAAGGGGCGCCGTCCCGGTGCGGTCGCGGCCGGCGATGACTCCTGAAGGGTTGGTTGGGCGGTGAGCGGAGCCGCAGGCGACGCTCTCCGGGCCAGGAGTCTGCGCCGAAGAACGGCGCGGACTCCTGGAGGGTTGGTTGGGCGGTGAGCGGAGCCGCAGGCGACGCTCTCCGGGCTGGCTCATGACCCGCGTCCTCATCACCGCCGTCCCGTTCGGGGAGGTCGACCGCGGATGCCTCGACCTGCTCGAGGAGGCCGGCGTCGACTGCGTCCGCAACCCCCATGGCCGGCGGCTGAGCGAGCCGGAGCTCGCGTCGCTCGTCCCCGGCGTCGACGCCGTCATCGCCGGGACCGAGCCGATTACCCGGACCGTGATCCGGGCCGCCCGCCGCCTGCGGTTGATCTCGCGCGTCGGGGTGGGGCTGGACAGCGTCGACCTGGCGGCCGCGCGCGAGCACGGGGTCGCGGTCGCCTATACGCCGGAGGCGCCGGCCGACGCGGTGGCCGAGCTGACCATCGGACTGGCGTTGTCGCTGCTGCGGGGCGTCCACCGCGCGAACGCGGCGATCCGCGGCGGCGGGTGGACCCGGCTGCCGGGCCGGCGGCTGGGGGCGGTGACCGTCGGCGTGATCGGGGTGGGGCGCATCGGGCGCCGCGTGGTCCGCCTGCTGTCCGCCTTCGGCGCCCGGATTCTCGCCAACGACCTGATCCGGACTCCCCTTGCCGGGCCCGTCGAATGGGTCGACAAGCCGACGCTCTTCCGCGAGTCCGACCTCGTGACCCTGCACGTGCCCCTCACGCCCTCGACGCTCGGCCTGGTCGGCCCCGGGCAGCTCGGGACGATGCGGCCGGGCGCCTTTCTCGTCAACACGTGCCGGGGGGGCGTCGTCGACGAGGCGGCGCTGGCCGATGCCCTGCGGGCGGGCCGGCTCGCGGGCGCCGCCGTCGACACGTTCGTCGACGAGCCCTACCACGGGGAGCTCGTCGGGGTGGACACCTGCCTGTTGACCGCGCACATGGGGTCGATGGCGGCCGACTGCCGGCGGCGCATGGAGCGCGGCGCCGCCCGGAACGTCGTCGCGTTCCTGCGCGGCGAGCCGCTCGACGAGCCGGTGCCGGAGTCGGAGTACGAGGTGCAGGCGATGGCGCCGGCGCCGGCGGAGTGACGCGGAAGCATGGCTGTGCGGCTGGCCCGTGCCCACCTGGCGTCGGTGACGTTCGTCGTGTTCGACTTCGACGGCGTCATGACCGACAATCGCGTGCTCGTCGCCGAGGACGGCCGGGAGTCGGTGTCGTGCTCCCGCGCCGACGGGCTGGGGGTGCAGATGCTGGCGCGGGACGGCGTCGGCTGCCTCATCCTGTCCACGGAGACGAACCCGGTGGTCTCGGCCCGCGCCGCCAAGCTCGGGGTCGAATGCGTGCAGGGCCTCGGCGACGCCAAGGGGGAGGCGCTGCGCCGAATCCTCCGCGAGCGGGGTCTCGACCCGGCCCGGGTGGCCTACCTCGGCAACGACGTCAACGACGTCGAGTGCCTCCGCCTCGTCGGGGTGCCGATTTGCGTCGCCGACGCCTGGCCGGCGGCGCGGAGCGCGGCCCGCTACGTCACCGTCCGCCGCGGGGGCGACGGCGCGGTGCGCGAGGTGTGCGACCTGGTGCTGGCGCGCGGAGGCCGCCGGCGCGATGCTTGACGCGTTCAGGCCGCGGGAATACGCTGTCTCCCCGGGTGAGGGGTTGCTGATTCGTCATGACTGATCCCGGGCCGATGCCGGAGAGGGCGATGCCGGGGGACGACGCGAGGGCGGCGCCCGACGCCGGCACGGCGTGGATCGAACGCTGGTTCCTTCGCGTCGCGCTCGGCATCGGCGTCGCGGCGTGGCTGGCGCTCGTGCTCGCAGAGCTCGGGCGCCTGAGCCCGAGCCTCCTGCTCGCCCTGCTGGCGGCGGGCGCTGTCGCCCTTGCCGCCCACGCCCGTTTCGTCCGTCCGCGGCCGCCGGCGGCGCCGTCGCCCCGCGGCGGGCGCGGCGGGCTGGTCGCGTTCGGCGCCGTCACCCTGCTGTCCGGGTTCCTGTTCCTCCCCCCCTACGAGACCGTCGTCGCCGAGGGCGACGCCACCGTCTACCTCAACCTCAGCCGGGAGATCGCGCGGACCGGCGGGCTCGTCTTCGACGACCCGCTGCTGCAGGAGATGCCGGTCGAGGCGCGGGAATACCTGTTCCTCAACCGTCAGCCGGGCGATTACGGCTACGGCCGCTACGCGAGGTTCCCCGGGGGATTCGCGATCGCGGACATCGCGGAGCCGGCCGTCTCGAGCGGGTTCTCGCCCCTGTTCCCGGTCCTCGCCGCCCTGTTCCAGCAGGTGTCCGCGTCCCGGGGGGCGCTCTTCGTCGCGCCGCTGTTCGCGGTGCTGGGCGTCGGCGCCCTGTTTCTCGTGGCCGCCCGCCTCGGCGGCGTCCGCACCGGGCTCCTGGCCGCGCTGCTCGCCGCGGCGTCGCTGCCGCAGGTGTGGTTCGCGAAGTACCCGATACCGGAGATGGCCGCGCAGTTCTTCGTCCTGGCCGGGGTGCTGGCGTTGCTCGCCGCGCTGCGGGACGACCGGCCGTGGCTGGCGGCGTCCGCCGGCGGGTTCTTCGGACTGGCCTGTTTCGCCAAGATCGACATGGTCGTGCTGTTGTCGGTGGCCCTCGCGGCGTTCGTCGCGTGGCGGCTGCTCGTCCGGCCGCGGGGCGGCGGGCGGTGCGTCGTCTTCCTGCTCGGCGCGTTCGGCCTCGTGCTGCTGCACAACGCGGCGCACTACGTGGCGTACCCGTCGGACTACTTCCTGTACTTCCGGCAGTTGCTGGAGCCGTCGACCCTCCTGACCCGCCCGGGGGAGTGGGCGGCCGGCCTCGTCGCTCTCGTGCTGGCCGCGGCGGGGCTGGCGGTGCTCGCGGTCCGGGGAGACTGGCGGCGCCTCGGCGCGGTGGGGCCGAGGGCGTCCGGGTGGTTGCTGGCCGGCATGCTGGCCGCCTATGCCGTCTACTACGCGATGCGCTTCCCGGGCCGTTGGCCGGATACGCTCTTCTGGCTCAGTTGGTACGCGTCGTGGCCGGTGCTCGCGCTCGGCGTGGCCGGCGTCGTGTGGCTCGCCGTGTCCGGGCGGGCGGGACGGGCCGAGCAGGGGGCGGCGTTCCTCCTCGTCCTGGTCGTCTCCGTCAGCCTCCAGTACCTCTATGACCCCCTCGAGCCCGGCAACCACATCCTGTCGATGCGGCGGTTCGTGCCCGTCGTCCTGCCCGGCCTCTTCACGGTGGCCGCGCTGGCCGCGGGCCGGCTCGTGGAGTGGGTCTACTTCGAGTTCCGGACCGTGGCGACGACCGCGTTGGGCGCGGTCCTCGTGGGTCTGGTGGGCGGGCCCAGCCTCCCGGTGCTGGGCGAGCCGCTCTGGGAGGGCGGGCTGGAGCAGAGCGCCGACGTGGCCCGGCACTTTCCGGAGAACGCCGCGGTGCTCGTGAGCCCGGAGCTGGTGGGGACCCACGTCCCGACGTCGCTGACCTACCTGCACGGCGTCGATGCCGTGGTGGTGCAGCAGGACGAGCCGGACGACGTCCTGAGGGAGGTCATGCTCGACTGGCTGGCGCGCGGCCGCCCGGTGTTCGTCGTGCTGGCCCGGGGCGGATTCTCGCTGAACGCCCCGGATCTCGTGCTGTCGGAGGCCGGGGAGGCGAGCATCGACCTCCGCACCCTGGAGCGGACGCGGGAGCGGGCGCCCACCGAACTCGTCGATCTCTCGATCGGGCTGCGCATCCTGCAGGTGGCCCGGGGCGACGGCGCCGCCGCGCGGACGGGGGTCGACGTCGGCAGCCTGCTCGACGACCTCGTGGCGGGCCTGCGCGGCTTCCACAGGCCGGAGCGGGACGGGCGCGGCGACTCGTTCCGCTGGAGCGAGGGTGTGGCGTCGGTGGCCGTCCCGGGCGGGGACCGCGTCAGCCTGGTGGTCGCCGGCGCCCGCCCGCCCGAGGCGGAGCCGGCCGAGATCTCGGTGTGGGCGGGGCCCCACCGCATCGCTGATGGTCTGGTTCTCGGGAACGACGTGCAGACGATCACCCTGGACCTGCCGGAGTCCGAACGCTCCGGATCGACCGAGCTGACCATCCGCGCGACCGCCTTCCGCCCCCAGGCCCTCGGGCTCTCCTCGGACCGCCGGAGCCTCGGGGTGCGGGTGTACCGCGTGGACGTGCTGCGCGATTCGCCGGACGATTCCGGGTCGGGCCCCTCGCCGGCGGCAGCCGCGCCCTGAGCCCGGCCGGTTCCGGCCGGCCCGCCAGCCGTCACCCGCGGCTCCGCTTGCCGCCCGGCTCACTCGCCGGGAACCTGCGCCGTTCCAAGGTACAGATGACCTGGCGCCCGTGGTGGAACTCCGCGTTGCATCGCGCTCGAAGCATCGATGCGGGGCTCCTTGCCGGGCGACCCGGGGTCTCCGGGGCGGACGGCGATGGTGCATCGGCGTCCTGTGGCCCCGCCCCGAGCAATCGGGGGAGTGGGCCCTGCCGCGGCGGGATCGACGGCTGGCCCGCCAATCGTCGCCTTCGGCCCCGCTGGGGACTCGACCCTGCAGGAATGCGCGCCGTTCCACGGCGCGGACTCCTAGCCCGCCAATCGTCGCCTGTGGCTCCGCTTGGCGCCCAACCAACCCTGCAGGAATGCGCGCCGTTCCACGGCGCGGACTCCTAGCCCGCCAATCGTCGCCTGTGGCTCCGCTTGGCGCCCAACCAACCCTCCAGGAGTCCGCGCCGTTCCACGGCGCGGACTCCTACGCCGAGAGCAGGCCGTCGGCGGGGCTGCTGGCGGTCGCGTAGCGCCGCCGTTCGATGCGGCCGGCCAGGTACGCGCGCCGGCCGGCCGCCACCGCGAGCTTCATCGCGTCGGCCATGGCCACGGGGTCTCGGGCGCCGGCGATGGCGGTGTTCATCAGGACCCCGTCCACCCCGAGCTCCATCGCGATGGCCGCGTCCGACGCGGTGCCGACCCCGGCGTCCACGATGACCGGGACCCCCGCGAACTCGCGGATGATCCGGATGTTGTTGAGGTTCTGGATGCCCAGTCCCGAGCCGATGGGGGCGCCGAGGGGCATGACCGCGGCCGCCCCCGCATCCTCCAGCTTGCGGCACACGACGGGGTCGTCGTTCGTGTAGGGCAGCACGACGAACCCTTCCTTGACGAGGACCCGCGTCGCCTCGAGGAGGCCGTCGTTGTCGGGGAACAGCGTGCGCTCGTCTCCGATGACCTCGAGCTTGACCCATTCCGACAACCCGACCTCGCGCCCCAGCCGCGCGGTCCTGATCGCCTCTTCCGCGGTGTAGCAGGCGGCGGTGTTGGGCAGCAGCGAGTACCGGTCGGTGTCGATGAAGTCGAGCAGCGACTCGCGGCTGCGGTCGGTGAGGTTGACGCGGCGCACCGCCACCGTCACCAGCTCGGCCCCGGACGCGTCGTGCGCCCGCTGCATGACCTCGTTGGAAGCGTACTTGCCGGTCCCGACGATCAGACGGGACGAGAAGGTCTTCCCGGCGATGACCAGCGCGTCGTTGCCCATGTCCATGAGTATGACAGGAACCGGACCGGACGGCCCGGTCATCCTCCGCCCACGAAGTTGACGATTTCGACCGTATCCTCCGCCCGCACCGTCGTCGACGCATAGGCGGCGCGCTTCACGACCGCGAGGTTGTGCTCCACCGCCACCCGGCGCGGATCGATGTCGAGCCGCGCCAGCAGGCGACTGATGGTCATCGGTTCGCCGAGCTCGTACGGGTCGCCGTTCAGAGTAATCCGCACGGGATGGACGGAGGATTGACGGCGGCCGGATCCGCCTGGGACGACCGGACGGAAGCTTATCCCCGGGGAAAGGGCCAAGTCAAGGGTAAATGTCTGGCCAATCAGGAGTTATGACCGTCATGACACCCGCGGGCGGCGGCAAATTGACTTCATGCAGCCCCTCTTGGTACGATGCTGATCGCGCAGGAGCCCTTCTTTGAATGCGGGTTGCTCGTCGGACGGTCGCCTCCGCTCGCCGGGGTAGCTTGAGAAAAACTTCACAAAATTTCCCGGTCCCGACCTGCCCCCGGTTGAAGACGACGTCGTCGCGCGAAAGAGCCGCGCCGGGGGCCTGTGCCGTGGAGCCGCGCGGGTTCCTGCCGGGTTGATTGGGGGCCAATCGGAGCCGTCGGGCGACGGTTGGCGGGCCGGGGCGTTCGATGCGCTCCTGCACGGGTTCCTCTCCTGACGCCGTATGGGGCGACACATCATTAGCAAGGGATTGCGGCTGCCGGTCACGGGAGAGCCCGATCAGGCGATCGGTCCCGCCCGGACGGCGCGGCGGGTGGCGCTGCTGGCCGACGACTACGTCGGCCTCCGGCCCACCATGCACGTCTCGGAGGGTGACGACGTCCGCCGGGGCGAGCTGCTGTTCGAGGACAAGAAGCGGCCCGGCGTCCGGTTCACGTCGCCGGCCGCCGGCACCGTCGAGGCGATCCACCGCGGGGAGCGCCGCAGCTTCCGGTCCATCGTCATCGCCCTCGGCCGGGACGAGCAGGAGGGCCGCGGCGGCGTCTCGGTCCGGTTTTCCGCGTTCTCGGGCCGATATCCCGCCGGGCTCGGCGGCGACGACGTGCGCGAGTTGCTGGTCGAGTCGGGCCTGTGGCCGGCGATTCGGGAGCGGCCGTTCGGGCGCGTCGCCGATCCGGGAACGCGGCCGCGCTCCATCTTCGTGACCGCCATCGACACCGAGCCGCTGGCCCCGCGGGTCGACGTCGTGCTCGACGGGGCGCACGGGCCCTTCGAGAACGGCCTGAAGGCGCTGGCGCGGATGACCGACGGCGCCGTCTACGTGTGCACGGCGCCGGACGGCCGGGTGCCGGTGCCGGCCGGCGATCGGTTCCGGCGGGAGGAGTTCGCCGGCGTCCATCCCGCCGGGGCTCCCGGACTGCACATCCACCGGCTGGACCCGGTGAGCCGCGACCGGCAGGTGTGGTACGTCGGCTACCAGGACGTCGTGGCCATCGGGCGGTTGTTCGAGACGGGCGAGCTCGCGGTCGAGCGCGTGGTGGCGCTGGCGGGGCCCGCCTTGGCGCATCCCCGGCTCGTCCGGACGCGGCTGGGGGCGGCGGTCGCCGACGTGCTCGCCGACGAGTCGCTCGACGACGCGGTGCGGGTCGTGTCGGGGTCGCTGCTCGCCGGGCGTCCCGCGTCGGGCGCGGCCACCGGCTACCTGGGCCGCTATCACCGCCAGATCTGCCTCATTCGGGAGGGCCGCGAGCGCGAGCTGCTGGGCTGGCTGCGGCCCGGGCTCGGGAAGTTCTCGGCGTCGCGGGCGTTCCTGTCGACGCTGTGGCGGGGCCGGCGGCGGTTCCCGTTCACGACCACCACCAACGGATCGCGGCGGGCCATCGTGCCCATCGGCCTCTACGAGCGCGTGATGCCGATGGACCTGCTGCCCACGCCGCTGCTGCGGGCCCTCGTCATGCACGACGTCGAGCGGGCCGAGGAGCTGGGCTGCCTCGAGCTCGAGGAGGACGACCTCGCCCTGTGCTCTTTCGTCTGCCCGAGCAAGCTCGACTACGGGGCGGCGCTCCGCCGGGTGCTGACCACCCTCGAGTCCGAAGGCTGACATGAAGCTCCTGCGCGACCTGCTCGACCGGCAGGCCCCCCACTTCGAGAAGGGCGGGCGCCTCGAGCGCCTGTACCCGCTCTGGGAGGCGCAGGACACCTTCCTGTACACGCCCGGCGAGGTCACGCGATCGGACCCCCACGTGCGCGATGCCCTCGACATGAAGCGCCTGATGATGACGGTGGTCATCGCGCTCGCCGGGTGCATCTACATGGCCCTCCACAACACCGGGTACCAGGCGCACCTCGCGATCGCGGCGGGGGCGCCGCCCCTCGACGTCTGGCAGACCGACGTCATGCGGTGGATGGGCCTGCCGTTCGCGCCCGACGACGCGTGGGCGTGCCTGGTGCACGGCGCCCTCTATTACGGGCCGGTGCTGGCCGTGACGTTCGCGGTCGGGGGGCTCTGGGAGGCGCTGTTCGCGGGGGTGCGCGGGCACGAGATCAACGAGGGCTTCCTCGTCACCGGGATGCTGCTGCCCCTGACCCTGCCCGCGACCATCCCGCTGTGGCAGGTGGCGCTCGGCATCTCGTTCGGGGTGGTCGTGGGCAAGGAGATCTTCGGCGGGACGGGGATGAACGTCCTCAACCCCGCCCTGACCGCCCGCGCCTTCCTGTTCTTCGCCTATCCGGCGGAGATGTCGGGCGACGCCATCTGGATCGCGGCGGGCACCGCCCCCGACGGGGTCAGCGGGGCGACGGTGCTCGCGCTGGCGACCGAGCAGGGGCTGTCCGGGGTGACCGGGACCGTGAGCCCCTGGCAGGCGTTCACGGGGTGGATGCCGGGGTCGATGGGCGAGACGTCGGTGCTGGCGTGCCTGGCCGGGGCCGCCGTCCTCATCGGGACCGGGGTGGGGTCGTGGCGCATCATGGCCAGCGTCACGCTGGGCACCCTGGGCACGGCCTGGCTGCTCAACGCCGTCGGGTCGGCGACCAACCCCTTCTTCGAGGTGACCCCTCTCTGGCATTATCTGTTGGGGGGATGGGCGTTCGGGACGGTGTACATGGCCACCGATCCGGTGTCGGGGCCGTCGACCCCGGGCGGACACTACGCGTACGGGTTCCTGATCGGGTTGCTCGTGGTGCTGATCCGGGTGGTGAATCCCGCCTATCCCGAGGGCATGATGCTGGCCATCCTCTTCATGAACCTGTTCGCGCCCCTCATCGACTACGTCGCCATCCAGGCCAACGTGCGGCGGAGGAGGGCCCGTCATGCAGGGTAGCGTCGGCTACAACCTGGGGTTCGCGGCGGCCGTCTGCCTCGTCTGCGCGGTCGTCGTGTCGTCGGCGGCGGTGGCCCTGGCCGATCGGCAGGCGCGCAACGCGGCCCTCGACCGGCAGCGCAACGTGCTGCTGGCGGCGGGGCTCGCCGGCGACGACGACTCGCTCGACGCGGAGGCCGTCGCGGCCCGGTCCGCCCCGATCGCACCGGTGGTCCTGACCCTGTCGACCGGAGAGGTGGCGGCGGACATCGACCCGATCGACTTCGACCAGCGGGCCGCGTCGATCGATTCGGCGCGCAGCGCCGCCGCCCCCGACAACGTCGCCGGCATCATGCGCCTGCCGAACGAGGCCCTCGTCTACGAGGTGCGCGACGAGGCGGGGCGCCTCGAGCTCGTCGTGCTGCCCGTCGAGGGGCTCGGGCTGTGGGGCACCCTCTTCGGCTTCGTGGCCCTGGACGGCGATCTGCGCACGGTTCGCGGGTTGACCTTCTACGAGCACAAGGAGACGCCGGGGCTCGGCGGCGAGGTGGACAACCCGCGGTGGAAGGCCCTGTGGCCGGGCCGGCTCGCCTTCGACGACGACCTCGACCCCGCCATCGGCGTCGTCAAGGGGCCGGCGGGGAGCGTGGACGAGGCGCCGTACGCGGTCGACGGGCTGTCGGGCGCGACCATCACCAGCCGCGGGGTGACCAACCTGCTGCGGTTCTGGCTCGGCCCGGACGGCTTCGGGCCGTACCTGACGCGGCTTCGGAGCGAAGAGGGAGGCGCGGGCTGATGTCGAAGCAACGCGACGCGCTGATCGATCCGCTGTTCAACAACAACCCCATCGCGCTGCAGGTGCTCGGCATCTGCTCGGCCCTCGCGGTGACGACGCAGATGGACACCGCGCTCGTGATGTGCGCGGCGGTGGTCTTCGTGCTCCTGTTCTCGAACCTGTTCGTCAGCCTGCTGCGCAACCAGATTCCGACCAACATCCGCATCATCGTGCAGCTCACGATCATCGCGTCGCTGGTGATCGTGGTCGACCAGGTGCTCAAGGCCTACGTGTTCGAGATCTCCAAGCAGCTCTCGGTGTTCGTCGGGCTCATCATCACCAACTGCATCATCATGGGCCGGGCCGAGGCCTACGCGATGCAGAACCCGCCGCGCATGAGCATGATCGACGGCATCGGCAACGGACTCGGCTATGCGGTGATCCTCGCCGGCACCGCCGTCATCCGCGAGCTCTTCGGGTCGGGCTCGCTCATGGGGGTGCAGGTGCTGGCCCTCGCCAGCGAGGGCGGCTGGTACACCCCGAACGGCCTGATGGTGCTGTCGCCGGGGGCGTTCTTCATCATCGGGTTCTTCATCTGGGCGATCCGGGTCTGGAAGCCCGGGCAGGTGGAGCAGGAGTAGGCGAGGCCGGCCATGGAGTACTATCTGAACTTGGCGGTGAAGGCCATCTTCGTCGAGAACATGGCCCTGGCGTTCTTCCTGGGCATGTGCTCGTTCCTCGCCGTGTCGAAGCGGGTCTCGACCGCCCTCGGCCTCGGCGGCGCCGTCATCTTCGTGCTGACGGTGACGGTGCCGCTGAACAACCTCGTGTACGCCTATGCCCTGAGGCCGGGGGCCCTGGCCTGGCTCTCTCCCGCGCTGGCCGAGTACGACCTGTCGTTCCTCGGGTTCCTCACCTTCATCGGGACCATCGCGGCGATGACCCAGATCGTCGAGATGACCCTCGACCGCTTCGCGCCGGCCCTGTACGCCGCCCTCGGCATCTTCCTGCCGCTGATCGCCGTCAACTGCGCCATCCTCGGCGCCTCGCTGTGGATGATGGAGCGCAACTACAACCTCGTCGAGAGCGCGGTGTTCGGGTTCGGGTCGGGGGTCGGCTGGGCCCTCGCCATCGTGGCCCTGGCCGGCATCCGCGAGCGGCTGCGCTACAGCAATCCGCCGGCCGGGCTGCGGGGGCTGGGGCTGACGTTCATCATCGTGGGCCTGATGGCCATCGGCTTCATGGCCTTCGCCGGGGTGCAACTGTGATCACCGTTCTGCTGGGGGTCGGGATGTTCACGGGCACCATCCTGTCGCTGGTGGTCGTGCTCATGCTGGCCCGGCGCCGGCTCGTCGCCACCGGTGACGTGACGATAACGGTGAACGGCGATCCGGAGAAGGCGCTCACCACCAGCGCCGGCGGCACCCTGCTCGGCACCCTCGCCGCCAACCGCATCTTCATTCCCTCGGCCTGCGGCGGCAAGGGGAGCTGCGGGGTGTGCACCGTGACCGTGCAGGACGGGGGCGGCGCTCCTGCCGACCGAGCTGAGCCACGTCTCGCGCGGCGAGGCGCGCTGCGGGGTGCGGCTGTCCTGTCAGGTCAAGGTGAAGCAGGACATGGCCATCGAGCTGCCGCCCGAGGTGTTCAGCGTCCGGCAGTGGCGCTGCCGCGTGCGGTCGAACGCCAACGTCGCCACGTTCATCAAGGAGCTGGTGCTCGAGCTGCCGGCGGGCGAGTCGGTGCCGTTCCGGGCCGGCGGCTACATCCAGATCGAGGCGCCGCCGGGCACCGTCAACTACGCCGACTTCGACGTCGAGGACGAGTACCGGGCGGACTGGGACAGGTTCGACCTGTGGCGCTACGTGTCGACGATCGAGGAGCCGGTGACGCGCGCCTACTCCATGGCCAACTATCCCGAGGAGCGCGGCGTCATCATGCTCAACGTGCGGGTGGCGTCGCCGCCGCCGCGAGCCCCGGAGGGGACGCCGCCGGGGAAGATGAGCTCCTGGATCTTCAACCTCAAGCCGGGCGACGATGTCACCATCTCGGGGCCGTTCGGCGAGTTCTTCGCCAAGGAGACCGGGGCCGAGATGCTCTTCGTCGGCGGGGGCGCGGGCATGGCGCCGATGCGCTCGCACATCTTCGACCAGTTCCGCCGGCTGCGGACGTCCCGCAAGGTGTCGTTCTGGTACGGCGCCCGCAGCCTTCGCGAGGCGTTCTACCTCGACGACTTCGACGCCATCGCGGCCGACCACGACAACTTCGAGTGGCACCTCGCCCTGTCCGAGCCGCTGCCCGAGGACGACTGGGACGGGTACACCGGCTTCATCCACCAGGTCGTGCTCGACAACTACCTGAAGACCCACCCCGCGCCGGAGGACGTCGAGTACTACCTGTGCGGCCCGCCGATGATGCTCAAGGCGTGCATGGACATGCTCGACTCGCTGGGGGTCGAGCCCGAGAACATCCTCTACGACGACTTCGGCTAGGAGTCTGCGCCGTAGGTCGGTGCAGGCTCCTGGCCGGGTCGGTTGGGCGCCAAGCGGAGCCGCAGGCGACGATTGGCGGGCTGGGAGCCCGTGGTGAAACCCCGCGTCGCGCCGGTCGAACGCCGCGGGGACGTTCACCACGGGCTCCCGGGTCGCTCCATGCCCGGTGCCCGCCGGTCGGCGGCGCACGGCGGCGAGGACCGCCCGGAGGCCGCGCGGCCGCCCCGTCCCCACCGCCGCGCCGGGTCTGCGCGCCCGTTCGGGCCGGTGGGCGGGTTGCTGCTGGCGGCGTGCGCGTGCGCCCCCGCCGACCCCGGCCCGGCCGTCCACGAGTTCGACGGGGCCACGATGGGCACCACCTGGGCCGTCCGGGTGGTGACGGCGGACGCGTGGCCGCAGGCCGAGCACGACCGGGTGGGGGCGGAGATACAGGCGGCGCTCGACGACGTCGAGTCGAGGATGTCGCACTACGATCCCTCGTCCGAGCTCTCGCGCTTCAACCGGGAACGGACCACCCGGCCGTTCCCGGTGTCGGCGGACACGTTCGAGGTCTTCCGCGAGGCCCGGCGGCTCAGCGAGCTGACGGCGGGGGCCCTGGACGTGACGGTGGCCCCCCTCGTCAACGCCTGGGGCTTCGGCCCGGTCGAGCCCGACCCCTTTCCTCCCGACGCGGGGCAGTTGTCGCGGGCGCGCGAGCACGTCGGCTACGCGGGGATCGAGCTCGACGCGGCGGCCTCGGCGCTGCGCAAGACGGATCCGGAGATCGAGGCCGACCTCTCGGCCGTGGCCAAGGGATACGGTGTCGACCGGGTGGCGGCGGCCCTGCGCGCGGCGGGGCTCCGGCGCTACCTCGTCGAGGTCGGCGGGGAGATCGCGGCGGCGGGGACCAACCGCCTCGACCGTCCCTGGCGCATCGGCATCGAGTCGCCCGCGGCGGGGGGCGGCATTCACCGCGTCGTCCCGCTCAGCGGCCGGGCGATGGCCACGTCGGGCGACTATCGCAACCGGCGCGAGGTCGGGGGCGGCTGGGTGTCCCACACCATCGATCCCCGCACGGGGCGGCCCGTCGAGCACCGGCTCGCCTCGGTGAGCGTCATCGCCGACCGCTGCGTCGTCGCCGACGGGCTGGCCACCGCCCTCGAGGTGCTGGGTCCGGACGACGGATACGCGCTGGCCGTCGAGCGGGGCTGGGCCGCTTTCTTCCTGGTCCGCGGCGAGGACGGCGCGATCATCGAGCGCGCCACTGCCGCGTTCCGGGCCGCCGGGTTAGAATGAGGACGATGGCGGTGTTCCTGCTGACATTGGGCGCAATCGCGATCGTCATGGCGATCATGGCGATAGGCGTGATGCTCGACGGCCGCTGTCTGCGCGGCTCCTGCGGCGGGCCGGACGCGACCGGCCCCGACGGCGAGTCGCTCGCCTGCGCCACCTGCCCCCACCGAAGCGGATCGGCGGGGGCCGAGGGGTAACCCGCGCGCCCGCCGCGGCGGGCGGCCGCCTGCACGCGGGGCCGGCCCTCACGTCACCTCGGGGCCGGCTTCGTCCGCCACCGGTCGGACCGCTTGATCCCCGGCCGGCCCTCAAGTCAGGCCGAGCAGGGTCGCGGCCAGCAGGTCGTCCTGCTCGGGCATCACGGTTCGCAGATCGAGGAGGACGCGGTCCTGCTCGATGCGCGCAATCACCGGCGGGCGCAGCTCGCGGAGCCGCGTCTCGAGCTTCGCCGCCGAGCGGGTCCGCGGGGTCAGCCTCGCCAGCCTCGTCGGCAGCGCGGACCCCGGCGCGCCGCCGCCCCCGACCGTCGACAGTCCGTCCACGACGTCCACGTCGAACAGGGCATGGCCCGCGAGCCGATCCGCGAGAGCCCGGGTCCGGGCGTCGATCTCGCCGACGGGAGCGGCGAGCATGCGGACCACGGGCACCGTCGCCCGCGCCCGGCCGCGCGCGTGCTCCGCCAGCGTGGCCTCGAGGGCCGCGTAGGTCATCTTGTCGACCCGCAGGGCCCGCATCAGAGGATGGCGCCGCACCCGTGACAGCGGCTCCTCCTCGCCGACGATGATCCCGGCCTGGGGGCCGCCGAGGAGCTTGTCGCCGCTGAAGCAGCAGACCGCGGCGCCCGCCCCGACGCTCGCGGCCACCGACGGCTCGTCGACCCCGCCGGTCGGGACCTCCGTCAGTTGACCGCTGCCGAGGTCTTCGACCACGGGCACGTCATGGCGCCGTCCCAGCGCCACGAGCTCCTCGAGCCCGGGCCGGGCCGTGAACCCCTCGATGCGGAAGTTCGACGGGTGGACGCGCAGGATGAGGGCGGTCCGGTCGTTGACGGCCGCGGCATAGTCGGCGATGCGCGTCCGGTTCGTGGTGCCGACCTCCCGGAGCTCCGCCCCCGATTGACGCAGGATGTCGGGAATGCGGAAGCCGCCGCCGATCTCGACGAGCTCGCCGCGGGAGACGACGGCTTCCCGCCCGTTCGCCAGCGCGGCGAGGACGAGGAGGACCGCCGCGGCGTTGTTGTTGACCACCACCGCCGCCGGCGCCCCCGTCACCTGGGTCAGGAGCCGGGCGGCATGGGTGTGGCGGGCGCCGCGCCCGCCCCTCGCGAGGTCGTACTCCAGGTTGGTGTAGCCCGCCGCCAGCTCCGCCACCCGCGCCGTCGCCGTCCCCGCCAGGGGGGCTCGTCCCAGGTTGGTGTGCACGACGACCCCGGTCGCGTTGATGACCGTGGCGAGGGACGGCTCGAGATGCGCCGCCAGCGCCGTTGCCGCGCGCCGCTCGATCTCCGCCGCCGCCTGCTCGCGGTCCCGGATGGGCGTCGCGTCCTCGCCGCCGAGGTCCCCCCGTACGCGATCCGCGGCCTTGCGCAACGCATCCAGAGCTGCCTCGCTGCCGTACTCGGTCTCGAGGGCGCGGACGCGCGGGCGCTGCCGCAGGCGATCGATGGACGGCAGGATGCGGGGGGTGGTCATGGCGCCGGCGCGCCGGGGCGGGACGCCGTCTTGCCGCTCCGCTCCGATTCGGATACCATCGCCTGCCGCGCGACGACGGGCATCTCCGGCCGGGGCGCCCGCGCCAAGACGGCGCGGGACTCCCGGCAGGGTCGGCGGGGCGGCAACCGGGGCCGCCGGCGACGATGTCGGGGTTCAGTCTACCATCGCCCCGGCGTTGCGACGGCCGCGTTCCGATGGCGGTTTCGGGAGTGGGAGGCGCGGGCGGGGCGGCCCGGACGCGGTGCGCCCGGGCCGGACGGAGCTATTCGCTTCGGGTCACGCTGCCTGCCTGGGGACCCTTGGGTCCGTCGACGATCTCGAACTCCACGGCCTGACCTTCTTCCAGCGTGCGAAAACCGTTGCCCTGAATCGCCGAGAAGTGCACGAAGACATCGCTTCCGCCCTCACGCTCGATGAACCCGTACCCCTTGGCGTTGTTGAACCATTTGACCTTGCCGGTGATGCGCATCGTGCTTCCTCTGTTTTGGACGGGCGTGAAGTGCCACGCCCCGACTTCCGGACCCATGAAGACTTTGGCGTCATGGGTGCACAAAAAAAAGACCGCGTGAGCGGTCTGCGGGTCGAACCCCTGTACTGAACTCGGGCGGGCTCGACCCTTGAGCCGAAAGGCCATCCTAGTGAGCGCGTCCGGCGTTGTCAAGACGGCTTGTCCAGCGAGGAGGGACGGACGCGGCTCCGGCCGCCGGCCCGCAGGAAAGCGACGCGGTCGCGCGGGCCGGGGCCGAAGAAGGTGAGGCGCCCGGTCCCGGCCGGCCTGCGTCGCCGGTCGAGAACCCGACGGGGCCCTGCGATGGGCCGCCAGGACGGAGAGGAGTGTGAGCAGTTGAGACGAGCGCTGCTGAGCGTATCCGACAAGAACGGCATCGTCGACTTCGCCCGCGGCCTCGCCGCCGGCGGCTTCGAGATCGTGTCCACCGGCGGCACCGCGCGGGCGCTGGCGGATGCGGGGGTCGCCGTCACCCAGGTGTCGTCGGTGACGGGGTTCCCCGAGATGATGGACGGCCGGGTCAAGACCCTGCACCCCGCCGTCCACGCCGGCATTCTCGCGCGACGCGAGGAGCCCGGCGACCTGCGCGCCCTCGATGATCACGGCATCCGGCCCGTCGACGTCGTGGCCGTCAACCTGTATCCCTTCGCCCGGGTCGCCGCGGACCCCGACGCCGGCGTCGAGGCGCTGGTCGAGGAGATCGACATCGGCGGACCGACGCTGGTGCGCGCGGCCGCGAAGAACTTCCGCGACGTGGTCGTGGTCGTCGATCCCGGCGACTATCCCGAGGCCCTGGAGGCACTGCGGCGCCCCGGCGGGCCGCCGCCGGACTTCCGGCTGGCCCTCGCCCGCAAGGCGTTCGCGCACACCGCCTCGTACGATGGCGCCATCGCCTCCACGCTGTCGGCGGTGGAGGTCGCGGACGGCCGTTTCACCCGCGGCGCGGCGCCCGCGGAGGAGCTCGTCCCGCACACCCTCGCGGTGCGGGCGGATCGCCGCCGGACCCTCCGCTACGGGGAGAATCCCCACCAGGCGGCGGCGCTCTACGCCACCGGGGGCGCGGGGTTCGGCGGGGCTCGCGTGGTGCAGGGCAAGCCCCTGTCGTTCACCAACCTGCTGGATCTCGACGCGGCGGCGCGGCTGGCGCGCGAGTTCGACGAGCCGGCCGCGGTGGTCGTGAAGCACACGAACCCCTGCGGGGTGGCGACCGCCGCGGCGTTGAGCGACGCCTACGTGTCGGCGCGGGAGGTCGATGCCCTGTCCGCGTTCGGCGGGATCGTGGGGTTGAACCGCCGCATCGACGGCGCGACGGCGGAAGCGATTGCCTCGACCTTCATCGAGGCGGTGGTCGCGCCGGACGCCGACGAGGAGGCCCGCGCCACCCTCGCGGCGAAGAAGAACCTCCGGCTGGTCCTCGCCGATTGCTCGACGGGGGACGACCGGCCGGATCGCGACGTCCGGTCCATTCTCGGCGCGCTCCTCGTGCAGGGCGGCGACCGAGTGACCGAGGCGGCGGGACCCTGGACCGCGGAGGCGGCGGGGCGGCCGGAGGTCGGTCTTCGCGTGGTGACCCGGCGGCGGCCGACCGGGGCCGAGTGGGCGGCCCTCCGGCTCGCCTGGCGGGTCACGGCCCACGTGAAGTCGAACGCGGTGGTGTTCGCGCGGGCGGATCGGCTCGCCGCGATCGGCGCCGGCCAGATGAGCCGGGTCGACGCGGTGAAGGTGGCGGTGATGAAGGCGGCGGGGCTGAGCGGCACCGTGGCCGCCTCCGATGCGTTCTTCCCGTTCCGCGACGGCCTCGACGCCATCGCCGCGGCCGGCGCGACCGCGGTGGTGCAGCCCGGGGGGTCGGTGCGGGACGATGAGGTCGTCGCCGCCGCCGACGAGCACGGCCTCGCGATGGTGTTCACGGGGCGGAGGCACTTCCGGCACTGAGCGTGGCGGCCGGGCGCGGCGGCCCGGTCCGGCCCCGCGGGCGGCCCGACGGCCGTCGCCCGCGGGGCGGTTCGGCGCCCTTTCCGGTCCTCCCGGAGCTCCGCCACGTTCCGCGGCGCGGACTTCGGCCCGCCGGCCCGGCGCCGTCAGCCGCGGGACGCGTCGGGGCCGGTCGGCGCGGCCCGGGGGGCGGCGGGGCGCAGGACCGCCGCCTGCGGCAGGGTGAGAACGACGAGGAACAGCATCAGGAACTCCGAGTCTCCGAAGTTGTACTCGAACAGCCCGCCGGTGAGCATGGCCGCGACCGCCGCGAGGCCGGCGGCGGCGAGGGGGCGGGCCGCCTCGTCGTCGAGCAGCCGGAACAGGTGGCGGACCGCCGCGACGACGAACAGGCACCAGACCGCGAGGGCGGGCAGCCCCCGCTCGGCCGCGATCTGCACCGGCACGTTGTGCAGGTGCGGGTTCTCGTCCTGAACGGCCCCCGCGTCGCGATACCGCGGGTACACCTCCTGCACCATGTCCGGGCCCACCCCGGTCCAGGGATGGTCGCGGATGATCCTCACCCCCGCCCGCGCCATCGCCAGCCGGTCGCGGACCGTCGGGTCCTCGGGGTCGAAGGCCGAGTACACGCGGCTCGTGATCTGCGGGGGAGCGAGGGCCAGCACCAGGGCCGCGAGCACCGGGGCCACCGCCACCAGCCGCAGGTCCCTCAGCAGGCACAGGAGCGCGATGGCGGCCCCCGCGCCGACCCAGTAGCTTCGGGTCAGGGTGACCGCCAGCGCGACGAGGAGAGCCGGCATCACGAGGGCGGACCACAGGCGGCGGCGGCCATCGAACAGGACGCGGGCGGCGGCGAGGGAGATGGTCAGCGCCAGCAGCCCGGAATAGGTCATGTAGTGCCCCATCGTGCCGTCCGGGCGTCGTCCGAGGTGGTCGTACTCCAGAACGCCGTACTGCACCACCCCCCATACCGCGGTGGTGGCCCCGACGGTCACGACGAGGGTGGCCACGGTCTGCGCCCGCTCGTGCCGGGCCAGCCTGTGCACGATCGGCACCACGGCGAAGAGCAGCACTTCCCGCGCGTCGACGAGGCTGGCGCCGGGGTCGAGGGAGAACGCGGCCGAGACCAGGGTCGCGGCCGCGTAGGCGAGCAGGGGGGGCAGGAACGGCGGCCCCGCCGGCCGTTCGCGGTCCCTCGCCAGCAGCGCGATCCAGAGCCCGACGGTGAAGGTCAGGAGGATGCCGGCGGCGGCGATGGAGACCTGCAGCGCGGCCACGAACCCGAGGAGCGTCAGGAAGGCCGCGGCTTCCAGTCCCGGCACTCTGGGGACGGTCATTCGGATGCTTCGGGCGGTTCTTCCATGGCGCGCGGTCCCTCGGCCATGGCGCGCGGTCCCTCGGCTTCAGGCGGTTCGATGGTCGCCTCGTCGATGAGCATGACCGGTATGTCGTCCGTGATCGGATAGACCCGATGACAGGCCCCGCACTTGAGGCCGGTCTCGTCGTGCACCGGCACCACGGGCGTCTTGCAGTTCGGACATGCGAGGATCTCGAGAAGCTCTGCGTCGACCGCCATCACCGCGTCCTCCGCCGGGGAAGCTCAGACTATATCAGACCGCTGCGGCCGCCCCGGGGGCGCGGAGACCGGGCGGTTGCGGCCCCGGTCCGGGCTCTCGTCGGGCCGTTCCGCGAGGCGCGGGGCCGGTTCGCCGAGGCGGGGCGCCCCCCGAACGTGCGCCGAAACGGGAACTGCTTGTTCACGGTCGTGTCGTTGTGGAACAATGCGGCCCTTATGCGGTTTTCAATCAGCGCTCTGTTCGTCGTGGGCGTGATGGCGCCGGGAGCCATTGCCCAAGCCCAAGCGCCGGCGCCCGAGCCCCCGGGCCTCGACGATCGCGCCGCCGCGTACCACGCGTTCATCCTGGGCCGGTCCCTCGATCGGGACGGCGCGATCGAGGAGGCGATCGAGGCCTACCGTCGCGCGGCCGACCTCGATTCCGCATCGTCGGGCATCCTGGCCGAGCTGGCCGGTCTCTACGCTCGCCGCAACCGGCCCGACGAGGCGATCGAGGCCGGGAACGACGCGTTGGACCGGGACCCCGACGACCGCGAGGCCCACCGTACCCTGGGCCTCGTCTACGCGGCCCGGGTGGAGTCCCAGGGGACCCCTGCCCAGTCGGACGTGGACCTGGCCATCGACCACCTCGCGCAGGCGCGCGATCCCCGGTCGCCCGACGTGATGCTGTCCATCACCCTCGGGCGGCTCTACCTGGCCACCCGGCAGCCGCGGCAGGCCGTCGACGTGCTGACCGACATGCTCGATTTCGAGCCGCGGTTCGCCGACGGGCAGGTGCTGCTCGGCCGCGCGCACGAGGCGCTCGACCAGTGGGACGAGGCCGCCGCGGCCTACGAGCGCGCGGTGCAGTACAACCCCCGGCGAGCCCGGTACCGCCGGCAGCTCGCCGATGCGCTGGCGAACGCGGGTCGCACCGGTCGGGCCATCGAGGTGCTGGAGGAACTCGTCCGGCTTCGGCCCGAGGACACCGACGGCTGGTTTCGGCTGGCCGGCCTCGAGCTCGACGCCCGCAACTACGACGCGGCGGAGGCGGCGGCCCGTCGGGTGGTCGAGCTCGAGCCGCGCGATCTGCGAGGCGCCTACCTGCTGTCCCGGGCCCTCGACGGATTGCGCCGGTATCGCGAGATGGCCGAGATCCTGGCTCCGGTGGTTCAGAGGGCGCGGTCCGGCGGCGTCGACCCCCGCCAGGTGGCCGGGCTCCTGCAACAGCTCGGACTCGCCCAACAGAACGTCGGCGACCTCGATGCCGCCGCCGAATCCCTCGCCGATGCCCTCGAGCTCGTGCCGTCCAACTTCGGGCTGCAGGCGCAGCTCGTTCAGGTCTATCTCGACGCGGGGCGCCTCGGCGAGGCGGGCGGGCTGGTGGCCGAGCTCCGGAGCTCGCGGCGCGACAACCTCGACCTGATGCGGCTCGACGCCCAGGTGCTGTCCGCCCGCGGGTCGGTCGACGACGCGGTCTCGCTGCTCGAGCGGGCGCGTGCGCGCTACGAGAACGAGCCCATCGTCCACGTGGCGCTGGCCGCGCTCTACAGCCAGCACGGCCGGGTCGACGAGGCGGTGGGCGTCCTCCGGGCGGCCGAGGAGCGGTTTCCCGGCAACACCTTCATCCTGTTCCAGCTCGGCGCCGTCTTCGAGCGCGGCCGGCGCTTCGAGGAGGCGGAGGGCGCGTTCCGGCGCGTGCTCGCGCAGGACCCCGACGACGCGCAGACGCTGAACTACCTGGGCTACATGCTGGCCGAGCGGGGCGAGCGGCTCGACGAGTCGGTCGACCTGATTCGCCGCGCGCTCGAGATAGATCCCCACAACGGGGCCTATCTGGACAGCCTCGGGTGGGCCTACTTCAAGCAGGACGAGCTCGAGCTCGCCGAGTCGCCGCTGCGTGCGGCCAGCGATCAGCTCCCGCGGAACTCGGTGGTGCAGGACCACATGGGCGACCTGCTGTTCCGCTTCGAACGCTACGCGGAAGCCATCGACGCGTGGGAGCGCGCCCTCGCCGGCGATCGCGAGGGGGTCGACGCGGCGGCGGTGGAAGCCAAGATTCGCGACGCGCGGGCCCGACTGGACTCCACGCGGTAGGCGTCTGCGCCGTAGACGGCGCGGACGCCTGCAGGGTTGGTTGGGCGCCAAGCGGAGCCGCAGGCGACGATTGGCGGGCCAGGCGCCCGTGCCGCTGGCCGGCGGCGGTTTCCGAGCGATCGGGGCGATGGCGTCCCGCCGGCGGGGTCGAGCGGTTGCGGCGAACGATGAGCGGTCTTCGCGTCCTGTGGATCTGCTCCGTTGCGGCCGTGGCCGCCGGTTGCGGTTCGACCCGGCTGGTCCTCCCGGACGGTCCCGGCACCCCCTATCCCGGGTTCGACGGTCTCTTCGGCTCCGTGGTCGCGGAGTGCCGGAGCGTGAGGTCCGTCGAGACGATGATCCGGCTCAGCGGCCGCGGCGGCGGGGCCGCGCTGAGGGGGCGGGTGCGGGCCGGGCTGGCGGAGCCCGCGTCCATGCGGCTCGAGGGGCTGGCTCCGTTCGGCGCGCCGGTGTTCTACCTGGTGGCGTCGCCGGGGGACGCCACGTTGTGGCTGACCCGGGAGGCCCGGGTGGTGACCGGGGTGCCCGCCCCCGAGCTCTTCGCGAGCCTGACCGGCATCCCGTTCGGGCCGGACGATCTGCGGGCGGTGCTGACCGGCTGCCTCGTGCCCGATCCGCGGCCGATCGCGGGGCGGCGCCTCGGCGACTGGATCGCCGTCGATCTGGCCGGCGGCGCGGTCGCGTGGCTGCGCGAGATCGAGGGCGGGCACCACCTGGTCGCGGGCACGCGGGACGGGCTGACCATCGAGTACAGCGAGTTCCGCCGCCGCCTGCCGCGGCTGGTGCGCGTCTCGTCCGGCGACGCGGGTGGCGGCGGTGGCGAGCCGCTCACCGATCTGACGGCCCGGCTCTCGCAGGTCAGCCTGAACGTGGCGATCGGCGCCGAGGCGTTCTCCCTGTCGGTTCCCGCGGACGTCGCGCCGGCGACCCTCGAGGAGCTGCGCGGAGCGGGTCCGCTGGAGGTCCCGGTCGAACCGACATGAGGGCGCCGCCGGTTCACGGACCCTCCCGGCGGGTGACGGTGCGCGCCCACGCCAAGATCAACCTCGATCTGCGGGTCGGCGGCCGGCGCCGGGACGGCTTCCACGACCTGCGGACCATCCTGCAGTCCATCGGCTTGCACGACACCCTGACGGTGCGGGAGGTCGAGGGGGACTGCCGCGTTCGCTGCTCCGCCCCCGGCGTGCCCTCGGGGAGGGACAACCTCGTGCACCGTGCCGCCCGGCGCCTCTGGACCGAGCTGGGCGGGGGCGGCGACGTTCGGGGGGTGGCGGTGACCATCCGCAAGCGGATTCCCGTCGCGGCGGGGCTGGGCGGCGGGACCGCCGACGCGGTGGCCGCGCTGCGGGGCCTGTGCCTTCTGTGGGGACGGACGCCGCCGCCGGCCCGGCTCCACGCCCTGGCCGCCGAGGTGGGGGCCGACGGCCCGTTCTTCCTGGTCGGCGGCACGGCGCTCGGGGTGGGGCGCGGCGACGACGTCTATCCGCTCGCCGAGCAGGCCCGGCGGTGGGTGGTGGTGGCGGTTCCCCCGTATGGCGTCTCGACCGCCGCCGCCTACGGCTGGCTCGATGAGGACCGCGCGTCCGGGGGCCGGGGGCGGCCGGTGCGGGGGGCGGCCCCGCCGCCCGTCCGGTCTGCCGGGGCGACGCTCGTGCTCGACGGAATGCGGAACGACCTCGAGGACCCCGTGGCCCGGCGCCGGGCCGGCATCGGTGCGGCGATCGGGCTGCTGTCGGACGCCGGCGCCTGCCGGGCCGGCATGAGCGGCAGCGGATCCGCCGTGTTCGGCCTCTTCGAACGCCGGGGCGCGGCCCTCGGCGCGGTCCGGCGCCTGCGGGGCCGGCCGGAGGGCTGGACGGCATGGGTCACGCGCACGATGGACCGGGCGGGGCTCGAGCGCCGGTTCATCGTCTGACCCCGGCGCGCGGTCCCGGAGCCGGAGGCGACGATGGGCGGGCCGGGAGTCGGCGCCGTGGAACGGCGCGGACTCCCGGAGGGTCGGTTGGGCGCCCAGCGGAGCCGGAGGCGACGATGGGCGGGCCAGCCTTGATGGGGCGAAGTCGGCCGGTTAAAATAACGGGTTCGCGGTAGTCAGCCGATGCTGCGTGCGGGACGGGCCTCCGCTTGATGGGGCGTGGCCAAGTGGTAAGGCGCGGGACTTTGGATCCCGTATTCGAAGGTTCGAATCCTTCCGCCCCAGCCAAACCGGCGGCGTCCGTGAACGGCCCTGCCGGGTCGGATCGACGGCGATGCTGAACGGGCAACTCAAGCTGTTTTCGGGCAGCGCACACACGCGGTTGGCGCAGGAGATCGCCGGCTACCTCGGCAGCCCGCTGGGTCGCGCGAACCTGAGGCGGTTCGCCGATACGGAGGTCTCGTTCCGGATAGACGAGAACATCCGCGGCGCCGACGTGTTCATCCTGCAGCCGACGTGCACCCCCGTCGACGCACACCTCGTCGAGCTCTGCGTCATGATCGACGCGTTCCGCCGGTCGTCGGCGGCCCGCATCACCGCCGTGATGCCGTACTACGGCTACGCGCGGCAGGACCGGAAGGACAAGCCCCGGGTGCCGATCTCCGCAAAGCTCGTGGCGAATCTGCTGTGCGCGGCCGGGGCCAACCGCGTGCTCACGATGGACCTGCACAAGGCGCAGATCCAGGGGTTCTTCGACATCCCGGTCGATCACCTGTTCGCCGCACCCGTGTTCATGCAGCACCTGGCCGGTTATCAGGACCGGGATCCGCGCGCGGTGATCGTGTCGCCGGACGCCGGCGGCGTCGAGCGTGCGCGGGCCTACGCCAAGCGGCTCGGCGCGGACCTCGCGATCATCGACAAGCGCCGCTCCGAGGACGGCCGGGCCGAGGTGATGCACGTCGTGGGCGAGGTCCGGGACCGCGTCTGCATCATCCAGGACGACATCGTCGACACCGCGGGAACGCTCGTCCAGACGGTGTCGGCGCTGCGGGAGAACGGCGCCGCGCAGGTGATCGCGTGCGCCGTGCACGGCGTGCTCTCGGGGCCGGCGCTGGAGCGCATCGAGGGGTCGGCGCTCGAGAAGCTGGTGGTCACGAACACCATTCCCCCCCGGCCCGAGGTCGCCGCATCGGACCGGGTCGAGGTGCTGTCCGTCGCCCCGTTGCTGGGGAAGGCGATTCAGAGCATTCACCAGGAGACGTCCGTGTCGTCGCTGTTCGTCTAGGCGACGATTGGCGGGCTAGGCAGGTCAGTCATGGAAACCACGTTGAGCGCAGAGCTTCGGTCCGGACGCGGGAAGAGCGTCGCCCGGCGGCTTCGTCGCGGCGGACGCATTCCCGGCGTCGTCTACGGCGAGGGGGGAGGGTCGGACGGGTCGGGCGCGCTCGCGGTGAGCGTCGAGCCCGAGGAGGTGTCGCGGGTGCTCCACTCCGAAGCCGGCGCCAACACCCTGATCGGCCTCACGGTCGGCGACGGCGACTCGAGCAAGGTGCTGATCAAGGACTTTCAGGTCGATCCCGTTTCGCACCGGCTCCTGCACGTCGACTTCTACCGGGTGGCCATGGACAAGGTCATCACCGTCACCGTGCGCATCGAGCTGACGGGCGAGGCGGAAGGGGTCAAGGTGCAGGGCGGCCTGATCGACTTCGTGCAGCGGGAGGTGGCCGTCGCCTGCCTGCCGTCGGAGATTCCCGAGCACATCGAGGTCGACGTCTCGCCGCTGACCATCGGCCAGGGCGTCCGTCTCAGGGATCTGATCGAGGGCGTGTCGTGGCAGCCGGTCAGCGACCCCGAGACCCTCATCGTCCACGTCATCGCGCCGAGGCTCGAGGCGGACGAGGCCGAGGGCGAGGCGGAGGCGGAGGCCGAGGCCGAGGGCGAGGCGGAGGCCGAGGCGGGGGGCAAGGCGGAGGGTTGATGTGCTCCCGCCGGTGACGGGACCCCCGTCGCCGGCAGGCTTTCCGCGTGCACGACCGTGAAGCTGATCGTGGGACTCGGCAATCCCGGAGACCAGTACCGGGGAACCCGGCACAACGTCGGCTTCGAGGTCGTCGACGAGGCCGCCCGGCGGTGGGATCTCGCGTTCCGGTCCGCTCCCGCCGACGCCCTGCTCGCCAACGCCCCGGCGGTGCCGGGGGTGCGCGGCGCCGTCCTGCTCGCCAAGCCGCTGACCTACATGAACCGCAGCGGGTTCGCGGTCGGCGCGTTGGTGCGCTACTACCGTATCGAGCCGGACGACCTGCTGGTGGTCACCGAGGACGTCAACCTGCCCCTGGGCCGGTTGCGGGCGCGCCGTCAGGGCTCGTCCGGCGGGCACAACGGCCTGCGCTCGATAATCGAAGCCGGCGCGGGGGAGGGGTTCTCGCGTCTTCGCGTCGGGGTGGGGCGCGGCGACCCGAGGCAGAAGCTGTCGGGGCGGGTGCTCTCCCGCTTCGACCGTGCCGAGCGGCCGGCGATGGACGACGTCGTGCGGCGGGCCGCCGACGCGGTCGAGATGTTCGCGGAAACCGGCATCGGCCCGGTCATGAACGCGTTCAATCGGCGGGAAGCCGAAGGAGATGACGAGGAGCCGTCAGCCCGGGCCGGTCCCCGTGGTTGACGTCGATTGTCCGGTCCGTTAATCTCGTGAGTCCGGGGCGGCGCGTTCGCGGCCGTCTCGTTCCACTCCTTGCCACCCCCGGGTGGCCGTCAGTCCAGAAGGAGCCGCATGCCCAGCGATCGACAATACGAATTCGTGTACGTCCTCGCGCCCACCGTCGCCAACGCCGAGTTGGAGACGCTCCAGCGCGAGCTCGCGGACCAGATCGGCAAGCTCGGCGGGGAGGTGGAGAACACCGACCTGTGGGGGCGCCGCAAGCTCGCCTACCCCATCGGCAACTTCACGGAGGGCATCTACGTCGTCCAGCTCATTCGCGGGCCGGGCACGATGGTGACCGAGCTCGAGCGCCGGATGCGCGTCCATGACGACGTCCTGCGGTATCTCACGGTGCGGGTCGACGACGACCTGCGCAAGGCCCGGAGGGCGGCCGAGAAGCGCAAGGCTGACGCCGGGCGCCGGCGCGCGGCCCGCGGAGCGGAGGAAGAGGCCCGGCCGCCCGCGACGGCGCCCGCGGGCGAGTCCCCCGCGGAGGGCGCGCCGCGGGCGGAGGCCGAGCCTCCGGCGAAGGGCGGGCCTCCCGACGAGGTGACGTCGGCGGCGCCGGCGGCCCAACCATCGGCGCCGGCGCCGGACGAGCCCCCCGTGGAGGGTGAGGCGGCGGGGTCTCCTCCCGTCGGGGAGTCCCCGGCGGAGGGGGAACCCGAGGCGTCGTCGGCGGCGGAGCCGCCGGCCGCCGCGGCATCGGATGAACCCGCGTCGTAGAACGGCGCAGACTCCCGGCCGGGAACGATTCTCGCCGCGCGGCAATGCGACGCGCGGCGTTCCGGAGGTGCAAGGATGAAGAACGATCGAGGCGCCCCGCGCAAACCCAAGTTCGACAGGCCCAGACGCGGCATGTTTCGGCGAAAGCGCGTCTGCCGCTTCTGCGTCGACAAGGTCCCCTACATCGACTACAAGGACGTTCGAATGCTGATCGCGAGCATTCCCGAACGGGGGAAGATACAGCCCCGGCGCTTGTCGGGGACCTGTGCGCCCCACCAGCGCAAGTTGCAGACGGCGATCAAGCGCGCGCGTCAGTTGGCCCTGATCCCGTACGTGACCGACTAGCGCCCGCGGACAAGCCATGTCAGTTCAGGTCATTCTCAGAGAGCCGGTCGATCATCTCGGGCGCCGGGGCGACATCGTGAAGGTCGCCAACGGATACGCCCGCAACTACCTCCTGCCCCGCCGGTTGGCGTTGCCGGTGACCGAGGCCAACCGCCGGCAGGTCGAGCGCGAGCGGGTCGTCGCCGACGCCCGCGACGCGGCCGAGAAGGAGAGCGCCTCGGCGTTCGCGGCGCGGCTCGGCCAGGTGGTCTGCGTCATCGCGCGTCGGGTCGGCGAGACCGAGACCCTGTACGGATCGGTCACCGCGTCCGACGTCGCGGCGTCCCTGCTGGAGCAGTCTTTCGACGTCGACCGGCGGAAGATCCAGCTCGCCGAGCCGTTGAAGCAACTCGGCGAGCACCGGGTGGCCGTCAAGGTACACCGCGAGGTCACGGCCGAGGTGACGGTTCGCATCGTCAAGGAAGGCGCCGACGCCGAAGCGGGCGGCGATGAGGCCGGCGACGACGGCGCATCGCCCGACGCGGAGCCGTCGGACGCTTCCGCCGAGCAGGAGTCTGCGCCGTAGAACGGCGCGGATTCCTGCAGGGTTGGTTGGGCGCCCATCGGAGCCGGAGGCGACGATGGGCGGGCGAGGAGTCTGCGCCGTAGAACGGCGCGGATTCCTGCAGGGTTGGTTGGGCGCCCATCGGAGCCGGAGGCGACGATGGGCGGGCGAGGAGTCTGCGCCGTAGAACGGCGCGGATTCCTGCAGGGTTGGTTGGGCGCCCATCGGAGCCGGAGGCGACGATGGGCGGGCTGGGAGTCCGAGTCGTAGAGCAGGCGCGGACCCCGCGCCCGAGAGCGGTCGGGACTCCGGAGGGTTGGTTGGGGCGGTGGCGCCGCGTCACGCCCCGATCCCGTCCTGATGGTCATGGCCGACGCCGCCTCCCTTCCCTCCGAACGGTCGCTTCCCCACAACCTCGAGGCGGAGCGTTGCGTCCTCGGCGCCGTCCTCATTCACAACGACGCCTTCAACCAGGCGGCGGAGCTGATCGACGCCGACGACTTCTTCCGGGACGCCCATCGCCGCGTGTTCGACAAGATGGTCGACCTCAACGAGCGGAACGAGGTGATCGATCTCGTCACCCTGAAGAACGAGCTGGAACGGTCGGGAGAGCTCGACGGCGTCGGCGGGCCGGCGTACATCGCGGGGCTGGTCGACGGGGTGCCCCGCTCCACCCACGTCGAGTACTACGCGCAAATCGTCAAGGAGAAGTCGACCCGCCGGAAGATCATCTTCGCCGCGAACGGGATTCTGGAGAGCGCGTATACCGGGGAGGGAGGGGCCGACACCGTTCTCGATCGGGCGGAGCAGGCGATCTTCAGCATCGCCGACGACAGCGTGCACACCGGGTTCGTGGCGTTGCACGACCTCATCGAGTCCAGCCACACCGCTATCGACAAGCTGCAGTCGGGCGAGGGCGTCGTCACCGGCGTCCCGAGCGGGTTCGTCGACCTCGACAAGCTGACCCGGGGCTTTCAGGCGGCGGACCTGGTTCTCGTGGCGGCGCGGCCCTCCATGGGCAAGACCGCCCTCGTCCTCAACATGGCGCAGCATCTCGGCGTGAACACCGACATGACGGTCGGCGTCTTCAGCCTGGAGATGTCCAAGGAGCAGTTGTTCATGCGCATGCTGACGACCGAGGCGGAGGTCGACTCGCACAAGTTCCGCGGGGGGTTCCTCAACGAGCGCGACTACGGCGCTCTATCCGAGGCCCTCACCCGGCTGGACGGCGCGAAGGTGTTCATCGACGACAGCCCCTCCATCGGCGTCCTGGAGATGCGGGCGAAGGCGCGGCGGCTGAAGGCCGAGCACGACCTGCACCTCCTGGTGATCGACTACCTGCAGCTCATGACCGGGCGCGGCCGGTTCGACAACCGCACCCAGGAGCTCGCTTCCATCTCGCGGTCGCTGAAGGGCCTCGCCAAGGAGCTGGACGTGCCGGTGGTGGCGCTGTCCCAGTTGAGCCGCGCCCCCGAGAGCCGGTCCGACCGCCGCCCCCAGCTCTCGGACCTCCGGGAGTCGGGTGCGCTGGAGCAGGACGCCGACCTCGTCCTCTTCATCTATCGGGAGGAGCAGTACGACCCGACCCCCGAGAACGAGAACCTGGCCGAGATCATCATCGGCAAGCAGCGGAACGGGCCGACGGGGGTCGTCCGGCTGGCGTTCCTCAAGCAGTGCACGAAGTTCGCCAATCTCGCCTCCGATGCCTACGAGTCCTGAACGCCGGTCGGACTCGTCCACCAGGCCGGCCTCCGTCGCCGTCCGGCCGACGTTCGCCCGGGTCGACCTCGACGCGGTGCGCGCCAACTACGCGGCGGTGGCGCGTCACGTGGGCGGACCGCGGGCGCCCCGGGTGATCGCGGTCGTCAAGGCCAACGCTTACGGGCACGGGGCGGTCCCCGTGGCGCGGGCCCTCGAATCGGCCGGGGCCGGCATGCTCGCCTGCGCGGACATCGAGGAAGCGGTGATCCTGCGTGACGGCGGCATCCGGGCGCCCATCCTCGTCTTCGGCGCCCTCGGCATCAGCGATCTCGACGGCGTGTTCAACCATGGGCTCACGCCCACGGTGTCCTCGCCGTTCGCCGCCCGCGCGCTGAGCGACGCCGCGGCGCGGCGGGGCGCGACGGTGTCGTGCCACCTCAAGATCGACACGGGCATGAACCGGCTCGGATTCCGCTTCGACAATCTCGGGCGCACGATGCCGGACGTCCTGGGCCGCCCCGGGCTCGAGATCGTGGCCGCTTACACCCACTTCGCCACCGCCGACGCGCCGGAGCATCCGTTGTTCGAGCTGCAGCGGAAGCGCTTCGAAGAGTGCCTGCGCCGCCTGGCCGCGCTGGGGGTCCGCCCCGCCCTGAGACATGCGGCGAACAGCGCCGCCCTGCTGCGCGACCGGAACACGTGGTACGACGCGGTGCGGCCCGGGCTGCTGCTCTACGGCGTCGTTCCCCCCGGGGGCGAGGCGTCGGTTCCGGTGACGCCGGCGATGACCATGCGCAGCCGCGTGGTCGCCGTCAAGGGCATGCGGGTCGGCGAGACCACGGGCTACGGCGCGCGGTGCCCGGTCGACCGTCCGGCGACCATCGCGGTGGTGCCGGCCGGCTACGCGGACGGTCTGGACGTGCGCCTGGCGGGTCGCGGCTCGGTGCTCGTCCGCGGACGGCGCGCGCCGGTGGTCGGCGCGGTGTCGATGGACTCGATCACCATCGACGTCACCGGCCTCGACGTCACCCCCGGGGACGAGGTGGTGCTGGTGGGTGAGCAGTCGGGCCGCCGCATCGACGCCGGCGAGACCGCCGCGGCGCTGGGCACCGTGCCGCACGAGGTGCTGTGCAGGACCGGAAGCCGGATCGTTCGCACCTATGCCGGTGGTCCGGACCGTGCCTGTGAGTCTGCGCCGTAGAACGGTGCGGACTCCTGGAGGGTTGGTTGGGCGGTGAGCGGAGCCGCAGGCGACGCTCTCCGGGCCAGGAGTCAGCGCCGTGGAACGGTGCGGACTCCTGGAGGGTTGGTTGGGCGGTGAGCGGAGCCGCAGGCGACGCTCTCCGGGCCAGGAGTCAGCGCCGTGGAACGGTGCGGACTCCTGGAGGGTTGGTTGGGCGGTGAGCGGAGCCGCAGGCGACGCTCTCCGGGCCGGGGCGCCGGGAAGGCGGGCATCGCTGCCGTGAAGTCACCCAACACCGTCTTCGTGTGCCAGGCGTGCGGCGCCCAGTCGCGGAAGTGGCTCGGACGATGCGCCGACTGCGGCGAGTGGAACTCGCTGGTCGAGGAGACCGCCGCGCGGCGGGCCGACCCCGGTTCGAGGCCGGCCCTCACGGGTGCGGAAGCGCGGCTGTTCGCCGACATCGAGTCGTCGGAGGCGGACCGGGTCTCGACCGGGGTCAGCGAGCTCGATCGGGTTCTGGGCGGGGGGCTCGTGCCGGGGTCGCTGGTCCTGCTGGGGGGAGAGCCGGGCATCGGGAAGTCGACGCTGCTGCTGCAGGCGGCGGCCGAGGTCGCGTCGGCGGGACGGAGCGTTCTCTACTGCTCGGGCGAGGAGTCCCCTCATCAGGTGCGCCGGCGCGGAGAGCGCCTCGCTCTCTGTCCGCCGCGGCTGCACGTGCTGGCCGAGACGTGCCTGGAGCGGGTGGTCGAGGAGGTGTCGCGGCTGTCGCCGGATCTGGTCGTCGTCGACTCGATTCAGACGTTGTTCTCGGTCGAGCTTCAGTCGGCTCCCGGCACCGTCGCCCAGGTGCGCGACGCCGCGAACCGCCTTCTGTTCGTGGCCAAGGGCCGCAACGTGCCGGTCCTCGTCGTCGGGCACGTGACCAAGGACGGCGGACTGGCCGGCCCCAAGGTGCTGGAGCACGTCGTCGACACCGTGCTCCACTTCGAGGGGGACCGGCACCACGCGCACCGCATCGTGCGGGCGGTGAAGAACCGCTTCGGGGCGGTGAGCGAGGTCGGTGTGTTCGAGATGACGCGAGGCGGCCTGCGGGCGGTGGCCAACCCCTCCGCGCAGTTCCTGTCGGAACGCAGGGCGGACGCCCCGGGGTCGGTGGTGCTCTGCTCGCTCGAGGGGTCGCGCCCGATTCTCGTCGAGGTGCAGGCGCTCGTCGGTGCCGGAGTCTACGGCAACGCCCAGCGCGTCGCGAACGGCGTCGACCGCCAGCGCCTGTCGTTGCTGCTGACGGTGCTCGAGAAGCGCGCGGGCCTGTCGCTGGCGGGCGAGGACGTGTTCGTGAACGTGCCCGGGGGCATCCCCGTGCACGAGCCCGCCGCCGACCTCGCGGTCGTCGCGGCCGTGGCGTCGAGCCTGCGCAACCAGCCGGTGCCGTCCGGCGCCGCCCTGTTCGGCGAGGTCGGGCTGGCGGGAGAGATACGGGGCACGACGCAACCCGGGCTGAGGGTTCGCGAGGCGGCGCAGATGGGATTCACGCGCTGCTTCATGCCGAGGGGCGACCGCCAGGACGGCATGTCCGCGCCGGGTTGCGAGCTGACGCCGGTCGACGACGTGGGTCAGGCGCTGGAGGGATTGTTCACGTGAGGAACGGTGGCCCGAGGTCGCACCACGCGGCGCGGCGGGAGCCGCGTGCCGCGGGGCGCAGCGCCGCGCGAACGCCGCCGGGGCCCTGGCCGCGGGTTGCCGGGCGCCGGTCCGCGTCCGAACGTTCCGGGGGCCGCGCGGCATGGTGACCGCCATCATCGCGGCGGGCGGGTCGGGGACCCGTCTTGGCGCGGGTCGGCCCAAGCAGCTCGTGCGCCTCGGCGGCGTCACCGTCCTGCAGCGTTCGGTGGAGGCGTTCGACCGGTGCGACGGCATCGACGAGATCGTGCTCGTGCTGCCGACCGCGCTGGCCGGAGGGCCCGCGCTGGTCGAGACGCCGGGCGGAACGCCGCTGCGGGTCGTGGCCGGGGGCGCGCGGCGGCAGGACTCGGTGGCCAGGGGATTCGAGGCCGTGGCCGCGAGCGGGAGCGAGATCGTCGTCGTGCACGATGCGGCGAGGCCGTTCTGCCCGTCCCACGTGATCGTGCGGACCATCGCCGCCGCCCGCCTCCATGGCGCCGCGGTGGCCGTCCTCCCGGTTCAGGACACCCTCAAGCAGCGCTCGGTGGGGGAGGGCCGGTTCGTGGGCCGCACCCTCGCGCGTGACCGGATCGTGCAGGCGCAGACCCCGCAGGCGTTTCGCGCCGAGGTTCTCGCCGAGGCGGTTCGCCTCGGTCAGGCCGGCGTGGAGGCGACCGACGAGGCGGGGCTCGCGGAACGGGCCGGGCACCGCGTGGCGCTGGTCGAGGGCGACCCCTGGAACATCAAGATCACCACCGCGCGGGACCTCGCCCTCGCCCGGCGATTCGTGGAGGAGACCATGGCGACCGGCCGCGTCGGGATCGGGTACGACCTGCATCGGTTCGGAGCGGCGGGACCGCTCCGGCTCGGTGGGGTCCTGATTCCGCACGACCGCGGGCTGGTGGGGCATTCCGATGCCGACGCGGTCTGTCACGCGGTGACCGACGCCATACTCGGCGCCGCCGCCGCCGGCGACATCGGCCGCCACTTTCCGGACACCGATCCCCGCTGGAAGGGAGCCTCGAGCATCGCGTTGCTCCGGACGGCCGCGGACATGGCGCGCTCTCGCGGCTTCGCGGTCGTCAACGTGGACGTGGTGGTGGTGACCGAGCACCCTCGCATCGCGCCCCACGTCGAGCGGATGCAGGAGGCGCTGGCTGCCGCTGTCGGGGTCGAGCCGTCGGCGGTCGGCGTCAAGGGCAAGACGGGCGAGGGCGTCGGGCCGACGGGCCGCGGCGAAGCCCTCGAAGTGCACGCGGTCGCCATGCTGGATGCCGCGCCGGCCTGATTGGCGGGGTCGCCGCGGGGCGGCGCCGATGGGCGCGGTCGCGGGCAGGGGGTCAGGCATCGTGATCGTCTACGGCGTCAACCCGGTGCTGGAGGCGTTGCGGGCGGAGCGGGTCCGGACCGTCCGCCTCGTCGCGTCCTCCCGCAAGACGGCCGAGATTCGCCGGTTCGCGGAGGAGAGCGGAATCCCGGTGATCCGCGTCTCTCCGGCCGCCCTCGACCGGATCGCGGGAGGCGCGGCGCACCAGGGGGTGGCGGCGGACGTCGCCCCCCCGCCGGCAGCCACCCTGGAGGCGTTGATCGCCGGCCTCCCCGAGCCGGCGCTGTTGCTGGTGCTCGACGGCATCGAGGATCCCGGCAATCTCGGCGCAATCCTGCGCAGCGCCGAAGCGGCGGGAGTCGACGGCGTCATCCGGCAGAAACGGCGCGCCGCGCCGCTCGGACAGGTGGAGAAGGCGTCCGCCGGCGCGGCGTCCCACGTCCGAATCGTCTCGGTGGTCAACATCGCGCGGGCGCTGGCCGAGTTGCAGGCGACGGGGGTGTGGGCGGTGGGGCTCGAGGCGGACGGCGACGACCTGTACCGCGACGTCGACCTGACCTTGCCGACCGCTTTCGTGGTCGGCAGCGAGGGGCGCGGGCTGCGGCGGCTCGTTCGGGAGCGCTGCGATCGCGTGGCGTCGATACCGATGCTCGGGCGGGTGAACAGCCTCAACGTGGCGGTCGCGGCCGGCGTCGCGCTCTTCGAGGCGGTTCGGCAGCGCCGTGGCCTCCCCGCCCGCGACCGACGGCCGGACGTGAGGACGAGTCCCGCCCGGGCTCGGCGGCGGCGGGTCCCGAACTGAACCCCAGGCCCCGGGGGGGGCGAGGCTGCGCCTTGCGCCGAAGGGGGCGATCGTGCTAAATTCTCCGTTTGGTCCGGCTGGCGTAGCTCAGTCCGGTAGAGCGGCTGATTTGTAATCAGCGGGTCGGGGGTTCGAATCCCTTCGCCAGCTCCAGCGGATTGCTTCCACGTGACAGGTGGGGTTTCAGCGCCGGTGTGCTCTCCCGTTTGCGAGGCGACGACGGGTGTCCGTCTGCCGCGCCGGCCGGCCAGGAGCGTGTGTCGCGAGTGTCTGGAAGTCCGAGGTGAGAGCCGCGCGCCGCACCGCGCTGCGGGCGCCGGCGGGTCGGGGGTGTCCGCCTGACGAGCCGGGCGGAGGGCGCCTGTCGGGCATGGGCGGCCGGTGAGCGACGCGGTCAGGCGGAGTGCAGCGCCGGTCGAAGGCAGCGGGGCCGTCGCCCACGGGCTCCAGGGTCGGGACGTTGCGGGATACGGCGAGGTTGCGGAGCGGTCAAACGCAACAGACTGTAAATCTGTCGCCCTAGAGGCTTCGGAGGTTCGAATCCTCCCCTCGCCACCAGCTTTGGCGCCGCCGGCGGAGCCGGCCGCGCCGGCCCGTGTCCCGGGGCGGCAGGGACCGCGAAGGCGGGAGTAACTCAGTGGTAGAGTCACAGCCTTCCAAGCTGTTGGTCGCGGGTTCGATCCCCGTCTCCCGCTCCAGTTCCTCGCGTGCGGCGGCGGCGCCCGACGGGGTCGCGGCGCGACCTCACGGTCGCGTCGTCGCGAATGTCGCGGGCGCGAGACGCCCGCGGGGCGAGGCGCTCGACGGGGGCCTCTCGGGCGTGCGGGCGTCCGTCCGGCCGCCCGGCGTCGGGCGGCGAGCGCACGACGGCGTGCCGATGTAGCTCAGGAGGTAGAGCGCGTCCTTGGTAAGGACGAGGTCACCGGTTCGAGTCCGGTCATCGGCTCCAGCCTCGCGACGGGGCCCGCCGCGGGGGGCCGCGCGGCGGCGGCGGACGGCACGGTCGATTGGGGGCGGCAGGGGCGCCCGGGCGGCGAGGGAGCCGCGAGCGGGGCGCCCCGGACAGGCGGCAAGCCGCGGGTCTTCACTTCGGGAGCGAGCGGACAAATGGCGAAGGAAAAGTTCGACCGGTCGAAACCGCACGTGAACATCGGGACGATCGGGCACATCGACCACGGGAAGACGACGCTGACGGCCGCGATCACGTCGGTGCTGGCGAAGCACGATGCGAAGAACGTGATTCGTTCGTTCGACTCGATCGACAACGCTCCCGAGGAGCGGGAGCGCGGGATCACGATCGCGACGGCGCACGTGGAGTACACGACGGAGAACCGGCACTACGCGCACGTGGACTGCCCTGGCCACGCGGACTACATCAAGAACATGATCACGGGCGCGGCGCAGATGGACGGTGCGATCCTGGTGGTTGCGGCGACCGACGGGGTGATGCCGCAGACTCGGGAGCACATTCTGCTGGCGCGCCAGGTCGGGGTTCCGTCGCTGGTGGTGTTCATGAACAAGGTGGACATGGTGGACGACGAGGAGCTTCTGGACCTGGTCGAGCTCGAGGTCCGCGAGTTGTTGTCGTCGTATGAGTTTCCCGGGGACGACCTACCGGTGGTCCGGGGCTCGGCGCTGAAGGCTCTGGAGGGCGACGCGGGGTATGCGTCGACGGTGGAGGAGCTGATGGCGGCGGTGGACGACTACGTTCCGCTGCCTGTGCGTGACGTGGACAAGCCGTTCCTGATGCCGATCGAGGACGTGTTCTCGATCTCGGGTCGGGGGACGGTGGTGACGGGTCGAGTGGACCGCGGCATCGTGAAGGTGAGCGACGAGATCGAGATCGTGGGCTTCCAGGAGACGCAGAAGAAGGTGGTCACCGGTGTCGAGATGTTCCGGAAGCTCCTGGACGAGGGAGTTGCCGGCGACAACATCGGCGTTCTTCTTCGCGGTCTGGAGAAGGACGAGGTCGAGCGTGGGCAGGTGCTGGCGAAGCCGAAGTCGATCACGCCGCACACGAAGTTCAAGGGCGAGGTGTACGTGTTGACGAAGGACGAGGGTGGTCGTCACACGCCGTTCTTCAACGGTTATCGGCCGCAGTTCTACCTTCGGACGACGGACGTGACGGGTGTTGCGACGCTGCCTGACGGGGTGGAGATGGTGATGCCCGGGGACAACGTGGCGATGGAGGTGGAGTTGATCACGCCGGTGGCGCTGGAGAAGGGCCTTCGCTTCGCGATTCGGGAAGGCGGCCGCACGGTGGGGTCGGGGGCGATCACCGAGATCGTCGAGTAGACGCGGCGCTTGCGGCCGCCGCGCGAGAGAGACGCGCCGCGGCCCGGGACGCACGCGTCCGGTTGTGGAGTAGCCATGCGGGACATCATCTTGTTGGCGTGCACCGACTGCAAGCGCCGCAACTACAGTTCGACCAAGAACAAGCGGAAGACCAGCGGGCGGCTGGAGTTCAAGAAGTACTGCCGCTGGTGTCGATCGCACACCGTTCACCGGGAGTCGAAGTAGCGATCTGCGGACCGTGCCGCGTCTCCGTCGCGCGGCTCGGCGACGTGCGCCGGTCCGCGGGCGGGCCGCGTTGCCGGGCCGGACGCCGGGGCGCGAGGTTCCGGGCCGGGCACCAGGAGTACAGGCCAGTAGCTCAATTGGCAGAGCACCGGTCTCCAAAACCGGGGGTTGGGGGTTCGATTCCCTCCTGGCCTGCCACACGCGTTCGGAGCGGCCGGCGCGGCACGCGCCCGGGGGGCGCGCACGCAGGAAAGGATCGGGCACTTCGTGAAGTCAGCACGACTCGACAACGTCAGAGACTCGTCGATCCAGGTGACCGGGTGGTTCGGTCGGGCTCGCGTCTTTCTCGCCCAGGTCAAGAACGAGATGGAGCGGGTGACGTGGCCGACCCGCAAGGAGGTCTACGCCACCACGCTGGTCGTCATCCTGACCTCGGTGTTCTTCGGAATCTATCTGTGGAGCATCGATCTCGTTCTGACCCGGGTCGCCAGGTTCATCTTCGAGACCTTCGGAGCGCAATGACCGACGTCAGCACCCGCCAGTGGTACATCGTGCACACCTACTCGGGCTTCGAGAAGAAGGTATCCGAGTCGCTCCGGCAACGGGTGCAGGCCTACGGGCTGCAGACGGACATCGGCGAGGTCCTCATCCCGACCGAGGACGTCGTCGAGATGCGGGGCGGCAAGCGCGTCGTCAGCTCGAAGCGGTTCTTCCCCGGCTACATCCTGGTCGAGATGAACATGTCCGACCATGCGTGGCACGTCGTGCGGAACACGCCGAAGGTGACCGGATTCGTCGGCGCCGGTTCCAAGCCGACCCCGCTGACGCGCGAGGAAGTGGACCAGATCCTTCATCAGGTGACGGTCGCGGCGGAGAAGCCGAAACCGAAGTACACGTTCGAGAAGGGCGACCAGGTGCGCATCAACGAGGGGCCGTTCAACAGCTTCAACGGCGTCGTCGACGACGTCAACCTGGATCGGAACACGCTGAGGGTCATGGTGACCATCTTCGGGCGATCGACGCCGGTGGAGCTCGATTTCCTGCAGGTCGAGAAGCTGTAGAGGTCGGTCGCGCGGACGGGTCGCGCGCGGACGGGTCGATCGGAGGTTGGACGGGACATGGCGAAGAAGGTGATCGGAATGGTCAAGCTCCAGATAGCGGCCGGCAAGGCGACGCCGGCCCCTCCGGTCGGGACCGCGCTCGGCCCGCACGGGGTGAACATCATGGACTTCTGCAAGGCCTTCAACGCCAGGACCGCCAGTCAGGAAGGGCTCGTCATTCCGGCGGTGGTGACGATCTACGCCGATCGGACTCTCAGCTTCATCACCAAGACCCCCCCCGCCGCGGTGTTGCTCAAGCGGGCCGCGAACATCGCCAAGGGCTCGGCGGAGCCGAACCGCAACAAGGTCGGCACGGTGACCATGGCCCAGGTCGAGGAAATCGCGAAGACCAAGATGCCGGACCTGAACACCAACGATCTGGCCGGGGCGGTGAAGGTGGTGTCGGGCACGGCCCGCTCCATGGGGATCGAGGTCGCGGACCGGGAGTCCGCGCCGTGAGCGGTGCAGGCTCCCGGCAGGGTTGGCTGGGCGGTGAGCGGAGCCGCAGGCGACGATTTCCGGGCCAGGCGTCTGCGCCGTAGAACGGTGCAGACTCCTGGCAGGGTTGGTTGGGCGGTGAGCGGAGCCGCAGGCGACGCTCTCCGGGCCAGGCGTCCGCACCGGGGCGCGGCGCCGGGGCGTGCCGGGTGTTTCGAGAGGCACAGATGGGGACGAAGAGCAGGAAGTTCAGGGCGGCGGCCGAGCAGGTCGAGGATCGGCTGTACAGCCTGGCCGAGGCGATGCCGCTCCTCCAGAAGGTCGGCTACGCGGGCTTCGACGAGTCGGTCGAGGTGGCGGTCCGGTTGGGCGTGAATCCGAAGCATGCGGATCAGATGGTCCGCGGGACGGTCGTGCTGCCGCATGGGCTGGGCCGGTCCAAGCGGGTGCTGGTGATCGCCGGCGGCGAGAAGCAGAAGGAAGCCGAAGAGGCCGGCGCGGACGTCGTGGGCGGCGAGGAAATCGTCGAGCGCATCCAGGGCGGATGGCTGGAGTTCGACGCCGTGGTCGCCACGCCCGACATGATGCGCGTGGTCGGGAAGCTCGGCAAGGTGCTGGGACCGCGGGGGCTGATGCCGAATCCGAAGACGGGCACGGTGACGTTCGAGGTGGCCCCGGCCATCAAGGAAATCAAGGCCGGAAAGGTCAACTACCGCGTCGACAAGGCAGGCGTCGTGCATGCGCCGGTGGGTCGGCGCTCCTTCGATGCCGGCGCCCTCGTCGAGAACGCCGAGGCGTTGATGGCCAGCGTCGTCCGCGCCAAGCCGGCGGCGGCGCGGGGCAAGTACGTTCGAAGCGTCACCGTGTCGTCGACCATGGGGCCGGGGGTCAAGATCGACGCGTCGAGGGTCGACACCCTGGTGCGGTGACGGTCGGCGGCCGGGCTCGTCGGCGCGGCCGCGGGCTCGATGCCTCGGGCCGCCGGGCCGGGCCGGGGCCGTGGCGGTCCGTGCGAGCAGCGCCAGGAATCTGCAGCGTACAGCGGCGGGGAGAGAGATGCCGGTCAGCAGAAGCGCCAAGAATGAACGGATCGGGGAGTTGAACGAGGCCTTGGCCAGCGCGGAGAGCGTGGTTCTTCTCGACTTCAGCGGTTTGGACGTGCCGAAGGCCACCGAGTTGCGGCGCCAGGTTCGCGAGGCGCGCGGCTGCTACCGCGTGGTCAAGAACACGCTGGCCCGGCGCGCCGTGGCCGGCACCGCCTACGAGCCGCTGCAGGACTCGTTCCGCGGAAGCACGGCGGTCGCGTACACCGAAGGCGACCCCGTCGGGCTGGCGAAGGCGCTCGTGAGCTTCGCCAAGACGACGCCCGAGCTCAAGGTCAAGTCGGGCATGGTGTCGGGCCAGCGGATGGCCCCGGCCGAGGTCGAGAGCCTGGCGACCCTGCCCGGCAAGGACGAGCTGCGGGCGACCCTGCTCAGGACGCTGCAGGCTCCCATGAGCCAGTTCGTCGGCGTGTTGGGCGCGGTCCCGCGCGACCTCGTCAGCGTGCTCGTCCAGACGGAGAAGAAGCGAATGGAATCGGAGGGACAAGGGCAGGCGGACGGCTAGCCGCCTTCCGGGGATTCAGTGCGAGGAGTTTGGTCATGGCCGAAGTGACGCAGGAACAGGTTGTCGAGTACATCAAGGGCATCTCGGTGCTCGAGCTCTCCCAGCTCGTCAAGACCCTCGAGGAGGAGCTCGGGGTCTCCGCCGCGGCGGCGATGCCGGTCGCGGTGGCGGGCGCCGCCGTCCCCGGGGCGGCGGCGGAGGCGGCCGAGGAGCAGACCGAGTTCACGGTCATGCTCGTGGAGGTCGGTGCCAAGAAGATCAACGTGATCAAGGCGGTCCGCGAGGTGACGAGCCTGGGCCTCAAGGAAGCCAAGGACCTCGTCGAGAGCGCGCCGAAGGCGGTCAAGGAGGACATTCCCAAGGACGAGGCGGAAGCCATCGTGAAGAAGTTCGAGGAAGTGGGCGCCAAGGCCGAGGTGAAGTAAGGGCCTCGCCTCGGGCAGGGTGTGCGTGCGTTCGCGCAAGCCCGGGCGATGCGGACGGTCGGGCTGAGGGAGGTTCTTCCGTGCGCCCGGCCGGGGAGCGGGGATGGATGGTGCGGGCGGGGCCCGCGGCCCTGCCCCTCGAACGCGGGCCGCCGGCCCCGCTCGCCCCGGACGGACGCCCCTCGGGCGGCGTGACCGGAACCGACAGAGGACGTAGCGAGCAGGTTTCTGAATCATCCCATCCTGGCCGCCAGCCCGAGGATGCAGAATGCAGAGTCAGACCAAGAACATCTACCGGGAGCGCATCGAATTCTCGAAGATCCGGACGACGATTCCGATCCCCAACCTCATCGAGATCCAGAAGAAGTCCTACGAGCGCTTTCTGCAGATGACGCGGCTCCCCTCGGAACGGGAAGATGCGGGTCTGCAGTCGGTGTTCAAGTCCGTCTTTCCGATCAGCGACTTCAGGGAGAACTCGTCCCTGGAGTTCATCGAGTACTCGATCGGCAACTGGGAATGCAAGTGCGGGCGGCTCTCCGGCCTGCACCATCTCCGGCAGCCCTGCTCGGCCTGCGGCGCCACCCTCATCGCCGAGCCCTACGGGCAGCACGAGGTGCTCTGCCCCAAGTGCGGGACCGCCAACCACGCCCGGGGGGTGGTCTGCGACGTCTGCGAGAACACCGTCGCCCTCAAGCTCAAGTACGACGTCGAGGAGTGCCAGGAGCGGGGAGTGACCTATGCGGTCCCGCTCAAGGTCACCATTCGCCTGGTGGTCTGGAACAAGGATCCGGACACCGGCGCCAAGACGATCCGGGACATCAAGGAGCAGGAGGTCTACTTCGGCGACGTGCCGCTCATGACCGACAACGGCACGTTCATCATCAACGGCACCGAACGGGTCGTGGTCTCCCAGTTGCACCGATCGCCGGGGGCCTTCTTCCACTCCGAGGACCGGCAGCTCCACGTCGCGCAGATCATCCCGTACCGCGGGTCGTGGGTCGAGTTCGAGTACGACGCCAAGAACCTCCTGTACGTGCGCATCGATCGCAAGCGCAAGTTCCTCGCCACCGTCTTTCTGCGCGCCCTCGGCCTGCGCGGCGCCGACGAGATCATCAAGACCTTCTACACCGTGGACCGGATCTCGCTGCGCGAGGGCGCGCCGCGGTGGCAGGTGAGCCGCAACCTGATCGGCCGGCGCACGGCCGGCGAGGTGTCGATAGACGACAGCCACAAGATCGCCGCCGGCAGGAAGATCGGCGCGTCCATGGTCACGGCCCTGCAGAAGGCCGGCATCGAGTGGATCGAGGTGGCGGAAACCGAGCTCGAGGGCGCTTACGCGGCGTCCGACGTCGTCGATCCGTCCACCGGCGAGGTGATTCTCGAGGCCAACGAGGAGGTGATTCCCCGCAAGGTCTCCGAGGCTCAGGAGAAGCAGGTCGACGAGATCGAGGTCTTCTGGCCCGAACGGGACGACATCGGGAACGTCCTGTCGACCACCCTGCGCAAGGACACGATCCGGACGCACGAAGAGGCGCTCATCGAGATCTACCGGCGTCTCCGCCCCGGGGATCCGCCGACGCTCGACAGCTCGCGCTCGCTGTTCGAGAGCATGTTCTTCAACTCGCAGAAGTACGACTTCTCGCGGGTCGGGCGGCTGAAGCTGAACACCAAGCTCGGTCTGGATACGCCGCTCGACGAGAAGATCCTGCATCCGCCGGACTTCTACGCGGTCATCAAGTACCTGCTGGCGTTGCGGCGCAACCCGATGAACGCCGACGACATCGATCACCTCGGCAACCGGCGCGTCCGGTCGGTCGGCGAGCTCCTGGAGAACCAGTTCCGCATCGGCCTCGTGCGGATGGAGCGGGCGATCAAGGAGAAGATGTCGGTCTACCAGGAGATGGCGACGGCGATGCCGCACGACCTGATCAACGCCAAGCCGGTGATGGCCGCGATCCGGGAGTTCTTCGGCTCGTCCCAGCTCTCCCAGTTCATGGACCAGACCAACCCCCTCTCCGAGATCACCCACAAGCGCCGCCTGTCGGCCCTGGGCCCGGGCGGCCTCTCGCGGGAGCGGGCGGGTTTCGAGGTGCGCGACGTCCACCCGACCCACTACGGGCGCATCTGCCCCATCGAGACGCCGGAGGGACCGAACATCGGGTTGATCTCGTCGCTGTCCTGCTACGCCCGGATCAACGAGTTCGGCTTCATCGAGTCTCCCTATCGCCGCATCAGGGAGGACCGCGCCGCCGACTTCGTGCAGATCGCCAACGCCGGGGCGACCCGGTTCCAGGTCGGCGACATCGTCGACGTCGTCGAGGCCGAGAAGGAGAACGCGGCGGCCCGGAAGAAGAAGAAGAAGGCGGCCGAGTACGAGCCGTACTCCTTCTACCTCTCGGCGTGGGAGGAGGACCGCTACATCATCGCGCAGGCGAACGCCCGCCTCGACGACGGGGGCAACCTGATCGATTCCCGGGTCAACGCCAGGAAGGCCGGCGAGTTCATCCTCGCGCCGCGCGACAAGGTCGAGTTCATCGACGTGTCGCCGAAGCAGCTCGTCTCGGTGGCGGCGTCCCTCATCCCGTTTCTCGAGCACGACGACGCCAACCGGGCGTTGATGGGGTCGAACATGCAGCGGCAGGGTGTGCCGCTGCTGCGGGCGCGGGCGCCGTTCGTCGGCACCGGCATGGAGCACATCACCGCCCGTGACTCGGGGGCCGTCGTCGTCGCGCGGCGCAGCGGCACCGTCGACTACGTCGATTCGCAACGGGTCGTCGTGCGGGTCGAGGGGGAGTCCGGCGAGATGTCGCGCGAGATGGGCGCCGACATCTACACCCTGACCAAGTTCCGCCGGTCCAACCAGAACACCTGCATCAACCAGAAGCCGATCGTGCAGGTGGGCCAGAAGGTCGCCCGGGGGCAGGTGCTCGGGGACGGACCGTGCACGGAGCTCGGCGAGCTGGCCCTGGGCCGCAACGTGCTGGTCGCGTTCATGCCGTGGCGGGGCTACAACTTCGAGGACGCCATCCTGGTGTCCGAGCGGATGGTCAAGGACGACTACTACACGTCCATCCACATCGAGGAGTTCGAGATCGAGTCCCGCGACACCAAGCTGGGACCGGAGGAGATCACCCGGGACATTCCCAACGTCTCCGAGGGCTTTCTCGCCGACCTCGACGAGAGCGGCATCATCCGGATCGGCGCCTACGTCAAGCCCGGGGACATCCTCGTGGGCAAGGTCACCCCGAAAGGGGAGACGCAACTGACCCCGGAGGAGAAGCTGCTGCGGGCCATCTTCGGCGAGAAGGCGGGCGACGTGCGCGACGCGTCGCTGCTCTGCCCGCCGGGCATCGACGGCATCATCGTCGGGGTCAAGATATTCTCGCGCAAGGGCATCGAGAAGGACGACCGGGCCAAGGCCATCGAGGCCGAAGAGCTCGAGATGATGGAGAAGAATCTCGAGGACGAGATTCGGATTCTGCACGAGGAGGTCAAGAAGCGGGTCTCGGTGAAGCTCGACGGCCACAAGCTCGCCAGCGACCTGTTCGACGATCACGGCCAGGAAGTGCTGCTCGCGGGGGAAACGGTCCTGAACCGCGACATCGTCCTCGCGCTTTCCTACCAGGCGGTGACCCGCATTCGGCTCGAGGGGGCGGATCGGCAGCTCGAGGACGAGCTGCGCACTCTCGAGGAACGCACCGAGCGTCAGGTGGAGGTGATCCGCCAGATGTTCGAGGAGAAGAAGGAGAAGATTCGCCGCGGCGACGAGCTGCCCCCCGGCGTGATCAAGCTCGTGAAGGTCTACGTCGCGATGAAGCGGAAGCTCTCCGTCGGCGACAAGATGGCGGGCCGCCACGGCAACAAGGGAGTCATCGCGAGGGTGCTTCCGGAAGAGGACATGCCGCATCTTCCGGACGGCACGCCGGTCGAGATCGTCCTGAACCCCCTCGGCGTGCCGTCGCGCATGAACGTCGGGCAGATCCTCGAGACCCACCTGGGCTGGGCCGCCGCCGCCCTCGGCCTCCACTTCGCGACGCCGGTCTTCGACGGCGCGACCGAAGCCGAGATCAAGGGATGGCTCGAGAAGGCGGGGTTGCCGCCGAGCGGCAAGAGCCGGCTGATCGACGGCATGACCGGCGAGGAGTTCGAGCAGGACGTGACGGTCGGCTACATCTACATGCTGAAGCTGTCCCACCTCGTCGACGACAAGATTCACGCCCGTTCCATCGGACCGTATTCGCTGATCACGCAGCAGCCGCTCGGGGGCAAGGCGCAGTTCGGGGGGCAGCGTTTCGGGGAGATGGAGGTCTGGGCGCTCGAGGCGTACGGGGCCGCGCACACGCTGCAGGAGCTGCTGACCGCCAAGTCGGACGACGTCACCGGGCGGTCCAAGATCTACGAGGCCATCGTCAAGGGCGACGCGTCGTTCACGCCGGGGCTGCCGGAGTCCTTCAACGTGCTGATCCGCGAGCTTCAGGCACTGTGCCTCGACGTCGAGTTGCTCAAGACACGGTCACCGATGCCTGTCGTGCCGGCGCCCGACGTGCCGGAGGAGCAGGAGTCGTCGGAGTCGTCGGAGACGGAGACGGTTCCCGCCCTCGACGAAGTGTAGCCGGGAGCACCCCATGGCGCGGAACGACGGGGCCGGCGGGGCGGTGCGGTTCGCCTCCGCGCCGCGGGTTTCGTTCGGCGCAGGAGAACCCATGAGAGCCAGCTTCTTGGACCGCAGCTCGCTGACCGCCGATTTCGACGCGATCCGGATCAGCCTCGCCTCCCCGGAGACCATCCGGTCCTGGTCGCACGGGGAGGTGAACAAGCCCGAGACCATCAACTATCGAACGTTCAAGCCGGAGCGGGACGGGCTGTTCTGCGCCAAGATCTTCGGCCCGGTGACGGACTGGGAGTGCCTCTGCGGGAAGTACAAGCGCATGAAGCACCGGGGCGTCATCTGCGACAAGTGCGGGGTCGAGGTGACCCAGGCCAAGGTGAGGCGCGAGCGCCTCGGGCACATCACGCTGGCCACCCCGGTCAGCCACGTCTGGTTCTTCAAGGGGCTCCCGAGCCGGATCGGCCACCTGCTCGACATCTCCCTGCGCGATCTCGAGCGCATCCTCTACTTCGAAGCGTTCGTGGTCATCGATCCCGGGGACAGCGAGTTCGAGCCGCACCAACTGCTCACGGAGGAGCATTACCGGAAGGCGGTAGAGGAGTACGGCCCGAAGTTCCGGGCCCAGATGGGGGCCGAGGCGATCAAGGAGCTGCTCAAGCGAGCCGACATCCACGACCTCGCGGAGCAGTTGCGGGTGGACATGCGCCGGGAGAACTCGGTGCAGAAGAAGCTCAAGTACGCCAAGCGCCTGAAGGTCGTCGGCGCGTTCCAGAAGTCGACCAACCGTCCGGAATGGATGATTCTCGACGTGATTCCGGTCATTCCGCCGGAGCTGCGTCCCCTCGTGCCCCTCGACGGGGGCCGTTTCGCGACCTCCGATCTCAACGACCTCTACCGCCGGGTCATCAACCGGAACAACCGCCTGAAGAAGCTCATGGAGCTCAAGGCGCCCGACGTGATCATCCGCAACGAGAAGCGGATGCTGCAGGAGGCGGTCGACGCGTTGTTCGACAACGGCCGGCGCGGCCGGGTGCTGCGCGGCGCGAACAACCGCCCCCTGAAGTCGCTGTCGGACACCCTGAAGGGCAAGCAGGGGCGGTTCCGCCAGAACCTGCTCGGCAAGCGCGTGGACTACTCGGGGCGGTCGGTCATCGTCGTGGGGCCCGAGCTCCAGCTCCACCAGTGCGGCCTCCCGAAGAAGATGGCCCTGGAGCTGTTCAAGCCGTTCATCTACAACAAGCTCGAGGGCCGGGGCCTCGTGTCGACCATCAAGCAGGCGAAGGAGATGGTCGACCAGCAGCTCCCCGAGGTGTGGGACATCCTCGAGGAGGTGATCCGCGAGCATCCCGTGCTGCTCAACCGGGCCCCGACGCTCCACCGTCTGGGGATACAGGCGTTCGAGCCGGTCCTCGTCGAGGGCAAGGCGATTCGGATTCATCCCCTGGTGTGCACCGCCTTCAACGCCGACTTCGACGGCGACCAGATGGCGGTGCACATTCCGCTCGCGCCCGAGGCCCAGATCGAGGCGTCGGTGCTGATGAAGGCCTCGAAGAACATCCTGTCTCCGGCCAACGGCGCGCCCATCACGGTGCCCTCGCAGGACATCGTTCTGGGGTGCTACTACGTGACCAAGGCCAAGAAGGGGGCCAAGGGGGAGGGGCGCGTCTTCGGCTCCGTGGAGGAGGTCGCCCTGGCTCTCGCGGGCGGTGACATCGAGACCCTCAGCCCGATCCGCCTCCGGATCACCGGGGAGCTCATGGACCTGACCGTGTCCCGGGACGATCAGGACGTGCTCAGGACCCCGGCTCAGAAGGTCGAGCGCAGGATCATCGACACCACCGCCGGCCGGGTGGTGTTCAACAGCTCGCTGCCGGACGAGATTCCGTTCGTCAACGGCGTCTTGAAGAAGAAGGGGCTCGGCCAGCTCGTCCAGTACTGCTACCTGAGACACGGCGTCGCCAAGACGGTGGAGATGCTGGACCGGCTGAAGCAGCTCGGGTTCGGGTACGCGACCCGGTCCGGCCTGTCGATCGGCATCGACGACCTCATCGTGCCCGCCCAGAAGGCGTCGATGATCAAGGAGGCCAACGACGAGGTCATCCGCGTCGAGCAGCAGTACCTGGAAGGTGCGATCACGAACGGCGAGCGCTACAACAAGGTGATCGCCATCTGGTCGGACGTGACCGAGAAGGTCGCCGACGAGATGTTCAACGAGATGGAGGGCCTCGACCACGGCGGTCAGGACTTCAACGCGGTCTACATCATGGCCGACTCCGGCGCCCGGGGGAGCAAGCAGCAGATTCGCCAGCTCGCGGGCATGCGGGGACTGATGGCCAAGCCCTCCGGCGAGATCATCGAGGTGCCCATCACGTCGAACTTCCGTGAGGGGCTCACCGTGCAGCAGTACTTCATCTCGACCCACGGCGCCCGGAAGGGGCTGGCCGACACGGCGCTGAAGACGGCCGACTCCGGGTACCTCACGCGCCGGCTGGTGGACGTGGCCCAGGACGTGATCATCTCCGAGGTGGACTGCGGCACGCCGGACGGGATCGAGTCGCGGGCCATCGTGGAGAGCGGCGAGATCATCGAGCCGCTGCGGGACCGGATCGTCGGGCGGGTGGCGCTGGAGGACGTCGTCGATCCGTTCAACAACGAGGTCATCGTGCCCGGCAACGAGCTGATCGTCGAGGACCTCGCCTCGCAGATCGAGGACTCGGGCGTCGAGAAGGTGAAGATTCGATCGGTGTTGACCTGCGCGGCCCGGCGCGGGGTCTGCGCCAAGTGCTACGGCCGCGACCTCGGCACCGGGGAGCTCGTCGAGCTGGGCCTGGCCGTCGGCGTCGTCGCCGCCCAGTCGATCGGCGAGCCCGGGACCCAGCTCACGATGCGGACCTTCCACATCGGGGGAACCGCGTCGCGGGTGTCGGCGCAGTCGACCCTCGAAGCGAAGCACGCGGGGACGGTGCGGTTCGACAGCATCCAGTGGGTGAAGGCGAAGGACGGCACCCTCGTCGTGATGAACCGGACCGGGTCGCTGGTCGTGCAGGACGAGAAGGGCCGCGACCGCGAGCGGTACTCCGTGGTGTACGGGGCCCATCTGAAGGTATCGGACGGCCAGTCCGTCGAGTTGGACCAGGTGCTGGTCGAATGGGACCCCTACACGTTCTCGATCATCACCGAGAAGCCCGGCGCCGTTCGCTTCAAGGACATCGCCGAGGGCCTCACGGTGCGCGAGGAAGTGGACGAGGCCACGGGCCTGTCCCGCCTGATCATCATGGACTCGCCGGACGAGAAGAAGCAGCCGACGGTGGAAATCGTCCACGGGATTCCGGTCTGCAGTGAGGTCGAGGGGGCCGTCAAGCTCGGCAAGGGCAAGGTCTCCGTCGGGCCGGATGCAGCGGACGACCGACGCCGGGATTACCGGCTGTCGGAGGGGGCCTGGGTCCCCGTCCACTCGGGGAGTCGTGTCAGCAAGGGCCAACTGCTCGCGCTCCTCCCGCCCGAGGGCAAGAGCGCGGTCGAGATCCTCCGCAAGTACAACATGCCGTCCCACGCGCACCTGATGGTGGGTGACGCTCAGGAGGTGACGGCCGGCGAGGTCCTCGCCAAGATTCCCCGCGAGACGACCAAGACCAAGGACATCACCGGCGGTCTGCCTCGCGTTCAGGAGCTGTTCGAGGCGCGGAAGCCGCGCGAGACCGCGGTCATCAGCGAGATCGACGGCACCGTCAAGATCGGCAGCATCGTCAAGGGGATGCGGAAGATCATCATCGTGCCGGACGAGCCGGGGGCGGAGCCGCGCGAGTACTCGCTGCCGCGGGGCGTCCACGTGAACGTCCAGGACGGCGACCGCGTCCGCGCCGGCGAGCAGCTCATGGACGGCCCCAGCAATCCCCACGACATCCTCAGCGTCCTGGGCCCCAAGGCTCTGCAGAGCTACCTCGTGAACGAGATCCAGGAGGTCTACCGCCTGCAGGGCGTGACCATCAACGACAAGCACATCGAGGTCGTGGCCCGGCAGATGATGCGGTGGGTGAAGATCGAGGACGTGGGGAGCACCGACTTCCTGATCGACGAGCAGGTGGATCGGTCTCGCTTCCTCACGGAGAACGAGCGGGTCATCGCCGAGGGCGGCCAGCCCGCGACGGGGCGGCCGTTGCTGCTCGGGATCACGAAGGCCTCGCTGTCCACCGACTCGTTCATCTCGGCCGCCTCGTTCCAGGAGACGACCCGGGTGCTGACGGAGGCGTCGATCTCCGGGAAGGTGGACCACCTCCGGGGGTTGAAGGAGAACGTGACGATGGGCCGGCTGATTCCTGCCGGCACCGGGTACGACTACTACCGCGGGGTGCAGATCGAGGCGGACGAGCCTCCGCCTCCGCCTCCGCCGACGCACGAGGAGCTCGATCTCGACCGGGAGATGGAGTACCTCGTGGAGCCGGAAACGGCGAATCGCGATCAGGCGGTCGAGTAGCCGAGGAGGGTGGACGGCTCGTCGACGCGGCGGCGCGAAGCGGGGGGATGCTGCGCTTGCGTTTGGCTGGAGATACGTGTTAACCTCGCAAGGTTTTGGCCGGAGTTGGGACACCCTAGCTGGCTCCGACCGTCGGAGGGAGGCGTGTGAGCCGCCGGGTCCGGTGAGGCCGGCGGGGCGTTCACGGGTCCCGCGCAACTCGCCTCCTTCTCGTACGGAGCAGGTTCGGGTCCGCCCTGGCGGGGCGGCCGGGCTCTTCTTCGCTGCGCGCAAACACAAATAGGGTCAATCGCGTCGGGTGCCAAGCGGTCGCTTTCAGGCCCGACGCAGACTTGTTGCGGGCGTCCCCGCCGCCGGCCGGGATGTCGTGACGCATTCGACGCCAAGGAGCGGTTCGTGCCGACGATCAGCCAGCTCGTGAGGAAGGGCCGTTACCGGATCGAGTCCAAGACCAAGAGCCCCGCCTTGCAGCGCTGCCCCCAGCGCCGTGGCGTGTGCGTGCGGGTGTTCACGCAGACCCCGAAGAAGCCGAACTCGGCGCTCAGGAAGGTCGCCCGCGTCCGGCTGACCAACCAGATCGAGGTGACCACGTACATTCCCGGCGAGGGCCACAACCTCCAGGAGCACTCGCTGGTGCTCATTCGCGGAGGCCGCGTCAAGGACCTCCCCGGGGTCCGTTACCACGTGGTGCGGGGGACGCTCGACACCACCGGGGTGCAGGACCGGAAGCAGAGCCGGTCGAAGTACGGGGCGAAGCGGCCGAAGAAGTAGAGGCGCTCCCGGTTCCGCGGTCGTCGAAGAGGAAAGTGCCATGCCACGCAGACGCGAGGTCCCCAAGCGCGAGGTTCCGCCGGATCCGCTCTACAACAGCACCCTGGTGACCAAGTTCGTGCGCACCATCATGAAGAGCGGCAAGCGGAGCACGGCGGAGGGGCTGCTGTATGGAAGCCTCGACATCATCCGCGAGCGCACCGGCGACGATCCGCTCAAGGTGTTCAAGAAGGCGGTCGACAACGTGAAGCCCAGCCTCGAGGTCAAGTCGCGGCGCGTCGGCGGCTCGAACTACCAGGTGCCCATCGAGGTCAACCCGAACCGCCGTCTCTCGCTGAGCCTGCGGTGGCTGTCGGGTTACGCGCGCGCCCGCAGCGACGGCAAGACGATGCGCGAGAAGCTCGCGAACGAGTTCATCGACGCGTCGAACCTGCGGGGCGGGTCGGTGAAGAAGCGCGAAGACACGCACCGCATGGCCGAGGCGAACAAGGCGTTCGCCCACTATCGTTGGTGAGAGCGCGGGAAAGCGCAGGCGGAAGCAGACCAGTGGTTGGAGCCGAGTTGGAGATCGCCCCCGCCCCCGCGAACCGAGGGGTCGCGCGGAGCAGGCAGTCACGAACGGGCAAGGCGATGTCGAGACAGGTGCCGCTCGAGCGGACACGGAACATCGGCATCATGGCCCATATCGATGCCGGCAAGACGACGACCACCGAGCGGGTGCTGTTCTACACCGGCATCACCTACAAGATCGGGGAGGTCCACGACGGCACCGCGGTCATGGACTGGATGGCCCAGGAGCAGGAACGGGGCATCACCATCACCTCCGCCGCGACCACGTGCATGTGGCGCGACCACCGCATCAACATCATCGACACACCGGGGCACGTGGACTTCACGGCCGAGGTCGAGCGATCGCTGCGGGTGCTCGACGGGGCGGTGGCGGTGTTCGACGCGGTGGGCGGCGTGGAGCCGCAGTCCGAGACCGTCTGGCGTCAGGCCGACAAGTACCGGGTGCCGCGCATCTGCTTCGTCAACAAGATGGACCGCGTCGGGGCGGACTTCCAGCGCACGCTGACCCAGATCCGCGAGAAGCTCCAGGCGAATCCGGTGGCCGTCCAGTTGCCGCTCGGCGTCGAGGACGGCTTCGCCGGCGTGATCGATCTGGTCGCGATGAAGGCGGTCCGGTACCGGGACGAATCGCTGGGCGCGGAGTCGGTGCTCGAGGAGATTCCGGCGGAGCGCCTCGAGGAGGCGACGGCGGCGCGCGAGGCGTTGATCGAGAAGGTCTGCGAGGTCGACGACCGGCTGCTCGAGAAGTACCTGCACGGGGAGCCGATCGCGGCCGACGAGATCGTCCCGATCCTGCGCCGTCGGACCGTCGAGTCCGTGCGCAAGGAGAAGGCTCCGTTCGTGCCGGTGCTGTGCGGCAGCGCGTTCAAGAACAAGGGCGTGCAGCCGTTGATCGACGCGGTGGTCGACTACCTGCCGTCGCCCGCCGACATTCCCGCCGTGACCGGGACGGCGCCGGACGGCGACGCGGTGCTCGAGCGGCCGGCGCACGACGCCGCGCCGTTCTCGGCCCTCGCCTTCAAGATCATGACCGACCCCTACGTCGGTCAGCTCGCCTTCATCCGCGTGTACTCCGGCGTGATGGCCAGCGGAGCGACCATCTACAACCCGCGGCTGGGCCGCCGGGAGCGGATCGGCCGCCTGCTGAAGATGCACGCCAACAAGCGGGAGGAGATCGAGCAGGTCTACGCCGGCGACATCGCCGCCGCGGTCGGGCTGAAGACCGTGGCGACCGGCGACACCATTTGCGACCGCGCGCATCCGGTCGTGCTCGAGGCCATGGAGTTTCCGACTCCCGTCATCACGCTGGCCATCGAGCCGAAGACGAAGGCCGACCAGGAGAAGCTCGGCCAGGGGTTGGCCAAGCTCACCACCGAGGACCCGACGTTCCAGGTCCGGACCGACGTCGAGACCGGCCAGGTGGTGGTTTCCGGCATGGGCGAGCTCCACCTGGAGATCATCGTCGACCGGCTGCGGCGCGAGTTCGGGGTGGCGGCGACGGTCGGCCGCCCGCAGGTGGCCTATCGCGAGACGCTCACGCGGCCGGCGGAGGCCGAGGGCCGGCACGTGAAGCAGACCGGCGGGCGCGGTCAGTACGGTCACGTCGAGCTCAGCGTCGTGCCGGGGCAGTCCGGGGACGGGTTCGTCTTCGAGAACCGGATATTCGGCGGCGCCATTCCGAAGGAGTTCATTCCGTCGGTCGAGGCGGGGGTGCGCGAGGCGGTGACGACCGGCATCCTCGCGGGATACCCGATCGAGGACGTGACCGTCACCCTGCTCGACGGTTCGTCGCACGACGTCGACTCGTCGGAGGTGGCGTTCAAGATCGCGGCGTCCATGGCGTTCCGCGAGGCCGCCCGACGCGCCGCCCCGGTGCTGCTCGAGCCGATCATGAAGGTCGAGGTCGTGGTGCCGGAGGTGTACATGGGCGACATCATCGCCGACATCAACGGACGCCGCGGCAAGGTGAAGTCGATGGAGGCTCACGGCGGCACGCAGATCGTCAACGCCCGCGTGCCCCTCGCGGAGATGTTCGGCTACGCCACCGAGCTGCGCTCGCGCACGCAGGGGCGCGCCACCTACACGATGCACTTCGAGAGCTACGATCGGGTCCCGCAGGCGGTCAGCGAACAGATCGTCGCGCGCATTCAGGGCAGATAGAAGAGGCTATCGCATGGCGAAGGAGAAGTTCGACCGGTCGAAACCGCACGTGAACATCGGGACGATCGGGCACATCGACCACGGGAAGACGACGCTGACGGCCGCGATCACGTCGGTGCTGGCGAAGCACGACGCGAAGAACGTGATTCGTTCGTTCGACTCGATCGACAACGCTCCCGAGGAGCGGGAGCGCGGGATCACGATCGCGACGGCGCACGTGGAGTACACGACGGAGAACCGGCACTACGCGCACGTGGACTGCCCTGGCCACGCGGACTACATCAAGAACATGATCACGGGCGCGGCGCAGATGGACGGTGCGATCCTGGTGGTTGCGGCGACCGACGGGGTGATGCCGCAGACTCGGGAGCACATTCTGCTGGCGCGCCAGGTCGGGGTTCCGTCGCTGGTGGTGTTCATGAACAAGGTGGACATGGTGGACGACGAGGAGCTTCTGGACCTGGTCGAGCTCGAGGTCCGCGAGTTGTTGTCGTCGTATGAGTTTCCCGGGGACGACCTACCGGTGGTCCGGGGCTCGGCGCTGAAGGCTCTGGAGGGCGACGCGGGGTATGCGTCGACGGTGGAGGAGCTGATGGCGGCGGTGGACGACTACGTTCCGCTGCCTGTGCGTGACGTGGACAAGCCGTTCCTGATGCCGATCGAGGACGTGTTCTCGATCTCGGGTCGGGGGACGGTGGTGACGGGTCGAGTGGACCGCGGCATCGTGAAGGTGAGCGACGAGATCGAGATCGTGGGCTTCCAGGAGACGCAGAAGAAGGTGGTCACTGGCGTCGAGATGTTCCGGAAGCTTCTGGACGAGGGTGTTGCGGGTGACAACATCGGCGTTCTTCTTCGCGGTCTGGAGAAGGACGAGGTGGAGCGGGGTCAGGTGCTGGCGAAGCCGAAGTCGATCACGCCTCACACGAAGTTCAAGGGCGAGGTTTACGTTCTGACGAAGGACGAGGGTGGTCGTCACACGCCGTTCTTCAACGGTTATCGGCCGCAGTTCTACCTTCGGACGACGGACGTGACGGGTGTTGCGACGCTTCCGGACGGCGTGGAGATGGTGATGCCGGGCGACAACGTGGCGATGGAGGTGGAGTTGATCACGCCGGTGGCGCTGGAGAAGGGGCTTCGCTTCGCGATTCGGGAGGGCGGCCGCACGGTGGGGTCGGGGGCGATCACCGAGATCGTCGAGTAGACGCCCCGGGCCCCGGGAGCCTGCGCCGTGGAACGACGCGGACTCCTGGAGGGTTGGTTGGGCGCCGAGCGGAGCCGGCGGCGACGATTGGGCTCGGTGAGAAAGCCATGTTCAGCGACAAGATTCGGATACGCCTGAAAGCCTACGATCACCGGGTGCTCGATCAGTCGACGCACGAGATCGCAGACACCGCCCGGCGGACGGGGGCGCGCCTCGCCGGACCGATACCGCTGCCCACGGATCTGAACAAGTGGACGGTCCTGAGATCGCCCCACGTCGACAAGAAGTCGCGCGAGCAGTTCGAGATCCGCACCCACAAGAGGCTGATCGACATCTTCGAGCCGACGTCCCAGACCGTCGATGCGTTGATGAAGCTCGATCTCCCGGCCGGGGTCGACGTCGAGATCAAGGCATTCGGCAAGGACAGCGGCGAGTAGGAGCCTGCGCCCCGGAGCCGCGCGGACTCCCGGAGGGTCGGTTGGGGGCGTCGGGCGGAACCGGAGGCGACGATTGGCGGGCCAGGGCTTCTGGCTGAGCCCGCAGCACGGACGCAGACGATCATGGTGACCGGAATCCTCGGACGAAAGATCGGAATGACCCAGTTGTTCAGCGACAACGGGGCCATCATGCCGGCGACGGTCATCAAGGCCGGCCCGTGCGTCGTCGTGCAACGGAAGACGGTCGCGCGCGACGGCTATGCGGCGGTGCAGCTCGGGCTCGTCGAGGACGCTCCGGCCAGCGTGAACCGGCCCATCGCCGGCCACTACAGGAAGGCCAACGTGCCCCCGACCCGGATTCGACGGGAGGTCGGCGTGGACGGCGACGGGCCCGCCGAGGGCGACCAGGTGGTGGCGTCGGTCTTCTCGGACGGCGATCGGGTCGACGTCGTGGGGGTCAGTCGCGGCAAGGGGTTCCAGGGCGTCATGAAGCGTCACGGCTTCGGCGGCGGGCGCGCGACCCACGGTTCCATGTTTCACCGCGCGCCGGGCTCCATCGGGGCGTCGTCCTATCCGTCCCGTGTCATCAAGGGCATGCGGGGACCCGGGCGAATGGGCGGCGACCGGGTCACGGTTCGGAACCTGGAAGTGCTGCGCGTGGATGCCGATCAGCACGTCCTGGTGGTCAGGGGGGCGGTCCCCGGGGCGCCGGGCGGCGTGGTCATGATCAGGAAGGCGGTCGCCGCCAAGCCCCGGAGCGCGCCGGCGGCCGAGGCATCGGCGACGAAGCGGAAGTAGCCGGGAGGCTGCGCCGTGAAACGGCGCGGGTCCCCTGGCGGTTGGTTGGGCGGCGAGCGGAGCCGCGGGCGATGCTCCACGGGCTGGGTTGCGGCCATGACGCTGGATGTCGTTGATTTGCGGAACGAGAAGATCGGCTCGGTCGAGGTCAGTGACGCCGTGTTCGGCGGCCGGCCGAACCGGGACGTGATCTGGGAATCGGTGGTGCACCAGTCGGCCGGCGAGCGGCGCGGCACCCATGCGACCAAGACGCGGGGGCAGGTCAGCGGGACCGGCAAGAAGCCGTGGCGGCAGAAGGGCACGGGTCGCGCACGGGTCGGCGAGAGCCGCAATCCGATCTGGCGCTCCGGCGGCATCGTCTTCGGCCCCCAGCCGCGGAGCTACGCGTACCGGCTGCCGAAGAAGATGGTGCGCGGCGCGTTGCGGGCCGCGTTGACGGAGAAGTTCGCGGGCGGCGGGGTCCTCGTCGTCGATCGGCTCGCGGTCGACGAGCCGCGCACGCGGCTCGCCGTCGAGTTGCTGGACCGGCTCGACGTGGCGTCCAAGGCATTGCTGGTCGACGTGCAGCCGGATGCCAGGCTGGCGCTGGCCGTGCGCAATCTCCGCGACGTCCATCTCGTGGCGACGGGGCGCCTCGGCGCGAGGGATGTCGTCGATGCCCGGCAACTGGTGATGACGCGCGCCGCCGTCGAGCGGCTCACTCAGGTTCTGGAATCATGAGAGAGACCGAGGTCATTCGGCGGGCCCTCGTCACGGAGAAGACCACCATCCAGCGCGAGGACACGGGCACGATCGTGCTCGAGGTCGCGATGGGGGCCACCAAGATCGAGATCAAGCAGGCGGTCGAGAGACTGCTCGGGTCGAAGGTCGCCAGCGTGCGCACGTCCATCAATCACGGCAAGATCAAGCGTCAGGGCCGCTTCTCGGGCCAGCGTCCCGACTGGAAGAAGGCGTACGTCCGGTTGCGTGACGGCGAGACCGTGCCCGAGTTCCTGGAAGGCGCCTAGAACGACCATGACTATCCGCAAGTACAAGCCGACGTCGGCGGGGCGGCGCTTCCAGACGGTGCAGACGTTCGACGAGATCACCGAGACGAAGCCGTACAAGCCCCTGACCGAGCCGTTGCCCAAGTCGGGCGGCCGCAACAATCGGGGCCGCGTCACGATCTGGCAGCGGGGCGGCGGGCACAAGCGCACCTACCGCATCATCGACTTCAAGCGGGACAAGCACGACGTTCCGGGGAGGGTGACGACCATCGAGTACGACCCGAACCGGTCCGCGCGCATCGCGTTGGTGACCTACGCGGACGGCGAGAAGCGGTACATCCTGCACCCGGCCGGCGTTGCCGTGAACGACACCGTCATCGCGGGCAACCGTGTCGACATCCTTCCCGGCAATACCCTGCCCCTCAAGAACATCCCGCTCGGCACCCAGATGCACAACGTGGAGCTCAAGCCGGGCAAGGGCGGTCAGCTCGCCCGCAGCGCGGGGGCGAGCGTGCAGCTCGTGGCCAAGGAAGGCGGCTACGTGTCGGTCCGGCTGCCGTCGGGCGAGGTCCGCCGGGTGCTGAAGGAGTGCGTGGCCACCATCGGCCAGGTCGGCAACGTCGATCACGAGAACGTGTCGCTGGGCAAGGCGGGCCGAAAGCGCTGGCTCGGGCGCCGGCCCAACGTCCGCGGGGTCGCGATGAACCCCGTCGACCACCCGCTCGGCGGCGGGGAGGGCAAGGCCGCCGGCGGCCGCCATCCGGTGTCTCCGTGGGGCGTGCCGACCAAGGGGTACAAGACCCGAAGCCGGAAGCCGTCGGACAAGTTCATCGTCCAGCGCCGACGGCGGCGCAAGTGAGGAGCGCCGCGGGGAGCGCGCCAGCCGACCGGGCGCCGCACGCGACGGGTGGCGGAGGGTTCGCGGGGCGGTCGTTCGCGGGCGGGGATTGAGACGAGGCGTCAATGAGTCGATCGCTGAAGAAGGGACCGTTCGTCGACATTCCGCTGCTCGAGAAGGTCGAACGCATGAACAACAGCGGGGACCGCCGGGTCATCAAGACCTGGTCTCGCCGGTCGACGGTCATACCCGAGATGGTCGGCCATACCATCGCGGTGCACAACGGGAAGAAGTTCATCCCCGTGTATCTGACCGAGAACATGGTCGGGCACAAGCTCGGCGAGTTCTCGCCGACCCGGCTCTTTCGAGGGCATACGAGCAAGCGCGACAAGGCCGCCTCCGTCGGCAAGGGCAGATGACGATGATCGAAGGTCGCGCCACGGCGCGCTACGTCCGGACGTCGGCCCAGAAGGCCAAGCTGGTGATGGACCTGATTCGCGGGCAGAGCGTGGATCGGGCGCTGGCCACCCTGCGTTTCTCCCGGAAGCGCATCGCCGGCGCCATCGCCAAGGTGCTCCGCTCCGCGGTGGCGAATGCGGAGCAGAAGGAAGGCGCGGCCGGCGACATCGACCGCATGTTCGTGGCCAGGTGCTACGCCGACCAGGGGCCGTCGATGAAGCGTATCCGCCCGGCGCCGATGGGCCGCGCGTTCCGCATCGTCAAGCGGACCGCGCACCTCACCGTGCATGTCGTGGAGCGGCCGGAGGCCGTTCCAGCCGGCGAGCCCGGGGCGGGCGGGGCCGGCGCGGGTTCTTCCCGACGGGGTTCGAAGCGGCGCTCCTCGCGGAGGCCGAGGAGGCGTTCGAGCGACTAGGAGCCCGCGCCGCGCGCCGGCCGGAGGTTGACGAGATGGGGCAGAAGGTTCACCCGTACGGGTTCAGGCTGGGGTTCAACAAGACGTGGCGATCGCGCTGGTATGCCGACCGCGACTACGCCAAGCTCCTGCACGAGGACCTCTCGTTGCGGTCCGACCTGAAGAAGCGTTTCAAGCACGCGGGCGTGTCCAAGATCGAGATCGAGCGCGCCGCCAACAAGTTGAAGATCGACATCTGCACGTCGCGGCCGGGCATCATCATCGGGCGCAAGGGCACCGAGGTCGACAAGCTCAAGACCGAGATCCAGCGGCGGACCAAGCGCGAGGTCTTCATCAACATCCAGGAGATTCAGAAGCCCGAGCTCGATGCGCAACTGATCAGCGAGTCGGTCGCCCTGCAGCTCGAGAAGCGCGTCGCCTTCCGGCGCGCGATGCGCAAGGCGGTCGAGTCGGCGCTGCGGTTCGGGGCCCGCGGCATCAAGGTGCGGGTGGGGGGACGCCTGAACGGCGCGGAGATCGCGCGCACCGAGTGGTATCTGCACGGGCAGTTGCCGCTGCAGACCCTGCGGGCGGACATCGACTACGGGTTCGCCGAGGCCAACACCACCTACGGCCAGATCGGCGTGAAGGTGTGGCTGTACAAGGGCGACCGTCACGAGCCGCGGCTGGCCCGCGACGAGGAGTACCGGGTGCCGCGCCGCGGAGCCCGCGCCTAGAGGTCCGCGTCGGGATCCTGGAGGGCTGGTTGGGCGCCGGACGGCGCCGCGGGCGACGATTGGCGGGCCGGACGTTCGCCGCGAGGTTCCCGGGCCACCTGCGAGGTAGCAGTCATGTTGATGCCGAAGAAGGTCAAACACCGGAAGCAGCACCGCGGTCGCATGACCGGCAAGGCGTGGCGGGGCTCGACGGTGTCGTTCGGCGACTACGGCCTTCGGGCCATGGAGCCGTGCTGGCTGACGGATCGCCAGATCGAGGCGGCGCGGGTGGCGATGACCCGGTCCATCAAGCGCGGCGGGAAGATCTGGATTCGGGTGTTTCCCGACAAGCCGATCACCAAGAAGCCGCAGGAGACCCGGATGGGCAAGGGCAAGGGCGCACCCGAGCAGTGGGTCGCGGTGGTGAAGTCGGGGCGCATTCTCTTCGAGATGGAAGGGGTCGAAGCGGCGGTGGCGCGGCAGGCGATGCGTCTGGCCGCGGCCAAGCTGCCCATCCATACCCGGTTCGCGACCCGGTTCGGCGGAGACGAGGCGTCATGACGGCGATTACGGAACTTCGCGAGCTCGGCGTGTCGGATCTCGAGCAGCGCGAGCGGGAGCTGGCCGAGGAGGTGTTCCGCCTTCGGCTTCAGAAGTCGATGGGCCAGCAGGAGGCGGCCAACAAGCTGCGTCGGACCCGTCGCGACCTGGCCCGGGTCAAGACGCTCCTGCGCGGGTACGTGATCGGCATCGAGGCGCCGGCGAGCGACAGGAAAGAAGCAGCGGATGGGGACTAAGGCAGAAATCCAGGGCGTCGTCGTCAGCGACAAGATGGATCAGAGCGTCGTCGTGGCCGTCGAGCGCCGCGTCCGCCATGGACTGTACGGCAAGATTCAGCGCCGCACGTCGAAGTTCATGGCTCACGATCCGGGCAACGAAGCGAGTGAAGGCGACGTCGTCGCCATCGTCGAGACCCGGCCTCTCAGTCGGCGCAAGCGCTGGGCGGTCGTGCGGGTGGTCGAACGGGCGAGGGTCGTCTAGGGCGGCCGGGATTCCGCGCCGTTGAACGGCGCGCCTCCGGGGCGCCGACTCCCCCGAGGGTCGGGCGTCGAGTGGAGCCGCAGGCGGCGATTGGCGGGCCAAGGGACTCCGGTCCCCGGCAGAGCGAGCACAGAACCATGATCCAGATGCAATCGATCCTCGAGGTCGCGGACAATTCCGGGGCCCGGAAGATCGCGGTCATCAACCCGATCGGCGGGTCGACCGGTCGCTTCGCGAAGCTGGGTGACCTCGTTACGGCATCGGTGAAGGAAGCGGCCCCGCGTTCGGCCGTCAAGAAGGGCCAGGTCGTGCGGGCCGTGATCGTGCGGACGGCGAAGGAGCACCGTCGGCGCGACGGCAGCTACATCCGTTTCGATCGGAACGCGGCGGTCCTGGTCAACGAGCAGGGCGAACCAATCGGGACGCGGGTCTTCGGGCCGGTGGCGCGTGAGCTTCGGGAACGCAAGTTCATGAGAATCATCTCCCTGGCCCCGGAAGTACTCTGAAGCCGCGAGCGTGTGAGCCATGTCGAGACTACAGACCCCCATCCGGAAGAACGACAACGTGGTCGTCATCACGGGCAGGGACCGGGGGAAGCGGGGACGCGTCCTGCAGCTCGTGCCGGCCAAGAACCGGTTGATCGTCGAGGGCGTGAACATCATCAAGCGCCATACCCGCCCGAACCCGAGGCAGAACGTGAAGGGCGGCATCGTGGAGCGCGAGGCGTCGCTGCACGCCTCGAACGTGCAGCTCATCTGTCCGGAGTGCGGCGCGCCGGTACGGATCGGAAAACGCCTTCTCGGCGACGGCCGCAAGGTTCGGGTCTGCCGCAAGTGCGACGGGGTCGTGGATCGATGACGAGTCGACTGAGAGCGCGCTATCACGAGAACGTGGTGCCCGCGCTCACCAAGGAGTTCGGGTACACCAACCTCATGGCGGTGCCCAAGATTCAGCGGATCGTCGTGAACATGGGCCTCGGCGAGGCCACGCAGAACGTGAAGCTGATCGATGCGGGAAGCGACGACCTCACGCGAATCACCGGCCAGAAGCCGTTGACGACGCGGGCCCGGAAGTCGATAGCCCAGTTCAAGCTTCGTCAGGGCATGCCGATCGGCTCGGTGGTCACGCTGCGCCGGGAGCGCATGTACGAGTTTCTCGACCGGCTGATCTCCATCGCGCTGCCCCGCGTCAGGGACTTCCGCGGCGTTTCCCCCAAGGGGTTCGACGGCCGCGGCAACTACACGCTGGGTCTTCCGGATCAACTGATGTTCATCGAGATCGACTACATGAAGGTCGACAAGTCGCGGGGGATGAACATCTCGGTGGTGACCACGGCCAGGACCGACGAAGAGGGGCGCCGGCTGCTCCAGCTCATGGGGATGCCGTTCCGGACGAACTAGGAGAGCGCGCCGTGGAACGGCCCGCTTCCTGGAGGGTTGGTTGGGCGTCAAGCGGCGCCGCGGGCGGCGATTGGCGGGCGAAGGCGAGGGGAGCTCGATGGCGACGATTGCGAAGATGGTCAGGGAGGAGAAGCCGCCGAAGTTCAAGGTGCGGCTTCGCAACCGCTGCCGCCTGTGCGGCCGGCCGCGGGGGTTCATCCGCAAGTTCGCGCTCTGCCGCCTGTGCTTCCGGCGGCTCGCGCTCGAGGGCGACATCGCGGGAGTGACCAAGAGCAGTTGGTGACGATACCGGGCGCCGCGTCGCCGGGCGCGGGGTCGGCAGACAAGAGAGACATGACTGATCCGATCGCCGATATGTTGACGAGAATCCGCAACGGGACCGCCGCGCACCGCCGGCGCGTGGACGTCCCGGCATCGCGGCTCAAGACGGAGATCGCGAGGATTCTGCAGAGCGAGGGGTACATCCAGTCGTTCAGGATGGTGGACGTCGTCGTCGAACGGGGGCAGCAGGCGCGTCCGATGATTCGAATCCAGTTGAAGTACGGATCCCGCGGCGAGAACGTCATCTCCGGGATTCAGCGCGTCAGCCGGCCCGGCCGTCGCGTCTACTGCGGCCGGGACAGCGTGCCCCCGGTCCTTGCCGGCCTCGGCACCAGCATTCTCACCACCTCGCGCGGGGTCATGACCGGGCGCGAAGCGGTGAAGATGGGCGTGGGCGGCGAAGTGTTGTGCAACGTCTGGTGAGCCGGGCGGTGGAGTGACGAGATGTCGCGAGTGGGCAAGCGGCCGATCCCGATTCCGGCCGGAGTCAGCGTGCAGGTCACGGCCGACGCGGTGGAGGCCAAGGGGCCGAAGGGAACCATGCGGCAGCCCCTGCCGCCGGGGATCGTGATCGAGATGGAGGACGGGGTGCTGCGCGCGCGCCCCGAGCGCGAGGATCGCGCGATGGCCAAGTTCCACGGCCTCGGGCGCAGTCTCGTCGCGAATGCCGTGACCGGCGTGTCGGCGGGGTTCAGGAAGGAGCTGGACATCGTGGGCATCGGCTATCGGGCCGAGGTGGCCGGCCAGCGGCTCACGCTGTCGCTCGGCTACTCGCATCCGGTGGTGTTCGACGTGCCCGACGGCATCTCGGTGGCGGTGGAGAACCAGACGCATCTGGTGGTGTCGGGCGTGAACCGCCAGGCGGTGGGGCAGGTGGCCGCCGACATCCGGAGCCTCCGCAAGCCGGACCCGTACAAGCAGAAGGGAATCCGCTACACGGGCGAGGTGCTCAAGAAGAAGGTCGGCAAGACGGGGGCCTAGCCGGCTCCTGGGGTCGAACGTGTCATGAAGGTCAAGACGAAGAAGGACCGGCGACGCCGGATTGCACTGCGTCAGCGCAAGAAGCTCAGCGGGACGTCGGACCGCCCGAGGATGTCGGTGTTCCGGAGCCTGGGGCACATCGCGGTCCAGGTCATCGACGACTCGAACGGCACCACGTTGGCGTCGGCGTCCAGCACCGAGCCCGCGGTCAAGGCGAGCTTCACGGACGGCGCCTCCGGCGGGAACGTCGCCGGCGCCGAGGTGGTCGGACGGCTGATTGCGGCGCGGACGCTCGAGAAGGGCATCCGGAGCGTGGTCTTCGATCGGGGCGGGTTCCTGTATCACGGCCGCGTCCGCAAGGTCGCGGACGCGGCGAGGGAGGCCGGCCTGCGATTCTAGGAGCCTGCGGCGAGGGCCCGCGCCGACGGAGCATCATGCTGCCGCCGCGGGTGACAGTGGTGCCGGGAAACGACATGAGCCAGATGCGAGCCAAGATCGATCCCAACGATTTCGACCTCAAGGACACGGTCGTCTCGATCAACCGCGTCACGAAGGTGGTCAAGGGCGGCAAGAACCTGAGCTTCAGCGCCCTCGTGGTCGTGGGCGACGGCCACGGCGTGGTCGGGTTCGGGGTGGGCAAGGCCAAGGAGGTGCCGTCGGCCATCAAGAAGGGAATCGAAGCGGCCAAGAAGGCCCTGCTCCGGGTGCCCCTCGCCGGCACGACGATACCGCACATGGTGGTCGGGCGCTTCGGGGCCGGCCGGGTCCTGTTGAAGCCGGCTCCCGACGGCACCGGCATCATCGCCGGCGGCGCGGTGCGCGCGGTCCTCGAGTCGGCCGGCGTGCAGAACATCCTGACCAAGTCTCTGGGGACGCAGAATCCGCACAACGTCGTGCGGGCCACCTTCACCGGACTGATGGAGCTGAAGGATCCGGTGTCGGTCGCGCGGCTGCGAGGCGTCGATCTCGAGGAACTGACGGCGGTCTAGGAATCCGCGGGATCGGTCGGGCGCCGGGCAGAGCGGTCAGGCGACAGGCGGGTTGGGCACATGGAGACGACGAATACGACGGCGCCGGGCGCCGGGCGCGTGCGCGTGACGCTGGTGCGGAGCACCATCGGCTTCGACAAGCGCCAGGCGAAGGTCGTGCGGGGGCTGGGGTTGCGGCGGCTGAACCACACCGTCGAGCTGCAGGACCTGCCGTCCATCCGCGGCATGATCCGGAAGGTTCGGCATCTGGTCCGCGTGACCGAGGTCGAGGGCTGACGATGAGCTTGAGCGATCTGAGACCGCCCACCGGCGCCCGCCGCCGGAAGAAGCGCGTGGGCAGAGGCTACGGGTCCGGTTCCGGCGTGACGTCGGGGCGAGGGCACAAGGGGCAGAAGTCCCGGTCGGGATACCGCCGGAAGCGCGGTTTCGAGGGCGGCCAGATGCCGCTGCACCGCCGGGTGCCGAAACGGGGGTTCTTCAATCCGTTTCGGGTGGAGTACGCCGTCGTCAACCTGGACACGCTGGCCGAGCGGTTCGAGGCCGACACCGAGGTGACTCCCGACGTGTTGCGGGACTCGGGCCTCGTGCGCTCGAACGCCCGGCTCGTCAAGGTCCTGGCCCGGGGGAGCCTGGACGTCGCGTTGACGGTCAAGGCTCACAAGTTCAGCCGGAAGGCGGCCGAGCTCATCGCCGGAGCCGGGGGACGGACGGAGGTCGTGACGGGGTGAACGCCGGAACGGATCGGAACCTGACCGGCAAGGGGCGCATCGATGCTTGACAGCCTGCGGAACGTCTTCGCGATCTCGGATCTGCGCACCCGGGTGCTGTTCACGTTGTCCATACTCGCGGTCTACCGCCTCGGCAGCGTCATCCCGACCCCGGGCGTGAACACCGACGCGCTCGCGATACTCGCGGAGCAGGCGGCCGGGACGATGTTCGGGCTCTACAACATGTTCTCGGGCGGCAACCTCGCCCAGGTCACCATCTTCGCGCTGGGCATCATGCCCTACATCAGCGCGTCGATCATCCTGCAGCTCCTGACCGTGGTCTGGCCGTACCTGGAGCGCCTCTCGAAGGAGGGCGAGCTCGGGCGCCGGAAGATCACCCAGTACACCCGCTACGGCACGCTGCTGCTGTGCGTGGTGCAGGCGTTCGCCATCGCCTTCTGGCTCGAGAGCCAGACCAACATCGCCGGCGGCCTGCCGCTGGTGTACGAGCCCGGCTGGGGCTTCCGCCTGCTGGTGGTCCTGACCCTCACCACCGGCACCTGCTTCATCATGTGGCTGGGCGAGCAGGTCACCGAGCGGGGAATCGGCAACGGCATGTCGCTGATCATCTTCGCGGGCATCGTCGTGAACCTGCCCGCGGCGGTCCTGAACACCCTCGATCAGTTGCGCACCGGCCAGATGGGACTGTTCCGCCTGCTGATGCTGTCCATCCTGATGATCCTCGTCATCGGGGCGGTGGTGTTCATCGAGCGCGGGCAGCGCCGGGTCACCGTGCAGTACGCGAAGCGGGTCGTGGGACGGCGCATGTACGGCGGCACGAGCACCCACATCCCCCTGAAGGTGAACACCGGCGGGGTCATTCCCGTCATCTTCGCCTCGTCGCTGCTCGCGTTCCCCGCGACCATCACCTCCGCGATGCCCGACACCGCGTGGGCGCAGGGCATCACGGAGAACCTGGCGAACGGCATGCCCCTCTATTACCTCCTCTACATGGGGGGCATCATCTTCTTCGCCTACTTCTACACGGCGATCATCTTCAATCCGGACGACGTCGCCGAGAACATGCGCAAGTACGGCGGGTTCGTGCCGGGCATCCGGCCGGGCAAGCGGACCGCGGAGTACATCGACACCATCCTCACCCGAATCACGCTGGTGGGGGCCATCTACCTGGCGATCGTGGCGATACTCCCCGACCTGATGATCGTGGGGTTCCGCGTCGCCGCGATCCCGTTCATCGGCGACTCCCTCGACGCGGTCACACCGCGGTGGATCACCGACGGCCTCAACGTCACGTTCTACTTCGGGGGGACCTCGCTGCTGATCATCGTCGGGGTGTCGATGGACACCGTGCAGCAGGTCGAGTCGCAGTTGATCATGCGGCACTACGACGGCTTCATGCGGAAGACCCGCATCCGGGGTCGTCGCGGCTAGGGGGGGAGTCCGAGGGGTGACCGTCTCCGTGGGTTCCGCGATCAACCTCGTCGTCCTGGGTCCGCCCGGCGCCGGCAAGGGAACGCAGGGCGTCGAGTTCGCCCGGCGGCACGGGATACCGCAGATCTCCACGGGAGACATCCTGCGGGACGCGGTCAGGTCCGGCTCCGAGCTCGGCCGCCGGGCCAAGGCGACGATGGAGGCGGGGCGCCTCGTCGACGACGAGCTGATGATCGCCATCGTGCGGGAGCGCCTCGACGGGGAGGACGTCGCGGGCGGCTTCGTGCTCGACGGCTTCCCCCGCACGGTGGCTCAGGCGGTGGCCCTCGACGAGATCATGACCGGACGTCCGCCGCTGATCGTCATCGACATCGCCGTGCCCGACGACGCGCTCGTGGCCCGGCTCGCGCGGCGGCGGGTCTGCGGGGAATGCGGTCAGGCGACCAGCGTCGACCTGTCGCGGGGCTCGCGTTGCGGCCGGTGCGGCGGCGAGCTCGTGCTGCGGAGCGACGACACCGAGTCGGTCGTGCGGGAGCGGTTGCGGGTCTACGCCGACGCGACCCGGCCGCTCGTCGACTACTATTCGCAGCGCCCCTCGTTCCGCGCCGTCGACGGAGACCGGGGTCCGGCCGAGGTGGGGTCGGCGCTCGCCGCCGCGGTCGACGCGGTGCTCGCGGACCGGGCGGCGGGGCGGCGTGTCCCGGCGGGGGAGGCCCGCGCATGATCGCCCGCAGATCGCCGGCCGAGTTAGAGCGCATGCGGGCGGCCAACGGCCTGGTGGCGCAGGTGCTGGCCGAGCTTCGCCGGCTGGTGGCGCCCGGGGTCTCGACGCTGGAGCTCGACACGGTGGCGGAACGACAGATTCGGGCGGCCGGCGCGGTGCCCGCGTTCAAGGGGTACCAGGGCTATCCGGCGACCTTGTGCGCATCGGTGAACGAGGCCGTGGTGCACGGCATTCCGTCGTCGGCGCCGCTGGTCGACGGCGACATCGTGTCGCTCGACATGGGCGTGGTGCTCGGCGGCTACTACGGCGACTCGGCCATCACGGTGCCCGTCGGCGGGGTTCCGGATCGAGTCTCGGAGCTGCTTCGGGTCACCCGGGAGGCGCTGGAGCGCGGCATCGCGCAGGTCCGCGTCGGCGGACACGTCTCCGACATCGGACACCACGTGCAGCGGCACGTGGAGGCGCACGGGTTCTCGGTGGTCCGGGAGTTCGTCGGCCATGGCATCGGAGTCGCGCTGCACGAGGAGCCGCAGATTCCGAACTACGGGGAGCCGGGCCAGGGGCCGAGGCTGGAGACCGGCATGGTCCTCGCCATCGAGCCGATGGTCACCCTGGGCCGGCCGGCGGTCAAGGTGCTGGGCGACGGTTGGACCGCGGTGACCCGCGACGGCAGCCTCGCGGCGCACTTCGAGCACACGGTGGCGATCACCGAGGTCGGCCCCGACGTGCTGACCCGCGCGGGCGTTGCCGGCGCCGGCCCGGCTGCGATGCGGACGGCGGGGCCGGCATCCGTCCACTGACGCGGCCGGTCGACGCAACGAGCGGCCGCGGCGGCGGCATTGCGACGCCCGGCCCGTTCAGGCGCCGGCCGGCGAGACTGGTCCGAGGACGGACTCGAGGACGTGGCATGAAGGTACGAGCATCGGTGAAGCGAATCTGCGACAAGTGCAAGATCGTGCGACGCTCCGGCGTGGTGCGCGTGATCTGCTCGAATCCGAAGCACAAGCAGCGACAGGGGTGAGGCCGGATCATGGCTCGAATTGCGGGTGTCGATCTTCCACGGAGCAAGCGCATCGAAACCGGGCTGACGTACATCTTCGGGATAGGCGACCATCGTTCCGGGTCGATCCTGACGGAGGCCGGAGTCGATCCCGACATCCGGATCAAGGATCTCTCCGAGGACGACGTCCGCAAGATCAGCCGGGTCATCGAGGAACAGGGCCGCGTGGAGGGCGATCTCCGAAAGGAGATCACCATGAACATCAAGCGGTTGATGGAGGTCGGGTCCTTCCGCGGCATGCGCCATCGCCGCAACCTGCCCGTTCGCGGTCAGCGGACGCAGACGAATGCGCGAACGCGGAAGGGGCCGCGCCGGGGAGCGGTCGCGAAGAAGCGGACGAGCTAGTTGAGGAAAGGACTGTTCGCCAATGGCTAAGCTGGAGACGGTCGACGCCTCGGTTCCGACACCGAGCAAGCGGCCGGCCAAGCGCAAGAAGACCTTCAAGAAGAAGCGCGACAAGCGGGTCGTGCACCACGGGATCGTGCACATCCAGGCGTCGTTCAACAACACCATCATCACGATCGCCGATACCGAGGGGAACGTCGTGGCGTGGTCGAGCGCCGGCGGCATCGGCTTCCGCGGCTCGCGGAAGGGCACGCCGTTCGCGGCGACCCAGGCGGCGATCCGGGCCGGGCACGGGGCCAAGGCGGTGGGCATGCGCACCGTCGACGTGAGGGTCAAGGGGCCGGGCGGCGGGCGCGAGTCGGCCATTCGCGCCCTGCAGGCGTCGGCGGGCCTCAGCGTGAAGTCGATTCGCGACGTGACGCCCATTCCTCACAACGGTTGCCGGCCTCCGAAGCGGCGGCGCGTGTAGCCGGCACGAGGCGAGGAGCAAATCAGCATGGCACGATACGCAGGACCCGTTTGCCGGCTTTGCCGCCGCGAGGGCATGAAGCTCTTCCTGAAGGGCGAGCGTTGCTACGCGGAGAAGTGCGCCATCGACAAGCGCAACGTCCCGCCCGGCCAGCAGGGACGGCGCCGTCGCCCCAGCAAGGTCATGGGCTACGGGTCGCAGCTTCGCGAGAAGCAGAAGGTCAAGCGCACCTACGGGGTGCTCGAGAACCAGTTCCGGCGGTACTTCGCGGCGGCCGAGCGGCAGCGGGGCATCACCGGCGAGACGCTGCTGCAGTTGCTCGAGTGCCGGCTCGACAACGTCGTCTACCGGCTCGGGCTCGCGACGTCCCGGCCCCAGGCCCGGCAGCTCGTCCGGCACGGCCACGTGCAGGTGAACGGCCGGCGGGCCGACATTCCGTCGTTCTCGCTGAAGGCCGGCGACGCCGTCAGCGTCAGGCAGCGCAGCGCGAAGCAGCCGGCGATTCTCTACGCCATCGAGGAGGTGAAGGGACGGGGGATCCCCGACTGGCTGGATTTCGACGCGTCCACCATGACGGGGCGGGTCGCCGCGCTCCCGACGCGCGAGCAGATCAACCTGCCGGTGCAGGAGCAGTTGATCGTCGAGCTGTACTCGAAGTAGAGAAGCGGTTCCGGTCACAGGAAAGGACTGACTTGATGTTGTGGAAAGGCTTCCAGCGACCGAAACGGCTGGAGTTCGATGCGGAGACGCTGACCGATCGGTTCGGCAGGTTCTCCGCCCAGCCGTTCGAGCGCGGTTTCGGGACCACGATCGGCAACGCGCTGCGCCGGGTGCTGTTGTCCGCCATCGAGGGCGCCGCGGTCACGAGCGTCAAGATCGACAACGTGCTCCACGAGTTCTCGCCGATTCCGGGCGTCGTGGAGGACGCGACCGACATCATCCTGAACCTGAAGCAGATTCCCATCAAGCTGCACACCGACGAGACGAAGACGTTGTATCTGCGGGCCGACAAGCCGGGCGTGGTCAAGGCGGGGAATCTCGAGGTCGATGCCGCGGTGGAGGTTCTGGATCCCGATCTGCATGTCGCGACCGTGGCCGACGGCGGCTCGCTGCACATGGAGATGCGGGTCAAGCAGGGGCGGGGCTACGTTTCCGCGGAGAAGAATCTCGACGAGGATCTCGGCATCGGCTGGATCCCCGTCGACTCGGTCCACTCCCCGGTGCGCAAGGTCAACTACCTTGTCGAAGCCGCCCGCCTCGGTCAGACCACCGACTACGACAAGCTCACCGTCGACGTGTGGACCAACGGCTCGGTGACCGCCCGCGAGGCGATCTCGCTCGGAGCCAGGCTGGTGCGGGAGCACCTGAGCATCTTCGTCAATCTCGACGAGTCGGGCGACGCGCCGGCCGAGCCGGATGGCGAGATGCTGTCGGTGGCGAACGAGCATCTCGAGAAGAGCGTCGAGGAGCTCGAGCTCTCGGTCCGGTCCTACAACTGCCTGAAGAACGCCAACATTCGGACGATTCGCGAGCTCGTGCAGAAGACCGAGGCCGAGATGCTCCGCACGAAGAACTTCGGCCGCAAGTCGCTCAACGAGATCAAGGACATACTTCAGCAGATGGGGCTCGGCCTCGGCATGCGGTTCGATCAGCCGGGGACCGACGCCGAGACGGAAGGCCAGTAGGGGCCGCACGAGGGGAAACGGAAGCATGCGTCATCGAGTAGCGCACCGGAAGCTGGGTCGGGTGACCGAGCATCGACTCGCCACGTTGCGCAATCAGGCCACGATGCTGTTGCGCCACGAGCGGATCGATACGACCCTGGCCAAGGCGAAGGAGCTGCGTCCGTTCGTCGAGCGCCTGATCACGCTGGCCAAGCGCGGCATCGAGGATGGCACGGCAACCACGCGCGCCCTGCACGCGCGCCGGCTCGTGGCGCGGGACATCGCCGACAAGCAGATCGCCGGCAAGTTGTTCGGCACGATCGCGCCCCGTTTCGCCGAACGGCCGGGCGGCTACACGCGGGTGCTGCATCTCGGCCGCCGCCAGGGCGACGCGGCCGAGGTCGCGCAGATCGAGCTGGTGGGCAGCGAGTACGATCCGAGCGAGGATCGGGACGCCGATGACGCGGCGCCGGCGGCGGAAGCCTCGAAGAAGAAGGGGATGGGCGGCCGCCTGCGCGCCGCCGCGAAGCGCCTGCGGCGCGGGCAGGACGCCGAGAAGTCCGACGACACCGCGTAGCCCCTCAGTTGTCCTTGTCGTCGTCCTCGCCGCGTTCCGCCTTGGCCTCCGCTATGACCTTTTGCAGGATGTGCGCCGGCACCTCTTCATAGTGCGAGAACTCCATGTGGTACGACCCGCGGCCGCCGGTGGCCGAGGTCAGTTGCTGCTCGTAGGTCAGCATCTCGGCCATCGGAACCTCGGCCTTGATCGAGGTCGAGGAGCCGCGCGTCTCCATGCCGCCGATCTTGCCCCGGCGGCCGTTCAGGTCTCCCATCAGGTCGCCGGCGTAGTCGCTCGGCGCGTAGACCTCGACGTTCATGACCGGCTCGAGCAGCGTCGGCCTGGCTCGCGACATCGCGTCGCGGAACGCCAGCCGCCCCGCCATCTTGAATGACATCTCGTTCGAGTCGACGGGGTGGAACGACCCGTCGTACAGGGTCACCTGGAAGTCGACCATCGGATAGCCCGCGAGATATCCTCGCGTCCGCGCTTCCTGGATGCCCTTCTCCACGGCGGGGATGAACCCGCGCGGGATGGCGCCCCCGAAGATCTCGTCGACGAACTGGAAGTCCTCGCCCCGCGGCAGCGGCGCCACCTTGATCTTGCAGTCCCCGAACTGCCCGTGCCCGCCGGTCTGCTTCTTGTGGCGCCCGTGCGCCTCGGTGGATGCCTTGATGGTCTCGCGATAGGGGATTCGCGGCAGCTTCAGGTTCACCTCGACCCCGAAGCGCCGCTTGAGCTTGGCGACGGTCACCTCGATGTGAAGCTGTCCCTGTCCGGAGAGGAGCAACTGCGAGGTCTGGGCGTCGCGCGCGTAGCGGATGGTCGGGTCCTCCTCCTGCAGCCGCTGGAGGGCCGTGCTGATCTTCTCCTCGTCCCCGCGGCTCTTCGGCTCGATGGCGTAGGAGAGCACCGGCTCGGTGAACTGGAACGGCGGGAAGCGCCACGCGGTGTCCTTCGGCGCCAGCGTGTCGCCGGTTCGAGTCTCCTTCAGCTTGGCGACCGCACCGAGGTCGCCCGCCCGTATCTCGGGAACGCCGGTCTGGGTCTTGCCCTGCATGAGGGTGATGGCGCCGATGCGCTCGCCGACACCCTGGCTGACGTTCTGGACCGTCGAGTCCGCCGCGATCGAGCCGCTCGCCACCCGGAACATGGTGATCCGTCCCGCGAACGGGTCCGCCACCGTCTTCCACACCAGGGCGGCGGCGCCGTCGGGCGAGTCGGGGGTCGCCGGGTTCCCCTCCGAATCGACCACGGGCAGGGTCCGCTGCGTCGGGGACGGAAGATACGCGAGGACGGCGTCGAGCAAGGGCTGGATGCCGATGTTGGCGGTGGCCGACGTGCACACGAGGGGGAACACCTGCCGCGCCGCGGTGGCGGTCCTGAGCCCCGCCTCCAACTGTTCCTGGGTCAGGGTGCCCGACTCGAAGAACTGCTCCATGAGGGCGTCGTCGGCTTCGGCGACCAGCTCGATGAGCGCCTCGCGGGCCGCGTCGGCGTCGTCCGCGAGCTCGGGCGGCACGTCGCCGGCGGAGACCGTCCGGCCGTCCGCGTCGAAGGTCAGCGCCTTCATGGCGACGAGATCGACCACGCCGCGAAAGTTCTTCTCCTCGCCGATGGGCAGGTGGATCGGCACCACCGTGCGGCCGAGGGCCTCGTGCAGCGACTCGAGCGAGCGGGGCAGGCTCGCCCGCTCGCGGTCGAGGCGGTTGAGCACGACGACGCAGGGCAGGCCCAGCTCGTCGGCGACCGCCCACACCTTCTCGGTCAGCACCTCGGAGCCCGCCACCGCATCGACGACCACGAGGGCGGCGTCCGCGACCCGCAGCGCGCAGCAGGCGTCGCTGAAGAAGTTCGCCATGCCCGGCGTGTCGATGATGTTGATCTTCGTCTTCTTCCACTCGGCGAACGCCGTGCTCGACGAGAGCGTGTGCTTGCGCGCGATCTCCTCGTCGTCGTAGTCGGTGATGGTGGTGCCGTCGTCGACGGCCCCGAGGCGGTTGACGGCGCCGGCGTCGAACAGGAGGGCCGAGGCGAGCTGCGTCTTGCCGGCGCCGCTGTGTCCCACCAACGCGACATTACGGATCTGGTCCGCATCGTACACTCTCATGGCTCGGGTATCCTCCCGGTCCGCCAATCGTCGCCGAACGCGACCGCAAGGTCGCGCTGCGGCCTCCGGTTGGCGCCCAACCGACCCTGCCAGGAGTCTGCACCGTTCTGCGTCGCGCAGACTCCCGGCGGTCCGCCAAACGCGCTCGTCGCGGCCGCAGTTTCCCGAACCCGAACCGCCGTGTTCTTCGACCGCGACCGGCGCAAACCTACATCCTACGCCAGTCCGGGCGCCCGCTCAAGCGACAGGGGTGCACGACAGACTCGTGAGACGACCGGCCCGGCACGGGTCGGGCCGGCGACTCGGGTGTCGCGCCCGGCGGCGTCTCGCCTTCCCGGGGCACCCGAGGGACCGTCTGCGACCCGATGCGCTTGGCTGTCGCGGTGTTCCCCGGTATCGAGCCGGGCGAACGGGTGGCGGTGGTCGGACCCACCGGGTCCGGCAAGACCTCGCTGGCCCTGCTCGTCGCCGGGGTCTACCGGCCCTGGTCCGGCGAGATCCTGTTCGACGGCCACCGCCTCGAGGACATCCCCCACGAGGTCTTCTCCGAGTCCGTGGGCATGGTCGATCAGCATCCGCTGTTGTTCAGCGCGACCGTGCGCGAGAACCTCACGTTCTGGAATCCCACCGTGCCGGATCGCTACGTGGTGGACGCGGCGCGGGACGCCGCCATCCACGACGTCATCGTCGCCCGGCCCGGCGGCTACGACGCACAGGTCGCGGAAGGGGGCGGCAACTTCAGCGGCGGGCAGCGGCAGCGCCTGGAGATCGCCCGCACCCTGGTGCGCAATCCGTCCCTGCTGATTCTGGACGAGGCCACCAGCTCGCTCGATGCGCCGACCGAAGTGCGCATCGACGCCGCCCTGCGGCGGCGGGGCTGCTCGTGCCTGATCGTGGCGCACCGTCTCAGCACCATCCGCGACAGCGACACGATCGTCGTGCTGCAGGGCGGCAGCGAGGTGCAACGCGGCCTGCACGAAGAGCTCCTGGCCCAGGACGGCCTGTATCGGAGGCTGATCGATGCCGCCTGACTCTTCACGCGCCTCTCCGGAAACGGACCGGGGGACCGCGCTGCGCGAGCTGGTCGTATCCGGTTGCGAGGCGGCGCCGGCGGCCCACAACCTGCCGATGGCGCTCGACGACCCGGACGTCGCCTGGTTCGTGGAGCGCGGCGCCGTCGACATATTCGTCGTCGAATGCCGCAACGGGGTCGTGGAATCGTCGTTCACGCACGTCGCTCATGCCGAAGCCGGCCGACTGATCTTCGGTTTCGCCGGGGGCGCAGGCGCGGGACTCACGACGATCCTCCGCGGACTGCCGGCCTCCATGCTGCGCCGCGTACCGCTGCGGACGTTGTGCGGCGGGCCCGGGGAGGGCCGCGCGGCCGGCGCGAGCGACCCGAACCGGCCGCCGCCGCCGGACGCCGACGCGGTCGCGGCGGAGGTCGTCCGGCAGGTCGACCTCTGGGTGGAGGAGGTCGCGGCGGTCGTCGCCGGCCACATCGAACTGCGGCCGGCCGCGGTCGCGCGCCTCGTCCCCGGGACTTCGCGGCCGGCCGCCGCACGCTGACCGCGGATCGCGGCGTGGTCTGGCTGTCCGGCGTCGACCCGCGCGCCGCCTTCCTGGGCACCGAGCGGGGCCGGCCGGACGGCCCCGGCCTGATGCCCGTCACGCCGGCCGCCTGGGTGGACGTGCCCGACCCGTCGGGCGTGGCGGTCAGGTCGTCGGCGGACCTGGCGCGCGACATCGGCATCGACGGGCTGCTCGGCGCCGCGCTGCCGGAGCTCCTCCGGCTGGCCCTCGACAGCCTGGCCGTCAGCCTCCGCCTGCAGGTGGCCGACGCGGTGAACCTGCAGAAGGAGGACGCCGCCTGGCGTCGTCTCGACGAACAGCGTGCGCGCCGCGGCCTCTATGCGGTCGCCCGCGGCCGGAAGCGTCCGGGCGACGCGCACCCCACCCCGCTCGTCGCCGCGCTGCACGCCGTCGCCCGCCACGAGGGGCTCGCCATACGCGTTCCCCGGGGAGACCGGCGCCGCGACGAACCGCCCGGCCTGCGGGAGATACTGGATTCGTCCGGCCTGCGCCGCCGGCGCATACGGCTCGCCGCCGAAGATCGCTGGTGGCTGGGCGACAGCGGCGCGATGCTGGCGTTTCGCCGCCCCGACCGCCGTCCCGTCGCGCTGCTGCCGGGCCCCGCGGGGCGCTACCGGGCCTGGGATCCGGCCACCGGCGGCGCGAAGAAGCTGGGCCGGCAGGCCGCCCGCGAGCTCGACGAGGACGCCTGGCAGGTCTATGCGCCGTTGGCCGGGGGGGCTCGCGAGGCCGTGGGCCCGCGGAACCTGGTCCGTGCCGCCGGCCCCGGCCTGGCCGCCGATCTGGCTCGGTTGGCGGTCACCGGCCTGGTTTCGGGACTGCTGTCGCTGGCGCCCGCCATCGCCATCGGCGCGCTGATCAAGCGGGTGGTTCCCGCCGGCGCGGCCGGGCCGCTGCTTCACTTCACGCTGGTCCTCGTGGGCCTGTCCTTCATCGCGGCGCTGGCGCACGTGCTGCGCGGAACCGCGGTCATGCGCCTCGAGGCCCGCGCCGCCGCCCGCATCGGCGCGGCGCTGATGGACCGGGTCCTGCGCGCCCGGCTCGGCGCATTCAGGGGGCTCTCGGCCGGCGAGCTGGGCACCCGGGTCGTGGCGTTCCAACGCCTTCGGGATCGGGTGGCCGGCACGGCCGCCAGCTCGCTGCTGTCCGTCGTGTTCCTGCTGCCGGCGTTCGCGGTCGTCTTCTTCTACAGCCCCGCGGCAGGTTGGCTGTTGCTCGCGCTCGGCACGGTCGCGACCGTCGCCGCGGCCGCGCTGGCCGCCGCCCAGACCGGCCCCCATCGACGCCATTTCGAGGCGTCGCGGAAGGTCGCCGGCAGCCTGGTGCAGTTCATCTCCGGCATCGGCAAGCTGCGCGCGGCGCGCGCGCAAGGGGCCGCCCTGGCCGCCTGGGCGCGCCTCTATCGGGCGCAGAAACAGGCCGAGACGAGCGTCGCGGCGCGTAGCGAGCACGTCGCCGCCCTCGGCGCCGCCCCTCCGGTGTTCGCCGGCGCCGCGGTGTTCGCGGTCATGCTCTTCTCCGCACCCGGGCAGTTGCCGGTGACGGACCTGCTCGTCGTCTTCGCGGTGTCCACCCTGTTCTTCACCGCCATCGCGGCCCTGGGCGCCGCCTTCGAATCGATCGCCGCGTTCGCGCCGAGCTGCGACGAGGTGCGGCCCATCCTCGCCGCCGCCCCCGAACCGGCGCCGCCGGGGAGCGGCGACATTCGACTGACCGGCGAGCTGGCGTTCGACCGGGTGAGCTTCCGCTACGAGAAGGACGGCCCGGACATCCTCGGCGACGTCACGATCCGCGCCGAGCCCGGCGAGTTCATCGCCGTCGTCGGAGAGTCGGGCGCCGGCAAGAGCACGCTGGTGCGGCTGGCGTTGGGGTTGGAGGAGCCGACGTCGGGGGGCGTCTACTACGACAAGCGCAATCTGGCGCGTCTCGACGCCGCCGCGGTGCGGCGTCAGATCGGCGTCGTGACCCAGGACGACGCGCTCCAGCCCGGCTCCATACTGAGCAACATAGTCGGCACGAATTCCGATCTCACGATGGGCGACGCCTGGCGGGCGGCGCGTCTGGCGGCCACGGACGAGGACATCGACGCCATGCCGATGGGCATGCACACCACCGTCTCCGAGAACGGAGCGACCCTTTCAGACGTCGCTCATCCAGCCGCTGCCCGAGAGCTACCTGGGCCGCATCGCCGCCGTCGACGGCGTGGCCGACATCAGCCACATCTCCTGGTTCGGCGGCGTCTACCAGGAGCCGCGGAACTTCTTCGCGCAGTTCGCGGTGGACCCCGAGAGCTACCTGCGCCTCTATCCCGAGATCGTGCTGAGCGACGGAGAGCGCGAGGCGTGGCTGCGCAACCGCACCGGCGCCATCGTCGGGCGCACGACCGCGGACCGGTTCGGCTGGGAGGCGGGCGACCGGATCCCGATCCAGGGGACGATCTGGCGGACCGCCACCGGTTCGACCTGGGAGTTCACCGTCGACGGCATCTACGAGGCGGCGCAGGAGGGCTACGACACGTCCACGTTCTTCTTCCACCACGAGTACCTGGCGGAGGCGAACGCGGAGGGGGTGCGGTTCGTGGGCCCGTACGTCATCCGCGTCGACGATCCGGATCGGTCGGTGGACGCGGCGGCGGCAATCGACGCGCGCTTCGCCAACTCGCCGGCCGAGACGAAGACCGTCACCGAACAGGCGTACCTGCAGGGCTTCGCCGACCAGATCGGCAACATCGGCGCCATGGTGACCGCGATCCTGGCTGCGGTCTTCTTCACCATTCTCGTCATCACCGCCAACACCATGGCGCAGTCGATCCGCGAGCGCACGAACGAGTTGGCGGTGCTGAAGACGCTCGGTTTCACCGACCGGCGGGTGCTGGCGCTGGTGCTGATCGAGTCGCTCGCCCTGGCCGTCGCCGGCGGGTCGGTCGGGCTCGGCATCGGCTGGCTGCTGATCGGCCGGGGCGACCCGACCGGCGGCTTCCTGACGGTGTTTCTGCTCCCGACGCGCGATCTCGTGGCCGGCGGCGTGCTCGTGGTTCTGCTCGGGTTCGCGGCGGGGGCCGTGCCGGCGCTGCTGGCGACGCGGCTGCGGATCGTCGACGCACTGCGGAAGGCGTAACGTGGTGGCGTCGTGGTCGTCTCCCCGCGGCCGGAGAAGCGCAAGCCGGCATCGCGGAGCCCGGTTTCGCAGCCGTCCCGCCGGCGCGTGACCGGCCCGGGACGATCGGGCCGGTTCCGCCGGACAGTGCCGGGCGATGTATTCGTCGTGGGACGGCATCTGCTCCGCCGTCTCCCGCACTGCCTTCCTGATGCGGGCAAGGGCGCGCAGCAGTCGCTCGTCGTTCGTCTGCGCCGCAACTCGGACCGCGAGGAACCCACGCGGTGGATCCCGTCTATTCGTAGCGCAGGGCTTCGATCGGATCGAGGCTGGATGCCTTGATGGCGGGATACATGCCGAAGACGATGCCGACGCCGCAGGAGAACCCGAGGCCGAGGGCGAACGACCACCAGGGCAGCGACACCGGGAACCCCGTCGCCCAGTGGATGCCGAGGCCGATGCCGCTGCCGAGGAGGATGCCGATCACCCCCCCGATGCCGGTGAGGCAGGCGGCCTCGAGGAGGAACTGCCAGAGAATCTCCCTCTGCCTCGCCCCGATGGCCCGGCGGGTGCCGATCTCGCGGGTGCGGTCGGTCACCGAGATGGTCATGATCGCCATCACCCCGATGCCCCCGACCATCAGCGCGATCGACGAGATGACGATCAGCGACAGGAACGTGGCGCTGCTGATCTGGTCCCACAGGGCGAGCATCGCGTCCTGGGTGATGAACTCGAAGTCGTTGGGCTCGTCGAGCCGCAGCCCGTGCCGGATGCGCATGACGCGCTCGATGTCCCGGATGGCGACCTCGGGGTCGACGCCCTCGCGCGGGGCCGCGGCAATCATCACCGCCCGCATCTCGCCGCCGAACGCCCACCGCCCCCTGATTCCGAACTGCTTCTGATAGGTGGTGTCGGGAACGAGGACGAAGTCGTCCTGCCCCATGTTGAAGCCGCCGGGGCTCGGCGTCTCCCCGACCACCCCGATCACCGTGTAGCGGCTGGTCCCGATGCGCACGCGTTTCCCGATGGGATCGGTGTTCGGGAAGAGGGCCTGGGCCGGCGTATGTCCCAGCACCGCCACCCGCGTCCGCCGGCGGGTCTCGCCGGGCGTGAAGAAGCGTCCTTCGACCAGGTCGATGGGTTGCACGTCCGGATACTCGGAGGTGGTCCCGAAGACCATGATCGGCTTCGTCTGCTCCGACCGGTAATAGACCCGCTCCTGGGTGGGGGGGCCTCCCTGTCCGAGCACGATGGCCACGCTGGCGAGCGAATCGGCCTGGCGCGCGATGGCGTCGGCGTCCGCCGTGGTGAGGTTCGGGCGGCGGATCAGCTCCATGAACTCCTCGCCCGAGCCCATGCTGATGGCCGAGAACTTCGTCAGCATGATGACGTCCGGCCCCATCGTCTCGATGGTGTCGCGCAGCGACTGGTCGAGCCCCCGGATCAGCGACGTGCTGCCGACGATGGACATGATGCCGATGACGACGCCGAGGATCGTCAACGCCGACCGCGCCTTCTGATCGCGCAGCGTGGCCACCGCCATCGTCACGATCTCGCCGAACAGGCCGCCGTAGGACCGCTTGGCCATGAGTGTGTCGAGCGGATGCGGGAACATGCTCCTTGGTCACGCCTCGTCCGGCAAGGGCGTTCCCCTGCCCGCGGGCGCCGTTCGGCCCGCTGGCGCGACCGGTGGTCTCGGTGCGACGCGGGATCTTCTCGTCACCGCGGGGCTCCCGGACCCGATCAGGCGCGGCCCAGCGCCGTGATGGGGTCCAGCGCCGCCGCCCTCGATGCGGGGTACAGCCCGAAGAACAGCCCCACCGCCGCCGTCATCGTGATGCCCAGCACCACCGACCACGGATGCACGGCGGCGGTGATCGGCGTCATCGAGCTCAGGCCGATGGCCACCGTGAACCCGAACGCGGTGCCGATGAGGCCGCCGGCGACGGACAGGATCACCGACTCGGCCAGGATCTGCCAGAGGAGGTCGCGGCGGCGGGCGCCGAGCGCCTTGCGCAGTCCGATCTCGCGCGTGCGCTCGGAGACCACCATCAGCATGATGTTCATGATGACGATGCCCCCCACCAGCAGCGACAGGCTGACGATGCCCACCAGCACCGCGAAGATGCCGGTGGTGGCCTGCTGGTAGAGCCCCAGGACCGCGCCCGACGTGAACAGCCCGAAGTCGTTCTCCTCGGTGGCCCGAAGCTGCCGCTCGATGCGCAGGGCCACCGTCGCCTCGTCGACGGCGCGGTCGAACTCCTCCGGCGTGTCCGAGCGGACCCGCAGGGTGAGCGACGGGCGCGCCCCGAACAGCTTGCGGAACTGGCCCATCGGAACTATCACGAACTCGTCCTGCGACTGCCCGAACGCGGCCAGGGTCGGCTCGCTGACCCCGACGACGCGGAAGTTCACGCCCTGGACCTTGATGCGGCGGTCGATCGGATCGAGCTGGTCGAAGAGCCGGTCGGCGGTCTCCGCGCCCAGCAGCGCGACGCCGCGGTTGCGCTCGACCTCCGTGCGGTTGACGAGGCGCCCGCGCTCGGCCGTGAAGGTCGGGAACTCCACGTAGTCGCGGGTCACCCCCCGGATGCGCACGTTCTCGAGCACCCGGTCGCGGTAGCGCACCTCGCCGCTACGCCCCGCCTGGGCCATGACCGCCCCCACGCTCCGGCCGAACCGCCGGATGGCCTCGGCGTCGTCGAGCGACACGCGGGGATTGTTCCTCGCCGCCTCGATTTCGGCCTCGGTCATGAGCATCGGCGTGCGCTCGATGACGAACGAGTCCGGGCCGAACTGCGAGACGATGGCGTTGCCGACCTCCGCGTTGACGCCCTGAATCAGCGACACCACCGCGATGATCGAGGCCACCGCCACGATGTTCCCGAGAATCGTCAGCGTGGACCTGAGCTTGTTGGCCCAGATGGCGCGCAGCGCGATGCCCGTGAGGTCAGCGACGCGGCGCACTCTCGACCACCCGGATGGAGTCGCCGTCGGCGAGGTTGCGCACCTCGCTGAACGGCCCGGTGACGATGAGGTCGCCTTCCGCCACCCCGGAGAGCGCCTCGAAGTAGCGCTCGCCGGCGATGCCGGTGTCGACGGGCACGAACACCGCGCGGCTCTCGCGCGCCACGAACACGCCCTCGAGCTCCTCCTCGGCCTCTCCCGCCCCGACGAGGTCCGCCGCCTCGGCGGCCGAGACGACGCTCCCCCGCCGGGGTCCCGTCTCCCGCCGCATCACGTTCCCGGCCGCGTCCAGCACCACCTCGCGCACGGTGGACGCCTGTATCGGTATCGCCAGCGAGTCGGGTCGGATCGCGGTGGTGATGTCCGCGGTGCACGTGAAGCCCGGGCGCACGCCGGGGATGGCCGCGTCGAGGGTCACGACGACCTTGAACGTCGTCGCCTGGCTGCCCGCGCCGCCGGCCGCGGCGCCGGCGCCGACGGGGTTGATGGGACTGTTGCCGATCTCGGTCACGACGCCGGAGAACTCGTCGTCGGGGAACGCGTCGATGGTGACGGTCGCGAGCTGTCCGAGCTCGACGCTGGGGATGTCGGTCTCGTCGACCTCGACCTCGGCCTCGATCACCGAGAGGTCCGCGATCGTCGCCAGCACCGTGCCCTGGTTGTTCATCGTGCCGACGACCACCGTCTCGCCCTCCTCGATGTTGCGCCGGGTGACGACGCCGGAGATGGGCGAGGTGATCGTCACCTTGGTCAGCTCGTACCGCGCGCTCTCGAGGTTGGCCTCCTCCTGGCGGATGCGCTGGGCCTGGGTGGCGACCTCCACCTCCCTCGCCTGCAGCTCGGTCTCCCTGAGGGCGACGTCGTTCAACGCCTGCTCGTAGGCCTCGCGCGAGACCAGCCGCAGCCCCCACAGGTGCTCCTGGCGCTCGAGGTTGTCGCGGGCCAGCTCGAGGTTGACCCGCGCCGTCTCCACCGTGACCTCGGCCTGCCGCTGGGCCGAGCGCGACGCCTGCAGCGCCGCCTCGCCCCGGTCGACGGCCGCGCGCAGGGTCTCGGGGTCGATCTCGAGGAGGAAGTCGCCGACCGCGACGCGGTCGCCCTCGTCGAACTCCAGCCGGGTCACCTGGCCCATGGTGTTGGCGCTGATGTCCACGGTGAGCTGCGGGACGATGGTGCCCGGCGCGGACACGATGGCCTCGAGGTAGCGGCGCTCGACCGCCTCGACCTCCACCTGGGGACCGGTGGCGCGCTCGAACGTGAGGTTGATGTACACGACGGCGGCCCCGAGGACCACGATCGCCGCGATGAGGACGGCCTTGCGGGAAGCGGTCAACGGATCACCCTCCCAGGCGAGACAAGATGAAGCCGGCCGCGATCGCGACTATCGCGTACAGGCTGTAGAAGATGGTGGCGATGGGGCCCGTGCGCCGCTTGTAGAGGACCCCGGTTCCCACCGCCAGCAGGAAGAACTGCCACACGATGAAGAGATCGACGAGGCCGAGCGCCCGGTGGGCGAAGGTGCCTTCCTCGAGCATCGGCAGCAGCGCGGCCAGCGTCGTGGTGCGGGCCATGTCGCCCCGTGCGTACATGAGCGGCAGGGTGAACAGCAATCCGAGGAGGTTGACGGCGCCGACATGGGTGACGACGGCGTACATCGCCTTGAAGGGGGCCTGCGCACCGAGGATCACGTAGCACGTCGTCCACACGATGCCGGCGATGAGGAACGTGACGATCAGGATGAAGACGAAGGCGCCGCCGGCGGAGATGTAGGCGACGTTCTCGAGCCCTCGCGCCATTTCGTCGTACCGCTCGTCCGACACCGTCACGCCGAACGACTCCATGCTCTCGACCTGTTGCTCGAGGATCGCCTGCTGTCCGAACTCGGTGCTCAGCAGCCAGTAGTTGGTGGCGGCGGCACAGAGGGCGACGAGGATCAGGGCGCCGAAGGGCCGGGGCCGGTCCACGATCGCCGCGAACGTGGCCCGCGGCGACAGGATCACCCCGAACAGGCGCGCGGCGAGGTTCGGAGAAGTCGCGGGCTCCACGGGCGCCGCGTCGGTCTCTTCAGCCATGGTCCGGTCCGAGTCGCGCGAGAGATGTCTGGTTGCGGCGGCCAACGTAACCGACTATTTTACTTTACCCTCAGCTTTGCCCTCGGCCGGCGCCTCGCGGCCTGGCGACCGGCCCCGCCGCATCCGACATAATGTATACGCGCCGGCTGCACGAAATGTTCAACGCGTCGCCGGCTGGAGGGCGAGGTCGGCTCGCGTCCTCCATCGGCCGGCGGCGCAGCCCCCGCCCGCCCCTGCCCCCCGGCGCCGCAGATCGCGGGCACGCGCTTCCTTGACAGCGTGCGGCGGGTTGCACTACGGTCGAACACTGCGTCTCGAACGTCCCGTCGGATTCCCGTCGGCGCCTCTGGTCGCCCGCGACTCCTCCCCGGCAGAGCCACGTGATCGAACTCGTCCCGAAAGAGCTGTTCTTCACCAAGGGTGTCGGCAAGCACCGCGAGAAGCTGACCTCGTTCGAGCTGGCGCTGCGGTCCGCCGACATCGCGGCCTGCAACATCGTCCGGGTTTCCAGCATCTTCCCCCCGGGCTGCCGCATTCTGCCGAGGGCCACCGGGGTCCGGAAGCTCAAGCCGGGCCAGATCGCGTTCGTGGTGATGTCCGAGGCGGCGACCCGAGAGCCTCACCGGCGGGTCGCGGCGTCGATCGGGGTCGCGATTCCGCGCGACCGGCGGCTGTTCGGCTACCTGTCCGAGCATCACAGCTTCGGCGAGAACGAGGAGACCGCCGGCGACTACGCCGAGGAGCTGGCGGCGGAGATGCTCGCCACCACCCTGGGCCTCGAGTTCGACCCCGACAAGAGCTGGGACGAAAAGAAGGAGGTCTACCGGCTGTCGAACAAGATCGTCGGGACCCGGGCCGTCACCCAGACCGCGGTGGGCGACAAGCAGGGGCTCTGGACGACGGTGATCGCGGCCGCCGTCATCGTCGGTTGACGCCGGCCCCGCGGCGCCGCCGCGGCGTCCGGCCGCCTCCGTTTTCCCTCGTTCCACCGCCCGTCGTGGCTTCCTTCGCCTCTCCTCCGCCGAGCGGGTGCGTATCCGCTCGTCCCGGCCGCGGGCGCCTCCGGCCATCGGTGCGCCGCCCGCCGTTCCCGACAGACTGACAATATACGTCCCGTATTGAGCGGCGAGCAGGCTGAGATTGACATATAATGTCAATCTTGTAGAATGGTTGTCAGTCGGGTGAGCCCGACTCCACAGCGCGGTTCCGAATCATGGCTGCTCGCATCGGTGAACTGCTCCTCGAGACCGGAGGCGTGACGCAGGCCGGCATCGACGAGGCGCTGGAGGGCCAGCGGGCCGCCGGCGGCAGGCTGGGCTCTCACCTCGTGGGGCTCGGTCTCGCTCGCGACGCCGACGTCGCGGCGTTGCTGAGCCGGCAATTCGGCGTTCCGTTCATCGACCTCGGCCGGTTCGACGTCGATCCTGCCGCGATCGCTCTGCTCCCGGCGGCGACCGCCCGGAAGTACGAGACGGTCCCGCTGAGCCGAACCGGGGCCGCCCTCGCCGTCGCGATGTCCGATCCGGCCAACGTCTTCGCCGTCGACGACATCGAGTTCATGACCGGGTGCCGCGTGGAGCCGGTGGTGGCGACGCAGGCCGCCATCGAGGCGGCGGTCGAGCGGTACTACGGCGGGGGGGCCAACCGGGGGGACGCGCCCGACCTCGGTGAGAGCCGGCTCGCCCTCGCCGCGAAGGCCCTCGAGGAGATTCCCGACCTCGGCAGGGGCCTCGAGGTCGTCGAGGAGGCGGAAGAGGTCGACGTCACCGCCCTCGAGACGCAGAGCGGCAAGACGCCGGTGGTCCGGCTCGTCAACGCGGTGCTGGCGTCGGCGATTCAGAAGGGGGCCAGCGACGTCCACTTCGAGCCGTACGAGAAGCGGTACCGAATCCGGTTCCGCATCGACGGGGTCCTGTACGAGGTCATGGAGCCCCCGTTGAAGTATCGGGACACCATCACCTCCCGCCTCAAGGTGATGGCGAAGCTCGACATCGCCGAGAGGCGGCTTCCCCAGGACGGCCGCATCAAGCTGAGGCTGAACGCGGACGGCGCCGCCCGGGAGATCGACTTCCGCGTGTCCTGCCTGCCGACCCTGCACGGCGAGAAAATCGTGCTGCGGCTGCTCGACCGCGGCAAGCTGATGCTCGACATGACCCGGCTGGGGCTGGAGGCCGAGTCGCTGAAGCGGCTCGAAGAAGCGATTCGCCGGCCCTGGGGGCTCGTGCTCGTGACCGGACCGACCGGCAGCGGCAAGACCAGCACGCTCTACTCGGCCATCTCCCGGCTCAACATCCCGGCCGCCAACATCATGACGGCGGAGGACCCGGTCGAGTTCAACCTCGCCGGGGTCAACCAGGTGCAGACCCGCGAGAACACGGGCCTCACCTTCGCGGTCGCGTTGCGTTCGTTCCTGCGCCAGGACCCGAACGTGATTCTGGTCGGCGAGATCCGCGATCTCGAAACGGCGGAGATCGCGATCAAGGCGGCCCTCACCGGTCACCTCGTGCTCTCGACCCTGCACACCAACGACGCCGCCGGCACGATTCACCGGCTGGTGAACATGGGCATCGAGCCGTTCCTGGTCGCCGGCGCGGTCAGCCTGGTCTGCGCGCAGCGGCTCGTGCGGCGAATCTGCACCGGATGCGTCGAGGACGAGCCGACCCCGCCGCCGGTGCTCGAAGCCATCGGGTTCGGGGCCGACGAGGCCGCCCGGGTCACGCCGCGCCGGGGAGCGGGGTGCGAACGGTGCAGCGGCCGCGGCTACCGGGGGCGCATCGGGCTCTACGAGGTGATGGCGGTGACCGATCGGTTCAGCGACATGGTCCGGGAGGGCGCGTCGCCGACGGAGCTCCGGCGCCACGCCGTCGAGGGCGGCATGGTGACGCTGCGCGCCAGCGGACTGCGGAAGATAGCGGCAGGGCTCACCAGCATCGAAGAGGTGCTGAAGGAGACGTGACCCGGCCGGGACCGCGGCAGAGAGCCGCTTCTCGCCACGCGCCTCCCGCGGCGGGCGGCGGCGCGCGGCGGGTCGCCGGGGGAAGGGCCGCTCGAGATGACTGCGGGCGGAGACGGGACGCCATGACAGCACCGATGCCGACACTGGAAGACCTGCTGAGATCGACCGCCGAGCTCGACGGCTCGGATCTCCACGTGAGCGCCGGCTCTCCGCCGCAGGTGCGCGTCCACGGCGAGCTCAGGGCGCTCGATCTGCCGCGGCTCGGCGTCGACGACACCCGACAGCTCGCGTACAGCGCGTTGAGCGACGGCCAGCGGAAGCGGTTCGAGGATACGCGCGAGCTCGACTGCTCGTTCGGGGTCCGCGGGCTCGGACGGTTTCGCTGCAACGTCTTCAGGCAGTCGGGCGCCGTCGCGGCCGTCTACCGGCGGGTGCCGGAGAAGATACGGGGCCTCGGCGAGCTGGGGTTGCCGCCCGTGGTCGAAAGCTGGGCCGAGCGCCCCCGCGGCCTCGTGCTGGTGACGGGGCCGACCGGGTCGGGGAAGAGCGCGACGCTGGCGGCCCTCATCGACCGCATCAACACCGAGCGCTACGCGCACATCCTGACCATCGAGGACCCGATCGAGTACGTGCACGCACACAAGCGCTCGCTCGTCAATCAGCGGGAGATCCACGACGACACCGCCAGCTTCTCGGCGGCCCTGCGGGCCGCCCTCCGCGAGGACCCCGACGTCGTCCTCATCGGCGAGCTCCGGGACTTCGAGACCATCGAAGCGGCCTTCCGCATCGCGGAGACCGGCCACCTGACCCTGGCGACCGTCCACACCAACTCCGCCTACCAGACCATCAACCGGCTCGTCGACGCCTTCCCCGACAGCCGCCAGGACCAGGCGCGCGGCCAGCTCGCGCTCCTGCTCGAAGGCGTCGTCTGTCAGGCGCTGCTGCCGGGGCCGGGGGGCCGGGGTCGCGTGGCCGCGGCCGAGGTGCTGAGCCCGACCCCCGCGGTTCGCAACCTGATTCGCGAGAACAAGGTGCACCAGTTGTACTCCGCGATGCAGGCGGGGCAGGGGCGGCACGGCATGCAGACGATGAACCAGTCTCTGGCGGCCCTGGTCGGACGGGGGAGCATCTCGGCGGGAACGGCGTTGGCGTCGTCGTCGATGCCGGACGAGCTGCGGGCGCTCCTCGCGCGGGCCGGGACGACGGGCCCCCGGGCGATGCCTCTTCCGGGTGGGGGGGTGGCCGAGTGACGCCGACGCCCCTCTATTCTGGACGCACCCGGGACGGCGGCGGGGTCAGGCCCGGGCACGCCGCCCCCACGACCGGGGCCGTAGTGTCCGTTCGTCGGCGCGAAGGCGTCCACGCCACCGGGAATGGGCCGAAGCGGAGCCGCGCGAAGCGGGCCGGGTGGTGGCGCGGCGGCGGGTCGGTGCCGGCCCGCGACCTGGCCGTCTTCACGCGTCAGCTCTCGGTGATGCTCGACGCCGGCATGCCCCTCGTGGAGTGCCTCGACACCTTGGGGCGGCAGCAGGCCCACCGGTCCTTCCGCGAGGCCGTTCTGCAGACCCGGAGCGCCGTCGAAGGCGGCTCGAGCCTCGCCGACGCGATGCGGGCGCACCCGCGGGCATTCGACCCCCTCTACGCGAACATGGTGGCGGCGGGCGAGGCGGGCGGCATCCTCGACGCCATTCTGCAGCGTCTGGCGACGCACATCGAGAAGAGCGTCAAGCTGAGGGCGCAGGTCAAGTCCGCCATGACCTATCCCATCGCGGTCCTGACGATTGCCGCCGTCCTCGTCGGGGTCATCCTCTGGAAGGTGATTCCCACCTTCGACGAGCTCTTCGAGGGGCTGGGGGCCGCGTTGCCGCTGCCGACGCGCGTGGTCATCGCGTCGAGCGACGTGCTCGTGTCGTACGCGCCTCTGTTCTTCCTCGCGGCGGTGGTCCTGGTCCTCGCGTTCCGGTGGTACCGGACCATCCCGCGGGGAGAGCGGGCCGTCGACGCCCTGCTGCTCAGGCTCCCGGTGCTGGGCCTCATCCTGCGCAAGGTGGCCGTCGCCCGCTTCTGCCGGACCCTGGCCACGCTGCTCGGGTCGGGGGTCCCCCTGCTCGCCGGGCTCGAGATCACCGCGAAGACCGCCGGCAACGTGGTCATCGAGGACGCGGTCCTGGTGTCCCGGGCGGCCATCGAGCGGGGCGAGACGGTGTCTGCGCCGTTGCGGCGGACGCGGATGTTCCCGCCCATGGTGATCCAGATGATAGGCGTGGGCGAGGCGAGCGGGGCGCTGGACGCGATGCTCGGGAGGGTGGCCGAGTTCTGCGAGGAGGACGTGGACGCGACGGTGGCCGGCTTGCTGACGCTTCTGGAACCCGTCATGATCGCGTTGCTGGGGCTCGTCATCGGGGGAATCGTGATCGCCATGTACCTGCCCATCTTCGATCTCATCGGCCGCATGGCGGTCTAGGAGTCTGCGCCGCAGAACGGTGCAGACTCCCGGCAGGGTTGGTCGGCCGGGCGGCGGGTGGAGACGAGGCGACGGTTGGCGGGCCGGCGGCCCGGTGGGCCTGACGTCGGCTCGCGCCGGGCCTCGACGTCGGCCGCCCGGAGTCTCTCCGCATGCGGTTCGAGAGTGACATGTCCGGCCACGACGCGGGCGGCGCCGGGCCCCGGGAACCGCGGGGCGCAGACGACATCGTCGGCGACAGCCCGCCGATGCGGGGCATCCGCGAGCGGATCGCCCGGGTCGCACCCACCGACGCCACGGTGTTGGTCACCGGCGACCTCGGAGTCGGCAAGGAGCTGGTGGCCCGGGCGATTCATCACGGCTCCCGACGCGCCGCCCTCCCCTTCGTCGGGCTGACCGGCGACGCGCTGGCCGAGTCGGTTCGCGATCCGGGCTCCCGCCGCGAGGAGTGGACCGGCCCGGCCGCGGCGGCCGAGCCCGGGACGCTCTTCCTGGCGGATATCGGAGAGACGGGCCCGGCGAGCCAGGCGGCGTTGCTGCGGTGCCTCAAGGAGCGCCGGTTCCGGCGCGCCGGCGGCCGGGTGCAGCGCGTCGCCGCGGCGCGCATCGTGATGGCGACGACCCGGAACCTCGCCGCGATGGTCGAGGACGGCGAGTTCCGGCGCGACCTCTTCTACTGCGTCAACGTCTTCACCATCCACGTGCCGCCGCTGAGCGCGCGCCGGGGCGACATCGCGTTGCTGGCGCGCCACTTCGTCGAGCGGTTCGCCCGGGAGACGGGTCGGGACCTCCGGGGGCTCACTCCGGCGGCCGAGCGCGTTCTCGAGGCTCACGCCTGGCCCGGAAACGTCAACGAGCTCGAGAACGTCGTCGAGCGGGCCGCGGTCCTCGAGGCGTCGGACCGGGTGCAGGCCGGAAGCCTCGAGCTGGACGACGCACCGGGCCCGCACCGAGGCGCCGAATCGCCGCGGCACGGCAGCGCGGCGGCCGCCGCGCTGCCGTCTCGGGGCCCCATGGAGCCGCTGCCGGAGTCGGGCTTCGTCCTGGAGGAGCACGTCCGCGGCCTCGAGCGGGAGTACCTCGCGCGGGCGCTCCATCAGGCCGGCGGCGTCAAGGTGAGGGCCGCGGAGCTGCTGGGCATGAGCTTTCGGTCCTTCCGCTATTACGCCAAGAAGTACGACTTGGGGTGACGTCCCGGCATCGCCGGGGCGGCGGGGAAACGCGGGTTGTCGTTTCCGGGGGCAGGCTCGGGTGCGCTCTCGAGTCCAGCGGGCGTAGAATGAGCCCGTGGCCCGTCTCCCCTGACGAATCGGTGGTCGGCGGGCCGGCCGGGCGCCGGGCGGCGCCGCAAGGCCGGCATTTTCGAGGGGCCGCGGCGAGGTCGGGGGTCGTCGTCCCGCGCGGCTCGGGTGGAGCGATGCTTGCAGGGGTGTCTGGACGAGGGTCGGGTCGGGTTTGCGCCGATGGTTGCCGCGGCCGGGGGCCGGGCACATCCGTCGCCCGGCCCTGGAGGATTCCCGAGCCCGCGCGGTGACGACGGCGCGTGATCGGCCGCGGCCGGATCGCCGAGTCCGCCCGGTGGGACGACGAACGAAGGAGAGGCGACAATGAAGGCCAGTGGCAACGGCGGCTTCACCCTGATCGAACTGCTGATGGTGGTCGCCATCATCGGCATCATCACCGCCATCGCGGCGCCGGGGCTGATGCGCGCCCGCATGTCCGCCAACGAGGCGTCGGCCATGAATTCGCTACGGGCTGTCAACGCCGCCCAGGCGACGTTCGCGGCCAGTTGCGGCAACGGCTTCTACGCACCGAGCCTGGCCCTGCTGGCGACGCCGCCGACGGTCGGTGGGGGCGACGGCTTCATCGGGACGGATCTCGCCTCCGATCCGTCCATGAAAAGCAGCTACTCCGTGGAGCTGACGCCCGGCGCACCGGCGGAAGGGGCGCCGCCGTCCTGCAACGGCATACCCGCCGGCGGCGTGGTGTCGACCTACTTCGTCGGGGCGTCGCCCGCGTCGGGCGGCGGCGTGCGCTTCTTCGGCACGAACCAGGGAGGCACGATCTACCAGTCGACGGCGGCGGTGGCGGTCACCCAGAACGGCGCCCCGGCGGGGGCCACGCCGATCCAGTAGCGGCCGACCCGGGCCGCGCTCGACAACCGGAGTTGCACCATGAGCCCAACCGTTCGCCGCGTCATCATCGCGCTTGCCCTCGTCGGTTTCGCCGCGGCCGCGGCGTCGACCTGGGTGCACTATCGGATCGCGCACGATCCCGCCTACGTGAGCTTCTGCGACGTCAACGCCACCGTGAGCTGCAGAGACGTCTACGAGAGCCGCTTCGGGTCGGTGGGCCGCATTCCCGTCGCGGTGTTCGGCGCGTTCTGGTTCGGCCTCGTGGGGCTGCTGACGGTGGCGGCGGGCCGGGGCTCGAGCGAGGTGGCCCGCAACGTGGGCGGTTACCTGCTGGTGCTGTCGACGGTCGGTCTCGCGGCGATACTGTTCCTCGCCTACGAGTCGTTCTTCGTCCTGGGGACGCTCTGTCTTCTCTGCGTCACCGCGCACGTCGCCGTCGTCGGCATCTTCCTGGCCGTGAGCACCATCGGGGGGGTGCCGCTGGCGTCGATTCCGGGCCGCCTGATCGCCGACGCGGGACGGCTCGCCGGCAAGCCGGCGGCGCTGGGTGTCGCCGGCGGGTACCTGGCGGTCACCCTGGCCGCGGTGCTGCCCTTCCTCGTCGAACCGTCCGGGCCGGTCCTGCCGGTTGCCTCGTCGACGTCCCCGATTGCCTCGTCCGCGTCCGGTGGGGCGGCGGCGGGCGCCGGGGACGCCGAGTCCGAGTTCGTGCGGTTCTGGAAGGCCCAGCCCCGCGTCGACCTGCCGGTGCCGCGGGAGGGGGCGCAGGTGCTGGTGCTGAAGTTCAACGACTACCAGTGCCCGTCGTGCGCGAGGAGCCACTTCCTGTACGCGCCGATCTTCGCGCGCTACGAGACGAGCCATCCGGGGGCGGTCAGGCAGGTCAGCATCGACTATCCGCTCGACCCCGAGTGCAACGAGCAGACGCCGTTCGCCGGCCACATGGGGGCCTGCGAGGCCGCCGTCGCCGTCCGCCTCGCCCGGCGCGAAGGGCGCGGCGACGAGATGGCGCGCTGGCTCTACGAGAATCAGACGGCCATGTCGCGGGAGACGGTCAGCGAGGGGCTCGCCCGGGTGGCCGGCATGACCGACTTCGACGAGCTGTACGACACGGTCCTCGACGAAGTCCGCGCCGACATCGCGCTGGGGCCGCTCATCGGCATCGAGGCGACCCCGACGTACGTCGTCAACGGCGTCGTGATCAACGCGGCGCTGCCGCCCAACATCCTCGACGCGGCGATCGCCCTCGAGCTCGAGCTCGCGGCCGAGGCGCAACCGTCGCCGTGAGCGCCTCGCGGGCCTCGTCGCGACGCGTTCCCCGAGCGTCCGCCCGCGGCCGCCTGCGCCGTGAGCCGGTGGGGGGGGCGGCGCGGCCGACCCGGCCCGGCCTCGTGGGCGGCCGCGGCCAGTCCGGGCCGTCGCCCCGATGACCGGGCCCCCGGCGGTCGGGCTGATGGTCGCGGCCGGGCTCGCGGTCGGCAGCTTCCTCAACGTCTGCATCCATCGCCTGCCTCGCGGTGAATCCGTCGTCTCGCCCCCGTCGCGGTGCCCCGCCTGCGGCCGTCGTCTGCGGTGGCTCGAGAACGTGCCGGTGCTGAGCTGGGTGGCCCTGCGCGGCCGCTGCCGGACCTGCGGGGCCGCGATATCGCCGGCCTATCCCGTGGTGGAGGCGGTTACCGCGCTCGTGTTCGTCCTGCAGTACGGGCAGCTCGGATGGCAGCCCCTGCTCGCGGTCCGTCTGGTCTTCGGGGCATCGATGATCGTGCTGGCGTCGATCGACCTCCGGCACCGGGTCCTGCCCAACGTCATCACCCTCCCGGGGGTGGCGGCGGGGCTGACGTGCAGCCTGTGGTGGGAGCCGGGGTGGCGGTCGGCGGCGGTCGGCGCGGCCGCGGGATGGACGATTCTCTGGACCGTCGGCGAGGCCTACTTCCGCCTGCGGGGCCGCGAGGGCATGGGCATGGGCGACGTGAAGATGCTCGCCATGGTGGGGGCCTTTCTCGGGTGGCCCCACATGCTCGTCACGCTGTTCGTCGCCTCGGCGGCCGGCTCGCTGGTCGGCGGGGCGATGATCCTCGCGAGTCGGGGCAACCTGGGTTTCCCCCTCCCGTTCGGATCGTTCCTGGCGTTCGGGGCCCTCCTGTCCAGCCACGTGGCCGATCCGCTGATCCTCTGGTACCTCGGGCGTTTCTGGTGACTGCGCGACCTTCGGTCGCGTCGGGAGTTTCGCTGCGCGAAACTCCTGCGCGCTCGCGTGCGGCTCGATCTTCGCTCGTGTCGTGGAGCTTCGCTGCGCGACACTCCGGTGCGGGCCGACCGGAGCGACCGGCGCCGGGTGGTTCGGATCTTGCTAGATGAATCGGCATGCGAGACCGGCTTCGCCGGCCGCGGCGGGTGGGCGGCTCGCGGGCTGGCGGTCGCGTTGCCCGCGCCGGCTGCGACCGCGGCATCGGCCTGGTCGAGGTCCTGGTGGCGGCCGGTCTGTTCGCCGCTCTGGCGGCCGGCGTCGCCCACCTGTTCGCGATGTCGGCGCGATCGCTCGTCCAGGTCCGCCATCGGACCTCTTCGCTCGTGCTCGCGGTCGGCGGCATCGAGCAGCTCCGCGCCGGCGGCCCGCCCGGGGGGGCGACGCTCGCGGCGGGGACGGCGCAGACCGAGTTCCTGAGCGCCGGGGGGCTCCTGCTCGGCCGGGGCGGGGTCCCGCCGTCCGGCTACGCGTACCGGCGGGTGACGTCGGTTCGCGCGAACGCGGCCCGGCCGGGAGCGCTCGTCGTGGAGGTCCGGGTCGCGGCCGGCTCCGCGGGCGCCGACCCCGATTCCGGAGCGCGCGCGCCGCACGAGGTCGTGGTGGTCACGCTGCTGCCGTCGCCGGAGGGGCCGTGATGGGGATCCCGCGATGCGGCGGCGCCCTCCTCGTGCCTCCTCGGGCGGATGCCTCGGTGGCCCGCCGGCGTCCCCGGGGAGCCGTGGGGGCTGGCATTTCGCCACGGGCCGGCCGGTCCCGCCGGCCCGAGGCGGGGCTGTCGCTCATCGAGGCGATCGTCGCCCTGGCGCTGACCCTGGTCGTGGTCGCCGCCCTCTACGGCGCGGTGCGTCCCGCGCTCGTGCTGAACCGGTCGCTCCCGGCCATGGCCGACGCCCATCAGCGGCTGCGGCATGCGTTCGATCGACTGCACGCGGAGCTGATGGCGGCGGGCCGGGGGACGGCGCGGGTGGAGCCCGGGCCGCTCCCGCCGGTGCTGCCCGCGGTCGTGCCGTACCTCGTGGGGCGCCGGGCCGGGGTCGGCGAGCAGCGGCGGGCCCGATCCGACGCGGTCACGATGCTGTCGGTGTCTCCGGAGGGCGGAGTGGAGGCGCGGCTGCTCGATGCGCTGAGCGGTTCCGCTTCCGAGGCGAGGTTGGCCCCGGGGCCGGGGTGTGACCGGGCCGCGTGCGGCTACCGCGCCGGCGACCTCGTGCTGGTCTTCGACGACCGCCCGGCGTGGGGCCTCTTCCGGGTGCGGGACGCCGGCGAGACGACGCTGCGGCTCGAGCCGTCGAGCCCGAACGCGGCCGCCTTCGAGGCGGGGGCGGTGATCGCGCCGGTCGACGTCCGTCACTACTACCTGGACGAGGAGCGACGGCAGATCCGGCGTTACGACGGGTGGCGGGGGGACTTCCCGCTGCTCGACGGCGCGGCGGCGCTGGAGTTCCGGTTCTTCGGGGTCGCGGCGGAGGCCGCGGAGCCGTGCCGGGGCCAGGGGCCGGATGCGCCGGCGGGCGGGTCGGAGGAGATTCCGCTGGAACGCTTCACGGACGGGCCCTGGTGCGGGCCGGCGGGGTCGCCGTTCGACGCGGACCTGCTGCGGGTGCGGGCGGTCGGCGTCGAGATCGACGTCGAGGGCGCGGCCGCCGGTGCGGCCCCGGCGCCGCGGCCGCCGGGTCCCGGTCCGGCTCCCGGCGGCGCCGCGGGCTACCGCGCCGCCTTCGTGGTGGCGCCCCCCAACCTGCAGCTCGCGGGGACCCGTGCGTCGCGGTGAGACGGGGAGCGCGCTGTTGGCCACGATGGCGGCCGGCGCCCTGGTGTCCGCGCTGGCCGGCGCCCTCGTCGCCGTCGTCATGATCGAGGAGGCGGTCGAGGCGAACCACCGGCGCGCGGTGCAGGCGCTGTACGCCGCCGACGGACTACTCGCGAGCGTAGTCGCGGAGCTGGCCCGCGCCTCCGACTGGGGTTCGCTGGCGGCCGAGGGCGCCGGGTTGCGGACCGGGCCGACCGTGGCGACCCTGCCGGACGGATCCGTCGTCGACGTCGCGGCGGAGACGCGGGCCCTGGCGCGCGGCGGCAATCGACCCGGCGACCCGGGGTGGCGCCTGTTCGCGCGGATATGGCTCGGGGACCTCGCGGGCGCGCCGGACCGGGTCCCGCGGCTCTACCTGCTGGCGTGGATCCGCCCTGGTCCCGCCGACCCCGACGCCGGTCCGTCCGGGGACGCGAGCGGTCGACTCGTGGTTCGGGCGGCCGCGTTCGGTCCCTTCCGCGTCGAGCGGGCGGTCGAGGCGGTCGTGGTCCGGGACGCCGATACCGACGGGGTCCGAATGGCCGCGTGGAACGTCGTGCGCTAGCCCAAGTTTACCAAGTTGACCGGCTATTTGGCCGATTTCGGCTGCTTTTCGGGATTCCCATATCTGTAAATTGTTGATTCTAAAGGATCGAGCCTTGACGGCGCGCGATGTAGTGCCATAATTTTCAGAAAGGATTGACTCCGGCAAGGGCGCCCGCTATCCTCGGCAGCGTGTTCATTCGACGCACACAAACCCGGCGGACCCAGGACGGAAAGCCCTACTTCTCCCATCGCTTGGTGCACTCCGAGCGCGTCGGAAACGCCGTCCGGCAGCGCACTCTCCTCAATCTCGGGCGCCACTTCGACATCCCCCAGGCCCAATGGCCGCAGTTGTGCGCCCGCATCGACGACATCTTGACCGGCCAAGCGCCCCTGGTCGCCGATGGCCCCCAAACCGTCGAACACGAAGCCCAGCGCATCGCCAGCCAGTTGGTCGTCCGTGGCGGGCAGGCGAGCGGCACTCCGACCGGACCGACCGACGTGCAGCCCCTTGATGTCGACTCGCTGCGCCTGGTCCGCCCGCGCAGCGTCGGCGTCGAGCAGGTCGGTCTGTGGGCGCTGGAGCAATTGGGCCTGCCGGCCCTGCTCGCCGACCTCGGCGTCAACCGCGCCCTGCGCGCGGCGGCGGCCGGCGTCATCGTCGGGCGTCTCGCCCAGCCCGCCTCGGAGCGGGCGACGCACCGCTGGCTGCAAGAACGCAGCGGCCTCGGAGAGTTGCTCGGCGTCGACTTCGAGACCGTCGGCGCGATGCAGCTCTACCGCGCCTCGGACGCCCTGGTGAAGCATCGCGAGGCGATCGAGGCGCATCTGTTCGACCGTGCGATGGGGCTGTTCGACCTGCAGCCGACGGTGACCCTCTACGACCTGACCAACACCTACTTCGAAGGCGAGGCGAGCGAGCAGCCACAGGCGCAGCGGGGGCACTCGAAGGAGAAGCGTAGCGACTGTCCGCTGCTGACCCTGGGCCTCATGCTCGACGCCAGCGGCTTCGTCCGCCGCTCCAAGGTCTTCGCCGGCAACGTCCGGGAACAGCGCACCCTGGCCGACATGCTCGAGGCGCTCGACGCACCGGCCGGCGCCCTCGTGGTCATGGACCGTGGCGTCGCCACCGAAGCCTGCATCACGTGGTTGCGCGACCACGGCTACCGCTATCTGGTCGTCAGCCGCGAACGCCACCGGCAATTCGACGCCGAGGCCGCCGTGTCGGTCCGGACCCGGTCCAACCAGACCGTGCACCTGCACAAGGTGGTCTCGAACGACCCCGACGAGGTGCGCCTGTACTGCTACTCCGAGGAGCGGGCCAACAAGGAACGGGCCATCATCGAGCGTTTCGCCACCCGCTTCGAGACCGCCCTGACCCAACTCCACGAGGGGCTGGCGCGCCCCCGCGCCCACAAGCGACTCGACCAGGTGTGGCAGCGCATCGGCCGATTGAAGACGAAGCATTCCCGCGTCGCCTTGCACTACCAGATTGCCGTCACCGCCGACGAGACCGGCAACAAGGCCGTCGCCGTCACCTGGACCCGCCGTCCCCAGGACGGCTCGATGGCCACCCATCCGGGGGTCTACTGCCTGCGCAGCAGCGAGACCGACTGGGACGAAGACGCCCTGTGGCGCACCTACACCACCCTCACCGACGTGGAGGCCGTCTTCCGCGCCCTCAAGTCCGAACTCGGCCTGCGCCCCATCTACCACCACAAGCCGCGGCGGGCTGACGGTCACCTGTTCATCACCGTCATCGCCTACCAGCTCGTGCAGGTCATCCGCACCCGACTGCGCGGGCACGGCAACCCCGCCGGTTGGACCACGTTGCGCCGCATCCTCGACGGCCAGCAGCGCGTCACCGCCACCTTCCGCCGCCCCGACGGGCGCACGCTGCATGTGCGCACGGCCACGCAAGCCGAACCCGAGCAGCGGGACATCTACGGCACCCTCGGCGTCGACCCCCACCCCGGGGGCGTTCGCAAGACGCTCATCTGACCGACCTCACCGGTTTGCGCAGGCTTGTAGTGCCACTCGAGGATTTTTGTCGGCGTAAGCCGCCTTGTTGCAGTAGTTTAGATTCGTGGCTGGTAAACTTGGGCTAGCGATTGTGGGGCACGGGCAGCGCTAGCTAGGAGTCTGCGCCGCAGGAAATTCAGGCCCCAATATGAAGTGGTGGCGGCAAGTGTAAACCACAACATGCGGTAGCCGATCGGGCTGAAATCGTTCCACGGCGCAGACTCCCAGCCCGGTCTAGCCGCGTCCCCGTATCCCGATCGTGGCCAGGGCCCGGCGGATGTCCTTCTCGGTCACGTCGTCGACGATGACGGTGTCGCCGATGCCGCGCGGGAGCACGAAGTGCAGGCGTCCCGCCAAGACCTTCTTGTCGCGCTGCATGGCCGCGATCACGTCCGCCAGCGACAGGTCCGTCACCGACGGCAGCGGTCCCATCCGTCCGATGAGCTCGGTCAGCGCGGCGTGGTCGCCCTTGGTCATCAGGCGGCGGTACACGGCGAGCCGGGCCGCGACCAGCATCCCGTACGCCACCGCCTCCCCGTGCCGGAGACGCCGGTACCGGGTGACCGCCTCGAGGGCGTGGCCGGCCGTGTGCCCGAAGTTCAGGATGCGCCGCCGGCCCCCTTCGCGCTCGTCGGCGGCGACCACCCCGGCCTTGATGCGGCACGAGGCGGCGACGATGTCCACCAGGAGGTCCGGCTTCCGCTCGAAGACCCGGGGCAGGCCGTCCGCGAGCCGGTCGAAGAGCGGCCGGTCGGCGATGACCCCGTACTTGACGACCTCGTAGAGGCCGGCGCGCAGCTCGCGGCGGGGCAGGGTGTCGAGAAGCTGGGGGTCGGCGATGACCGCGGCGGGCGGATGAAACGCGCCGATGAGGTTCTTGCCGAGCGCGTGGTTGACCCCGACCTTGCCGCCGACGGCGCTGTCCACCTGGGCGAGGAGGGTGGTCGGCACGTGCACGAGGTCGACCCCGCGCAGATAGGTCGCGGCCGCGAACCCGGCGGTGTCGCCGAGCACCCCGCCCCCGACGGCGACGATCGTCGACCGCCGGTCCGCCCCGGCGCGGATCAGGGCCTCGTAGATGCGCGACACCGTGTGCAGGGTCTTCGATCGCTCTCCGTCCGGCACGAGCAGGGGCTCGACCTTCGGCAACGCGGCCTGAATCGTCTTGCCGTGCCGGGCCCACACCGTGGGACTGGAGACGAGGAACCTCCGATCTCCGACCTCCGCTTCGGAGAGCCACCGGTCCATCGCGGCGGCGAGGCCGTGGGCCACGAAGACGGGGTAGGTCCGGGTTGCGCTTTCGACGTCGATGCGGGTCGGTTCCATGGAGGGTTCGTCGTGTCCGCGGAGCGCGGGGCCGCGGGCCTGGCAGCCCGTGGCGAAGAGCCCCGCTGTATTCGAGCGGCGATGCATCTCGCCTGCTTGCGTCGTTCGCCGGCTGCATATGACCGATATGCGCTCTCCTCACGCTTGTCAGGCAGGCGCCTCGGCGCCGTCGGCGCCCTCCCGGCGCGGTGCATCGCGGGGTCTCGCCAGCGGGCTGCCAGAGCCGCAGAGCGGAATGGTAGGATAACAGCTTTGCCCGGAGGACCCGCTCCCGATGCCGGACAAGGACGCCGCGTTCGTCAAGGAGATCACCCCCAGATCCGAGGATTTTTCCCGCTGGTACACGGACGTCATCCGCCGCGCCGAGCTCGCGGACTACTCGCCGGTCAAGGGCAGCATGGTCATCCGCCCGTACGGCTACGCCATGTGGGAGCTCATGCAGCAGGCCCTCGACCAGCGCATCAAGGAGACGGGGCACGTCAACGCGTACTTCCCGATGTTCATCCCCGAGGGGCTGCTCAAGAAGGAGGCCGCGCACGTGGAGGGGTTCGCGCCGCAGGTGGCCTGGGTGACCCACGGCGGCGACGAGAGGCTCGAGGAGCGGCTGGTGGTGCGTCCGACCTCGGAGGCGATCATCGGCACGATGTACTCCAAGTGGATCCAGTCGTGGCGCGACCTGCCGGTGCTCATCAACCAGTGGGCCAACGTCGTGCGGTGGGAGAAGGTGACCCGGCTCTTCCTGCGCACCACCGAGTTCCTGTGGCAGGAGGGCCACACCGTGCACGAGACCGAGGCGGAGGCCCAGGCCGAGACGCTGAAGATGCTCGGGGTGTACAAGGACTTCTGCGAGACCGAGCTGGCGATGCCGGTGCTGGAGGGCCGCAAGACCGAGAGCGAGAAGTTCGCGGGGGCGGACAAGACCTACTCGATCGAGGCCCTGATGGGCGACGGGCGGGCCCTGCAGGCGGGCACGTCCCACAACCTCGGGCAGAACTTCGCCAAGGTCTTCGACATCACGTTCCAGGGGCGCGACAAGACGGTGCAGCACGGGTGGCAGACGTCGTGGGGGATGACGACGCGGCTCATCGGCGGGGTCATCATGACCCACGGCGACGACAGCGGGCTCATCCTGCCCCCGCGCATCGCGCCCCACCAGGTCGTCATCGTGCCGATCCCGCGCGGCGACTGGCGCGAGACGGTGCTGCCGCACGCCGAGCGCATCCGGGGCGAGCTCGAGGCCCGGGGCGTCCGCGTCATGCTCGACGACCGCGAGGAGCACTCGCCGGGCTGGAAGTACGCCGAGTGGGAGATGCGCGGGGTGCCGCTGCGCCTGGAGATCGGTCCCCGGGACATCAGGAACGAGCAGGTCATGCTGGTCCGCCGCGACACGCGGGACAAGACGCCGACCCCCATGGACGGCCTCGCGGGCCGCATCGAGGAGCTGCTGGCCGCCGTCCAGCAGGCGCTGTTCGACCGCGCGGTCGCGTTCCGGGACGAGCACACCGTCAGGACCGCCGACCGGGCCGAGTTCGACGAGATACTGGAGGGCCGCCCCGGCTACGTGATCGCGCCGTGGTGCGGCGACGCCGGCTGCGAGGCGCGGATCAAGACCGCCACCCAGGCGACCATCCGCAACCTGCCGCTCGAGCCGCGTCCCGCCTCCGGCGGCTGCATACAGTGCGGCAAGCCGGGCAAGTTGGACGCGTGCTTCGCCAAGTCTTACTGAGGTGGGCTCCCATGGAACACCCGACCGCCATCGACCCCCGCGAGCACGCCGTCTACGCCCCCGACAAGATGGGCAAGAGCACGCTGTTCCGCTCGGAACGCGTGATGGTGGGCCTGAACGCGTTCGAGCCCGGCCAGTCCCACGCGCTCCACGCGCACGAGGGCATGGACAAGGTCTACCACGTCGTCGAGGGGCGGGGTGTCTTTCTCCTCGAGGGCCGCGAGGTGCCGATGCAGGCGGGCGCGCTGCTCGTGGCCCCCGCCGGCGAGCCCCACGGCATCCGCAACCCGGGGCCGGGCCGCCTCCTGGTGCTGTTGGTCCTCGCGCCCGCGCCGGGCCGGAACCCCCGCGCGACCTGACCCGTCGCGTCGGGAATCCCGCTGGCGCCCAGGAGTCTGCGCCGTAGAACGGTGCAGACTCCCGGCAGGGTTGGTTGGGCGCCCAGCGGAGCTGCAGGCGACGATGGGCGGGCGAGCTTCCGTGGCGCCCGGCCCCGGACCCGAGGCCGGCGTTCAGTCGGCGTTCGCCTGCCTGGATGAATCCGCACCCGGGCCGGTACGGGACCGGCCGGGCGCCTCGCGGGCCGCCCCCGCGGCCCGTTTCCAGCCACCCCGACGGGCGTCAGAGGTCGTCGCCGCCCTGGTTCCGGGGCGCCACGAGCCAGGCGATGCCGATGCTCAGGCCGTAGAGCACCATCATCGGCGCCGCCATCATCGTCAGGGTGGCCGGATCCCCGGTCGGGGTCAGCACCGCGGCGATGATGAAGATGATGAGGATGGAGTACTTGGTGTTCCGTATCAGGTAGCGCGCGGTCAGCAGCCCGATCCGGGCGAGGAAGAACACGACCGTCGGCATCTGGAACACGACGCCGCAGGCGAGCGTCAACCGGACGTAGAGCGAGAACGTCGGCTGCAGCCGCGGCATGAACGTGACGTAGTCGGTCGAGAAGCTGCCCAGGAAGATCCACGCCACCCGAAAGAGGATGTAGTGGGAGAAGAGGCATCCCCCGGCGAAGAACAGCGACGACAGGGTGACGAAGGGAATCGCGAACTTCTTCTCGTGGGCGTACAGGCCGGGTGCGACGAAGAGCCAGAACTGCGTGAGCACCACCGGCATCGCGACGATCAGCCCGACGAGGGCGGCGATCTTGATCGAAAGGAAGAACGCTTCCGTCGGCTCGGTGAAGATGAAGCGGCTTTCCCCGCCTTCGACCTCGGGGAGGATCGCGTTCAGGGGCACCATGATGAACGCGGTGAGCTCTTCGTGAAAGAAGTACGCGGCGACGAACGCGATGAAGATGGCGCTGACCGAGGTGATGAGCCGCCGGCGCAGCTCGTCCAGGTGGTCGAGGAACGACATCCGCCCGCCGGCGCCGTCGAGCTCGTCCTCGTCGAGCTCCGGGCGCTCGTCGGGCCGGGTCGCGAGTTGGGTTTCGGGGTCCGGCTCCGGGGAGTCGGGAACGGGGACCGCGGACGTGGCCATGGTTTCGATCGATCAGACCGTGCCGGGCTGTTCCTGGTGCGGGTCGGTCGCGGCGGCGGCCGGGGTCGGCGCGGGAGCGGCCGCCTTGCTCGCGGGCGTCGCTTCCGGGTCGAACTCCTGTCCCAGGGTGTTGGGCACCGGGTCCTGGTCCCGGGTGTTCGCGCGGGCCGGGGCGGGCGCCGGAGCCGGGGCGGGCGCGGGCCTGGCGGCCTCGCGCCGGGCCTGCTCCTCCACGTGGATCTCGTCCTCGAGGGTATGCCGGAGATCGTTCGACGCGCGCTTGAACTCGCCCAGGCTCTTGCCGATCGAGCGGCCGAGCTCCGGCAGCTTGCGCGGTCCGAACACCATCAGGGCGATGACCAGAATGACGACCAACTCCATCGTTCCGATCGAACCGATCATGATCGCGCTCCTTGCAGCGGGCGTGCCGGATGGCAGCGACACCGCGGTCACGCCGCGGGAAGGGCGGCGGCGTGACACAAAGCCCAGACTCGCCATTATAGGAACGAGCCGCCGACACGGTCAAGCCGCGAGCCTCGTGATTCATTGCGCAAGTCGTTCCTGTGCAGCGTGTTAACTGCCCACGACGCCCTCTTCCGGAGACGCCGCGCGGCGGTCCCGGGACGGCCGGCGCGAGTCCCCCGCATGCGCTCCCCGCCGGCCGGCGTCGATTGGTGCGGCATCCCGTCCCGTTTCTGTTAGCATCTAGCCATGACTGGAAGGCGAACTCTCACGATGGCGGTGGCGGTCGTGGTCGGGTCCGCGGTGCTGGGCGGATTCTTCGGGGGGCGCGTGCTGGCGGGCCAGGACCGCCTGGACGATCAGTACGAGGTGTTCGCGACGGCCCTGGCGGCGGTCGAGACCACGTACGTCGGCGAGGTCGATTCCGAGCAGCTCGTCTACCAGGCGACGGCCGGCATGCTGCAGAGGCTCGACCCGCACTCCAACTTCATGGACCCGCGGAACTACGCGCGGCTCCGCGAGCGGCAGGGGGGGCGCTACTACGGCCTCGGCATCTCCATCAGGGTCATCAACGGCGACATCACGGTGATGAGCCTCTTCGAGGGGTCGCCCGCGTACCGCCGGGGCATCCGGCGCGGGGACGTCATCGCGCGCATCGAGGGCGAGGACGCCAGCGGCATCACCAGCGACGATGCCGTCAGGCAGCTCCGGGGTCCCAGGGGCAGCACCGTCACGGTCTCCATCCGGCGGCGAGGCTACGACGAGCTGATCGATCTCGAGGTCGAACGGGACGAGATCCACATACCCACGGTCCAGGCCGCGTTCATGATCGACGACGTCACGGGGTACGTGCTTCTCGGCGACTTCTCGGAGACCAGCTCCCGCGAGCTGCGGCAGGCGCTCCGGAAGCTGGACGGCCTCGGCATGGAGAAGCTGCTGCTCGACCTGCGGGACAACCCCGGCGGGCCGCTCGACCAGGCCATCCGGGTGTCGAACCAGTTCCTGCCGCGGGGCGAGCTCATCGTCTATACCCGCGGCCGGATACAGAACTCCGACCAGGACTATCACGCGCGGGAGGACGGCGGCCACGTCGACGTCCCCCTCATGGTGCTGGTGAACCGCCAGAGCGCGAGCGCGGCCGAGATCGTGTCCGGGGCGGTCCAGGACCACGACCGCGGCCTCATCGTCGGCGAGACGACGTTCGGGAAGGCCCTGGTGCAGTCGGTCTACCGGGTGGGCCGCGAGGCCGGCCTCGCGTTGACGACGGCGCGCTACTACACGCCGAGCGGGCGCATGATCCAGCGGCCCTGGGACGGGACCTTCGACGAGTACCTGACCTACGCGTTGCGCGACCAGGAGCGCGGCGAGCCCGACCCGAACGAGCGGCGGCTGACCGAGGGCGGCCGCGAGGTGTACGGCGGCGGCGGCATCGAGCCCGACTACCACCTCGCCGGGCCCGTCGAAGGGTTCGATCCCACGCGGTTCGGACGTCTGCTGTTCGCGCGCCAGGAGTTCGCCACGTTCGCGGAACGCTTCTCGGCCGAGGGCGACACCCGCGTCGAGGACCAGGGCGAGGGCCGCCAGCGGCTCGCGTCGGGCTACGCCATCGACGACGCCATGATGGGCGCGTTCCGTGCGCAGCTCGAGGAGCGGGGCCTGACCATCGACGACGAGGCGTTCGACGCGGACATCGTCTTCATCAGGGCGATGATGCGGTACCAGATCGATCTGGCCCTCTTCAGCGTCGAGGAGGCGCGGCGCAACCTGGTCGACGCCGACCCCCAGGCGCAGCTCGCCCTGAGCCTGTTTCCCGAGGCGGAGCGGCTGCTGCGGAGGTCGCGGCGGGGAGGCGCCGCGGTGGCGGCGGGCCAGTAGGCGTTCGCGGCGCCACGGGGCCGCACGCGACGATTGGCGGCGAGGAGTTCGCGCCGCACACGCGACGATTGGCGGGCGAGCGGTAGCCGGCGCCGAGTCGCTTGCCCGGCGGGCGCGCTCCTGCTACACTGCCGGTGGGCCGCCCGATTCAGTCAGCGCGGGCGGTTCGTGACGGCGTTCGCAGAGCGCCGGTCTTTTCGCAGCGTTCCCAGCCGCTCGAAAAGGGGTGATACTTGTCCCCCGTTTCGGGCGGCTGTTTTTGGTGTACGGCATCCCCATGCGACTGCAGCAGCTCGCCATCTCCGGGTTCAAGAGCTTTCCCGAACGGGCCAGCCTGGTGTTCGACGACGGCGTGACCGCCATCGTCGGCCCCAACGGCTGCGGCAAGAGCAACGTCATCGACGCCATCACGTGGGTCCTCGGCGAGCAGAGCGCCAAGAGCCTGCGCGGCGAGCGCATGGAGGACGTCATCTTCGCGGGAAGCGACGGCCGCAAGCCCATCGGCACGGCCGAGGTCAAGCTGTACCTCGCCCAGGTCGCGGCCGCGCCGGGGCAGGTCGGCGGACCCGATCCGGGCGTGCGTCCGGCCCCCGCGCCGGACGATGCGCCCCCCGCCGCCGCCCCGCCGTCGGACGACGCGGACATCGACGACCTGCTGCCGCTCATCACGCGCGACATCGAGGTCGGGCGCCGCCTCTACCGGTCGGGCGAGAGCGAGTACCTGATCGACGGCCGGGTCTGCCGGCTGCGGGAAATCCAGGATCTGCTGATGGACTCGGGCGTCGGCGTCAAGGCCTACGCCGTGATCGAGCAGGGCAAGATCGGCCAGATTCTGGGCGCCCGCCCGACGGAACGGCGGCAGCTCCTCGAGGAGGCGGCCGGCGTCACCAAGTACAAGAGCCGGCGGCGGGCGGCCGAGCTCAAGCTCGACGCGGCCCGGCAGAACCTGACCCGGGTCGACGACATCATCCACGAGGTCGAGAAGCAGCGGCGGTCGCTCAAGCGCCAGGCAGCCAAGGCCCGGCGCTATCGCCGGCTGCGCGAGGAGCTGCGGCGGTGGGAGACGCTGGGGTTCGCGCGCCGGCACCGGGTGCTCGTCGCGGACCTCGCGTCCGCCCGCACGCGGCTCGAGGCGGCGCGCGAGGTCGAGGAGGCGGCGGCGGCGCGGGTCGCGACGGTCGAGGGGAACCGCGAGCGCTGCCAGATCGAGCTCGCGGAGGCGGAGAGCGCCGCCACCCGCAGCCGGGACGCCGCCCACGCGCTCGACCTCGCGGTCGAGCGGCGCCAGCAGCAGTTGACGTTCGACGGCCGGCAGATCGAGACGCAGGCCGAGTCGCTCGGCGAGATCGCGGGCGAGATCGAGGCGCTTCGGGCGCGGCGGGACCCGGCCCGGAACGAGCTCGAGGCCCAGGTTGCGGAGGCGCGCCGCTGCGGCGCCGAGCGCGACGAGGTCGGGGCGGGCCTCCAGGCCAGGGAGGACGAGCTCGCGCAGGCCCAGCGCGCCCTGGACGGGCTCGAGGGCGACGTCGAGGCGGCGCGAAGCGAGGTGTTCGCGGCCGTCAACGCGGCCACGGCGCTGCAGCACGCCGTCGAGCACGCGTCGGCCAGCCACGAGAAGCTGGGAGAGTCCCTGGCCAAGCTCGACGCCGAGGCCGCCGATGTCGCCATCGAGTCCCGGCAGATCGAGGCCGAGCGGGCGCGCATCGACGCCGCGGAGCGGGAGACGAAGGCGGCCCTCGAACGGGACGGCTCGGCCTGCGCCGAGCGCGAGGCGGAGCTCGTCTCCGTGCGCCGCGACCGCGAGGCGCTCGGGCGCGACCTCCGGGGGCGGGAGCAGGGGCTGGCGGGCCTGACCGGCCGGCTGACCTCCCTGCGCGACCTCGAGGCGACCCGCGCCGGCTACACCGAGGCGGCGCGGCTGCTGCTGTCGGCCGAAGAGTCGGGGGTGCGCCACCTCGGATCGGTGGCCGACCACCTCGAGGTGGCGCCGGGCCGCGAGCGGGCGGTCGAAGCCTGCCTCGGCGATCTGCTGCAGCACGTCGTCGTCCCGTCCCGGTCCGATGCCGAGGCGGGCCTCTCCTTCGTGCGCAGCCGCGGCGCCGGCCGCGTCGGCTTCCTGGTCGCGGACGCCGTCGACGGGGCGGCCCGCGCCACCGAGGCCCCGGCGGCTTCCGTCGAGCCGGTGGCCGGCGTGGTCGAGGTCGCCGGCCCGGGCGCGGCGGCCGTCGGCGCCGCCATCGCCGGACACTGGCTGGCGCCGTCGTTCGGCGCGGCGGCGGCGGCGGCCGGGCTGACCGACGCGCCGGTGGCCACCCCCGAGGGCGACGTGTTCCGCGGGGCGTGGCGGGTGGACGGCGGCGCCAAGGCGGAGGCGCTCGGCATTCTGGCCACCAAGCGCGAGATCCGCGAGCTCGAGACCCGGATCGCGGCCGAGGATGTCGCGGTGAAGGACCTCGCCGCCGCCGTCGCCGAGCGCGACGCGGCGGCGGCGGCGGCCGAGACCGCCCTCGGCGAGCTGCAGCGGCAGCGGCATCAGCACGAGAAGACGATGCTGGGCCACGACATGCAGCGGACCGCGGCGGCGGAGGCGTCGCGGCGGCTCGCCCGGAAGCAGGAGCTCATCGACACCGAGCGGCGCACGCTGGGCGAGGAGCGCGCCGGCCTGGAAGCGCGCCGCGACGAGGCGCGGGCCTCGATCGAGCGGCTCGAGGGCGAGCAGCGCGTCGCCGACGAGCGGTTGGCGGCGGCGCAGCGCCGGGTCTTCGACGGGCGGGAGTCGATCGAGCGCCGGCGGCGCGACGTGGCCGAGGTCAATGCCGGGCACGCGGCGCTCGTCGAGCGGGCCTCGGCCCTCGAGACCGGGGTCGCGCGCATCGAGCGCGCCAACCGCGAGCTCGAGGAGCGGCTCGAGCATCGCGGCGCCGAGCACGCGCGGGTCGACGCCGCGCGGGAAGCGCTGATTGCCTCGGTGGCCGAGTCGGAGCGGCAGCTCGACGGCGAGGTCGTGAAGCTGGCGGACCTGCGGGAGGACGTTCGCGCGGCCGACGAGCACGTCCTCGACCTGCGCGGCCGCCTCGAGACCGAGGACGGCGCGGCGCGGGACGCGCGTGCCGTCCTCGAGGAACGCCGCGGCGAGGCGGCGGCGATCGACGTCGCCCGCGCCACCGCCGAGCGCGATCTCGACCACCTGGCGGAGACGTGCCGGGACACGCTTCAGTCGACCCTCGACGAGGTCTCGGCGCTTGCGGAGCAGATCGAGCGCGACGTCCTCGCCGGTGCGGGCCGCATCGGCGCCGAGCCGGACGAGGCCGCCGAGGCGGCGGAGGAGGGCGAATCCTCGGGGGACGGAGCCGACGACCGGGCCGCCGCGGCGGAACCCGGGGACGAGGCCGGGCCGGAGCCGCAGGCCGGGTCACCCGGGACGGGCGACCCGGCGGCCGACATCGACGCGACGACGGCGAGCCTGCGGGAGAAGATCGAGCGCCTGGGGCCCGTCAACATGATGGCCATCGAGGAGTTCGACGACCTCGACGAGCGCTACGACTTCCTGACCGCGCAGCGGAAGGACCTGGTGGAGTCGATCGACGCGACCGTCGACGCCATCGCCCGGATCAACAAGACGACGCGCGAACGGTTCCGCGAGGCGTTCGACGCCATCAACACCCACTTTCAGCAGACCTTCTCCACCCTGTTCGGCGGCGGCCGGGCGGGGCTCGTCCTGCTCGACGAGACCGACCTGCTGGAGAGCGGCATCGACATCATCGCCCAGCCGCCCGGCAAGCGGCTGCAGAGCATTCAGCTCCTGTCCGGGGGCGAGAAGGCGCTGGCCGCGATGGCCCTGATGTTCGCGATCTTCAAGTTCAAGCCGAGCCCGTTCTGCCTGCTCGACGAGATCGACGCGCCCCTCGACGAGGCCAACATCGGCCGCTTCGTCGACATGCTGCGGGGGATGCAGTCGGAGACCCAGTTCATCCTCGTCACCCACAACCGCAAGACGATGGAGATCGCCGATCGCCTCTACGGGGTGACGATGGAGGAGCCGGGGGTCTCGAAGCTGGTCTCGGTGCAACTGTCGGCGTAGGGGCCAGCCCGCCAGTCGGCGCCTTCGGCTGGCCTGGCGCCCGGCCAGCCCTCCAGGCGGACTCAGGCCGGAGCCGGGTTGCCGTCCTGTCGGCGGCCTGCGGCGGCAAGCGCTACGGAAACGCCCCGCGGCATCGACAGCCCTCTGCCGGACGGTCCGCCAGCTCAGCTCGGCTGGCGCTCCCTCCGGTTGCCCGCCTCCGGGGCGCCGGCCGGCTTGTCGAGCAGCGCCTTGCGGCTCAGCCGGATCTTGCCCGACGGGTCGACGTTGATCACCTTCACGAGCACCTGCTCGCCCTCCTTGAGCTCGTCCCGCACGTCCTTGACGCGGTAGTGTGCGATCTCGGAGACGTGCAGCAGGCCGTCGACGCCCGGCAGCACCTCGACGAAGGCCCCGAAGTCGGTGATGCGCTGCACCGTGCCCAGGTACGACTTGTTGAGCTCGGGGGTCGCGGTGAGCTCCTCGATGATCGAGAGCGCGCGCTGGGCCGACTCGTCGTCGTTCGACGCGACGTTGACGGTGCCGTCGTCCTCGACGTCGATGCGCACCCCGGTCCGCTCGATGATGCTGCGGATGGTCTTGCCGCCGGGCCCGATGACGTCGCGGATCTTGTCGACGGGAATCTTGATGGTGACGATGCGGGGGGCGAACGTCGAGATGTTGGAGCGGGCGTCCGGGAGGGTGGCGCGCATGCGCTCGAGGATGTGCAGCCGGCCCGCCCGGGCCTGCTCGAGCGCCTCCCGCATGATGGCGGGGGTGATGCCCCCGATCTTGATGTCCATCTGCAGGGCGGTGATGCCCGACGCGGTGCCGGCGACCTTGAAGTCCATGTCGCCGTAGTGGTCCTCGGCGCCGGCGATGTCGCTGAGCACGGCGTGGCGTCCCGTGGCCTCGTCGAGGATCAGGCCCATGGCCACCCCCGCCACCGGAGCCGCCAGGGGGACGCCGGCGTCCATCATGGCCAGCGTGCCGCCGCACACCGAGGCCATCGACGACGACCCGTTCGACTCCAGGATGTCGGAGACCACCCGTATCGTGTAGGGGAACGCCTCCTCGCCGGGCAGGACCGGCGTCAGGCTGCGCTCGGCGAGGTTGCCGTGCCCGATCTCGCGCCGGCCGGGGCCCCGGAGGAACTTGACCTCGCCCACCGAGAAGGGCGGGAAGTTGTAGTGCAGCATGAACCGGCGGTACATCTCGCCGTCGACCAGCTCGACCTTCTGCTTGTCGTCGGCGGTGCCGAGGGTCGCGGTGACCAGGGCCTGGGTCTCGCCGCGGGTGAACACGGCCGAGCCGTGCGTGCGCGGCAGCATGCCGACGTCCGCGGTGATGGTCCGGATCTCGTCGAACGCGCGGCCGTCCAGCCGTCGGCCGCGTTCGAGGACCTCGTCCCGGAGCACGCGTTCCTTCAGGCCCTTGAAGACGGTCTTGACGTCGCCGCGGCGGCCGGCGTCGTCCTCCGGCAGGGTCGCCAGGTAGTCGTCGAGCACGCGGTCGACGGCGGCGTAGTTCTCGAGCTTGTCGCGGATGCGCATGGCGTCGGCCAGGGGGCCGAGCAGCGCGTTCTCGGTCTCGCTGACCAGCTCCGGCGCCGGCGTCTTCGTCTCGACGCTCAGCTTCGCCTTGCCGGCGGCCTCGGCCAGCTTGTCGATCTCGCCGATGATGGCGCGGATGGCCTCGTGGCCCGCGTCCAGCGCGTCGATCATCTCCGCTTCCGAGAGCTGATGCGCCCCCGCTTCGACCATGACGAGGGCGTCCCGGCTGCCCGCCACCACGAGATCGAGCCGGCCCCGCCGGCGCTGGTCGTAGGTCGGGTTGATGATGATCCGGCCGTCGAGCATGCCGACCCGGACCGCCGCGATGGTCGCCTCCATCGGAATCTCCGAGGCCGCGAGGGCGGCCGAGGCGCCGGTCAGGGCCAGGACGTCCGAGTCGTTGTCGGTGTCGGCGGAGATGACGAAGGCCACGACCTGCGTTTCGCGGCGCCAGCCGGCGGGGAAGAGGGGCCTGATCGGGCGGTCGATCAGCCGGCTCGTCAGGACCTCCTTCTCCGGCGGCTTGCCCTCGCGCTTGAAGAACCCGCCGGGGATGCGCCCCGAGGCGTAGGTGTTCTCCCGGTAGTCGACGGTCAGGGGAAGAAAGTCGATGCCCTCGCGCTCGCCGGGCGCATAGCACGCGGTGACGAGGACCATGGTGTCTCCGTACCGCACCACCACCGAGCCGTTCGCCTGTCTGGCCAGCCGGCCCGTCTCGAGGGTCAGGGGATGACCGCCGACATTCACTTCGCCTGAAAACATGATCCACTCCAGTGTGCACGACGGCGGGTAGACGAACGAGGGGAGGAACCGGCAGCGGGACCGGGGCCGTTTCCGCCTACTTGCGAAGTCCCAGGCGGCGGATGAGATCGGTGTATCGCCCCGAGTCCTTCGACTTGAGGTAGTCGAGGAGACGCCGTCTCTGTCCGACCAGCTTCAGCAGCCCACGCCGCGAGTGGTGGTCCTTTGCGTGGATCTTGAAGTGCTCGGTGAGATAGCTGATGCGCTCGCTCAACAGGGCGACCTGCACCTCGGGCGAGCCGGTATCCGTCTGATGTACTTGATACGAACCGATGAGCTCCGTCTTCTGATCCTTGTGTAGCACCACTGCCGATCACTCCGGTCCGGGGTCCCAGGTACCAACGATACAGGAGGTGGCTCAGCAGTCCGTGCCCCAAGCCGTAATCGTCCTCGACGATCTCATCCCTCTGTTCAACCGAGAAATCCTACACTAGAACGATCTTGGGATGCAAAGCCCCGCTCGCGAGAGGCTCGGCGATGGCCAGCAGCCGGCCGTCCGCGTCCAGCACCCTGACCCGCTCGCCCGGGCCCGGCCGGCCACCGCCCGCCGCCCGGAGAGCGCCGCCCGCGGGCCCGCTCGCCGCCCGGCCGCCGTTGCCGGGAGTCTGCACCGTTCCACCGCCCGGGCTCCCGCCCGGCACGATGTCCGAGGGGCCCAGCGGGTTGCCGTGCGCGGCACGCCGCGCCCCCCGTTCGGTGACGACGACGCCCCGCAGCTCCGGCAGCAGCTCGCCGAGCGGGACGAGGCGAGGCGCGGCGGCCCCCTCCTCGACGAGGCGGTCCAACGGCACCGCGTCGTCCAGGGTGAACCGGCCGTGCCGTTCGCGCCGCAGCGTCTCGAGGCATCCCCCGCAGCCCAGCGCCTCGCCGAGGTCCCTCGCCAGCGCCCGCACGTAGAAGCCGCTCGAGCAGGCGATGCGGCACCGTACCCGCGACCCGTCGACGGACAGCACCGCCAGGGTCTCGACGGTGACGCGGACCGGCTCGGGCTCCGCCGGACGCCGTCGCCTGGCCAGGTCGTACGCCCGCGCCCCCTCGATCTTCTTGGCGGACACCGCCGGAGGCCGTTGCAGATGGGAGCCGACGAAGCCGGCCGCGGCCTCCTCGATGGCCCGGGCCGACGGCGTCGCGGCCGGCGCGTCGCGGCCGCCGGCGTCCCGCCCGCCGACGACCACGCCGCCGATATCGTCCGTGTCGGTCGACAGGCCCAGCCGGATGACCGCGTCGTACTGCTTCGACGCGCCGGCGAACAGCGAGGCGAGCCGGGTGGCCCGCCCCACCACGAGAGGCAGCACCCCGGTGGCCAGCGGATCGAGGGTGCCGAGATGCCCGACCTTCCGGCACGCGAGGGCCCGCCGCGCCACCGCCACGACGTCGTGCGACGTCGGGCCGGCGGGCTTGTCGACGATCAGGACCCCGGCGGCCGCCTGCGAGCCGCTCACGCGGGACGGGACTCCGCGATCGCCGCCGCCACCCGGGTCACGAGCCGGGCCCGGACGTCCGGGGCGGGGTCTTCGATGGTCAGCCCCGCGGCGTTGTGGTGACCACCGCCGCCGAACGACATCGCGACGCGCCGGACGTCGATCGCGTCCTTCGACCGCAGGCTGACCCGCAGGCCGCCGCCGAACGCCTTGAGCAGAATCACCGCCTTGACGTCGCCGACGGCGAGGGGCAGGTTGACGACGCCTTCCAGGTCGTCCGCTTCGCAGCCGGTCTCCCGCAGCATCGCCTCGTCGACGGCGAGGATCGCGATGCGGCCGTCGCCCTCGATCTGCATCCGGTCGAGCACCCGGCCGGTCAGCCGCAGCCGTCCGAGGCTGCCGTTGTTGAACACTCGGGCCGCGACGGCCGCGGCGTCGACGCCGGCGTCCGCGATGCGGCGGCAGATGTCGAACGTGCGCGCCGTGATGTTGGCGTGCCGGAACGATCCGGTATCGGTGAGGATGGCGACGTAGAGGTTCGTGGCGATCGACGGCGTCAGGTCCGCCCCGAGGGCCTCCATCAGCTCGAACACCAGCTCTCCGCACGCGCACGCCGATTCGTCGCACCAGTTGGCGGCGCCGTATCCGGTGTTGCCGGCGTGGTGATCGATGTTGACGACGAACCGGTCCTCGAGGCCCGACACCTCCGTCCGGCCGAGGGTGCCGCACTCGAGGACCACGGCGGTGTCCGCGCCGTCCTCCACCGACCCGGCGACCTCTATCGCGGGCGCTCCGGGGAGGAACGCGTAGCGGGCCGGCGGCGGGTCGGCGTTGACCAGCCGCACTTCCTTGCCGAGCTGGGTCAGCGCCTCCGCCAGCGCGAGCTGGGAGCCGAGCGAGTCGCCGTCCGGCCGCGCGTGCGAGGTGACGATGAAGCGGGCGCCGCTCAGCAGGCGGTCCCGAATCCGGGCGCGTTCAGCGGGGGGTCTGGTCATTCCGGGGGGTCTGGTCATTCCGGGGCGTCGGCCGAATCGGGAGATCGGGGACCGGCGGGGAGGCCGGCTGGTCGAGGCGCAACTCCTCGAGCACGTGCGCGATTCGCTGCTCCCGCTCGATCGAGTCGTCATGCACGAAGGTCAGATCCGGCACGTGCCGGAGGCGGAGCCGGCGGCCGAGCCCGCCGCGCAGGAACGACGCGGCGCGCCGCAGGCCGCGGGCCGCCTGCCGAAGCTCCGCCGCGTCGCCGGGGGCCGTGTAGTACACCCGCGCGTGCTGCAGGTCGCGGGTCATCCGGACGTGCGTCACGGTGACGAGCGCGAGCGCCGGGTCGGAGGCCGACGTCCGCAGCAGCGCGCACAGCTCGGCGCGAACCTGCTCGCCGACGCGCTCGGGACGTGAAGATGGCATCGCGTCGTCTCTCGGTGGGCCCCGGGCAGCCGCATCGAGGCTTCGTCACTCAGAGCAGCCACTCGAGCTCGCTGCGCACGATCAGGCCCGGCTCGATGCGATCGAGCTCGGTGAGCACCCCTTCGAGGGTGCGTTCGGCGACCTCCCGGTCGACGCCGACGGCGACCACGCCGAGGCCCGCGCGTTGATGCAGATCGTGATGGTCGACCTCGGCGAGCCCGACGTTGAGGCGCCGTACCCGGTCCTTGAGCCGCCGGAGCGTGGCGCGCTTGTCCTTCAGAGAGCGCGCGCCGGCCAGATGCAGCTCGATCGAGAGCAGTCCGACGATCATGGATGACGGTGCGGGCGGCCAGAGCCCTGAACCGTGGTTCGCGGAACGGTCTTGCGCGTCATTTCTCCTGTTCTTGCAGACATTTGCCGCGATTCAGAGCGTTCACGAACTTCACGGCCGGGACACTACACGGTGGCCGCGACGGTCTCCGTCGAGAACACCTCGATCACGTCGCCGACCTTGATGTCGGCGTAGCGTTCGAAGGCGATGCCGCACTCCAGGCCGTTCTTCACCTCGTTCACGTCGTCCTTGAACCGGCGGAGCGAGCCGATGCGGCCCTCGTGGATGACGACGTTGTCGCGCAGCAGCCGCGCCTGCGTCTCGCCCGACCGGCTGATCCTGCCCTCGACGACGAGGCAGCCGGCCGCGGTCCCGAACTTCGGCACCTTGAACACGTCCCGGACCTGCGCCTGCCCGACCTGGATCTCCTTGACCGTGGGCTCGAGGAGGCCGGCCATCGCCTTCTTGATCTCCTCGGTCACGTCGTAGATGACGCGGTGGAGGCGGATGTCGATGCGTTCCCGCTCGGCCGTGGCCGCCGCGTTGCGGTCGGGGCGGACGTTGAACCCGACGATGACGGCGTTGGACGCGGCCGCGAAGACCACGTCGCCCTCGTTGATGGCGCCGGCCCCGCTGCTGATCAGGCGGACCTTGACGCGTTCGTCGCCGAGCTTGCCGAGGGCGTCGGCGAGGACCTCGGCGGAGCCCTGGACGTCGGCCTTGACGATGATCGGCAGCTCCCGGGTGCCGCCCTCGGCAATCTGCTGCTGGAGCGATTCGAGGGTCAGGCGGCCGCCCTTCTCGCCGAGGGTCTTCTCCTTGGCCTGACCCTGGCGCAGCATCGCGATCTGCCGGGCCTTGGCGGCGTCCGCCACCGCCTGGAACGTGTCTCCGGGCTGCGGCAGCCCGGTCAGCCCCAGGACCTCGATGGGGCTCGACGGGCCGGCCTCCTTCTGCGGCTGGCTGCGGTCGTCGATGAGGGCGCGGACCTTGCCGACGATGGGACCGGCGATGAAGTTGTCGCCGATGCGCAGGGTGCCGTCCTTCACGAGAATCGTGGCCACCGGCCCGCGGCCCCGATCGATCTTGGCCTCGAGCACCGTCCCGCTCGCGCTCCGCTTGGGATTGGCCTTGAGCTCGCCCAGGTCGGTGACGAGCACGATCATCTCCAGCAGCAGATCGAGGTTCTGCTGCTGCTTGGCGGACACCTCGACGGTGACCGTCGAGCCGCCCCAGTCCTCCGCCGTCAGCCCGAGCTCGGACAGCTCCGTCTTGACCCGGTCCGTGTTCGCGTTCGCCTTGTCGATCTTGTTGATGGCGACGATGAGAGGAACGTCGGCGGCCTTGGCGTGGTCGATGGCCTCCCGCGTCTGGGGCATGACCCCGTCGTCGGCCGCCACCACGAGGACGACGATGTCGGTGACCCGCGCGCCGCGCGCCCGCATGAGGGTGAACGCCTCGTGGCCGGGCGTGTCGAGGAAGACGATCTTCCGCTCGTTGATCTCCACCGCGTAGGCGCCGATGTGCTGGGTGATGCCGCCGGCCTCCCGCTCGGCGACCCTCGAGTCGCGGATCGCGTCGAGCAGGGTCGTCTTGCCGTGGTCGACGTGCCCCATCACGGTGACGACGGGCGCGCGAGAGGAGAAGTCCTCGTCCTGGGCGGCGGTGGTCTCGACCTCCAGCATCTCCTCTTCGAAGGAGCGCATCTCGACGTCGGCGCCGAACTCGCGCGCCACCATCGTCGCCGTCTCGGTGTCGAGCGTGGTGTTGATGGTCATCATCAACCGGCGCTCGATCAGCTTCTTCAAGACGTCCTTGGCCCGCAGCTCCAGCTTCTCGGCGAGGTCCTTGACCGTCATGCCCTCGGCGAGCGAGATCGTGCGGGTGATCGGCGGCGGCGGCGCCGGGGTGAACGGGGTCGACGGGCGCGGGGGCCGCCGCTTCCTCCCGCCGGGGGGCCGCGGCGGCGGCCGGTACGCGGGCCGGTATCCCACGGCGGGCGCGGCGGGCCTGGCCCCGGGGGAGCGGACCGGCTGCGAGGGCAGCGGCCGGGGGCCGCCCAGCGGGGCGCTCGGGCGGGCCGGGGCCGGCGCGATCGGCCGCGACCCGGGCCGCGGCCGCGGCGGGGCGGCCGGGCGCGCCGCCATCGGCGGGGCGGGCCGGCGGGTCGGACCCGGCGGGGCCTTCGGCGGTGCCGGCGAGATGGTCGTCGGGACCAGCGGCGGGGCCTGCTCCTCGATGCGGAGCTTCAGCGTCGACGGGACCAACCGGCCGGTCGGCCTCACCGCTCCGGTCGAAGGTGGTGCGGTCGTCGATACCGCCGCCGCGGCCCGCGGGATTGCCGGGGCCGCCGGCTCGGCCGGGGGCGCTGCCGCCGGGGGCGCTGCCGCCGGGGGCTCCGCCACGGGAGGGGGCGCGTCCGCGACGGCGGGCGCGTCCGCGACGGCCGGCTTGGCCGTGGCCGCCGGCTCGACCGTGGCCGCCGGCTTGGCCGTGGCCGCCGGCTTGGCCGTGGCCGCCGGCTCGACCGTGGCCGCCGGCTCGATCCGGGCCGCCGGCTGGGCCGGGATGGACGGCTGGTCCGCCGGAACCACGGGCGCGGGCGTCGCCGCCGGCCTTTCGGCCGGCACGGGCGGCCGTGCGTCGGCGGGCTCGACGGCAATCGGGCCCGGGGGCGGAACGGGCCGGTCGGCGGCTCGGGCCGCCGCCGCGGGGGAGGCGGCGGCCGCGGGCGGAATCTCGGTCGTGGCGGGGGCGCGAGCCGCGGGCGGCGTCTGCACCTCCGGCGGCGGCGCGACGGCTCCCGTCGGCGCCGGAGAGACCGCCGCCGGGCTCTCGTCGGACTCGACGACCGCCGGCGCGGCGGGCCGCGGCGACTTCACGAGCCGCGGCGGACCCAGCCTCGGCCGCAGAGCCGGCTCCGCCGGCTTGGCGGCCTTTGCGCCCCTGCGGCCCGACGCGGCCGAGGACGCGGAGAACAGGCGCCCCGCCGGCAGGCTCAGGTCGCGCTCGCGGGCGATGCGCTTGGCGAACTCCCGGGCGACGATCTCTTCGATGGTGCTCGATGCGCTCTTGACTTCGATGCCGTGCTCGCGGGCAAGGAGGTCGATCACTTCCTGGCTCGGGATTCCGAGCACTTCGGCGACCTTGTAGATCCGGATCGTTGCCAAAGTCTGTCCTCTGTCTGCGTTGTCCGCGCGTTCCCGCCTGCCGCTCTCCATCCGGGGCGGGAGCAGGCCGTTCCGTCGCCGGCGGGGCCGGGAGCCCTCATTCGCCGCCCGGCGCGTCGTGACCGGTCTCGGCGACGTTGCCGTCGTTCCCCGTCACCGGGGCCAACTCGAGATCCGGGCTCTCGGGGCCGGGGACCGCGACGGGCTCGATCCCGTCCTGGGGAACCGCCTCGGTCACGCCGGTGCCCACGGCTCCACCCGCCGCCATGGTCGCCGCCTCCGCATCCAGACGGAGGGCCTCGGCGGCGCCCTCCGAGATGCCCAGCACGTTGCTCAGCTCGGCCGCCGAGGCCGAGATCATGCTCTCCACCGTCTCGATGCCGGCGGCGTTGAGCTTCTCCACCATCGCCTGGTCGAGTCCGGGCACCGACAACGGCGCCGGCTCCACCCCGAGCTCGTCGAACTGCGCCTCGACCTCCCGGCGCTTCTCTTCCTCGCTCTTGATGTCGATCTTCCAGCCCGCGAGCTTGGCCGCCAGCCGGACGTTCTGTCCCTTCTTGCCGATCGCCAGCGACAACTGCCGGTCCTCGACGACGACCTCGATGACCCGCTCGGCGTCGTCCACGATGGACACGCGCTGCACGCGGGCCGGACTGATGGCGTTGGTCACGAAGGTCGTGGCGTCCTCGGACCATTCGACGATGTCGATCTTCTCGCCGCGCAGCTCCCGGATGATGGCCTGCACCCGCGTGCCCTTCATGCCGACGCAGGCGCCGACGGGGTCGACGTCCCGCTCGCGGGACGCCACCGCCACCTTGGCCCGGTCTCCGGCCTCGCGGACCGCGCCCCGGATCACGACGGTGCCGTCGTAGATCTCCGGCACCTCCTGCTCGAAGAGCTTGATCAGCAGCACCGGATCGGTACGCGACAGAATGATCTGCGGGCCCTTGGTGTTCTTGTTGACCTCCTTGATGACCGCCCGCACCCGGTCGCCGGTCGTGTAGTTCTCCGCCCTGGACTGCTCGCGCCGGGGCAGCAGGGCTTCCACCTGCCCGACCTCGACGATGATGTCGCCGCTCTCGAAGCGCTTCACGAGACCGTTGATGACCTCTCCCAGCCGCTGGCCGTACTCCTCGAAGACGTTCTCGCGCTCCGCCTCGCGGACCTTCTGGAAGATCACCTGCTTGGCGGTCTGGGCGGCGATGCGGCCGAGCACGTCCGTCGGCTTGGGGAACTCGATCTCCATGCCCGCCTCGGCCTCGTCGCCGTACAGCTCCTGCGCCTCCGCCAACGCGATTTCGGTCGCGGGGTCGGAGACCTGCTCCACGATCTGCCGGACCGCGAACAGCTCCACCTGCCCCGTCTCGGGATTGAACCGGGTCCGAAGGTTCTCGTCCGACTTGTAGTACTTGCGCGACGCCGTGAGCACGGCATCCTCGATGGCGGTGACGATGATGTCCGCCTCGATGCCCTTCTCCTTGGCCAGCGCGTCGATGGTCTGCTGCAAGACGTTGTTCATGGTGTTTCCCTGCGCCGGCTCCCGACGGAACGCGTCCAGGGCAACCGGCACGCCGGCCTGCCGTCGGAGTCGACCCGGGGCGGGACGGCCACCGTGATCGGGCCGCGCCGGCGCGGTCGCGGCGGCGCTCGGGTCCGCCTTCCCCGGCCCCGGCCGCGCCGTCTACGACTCGACCTCGAGGCGTGCCCTCGCGACGGCCGCCTCCGGGACTCGCCGCGCCGTCCCGCCGTCCTCGATGACGATTGTGCGGTCACGAACGGCCGCGATCCGCCCCGCGACGAAGCGCTGTCCGTCGATCGGTTCGGACGTGACGATCCTGGCCCGCCGGCCGATGAACCGCTCGAAGTCGTCGAGATGCCGCAACGGCCGGTCGAGCCCGGGCGACGAAACCTCAAGCGTGTACGCGTGGTCGAACGTGACCTCGACGTCGAGGATCGCGCTCATGTCCACGCTCACCGCCTCGCAGTCGCTCACGGTCACGCTGTCGCCGTGCTCCGCGCCGGCCTGCGGTGCCGGGAGGCGGTCGATGACGATGCGCAGGACCCAGCCGATCGACTCGCGGCGAAACTGCAGGTCGAACACCACGAGTCCGTGGCTGTGCGCGACCCGCTCCGCGATGGCGCGGATCTCCCCGATCCGGTCGGCCGACGACCTGGAAGGCCCCACGACGATCCGTCCCGGAAAAACAAAAAGTGGGCCGCGAACGCCCACTCGGAGTCACTACCGCGAACGTAACCGAGCAATCATACCACGAACCGGCCGGCGCATCCGTCCCCGCCGCGGCGGGCCGCGAGCGGGGCCCGGGAAACGCGCCGCCGCCCCGGATCGGCCGCCGCCGGGTCGGAACCCGGGCCCCGCGTCCCGGTCTCCGACCCGTCCGACCCTCGGGCCGCCCCAGGAGTCTGCGCCGTAGAACGGTGCAGACTCCTGGCAGGGTTGGTTGGGCGCCAGGGGAGCCGGAGGCGACGATGGGCGGACTGGCCCGAAGAGCGTCGCCTGCGGCTCCGCTCCTACTGCTCCGACTGCGCCTCGAGATGCCGCTCGTTGCGCAACGCGTGCTCGATGGCGTAGTTCCCCTCGTGGCAGGCGAACTCGTAGAGGACCCCGGTGCCGGGGCTCGGGCGCATGAACACGCGCGCGGTCCACGGCCGCGTCCACGTGGACGGATCGTCCAGGGTGTACTCGTACTGCAGCAGTTCGGGCCCCACCCGGGTGAACCGCTCGGTGATCGTCACGTCGGCCGTCGAGCCCCCGACGCCCCGCGACAGGTTGGTGGTCTCGACCACCAGCGTGTCTCCCTCCCAGCGGCCGCGCGAGCTGCCCATGGCCGTCGGCGGACCCACCGCGCTCGGTGCCGCATCGCCGATCGGGATCAGCCGGGTGTCGTGGTGCATCTCGATTTGAATGCCGACGTAGTCGGTGCTCTGGAAGATCTGGTAGGTGCTGTTGTAGCCCCGCCCGCTCAGCAGCGCCCCGCCGCCGCGGCAGCGGATCGCCGGGTCGATGCGGGCGACCTCCTCGGCCAGCGTCAGCCGCCGGTCCGGCAGCGGTGCGTTGCGCGCCTCACGCCGCCGCCGGTCGCGTTCCTGCGCCTCGGCGGTCCGGGCCGGCAGGCGCCCGTCGGGCGGATCGACGATCAGCGACGTGCGGTTCTCGAACCAGCGTCCGCTCATCCAGAACTGGTTGTAGCTGCCGGTCCCCCGTCGCCGGGCCGGCCGGGCCTGCTCGTTCTCCGGCGGCGCCTGCAGGGCGGCCAGCGCGCGCCGGAACGGGGTCTCGCCGAACACCGCGTCGCCCCCGACCGCGGAGTACCCGTTCGCGTGCGCGGCCAGGGCCGCCACCTCCTCGTCGGTGAGGAACTCCCGGTCCCCCAGCGCCTCCGGCCGCTGCAGCGGCGTCGCCGAGTCGCTGGCCCAGACGCCGCCCAGATCCGGCCGTCCGTCCGCCGTCCGCGGCGCCGTCCAGCCGTCGGGGGCCTGCCCCGCCGCGGCCGCCGCCGCCGTCATGACCGCCGCCGCCGCGAGTGCCACGATGGATTGCCTGCGCATCTCCCGCCTCTCCTTCCGCAATGAACCCCGGAAACGGCTCGTGCCCCGTCACCTGCAATCGACCAAGATAAGCTCCCGCGCCGCATAAGGCAAGCCGGCCGTCCGCCGCGGCGCCCCGAGGTCGAGGGGCTGCCCGCCCGGCGCCGCTTCCGTTGCGGGGTCACGGCCGCTCAGTGCCTTCGTTGAGGATGTCCAGGTACCGGTCGTGGACGAACAACCGTCCCCGGCGCTTGCCGGTGATCTCGCGCGCGATGCCCTGTTCGGCCAGCCGCTCCATCGCCGTGGCGGTGGTGCGGAACGCGAGCCCGGTCCGAGCGCTGGCCGCCGGCAGAGACAGCATCGGTTGCGCCGTCAAGGCCGTGTATACCCGCAGGGCGGAACCGGCGCGGCGGCCGCAACATTGCTGGATGGCGGCCCGATCCGCCTGAAACAGCGCAGAGAGACGCCGCGACGTGGAGACCGCGCCGTCGGCGGTCGCGCGCACGCCCTCGATGAAGAAGTCGAGCCAGGACTCCCAGTCGCCGGTGCGGCGCACGTGGTTCAGCAGGTCGTAGTACGCGGTCCGATGCTGCTTGAAGTAAAGACTCAGGTAGAGGAGGGGCTCGCGCAACACGCCGGCGTGACACAGGAGCAGGGTGATGAGCAGTCGCCCCACCCGCCCGTTGCCGTCGAGGAAGGGGTGGATGGTCTCGAACTGCACGTGGGCGAGGCCCGCCCGGATCAGGACGGGGAGCCGATCGTCCGTGGCGTGGAGGAAAAGCTCGAGTGCCGCCATGCAGTCGGGCACGGCGGTGTGCGGCGGGGGTACGAAGGCGGCGTTCCCCGGCCGGGTGCCGCCGATCCAGTTCTGCGAGCGCCGAAACTCGCCGGGCGACATCGTGCTCCCGCGCCCGCGGGCCAACAGGATCCCGTGGGTCTCGCGAATCAGCCGATTCGAGAGCGGAAACCCCCCGCGCAGACGCCGCAGCCCGTGCTCGAGTGCGGCGACGCAGTTGGAGACCTCCACCACGTCGTCGAGCGGGACGCCGGGCGCCTCCTCCAGCTCGAACAGCAGGAGGTCCGAGAGCGACGACTGCGTCCCCTCGATCTGCGACGAGAGCAGGGCTTCCTTGCGGACGTAGGCGTAGAGCAGGAGAGCGGCCTGATCCGGCAGGGTCGGCGAGATGCCATCGAGCCGGCCCACGGCGAGCACCGCGGACTCGAGCTTCTGCTGCAGCTCGCCGTTGGGGTCCAGGGCGGGAGCCGGTGGCAGCGGCGCCGGCACGAAGGCGCGCACCCGTTCACCGCCGGTGACCGTCTCCTCGTACTTGCCGATGGCTCCACGCTGCATGTGGTCGAGCTTGTGTAAAGGAGTTCAATAGCCGATTCGGTCAGTGCAGATTTCGCCTGGAATTTCCAATAGCGGTGGTTGCCGCCGGAGATCCGCCGTGAGCAGGGAGCCCTGGCGAAGCGACCCCATCCTCTCTTGGGCTGCGGCCAAATGCAGAATCTGCAACAGCGATCCAATGTTGATGAAATTATAGCCGAAAAATAAAACAACATCGGCCGGGCAGCGGCGGGGAAGGGCGGTGGCGCAGACTGAACGGGCCTACTCGTCGCCCCGGTACAGCGAGCCGCCGCCGAGCTCGTGGTACACGATGGGGACGAAGTCGTTGGCGGTCCACGTCGCCTCCTGCCCCCACCGGGCGTCGTAGGCGGCGGTCGGGGCCGCCGCCATCACCTCGTCCAGCGTGTGGCCCTCGGCGATCATGTCGTGCACCCGTTCGCGGACGTCGACGACCATGTCGAGGAACCCGACGAGGGCGTCGCGGCCCACCACCTCGAGGCCGTGGCCGGGGATGATCCGGGTGTCGGGGCCCGCGAGGTCGAGCGCGGTCTCGAGGGCCTCGATGGTGCCGGCCAGCGTGCCGCCGTTGTAGACGTCGATGATCGGGTAGCTCGTGGTCCGGAAGACGTCTCCGAGGTGCAGCACGTCCGACTCGGGGAAGTGGACGAAGGTGTCGCCGTCGGTGTGGGCCGGCGGGGCGAGGAACGCGCGCACCTCCTCGCCGTTCAAGTGGAAGCTCACCGTGTCGTTGTAGGTGACGACGGGCAGCGCCCCGGCCGCCGGCCGCGGCGAGAAGCCCCCGCCCCGGCGCGGGGTGCGGATGCGATCGAACATGCGGACCCGGAGGTTGTCGTGCGCGAAGATCAGGACGTCGGTCTCCGCCAGCGGCTCGTTGCCGCCGATGTGGTCGGGATGCACGTGGGTGTTGACGAGGAAGCGAATCCTGCCGTCCGAGATCGTCCGCACCGCCGCGATCAACCGCTCGGCGAGGGGCGCGAACAGCGAGTCGACGAGCAGCACCCCGTCGGGTCCCGCGAAGACGCCGATGTTGCCGCCTCCGCCCGGCCGCATCACCATGTGCACGTTGCCGGCCGCGGGCACGACGGTCAGCTCGACGCCCGCGAACCGGTCGCCCGGGTTCTGCCCTCCGGCCGCGAGCGCCACGACGCAGGAGGCCGCCGTGAGCGCGGCCGCGATGAGACGGGAATGCCTGGTCATTGCCGTTCGCTCCCTTCGGGGTCTTCCGCGTGATTCGGAACCCGATGCGCGCCATGCAGGCGAGCTTTCTCGCTCGACGGCGGTCTCGTCGGTCGGGTCGCCGCGAGCGGCGCGGCAGCAATCTCGATCCGTTCCGATCGAGGAGCGGGCTGACGACGAGCCCGCTAGAAGTCGATCGTCCCCGGCGCGCGCGGGCAGGGGATGACGTCGCGGATGTTGGCCATGCCCGTGACGAACTGCACCAGGCGCTCGAAGCCGAGGCCGAACCCGGCGTGCTCGGCGCTGCCGTAGCGGCGCAGGTCGCGGTACCAGGCGAGCTCCGACCGGTCGACGCCCAGCTCGTCCATGCGCTGCTCCAGCACCGGCAGCCGCTCCTCGCGCTGGCTGCCGCCGATGATCTCGCCGATGCGGGGGGCCAGCACGTCCATGGCCGCGACGGTCTCGCCGTCGTCGTTGACGCGCATGTAGAACGGCTTGATGGCGCGCGGGTAGTCGGTGACGATGACGGGGCCGCCGCACACCTTCTCGGTGAGGTACCGCTCGTGCTCCGAGGCCAGTTCCCGGCCCCGCTCGTGGGGAATCTCGAAGGCGACGTCGGCCTTCTGCAGCGCGTCCGCGGCCTCGCTGTACGAGAGGCGCGCGAACGTCGATTCCGAGAGGTCGCGCAGGGCGGCGGCGGAGGCCGCGTCGTAGTGCTTCTCGAGGAACGCGAGCTCGGCCTCGCACCGCTCCAGGACTGCCGCGCACATCGCCTTGAGGAAGTCCTCGGCGAGCGCCGCGTCGTCGTCGAGGTCCGCGAAGGCCATCTCGGGCTCGATCATCCAGAACTCGGAGAGGTGCCTCGACGTGTTGGAGTTCTCGGCCCGGAAGGTGGGGCCGAAGGTGTAGACGTCGCCCAGGGCCATCGCCATGAACTCGGCCTCGAGCTGGCCGCTCACCGTGAGGTGGGCGGGCCGGCCGAAGAACTCGGCCCCGCCGGAAGCCGGCGCCGCCACCTGGAACATCTCGCCGGCCCCCTCGCAGTCCGACCCGGTGATGATCGGGGTGTGGGCCCACACGAACCCCCGCCCCTGGAAGAACTCGTGCACGGCGACGGCGAGCACGTTGCGCACCCGGAAGACGGCGCCGAACGTGTTGGTGCGGGGCCGGAGATGGCCGATGTCGCGGAGGAACTCGAGGGTGTGTCCCTTCTTCTGGAGGGGATACTCCGCCGTCGCCGGCCCCAGGACGTCGAGCGCGTCGAGCTGCATCTCGACGCGCTGGCCGGCCCCCGGCGACGCCTTGATCACGCCGCGGGCGCGGACGGCGGCGCCGGTCAGCACGCCGTCGAGGGCCGCGAACGCGGGGGTGCCCGCGTCGGCGATCAGTTGCAGGGGCTCCTGCGACGAGCCGTCGTTGACCGCGAGGAAGGCGAAGCGTTTGGCGGTCCTCTTCGTGCGGACCCAGCCGCAGACCGTGAGCGGCGTGTCGGACGGCGGGGCGGCGAGGACGTCGCGGATGCGTCGGCGCTTCATGGGGCGGTACCCGGCTCCCTATGATTCTCTCCGAAGTCGTCCCCGAAGTCGTCTCTGAAGTCGGCGAGGGGTGCACCGCGGCATCGCGACGACCGCCCCGGCCTGTCAGGCCGGCGGTTTCGGCCTCGTTCCCGGCGGCGTCTCACTGCCTTGTCGTGCACACCTCGGCGAGGGCGTCAGCCGAGCTCGGGCACGTGCGGAGAGAGCAGCTCGCGCAGCCGTTCGAAGCGCGGGTACGCCCGCAGGGTCCGGCGAAGGTGGGCGAGGGTCCGCGGCACCGCCTCGGCGAAGTGCCCGCGCCCCCGCCGCGCGACCTGGTGACCGAACGTGCCGAGGGCCTTCAGGTGCCGCTGCACCGACATCAGGTCGAACCGCGTCTGGAAGTCGGGGGTGCGCTGAGCGGGCACGGCGTCGAGGAAGTACCGGGTCGACGAGGCGATCAGGTCGTCCGGCAGGTCGACGTAGCAGTCCCGGAGCAGCGAGACCAGGTCGTAGGTCCCGGGGCCGAGGCGGGCGTCCTGGAAGTCGATGACGACCAGCCGGCCGTTCCGCACCATGAGGTTCCGACAGTGGTAGTCGCGGTGGCACAGCACCCGCGGCTCGGCCGCCAGCTCCTCGGCGACGGCCGACAGCTCGCGCCCCAGCGCCTCGGACGCGGCGGGGGGGAGCGCGATCCGGCGGTACGCCTCGAGGAACTCCGACCGGAAGAAGTCGAGCTCCCAGGTCAGCTTGGCGGCGTCGAAGGCGAGGGTGAAGGGGAGGGCGCCGTCTTCCCGGAAGGCGGCGCCGCGGGTCTGCAGGGCCGCGAGGAAGTCGATCGCCTCGCGGTACAGCGGCGTTGGGTCGCGGTCGGGGCCGCCCGCCATCCAGCTCTGGAGCGTCTCGTCGCCGAGGTCCTCGACCGCGAGGACGCCCAGGTCCGCGGCCGCGTCAATCACCGCGGGCACCGGGATCCCCAGCCGGCGGAAGAGCGTCCCCACCACCACCTGCGGCAGCGAATCGGCGGTGAAGGGCTCGGGGTGGAGGGCGAGCACCATCGGCGGCCGGCCCGTCGGGGCGACGCGCACGTAGGCGCGGGTGGAAGCGTCGCCGTGCAGGGGCTCGACCCGCGTCGCCGCCGCGGCGAGGCCGGCGCGGCGCAGGTACTCGGCCACCCGCCCGTCGACGGACTTGGCCGCCGCGTTCCCGGTCATCGTCGGCGTATCGGTCATTCCCGTCGGGACTCCGTCCCCGAGGCGGCGTGCGCCCGTTCCGGCCCGGGAGTCGTCGCCGCGCGGCTCCGCGGCCCGCCTCCGCCGCCCCGCTCCGCTGCGCCGCCGCGCCTCACAGGGGCACCACGCGCAGGTCGCCGAGCCGCGTCTCGTTCGGCAGGGGGGGCGCCGGTTCGCGGTCGCCGCCGCCCGTCACCACCGCCTGCCCGTCGAGGACGGCGCCGTCCGGGAGCCGGACCCCGTCGGCGAGGACGCAGCCGGTCACCACGCAGCCGGCCCCGACCACGACGTCGTCCCAGAGTATCGAGCCCTCGACCCTCGCGGTGGGGTGGACGACCGAGCCCACTCCGCGCGGGACCGGCGAGCGTCCCTCGGCCGCGGCGACCGCGCGCACCGTCGCCACGTAGTCGGCCGGCGTCCCGATGTCGTGGAACGGGCCCCCGACCTCGTGCACGGCCAGCGGTCGCCCGTCCGCGAGCAGCGTGTCGTAGAGCCCGCCCACGGTGGCCGCGGGGACCCCGTCGGGCAGGGCCCCGAACACGGCGGCCTCCGCCATCTGCACGCCGACGAAGTGCCACGGCGCGTGGGGTCCGGCGGCGGCGCCGGCCGGGGCGAACCCGGTGATGCGGCCGCCGGCACCGGCGAGGACGCTGCCGTAGCGGTGGGGCGCCGGATGCGCCGTCACCGCCAGGGTGACCGCGGCGCCCGAGGCGCGGTGCCGGTCGAGGAGGGCGCCGAAGTCGACGGCGCACAGGGTGTCGGCGTTGACGATGAAGAACCGGTCGTCGAGCAGGGGCAGCGCGCGGCGGGGGCCGCCGGCCGAGCCGAGGACCGTCCGCTCCCACGAGTAGCGGACGCGGCAGCCGAGCGCGGCTCCGTCGCCGACGACCCCGGCGACGGTCTCGGGCCGGTGGTGCAGGTTGACCACGACGTCGCGGACGCCCCCCGCCGCCAACCCCCGGAGCTGCCGGCAGATCAGCGGCGTTCCGGCAACGGGCACCGCCGCCTTGGCCCGGTTGAACGTCAGCGGGCGCAGGCGCGTGCCGAGGCCGGCGGCGAGCACGAGGGCCGGCGGCAGGCGGCTGGTCACGGGGCCTCGTCGAACACCATGTGGTCGCCCGGCACTCCCGTGGCGGCGCAGTGGGCGCGGAACAGCGCCAGGTACGAGTCGAGGATGAAGTCGGCCGGCTCCCGGCCCAGGGCGGCGGCCATGGCCAGGATGTCGGGCTCGCTGCCCTCGAGCTCGACGAACGTGCCGATGGGCGCCTCGTCTATGGCGATCACGAGGTCGCCGCGCCGGAACTCCTCCCGGTACTTCTCGTAGCGGAACCAGACCCGGAAGCCGATCCGCTCGAGCACCTTCAGCATCAGCTCGCCGTCGCCCACCGCCGTCTCCAGCTCCTCCCGGACCTTGGTCGTCCCCAGCCGGGGGGCGCCCTTGAAGGTCACCCGGGCCGCGTCGCCGTCGATGCGGACCCGCAGGGTGCAGGCGCGGTCGGCCAGCGGCTCCCGTTCGCGGTCGAGCAGGCAGTCGCTCTGCAGGCGCCGCGCCCGCAGCGGCCGCGCGCCGGCCTCGACCACCGCCCGCCGGGCGGCGTCGGGCGTGTCGTACCGCAGCTTGATCTCGCGCTCGACGGGGCCGCTCACGACGCCGTCTCCCGCCACGTGAACGAGCACCCCTTCAAAGCGGGGCGGCCGACGCCCCGGCCGAGCATCAGCACCTGGTGGGTGCTGCCCAGTCCGCCGGGCGCGAGCAGCGTCTTCAGGGCCAGCCGATGGCGGAGGGCGCCGGCCGTGTCCGCCGCCGCGGCGGGGTCGTCGATGGCCCCGAGGCCGAGGAGGAAGCGGGTCTGGTCGACGAACCCCAGCACCTCCAGACCTTCGTCGCGCGCGGCGAGCTCGACCGTCGTGAAGTCGACGTGCGACGTGATGTCGCGTTCACCCGGGTCGGCGAGCCACGCGGGTCCGTCCCGTCGGTCCGGGTCGGCGCCGGCCGCGTCCACGAGGTGGCGCTGGAACGTGGTCAGGGTCCCGCTCGCGTGGTGGCCCGCGTACAGCTCCCGGGCCGGGTGGCCGTAGTCGATGAGGACGAGGAAGCCCCGCGTCAGGCGGCGGGCCGCGGCGCGCACCCAGTCGACCGCCGCGAGACTGACCTCGCCCCGCCACCCCGGTTCCGGGGTCAACCCCAGCCGGTCGAAGTAGCGCCCGAGGGCCGGGCTCGACGGCGGTCCGGCCCGCTCGACGAAGCGGCCGCCGTCCGCGTCGACGTACATCTCCTGCAATCCGCCCGCGGTCATGGTCACGGCGTGGGTGGGCAGGGCGTCGAGCAGCTCGTTGGCGACGATCACGCCGGAGACCCGGTCCGGCAGGGCGGAGGTGCTGGCGTGCAGGCGGTCCCGGTGCGGGCCCAGGGTCTCCGGATGCGCCGCCCGCGCGGCCGGGCTCGTCTCCACCAGGGTCAGCCGCGCCGCCGCGTGCAGCGCGGGGTGCGCCGAGGCGGCCGCGTCGAGCACGTCGCGGGCGAGCTGTCCGTTCCCGGCGCCGACCTCGACGAGGTCGAACCCGGCTCCCCCGGCGTCGGCGTGCACCCGGCGCATCTCGTCGATCTGGGCGGCCAGCAGGGCGCCGAACTGGGGGCCGACGTCCACGCTGGTGTAGAAGTCGCCCGCGCGTCCCGTCCGCCGGGGCGCGCGGGCGTAGTAGCCCAGCTCGGGGTGGTACAGCGCCATCTCCATGAACGCCGCCACCGTCAGCGGTCCGCGGTCACGGATGCGCCGGACGATGAGGGTCCGGAGCGCGTCGCTCATCGCAGCGAATCGTGGCCCGCCGGAAACCGCGCCCGTTCCGTGTCGCGGATTCCGGCCGGGCCGGCCGGGCGTGAGGCGGAGCCGCAGGACACCGTTGTCCGGGCTGGCTCGGCAGGCGTCGCCCGCGGCTCCACTCGGCGAAACCCCTTGCGGGAGCTTGTGCCTCCTGCGGCCGCGGCGCAGGCCCCTACTCCCGGGTGATCCGGACCACGCTCTGCGCTTCTCCACGGCTGATCAGGAGGAATGCGACGCCGCCCTCCTCGATCTCGTTCAACTCCCGGATGGCCTCGGCGGCCGTCGTCACCGGCACCCGGTTGACGCTGGTGATCACGTCGCCGGGGCGCACGCCGCCGGTCTGGGCCGGTCCTCCGGGCTCGACGCCGCTGACGACGGGACCCCGCGTGCCGCGCGGGAGGTCGAGCTGGCGAGCCGTCTCCGCCGTCAGGTCCTGGAGGTTCATGCCGAAGCCGGTGCTGAGGTCCTCGACCTCGACGGCGGCCTCCCGGTTCTCGGGCTCAAGATCCAGCTCGCCGACCGTGATCGGGACGGTCGTCGGCTCGGCGTCCCTGTAGACGCCCAGCTCGACCCGCGTCCCCGGCCGCGTGTCGAAGACCTTCCGCTGGAGATCCGCGACGTTCTCCACCGGCTCGCCGTCGTAGCTGACGATGACGTCGCCCAGCGCCAGGTCCGACTCGTCGGCCGGCCCCTCGGGCTCGATGGTCGACACGATTGCGCCCATGGGCTCGCGCAACCCGTGGTAGTCGAAGTCCTCGTCGGTGACCTCGAGGATGCTCACGCCGATTCGCCCGCGCGTCACCCGGCCGGTCCGAAGCTGGGGCAGCAGATCCCGCACGGTGTTGATGGGGACGGCGAACCCGATGCCGAGGTTGCTCGGGCGGTCGCTGACGATGGCGGTGTTGATGCCGATGACCTCGCCCCGGAGGTTCAGCAGGGGCCCCCCGGAGTTGCCGGGATTGATGGCGGCGTCGGTCTGGATCACCCGCTGTGGCCTGCCGGGGACCTGGAAGAACGGGCGGCCCACCGCGCTGACCACCCCGACGGTCACCGTGTGCCCCAGGTTGAACGGGTTGCCGATGGCCATCACCCAGTCGCCCGGGCGCATCTGGTCCGAGTCGCCGAAGGTCGCCACCGGCAGCGGGCGGTCGGGCCGCTCGGTGAGCCTGAGGAGGGCGCTGTCGGTCAGGCGGTCCCGGCCGACGACCTCGGCCTCGTAGGACTCTTCCTCGTCGCCGAAGAAATAGATCTCGATCCGGGTGGCGTCGGCCACCACGTGGTTGTTGGTCACGATGAGCCCGCTCCGGTCGATGACGAAGCCGGTGCCCGCCGACTGCGTCCGCCGTTCCTGGTCCGGACCCGGGGGGTCGCCGAAGAAGCGCCGGAACAGCTCGTCCTGGTCCTCCCCGAAGAGCCGGTTCAGGTCGCGGGCCGGTCTCCGCGACTCGATGCTGATGTTGACGACCATCGGGCTCTGGGCCTCGGCGATGTCGCGGAACGTGGTCGCCCCGAGCTGCCCCGTGATCGGCTGGCTGTTGGTCTGGGGGAGGGCCAGCGCCGCCGGCGCGGCGTTGAAGGTCTGCGCCGTCGAGTCCGACACCAGATCGAGCCGGGCCGCGAGCACGAGGCCGATCGCGACCGACGTGACCGCGATCAGCATCCCCGAAAAGAACGTGTTCCTGCGTGTAGCCATCCTTGCCTCCACCCCGCTGTCACCCCAGAGACCGGATCTCCTCCTGCCGCGGGCCGGTCACCGTCGCCGTCTCCGACCCGACATAGAGGTTGATCTCGGTTCGAAGTCCGAAGTCGTCGAAGTACACGCCGGGCTCGATGGTCACGCCCGTGCCCGGCAGGAGCCGCCGCTCGTCGTGGGTCTCGAAGTCGTCGAGATGCACGCCGTTGCCGTGCACCTCCTCGCCCAGGTTGTGACCCGTCCGGTGCACGAACCGGTCGCCGAGCCCGGCCGCCCCCACCCGGTCGCGGACGGCGCGGTCGACCTCCCACCCGCGCAGCTCGCGCCCGTCCGCCACCGCCCGCTGGACGAGCTCGACGGCGGCGTCGCGGCCGTCGCGGATGACCCGGAAGGCATCGGCGTAGCGGGCGGGCACGGCGGCGCCGGTGTAGCCCATCCACGTGATGTCCGCGTAGACCGCGCCCGGCGTGTCCCCCCGCTTCCCCCACAGGTCGAGCAGCAACACCTCGCCGGGGCCGATGCGGCGGTGGCGTTCCGCCGTCGGCAGGTAGTGCGGGTCGCCGGCGTTCTCCTGCGCCGCCACCACCGGCCGCGAGTCGCTGACGAGCCCCGCCTCCTCGAACCAGCCGGCCATCGCCGTCTGCACCTCGAGCTCGGTGAGGGAGCGGCCGTCGCGGAGGCGCCGGGCCACGAGGTCGAAGGCCCGGTCCTTGATGTCGTGAAGCGCGGCGGACGCGGCCCGGTGCGAGGCCAGGGCCTCCGCGTTCCACACCGCCTCGAACCGCTGGATCAGGTCGCCGGAGGAGCGCACCTCGACGCCGAGGGCGCGGACCGCGTCGACGGTGCCGGCGTCGACGCGGGACACGTAGGGAATGGCGCAGCCCGGCGAGTACTCCATCGCCACCGCCGCGCAGCCGGCCAGCAGCCCGCTCAGGCCGGCGTCGAGGGTGTCGTGCCCCGCGTACCGGGTCTTGCCCCCGGGCAGGTGGTCGAGACGGTCGGCCTCGATGGCGTGGACGAGCCCCCTCGGCGTCCCCTCGACCGGGATCAGGTAGTACCAGCGCCGCGTGGTGAGCTTGGCCGACGCGTCGAACTCCGCCACCCGCCGCGCGATGGGGTTCGACCCGTGGAAGTCGTACAACAGCCACCCGTCGAGCCCGTCGTCGCGCAGGGCGCGCTGGACGGCGGCGAGGTCCAGGCTCATGGCGTGCAGTATAGCAGCGGCCCGATCACGGCTGGCGGGCGTCCACGTCATCTGAGGGTATGGACGCCGCAACCGCCCGGAAGGTCGGCGCCGGGCGTCCGCGCCGTGGAACGCCGCGGACTTCCGACGGGTTGGCTGGCCGCCAGGGCGGAGCCGCGGGCGGCGATTGGCGGGCGAGGACGCGCATCGTTCGCCGAGCCCCGCCGTCGGTGCCGAGAGCACGCGGGTTCGCCGTCACAGACGCGAAGGCGCCAGACGGAAGGTCGAATCCGCCTGGCGCCTCCGGCAGGTCGTCCCGCCGAGCCGGCCTCCACCGCGCCGCCCGACCCGGTGGCCGGCGGGGGTCACGCGTGCGAAGGCTCCCTCGGCCTAGTCGTTCTCGGCGTCCTCGGCGTCCTCTTCCTCTTCTTCGAGCGGCGTCGGCTCGTCCATCTCCTCGAAGAGGGTCGTCTCGATCACGCCGTTCTTGTGGCTGAACTCGTAGTTGTTGCGGGCCATGCGCCGGTCACGAGGGATTCGTATCTCGATCTCGATGATCTGGCCGGGGAGGAACGGCTTCGGCATCCGGAACGAGCCGCCCGCCACCGTGTCGCCGGCGCGGTCGTACCAGAACTCGTCGACCGTGAACCCGGCGAGCGCGTTGGTCGAGGTGTTCTGGACGCGGAAGGTCGTGACCATCTCGTTCCGCTGCCGGCGGGAGATCGGCTGCAGGTAACCGACCTGTCCGGGGCCGCGAATCGTCGCGACGAGATCCGACTCGCCCTGGTTCTCAAGCGCCTCGCGCAGATTGATCTCGACGGCCAGCGGCCTTTCCTCGGCCTCGACGACCTCCTCGCCGCCGCAACCGAACGACATCCCGATCGCCACGAAACAACCGAACAACGCCGCGAGTCTCAGGCCTCTCATTGAACTGACCTCCGGGTAGAATCGCACAGTCTGCAAGGGTGGACGAGATTATATGGCGGCTCGCCGGAAACCACAACAGAAACTCACATCTCGCCGTTCCAGTCCTCGGGGTCGGCGTGGCTGGTGCGGAATATCTCCAGGTGCCACTTGCCTCCGCCCCACGGCTCGATGACCTCCGCCGCGACGACGTCGACGAGGAGCTCGGCGAAGGCCCGGTCGTCGGGGTCGCCCTCGAGGTGATACGCGGGCTCGTCCCACCCGAACGTCGGGTACAGCACCAGCGTCAGGAACAGGTCGTAGCCGTCGTCCACCACGATCAACTGGCCGCAGGGCCGCTTCAGGGTGGCGTGGTAGACGAGGTACTTCTCGGCGCTGTGCGCGCGGATGTAGCGCTTGACGGCGAACTCGCGGGCGACGACGTCCTCGACCGCGACCTTCTTGTCCCAGCAGTCGCGGCAGTACTTGGCGTCGGCGCGGGGCTCGGACACGTCCTTCGCCCCACAGAGGGCGCACCGGGTCTGGGCGGCCGAGCGGGGAGCCATGGCCGCAATTGTACCAGCAGTCGCGCCTTGCCGCGGCTGCCGGGTCATGGCGGCCGGCCGGTCGGGCGGCGGGGGGCGCCGCCCGCGACGCGTGCCGGGGCGCCGCCCGCCCCCCGGGAGACCCCGCGGGGGCGGGCCGCGCTGATAGACTGGGAGTCATGAGCGCCCGACCCGGGCATCTCGGCATCCGGCATCTCGCGCTCTTCGCGAAGGCGTTCGACGAGATGCGCCGGTTCTACGTCGAGCGGCTCGGCTTCGCGGTCGAGTGGGAGCCCGACGGCGACAACGTCTACCTGACCTCGGGGACCGACAATTTGGCCCTCCATCGCGCCGGCCCCGGCGATGCGGCCGGAGCCGGCCGGCTCGATCACCTCGGGCTGCTGGTGCGGCATGCGGACGACGTCGACCGCTGGGCCGCGTACCTCGACGGGCACGGCGTCGCCCTGAAGGCCCGTCCCCGCACCCACCGGGACGGCGCGCGGTCGCTGTATCTCGAGGATCCCGACGGCAACACGATCCAGATCATCCACCACCCGCCCATCAGCGGGGGCTGAGGGCCCTCACCGCGCCGCCCAGCCGAGCTTCTCGCGCAGCACCGCGTAGTACGGGCGCGCGGCGGCGCGGATCATCCGCAGCGGGCGCGGGGCGGTCTCGACGACGACGGTGTCGCCGGGCGCGAGCTCGAAGCCGGTCTGGCCGTCGAAGCTGGCGTACGCCTGCGCGTGCGGCTTGGCGAGGTCGGGCTGGATGCGGATGGCGGCGCTCTCGGGCAGCACGAGGGGACGGTTGGCGAGCATGTGGGGGGCGATGGGGGTGAGGATGACGGCGTTGACGAGGGGATGCACGATGGGCCCGCCGATCGACAGGTTGTAGGCGGTCGAGCCGGTGGGGCTGGCGACGATCAGGCCGTCGGCCCGCAACTGCGCCACGAACTGGTCGCCGACCGATACCGACAGGTCGATCATGCCGGACAGCGCGCTCTTGGTGATGACCACGTCGTTCAGCGCGACGCCTTCCCCCGTCGTCGCGCCGCCGCGCTCGGTGCGCGACCGAAGCATGCGGCGCTCGTCGACGCGGGCGTTGCCCTCCACCACCGACGCCAGCGCCTCGAAGAGCTCCGGCAGGGTGATCTCGGTCAGGAAGCCGAGCCCCCCGAAGTTCACCGCGAGAATGGGCGGATCGGCCTCCGCCGCCGCGATGAGGCGGGCCATGCCGAGGAGCGTGCCGTCGCCGCCGAGCACGAGAATCAGGTCGGAGGCGTCCGGCAGGTCGGCCGCGTCGGCCGCGTCGGACGAGGCCAGCTCCGCAAGCGCCGCCGTCCGGCGTTCCACCACCGGCTTCAGGCCGCGGCGCTCCAGCCAGGCCACGACGTCCCGGACCACCGGCGCCGCGGCCGCGAGACGGGTCTTCGCGACGATGCCGACCCGGGTGACCCCGGTGACGGCGGAGGAGATGTCGGCGCCCATCAGGGTTCGCGCCAGCGGCCCGTGGCGAAAGCCCCCGCTGCATTCGAGCGGTGATGCATCCCGCCTGCGCCCGGCAAGCGTCGCCTTCGGCTCCGATTGCCGCCCAACCATGCCTGCCGGGCGTCGGCGCCGCAACCGGCGCAGACGCCCGGTTGCGTTGCTCCTCGGTCGAATACGCCCAATATTCTCACTCGTCGCGCCTTGTCAGGCGGGCGCCTCACCTGTCTGCCGGCGCCCTTCGGGCGCGGTGCAACGCGGGGGTTCCGCCACGGGCCGCGGCCCGCAGGCGGAGGAAGAACTCGCGGTTGCCCCTGGTCCCGGTGATCGGTGAAGGGGTCATCGCCACGCGCCTCAATCCTACCGCAGCCGCGGCGGCGGCGACGCCCTCGATGACGCGCTCGTGCACGTCCGGATCGGTGACGAGCCCGCCGCGCCGGACCTCGGACCGGCCCGCTTCGAACTGCGGCTTGACGAGGGCGACGACGTCGCCCCCCGCTGCGAGGAGGGCGGGAAGCCGGTCGACGAAGCGCGCGATGGAGATGAACGACACGTCCACCGTGACGACGTCGAATCGCCGCGGGCCGTCCGGCAGGCTCTCCGGCGTGACGGCGCCGATGTGGACGCGTTCGAGGACCCGGACGCGGGGGTCCTGCCGCAGCCGCCAGTCGAGCTGACCGCGGCCGACGTCGAGGGCCACCACGGCGCGGGCGCCGCGCCTGAGCAGGACGTCCGTGAACCCCCCGGTGGAGGCGCCCACGTCGAGGGCGGCGGCGCCGTCGGGATCGATGCCGAAGACGTCGAGGGCGTGGGCCAGCTTCACCCCGCCGCGGCCCACGTACGGGTGATCGGGAGCGTCGAGGGTCACCTCGGCGTCGGACGCGACGAGGGCGCCGGCCTTGGTGGCGGGGCGGCCGTCGACCCGTACCAGCCCCGCGAGCACCGACGTGCGTCCCCGCGTCCGCGAGCTCACGAGCCCGCGTTCGTAGAGCAGCGTGTCGAGCCGGACCCGCGCCGTCATCGGGGCGGGGCTCCCTTCGGGCCGGCCGCCGTCACGACGTTCGGGACAGCACCCATTCGGCGATGTCTCCCAGCCGCCCGCCGAGCCCGGCCGACGCGAGGGCGTCGCGGGCGGCGGCGACGGCGTCGGCGGCGAGCGCCCGCGACCGCGCGAGCCCGTGCACCGCGGGATAGGTGGGCTTGCCGGCGGCCGCGTCCTTGCCCGCCGTCTTGCCGAGCTGCGCGGTGCTGCCCTCGACGTCGAGGACGTCGTCGACGATCTGGAACGCCAGCCCCAGGTGGCCGGCGTAGGCGTCGACGGCGCGCACCGCCGGCTCGCTTCCGCCGGCCAGTATCGCACCGGTGACGGCGGCGGCGCCGATCAGGGCGCCGGTCTTCCGCTCGTACACCTCGCGGAGCGCCGCCTCGGCCCCGGCGGCGGGCGGCCCCGGGGCGGGCCCGGGGCCCGCGGCGGCGAGGTCGAGGGCCTGGCCGCCCACCATGCCGGCCGCGCCGGCCGCCTCGGCGACGCGGGCGACGGCCCGGAGCTGCCGCGCCTCGAACCCCGGCGGGGCCTGGGGCGGGCGCCGGGCCAGCAGGGCGAAGGCCTGGGTCAGCAGGGCGTCGCCCGCGAGGATGGCGAGGCCCTCCCCGAACGCCACGTGCGAGGTGGGGCGTCCCCGCCGCAGGGTGTCGTCGTCCATCGCCGGGAGGTCGTCGTGCACGAGCGAGTAGGTGTGGATGAGCTCGATCGCGCAGGCGCCGTTCCGGGCGAGCGCGCGCGCGGCGCCGTCCGGCGCGGACGAGTCCGGCCGGGGCGGGTCCGCCGCCTCGGCCGCGGCGAGGGTCAGGATGGGCCGGAGGCGCTTGCCGCCGGCGAAGACGCTGTAGCGCATGGCCTCCGCGACCCTCGGGGGGCACGCGGGCGGCGCGGGGATGGCCTCCCGGAGGGCGGCGTCGACCTCGCGCCGGCGGGCGGCGAGGTACTCGTCGAAGGCGCCGCTCACGTCCCGTCGTCCTCCGGAACCGCGGCGAGGGCGTCGGGGGCCGGTTGCCGCTCGCCGCGCTCGGTCAGGATCTCGATGCGCCGTTCCGCGTCCTCGAGGCGCGTGTGACAGAACCGCGACAGCCGCACGCCGCGCTCGAACAGCTCGAGCGACCGCTCCAGCGGCAGGTCGCCCCGTTCCAGCGTGTCGACGATCGACTCCAGCTCCTTGAGCGCGGTCTCGAAGTCCTTGATGTCGTCACTCATGCGGTTCGTCCTCGCCGCCCGCGGCGGAATCCGCGTCCTCCTCGCGCCCCGCCGGGCGCGGTTCCCCGCGCAACGCGGGGTCCGCCGCGGGCCGCGTGCCGGTGACGGTGCAGTCGAGCCGCCCGCGGTAGAGCCCGACGACGAGGCCGTCGCCCACCGCGACGGCGGCCGCGTCCCGCACGATCGCCTTGGCGTCTCCCCGCCAGCAGATGGCATAGCCGCGCCCCAGGACCCCGAGCGGGCTCAGGGCGTCGAGCCGTCCCGACAGCTCGGCGAGCCGGCCCTTCGCGCGTTCGCGGCCCCGGACGAGGGCGGCGTCGAGGCGTCCTCCGGCGGCCGCCAGCCGGGTCCGCGCCGCCTCGCGCCGCCGCGCGACGGCCGCGTCGAGGCGCCCGCCCGCGGCCACCAACCGGGTGCGCGCCGCTTCGAGCCGCCGCCCCGGCTCGCAGGCTTCGAGGCGCAACTGCAGGTTCCCCAGGCGCCGTTCGTCGACCTTGAGGCGGGCGCGGGCGACCCGCCCGACGGCGTGGGTCAGCCCCGCCACGTGGCGGATCCTCATCGCCAGACGCGCCGGCCAGCCGGCCAGGCCCGGGCGCCGGTCGAGGTCGAGCAGCCGGGTGCGGCGCCGGGCCGCCGCGTACCGCGCCGCGGTCCGCAGTCGTTCGCCCAGCCGGTCGATGCGTTCGACGAGGTCGGCGCGACCCGCCACCACCAGCTCCGCCGCGGCGGAAGGGGTGGCGGCGCGGACGTCCGCCACCATGTCGCTGATGGTGACGTCGACCTCGTGGCCGACGGCGGAGATGACGGGGACCTCCGCCGCCGCGATGGCCCGGGCCACCGGCTCCTCGTTGAACGCCCACAGGTCCTCGAGCGAGCCGCCGCCCCGCCCCACGATGACCACGTCGACCCCGTCCTCGCGGGCGAGCCGCCGGACGCCCCGGGCGATCTGGTCGGCCGCGCCCTCGCCCTGCACCCGCACCGGGCGCAGCACGACGTGGGCGGTGCGGTGGCGCCGCCCGAGCACCTGCAGGACGTCCCGCACCGCGGCGCCGTCGAGGGAGGTCACGACGCCGATCTGCCGCGGCAGCACCGGCAGCGGACGCTTCCGCTCGCGGTCGAAGAGCCCCTCCGCCTCGAGCTTGCGCTTCAACTGGTCGAACGCGAGCTGCAGCGCCCCCAGGCCCTGCGGCCGCAGGTGCTCGCAGACGATCTGGTACTCGCCCTTCGGCTCGTAGACGGTGATCCGGCCCCGGGCGACGACCCGCAGCCCGTCCTCCGGCGCGAAGCGCAGGTAGCGCGCCGCCGACCGGAACATCACCGCCCGGATCTGGGCGGCCTCGTCGCGCAGGGTGAAGTACAGGTGCCCCGTCTTCCACCGCCGGCAGTTGGCGATCTCGCCTTCGACCCACACGCTGGCGTGCGCCGACTCCAGCAGCGTCCGGATGCGGCCGGTCAGCTCGCTGACGGTGACGACCTGCCGGGCCGGCCGGCGGCCGGGCGTCGGCGCGTCGAAGGGCAGGGTGGGGTTCGCGCTCACGACGGGCCCGGCGCCGGCGGCGCCTCCAGGTCGGCGGGGGTCAGGCTCAGCCGCTCGATGGCGGTCGCGCGTCCGGTGGCGGCGTCGGCGGTCACGAGGACGCCGTGCAGGCGGGGGTCGCCGCGGGCGGTGTCGAAGCGCCCGGGCAGGGCGGTGAGGAACCGGCGCAGCACGACTGCCTTCTCGACCCCGAGCACCGAGTCGTGGGGCCCGGTCATGCCGACGTCGGTGATGAACGCGGTGCCCTTCGGGAGCACCCGCTCGTCCGCCGTCTGCACGTGGGTGTGGGTGCCGACGACCGCCGTCACCTCGCCGTCGAGGTGCCAGCCCATGGCGATCTTCTCCGACGTCGCCTCGGCGTGGAAGTCGACGAGGATGACGCGGGCGGTCTCGCGGACCGCCTCGACCTCGCGGCGCACCACCGCGAACGGGTTCTCCAGGGGGGCCATGAACACCCGCCCCATGACGTTGATCACCCCCACCCGCTCTCCCGACCGGGCGGTGACGACCACGCGGCCGGCGCCGGGGACCCCGGCCGGGTAGTTGGCGGGGCGGATGAGGCGCGGCTCCAGCTCGATGTAGTCGAGCGCCTCCTTCTTGTCCCAGATGTGATTGCCCGACGTCATCACCTCGATGCCGTGGTCGCGCAGGCTCTCGCCGATCTCGCGGGTGATGCCGTTGCCCCCGGCCGCGTTCTCGACGTTGGCGACCACCAGATCGAGGCCGTGCCGCTCGACGAGCGCCGACACGCCCCGCCGGGTCAGGGCCCGGCCGGCCTTCCCGACGATGTCGCCGATGAACAGGATCTTCATGGAATCGGTGCGGCGGCGGAGCCGGTGCGGAGACCGCCGGCCCGCGGCGCCGTCCTCCCTCGCCGGACGGCCCTCCGGGACGCGAGGCCCGGGGCGACGGCCGCCGGCCGGGCGAAGAGCCCCGGCGGCGGACCGACCCGCCCCGGGGCGTCGGACCGCGCGCCTGCTCGGAGCGCGTGCACGATCATGATCGCACACCACGGCCGCCCGCTGAAGAGGATCCTGGTGCTTAGTGTGCCGATATAAGATTTAATTATTGACACAGGCTTAGTTTACGTTCATAGTGGGTCTCGACTCGCTCGAACGGCCCCGCGGCCGTTCCACGCGAGAGCGGACCCGTACAGCCGGGGCAGCCGCCGCCTGCCCGGCCACGACCAGGAACGAGATTCGAGGATGCTCCCATCTTCCACCAGGCGGGAACCGGGGCCGATGGCCGCCGTCGACGCCCGGGACATCGTGACGGTTCAGGACGCTCACGGCGGTCTCACCGTCTACTTTCAGGACCGGCCGACCCACTACCTGCTGGACGGCGAATGGTATCGGGCGGTCCCGCTTCCGGGGAGCGCCGCGCCGGCGGCCGCCCCGGACCGGGAAGCGGCGCGGGCGTGACCCCGTCGCAGGTTCCTTCGCCCGCGAGCTGACGCATCGGCAGGCCGGCGCGGCGTCCCGACCGGTCGACGCGGCGGTGCCTTTTGGAGTACGATCCGGCGTCATGGACGACGACTTCGACAGCCTGTCGGAAGACCGGGACGAACCGGCCGCGGCTCCCCAGCCCGTCCCGATGCCGCGCATTCCGGACGAGCCGATGCCGCCCGTCGACAACCGGTTCCTGTTCGTGGACGTGGCTGCGCAGCGCGCGAAGCAGCTCCGGCGCGGGGCCCTGCCGCGGCTCGAGCCGTTGCGGCCCGACCCCGAGACCGGCGAGCGCCCCGAGGTGGGAATCCGCCTCGAACGGGTCGCCATGGAAGAGGTCGAGCAGGGCCTCGTCGTCTACGAGCTGCCGGAGGCTGACTCGTGAGTGACATTCCGTCGATCTTGCTGGGGTTGCTGCAGGGGCTGGGCTTCTCGACCGTCTTTCTCCTCGCCGTGTTTCTCGGCTTCTGCGTGCTCGTCGGCCTTACCAAGCTCCGGCCCATCGACAAGCGCAGCCGGGTCGTGCGCAGCCTCGACGACCGCCTCGGCTCGGGGGCGCGTTACCTGCCGCCGAGCGTGCCGCGGGGGCCCGCCGACCAGCTCAAGACCCCCGAGCTGCTTGAGCAGTCCGCCAACCGGGAGTGATCGACCGCGCGCCGGGCACGCCCGGGGCTCGCGGCCCGGGCGCGCCACCGTGCCTCGCCGGCATCTCGCCGGGGTCAAGCGCCGTCCCATCTCGGATTCCGGAGAAAGCCGTCCGCGGTTCGGCTCACGGCCGAACCGATCTTGCAGGGGGGCCGTCCTGCGAGGCGGGCACCTCGTCGCGGGGCATGCCGGCGCCGGCTGCCGGCGGCTCGCGCCACCACGGTGCCCGCTCTTCGTAGGCGGCGCCGATGCCGAGCAGCGTGCCCTCGTCGAAAGCCCGTCCGACGAGCTGCAGGCCGACCGGGAGCCCCGCGTCGTCCCGCCCGCAGGGGACGCTGACGGCGGGCAGCCCGGTCAGGTTGGCGCTGGCCGTGAAGACGTCCCCCACGTAGAGCTGCAGCGGATCGTCCGTGCGTTCGCCGAGCCGGAACGCGGTGGTCGGGGTGGTCGGCATGGCGACGGCGTCGACCTGCTCGAAGGCCGCGTCGTAGTCGTTCCGGATGAGCGTCCTCACCTGCTGCGCCTTCAGGTAGTAGGCGTCGTAGTAGCCGGCGCTGAGGGCGTAGGTCCCCAGCATGATGCGGCGCTTGACCTCGTCGCCGAACCCGTCGTGGCGCGTGCGGTCGTACATCCGGTCCAGGGTCGCGTCCTTCTCGTCGAGGGGCGCCCGGTAGGCGTAGCGCACCCCGTCGTAGCGGGCCAGGTTCGAGCTCGCCTCGGCCGGCGCCACGATGTAGTACGCGGGTACCGCGTACTCGGCGTGGGGGAGCGCGACGTCGACGATGGTCGCGCCCATGTTCTTCAGGGCGTCGACGGCGGCCGCGAACGCGGCGGCGACGCCGGCGTCGACCCCGTTCTCCAGGATCGCCCACGGCACGCCGATCGTCGGTTTCCGCAACGGTTGGGCGGCGGCCGCGCCGAAGTCGGGGACCGCCGAGGCGGCCGACGTGGCGTCCCTCGGGTCCGGACCGGCGATCGCCCGGAGCAGGACGGCGGCGTCGGCCACCGTCAGCCCGAACGGCCCGACCTGGTCGAGCGACGAGGCGAACGCCAGCAGCCCGTAGCGCGACACCCGCCCGTAGGTCGGCTTCAGCCCCACGATGCCGCAGAACGCGGCGGGCTGGCGAATCGAGCCGCCGGTGTCCGACCCCAGCGCCGCCGGCGCCAGCCGCGCCGCCACCGCCGCCGCCGAGCCGCCGCTCGACCCGCCCGGGACGCACGCCGTGTCCCACGGGTTCCGGGTCGGGCCCGTCACCGAGTGCTCGGTCGTCGACCCCATCGCGAACTCGTCGCAGTTGGTCTTGCCGATGACGACGGCCCCGGCCGCGGTCAGCCGCTCGACGACGGTGGCGTCGTAGGGGGGCACGTATCCCGCCAGGATGCGCGAAGAGGCGGTGGTGGGGAGCCCCCGGGTGCAGATGTTGTCCTTGACCGCGACCGGGACCCCGAGCAGCGGCAGGTCCGGCGCCTCGGGGCCCCGCCGGTCGATCTCCGCCGCCCGTTCGAGGGCGTGGTCGGCGGTGAGGTGGTTGAAGGCCCGCAGGTCCCGGTCGCGGGCCGCGATGCGGCCGAGAAACTCGGTGCACACGCCGACCGCGGTCGCGCCGCCGCGCAGCGCGGCGCGGACGTCCGCGATGGTCGCGAGCGAGGAGAGCTCCATCAGCCGATGACCTTGGGCACCCTGAACAGCCGGTCCCCCCCGCGGTCCGGCGCGTTGCCGAACGCGTCGCCCACCGGCAACGAGGGCCGCAGCTCGTCGTCGCGCATGACCGGGGCCGACGTGACGGGGTGGGTCGTGGCCGCGACCCCGGCGGTGTCGATGCGGTTCAGCCGCTCGAACCAGGCGAGGATGTCGCCGAGCTGGCGGGTGAACTGCTCCGCCTCCGACTCGGTCAGCTCGAGGTGGGCGAGCCGCGCGATGCGGTCGACGTCGGCCCGCGTCAGGGGGTTGGACACGGCGGGAATGGTAGCAGACACCAGGCGGGGCCTGCGGGGAACCGTGACGAGTCACGGTGTTCCGTCGGCGAGCGTCCGCGCCGCATCGCGGACCTCCAGCGCCCGGCCGCAGGGCAGGACCCGGGGCTCCCGCCTCGCCTTCATCCTTGCGACCGGGACCGTCCACGCCGCACCGGCGGAGTCGACTCATCCCACGTCGCCAACCGGATCTCGCCGGACCTCGTCGCCGCCGGGTGCTGCCGGTGCTACGCCCGCAGAACGACATCGTGACGCAACGGCCGGCGCCGACCCACGAGGACGTAGCCGGACGCCGTCCGGGGCGCTGTTGCCGCCCACAGCGCGCCGAAGACGGAGCGTCCCTCGCCATAGACCTCTACGAAGGAGCGCGACAGCCCTCTCTGCAAGAGAGCCGCACCCGGGCGCGAACCGTTCGAACCGGTGGCGGTTCAGTTCAGCCGGCAGCTCGAGCAAGACACCCGCATCACGCGAGGCACTGGCCCAATCCAGGAGCAAGTGGAATCGCGACCGTTCCTGGAGGCCTCCAAACCACTGCATCCCCTTGGGCGAGACGACACAGACGACATTGGCCAGATCGCACGGGCCAAGGCATCCGGAGATCGTCAGTTGCACCGACTTGTTGAGCTTCTCCTCTTTCCACTGCTGCTTGATCCAGTCGCGGGGCAGCGGCGGGAACCCCTTGTCCGTCCGACCGCAGCAACAGCCTTCGCAGAGCACGATCTGCCCGAGAATGCGCCCTCGGGCCGTAGCCAAGGGTTCGTCTGTGCCGAGCGCTTCGCGGATGCGCCGAGTCTGAGCATTCATGGGCGTGCCCTGTTCGTCCGCTGGATGAGGCATCGGACCGGTTGGCGGAGGAACACGGACGCGATGCCTCTCCAATGCACCCGGGCTGCGGCCGTGCTAGTCGCCCACTCGCCAGACCGTCGCCCCGCCCTGAGCGTCGAGCGCAGCCAGCGCGCGCCCATCCGGCCGCCAGCACAAGGAGCCGACCACATCCGCGACGGGTGCGGCGCCTACGGCATCGCCTTGCCCATCGCGCCCAAGTGACCACACGACGACACCGCCATCCCGACCTCCCGAGGCCAGACGCATCCCGCGGCGGGCGAAGGCGAGCGTCGTAACGGCTTGATCGTGATGTTCCAGAACGCCGGGCCGCGTGCCTTCGGGACCACTGCCGTGGAAGCTCCAGACCGTCACCGCCTCGCCTCCGCCGGTGGCCAGGAGGGTGCCGGTGTCGTCGAAGGCCAGGGCCGACGGCTTGCCGGGATATCCCGACATCATCGAGTCCTGCTCCGTGGAGCGACGCCAGAAATGCACCGAGTTGTCCTGGCTGCCGCAGGCCACGATGTCCCCGTCCGGGCTCAGCACCATCGACACCAGGGAGCCCGTCCACTCCAGCTTCTGGCGAGGCTTCCCGGTGGGCGCGTCGAAGAACGTCACCCGGCCGTAACAGGCCGTCGCCAGCTCCTCGGTGCCGGACCACGCGATCGCGCTGACGGTGCTCGGATGATCGTCAGAGCGCCAGATTCTCACGCCATCCGCACCATAGGCGTGAACCTGCCGGGCGCAGGAGGCCGCCAACCGCTTTCCGTCCGGCGACCACGCCACGTTCTCCACCCAACCGCTCCCGACGTCGACAGCCAGGCTGACCCGACCCTCGGCGGCACTCCAGACCAGGACGCGGCCGTCCTGGCCGGCCGTGGCGAACGCCGACCGGTCCGGGTGAATCGCCATCGCGAGCACCCCGCCTTCATGGACTCCGCGCTGCGCCCAGATGGCCGCGCCGGACTTGCCGTCGAAGGCGTAGACGCCGCCCGCGGCATCGCCGACCACCAGCGCCTCACCGCGCGGGGTCCAGCCCCCGGCGATGGCGTAGTCGTCCACCCTTGCAGACCAGCCCCGGCGAAGGACACCCCGCGGGCTGTCGCCATTCAAACCAGACATGCCTCGAATCCCTGCCGCATGGACTGCTCGGGGAGGTTGCGGCCGATGAATATGAGCTGATTGCGGCGGGGCGCGTCCCCCCACGGACGATCCGGCTGTCCGTCGAAGAGCATGTGGACCCCCTGGAAGACGAAGCGGCGCGACTCGCCCGCGATGGCGATGAAGCCCTTCATTCGGAAGATGTCCACCCCGTGTTCACTGAGCAGCTCGCCAAGCCAGTGGTTGAGCCGGTCGGGATCGACGTCGCCCTCCTTCTCGATGGCGATCGAGCCCACTTCGTCGTCGTGCTCATGCTGTGCCACCCAGGTTCGCTCGACCTCGACGGGAACCGCTCCGTTGCTGCGCGGGTCGCCGTTCCCCGCGGGGGGCGCCAGCCTGGCGCGCGGGCTGTCTTCCGGCGTGCTTGTCGCTCCATTCGCGCTCGTCAGTTGCAGATCGAACTCCTCCGCGGTGTGCTGGGCGTAGAGGCCGACCCTCACCTGCGCATCGACGTCCAGGAAGAACGACTTGCGCCCCGGGGAGTCGAGCTGGAGGCTCAGGTGCTTTCCGACAGGAATCCGGCCCCCCGGGCGAACGAGGTCCGCGGGTTCGGCGTACCGACGCACGCACCACTCCGCACTTTCGCGAAGCGCGGAGTCGTCCTTGCCCTGGTCCGGCACGATGACGAGGGACATCGACGGATCGGGTCCATCGTCGAGGCTGAGTTCGTAGCGGCCGACATCGAGCGAATAGACGCCGGTCCATTCGAACGGGTACTCCGGCTCGAGAAAGGTGGGACGGCGCCCGAGCACCTGCTCGATGTCGAAGGCGCCGAGGTTGAGCACCGTATCGACGGCGACGTCCGCGCGCTCGCTGCGGATGACTCGCGCCATTCGGTTCATGTCCCGGAGCCGGGTCTCGAGCCTGTCGAGAGCGTCATCGTCGACGAGGTCCGTCTTGTTGAGAACCAGGACGTCCGCGAACGCGATCTGTTCCGTGCTCTCGTCGCTTCGGCCGAGCTGCTGCTCGATGTGGGCCGCGTCGACGAGCGTGACGGTCCCGTCGAGCGCGAACTCGGCGCGAATCTCGTCGTCCATGAAGAACGTCTGAGCGACCGGCCCGGGATCGGCGAGCCCCGTGGTCTCCACCAACACGTAGTCGAACTTGTCCCGGCGCTTCATGAGGTTGCCGAGCACGCGAATCAGGTCTCCGCGCACCGTGCAGCAGATGCAGCCGTTCGACATCTCGAAGATCTCCTCGTCAGCGTCGATGACGAGGGCCTGATCGATGCCGACCTCCCCGAATTCGTTCTCGATCACGGCGATGCGCTTGCCGTGCTCCTCCTGCAGGATCCGGTTCAGCAGGGTCGTCTTGCCGGAGCCGAGGAAGCCGGTGAGGATCGTGACGGGTATGTTCTGGGGCGTGTTCATCTAGTCCTCCTGGAGCGGCGCGGCGAGCGCCGGGATCTCTACGTCGAATCCCCACGCCGTGCAGACTTGGACCAGGTCGTCTGCGTCGACGGCGTCCATGGGCTTGTGCAGCTTGCACTGAAGCTGTGGCGCACCGGGCCGAAGCACGCCGATGGCGGTCTCGACGGGGGGGCAGCCTTCTTCGAGACAAGCCAGCTCGGTGACCGTGACCGTCATGTCATCGGAAAGGTGCAGCGCTTCGCGCAATGTCCTCTTGATACGTCGGGCCCGTTCGAGGTTCGGGCGGCGTGGTGATGACGTGTTGATCAACATACGTTCCATTCTCCCGCGGGACGGCGAGACCGGCTCGGATGAGCCACGGTGTCGACAGCCCTTCCGCCGCAGGGCCATCGAAGAGCACCCGGCGGTCTCGCAGCAGGACGACGCGCGTTGCCGGGGATGGCACCGAGCGAAGGCAGTGCGTTGCCCACACGCACGTAGCGCCCGTCCGGCGAACCGCCTCTACGACGAGCGCGCGCAGCTCGAGGGACGCGACCGGATCGAGCCCGGCCGTGGGCTCGTCGAGGAGCAGCAGCGCGGGCTCGAGCACCAGGAGGCCGGCGAGCGCAACCCGGCGCTGCTCGCCGAAGCTGAGCTGATGACACGAACGCTCCAGCAGATGGTCTATGCGCAAGGCCGCCGCCATCTCGCGGGATCGACATCGCGCCTCGGCTGCCTCGACGCCACGACGAAGCAGGCCCCAGGCGATGTCCTCCGCGACGGTGCTCGCGATGAAGTGGTGTTCCGGGTTCTGGCCGAGAAGCGCCACGCGCCCGTGGAGCCGGGCCGGCAGCGCCGCGCCGGGTGACACGTGGTTTCCGAGGCGGGTCATCGTGCCTTGCGCGGGTCCGTCGAGCCCCGCGAGCAGGCGCAACAGGCTCGACTTGCCGGCTCCACTCGGCCCGCACACGAGAAGCCACTCCGCTCTTGCCAGGCGAAGCTCGAGCTGCTCGAGCACCAACTGCCCGCCGCGTTCGACGTCGATGGCATCGAGGCGGACGCCGTCGGGAGGCGGAACGTCTTCGCCGGAGGCACTACGCAGCAGTGCGTTCTCCTCGGCGTGTTCGAGGCGCGCGAAGGCATGCAGGGCGCCTTCGCCGAGCAGCGGTCCCCAGGCGGCCAGAGGCAAACGCGGTGACCCCAGGCGGAGGCGGGCCGCATCACGCCGCTGAATCCACTCACGCTGGGTGAGAACACCGTGCATGAGCGCGTGGTCGAGGCTGGCCACGACACCCTCGGGAATCCGAAGCCAAAGCAGGAGTCGGCGCAACGACGCCCAGTCGACCTGGGTGCCGAGCCACAGAATCCAGATGACGCCGCACAAGCCCCTGACGCTCGCCTGGGCGATGACGTCCGCGTTGGAATCGAGGGCGACCCCCGCAAGCAGTGCGAGCGCCACGAAGGCCAGGGTCCACGCGAGGGCAGGCTTGAGCCGTCGGCGTCCACGGGCGCCGGCGAGCAGAAGCAGCGCGCCGATCCCCGCGCAGAGCAGGGACAAGGTCGTGCTGCGTGCGCCTGCGTTGACGATCAGTACGCTGCTCGTCAGCGCGACACCCAATGCCGCGACCCATGGCGACTGGCGGCGCTCGAAGAACAGGGAGTGCTCAGCGTGGAGGTGCATCGCGCCCTCCTCCGAGCACTCGCTCCCAACTGCGCCCCGCGATGAATCCCATTCCGAAGAGGATGAGGATCGACGTCGCGAGCCCGATCTCGCCCTGACTCAGGTCGAGGATGCTCTCCGTGGGCGGCCGCCCCGCCCCCTCCGCGGTCGCACCGAACACGGTGCCGTCGATGCCTTCATAGGCACATCCCGACAGGCCGATCACGGGCAACAGGAGCATGGCGGACGCAACGGGCGCGGACACGGTGCGAAGCCTCCTGAGCGAGTCGGGCAGGAGGTCCGGCCGACGTGTGGCCAAGAGCCGTACGATGCCGACGGAGGCGACCGCTTCGAGAACCGCCAGGGGGATCTGGACAGGGGCGAACCCGAGCAGCACCGCGCCGAAGGTCGTCGCGGGCGTCGTCACGTCGGACAACGCCAGGGCGAGCACCAGGGCGTCCGCCACGTATACGCTCAGGCCGCCGACGCCACACGCGAGCGCCAGGCGGAGAGCCCCGTCCACACCGAGCCGCCCGAGCAATGCCCAGAGCCCGACCGTCGTCAGAGGCCCCAGCAGTCCGAGCGTCAGCAGGTTGACCCCCAGCGTCGTGAGCCCGCCGTGGGCGAAGAAGACCGCCTGCAGCAGGAGCACGAAGAACGTGGGCCACACGATGCGGCGGACGCCGACGACCAGGGCGAGCACCGGCGTCAGGCAGATGTGACTGGTTGCCCCCACGACGGGGACCGGCAGCGGCAGCAGGGTGCCGGCAAAGAGCAGGCTCGTGGCGCCCGCCATGATGACGGAGGACGACGGTGCGTCGCGTCGCGTTCGTTGCTCGCTGCGAAGGCTCCAATACACGGTGGGCGCGGCCACGGCACTCCACGCGACGGCCTGGCCGAGCGGCAGCACGCCTTCTGCCAGATGCATCAGCGCCCTCCCCGGCATGGAAGCCGAGACAAGAACAGGAACGGGAGGGGAGCGGTCAGGCCGTGGACAGTGCGGGGAGCGACGCGACGATCTCCAACCGATCCGGCCGCTGCCGGGCGACCGTCATGCAGCATCGCCGCACGCATTACAGGTTCCGAGCAGCACCACCTCGTGTCCCGTCATCCGAAACCCGGCGGGAATCAGGGACTCGAGGCCCTCGACGCAACCGAAGAGGTCGAACGCGTGGTTGCAGGTCGAGCAAAGGAAGTGATGGTGATGCTCGCGGCTCTTGGGCTCGTACCGAACGCCGCCGCCCAACACCTCGACCGCCTCCAGCGTGCCATCCTCGACACCCCGTTGGAGAGCGCGGTACACCGTGGCGAGGCCGACGCCCTTTCCGCTCAGGCGGCTCCACAGTTCCCTGGCGGACAGGGGGCCGTCCGCCTCGTCGAGGGCTCGGAAGACAGTCAACTGCTGCTTCGCTCTCTGCATGGAGACATGATAATCGATTCTCAATTCTTGTCAAGGCCTCTCTCGGTACGGGAGCCTCGCCCCTTCGGCGGCGGGAACACGATGGGGTTGTCAAGGCAGCGCGAGCGCGATCAGCCGCGGGCCGCCGCCGACGGTCAGGGCGATGTACTGCCGGCCGCCGGCCAGGTACGTCATCGGGGTGCCGATGGCCCCGCTCGGCAGGTCGACCGAGCCGACCGTCCGGCCCGTGGCCTTGTCGCGCGCGACGAGCCGCGGCCCGCCGTCGCTGCCGCCCGCGGTGAGGGCGCTGACGAGCAGCGTCTTCGTCACCAGCGGCCCCCCGCGGCCGTCGCCGCCGAGCGGCGGCAGGTCGAGGTCGCGCAGCAGGGGGTGGTTGCGGAAGCGGTCGCCGTCGCCGTTGGGCTCCATCCAGGCGATGTCGCCGGCGTTCAGGTCGACGGCCGTCATGCGCGAGTACGGCGGCTTGAACAGGGGCAGCCCCTGGGGCATCCTCGGCTGCCGGCCGCCGCCGAACGGGCCCTGGGTGAACCGCATGGTGCCGCCGTCGGCGGGGTCCGGCGTGTAGAAGTGCAGCACCGAGAACCGGTTCTGCGACGGCACGTAGAGCAGGCCCGTCTCGGGGTCGACGCCGGCCCCGCCCCAGTTGGCGCCGCCGTCGATGGCCGGTCGCTGAATCGTGCCCTGGACGCCGCCGTCGACGCTCCGCAGCGGCGGCGTGAAGAGGGGGCCGAGCTGGAAGTCGGCCACCGCCTCCATCGCCATCGCCCGGACCTCCGGCGTGAAGTCGACGAGGTCGTCGACGGTGACCCCCTGGTACTCGAACGGCGGCGGCCGGGTGGGAAACGGCTGGGTGGGGGCGAGCACCTCGCCCGGCAGGTTCGTGCGCTGCGGCACCGGCCGTTCCTCGATGGGCCAGACGGGCTCGCCCGTCACGCGGTCGAAGACGTAGACGAACCCCTGCTTGCTCACCTGCGCCAGCGCCTTGACGGGGCGGCCGTCGACGGTGACGTCCACCAGGTTGGGGTGGGTCGGGAAGTCGTAGTCCCACAGCCCGTGGTGGACCGCCTGGAAGTGCCAGACCCGCTGCCCGGTCTCGACGTCGACGGCGACGATCGACTGCGAGAACAGGTTGTGGCCGGGCCGGTCGGCCCCGTAGTAGTCGTTGGTCGGGGCGCCGGTGGGCAGGTACACGTGGCCCAGCTCGTCGTCGCCGGCCAGCATCGACCACACGTTGGCGTTGCCCGAGTAGCGCCAGGACTCGTTCAGCCAGGTGTCGGCGCCGTACTCGTCGGGGCTGTCGGGCACCGTGTGGAAGTCCCACTCGTGGGCGCCGGTGCGCACGTTCCAGGCCCGCACCCACCCCGGCGGGGCCTCCTTCGTGATGCGGACGTCGGCGATCTGCGAGCCGTGGATCACCCGGTCGCGCACCACGATGGGCGGCGAGTTGATGGCGTAGAGCATGGCGTTCAGGTAGTCGCGCGCCTCGCGGTCGACCCGCGGGATGCCGACCGTCGCGTCCACCAGGCCGCTGCCGTCCGGCCCGAAGTCGGGGCAGGGCCGCCCCGTCCCGGCCCGCACGCAGACGAGGTGGCCGTTGCCGGTGCCCCAGAAGATGCGCTCGTCGCCCTCGCCGTCGGTCCAGTAGGCGACCCCGCGCTGCGTCCACGGGCCGCTCATCGAGGGCGTGCCCTCCTCGTAGCTCTTCGGGTTGAAGACCCACCGGGTCTCGCCCGTCGCCGCGTCGACCGCGACCCCCTGCGAGAGGGGCGTGTTGAAGTAGAGCACGCCGTCCACCATCAGGGGCGTCGCCTGCAGCCGCGACGGGTTCGGCGCCTGGCCCTCCCGGTACAGGTCCGGCGTGTCCGCCACCAGCGAGTCGACGATGGCCTCGCGCGGCGCCCGCCACTCGCCGCCGCCCGGGGTCGACCGGCTGAGCACGGCGTCGGCCGTCGTCCACTCCCAGGCGACCTCGAGCCGCTCGAAGTTGCCGGCGTCGACCTGGTCGAGCGGCGAGTACTTCGTGCCGGCGATGTCGCCCGCGTAGCTCCGCCATTCGCCGTCGTCCGTCCCGTAGCGCTGCCACGGGCCGTCCGACCGACTGGTCTGTGCGCCGGCGCCGGCGGCCCCGAGCAGCGCCAGCAGGCAGGCGATCGACGTGACTGTTCCCGGGGCGCGGCCCGTGGAAGGATGCAATGCGATGTTTCGAGACATGTGCGAACGTCCCTCGTTGGGGTGACGGAGAATCAACGGTCCGGGCATCAGTTTCCACTCGCGACACGAATCACGAGATGCCGAACGGCGCCGATCGCTCGCGTGCCGATTCCGAGTGGATGCTCACTCTACCGGAACGAGGCTGCGGTGCGGCGCGGCCGGCCACCCGGCGCCGCCGGCTGAACGCAGCAACTGCTGCCAGGGCCGCGAACCGAAGGAGCAGGAACCCCCGGCGGTCAGTGCGCGCCCGGGCCGCCGTAGTTCTTCTCACCGGCCTCGACCCGGATCTCTAGCCGGTTGTCGGGCGGGGGCAGGGGGCACGTCGTGTGCGGGTTGAACGCGCACGGCGGGTTGTAGGCCTTGTTGAAGTCGACCGTCGTCCACCCGTCGGCGTCGGGGGCGTCGGCATAGAGGAACCGCGCCGCCGGATAGGTCTCGTCGCCGCTCGTCGCGTCGCGCAGGATGAACCAGAGCTGGTCGCCCGAGTTCACCGGCAGCATCCGCACCTCGCGATCCGCCACCGTCAGGGTGACGTGGCCGGTGCTCTGGTAGGTCTCGATGTCGCCGAGGATGTTCATGGTCCTCACGGTCAGCGGCTCGGCGTGCGGTGTGAACTTCCCGCGCACCCGGAAGCTCTCGTCGACCGGGTACCACTCGAGGCGCGTGAAGTTCCGGCGGATGGCCGACTCGGTGTCCCGCACCCGGATCGCGAGCCGCTCGCCGCTCTCGTGCACCCAGAACGACACCGGGCCCTCCGCCAGGGTGACCCGCCCCTCGGCCGGGTAGAGCTGCGCGGCCGTGACCGGCTGGCCGTCGACGGTCAGCGTCCGCTCTCCCGCCGCCCGCACCGACACCGTCCGGCCGCGCCGCTCGAGCACCCCGGCCTCGGCCGGGAACGCGGCGGGCAGGACGAGGTCGTTGCGCGGGCTCGAGCCGAAGCGGCTCTCGCCTTCCGGCAGGAAGAACAGCGCCGACACCGTGAGCCAGCCGTCGTCGGCCTTCAGCCGCGCCTCGCGGTCGGCCCGCCACGCCTCGATCTCCTCGGCGTAGTCGTTGGCGGCGCTCATGGCGACACCGCTCCCGATGATTCCGATGCCGTCACCGCCGCCATCATCAGCAACCATCCCGTGCGCGCTCTCATGGCACTTCTCCCCGATTCCCGATCCGTCTCCGCGCGAAAACGCCGCCGCCGCGCGGCCCGCCGTCGGGCGTTCCCGGCCGCTTGGCGAACCACGGTCCGGGCTCCGTCTTGGCGCGGTGACGACAAGTGTAGCACCCGCGTTTTTCGTAGCACCGGCGATTGCCGGCCGGCCGCGAGACGCGTGGCGTGTCGTCGCCCGCGTTTCCGCGACGCACCCACGAGGCGGCGCCGCCGCGGTGGTCGCCCCTCGCTACCCCCGCCTGGGCGGCGCGCGCCTCGGGCCGGCAGTGTGCGACAATCGGTCGGCGCCATGAGCGACGAGCGACCGCTGTTCAAGCACCCGCCGTGGATGGTGGGCATCATGCTGATTCTCGGCGCGATGTCGCTCTTCGTGGGGCTCACCCTCGACCCGTTCTGGCTCGTCATGGGGGCGCCGGCGATCCTCACGTTGTTCGTCTACATCGGCGTGCGCATCGCGCTGTCGCTCGGTTTCGGGGTCCCGCCGAGCGATCCCGCGAGGGCGGTCCCCCCGCTTCCGCCGGAGGGGGGCAGCGCGCGGCGGGACGCGCCCGAGCCCTGACGGGGCGACTCTGCGCTGTGGTGCCCGGGGGAAGGGCGCGAAGTTCCGTCCGGGAGGAGACTTCCTGCGTTCGGGCGCGGTCACTCGAAGCGTGGCCATGAGGGGCGGCTCCGCAAGGCAGGGCGTAGAGCCGTCGGGCGGCGGCAGCCAACCTGCAGGTTCGACGTTCCGATGGGTTTGCAGTCTTCCGATGCGATCCGCCCGTCCGCGGTGGCGGGGACCTGGTATCCGGGCGACCCGGAGGCGTTGCGGGCGGCGGTCGACGAGCACCTGGCCGAGGCGGAGCCGACCCCGGCGGGCGACGTCGTCGCCGTCATCGCGCCGCACGCCGGGCTCGTCTACTCCGGCCCCGTCGCGGCCCACGCCTACCGCGCCGTGGCGGGCCGCCCTTACGACGTCGTTGTCCTCGTCGGTCCGTCCCACTACCACGGCTTCGAGGGGGTGGCGATCTGGCCGGCCGGCGCGTTCGAGACGCCGCTGGGGCGGGTCGAGGTCGAGGCCGGCGTGGCCGACCGGCTGCTCGCGTCGCCGGTCGTCGGCACCCATCCGACCGCCCACGACCGCGAGCACGCGCTGGAGATGCAGCTTCCGTTCCTGCAGGAGGTGCTGCCCGACGTCCCCATCGTGCCCCTGCTCTTCGGGTACCAGGAAGGCCCGACCATCGAGGCGCTGGCCGAGGCCCTCGTCGAGGCGTGCGCGGGGCTCACGCCGCTGCTGGTCGCGAGCACCGACCTGTCGCACTACTTCGACGCGGCCCGCGCCGCCGCTCTCGACCAGATCGTCGTCGACCACGTCGCCCGCTTCGACGCCGCCGGCCTGCTGGCCGAGTACGAGCGCTATCCCCTCAACGACCGCGGCCGGTACGTGGCCTGCGGCGGCGGCGCGGCCATCGCGGTCATGCTCGCCGCGGCCCGGCTCGGGGCCGACCGGGCGCGAGTGCTGCGCCGCGCCGACTCCGGCGACGTGTCGGGCGACAAGTCCGCCGTCGTCGGCTACTTGGCGGCGACGATAGAACGGGGCGGCGGTGGGGAGCCGGCCGCCGACGGACCGCCGAGGGCGGACCGGGCCTGATCGTCGCGGCGCGGTCACCGCTGCCTGCGCAGGCCCGCGTCCTCATTCTGTCCTGGAACGTGAGTGGTGCAGAGGGTTGGCGCCGGCTGCGGGGGCGACGGCTCGGCGGGATTCTCTGGAGGGCAGGGTTGCCGATGCTGACGGCCCAGGACCAGCAGCGGTTGCTGCGTCACGCGCGCCGCGCCATCGCCGCGCGACTCGAAGGCCGCACGCTCGAGCCGCTCCCGTCTCCCGGGGCCCTCGACGAGCCGGCCGCGGCGTTCGTGACCATCCGGCTCGACGGCCGGTTGCGGGGCTGCATCGGCTCGGTCGAGGACGACGAATCCCTCCACGAGGTGGTGGCGCGCTGCGCCGGCGATGCCGCGACCCGCGATCCGCGTTTTCCGCCCCTGCCGCACGCGGACCTGCCGGACGTGCGCCTGGAGATCTCCGTGCTCACCCCGTTCCGCCGGGTGGCGGATCCGGCCGATACCGAGGTGGGCCGGCACGGCGTGATGGTCGAGCAGGGCCCGCACCGCGCGCTGCTGCTGCCGCAGGTGGCGCCGGAGTGGGGATGGGACCGCGATGCCTTCCTCTCGCAGACGTGCATCAAGGCCGGCCTGCCGGCCGATGCGTGGCGGACCGGCGCCGCCGTCCACACCTTCGAGGCCCAGGTGTTCGAGGAGGCGCCGCCGTTCGACCCTGCCGGCACGAACTGACGCGATTACCCCCATTACCCCGACGCGGCACTCGGGTACGCCGCCGGGGCCTGTTCAGGGGCTGCCTCCCGGCGCTCCCGCGCGGAGGGCCTCCATGATCGCCGGCAGCCTCTCGATGACCGTCGGCAATCGGTACAGCGCGAATGCGATCAACGAGCCGACGATGCCGAGAATCACGTACGCGGTCCTCATCGAGGCGAGCACCTTGGTCAGGTCGTCGCGGAGGGCGTCGATCTTCGTGGACTGTTTCTCCACCGTGCGGGTCAGGCTCTCGACGGTCCCAGTCAGCCTCCCCACGGTCTTCTGCAGCTCCATGACCGTCTGCAGCACCCAACTGTGCTGGTCGGCCTGCAGGCCGGGCGGCGGTGCCTGGTCCGTGTCAGGTGCACCGTCAACCGGAGCCCCGTGCGTGCGCGGCTCAGAAGAGGAGGTCATCGTTCCTCCGGCGCTTCGCCGCGATCCACTCCCAGAGCGACGACGGGCGCATGCCGTAGTAGCCGTGTACGGAGAGCACGATGCCGGACGGCCGCGGTGTGCCCTCGGCGCCGCTCCGGTGACTGACGAGGAGTTCCCAGACGCGCTTGCTGGTCGAGGCGTCTGCGCTCACCAGCCACTCGCCGTCCCCGAGGGCGATCCGGTCGTCCTCCGAGAACGCCTGCTCGACGAGCGGCCCCAGCCTGTCTCCGATGACACAGTAGATCACCGACGGCACCTCCTCCGGGAGGCCGATGTGGCCTGCAACCGACTATACCCCACGCCGAATCGGGTTCCTGACTCTCGGGGGCGCGTCGAACGGGAGCACTACCCGCCCGCCGGCCGGGTTGCGCGCCATCGAGACAGTGGACGAAAATGGGAGGTTACTCCGCGTGCGTCGGCGGCTCCAGACCCGCCGAACGTCTCGGGAGATCCGCCGGACATCCCTGAAGAAAGACGCCCATGAGCAACACGTTCGGCACCCTCTCCACCCTGTCGGCCGGTGAAGCCACGGTCTCGTACCACAGCCTCGCGGCGCTCGAGCGCGCCGGCTTTCCCCAGGTCGCGCGGCTGCCGTACTCGCTGAAGGTCCTCCTCGAGAACCTCCTGCGCCGCGAGGACGGGCGGCGCGTCACCGCCGACGACATCAGAGCCCTCGCCGAGTGGGACCCGGCGGCCGGCGCCACCAAGGAGATCGCGTTCATGCCGGCGCGGGTCCTCCTGCAGGACTTCACCGGGGTGCCCGCGGTGGTGGACCTGGCGGCGATGCGCGACGGCGTGGCCCGCCTCGGCGGCGACCCCGCCCGCATCAACCCCCTGCAGCCGGCCGAGCTCGTCATCGACCACTCGGTGCAGGTCGACCACTACCGGGGCGCCGACGCGTTCGACCTGAACGCGCGGCTCGAGTTCTCGCGCAACCGCGAGCGCTACGCGTTCCTCAAGTGGGGCCAGCAGGCGTTCGACAACTTCCGGGTGGTGCCCCCCGACACCGGCATCGTGCACCAGGTCAACCTGGAGTACCTGGCCCGGGCGGTGTGCGTGGGCGGGAACGGCGGCGGCCCGCCCATGGCCTATCCCGACACCCTGGTGGGGACCGACTCGCACACCACCATGGTGAACGGCCTCGGCGTCGTCGGCTGGGGCGTCGGCGGCATCGAGGCCGAGGCGGCGATGCTGGGGCAGCCCATCTCGATGCTGATTCCCGAGGTCGTCGGGTTCAAGCTCGTCGGCCGGCTGCCCGAGGGGACCACGGCCACCGACCTCGTCCTGACCATCACCGAGCGGCTGCGGCGGCACGGCGTCGTCGGCAAGTTCGTCGAGTTCTTCGGCCCCGGGCTCGCCTCGCTGACCCTCGCCGACCGGGCGACCCTCGGCAACATGTCGCCCGAGTACGGGTCGACGGTGGCCGTCTGCCCCATCGACGAGATGACCCTCGACTACCTCCGGCTGAGCGGGCGCGACGCCGGGCAGGTGGCCCTGGTCGACGCCTACGCGCGGGCCCAGGGCATGTTCGGGGCGCCGGCCGAGGACCCCGTCTATGCCGACGTCGTCGAGTTCGATCTCGGGGGCGTCGAGCCGAGCATCGCGGGGCCCAAGCGGCCCCAGGACCGGGTGCCCCTCGGGCAGGCGGCGACCGCCTTCACGCGGGCCCTCGACACGCTACTGCCCGGCGCCACCGTCCGCCCCGCCGGCGACGCGGCCGGCCTCGACCACGGCGCGGTGGTGGTGGCGGCCATCACGAGCTGCACCAACACGTCGAACCCCAGCGTGATGATCGCGGCCGGACTGCTCGCGCGGAAGGCGGCCGCGCGGGGGCTGAAGCCGAAGCCGTGGGTCAAGACCAGCCTCGCCCCGGGGTCGATGGTGGTCACCGAGTACCTGGAGGCGGCGGGGCTGCTGACGCCGCTGGCCGAGCTCGGCTTCAACCTCGTCGGCTACGGCTGCACCACGTGCATCGGCAACAGCGGGCCGCTGCCCGAGGCCATCTCCGCCGAGGTGCGCTCGCGCGACCTCGTGGTCACCTCGGTGCTCAGCGGCAACCGCAACTTCGAGGGCCGCGTGCAGCCGCAGGTGCGGGCGAACTACCTGGCGTCGCCGCCCCTCGTCGTCGCCTACGCGCTGGCCGGCTCGATGACCGTCGACCTGACGACCGCCCCCCTCGGGCAGGACCGCGACGGCAACGACGTCTTCCTCGCCGACCTCTGGCCCTCGGCGGCCGAGATCCAGGCCGCCATGACCGCCGCCGTCCGCACCGAGCAGTTCACCGACAAGTACCGCGGCGTCTTCGACGGCGACGAGCGCTGGCGGGGGCTGCCGGCGCCGGGCGGCCAGCGCTTCGCGTGGGACGACGCGTCGACCTACGTGCGCAACCCGCCGTTCTTCGACGACCTCGCGCCCGAGCCGGCCCCGCCCGAGGACGTGCGCGGCGCGCGGGTGCTCGCGCTGCTCGGCGACAGCGTCACCACCGACCACATCTCGCCGGCCGGGGCCATCCCCGCCGACGGGCCGGCCGGGGCGTACCTCGTCTCGCAGGGCGTCGAGCCCAAGGACTTCAACTCGTTCGGCAGCCGCCGCGGCAACCACGAGGTGATGATGCGGGGCACCTTCGGCAACATCCGGCTGCGCAACCAGCTCGCGCCGGGCACCGAGGGGGGGTGGACGCGGTATCAGCCGGACGACGAGCAACTGAGCATCTACGACGCGGCCATGCGCTACCAGGCGGCCGGCGTCCCCCTCGTCGTCCTCGCGGGCCGCGAGTACGGCTCGGGCTCGTCGCGCGACTGGGCGGCCAAGGGAACCAGGCTGCTCGGGGTCCGTGCGGTGGTGGCCGAGAGCTTCGAGCGCATCCACCGCAGCAACCTGGTGTTCATGGGGGTGCTGCCGCTCGAGTTCCAGGACGGTGAGAGCGCGGCCGGCCTCGGGCTGACCGGCCGCGAGGCGTTCGACATCACCGGCATCGCCGACGGCCTCGTCCCGCGCGGCGAGGTGCGGGTGCGCGCCGTCGCCCCCGACGGCGCGTCCCGCGAGTTCACGGCGCGGGTGCGCATCGACACCCCCGACGAGCTCGCCTACTACCGCCACGGCGGCATCCTGAAGTACGTCCTGCGGCAGCTCGCGGGCAACGGGCAGGCACAGTGAACCGCGAACGATGACGACGACAGCCACCGCCACCGCCCCCGACGTCGAGCCCTCCCCGCCCGAGCAGATCGAGTGGGACCTCGGCGAGATCTACCCCGACGTCGACGCCTGGAACGCTGCCCGGACCGACCTCGAGAAGCGGGTCGAGTCGCTCGCCGGCTACCAGGGCCGCCTCGGCGAGAGCGCCGCGACCCTGCGCGAGGCCCTCGACGCCGTCTCCGCCACCGACAAGGAGCTGTCGCGCCTCTTCGTCCACGCGTTCCTCAAGGCCGACGAGGACCGCCGGGTGGCGGCGGCGCAGGAGCGCCGCGGCCTCGCCGCCGATCTCCGGTCGCGGTTCTCGGAGACCGTCGCGTTCGTCTCGCCCGAGCTGCTGCGCGTCGGCGCCGCGACCATCGAGCGCTTCATCGCCGACGAGCCGGGCCTCGCCCCGCACGCGTTCAACCTGCGCGACACCCTGCGGCACGCGCCGCACACCCTGTCGGACGAGTCCGAGCAGGTCATCGCGGCGACCGGCCCCGTCGTGCAGGGCCCCGAGCGCATCTACGCCCTGCTGACCAGCTCGGACATGGCGTACCCCACCGTGACCCTGTCCACGGGGGAGAAGGTGACCCTCGACCAGGCCGCCTACACCCTGCACCGGGCGTCGCCCGACCGCGACGACCGCAAGCTCGTGTTCGACCGCTTCTGGGGCGCCTGGAAGACCTACGAGGCGACCTTCGGGCAGTTGCTCGACACGCAGGTCAAGGCCCACGTCTTCCACGCCAAGGTGCGGCGCCACGGCAGCGCCCTCGAGGCGGCGCTGGCCGGCCCCAACATCCCCGCCGCCGTCTACCGCACCCTGCTCGACGCGGCCCGCCGCCACCTGCCGTCGCTGCACCGGTACTTCCGCATCCGCCGGCGCATGCTGGGCCTCGACGACCTGCACTACTACGACGTCTACCCGCCGCTGGCCGCGCTCGACCGCGAGTTCGGCATCGACGAGTCGGCGGCCCTCACCCTCGAGTCGACCGCGCCCCTCGGCCCCCACTACCAGGCGCTCCTGCGCGAGGGTCTGGAGGGCCGCTGGATGCACGTCTACCCGCAGGCCGGCAAGGCGCCGGGCGCGTACATGTTCGGCGACGTCTACGACGTGCATCCGTACGTGCTGCTCAACCACAACGGCCGGTTCACCGACCTCTCGACCTTCACCCACGAGTGGGGGCACGCCATCCACACCCGGCTCGCCAACGAGCGGCAGCCCTGGGAGACGTGCGGCTATCCCACGTTCACGGCCGAGATCGCCTCCATCACCAACGAGATCCTGCTGCAGGAGCACCTGCTGGCACAGGACATCGGCGACGACGAGCGCCTGTTCTACCTGGGCACGGTGCTCGAGGGCATCCGGGGCACGTTCTTCCGGCAGGTCATGTTCGCCGAGTTCGAGCTGGCGATACACGAGACGGTCGAGAGGGGCGAGGCGCTGTCGGGCGAGAAGATGACCGGCCTGTACGGGTCGCTGCTGCGCCGCTACCACGGCGCCGACGCCGGGGTCATGGCCATCGACCCCGCCTATGCCGTCGAGTGGATGTTCATCCCCCACTTCTACGGCAACTTCTACGTCTTCCAGTACGCCACCTCCATCGCCGCCGCCGCCCTGTTCGCCGAGCGCTTCGGGGGCGGCGGCGCGCGGGCGCGCGACGACTACCTCGCGGTGCTCTCCGCCGGCGGCTCGCGCTACGCCTGCGAGCTGCTCGGCGAGTACGGCATGGATCTGGCAACTCACGCTCCCTACGACGCCCTCGTCGCGCGGATGGACCGCACGATGGACCGCATCGAGGCGATCCTTGACCGGCGACAGGGCGGCGCGTAGGGCTGCGTGCCCTGTCCGGCGAAGAACCCCGTTCAGGCGCACGCTTCGACCACTTCGGAACCGTGGTATCGTGAGGAGCCAGTGACGGACACCAGAACCATCGTCGTCTCGGTCATCGGAACCGGGATCGCCGTCGTCACCGTCATCGTCGGGTTCATGGCGATCATCGCCAGCGGCATCAACGCCCGTTTCGATGACGTGAACGACCGGATCAGCGACGTCAACAGGCGCATCGACGAGCTGAGCAGGAGCGTGAACGCGCGTTTCGACGACGTGAACGCGCGTTTCGACGACGTGAACGCGCGTTTCGACGACGTGAACGCGCGTTTCGACGACCGTCAACGCCCGTTTCGATAGCGTGAACGCCCGGATCGACGACGTGAACGCGCGTTTCGACGACCTTCAGACCGGGGTCCGGGGGTTGCGCGCGCTGGTGCTCGACGCGATCGAGGATGTCGAGCCGGCCATCGGCTGAGGGTTCGACATCGACGAGCCGGCCGTCTACGCCGTCTGCGGCTTGGAGCCGGTGCACGGGGAGCCTGGAGAGGAGTTGCCATGCGGATGCGCATTTCGGCGGTGGTGCTGGCGGTCGTGCTCGGCGCAGGCGCGGGGAGCGCGGCGGCGCAGTCGGCGGAGGCGGCCCCCACGTTCACCAAGGACGTGGCGCCCATCCTCTACGAGAACTGCGTCACCTGTCACCGGCCGGACAACATCGCGCCGATGACCCTCATCGAGTACGCCGACGTGCGCCCCTGGGCCCGGTCCGTCAAGGACCTCGTGGTCTCGCGCGAGATGCCCCCGTGGCCGGCGGACCCGGCGAACAGCATGAAATTCCGCAACGAGCGGTACCTCGAGCAGCACGAGATCGACACCATCGCGGCGTGGGTCGACGCCGGGGCGCCGCGGGGCAACCCCGCCGACCGGCCCGAGCCGCCCGACTTCCCGGCCGGCTGGACCTACGAGGGCGGCGAGCCCGACTACGTCTTCGAGCTGCCCGTCGAGTACACGGTGGCGGCCGAGGGCGAAGAGGACTACATCGACTTCTACACCGAGATGCCGTGGGACGAGGACCGCTTCGCCGAGGTCCTCGAGATGCGGCCCAGCGACTACCGCGTCGTCCACCACTCGGGCGCCTACACCGTCGACCTCCCGTGGGGCACCCAGGTCATCGACGGCGTGCTGCACGACCTCGAGGGCAACTCCCTCCTGCGGGCGCCGCTGCCCAAGCGGCCCGAGACCGAGACCGAGGCCGCGGACGAGTCGGCGGGCCAGGTCGCGCAGCGGGTCTTCAACGAGGTCAACCTGCCCGGCTCGAGCAAGCTGCTCTCCTACGTGCCCGGCCGCGGCGTCGAGCGGCACCGCCCCGGCACCGGCAAGCGGCTCGCCGCCGACAAGTGGATTCGCTGGACCATGCACTACAACCCCATCGGGGTCGAGGCGACCGAGCGCAGCAAGCTCGGCATCTGGTTCAACACCCGGCCCGTGACCCACGAGGTGCTCACCCGGCAGGCCGGCAACGCGTTCCCCACCGACCCGTTCGGCGCCGACATCTACATCGTGCAGGGCGAAGAGGTGAAGCCGGTCCGCGACCCCGAGACCGGCCGGGTGCGCCGCGGGGCCATCCCCAACATCCCGCCCTACACCGACGACTGGAAGATCACCGGCATCACCCCCATCAGCGAGGCCATCACCCTCTACGGCCTCTCGCCCCACATGCACCTGCGGGGCAAGAGCCTGCGGTGGGTGGTGACCTGGCCCGACGGCCGGGAAGAGACGATTCTCGACGTCCCCGAGTTCGACTTCAACTGGCAGATCCACTACGAGCTCGCCGAGCCGCTGTACCTGCCGGCGGGCAGCAAGATCACCGGCATCGGCGTCTACGACAACTCGCTCGGCAACCGGTGGAACCCCGGTCCGCACCTCGAGGTGTACTGGGGCCAGCAGAGCTGGGACGAGATGTACCAGGCGTTCACCGAGTACACCGTCGAGAGCCAGGACCTGACGAAGCTCGGGACGACGGACGACGAGTAGCGGCGCGGACGCAGGGACGGTTCGAGCCGTGGCGGGGCGGGGGCGCGCACGCGCGGCGCGGCTCGTCTCGCTCAGCGGTCACCGACGAGTTGGCGGGCTCGGAACGACCGGTTCGACGGACGACAGGTCGCGGCGTCAGGTGCCGGGCTCGCCGGCCCGGCCGACCGGCGCCAAGCGGCAGCGGAGCCGGAAAGGATGGATTCGATGCGGCGGGTAGTGGCGTTGTCGTTGGTGCTCGGTCTCGCCGCGTCGACGACCGCGCTGGGCCAGCCGCAGCCGCAGCTTCCCCAGGGGCAGATACCCGACCGGGGCCGCCCCACCCAGAGCGGCGACGAGATCCCCCTCTTCGACTACGAGGCCTACTTCCCGGGCGTCTGGAACTTCGAGTGGCGGGTGCCCGAGAGCCCCCTCGGCCCCGGCGGCAGCATCCGCGGCACCGAGACGTTCTCGACCGGCGACGGCCGCTACTACACGAGCCGCATCGAGGCCGACGGCCCCGACGGCCCGTTCACCGCCGACTCGCGCATCGTCTACCTCGCCGAGCAGAAGGTCTTTGCCCGCTACGAGGTCGACAGCCGCGGCTTCGAGCTCTTCAAGGCGGGCCGCGTCGGCGGCGACCTCGGCGGCTTCTACACCATCCACTACGAGACGCCGCCCTTCGAGGCCGACGGCCAGCAGGTGCAGCTCCGGCTGGTGACCCGGCTCGTGTCGCCGGTCAACTACCGCGTCGAGTCGCGCATCTCGGTCGACGGCGGTCCGTTCCGGAACTTCGGCACCGCGTGGTGGACCAAGGACATCTCCGGGGTGACCGGAGCGGGGGCGGAGGGCCGATGACCGGTCCGGTCCCGCGGTCTCTTCCCGGCTGGCGTCCGCTCGGCGCCGTGTTGCTCTTCTCGGTGCTCGTGCTCCTGCCGAGCACGTCGGCCGCCCAGCCGATGCCCATCATGGCGACGGTCGGCTGCGTCGAGAAGAGCGGCGACGACGGCCGCTTCCACCTCGTCCGCGCCACGGAGCCCGAGGCCCTGCAGGAACGCATGCCCGAGGAGCCGCCGGCCGACACGCCGCTCGGCGCGCGGACCATCCGTCTGATCGGCACCCTGGATGAGTTCGGCGTGCCCGCCCGCGCCGGTCACAAGGTGTGGGCGAAAGGCCTGCTTAACTCGGCTGCGGCGAGTGGCGCCGACCTCCTGAATCTCACGTCAATCACAACGCTGTCCGAGAGCTGCGAGTCCTGACAGCGCCGATGACCCGTCAACGCCTGCTCAAGGAACTTGGACAACTCAAGGTCTGGAAGGGCGGCGGGACCCGCGCGCCTCACAAGCCCCTGCTCCTGCTCCTCGCGCTCGGGCGCGTTTGGCGTGGCGAGCCCCGGCTGGCCTCGTACGAACGGGACGTCCAGCAGCCGCTCAAGGAACTCCTCAAGGGCTTCGGCCCACCGAGAAAGGCGCTTCATCCAGAGAACCCCTTCTGGCATCTTCGCTCCGGATCTGGGTCACTCTGGGAATTGGCCGGTGACGAGGCGCTTTCCGTGCCGGCCGGTGGGAGCGCAACGTCCGGGGAGCTGATCAGGCAAGGCGTCATGGGCGGCCTGCCCGAGCCGCTCTACAAGCTGTTACGCCGCGACGCGGAACTGGTCCGGGCGGCAGCCGATCTGCTTCTCGACGAGCACTTCCCTGACTCGATGCACGATGCGATCCGCGAGCAGGTCGGCCTGCCCAACAACGCGACGTGGGCGGTGCGGGAGGCGGCGGCCGTCTCTCATCGCCCAAGTCGAGACCCGGAATTCCGCGAGGCGGTGCTGCGCGCCTATGAGCGCCGGTGCACGGTCTGCGGCTTCGACCTTCGCATCGGGGATACCCTGTTCGGTCTTGAGGCCGCCCACATCATGTGGCATTCTCACGGCGGCCCGGACCGCGTGCCGAACGGGCTGGCCCTGTGCACGCTTCACCACAAGGCGTTCGATCGCGGGGTCATCGGCCTGGAGGTCGAATCCGGCCGGTACCGTCTGTTGGTTTCCAACGAGCTTGTCGGGCAGAGCCGGATGTTCAGCGAAGTGCTCGACCTCCGGGGCAAGCCGCTACGCCCGCCGCAGGAGGGGGGACAACAGCCGGCGGAAAGTTACGTGCAATGGCATCGCCGCCAGGTGTTCCGAGGCGATCCCCGGAGTCGGCCGCGGTGACCCCGACGACCGCTCCGATCGGGAGGAGGGGGGCGCTCAGTGTTGTCTTGCGTCCGTCGCCAGCAGCCTGTCCATCCCCGCTTCCTGCCACACGGCGGACCACAGGGCGGCATCGTCAGTGGCGAGACGGTCGATGGCGGTGTCGAACAGCTCTCGCTTCGACTTCAGGATCTTCGCCAACGCCTCTTCGATGGTGCCGCGGCAGCAGAAGCGGTAGATGCTGACGGGGCGCCGCTGGCCGATGCGAACGACGCGATCGCGAGCCTGATCGTTGGCCGACGGATTCCACCACTGATTGAGCAGGAAGACGTGATTCGCCTCCACCAGTGTAAGTCCTTCGCTCCCGACGCGAGTCGAAGCGAGCAATGCGAGCGTCCGGTCGCCGCGCCGCAAGCGAGCGATCGCGTGCTCTCGCTCCTGCGCGTCCATCGCGCCAAGCAGGAGCACCGCGGCGTCCGGGCCCCAGCGCTCCGAGATCCTGCGCTGCAGCTCCCGTAGCGGATCCAGACGATACGAAAAGACGATCGCCCGTTCGCCGTTCTCGCGAACGCCCTCGAGCAGCGCGACGACGCGATCCAGTTTGGAACTGGCCCGACGCTCGGGCTCCATGTCGCAGAGAGCCTGCAACCGTGTCAGGAGCGCCAGTTCCTCGCCCTTCCCACTCCGCCGATAGTCCGTGACGGCGGCTCTGTAGGCCCTCGCCTGCACATCCAGGAGATCCAACGTCTCGGTGACGTCGCGCACGGGCGGCAGGTCGCTCAGCACTTCCTGCTTGCGGCGACGGAGGACGAACGGACGCGCTTGACCGCGCAGCGACGACGGATGCTGCCTGGCGTCGCTCGGGGCGAAACTCTCGGGAGCCACGAGCGACAACAAGGTCGCGAAGTCCTCGAGATCGCGTTCCAGAGGAGTGCCGGTGATTGCCCAGAACCGCGACGGTTGTAAACGGAACGCTCCGGCTGTGGCCCGGGAACCGTAGTTCCGAAGCCGGTGCGCTTCGTCCGCAACGATCAGGTCGGGCGGCGCGCGAAGCAGGATGTCCGGCGGGTCGCGCAGTTGTTCGTAGTTGGTCAGGAGCACGTGGCGTCGGCCCGCCACCGCCGCCCATGCTTCCTCGCGAATGCGGGCCGGTGGAGCCATGACCGCCGCGCCCAGCTCGGGAGCCCAGTGCCCCAGTTCGCGCTCCCAGTTGGCTACGAGGCTCTTCGGGCAGAGGACGAGGGCGGTACGGAGCTCCGCCCGGTTGAACAGCAGGCGCATCGCGGTGATCACTTGAACGGTCTTGCCCAGCCCCATGTCGTCGGCCAGGATGGCGCCGTGCCTTCCGACGAGCCAGTCGACGCCGTGTTGCTGGAAGGGGTACAGTCGCGTGCGCTCAGGCGGGTCGACGAGCGCGGGCAGGATCAGCTCGCCGACTCCGAGCCGCAGTTTCCGATAGTCGACGAGGGTGTCGTGCTCCACCCGGGCGAGAGCAGCAACCGACGGCGACGAAAGCACCACGGTGGGGTTTCGTCCTGCCCGCATCAGCTCTCGGAACTGCCCGTCCAGGTCCAGGGCCCACTCCGCCGCCCGCGTCAGCCGGGTCGCCACGGTAAGGGGCCCGCGATCTCGATCACCGTCCTGTTTGAGCTGCAACACCAGTTCGCCCGCTTCCGCGCGCTCGTCGACCGGATGGTCGCGAAATCGCACCGAGAGGCTCCCGACCCGAGCCATGGTTGCGGACCCGTCAGTTGCTGGTGACGATCCGGCCGCGGGTCTCCGCCAACTGGCGCCACATCGCGTCAGCTTCGCGCGGCGGTTCCGGGTACAGCAGATTCGTCCAGTCCGTACGCAGCTCCTCGATCCCCTCGTCGTCGAGCGCATCCAGCCCGACGAGCCACTGAACCAGGCGCGCACCCACCTCGACGGCAGCCTTCCGATCCTCGTTGCGCATGCGCCAAGTGGTCTCGTCTCGTTCCGACGGGTTCCCGACGAGCAACAGATGGCACCACGGCGGGTCGTGCAAGTCCCACGGCACGGCTGCCAGCGGCTGCAGTGTCGCTGTCATCGCCGAGGCGTTCACCTCTGTCGCCCGGTCCAGCAAGCGGCGGGCGATGGGGGCAAAGAGCTCCTGCCCGATCGGCCAGAAGAGGAGATGGTCCCGCAACCCGTCGAGATTGGGATCTGGGAGCTTGTGTGCGCGCATCCGCTCAGGTGGCTCGCGCAGCACCGGAAGCGCTTGGAGCAACGCGTCCCAGTGCGTCGACAGAGCATCGTAGGCGGCGTCGATCTCAGGTTCCTCGGGTCGAAACTGCAGGTACGCCTTCAGGTCCTTCGCACGCCCCCATCTCCGTCGATTCTCGGTGGTCATCAGAAGGGCCTTGTTCACCTCGTAGAGCGTCTGCAGGCTGATGAAGTGCCGCGTTCCCGACTTGAGGTTCTTGCCCTTGGTCAGGACCCGGAACGACTCGCGCTCGGTTCCATGTGTTCGGAAGAAATCGTGATCGGTGATCAGACGCCGCGTCACGATGGCGAACAGGTCGTCCTCGTCCATGATGATGTTCGTGTCCGGGTCGGTCGGCTTGGCATAGCGGTTCAGGCTCGAGAACAGCCTGCGGTAGCGTCGAAGCCACGATTCCTCCGACTCGCGCGGCTCGCGAATAACCACGATGACGGACACCTGTTCCCTTTCGAAGTCGGGTGGCGCGCCGGCGAGGTCGGCCATCAACTCGCCGATCGCCTTCAGACGATGCTGTCCGTCGAGCGCGTAGTACTTCGGATCCTCGTCGAACGCGAGCGTTCCGAACGTGTCCCTGAACGCGGGCCCGCCGATCGCGATCGGTGCCTCGATCGGACTCCAGCTCGGGTTGCCGCCGATGGCGGCCACCACCAACGACGAAAAAAAGCGGTCGTCGCGCCGGCTGAGGAAGTTGACGAGCTGTTCCTTCACGCGCGATTCGTCCAGTGTGCGCTGGATCGCGGTGCTCAGCGTCCGGTCCTCCCACAGGTCGCTCGCCAGCCGAACCTCACTCGCGACCTCGCGCATCGTCATGCGCACCAGGTAGTAGTCCCAGTCCCCCACCCGCGCCTTGATCGCCGGATACAAGCGCATCGCATCACTCCTGTGGCGCCGCCGCGACAATGGCGTCGAGCCGCCTTTCGAACCGTCGCATCTGGCGGCCCGCCATTTTTCGAGCCTTGCGGTCCACCGCAGCGGTCAGCTCCTTGCCGCCATTCGGGTAGTCCTCCTTGAGTGTCGGCCGTACTTCCCTCTTGTAGCCCCGAATGACCGTGTTGTGTAGTACGTCCATTGTCTCTTCTCTCAGGACGCGCCAGTCACAGGGCCAATTCTCGGGCCACGGCATGCCGTACGCCGCCACGAGCAGCGCCGCGTAGGGTCCCAGGCCATTCTCCGCATGCTCAAGACGGTAGTTGATGATCGTCTCGTTGTGGTCTTGTACGACATGACGCAAAGAGTCTCGGTGCGTGGCCCTCGGTCCGACCTCGAGCCATTGGTCGTCGTATACACGATTCAGGGCGGCCGTGAACACTCGGGCATAGTCTAGCCAGGCAGGGTGGTCCGTCCAGGTGCGCAGGTACCCGAACGCCCAGACGACGCCCCGCATCCCGATATCGTTGGCCATCAGCTCCTGAAGACACTCCGCCTTGAGTTGGCGAATGCGCTCCTCCATTTCTCCGACGACGCGCTGCACATCGGCCGCCAGGGCATCCGGCGCATGGTGGGACCCGAATCGGAGATGGTCGAAGGCGTGGGCGGCCAGGTCGCCTTGGTTTTCCGAGGTCGACTGATGCTCGAGTGCGCGGAGTTCGGCAATGTACCGTCCGTACGGTCTAAAGTGCTCAAGCAGGTGAACGAAGCCCGGCATCACGCTGTCGCGAAACCGGTCGCGAACGACGTCCGATGCCTGGTGGTTCAGGCGCTCTTCGTGAAACGCTGTCTTGAGTGCGTCGCTGGGTGCCACGCCGAGTGCGATTTCCTGGGCGTCGGAGAAGTCATCGCCGAGGATGTACCGTTGCAGCCAAGCATGGACTTCTTCGACCGTCTTGACGGCCGCTGGCGAGGAGATCCGCTTGCCGTCCTGTTCTTCACCGCGCCAGTCGTAGAACAGCAATGGAACGGTCGAGGCGTCACGACGATCGGGCGGTGTGATGTCATTCGCGTGGGAGCGCTGCAGCACTTCCTGGGTGCATACGGCGCATATGCTCTCATCGGAGAGCAGTATTTCCCGGGCAGCGTTGACGGTCTGGGCCTCCTTGTTAATGTAGATGAAGATACTGCGCACTACATCGAGAACGCTGGGTGGATCTTCACGCTCTTCGGCAGCGCGAAACGACACTACCACGACGGGAATGCGCCACCGGAGGAACTCCCGGCGGCCGGAAGAAGCGGAGCGGTCGACCTGGAGGCGCTTGAGAGCAAAGAGCCGGTGCTGACCGTCAATCGCGACAAGACGGCTGCGGTTGTCGTTCCAGTCGAGCCGGGCGTACTCCGGATGGTGCTCGATCCACCGGATCCGGTAATAGCCCTGGCGTTCCAGCACGAGCCAGTCGCCGTCGTCGTCGCGGGTGGTGCTCTCGACGACGCGGGGCATCTGGTTGAGCACGGAGCCGTCGGCTTGATCCATCGGGAGTACGGTGAGCGTGAGCGGATTGAAGAACTTGATGCGTTCGGGGTCCCGTAGGTACGGGAGCAGGCCCGTCGTGACGCGCTCCCGGTCGACGTCCCGCTGGAACAACTCTCGAATCGGCCAGCGGTCCGAGCCCGGGATGTCGCTGATTAGGGAGATCTTGTCGAGTGCCGGGGGCTCAACCGCGGACTGGAGGTAGAACGCCTGGAGTCCAGAGCCAGAGCCGAACTCGCCGTATACGCCTGAGAGCTGTTGGTTGTACGGGTTCGTAGTGATGGGCGGCATCGCGTGCATGGCGTCGATCTCCTACCTCAGACTGAAGGGAGGATGACAGAGCTGCATGAGGATCTGCTCCGTCAGGAGGTCCAGTTCCGTGGTTTCGACGGAGGCGCCCTTGAGGGCGGCCTGCAATTCCCTGGGGGTTTCGATGCAGACGAAGAGCAGGTCGCTCACCGAGAGAGGCAGGTTCGTCGTCGCAGCGCACGCGGCGAAGCGCCGGTGGAAGTCGTTTCCGTCGCCCATCCCCTGCGAATGCTGCAGATAGCGGCGCCGAAGGTTGGCGGCCTTTCCGATGTACAGTGGCGGTAACAGCAGGCTTGCCTCGATGAGCGAGCGTTGCAGGGCCTCGCGTGCGTCTGGATCACGGAGGGCTCGGCTCCAGGTGTCGCGTTTGCGCTCGGTGGCGCTGGTGTCGATGTCCCTCCGCACCAGAAACCTGACGCGCTCCCAGTTGAAGGGAGCATCGACGGTCTGCTCCGGATCCGGCTCGTAGTTCACGAGGGTGCTGACGGCCCGCAGGAACTCGTCGAGATCCTCACGATACAGCCACAGCGGAACGAACCAAGCGTAGCAGCCGGCGGATTCCGGGATTCGATGCTGCGTTTCCTTGGTATAGAACCCGAGACGGCCGTGTTCTCCGGTGAGATCACGAAAGCAGGACAGGTATGACATGTTGTGCGTTCACCAATGTGTGCGCTCGGCGCTCGTCAAAGATGGCAGATCAGGCAGCCTTCCTCGTCGTTCTCCTGATCGAGAGACTCGGCGAACACCTCCATCAGCGGTCGGTCCGGTTGGGACGCCTTTTTGGCCTGCAGAACCTTGAGGTGCCGTCGCCGGATCTCGTCGGCGCGTTCGGGGCCGGCGAGCTCGTCCAGGCTCTCGCTCTGCGACCAGGTGAAGCGGCGGCCGGTATCGGGGTCGGTCTTCTCGTAGGCCTGGGCCGCGTCGTAGAGCTTCGGGTGGTTGTCCTTGAGGCCGAGCCACTCGGCCTTGCGCTGGAAGAAGCAGAAGTAGCACCCCGAGCGCGTCCGCCACTTGTAGTAGTCGGGCACCCCCAGCCCGGACTCGTCGAGAATCCGATACACGTCGCGCTCGGTGATGCCGTCGTCCTTGAACGGATAGCGCGGGGTGATGTTCGGCTTCGTGGAGATGTAGCCGGCGCGGTTTTCGTCGCCGCGAATGCCGATGTAGCTGATCACGGGATCGTCGCCGACGAAACGCTCGAAGGGGCGGATCTTGAGTTGACGCGTGCACCAGCGCATCTGCGGCGAGGGAAGATAGTGGCCGTATACCTCGAGCCAGTGGTCGAAGCCGCGGTCGTCGTGCAGGCGCACGATGGGGCGGCCCAGGTAGGCCTCGACCTTGGCGAGGTAGTCGTAGGTCTCCTGCAGCTCCTTGCGGGTGTCGCAGAAGACGTACTCCATGTCGGGCTCGCGGTCACGCATGTAGACGGCCAGCGCGGTGCTGTCCTTGCCGCCCGACATGCTGAGGATGTGACGGGTTCGTGGGATGGTCATCGGTCCGTTCCCTCGCGGTCGGTCGTCTCAGCCAGCAGGCGTTCGGCGGCGACGGCCAGTGCGGCCAGCGTTTCGTCGGGGGATAGCCGTCTGCCCCGGCCCGGGGCGGCGGTCCGCAGCATGCGTTCGGCGGCCGCAGCGACGCGGTCGTGGTCGGCGGGCCGCAGTGTCAGCACGCGTTCGAGTTGGGCGCGGCCGGGCCGCGTGACCGCGAGTCGGACGAGCGGGGCGTCGGTCGTGGCGCACCGATCCACGACCAGTGCTTCGATGGTTCGGAAGCGGTGCGCGACTTCTGCGAGACGGATCGAGAAGCGTTCCTCGTCGCCGTCGGTCCAGTCGTGCGGGGGACGGTCGGCGAGATGGGTGAGCAGCGAGGCGATCAAGTCGTCGGGGCCGAGGCGATCATCGGCAGCGCGGACGACGAACTGGGCGAGGGCGGGCTCGACGGCGAGGGCGCGGATGCGGCCGGCGCGCTGGCGCAACTCGGTCGCCATGCGGTCCGGGGAGGCGTCGGGCAGCGTCAGTTGGCGGGCGATATCGGCGTGTGCGCGCGAGAGAAGGGCCGGGTACGCGCCATCGATTTCGGCGAGAGCGGCGCGGAGGGCGGCGGTGAATCGTCGTAGCCGACGGTCGGCGGTCGGCTCAGCACCGATCGGCGGACAGTCGCAGGCCGCCGGCAGGTCATCGAACAGGAGCTGCGCCGGCTCGCGCGCCTGTACGACGGCGTCCCTGACGCGCCGGGCCGACGCGCCGACGCGGCTGGTGCGGCGGGAGTACGGCGGCAGAGCGCCGATGCGTCGGACGATTCCGCGGACCACCCGCAGCAGGGATCCGGTTGGTTGGTTGGTTGGTTGGTTGGTTGGTTGGTTGGTTGGTTGGTTGGTTGGTTGCGCGCAAGAATCCTGCCAACTCGGCGACGACATCGTGGCGCGCGCCGGCGAGCTTGCACCGGCGGACCTCGAACCCATCTGGCGACCGCAGCAGCCGTTCGGCGTGCGACGGCGTCCACGCCGGCATGAAGGACCCGCGCTCGTAGACCGCCACCTCGTCGTCCCGGCCGAGCAGTGCGGCAACCACGATGACTGGCAGTGGCCCGTCCTTGATCCCGAAAGGCGGGCGCCGCAGCCGGTCATACAGCTCGGCCAACGGCCGTCGCCCGGCCTCCGTGTCGCCGAGGAAGCTGTCGATCTCGTTCCACAGCGGCTTCAGCGTTGACTTCGGCACGCCGAAAGCCCAGGTCCCGCCGCACCGGCGGTGCAGCCCGTGCGCCGCCAGCAGGGACCGATACATGCTGACTTCGGGCGGGTTGCCTTCGAACCCCAACTGTTTGACATCGCTGCGGAGGATCATCGCCTCTATCAGGTTCCGGCGCGCCTTGGCCGCCGATGTCGAGAGCCCGCGCCGGTTCAGCAGCTCGTTCCTGATGGGAGGCGCACCGTCGTAGTGCGCGTCGCACAGGCTCGACAGCGCTCTCGACGCGTCCCGCCACGACGCCACGATCAGCCGCTCGCCGCCGGTGAACCAACCGCTTCGCCGCGGGTCGAACGCCCGCTCGACCTCGGCCGCGATCTGCCGCTGAAGCTCGTCGATGCGGCTGCTCAGCTCGGTCCTGGCCGCCGGATCGGACTGCAGCTCCGGCGTAGTCGTCTGGACGAGCTGCGCGGCGGCCAGCTCGCGGGTGAGCTGGGTCAGGCGCGTCGACGCCTCGGGCACCACCAGCACCACCGGCTTGCCCGCGCCGAGCCGCTCGATGGCCAGCCCCGCGATGCCCTGCTGCCGTCCGAGGTTGTTCGCCTCGCGCTCGGTCCGCGGCAACGCGAGGATCACGACGCCGTCGCCCTCGCCGCTCAGGTTCGCTTCCTCGCCCGGCATCAGGCGGGAAGCGTCGACGAACCGCACGTCGAAGAACCGCAGGGTGCCGGTCTCGAACAGGTGCCGGCGCGCCACGAGCGGGGTCCGCGGCGCCTGACGCTGCAGCACTTGCGCCACCGAGAAGTCGTTCGGCAGTTGGCTCTCGGCCCGGACCACCAGGTCGTCGAGATCGAGGTCGCTGCCTTCCCATATCTGGAACGCATCGCGGAACTGGCGGAAGACGAGCGCCGACTGCTGCTTGAGGCGTGCGAGCGTGTCATCCGCCGCTTTGCCCTCGCCGATACACGCGGCGACGATGTCGGCCGACGCGCGCAGGCCGACCTGGTCGCCGAGCATCCCCAGCAGACCGACCGTCTTCAGCACCTGCTCGTCGAGCGCGTCCGCCTCCGGGGGCAGCCGCCTAATCGCGGTGTCGATCTCCGCCCACTGCCGGCCGTCCCGGCCGAGGACGCGGTCTCCGAGCATGCCCGTCGCGTAGTCGTAGAGACGGTCGACCGTGTACAGACGGTCCGGCCCGTTCGTCCGCAGGAAGTCGCGGAAGCTGAGCGGTTCGCCGGCCGACAGGAACGCGAACAGCGACCGCTCGTTCTGGGCCAGCCGGCCGCGGAACAGCGGACCGAGCAGGGCCGTGGCGACCGGATGGAGCGGCCAGCACCCGTTCAGGTAGCCGGCCAGTTGCGATTCGTCCCAGCCGGTGCCCGCGGCGACCCAGGCCGCGGTGGCCGACACGAGTGGGGCCCAGCCGGCGGCCTCGTGAGGCTCGCCGATCCGGCGAATTGCCGCCGCCGTCAGTCGGATGATCTGGTCGCCGCCCTCGCGGAACGCGAGCTCTCCGAACCGGCCCTGCACCTTGGCCCACTCGTTCCGATCCGACGGCCCCAACTGGTGTGCGTAGCGGTCGAACGACTGATGCAGGACGGTCAGGATCACGAACGGCACGCCGTTGCTGCGCGCCGCGGCCTCCGCCAACGCCTGCAGCAGGTAGACGTCCCCGCGGGTCGGTTGCTGCGCCGCGAACTCCAACGCCTTGCCGGCCTCGTCGACGATGAGCAGCAGGCCCGCGCCCTTCTTGTCGCCTATCGTCTCGACCGCTTCCTCGAAGCACCCGACGACGTCCGAGGTGGCGCACCGCGAGAGCGCCGGGGCCGACCCGTTCAGCAGCCGCCTGATGGTCTTCAGCACCCGCGGCTTCGCACCCCGCTGGTCGGCCCAGATGGTCTCGACCGTCGAGCACAGGGACCTGAGCAGCAGGGTGTCGAGGGGAGCGCGTTCCGCTGTCAGCAGCGCGGGGAAGAGCGGCTGTCGCGGCGCCGCGGTCTCGTCCGAGCCGTCGAGCAGGCTTCTGGCCGCGTCCCCCTCGGGAGACCCGCTTCCCGACAGCAGGTCGGCCAGGAAGACGGCGAACGCGCTCTTGCCCGACCCGTAGGGGCCCACCAGGCTCCACGCCCGGTCGCCGGCCTCGTCGTCGAGCCCGTCGGTGATCTGCGAGAGCGCGCGGCGCACCGCCGGGGTGACCACGTAGCCGCCGAGGGCATCGGTGGAACCCGCGTCGCGGTCGAGGTTGACCGAGCGCCGAAAGCGGCGCTCGACCTCGACGAGGCTCGCGAGACTGGCCGATTCCCGAGTGGCGTCCATCGTCACGCGTTTCCGGCCGACCACGAATCGTAGTAACCGCGCAGCAACGCCGTCGGCTCGGGCGCGCTGTGCACGTAGATCTGCTTCAGGCCGGCCGTCTCGTCGAACACGATCCCCCCGTCCGTCAGGGCCTCGATGCGGTCGAGCCGGCCGAGCAGCCCGGGCTCGTCGAGACAGAACGCCCGCCCCGGCGCGCCGTCGCCGAACGACAGCTCCTCGAGCGTGATGGTCTGTCCCCGCGTCGGCTGCCGCTGCAGGTACTCCGCCAACGCGTACGCGAAGACCTCGTCGGGCAGCGACTCGTGGTCGCTCCGCACGAGCACGAGCGCCTGTTGCCGGCTCGTCGGGCGGATCACGCCCAGCTCGACGAGCGGACAGTCGAGCGTGTCTTCGAGCAGGACGTTGCGACGCCGCACCGGTGCGTAGGTGCGCACGAACACGTCGATGTCGCGCTTCAGCGAAGCGCTGGTGAACCGCGTCCACCCGCTCTGCGCCCCCAGCGTCTCCAGCGCCTCCTGGACGTCGGCCCGCGTGAAGATCGTGCCGGGGTAGCGGTTGAAGACCCACCACCACGTCGTGGCCCGTTCCGGACGACTCACGAGCTGCCAATGCAGCAGCCACAGCGTGCCCGGATCCTCCAGAAACGGGTCCCAGCCTCCGTCGAGGAGCAGCGACCTGCCCAGCTCGCTGGGCTCGAGCGGCCGCTTGCGGCTTGCGCGCCGCCGCGGCGCTTCCTCCAGCATGCCGGTCACCAGGCCCCAGTGGCGGATCGACGACACCATGTTCTTGCCGACGCCGAGCTTCACCATCGCGTCTTCGGCCTCGAACGCGTACGGATCCGCTTCGGCGGCATCCACCGCCTTCTTGAGCCACGGGTACCGGAACGGAAAGGTCTCGTGGCCCGAGAACGACACACGGCCGGTCACTTCGCCTCCCCGCTCTCCCGAGAACGTCTTGCAACCCACGCGCCAAGTTCCGCCTGCGCGACGCGCCATTGTTTTCCCGCCTTGAACGCGGGAAGATCGCCGGACCGGGCCATTCTGTACGCGGTCTTCATCGAGATTTGCAGGTACTCCGCGACCTCGGCGAGTGGCAGAATATCACTCGTTCGCGCCCGCGGTTTGCGGGCACCAGCGGGCGACGATGGGTCAGAACGGGCATCAACGGCCATGACCACGCACAGCCTAGCACACATCGTGTGGTAGTCAAGCGGCCGTGAACCGCTAGATGTTGTGCACGCGGATCAGGAGCCGATCGATCCGGCGGAGGCTGGCCGGATCGGCGACTCATGGGCATCCCCGGATTGGTGAACTGATGGAGACGATAGGGATCTCGAGGTTCCGCGCGACCTGCCTCGCCGTCTTGCGGAGCGTGCGCAGCACGGGTCAGACGGTTCGCATCACCCGTAGCGGGAGCCCATCGCCGACATCGTGCCGCCCGGCCCGACCGAGCGGCCCGCGGGCTGGCTCGGCTCAATGTCCGATCGTATCCGCATCACTGGTGACATAACCACGCCGAGCAGCGATCTGGTCCTGTGGGACGTCGAGCAGGATTGAGGCTGCATCCTGACGCCACGTCCCCCCCGCTGGAAGAGGACCATGCGGGCTGTCGTCCATCATCGTCGGCTCGGCTTCCGGCAAGAGAGGTTTCGATGAACTCCACGACGAGCGTTCGCACGTGCCTGTGGTTCGACGGGCAGGGCGAGGAAGCGGCGCGGTTCTACGTCTCCCTGCTGCCGGGCAGCGCGATCGAAGGCGTCGATCGTCCGGTGCCCGACGGTCCCGCGCTCATCATCGAGTTCTCCCTGGCCGGCGCGCCGTACATGATTCTCAACGGCGGCCCGAAGTACACCCACACGCCCGCGGCCTCCATCTCGGTGTCGACCGGGGACCAGGAGACGACGGACCGGCTGTGGGCGGCGCTGACGGCCGATGGCGGCCGGGAGAGCCGGTGCGGATGGCTCGTCGACCGCTTCGGCGTGTCCTGGCAGATCGTGCCCCGGGCCGTCGGTCGCCTGCTGGGCGATGCTGACAGGGAGGCGGCCGGGCGGGCGCAAGCGGCGATGTTGCAGATGCGGAAGCTGGATGTCGCCGCGATGGAAGCGGCGTTTCGCGGCGCCTGAGGAGGCCGGCGGCGCGAGATGAGCAAGGACAATCGCGCCGAGCCGGCCGTCCTTTCGTTCCGGCGGTCGATCACGGCGGAACGGCGGGACGACCTTCCGCCGAGAGTCGGTCGGTCATCGGGCCACGTGTTCCGTGGCGGGACGACTCCGTCCGGCGGTTTCCTCTGGAGCGGAGCACGCCGCGGCACGCCGCGTGCTCCGGGGCCGGGTCGGCGTTGGCTTGGCCTGGGTCAAGCTGCACGACCGCCCCCCGGCCCTTGGTGGGCGGCCATCGCCTTCCCGAAGTCTCCCGCGCACGCGACACCCGCCCACCGTCTCGTCGCCGACGTTCACGCCGACTCCAACCGGCTTCCGTGCGGCGCGCCATCCGGAATCCGGCGGTCTGCCACGTCCCAAGGGCGTCGTGGACGGCCGGGACGCCCCGTCCAGGCCGGGCCGCAAGGCCCATAACTGCAATCTGAGTGGCGGGACGGACGGCGTGTCACCCAGAGGGCCGTAGCGAAGCGGAGGATGCGCGCAGCGCATTGACACGCTGGCCGGCCCGCAGCTACGCGGCCCCGACCTCCCGGGTCAGGATCGATGGTGCCGAGTCGGAAGCCAAGTGGTTCGAATCGGGCGCGCCTAGCTAGTCCCCGGCGCCGAGGGCCGCGTCCAGCCTGTCGAGGATGCGCAGCCCTTCGTCCACGGAGCCGCGCGCGGCCAGCGCACGGAATCGGGTTTCGGCATCATGTTGAGTAACGGCGATGGTGCACAGCTCTTCCATCAGCTTGTTCACGCTTACGGCGCGACGACGGGCGAGGACTTTCATCCGGGCGTGGGTATCGTCGGGGAGGCGGATGGTCAGGGTCGACATGGTTCAGCTCTCGGCAATCAACGCGCCCGGCGTGACGACGGTCAACCCGGGGAAGCGCAACTCGTTTTGCCGGAAGTCTCGCGTGTTGTGGGTGACGATGGCTTCGGCGTTTCCCGCGACGGCCAGCTCGACGACATGATTGTCCGCCTCGTCGGGCAGATTCGGTCGCCAGAGATAGTACACGCGCACCCAGAGGCACTGGCTGATGATGGCGGCCCACAACGCATGGCGCTCCTCGTTGGAGACCGGTGAGCGCTGGAACAACCCGGGCCGCGCCAGCACGGATTCGTACTCGGCAAAGAGGGCCTGGCTCATCAGGGGCTCGTAGCGACCCAGCAGGCAGCGGCGCAGGACCTCTCGGCTCGCGCCGCGGGCGCTCGTCGTCGCCGCGACGAAGACGTTGGTGTCCACCATGATTCGCAAGGCCAGATGATAGCATATGCGCTATCATGTTGGCCCTGCGGAGACGCGATCCGTACGTCGGCACGGCGCCCCATCGCGGATGCGGAAGCTGGATGTCGCCGCGATGGAAGCGGCGTTTCGCGGCGCCTGAAGGGGCCGGCGGCGCGAGATGAGCAGGGACAATCGCGCCGAGCCGGCCCTCCGTTCGTTCCGGCGGTCGATCCGCTGACGGCCATCGAGCCGTTGCCGGCGACGCGCCCGGCGAGCCGCTGTGTCATCGCGGACCGCGCGTGGTACGGTCAAGAGACACCATGCTCGGACCGTACACCCACCGCATCGATCCCATCCTGCTCGACGTCGGCGGCGTTCACCTCTGGTGGTACGGCCTCGGCTTCGCCCTGGGGTTCCTCGAGCTGCACCTCTTCCTCCGGCGCGGCGGCGGGAAACTGCGGCTGTCGCCCCGCGAGGTGTGGAGCCTGAGCCTCTACATGACGGTCGGGGTGCTCGTCGGCGGGCGCGCCCTCGAGATCGCGTTCGACGAATGGCCCTTCTACCGCGAGCACCTGCACCTGCTGCCCGCCTGGTGGCTCGGGGGCATGGCCACCCACGGCCTGCTGCTGGGCGGGGCGCTGGGCGCGGCCCTGTTCGCGCGCCGCTACGGCAGGCCGTTCCTGCTCGTGGCCGACGCGCTGGTCATCCCCGCCGCGTTCCTGATGGGCATGGGGCGCATCGGGAACTTCATCGACGGCCAGATCGTCGGCGCGGTGACCGACGTGCCGTGGGCGGTCGAGTTCCCCGACGCCGAGGGCTTCCGCCATCCCGTGGTGCTCTACGACGGGGCCAAGAACCTGCTGCTCATGGCGTACCTGTTGCACGTGCGGCGGGTCAACCCGACGCCGGGCGCCCTCGCCGCCCGCTTCGTCTTCTGGTACGCGTTCCCGCGCTTCTTCATCGACCTCTTCCGCGAGTACCCGACCCACCGGCTCGCCCTCGGCACCGGCCAGACCCTGAACATCGTCATGGCCGTGGTCGGGGCCGCCGCCCTCTACCGCTCGCGCCTGCGCCGCCTGGGGCGGCTGAAGGACAGCGCCGCGTGGGGGCTCCGCGCTACGGCTCCGGCCGGCTGGTCGCAGCCCGGTCCACCGCTCTTGTCGCAGCGCCTCGCCTTCGCGGGCCTGCTGGCGTTCTGCCTGACGATTCCGAGCAACTGGACGCAGGACGTTCCGGCCCGTTACGGGGACCGGCATCCGGGGTTGAAGCACTCGTGGCTGTACCCGGAGATCGACACCGCACCGCGCTCCGCGCCCGCGGAGCCCGGCGAGACCGACACGGCGCCGCCTAGCGGCAGTGGGGGACCGGCGAGATGAGCGCTCGGCGGCAGTCCGGCGCGGTAGTGATTCTCGGGGTGATGGCCGGGCCGGCGCTCGTCGCGGACGAGCCGGTCGCGCCGGCGGCGTTGCGGGCGATGGAGGCAGCGGGAGCCGCCGTCGCGGACGAGCCGGTCGCGCCGGCGGCGTTGCGGGCGATGGAGGCAGCGGGAGCCGCCGTCGCGCGAGCGGCGGGTCGATTCGCGGTGCCGGAGACGGTGTCCGCCGTCCCGGGGTCCGCATCCGCCGCGGCCGTCGCGAGAGCCGCGAGCCAAGCCCAGGCCCCGGAAACGGTCCGCGAGCCGGAGAGCGGCGTCACCTTCCCCCTCGCCCTCACGCCGCCCGGGAGCGCGACGCCGCACTGGCTGATGGGAACCGGCATCCGGCAGCGGACGATCTTCCGGGTGAAGGTCTACGCCTTCGGCCTCTACGTCGACGCGGACGCCGCGCGGACCGCGCTCGCCGACTTCGCCGGCGCCTCCGCGGAGGCGCTCGCGCGGGACCAGCGCTTCACCCGGCGCCTGCTCGATCTCGACTTCGGGATGGCGTTGCGGCTGGTGATGACACGGACCGTCGGCGGCGGCGACGTGGCCGACGCGTTCGACGAAGCGCTGCGGCCGCGCATGCCGCGGCCCGCGGGCGGCGCCGACGGCAACGACGCCACGGCGGCGCTGGCGACGCTGCGCGGCTACCTCGACGTCGACGAGGTGCGGCGCGGCGCCGAGATCGTCTTCTCGTGCGGTCCCGCCGGCCGCCTCGCCATGGCCGTGGACGGCGCCGAGCGGCCGCCCATCGAGTCGCGGGGCCTCTGCCGCGCCCTGTTCGACGTCTACCTGGGAGAGGACCCGATCGAGCGCGACGGCAAGCGCAACGCCCTCGCGAGATTCGCGGGCCTGCTGCAGCCCGTCGGCCGCTGATGGGCGAGCCGCCCATCGCCCCGCCGGCCACGCATCTCCTTGTTCTCGGGTCTCCATCGTCCGACCGCCGGAGACGGCCGTGCCCGTCTCCTGTCGGGGGCCGGACAGCAGTTGCTTGCGTCTTGACGTTTGGTTGACAGCGCGATGGTCCCGGGGCCACAATCGTCTACTGGGAAACTCACGTGTTGATCACGGATTCAGGCGGCCTTCACTTCGACAACGACGCCGAGATCGTGCAGCCGCCGCAGGAGGCGCTGCTTGGCGCGCTCCTTGTCGCGGTCGGCCAGGTAGCGACCGCCGAGGTCGCGGTAGTCCGTCTCGTCGCGGAGCATGAAGTAGACAGCGGTCAGCATGGAGGCGGCGACCGCGATGATCGCCTTCTTCGGGCCGCGCCGGCCTTTGAGGCGCCTAAATTGGGATTGCAGGTAGCTGTCCTTCTTCCGTGTCGCCGCCCACGCGGCCTGGACCAGCGCCGTCTTCAGCCACGGGGTCGCATGACGGATCCGGGTCGAGCGGCGCTTGCCCGCACTCTCGTCCAGGCGCGGGCACAGGCCCGCCCACGAGACCAGATGGCCCGCACTGGGAAACTGCGTCATGTCCACGCCGACCTCGGCGATGATCACCCGCGCGACCGTCTCACTGACCCCGGGTATCGTCGTCAGCCGGTCGGCCGCCTCGCGAAAAGGGCGCAGCACCTCGTCGGCCTGCCGCTCGACCTTCTGCACGGTGGCGCTCAGCGCGTCGATCTGCGCCAGATGCAATTCCAGCAGGAAGCGATGATGCGCCGTCACCCGGCCGTGCACCGCGGCGACGATGTCCGCGCGGCCGGCCTTCAGGCGCCCGGTGGTGCAATCGGCCAGCCGCTCGGGGTCGGTCTCCCCGGCGATGAGCGCCGCGAGGACCGCCCGGCTGCTGGCGCCCAGGATGTCGGTGACCACGCGCGTCAGCTTCACGTTCGCGTCTTCGAGTGTCTTCTGCAGCCGCTGCGTGTGCCGCGCGATCTCAGCGACGAGTTGCTTGCGGGTCCGCGTCAGGTCGCGCAGTTCCTGAATCGGGGCCGGCGGCACGAAGCTGCCCGAAATCAGCCCGTGCGCCAGCAGGTCGGCGATCCAGGCCGCGTCCTTCTGGTCGCTCTTGCGGCCCGGAACATTTCGGATATGCCGCGCGTTGGCGAGCACCAGCGTCAACGACTCTTCGTCTCCGAGGATGTGCCACACCGGTTTCCAGTACACGCCGGTCGCCTCCATCGCCACGTGCGTGCAGCCGGCCTCGGTCAGCCACGCCGACAGTTCGAACAGGCCCGCCGTCGTGGTCGCAAACTCGCGGTGTTCGGTCGTAACCGTACTACCCGCCGCCACGCGCACGCACGCGGTCACTTGCCGCGAGTGCACATCCAACCCGGCGCATCGACGATGCAAGACTTCCATCCGTCACCTCCTGATCGCAAGGGCGCTGGCGTGGAGTCCGCAGATACGCAATCTACTGGACGCGCTCACCGGACAAGCCGGTCTCGCAATACGGGGTGCTCGCGGGACTCCCGGTCCAACTCAGACACGAGCTCTCGGCACCAAGGAAAAGCCGACCTCTGGGCCAGCGCCAAGCCCCTACACGATACCTGTTTCATCCATACGCGGGTCCGGCCCTGCCGGGTGGAAAACTCAGACGCAATGTCCGACTACGGTTCGCAGCAACTCCCCGCTTCCGCGCCCCGGAAGCATGACGCCCCCGCCCGGTCGATCGACGACTTGGGCACGGCTTCCGCTGGCGCCGCCACCGTGCGTCTCGACGCGGGAGGTCACGACACCTACATCGAAACGATTCCCGCGCCATACGAGGCTCGCTTCGAGCTTCGGCAGCCGATTCCGGTGGACTTCGAGGAGGTTGCGCCGGGTGCAGTCATCGCCCGTTTCTCGGAGGCCGACCTCGCGGTCACCGGCGACGACAGGCAGGACGCGACGGCGGGCCTCGCATCCTGGATCCTGGACATCTTCGACGACCTGGCGGCGGCGGATCCACGGACGCTCGGCAGGACGCCCGCGATGCAGTTCCGCGTACTGGGGCGTCACCTCATCCGGCATGATCTCGAAGCGGGAAGCTGAGAGGTTGGCCACGAAGCTCGGGTGTCGGCCTCGGCCCGGCGGCAACCACATGAAGGTCCACGTCTACGTGGACGGAATCTGGGAGAAGAGCTTCGGCTTCTCGCATGATGCGAGGAAGTCGAATCATCACATCGCCGGCAACCTCGGCATCTCCCAGGCCGACACGCGGGCGCTCGCCCGGTGTCACAAGTCGAAGGACTGGTACTTCGGCCTGATTCGGAAGTGGAGAGAAGCCTGAGCGTCAGGCCGCATCACCGGCCCGTCGCTCGACTCCTGCGACCCTCCGAACGCCGCTGAGGCGGCCCGCACCTCGCCCGCCGCCGTCCGGCCCCGAGTGCAGCCCCCCGTCCCGGCGTGCTAAAGTGGCGCGTTCACTCGGCGCCGGCCACCCTCTGACGACGGATACCGACCATGTTGAGCAGTTGGCAGCAGGACTATACGCCCATCGCGGACAGTCTCGGCTATTCGACGATCGCCGCGGCCATCCCTCTCCTCATCCTCTTCTACATGCTGGGGGTCCGCCGCAAGCCCGGCTGGATCGCCGGCCTCACCGCCCTCGGGGCGGCGGTGGTGCTGGCCGTCGGGGTGTACGGCATGCCCATCGTGCCGGCGGCGGCCGCGATGGTCTACGGGGCCGCGTTCGGCCTGTTCCCCATCGGCTGGATCGTCATCGCGTCGCTCATCCTCTACCGGGTGACCCTCGACTCGGGGCGGTTCGAGATCATCAAGGACTCGATCGGCTCGCTCAGCGACGACCGCCGCTTGCAGGCGGTGCTCATCGGCTTCGCCTTCGGCGGGTTCATCGAGGGGGCGGCGGGCTTCGGCACCCCGGTGGCCATCGCTGCCGCGATGCTCACCGGCCTCGGATTCTCGCCGTTCTACGCCGCGTTCATCTGCCTCATCGCCAACACCGCGCCGGTCGCGTTCGGCTCGCTGGGCATCCCCGTCGTGACCCTCGCCCAGGTCACGGGGCTGCCCGAGGCGGGCCTGAGCGCCATGACCGGCCGGCTGTGCGCGCTCATCGGCATCATCATCCCCGCCTACATGGTGGTGGTCATGTCGGGGTTCCGCCGGTCGATCGAGGTGCTGCCGCAGGTGCTGGCGTGCGCGGTCACCTTCGCGATCGTGCTGTTCGCGGTCACCAACACCCTCGGGCCGGCCCTCGCCGTCATCCTCGCGTCCATCGCCGCGATGATCGCGATGGTCGCGGCCATGAAGGTGTGGCACCCGGAAGAGCCGTTCCGCCTCGAGGGCGACGTCGCGGCGACGACGCAGTCGCGCACCCACACCACCGGCGAGCTCGTGTCCGCGTGGACGCCCTACATGCTGCTCGTGGCGTTCGTCCTCGTGTGGCGCTACCCGCCCATTCAGGGCCTGCTGAACGCCGTCGGCACCACGATCCAGGTGCCGCTGCTGCACGATGTCGTCACCCGGGTGCCGCCGCTGACCCCCGAGCCGTCGCCGTACGCCGCGGTGTACAACTTCAACTGGCTGTCCGCGGCCGGCACGTCGTGCTTCCTCGCCGCGTTCACGGCGTCGATGGTCATCGGCCTGCCGGCCGGGAAGTTCGTCGGCATCGTGCGGGCGGTCCTCAAGCAGCTCCAGAAGCCGCTGCTGACCATCGCGTCGGTCCTCGCCCTCGCGTTCCTGATGAACTATGCGGGCATGACCTCGACCCTGGGGCTGGCCTTCGCGGCGACCGGGGCCCTCTTCCCGTTCTTCAGCGCCATGCTCGGCTGGACCGGGGTGTTCCTGACCGGCAGCGACACGTCGTCGAACGCGCTGTTCGGGACGCTGCAGGTGGTCACCGCCAACGCCCTGGGGCTGAACCCCATCCTCACCGCGTCGACGAACGCGGCCACCGGGGTCATGGGCAAGATGATCTCGCTGCAGAGCATCGCGGTCGCCGTCGCCGCCACCGGCATGGCGTCGTCGCAGGAGGGGCGGCTTTTCCGCATCACCCTGAAGCACAGCATCATCCTGGCCCTGAGCATGGCGGTCATCACCATGATCTTCGCCTACGTGCTGCCGCAGCTCGTGCCGCCGCCGCCGGCGTGATCGCTCACGCCGGTCCAGCATGCCCGTCGTCCGGTCCGGCCGGTCGGCGGGCATGTTCCGGTGTCGCGGGGTCGCGACGCCGTCGCCGTCGTCGGGATGCCGATGAAGCTGAAGCTCGTCCTGGAACCGAGCGAAGAAGGCGGTTACACGGTGTACGTGCCCGGGCTTCCCGGCTGCATCAGCGAAGGCGCAACGGTCGATGACGCGCTCGCCAACATACGGGAAAGCAATCGAGCTGTACGTCGAACCACTGGAAGGCGACCTCACCGGCCGGGAAGGTCTGGAGGTACGTGAGCTGGTCGTGTGACCCGGGTCCCGTCCGGGAACCCGGTCAACGCTCGCTCATTTCGTCTCTCGTCAACTTCCTCCCGACCTTCAGTCGGCCCTGCAGCTCGCGCATGACGTCCACGGCCCTGGCCGCCTGCCGATCCCGACCGACGTAGTCCGCCAGCCACAGCCGGAACTGCTCGGTCAGGGTCGTTCCCTCGCGGGCGGCTCTGCGACGCGCGGCCTCGATCAGGTCGTCGTCGGCGCTCAGGGTGATGTTCTTCACGGCAGTCTCCTGAACGAGCGGTGACGGGCCGCCCCGGCTCACAGCGTCGACGGCACCAGCAGCATCGCGACCGCGGTGACGAGGAACAGGACCACCGCGACGAGGCCGCTGTAGCCGAGCACGTCGCCGAACTTCATTCGCGTGACGGTCAGGATGGGGATGGCCCAGAACGGCTGGATGAGGTTGCTGGTCGAGTCGCCGTAGCAGTAGGCGAGGAGGGTGGTGGTGGGCGAGACCGCGAGGTCGCGCGCCGCCGGCAGCAGGTAGGGGGCCTCGATCAGCCACTTCGAGCCGCCCGAGGGGACGAAGATGTTCACGACCCCCGAGTAGATGTAGACGATCAGGGGATAGGTCTCCGTCGTCGCCACCTGCACGAACAGCCCGCCCAGCCAGTCGCCGAGGCCGGTGCCGTTGATGACCCCGAAGATGCCCGCGTAGAACGGGAACTGCAGGATGACCCCCGACGCCGTCCGCGCCCCGTTGCCGAACGCCCGCACGAGGTTCGCGGGCCGCCGCTGCAGCAGCATCGCCCCCATCAGGAACACCGCGTTGTAGGCGTTGATGGTCCAGCTCGCCCCGAACCCCTGGGTCACGATGGAGTGCCCGAGGGGATAGCCGATCAGGATCACGGCGAGGAAGATCCACCCCGGGAACGCCTCGATGCCCGCCGCCGGGGTCGTGGGCTCCGTCTCCTCGGGCATCGACGGCATGATCTGAGCCAGCTCGCCCTCGGTCAGCGTCCGCGCGTTCCGGCGCGGGTGCAGCAGCGCGACCATGCCGAGGCCGACGACCGAGACGACGGCGAGGTACCCGAGGTTGAACGCGTTGAACAGGGTCTCGGTCACCGGCAGCAGCCGGTCGACGAGGGGCTCGGCGCCGGGCGGGGGGGTGGTGATGGGGTTCCCGGCCGTGGCCATGATGAGGGGGGCCGACCCCGACAGTCCGCCGTGCCACACGGTGCCGAGGCCGAGGTAGCCGGCCGCGATCAGGATGCGGATGTCCGCGCGCGGGTTCCGCCGGGCCACGAACGGCAGGAAGAGGGCCGAGGCGACGACGCTCGCGGCCCAGTTGAAGTAGGCGACGACGATCGAGAACAGCCCCAGCAGCACCACCGCCTGCACCGGCCGGTCGACGTCGGGGCGGCTCGCCAGCCAGTCGAGGAAGCGGAACGCGGGCCGCGACGACACGCAGGCGTGGGCCGCGATGAGGGCGATGGCGAACTGCATCGCCAGCTCGAGCAGCGCCCACATGCCGCCGCCCCACGCCAGCATCGTCTCGTTCAGGCCGGCGCCGGCCCCGAACATGGCGAGCAGCATCGCCAGCACCGTCAGCGACATGCACACCACCCACGAGTCGGGTATCCAGCGCTGGGTGAAGCGGGACAGGCTCTCGCCGAGGTTGCCGATGAGCTGGATGATCGAAGACATGGGATCGGGTGTGGTCCGGGGCTTGCGCCGTCAGAAAGTCTCGCGCCAGCGAACCCGCGGGGCGACCGCAAGGCCGTGCTGGCCGCCCGAGGGGTCAGGCCGGTTCATGTCGACGGTCGCAACGCGGCAGGCGCCCAGCCATCCGCGAGCGGCGTGGAATGCCGGCCCGTCGTCGCCGATCGGAGCGCAGCAGGCGCCTTCGCCACGGGCCACAGGCTCAGGCCGCCTCTTCCGCCGCCGGTGGCTTCGCCAGGTACAGGCAGACGAGCGAGCCGATGGACAGCACCGCGGCCCCGAAGAACGCCCACTGGTAGTTGCCGAAGGTGTCGAAGACGAGGCCCGCGAGCCGCGCCCCGACCACCGCGGCGAGCCCCCACGCCAGGAACAGCAGGCCGTAGTTCACCCCGAGGTGCTTCGTGCCGTAGAAGTCGGCCGAGGTCGCCGCGAACACCGCGAGCAGGGCCCCGTAGCAGAAGTAGACCGCGAAGACCCCGAGCACGAAGAACGCCACGCTCGAGCCGAGCAGGTAGAGCAGGGGCATGGCCACCGCCGACACCAGCACCATCAGCCGCAGCACGTTCAGCCGGCCGAGGTTGTCCGACATAGCCCCGGACAGCACCCGCCCCACCGTGTTGCCGACGGCCCCGACGACGAGCCCGATCAGGGCGACGCTGCCGATGCCCGCCTCGGTGCCGAACGGCACGAGCTGGCTGATCAGCCCCAGCCCCGCGATGGCGCCCATGAAGTAGGCGAGGAAGAGGAAGTAGAACGCGCTGCCCCGCAGCATCTCCGACGGCGTGAAGTCGCGCACCGTCCGCGTCACCGCCGCCTTGAGCTGGCTCGGGTCCCAGCCCTCGGGGGCGTAGCCGTCGGGGGCGGGCTTGAGCAGCCAGGCCCCGACCATCGAGATGACGAGGAAGACGATGCCGTAGATCCGGAAGGTCGCCTCCCACCCCGACCCTGGAATCAGCAGCTCGTCGGCGATCGGCCCGAAGATGCCCGACCCGGCCCCGTACCCGCCCACCGCGATGCCGATGGCGAGCCCGCGGCGGTCTGGGAACCACTTGGAGACGACGGGGATCGCGATCGAGTAGCCGATGCCGTTGCCGGCCCCCGCGATGAGCCCGTAGGTGACGTACAGCCACGCCAGCGACGTCGTGTAGCTCGCGAGGAAGAACCCCCCGCTGAAGAGGAGCCCGCCGACGGCGGCCAGGGTGCGGAACCCGACGGTGGCGTGCAGGCGGCCGGCGAGGACGAATGTCACCGCCATCGTGAAGATGCCGATGCTGAAGGTCGTCGACGTCTGCTCGCGGGCCCAGCCGAACTCCCCCTCGAGGGGGAGCACGAAGACGCTCCACGCGTAGAACGAGCCGAGCACGACGTTCAGCATCGTGCCCCCGATCAACGGGAGCCATCGGTTGCCGGCCTGCGAATCAGCCATGGGGTTCTCCTGGGAGCCTGCTCCGTAGAAGCTCGCACCGGCGGAGCTGTCGACACGACCGACAGGTCGCGCCGTGCCGGACGGGGGCGGGCGTCGTCGCCCGGCAATCGTCGCGTTGCCCTGCCGGCAGCACGCCGCCGGCGAGCTCCCCCGCAACGCCCGCCGGCGCCGGACAATCGTCTTGCCCCGCCGTCCTTCGGTCAGGGCCGCCGCCTCGCGTCGCCGCCGCCCTGCGATCGTGCCGCCTTGCCGCGGTCGACGCCACGAAGCGGCCGGCGTCCCCTCCGCGTCGCCGAGGCCCTACTTCAGGGTGGGCATGCTCAGGCTCACCGCCTCGGGCCGGTCCGGCCACCGGGTGGTGACGACCTTCGTCCGGGTGTAGAACCTGACCCCGTCCTCGCCGTGCACGTGGAGGTCGCCGAACAGCGAGCCCTTCCAACCCCCGAACGAGAAGAACGCCATGGGTACCGGAATCGGCACGTTCACGCCGACCATCCCCACCTGGATGTCGCGGGCGAACCGGCGCGCCGCATCGCCCGAGCGGGTGAACACCGCGGTCCCGTTGCCGTAGGGGTTCCGGTTCACGATGTCGATGGCGTCGTCGTAGGTGTCGGCGCGCACCACCACCAGCACCGGCCCGAAGATCTCGTCGCGGTAGATGGGCATGTCGACCGTCACCCGGTCGAACAGCGTCGGCCCCATGAAGTAGCCGTCGTCGTGCCCCTCGACCCGGACGCCGCGGCCGTCGACCACGAGGTCGGCGCCGGCCTGCTCGCCGAGGTCGACGTAGCCGCTGACCCGGTCGAGGTGCTCGCGGGTGATGAGCGGCCCCATCTCGACCCCCTCGCGGTCGCCGGGGCCGACCCGCACCGCGGCGGCCCGCTCCTGGATACGCGACACGATGGCGTCGCCCGCCTCGCCCACCGCCACCACCGCCGAGATCGCCATGCAGCGCTCGCCGGCCGAGCCGTAGGCGGCGCCGATGAGGGCGTCGGCGGCGGCGTCGAGGTCCGCGTCGGGCAGCACCACCGCGTGGTTCTTGGCCCCGCCGAGGGCCTGCACCCGCTTGCCGTGGGCGGTGGCGGTCTCGTAGACGTGCCGGGCGACCGGCGTCGACCCCACGAACGAGACGGCGGCGACATCGGGGTGCGTCAGCAGCGCGTCGACGGCCTCCCGGTCGCCGTGCACGACGTTGAAGCCGCCGGCCGGCAGTCCCGCCTCGTCGAGCAGCTCGGCCGCCATCATGCTGGCCGAGGGGTCCTTCTCGGACGGCTTCAGCACGAACGTGTTCCCGCACGCGAGGGCCACCGGGGCCATCCACATCGGGCACATGATGGGGAAGTTGAACGGGGTGATCCCGGCGCAGACCCCGAGGGGCTGCCGCGTGGTGTGGGAGTCGACGCCGGCCCCCACGTCCTCCGCGTGGTCGCCCTTCAGCAGGTGGGGAATGCCGGTGGCGAACTCGACCACCTCGAGGCCGCGCTGCACCGAGCCGGCCGCGTCGTCCAGGGTCTTGCCGTGCTCCTCGGTGACGACGCGCGCGATCTCGCCCTTGTGCCGCTCCAGGAGGTCGCGGAAGCGCATGAGGATGCGCGCCCGCCGGAGCGGCGTCGTGTCGCGCCACGCCGGGAACGCGGCGCGGGCGTCCCGCACCGCCGCGTCGACGTCGTCGTCGGTCGCGAACGGCACCGTCCGCACCGTCCGTCCCGTCGCCGAGTCGGTGACGGTGCCTTCCCGGCCGCCGACCGGCGCGACGCGGCGCCCGTTCACCCAGAACGGCACGGTGGGAACGGCGGTCTCCGTGGTCATGCGAGCGCTGGCGTGGCCGGGCAGCGTGTCACGGGCTCAGGGGCGGCTTGTGTGCAGGCGGAGGATTTCCCGCAGGATCTCCCGCAGGATCTGCTGTGTCTTCCGAGCCTCGGCCTGCACTTCCGCTCTGACCTGGGTGTGCTCCGTCCTGATCTGTGCGAGTTCGGCTCTGATCTGGGCGTGCTCGGCCTGCATCTCCGCGCTGAGCGCGTTGCGCTCGGCCGTGATCGGGTTGTTCAGACTGAGGGAAACGGTGAGGAACACGCCAATCACCGCGGCGCCCACCCCTACCACCGCGGCACCGACCCCTGCGATGGCCCGGGTCTCCTGCGACCAGGGAATCCGATTCTTCGTGGGGGTCGGGGCGGCACCGGACATCCTTGAAGTGTATCAGAAAGGGGTGGGCCGGCCGGAAGCGAAGAGAGGCCGCCGGTGCTGCCCGGCGGCCCCTCCCGATGCCCCGATCCGCCGATCCCGGCGGTATCGGCGCGGAACGCCGCGAGGCTAGATGTCGAAGTACATCGCGAACTCCCACGGATGGGGCCGCAGGCGGATGGCGTCGACCTCGCCGCGCTTGTAGTCGAGCCACGTGTCGATGAGGTCCTGCGTGAAGACGTCGCCCTTCAGCAGGAACTCGTGGTCGGCCTCGAGGGCGGCGAGGGCCTCCTCGAGGCTGCCCGGCGTGCTCGGAATCTTCGCGTGCTCCTCGGGCGGCAGGTCGTAGAGGTCCTTGTCGAGCGGCCCCATCGGCGTGATCGCGTTCTGGATGCCGTCGAGGCCGGCCATGAGCAGCGCGCTGAACGCGAGGTAGCCGTTGCAGGTCGGGTCGGGGAAGCGGGTCTCGATGCGCTTCGCCTTCTCGCTGCCCGAGTACACCGGGATGCGGACGGCGGCGCTGCGGTTCCGCATCGAGTAGATGAGGTTGATGGGCGCCTCGTAGCCGGGCACGAGCCGGCGGTACGAGTTGGTGGTCGGGTTGCAGAACGCGAGCAGGGCCCCGGCGTGCTTCAGGACGCCGCCGATGTAGTGCAGCGCGGTCTTGCTGAGCCCGGCGTAGGCGTCGGCCTCGAAGAACATGTTCTTGCCGTTCAGCCAGAGGCTCTGGTGCACGTGCATGCCCGACCCGTTGTCCTGGAAGATCGGCTTGGGCATCAGGGTCACGGTCTTGCCGTGCCGCCGCCCGACGTTCTTGACGACGTACTTGTACTTCATGAGCTTGTCGCCCATGTTGACGAGCGAGTCGAACCGCATGTCGATCTCGGCCTGACCCGCCGTCCCCACCTCGTGGTGGTGCACCTCGATCTCCACCCCGACCTTCTCGAGCTCGAGCATCATCTCGGTCCGCAGGTCCTGGTGGCTGTCCATCGGCGGCACCGGGAAGTAGCCTTCCTTGTAGCGCGGCTTGTAGCCGAGGTTGCGCGAGTTGCCGGCCGCGTCCGGGTCCTCCGTCCGTCCCGCGTTCCAGAAGCCCTCGGCCGCGTCGATGTGGTAGTAGCCGTGCTGGTAGCTCTGCCCGAACCGGATGTCGTCGAAGATGAAGAACTCCGGCTCGGGCCCGAAGTACGCGGTGTCGGCGATGCCGGTGCTCCTCAGGTAGGCGTTGGCCTTCTGCGCGACGTACCGCGGGTCGCGCGAGTACGACTCGCCGGTGATGGGATCCTTGATGTTGCAGATGATGTTCAGCGTCGGCCTCTCGAAGAACGGGTCGACGAAGGCGGTCGAGGCGTCGGGGAAGAGCAGCATGTCGCTCTCCTGGATGGCCTGGAACCCGCGGATGCTCGACCCGTCGAATCCGATGCCTTCCTCGAACACGTCGGCCTCGAACTCCTTCGCCGAGACGGTGAAGTGCTGCCACAGGCCCGGCAGGTCGATGAACCGCAGGTCGACCGCCTGGATCCCCTTGTCCTTGATCAGTTGCATCACGTCGTTCACTGTCATCCGTGTGTCCTCCTGAATTCACCGTTCGTCGGCGACGTTCCACTGCCGGACGGGATTCGGTCGCCGCCCTTCGAATCCCTGGTTCGATGCCGTCGACGGCCCGAGCGCGGCGCGCTCAGGCGGCCTCCCCCGTGCCGAGCGCCGCTTCCAGGTCCGTACGCAGCGAGTGCTCCATGTCCGTGGACAGCTTCCCGCCGTCGCGCGTCAGGTGGAACACGTCGGTCGCGCGATCGCCCTCGGTGGAGATCAGGACGAGGTCGATGTCACACCCGTGCTCGGAGATGACCCGGCTGATGCGGTGCAGCAGCCCCCACTGGTTGGTGCTGCCCACCTCCAGGACGGTATACCGGTCGGAGTAGAAATGGTCGAAGTGCACGACGCTGGGCACGCGGGTCCGGCGCCGCCGCGCCCGCGCCGCCGCCTCCCGCCCCTTGAGCATCGACTCGAGGTCGGCGGCGCCGGTCAGGACCCGCTGCAGCAGGTCCTTGAGCTCGGCGGGGCCCGATTCGTTGAGGGCCAGGAACTTGTCGGCGTCGACGAAGCGGAACAGGTCGAGGACCACCCGCTCGCGGTTGCTCATCGCCTGCCCCCGCAGGATGTCCATGCCGAAGTACGACAGCACCCCGCAGATCTTCGAGAAGACCCGGGGGCGGTCCCGGGTGACGACGCTCAGCTCCCACACCTCGTCCTGCCGCTCGAGGTTGACCTGCACGCCGTCCGACTCGAGGTCGCGCGACAGCACGATGTGCTCGTACACCCGCCGGGGGTCGACGAGCCGCAGGTAGCGGCGCGGCAGGCCGTCGAGGAAGCGCGTCACCTGCTCCTCGCCGATCTCCGGCGGCCGCTCGGCCAGCAGGTCGGCCACCCCCTGCTCGTCCCGGGCGATCACCTCGTCGCCGTAGCCCAGCGTCAGGTGGTTCCAGGTGTCGACGTACAGGCGCCACAGGAGCTCTTCCTTCCAGGGCGTCAGGGTCTCCGGGGTCGTGCCCTGGATGTCCACCAGGGTCAGCAGGCACAGCATCCGCAGCCGGTCCTCGGTGCCGACGAGGCGGGCGAGCTGCCGGGGCACCTCCGGGTCCTGGGTGTCCCGCTTGAACGCGGTCTGCGACATCGCCAGATGATGGCGGATGAGGAACTCCACGGTGCGGGCCGCCTGCGGAGGGACCCGGAGCCGGCGCAGGGGTCCCGCGACCATGCGGACGCTCTCTTCCGCGTGGTTCTTGGTGGTCCACTTGCCGACGTCGTGGAAGAGCAGCGCGAGCACGATCAGCTCGGGCTGCTCCAGCTCCGCGAGGGCGCCCGAGAAGCGCCGCCGCGACGGCGGGCACGAGTCGGGATCGGTCAGGTCCGAGAGGTTGCGGATGGTCACGAGGGTGTGCTCGTCGACCGTGTACTTGTGGTAGAAGTCGCGGATGACGCGGCAGTAGACCTTCCGGAACTCGGGGAACATGCGCCCGAGCAGCCCGTTCTCGTGCATCTCCGACAGCCGGTCGTAGAGGCCCGCCCGCGGCTTCAGGAAGCGCAGGAAGCCCTCGCACTCCGCCCGGTCCGGGAAGAACTGCTCGGAGGTGTAGCGGTCGCCGTGGCGCTCGACGAACGTGAGCGTGTCCGGGGCCACCGCGCAGCCCGCGTCGATGGCGGCCTGGAACACGGAGAGCCACGTGCGCGGCTGCAGCGACGCGCGCACGGTGTCGATGAAGCCGACCCCGTCCTGCCGCCGCTCGATGTTGTCCGCGACCGCGCCGGCGGCGACCGGGGCGGGGGCCGGGGCCGTGCCCTCGAGCACCCGCGACAGCACGCGCGACACGATGCGCGCGTGGTGGAAGTAGACGCTCATCAGCGCCTCGACCTGCCGCGAGCTGGTGCCCGGCGAGCCGAAGCGCTCGGCCACCGTCTCCTGGTGCTCGTGGCTCAGGATGTTCTGGTCGCGCTTGTTGTCGAGATGCACCATCGACCGGATGCGCAGCAGGAACTCCTCGGCCTCGTCGAGCGCCTCGTCGCGGCGCCCCGCGATCAGGGACGCGGCGCCGTCGGCGTCGGCCGGGGTCAGCGCGGTCAGGGTCCTGATGGCGGACAGGTCGCGCAGGCCGCCGGGCGCTTCCTTGATGTCCGGCTCGAGGTGGTAGATGGTGCGGTTGTGGTGCCGGTGCCGTTCCCCCACCAGCTCCCGCAGCGCCTCGACGGTCGCCGGGCGCCACGGCGACCCGGCGTCGAGGACCCGGGCGGCGAGCCGGTCGAAGACCGCCGCGTCGCCGGCCACGAACCTCGCGTCGGAGACGGAGACCAGGAACTCCGGGTTGTCGGTCTCCACGTGCTCGAGCTCGCCGGCCTGCCGCACCTGGTGGCCGACGTCGAAGCCCAGGTCCCACAGGGCGTGCAGCAGGGCCTTGGCCAGCCGTTCCTCGACCGCGGTCATCCGGCGGTCGAACAGGATCAGGAGGTCGATGTCCGAGTGCAGGCAGAGGTGTCGGCGCCCGTAGCCGCCGATCGCCACCAGCGCGACGGCCTCGGTCGAGACCCCGGGGCGGTCGCCGGCGTCGGCCAGGATGTCGGCGAGCAGGCGGTCCACGGCGTCGGCGTACTCGCGCGCGGCCAGCCGCCCCCCGCGCGCCTGCCGGACGTCGGCCTCGTAGCGGTCGCGCGCCGCGCGGAGGGTATCCGCCGGCGACTGTCCTTGCGCGGGCCCGGCGCCGGGGGAGGTGCTGGTCATCGATTCGGGACCGTGCGGCCGGGCGGCGCGGCGCCGGGCCATGCTCCGGAAGGTCGACCCCGGAGCAGGGCGCCCGGCGGCGCCGGGAACCGGGACGAGGGCGCGCGGCCTGTCCGCCGGCGCGTCGCGCGCCCCGCGGTGTCGGTCACGGGCCGGCTCGACCCGATTCCGGTTCGACGCCGGCTGCCTTGCGGCTGTCCGCAAACGATACATCTTACCAGAGGAGTCGCGGGGATTCGCGAAGGAAGGTGATGCCCGACGCCGACGGGGCCGGCGCCGGACCTGGTCGCATGGACTTCCCCTAGTAGCCGACGCTCAGACCGAAGAGCGCGATGACCTTGGTGCTGCTGTCGCCGCCGTCGATGGCCTTCGCGCCTTCACCGAGCCTGATCATGTTGACGCCGAGGGCGAGCCCCCACTCGCCGTACTCCGCGGCGACGTTCAGGGGGATGCCGAGCGAGGCGCCGATGCTGAAGAAGCCGAAGGTCCCGCCGGGATTGAGCACGTAGTGCCCCTCGTCGTCGTGGTCGTGCCCGTCGTCCTCGTGGTGGCCCTCTCCCAGGGTCTGGTACTGGTAGTAGTCGTTCAGGCTCAGGCCGAGCGTCACCGGGAACGACAGGCTGACCGGCGCGTCCTCGAGCGGCGCCGACGGCTCGATGCCGAGCTCGAAGTAGCCGCCCTTGTCGAAGCCGTCGGCGCCGCCGGCGGTCTCGAACGCGAACGTCGCATACGGGGCCACGGGGTTGTCGACGCTCAGGCCGAACGCGACCTCCTTGGTCGTGCCCCAGCTTCCGCGCGGGCTCATGTACGCGGTGTAGGTGACGTCGAGCCCGACCGGCCCGGCGGCGCCCCCGATGCCCGCGTAGAAGTCGGTCTCGTAGAAGCTCTGCGGGGCGCCGGCGAATCCCTCGGCCGTCTCCGAGTGAAGGCTGCTCCAGGTGCCGGCGGTTATCGAGGCGGCGCCGAAGCTGATGCTGGCGTCGAGGAACGGCTGCATGATGAGGCCGCCGGTCTCCTGCATGATGCCGCGGAAGTAGTACTGGTTGACGATGTCGGCCCCGGCGCTCATCGAGATGTTGCCGTCGTTCTGCGCGGCGGCGGGGCTTGCGAGCAGGATGGATGCAGCTCCCGCGGTCAGGATGCCGCGGGACAGGCGGTTGGCGATGGCGCGTGTGCGAGTCGAAGTCATTCCCTCATTCCTCTCCTGTGAAACTGGTTTGTCATGCGTGTGACGAGCGCAGCGTTCATGGCGTTCGCGTGCATCCCGCCTCAATCGTCTCCGTCTGTCTTCGTGGGCGGCGGGTCGACGAATCGCGCCCGCCCGCCGGACGGCCCGCGCTCTGAACAAGCGGTCCTGCGCGCGCCGGGAAGGGGGGCGCCGGCGGACAACGGCCGTCCGCCGGCGCACCCGTCGTCGTCGTTCGGGTCCCGTCAGGCCTGGGTGATCTGGAAGCCGCCGTAGGCCTCCATCCCGTGCTCGCCGACGTCGAGGCCCACGCGCTCCTCCTCCGCATCGACCCGCAGCCCGAGGGTCGCCTTGAGCGCGAAGAAGATGATGAACGCCGCGACGAAGCAGAACACGCCGTAGGCGAGGACGCCGATGAGCTGCGTCAGGAACGAGTGCTCCGCGTTCGTGCTGAAGATCCCGACCGCGAGGGTGCCCCACATGCCGCACACGAGGTGGACGGAGATGGCCCCCACCGGATCGTCGATCTTGGCCCGGTCGAGCCCCAGCACCGACCCGACGACGATGAGGCCGGCGACGAACCCGATGATGATGGCCGACATGACTCCCACGGTGTCCGCCCCGGCGGTGATGCCGACGAGCCCGGCCAGCGAGCCGTTCAGCACCATGCTGAGGTCGGGCTTGTGCTGCAGCCCCCACGAGGCGGCCATGGCCCCGATGACGCCGGCCGCGGCCGCGAGCGACGTGGTGACGAACACGAGGGACACGAGGCCGGGATCGGCGCTCAGCACCGACCCGCCGTTGAACCCGTACCAGCCCAGCCACAGCAGGAACACCCCGATCGTCGCGAGCGGCATGCTGTGCCCGGCGACGGGGCGGATCTTGCCGTCGACGTACTTGCCCAGCCGCGGTCCGAGCACGATGACGCCGGCAAGCGCCGCCCAGCCGCCGACCGAGTGCACGAGGGTCGAGCCCGCGAAGTCGTAGAAGCCCATCTGGTCGAGCCAGCCCGCGCCCCACTTCCACGACCCGGCGATGGGATAGATGATCGCGACGTAGACGGTGGTGAAGATGAGGAACGACCCGAGCTTGATGCGCTCGGCCACCGCGCCCGACACGATCGTCGCCGCCGTCGCCGCGAACATGCCCTGGAAGATGAAGTCCGTGTAGTAGGTGTAGCCGGGGTTGTAGGCCGAGGTGTTCCCCTCGGCCCCGGGGTCGAGCCCGAACCCGGCGAACCCGACGAACTCGCCGAGGCTGAAGTCCCCGGGATACATCAGGTTGAAGCCCACGATGGCGTAGGTCAGCAGCCCGATGGCGATGATCGCGGTGTTCTTGAACAGGATGTTGACGGTGTTCTTGGCCCGCGTCATGCCGCTCTCGAGGGCGGCGAAGCCGAGGTGCATGATGAACACCAGGAAGGTGGCCACGAGCATCCAGGTGTTGTTGACGGTGAACATCTCGGGGGAGACGTCCTGCGCGAACGCCGCGCTCGGGGCCAGCACGAGGCCCAGGAGCAGCAGCGCGTAGCGCCCGATCCGACGCGGCAGCGTATTCGTCATTGGTGTCTTCCTTCCGTTTGCAGTCTGTCCAACCTCAGGGGCGCCGGGTTACAGCGCGTCGTCCCCGATCTCTCCGGTTCTGATGCGGACCGCCTGCCCGATGTCGCTCACGAACACCTTGCCGTCGCCGATCGACCCGGTTCGGGCGGCCTGGGTGATGGCGTTGCTCGCGGCCTCGACGAGGTCGTCGGCGACCACCGTCTCGATCTTCGCCTTGGGCACGAAGTCGACGGTGTACTCCGCCCCCCGGTAGACCTCGGTGTGGCCCTTCTGGCGCCCGAAGCCCTTGACCTCGGTGACCGTCAGGCCCTGGACGCCCGCCTTCGCGAGCTCGTCCCTGACGTCATCGAGCACGTGTGGCTTGATGATTGCGCTGATCAGCTTCATCTCGACTCTCCTGACTTGTCCCGGTCGACGTGACCGCACCCGGTCGCGTCGCGCGCCGGAACTCGATGCAGTTGCCGCATCCGGTGTCTGGCCGTATCCGTTTCATCCTCGTCATATCTCTAAGCAAATACGGGGCCACATCTGCCGCCCGCGTCCGCGAGCTCGGGAAACCCAATGAACACGGGGCTGGATCGCCCGTCGCGGGCATTCGCCGGATGTCCGGGATCTACGAAAACGTCGGGTGGGGAGAGCGATCCGACGTTTTGCGCCGGTCGGCCGGGGCGGAACCGCGCCGCCACGCGGGGGGGTGGGGCCGAACGGCGCGACGGCCGGCCCGCTCAGCGCCGCGTGATGTCGGCCAGTGCGCGCCGCGCGTAGGCCTCGGTCCCGGGGTGGGGGTCGGCGTCGAGCACCGCCATCAGGTGCTGATAGGCGGCGGTCGGCTGGTTGCGCGCGTACAGTTGCACCAGCCCCGCCCCGAGGTGGGCCTCGGCGACGTACGGGCCCAGCGGATAGTCGCGGAGATGCCGCTGATAGACGACGAGCGCGGCATCGGCGTGGTCGTTGTTGGCCAGCCACCGGCCGAACTCGAGGGAGTCGCGCGGCATGAGCAGCCGCACCGTGCGCGCCGGGCTGAGCCGGAAGTAGGCGGCGGCCGCCGCCTCGTGCTCGCCGGCCGCGATCAAGAGGCGGATGCCTCGCGTCGACGAGGGGTCGGCGTCGACGACCGGCGGGTCGGGCGCGGCGACCGGCGTCGCCGCCGCGTACTCCGCCGGCCGCGCCTGGACCTCGCGCCGGGCGCTCCACGAGGCGAGCGCGAGCCCCCCGACGAAGCCGCCGATGTGCGCGCCGTAGGCGACGCCGCCGCCCCCGGCGCCGCTCGTCGCCAGCAGCGGCAACAGGTTGTCGACGACGAGGTAGACGCCGAGCACCAGCCGCGCCGGGGCGTGGACGACGTTCATGAAGAACGGGAAGAGCATGATCCACAACCGGACGCGGTTGCGCGGAAACCACACGAAGTAGAAGCCGAGCACGCCGGAGACGGCCCCCGAGGCGCCGACCATGGGCAGGGCCGAGCCCTGAGCCAGGACCGCGTGCGAGAGGGTCGCCAGCACCCCGGTGCCGAGATAGGCGGCGAGATAGCGCCACCGCCCCAGCCGGTGCTCCACGTTGTCGCCGTAGATCCACAGGAAGAGCATGTTCCCCGCGAGGTGCATGAACCCGCCGTGGAGGAACATCGAGGTCACGAGGGCGGACAGGCTCGGATCCGCGGGACGGAAGCCGTGCGCGAAGACGACGAGGTCGTAGGCCGACACCTGCCGCAGCAGCGACTCGAGGGCCATGCGGCTGGAGACCCGGGGGTAGATCGCCTGCACGTACTCGGCCAGCACCGGGTCGTCCAGGGCCGGCCCCACGCCGCTCAGGGGCAGCGTCACGAGCAGGAAGACGGCCGCGTTGACCCCGATGAGGGTCCAGGTGACGACCGGCGTCCCGCGGGGGTTCGGCTCGTCGCCGAGGGGAAGGAACATGGGATCAACGACCGCCAAGTCGCGCCAGCAGTTTCGCGTCAGCGAAACTGCCAACGGGGCCGTCGGGCCCCGCAAGCTCGGCGTCGAGGTCCGCGAGCCGCCGCGCGATGTCGTCGCGGACCGACCGGAACCGCTCCAGCCGCTCCGCGTCCGAGCCCGCCGCCCCCGCGGGATCCGGCATCGGCCAGTGCAGCCTGAGCACCCGCCCCGGGAACACGGGGCAGACCTCCTCGGCGCACAGCGTCACCACCACGTCGACCGAGGCCGGGTCCACCGTCTCGACGCTCGTCGACTGCTGCCCGCTGATGTCGATCCCGATCTCGCCGAGGGCGGCGATGGCCAGCGGATGGACCGCGGTCGGGGACGAGCCGGCGCTCGCCACCCGGGCCCGCGATCCGAACCGGGCGCGGGCGAGCCCCTCCGCCATCTGGCTGCGGGCGGAGTTGGCGACGCAGAGGAACAGCAGGCTCGTCATCCCCGCAGAATCACGGCCCCATCATACCCCGGGGTCCGGCCGCCGCTCGCGGGCGAAGGCTCCGGCCTTCCGCCACGACCCGCCCGTCCCGACGCCCGCACCCGCCGGCGGCGTCAACCGCCGCGGGCGCCTTCCCGCTCCGCCCAGTCGAGGTGGCGTCCAGCCGGTGCACCAGGAAGTACGGCAGGTTGAGCAGCCGGAACCGGCGCCCCGCGGGCGTCTTCGCCACGTGCAGATCGATGTCCCCGTCCCAGAGCCTCACCGCCAGGTCGTGGTCCGCGCGCTGCATGAACTGATGAAGCGACCGGAGCGCGCCGCTCCTGCCGGACTTCACCTCCACCGGCACCAGTCGGTCGCGGTACCGGTGCAGGTAGTCCACCTCGGCGGTGGCGCCGGCCTTCTGCCGCACCCAGAAGCGCGGCTTGTCGTTGGTCTGCAGGTCGGCGGCGATGAGCTCCTGGCCGACGACGTGCTCGGCCAGACGGCCGCGATACAGCGCGCCGAGCCCGCCCGCCGAGAGGAACCCGGTCTGCAGACCGGCGCGGTAGTTCACCAGGCCGGTGTCGAGGTACGACAGGCGCGGCGACTTGCGCCGGTCGGGCAGCGCGGGCGGCTCGACGGCGGTGGTGGGGTAGAGCAGGAACAGGAGCATGGCCTGCTCCAGGGTCCTCAGCGCCTCGGCCATCTCCCGGGAACGGAAGCTGGAGCCGCCGAACCCCTGGAACGAGATCCGTTCGCCGGCCTGCAAGGGGGCCGTCTCGATGACGTGGCGGAGATGCGCGAGCTGCGCGGGGCCGCGGGCGTACTTCGCGGCGTCGTCCGCGTACGAGACCAGCAGCCCCTCGTACAGTCGCGTCAGGCGCCCGAGGTCCCGATGCTCGAGGTACGACGCCGCGATCTCGGGCATGCCGCCCACCAGGACGTAGTCCCGAAACAGCCGCCGCAGGGGCGCGACGGCGTAGTCCGGGCAGGGGACCGCCGCCATCGCGTCCCGCCATCCGCCGGGAACGGCGGCGGCGTACTCGGCGAACGTCAACGGATACTGGTAGAGGAACTCGACACGGCCCACCGGGAAGCTGGCCCGGTACCGGTCGAGGGCCACCTCGAGCAGCGAACCCGCCGCGACCACCGGCAGGTCCGCGCGTTCCTCCGCGAAGTAGCGCAGCAACTGCACCGCGTGCGGCGAGCTCTGGATCTCGTCCAGAAACAGGAGGGTCGACGCCTCGGCCGGATCGGCGTTCCTGAGGAAGAAGATCGCCTCGAGCGTCCGCCCGAGGGGCAGGCCCTGGTCGAAGATCTCCCGGTCGCCGGGACGATCGAGATTCAGGGCGACGTACTGGCGGAACTCAGCGCCGAACCGGTCGACGGACGTCGTCTTGCCCACCTGCCGGGCGCCTCGGAGCACCAGCGGCTTGCGGTCGGGCCGTCGTCGCCATGCCCGCAGGGCATCAACTATTCGCCTTTCGATCACGTAAAAATGGTGTCTATTTGCTACGCATTGTGTCAAGAATTAGGGGCATTTCAATGCCGTCAACAGCCGGCATCACTGCCCCTTGCTGCCGATGAATCCGTGCCCGGTCGAGCCGATCGCGGGACATGACGCTCGCCTGCGGTTTGAACGAGGCGGCCGGCTGCTCCATGATGCCCGGGTCGTTCTCCATCGCCGGGGTCGGCGAGATACGCCGCGACGGGTACTGAGCGCCCCGTTCGTTCATGAGCCGCCGCCGAAACGCCGGCATTGCCGCGCCTACTCGGGCAGCGCGAGTTGAATGATTCCTGCAAATCATTCATATAAAGCGACTTACAGATAATCGGCCGGCCTTGATTCCCCCGTCCGTTACCACTTTCTGCGCGGGAATCCAGAGGACCATCCGCGGCGTCCGCAGACCAGTCCGGACCGTAGTCAGTCTACCTCGGTGGACACCCAAGAGTCTGTGCCGGCCGACGGCCAGCGAAGGAGCCGCCCAACCGGACCCATTGCTGTCTGCCGCGACACCGCGGCAGCGTCGCAACGAGTCTCTACCCCGCCAAGCCCTTTACCCGCATCCACTCCAGAGCGCGATCGGCGTAGTGCCGTTCGTCGATCCGCACGACGGAGTCTCGCGCGTCGGTGAGCACGGCGGCCATGTCCAACCACGTCAACAGCGTCACGGCCCGCAGGTTCGTGAGGCGGTCGGACCGATGGGCCTGGAGAAGCGCCCGGGTCTTCGAGAAGTCGCTGTACTCACCAACGGCTGCCGCCCCGAGCGGCGATGTCTCCGGGCTGACAATCAGAAGGCTGAAGAAGAAATCGCGCGTCCCGGCGTAGTAGGAGCCGACGTCGATGTTGCGAAGTACCTGGTCTCGTTCGGGGCGTGTCTTGGTGCCTGTCTCGATGTCGCTCCGGTACTTCGCCTCGATGAACCAGACCCAGGATGGGCTCTCGATTGCGACGTCGATCTCGGAGTTGCCCTCGTCGCCACCGGCCAGAAGGGCAGGCGGCGGCGACACGGATAGCCACAGGGACAAGACAGCGCCAACTGCGGGCGGCGGCTCCGCGCCCTGGAGTCCGCGTTGCGCCAACCCCGGCAGCCAGACCGCCGGATCGACCTGGCGCAGTGACCGAAAGACATTCCACGTCACCGCATCCTCGCTGTTCTCGCTACGCAGGTGCCGCAGCTTCAATCCACGCATCGTCGCGAAGACCTGGTCGTAGCGATCGATGATCAGGTTGTCGCGGAAGTCGTCCGAGATGCGGACACCGCTCTTCGTGGTCCTGGTCACCACCTCGAAGGCGGCGCCCCCCTCGGTGTCCTGGTCGATGGCGTCAGCGCGGCGGCGACCGCCGCCGCCACGGGCGGCGCGGAGAGCAGCCTCGCGCAGGTCGGCGCGGAGAGCAGCCTCGCGCAGGTTGGCCATCAGCCCACCCGATGCTGCTGGTCGCCCAGCTCGGGCTCGGCGTCGGTCTCCGGCTCGGCCGCCATGCGCTCCTCCATCACGCCGTCGACCCAGTCGGAGGCGGTCGTGGGCTCGGTCGTGGGCTCGGTCGTGGCCTTCGCCTCGGCCTCCGCCTCGTGCTTCGCCTCGGCCTCCGCCTCGCGCTTCGCCTGCGCGGCGGCCTCCTTCTCCTTCCAGAGCTGGACGACCTCGACGGGGTGCATGTCCGCGGGCACCCGTCCCCGGTACCACCCGAGCTTCCGGTCGATGACGCGGATGCGGTCGTCCGCGACGGCGCGCTTCACGAACTTCCCGTCGATCTTCGCGCGCTTCGACCGCTCGGCGAGAGTGCTGCGCTCGTCCACAAGCTCCTGCATCTTCTCGACGATCCGCTCAAGCTCAACAACATCGGTGGTTCTCTGCGTCATTGGTACCGTCCTTGAGATGTCTGAGGTAGCCCATCGTTGACGACGAACGACGTTGTGCTCCTCCAGAGAGTCCCAGAACCCCGATCGGCAGTTCGGTGGTGCCCGGTGGGCGCTACCGTGCTGTCGTTCGGCGCGTCGCCGACTGCCTGCATCGCACCGCCGTCGCGGTCGGACAACGACGACGAGCCCGCGCTCCCGGGGCCTTTCCCTTTTGGGGAATGCTCAGGGTCCTTCCACTTGGTTCCGGCCCGCCCCAGGGGGGCCAGCCGCTCGGGGTACGCCAGCGGTTCGGATTCCGGGCCGCGGCCAACCACCGCTACGGTCGCCTGGACGGTCGCACGGCGTGCAGGGGGCTGGCGAGCCGTCTCGGCAGCGTGCAGGCCGACAGCGCGCTGCCGGACGCCTGGGGTCGCCCAGCGCTCAATGAACTTGGCTGCACAGCCGGTCCGGCGACGGTCGCGTCGCCAGCGGCTCCACACCGGTGTAGCGCCGCCGTGTCTCGGGGCGGGGGGGCGAGGGGACCAACCCTACGCCAGCCCGTTGTATGCACAACGGGCACGCTGGCTCCGGCTGGCTCCGGCTGGCTCCTGACATCCTAACCACAGATGCCATCCGGCAGCTTCGGATGAGCCGAGCCGGCTGACCGCCGAGGCCCATCTCGAACTCCACGTCGAGCAGCGCCACCAGACAGGCTTCCAGCCCCAAGGCACCCCGAAGGCCCGAGATGAGATCGCGGATGGAGAAGAGCCATCTCCCCGCCCGCGGGTGGTCCAGGTACCAGGCCCAATAGTCGTCCGGTGCCATGACCACCAGCGTTGGCCGAGACGCCGACAGCACGTACGGCTCCGCAACCTCCGACGCGATGTCGGCGGCGTTGGCCTCGACGATTGCGCAATATGCCAAGCCCTCCAACAGCGCCCGCAGTGGCGTGTCGCGAGGGGCCGTCTTCAGCTCGATGACGCAAGGCAGCGTTCCCTCCACGACGGCGAAGAGGTCGACCTTGCCGACGCGCCGATCGCCTCGACGGGCTTTCAGCGGCGTCTGGTAGTCGATGATCTCGATCGACCTTTGGTCCGGCAGCGCGAAGGCAGCGCCGCCGCGAGAGGCGTTGTACAGGGCGACGGCGAGGTGTTCTTCCCTCCGGTTGGATGACACGCCGCTGCCGGTGACCCCGGTGCGGCTGCCGCAGAAGTAACGCTTGCCCTCCCGGTCGTGTCGGCGCGGGGCGACGCGCAGAAGGCTCTCGTAGCAGCGTACTAGCATTCCCAAATCGGAGGCCAACACGCTCGCGAGCGCGGCGAACTCGGTGATGCGGTTTGCGGCGGGGTTGTTCAGACGGTCGATGAGATCTGCGGTGCACATGGCTGGGTCTGATCCCCTCAACCAAGCGGGCGAAGCGCCGCGATGACGAGCCCGGCGATGACGAGCATGCGCCATGTCAAGCGGGTTTCCGCAGCGTTGATCTGAGTCGACAACCGGGTATCGAGGTTCGCAATCTCGGTGCGTACCTCCGCAATGTCGGTGCGTACCCCCACGATTTCGGTGCACGACCAGTCTGGAGAGCGTCCGTGACGTCGATGCGGAATTCCGCGATGCGGTCCAGAAACAGGGGGAGCGGCACGTCGAGGTCGGCGAGCGCCTGGACTTGGCGCTTGGCCAGCTCGATTGCCTCCGCCGTGCGCAGGGGCACGACGATGGTGCTCGCGTAGCCCCGGCGCGCGTACGACACCACATCGTCCGGCTGCTCGGCCAGCGGCAGGGGAACGAGGTAGCGCGGGACCGTTCCGGCAACCTCGCGGGCCGTGGGCGCGTCGATGCCGTCGTCGCGAAGCAGATCCTCGATTTCGTCCACGGTGGCGAGCGGAAGCAGTAGCCATCGAACCGGGCCGACTCGCTTCTACCCCTTCGCGAGAATATCCGTACGTCGTCGGTCAGCGCCTCGATGCTCCTGAAGCCGAGGCCCTTGTTGCCGATGCCCTCGCCGATGTCCTTGGCAGTGGTCGCGAGGTTCTCTATCGCATCTACGTCCTTCCTGCGAAAGCCGCTGCCGCCGTTGGCGACGTACAGGGTGCCGTCGGTTTCTGACCGAACGACCAGCCTCACGGCTATCCGCCCCCGGTCATCGGCCTGGTGAGCGTCGTGCGCATTCTGTATCAACTCGTACAGCACCCGGTCGCCGTACTCGGTGCCGACCACCTCGTTCAGGTTACGGAGACTCTCGTAGACCTTGAGTCTCTTCCGGTGTGCATCCACGGCGTGCCGTAGCACGTCCCGAACCTGCTTGTTCAGGTCTTCAGCGGGAAGTGGCCAGGGCCGGTGATCATCCGTTCGGCGCGGTCGCGCACAGGCGTCATGCTGTGACGTTCCTGCTATTGGCCTGCCAATATGATTCACGATGCCGCGCGCCGGGCGGCCAAGGTCAAATCGAGAGAAACACGTTTAGTCGCCGGCTGACGAGTCTGCGTCGCTGATTGAGGAAGGCCTTGTAGGTGTCAACCTCCAGGAGTTCGCTATCGGTGGGGATACACTGCGCCTGAAATGCCGTAAGACCCGGCACCAAGGGTCCACCTGTGGGCGCGTCGCTACCCTGCGGAACGCTGTCTGTCGATCAGCTGCTCCAGGATCTGCTCGTCCAGTACCACATGCGACCAGCATGCGTTCTGAAGCTGACGGCCCGACCGAATGCCTGCATGGATCACGCGGGTCGTGGTGCGGTTCTGAATCAACTCCACTGCAGGGACGAAATCTGCGTCGTTGCTGATGAGAATCGCGTCGTCGAACAAGTTGTCCATCGCGGCTTGGATGAGGTCCGTGACAAGCGCCGTATCTACACCCTTCTCGACAGTGCGCGGCACACCGCGCCGACAATGCGGACAAGTGTGCATGCTGCGTTTCCGGTCCTTGATGATGACGCGAAAACCAGGGAATCGGTTCATCACGTCGTGCAAGAACCTGCGCAGGCGTCGTCTGGCCCGCTTTCGGGGTCGATTGATGCGTAGACATGACACCCGTGGTAGACGCCATTGCCATCGCCCGTTCGAGGGATGAGCACGTCGGGCAGTACCCGCCAATTCAACCGAGGCCGGCCGTTTCCGCGGCCTTCGTGGAACGAGTTCCACGCCAACTGCAGGTTCCAGAAATCCACCAGGATCCGAATGCGCCTGCCTACGGGGGCCATTGATCACCAAAAAAACAGGGAGCCGTCAGCGGCTCCCTGGGGAAGTAAATCGCGGCGGCACTTCGACCGCCGAGGGAAAATATGCCCTTAAGATGGCACAACCATTGACCCCCTGTCAACACGTGTCTCGAGCAGCTCGGCGGCAGCACGGCAGCTCGGCGGCAGCACGGCAACGCCCGGATCGATGCTGCGAGCCCCCCCCCGCCCTGGCCTCGGTTCCCGCCGCTTCCACACCACCGACTACGGCAGCGCGAAGACGAACAGCCCGTTCCCCCCGTTCGGACGGCGTTTCTCCGGGGTCAGCTCGAGGGGGATCGTGGTCCAGCTCCCGCCCCCGATGCCGGTCCCGATCGCGACGTACTGCCGGCCGTCGACGGCGTAGGTGATGGGGAAGCCCTGCACGGAGGTGGGGAGGCGCGTCTCCCACAGCTCGTCGCCGGTGGCGACGTCGTAGGCGTAGGCCCGGCGGTCGAACGTTCCCACGAAGGCGAGGCCGCCGGCGGTGGTCAGCGACGCCGAGATGTACGGGGTCCGCTTCCGGTGCGACCAGAGGATCTCGCCGCTGACGTGCATGGCCGTGAACTCGCCGAGGTTGCCGCCGCTGTCGGGGTGGAGGAAGTTCTCGCGGAACATCATGCCGGCGCCCCCGCCCCCTTCCCGCCACTCGACGTCGCCGTAGACGGTGCGCTGGCAGTTCAGGGTCAGGGGGATGTAGAACGCCTCGGTCTCGGGGTGGTAGGCCATGGCCCGCCAGCTCTTGAGGCCGGAGTGGCTCGGGCAGAACTCCAGCCGCTCGTTCAGCACCGGCATCATGCCGGGCCGGAACGACATCCCGCCCGTCTCGCGGTCGATGTCGACGATGTTCTGGTAGCCGAGGTCGGTGGCGTTGATGAACGCGCCGGTCTCGCGGTCGAGCTGCCACAGGATGCCGAGCTTGCCCATCGTGAACACCGAGGGCCGCCCGTCGACGTCGACGAGGATGCGCTCGAAGGTCTCGTCCATGTCGTGCGACTCGCCCGGCAGGTGCTGGAAGTACCACTGCATCTCGCCGGTGGCGGGGTCGAGGGCGAGGGTCGAGCTGGTGTAGAGGGCGTCCCCGTCGGTGCGGCGGCTCACCTGCGCCCACGGCTTGGCCTGGGCCACCCCCCAGAACGTGAGCCCGAGGGCGGGGTCGTACGACCCGGTGATCCAGGCGTCGCCGCCGCCGCGGAACATCATCGGCAGGTCGCCCCACGTGTCGCCGCCCGGCTCGCCCGGCCGCGCCACCGTCGACGTGCGCCACCGCTCGCGCCCGGTGGCCGCGTCGTGCCCGGTGATGAAGCAGCCGTCGTCCCAGAACCGCAGGCAGCCGGCCATGCCGGAGATCACGACGCCGTTCACCACGAGCGACCCGCCGGTGTACTGGTACCCCTTGGCGGCGTCCGCGACGTCGGTCTCCCACGCGACCTCGCCGGTCGACGCATCGAGGGCGACGATGCCCGCGTCCGCGGTGTTCAGGATGATCCGGTCGCCGTGGATGGCGATGTTGCGGTTCGGCCGCCCCCGGCCGCGCGCCGTCGGGAACTCGCGCCGGTGCTCCCAGAGCAGGTCCCCGGTCGCCGCCTCCAGAGCCTGCACGACGTTGCCGGGGCTGGCGAGGTACATCACGCCGTCGTGCACGATGGGGGTCGTCTGCTGCGACCCGGTCTCCATCGCCCAGGACCAGACCATCCGGAGTTCGCCGACGTTGTCGCGGGTGATCTGGTCGAGGGGGCTGTACCCCCAGCCGTCGCGGGTGCGGCGCCAGTTCAGCCAGCTCTCGGGCGGCGGGTCGGCGAGCATGGCGTCGGTGACCGGCCGCACCGCCGGGGCCTGGGCGGATGCGGGCGCGGCGCCGGCGGCGAGGGCAGCGCCGGCGGCGAGGGCGGCGAGAAGGATGAAACGGTGCATCGTGGTCTCCCTGTCAGAACGTCCGAGGAACTGCAGCAGCGCATCCGGGGCCATCCGAGCCGAGTGACCGGGGGCCGAGCGTGCGTGGGTAATCGAACGCACCGGCCACCATATCACGCCGCGCCCCCGCCCCCCGGCGCCGCGGGAGCGCCGCACGCGGCCGGCGGATCGGTCGGACGGGCGGGCCGCGGGCGGCGAACGGACCTGCGCCGATCCGGCGCACCCGGCGGACGGGGCGCACCGAGCAGCCTCAACCTCGGTACCGCGCGCAGTCGATCTCGTACTTCTTGACCTTGTAGCTCACGATGCGCTCGGTCGAACGCAGGAGCAAGGCGGCCCTGACGCGGTTGCCGCGGGTCACCTTCAGGGCGTCCTCGATGAGGTCTCTCTCGTAGGCTTCGACGGCCTCGCCGAGAGACTGGCTCATGACCGTGCCCGACGCCTCGGCCGTCTGCAGGGACGGCGGGAGGTCGTGGGCGTGGATGACGCTGCCGTCGCACACCAGCATCGCCCGCTCGATGGCGTTCTCCAGCTCCCGGACGTTCCCCGGCCAGTGATAGGCCATGAGGATGTCGATGGCGGGGGTCGAGATGCGGCGCACCTGCTTGCCGTGCTCGACGCCGTAGCGTTCCAGGAAATGGTCGGCGAGCAGCAGCACGTCGGTCTTCCGCTCGCGCAACGGCGGCACGAAGATCGCGAAGACGTTGAGCCGGTAGTGCAGGTCCTCGCGGAACGTGCCGGCGGCGATGGCCTTCTCGAGGGCGGCGTTGGTGGCCGCGATGAGGCGCACGTCGACCTTGACGGGCTCGGTGCCTCCCAGCCGCTCGAACTCGCGCTCCTGCAGGACCCGGAGCAGCTTGACCTGGGTCGACGGGTTCAGGTCGCCGATCTCGTCGAGGAACAGGGTGCCGCCCTGGGCCAGCTCGAAGCGGCCCTTCTTGCGCGACTGGGCGCCGGTGAACGCCCCGCGCTCGTAGCCGAACAGCTCCGACTCGATGAGCGAGTCGGGCAGGGCGGCGCAGCTCACCTTGACGAACGGCTTCCTGGCCCGCGGCGAGTTGTAGTGGATGGCGTGGGCGATGAGCTCCTTGCCGGTTCCCGACTCGCCGCGCACGAGCACCGTGGTGTTGGCGCCGGCCACCTGGGAGACCTGGCTGTAGACCTGCCGCATGGGGCTGCTGGTGCCGACGATGTTGGCGAAGTCGTAGCGTTCCTTGAGCTCGCCCCGCAGGTGGACGTTCTCCTCGGTCAGCCGCTGGCGCTCCGCGTCCACGAGATGGTTGACGCGGATGGCCTGGGCGATCATCGTCGCGACGACGTCGAGGAACTTGACGTAGCGCTGGTAGTCGCGTCCCTTCTCGAACGGCAGGTCGATGCTGATGGCCCCCACCGACTTCCTGCTCTTGCGGGTCTTGATGGGTACGCAGATGAAGCTGATGTCGCGCCGGTCGAGGTTCTTGCGGCGGGCCCGGTTGAGGAACATCGGCTCCTTGCTGGCCCGCGGCACGATGACCGGCTTCGCGGTCTCGACGACCCGGCCGGTGACCCCTTCGCCGACGGCGTAGCGGGCCGAGCGCCCCTCCGGGGTCAGCCCCTCGGAGGCCTCCACGTGCAGGAGCCCCGAGTCGGGGTTCAGCAGGGTGATCGACCCGCACACGACGCTGTCGCGCCGGTCGAGGAGCTGCATCACCCGCTGCAGGGCCGCCCGCAGGCTGGAGCCGCCCGCGAGGGCGTCGTTCACCTCGGCCAGCGTCTCGAGCCGCTGGATGTCCGTGGAGCCGTGTGCTTTCGCCACGTCGCGGTCAGCCTCTAGGGCAGGGGCATGGGGAGCCGGGTCTCGCCCATCAGGCGCCGGTCGATGCCCGCGGCGGCGCTGCGGCCCTCGGCGATCGCCCACACGATGAGGGACTGGCCGCGCTGCATGTCGCCGGCCGTGAACACGCCGTCGACGCTGGTCATCCAGTTCCCGTCCCGCGACACGTTGCCGCGGTCGGTCAGCTCGACTCCGAGCTCGTCGAGCAGCCCGCCGCGGGTCGGGCCCACGAACCCCATGGCCAGCAGCACCAGGTCGACCTCGAGCTCGAACGCGCTGTCCGGCACCGGGGTGAAGGAGAGCCGCCCGTTCTCGCGCCTCATCTCGACCTGCGTCGCATGCAGGGCGGTGACCTGCCCGGCCGCGTTGCCGCTGAACCGCTCCGTCGACACCGAGTAGACGCGCTCGCCGCCCTCCTCGTGGGCGCCGGACACCCGAAAGACGTTGGGCCACTCCGGCCACGGGTTGCCCGCGTCCCGCTCGGCCGGGGGCCTCGGCAGCAGCTCGAACTGGTGGATCGAGCGGGCGCCCTGCCGGTGCGCGGTGCCCAGGCAGTCGGCCCCGGTGTCTCCGCCCCCGATGATGACGACCCGCTTGTCCTTGGCCGTGATGAACTCGTCGTCGCGGATGGCGTCGCCCTCGCACCGCCGGTTCTGCAGCGTCAGGTACTCCATGGCGAAGTGGATGCCGGACAGCTCGCGCCCCGGCACCTTCAGGTCGCGGGGCTGCCCCGCGCCGCCCGCGAGCAGCATCGCGTCGTACTCGCGCCGGATGGTCTCGGCCGGCACCGTCGCGCCGACGTCGGTGCAGGGCCGGAAGTCGACGCCCTCGGCCTCCATGATCTGCAGGCGGCGGTCCAGGAACCGCTTCTCCATCTTGAACTCGGGGATGCCGTAGCGCAGCAGCCCCCCGATGCGGTCGGCCCGCTCGAAGACCGTGACCCGGTGCCCGGCCCGGTTCAACTGGTCGGCCGCGGCGAGCCCCGCCGGCCCCGAGCCGACGACGGCCACCGTCTTGCCGGTGCGGGCGGCCGGGGGCTCGGGGCGGATCCAGCCCTCCTCGAACGCCCGCTCGACGATGGCCATCTCGATCGACTTGATGGTCACCGCGTCGCGGTTGATGGCGAGCACGCACGAGCCCTCGCACGGGGCGGGGCAGAGGCGCCCCGTCCACTCCGGGAAGTTGTTGGTCTTGTGCAGGCGCTCGCTCGCCGCCTTCCACTGGTCGCGGTAGACGAGGTCGTTCCAGTCGGGGATGAGGTTGCCGAGCGGACACCCCTGGTGGCAGAAGGGGATGCCGCAGTCCATGCAACGCGCGCCCTGGGCGCGCAGGTCCTCGTCGGCGTACGGCAGGTACACCTCCTGCCAGTCGCGGACCCGCTCCGCGACGTCGCGGCTGGCCTGCTTCTGCCGGTCGATCTCGATGAAACCCTTCAGCTTTCCCATGATGTTCTTGTGTCGGGGCTCGGACGTCCCCGTGGCGGGGGGGAGCGAAACCGCGGCCGTCGGTTACGGTTCGCGCAGCGTCAAGGTGCGGATCTGCGCGCCTTGCTCGTCCACGCGCCCTTTCAGGTGGTCGAACTTGCTGTGGAGCCGCAACACGCCGTACGCGACCAGCGCAGTTATCACCAGATGGATCGCCTGCAGAGTTTCAGCCAATGCCCGTCTCCTCGCGGGGGATCGCCCGCTGCCTCGCCCGACCCAGCCCGCCAATCGTCGCCTTCGGCTCCGCTTGGCGCCCAACCAAGCCTACAGGAGTCCGCGCCGTTCCACGGCGCAGACTCCTGGCCAGACACTGGCCAGAATAGCATGGGGGAGGCCCGCCAGGGCGCCGCGCCGTTCCACGTCAGACTCTAGCTGCCGCCGGTGCCCACCAGCTCCGCGAAGCCGGGCTCGCGCGACTCGGCCCGGGCCTTGGCCTCGGCCATCAGCACGCGCTTGTAGTCGCGCGGCATCACCTTCACGAACGCCGGCCGCGCCGTGTCCCACCCGTCGAGCACGGCCTGCCCGTTGGCGCTCGCGGTGTGGTCGACGTGCCGGCGGATCAGGCGTCGCACCAGCTCGGCGTCCTCGTCGTCGAGCGTCTCGAGGTCGACCATGCCGGGGTTGCAGCGCCGGGCGAAGGTGCTGGTCCGGTCGAGCACGTAGGCGATGCCGCCGCTCATGCCCGCCGCGAAGTTCCGGCCCGTCCGCCCGAGGATCACCACGCGGCCGCCCGTCATGTACTCGCAGCCGTGGTCGCCCACGCCCTCGACCACCGCGTTCACCCCGCTGTTGCGCACCGCGAACCGCTCGCCCGCGACCCCGCGCACGAACGCCTCGCCGCCGGTGCCGCCGTAGAGCGCGACGTTGCCGATGACGATGTTCTCCTCGGGGACGAACATCGAGGCCCGCGGGGGGTACACGGCGAGGCGGCCGCCCGAGAGGCCCTTGCCGAAGTAGTCGTTGGCGTCGCCCTCGATGGTCAGGGTGACCCCGGTCGGCAGGAACGCCCCGAAGCTCTGCCCCGCCGATCCCGTGAAGTTGACGTCGATGGTCCCGTCCGGCAGCCCCGCTCCGCCCCACTTGCGGGTGATCTCGGACCCCAGCATCGTGCCGACCGTCCGGTTCACGTTGCGGATGGGCAGGGTGAACGACACCGGGGTCCGGTGCGCGACGGCCGGGGCGCAGCGCTCGATGAGGGTGTTGTCGAGGGCCCGGTCGAGGCCGTGGTCCTGCTCGCGCACGCAGCGCCGGGCCACCGTGTCGGGCACGTCGGGGTTCAGCAGGATCGGCGACAGGTCGAGGCCCCGCGCCTTCCAGTGGTCGACGGCGCCGGTGGTGTCGAGCCGGTCGACGCGGCCGATCATCTCCTCCATGGTGCGGAAGCCCATCTCCGCCATCGCCTCGCGCACCTCCTCGGCCACGAAGCGGAAGTAGTTCTCGACGAACTCCGGGCGTCCCGAGAAGTGCTTGCGCAGCTCGGGGTTCTGGGTCGCGATGCCCACCGGGCACGTGTCGAGGTGGCAGACCCGCATCATGATGCAGCCCTCGACGACGAGGGGGGCGGTGGAGAACCCGTACTCCTCGGCCCCGAGCAGCGCCGCGATGACCACGTCGCGGCCCGTCTTCATCTGCCCGTCGGTCTGGACGACGATGCGGTCGCGCAACTGGTTCATCACCAGCACCTGCTGGGTCTCGGCGAGGCCGAGCTCCCACGGCACCCCCGCGTGCTTGATGCTCGTCAGCGGCGACGCGCCGGTGCCCCCGTCGTGCCCGGAGATGAGGACGACGTCGGAGTGGGCCTTGGCCACCCCCGCCGCCACCGTGCCCACGCCGACCTCGGCCACGAGCTTCACGTGCACCCTCGCCCGCGGGTTCGAGTTCTTCAGGTCGTGGATGAGCTGGGCGAGGTCCTCGATGGAGTAGATGTCGTGGTGCGGGGGCGGCGAGATCAGGGTCACGCCGGGGGTCGAGTAGCGGATCTTGGCGATGAACGGATAGACCTTGAACCCGGGGAGCTGGCCGCCCTCGCCCGGCTTCGCCCCCTGGGCCATCTTGATCTGCAGGTCGTCGGCGTTCACCAGGTACTCGCTCGTGACCCCGAACCGGCCCGACGCGACCTGCTTGACCGCGCTCCGTCGCAGGTCGCCGTTCGGGTCGGGGGTGAACCGCGCCGGGTCCTCGCCCCCCTCGCCGGTGTTCGACTTGCCGCCGATGCGGTTCATGGCGATGGCCAGGGTCTCGTGGGCCTCGGCGCTGATCGACCCGAACGACATCGCGCCGGTGGAGAACCGCTTGAAGATCGACTCGACCGGCTCGACCTCGTCGAGGGGGACCGGCGTGTCGCCCGGCCGAAGCCTGAACAGGCCGCGCAGGGTCGCCCGCTTGCGGTTCTGGTCGTTGACGAGCCGCGCGTAGTCCCGGTAGATGGCGTACTGCCCGCTGCGGGTGGCGTGCTGCAGCTTGTAGACGGTGTCGGGGTTGAACAGGTGGTACTCGCCGTCGCGCCGCCACTGGTACTCGCCGCCGCTGTCGAGCTCGTCGTCCTCGTCGCCGCGGGTCGGGAACGCGGCCTGGTGCCGCTGCTTCACCTCGGCCTCGACGGTGTCGATGCCGATGCCGGCGAGCCGGGACGCCGTCCACGTGAAGTAGCGGTCGACGAACGCCTTGTCGAGGCCCACCGCCTCGAAGATCTGGGCCCCGCGGTAGCTCTGCAGGGTGGAGATGCCCATCTTCGACATCACCTTCAGCACCCCCTTGGTGAGGGCGAGGATGTGATGGCGGATGCCCTTCCGCGCGTCCACGTCGGCGACGTCGCCCCGCGCGATGAGCTCCTCGATGGTCTCGAACGCGAGGTACGGGTTGATCGCGCCGGCGCCGTAGCCGAGCAGCAGCGACATGTGGTGCGGCTCGCGGGGCTCGCCCGACTCGACGATGAGGGCGCAGCGGGTCCGGGTGCCCTCGCGCACGAGGTGGTGGTGCACGCCGGCGGTGGCGAGGAGGGCGGGAATCGGGCCGTGGCCGGCGTCGACGCCGCGGTCCGAGAGCACGAGGATGGCGCAGCCGTCGGCGACGGCGGCGCTGGCCTGCCGGCACAGCTCGTCCATCGCCTTGGCGATGCCGTCCGCCTCGTGCGGGTCGAACAGCGTGGACAACGTCACCGCCCGCAGGGCGGGGTCGGGGTTGTGTCGGATGCGGGCCGTCTCGTCGTTGTCGAGAATCGGGTACTCGATGCGGATCTGGTGACAGGACTCGGGCTCCGGCTTCAGCAGGTTCCGCTCGGCCCCCAGGGTCGAGCTCATGTCGGTGACGAGCTCCTCCCGGATGGCGTCGAGGGGCGGGTTGGTGACCTGCGCGAAGAGCTGCTTGAAGTAGTCGTAGAGCAGCCGCGGCCGGTCCGACAGCACCGCCAGCGCGGTGTCGGTGCCCATCGACCCGACCGGCTCGACGCCCTGCGCGGCCATGGGGCCGAGCAGTATGCGCAGGTCCTCCTCGGTGTACCCGAACGCCCGCTGGCGCCGCCGCAGCGATTCCTGGTCGACCGGCGCCGCCCCGGGGGCGGGGGGCAGGTCGTCGAGGTGCACGACCTCGGCGTCCAGCCAGTCCTGGTAGGGGTGCTCGGCCGCGAGCCCCGACTTGATCTCCTCGTCGTCGATGATGCGCCCCTGCGCGGTGTCGACGAGGAAGATCCGGCCCGGGTGCAGCCGCTCCTTGACGAGCACGTTCTCCGGCGGCACGTCGAGCACGCCGACCTCGGACGCCGTGACCACCAGGTCGTCCTTCGTGACGTAGTAGCGGGACGGGCGCAGCCCGTTGCGGTCGAGGACCGCCCCGACCACCGTGCCGTCGGTGAAGGCGATGGAGGCGGGGCCGTCCCACGGCTCCATCAGGGCCGAGTGGTACTCGTAGAACGCCCGCCGGTCGGCCGCCATCGACTCGTGCTTCCGCCACGGCTCCGGGATCATCATCAGGACCGCGTGGGGCAGCGACCGGCCGGTCATGGCCAGGAACTCGAGCACGTTGTCGAACGTGGCGGTGTCGCTCTGGCTCTCCCTGATGATCGGGAAGAGCTTCTGCAGGTCGTCCCCCAGCAGGTCCGACTCGCACAGCGCCTCGCGCGCCCGCATCCAGTTGATGTTGCCGCGCAGGGTGTTGATCTCGCCGTTGTGGGCGATGTAGCGGTAGGGGTGCGACAGCGGCCACGACGGGAACGTGTTGGTGCTGAAGCGCGAGTGCACCAGCCCGATCGCCGACTCGAGGTCGGGGTCGACCAGGTCCGGGAACATGGTGGTGACCTGGTCGGCGATCAGCATGCCCTTGTAGACGAGGGTCTGCGACGACAGGCTGACCGCGTAGAACGCGTCGGGGGCCCCGAGATCGAGGCCCTCGACCGCGTTCTCGATGCGCCGGCGGATGACGTAGAGCTTGCGCTCGAACCGCGCCTGCGCGTCGGGGCCGTCTCCCGCGTCGGGGCCGTCCCCCGCGGCGGGACCGCGTCCGATGAACACCTGCCGGATGACCGGCTCGCCCTGCCGCGCGGTGGCCCCCAGGGGGCTGCTGTCGGTGGGGACGTCCCGCCAGCCGAGCAGGGCCTGGCCCTCCTCGTCGACGACGCGGGCGACGAGCTCCTCTACCCGCCGCCGCTCGTCCGCCGGCCGCGGCAGGAACAGCATGCCGACGCCGTACCGCCCCTCCGGGGGCAGGGCGAACCCGAGCGCCGCCGTCTCGCGGCGCAGGAACCGGTCGGGGACCTGCAGCAGCAGCCCCGCCCCGTCCCCGGTGTTGGGCTCGCACCCGCAGGCGCCGCGATGGAGCAGGTTGATGCCGATCTCCAGCGCCTGGTCGACGAGCTTGCGCGAGCGCTCGCCCCGGATGTGGACCACGAACCCCACGCCGCAGGAGTCGTGCTCGAACCGCGGGTCGTAGAGCCCCTGGGCCGCTGCGCGCGGTGGCCGTCTTTCGGATCCGCTCATGGGTTCGCTCCCTGCGGGCCGGCGCCCGTTGCCGGGACGGACGCCGGTTGCCGCGCGCCGGCGGCCATCGCGGTCCGGCGGGGGGCGGGCGTCCCGGGCGCGGGCGGCGCCGCCGCCGGCGCGTCGGCGCCGAGCAGCTCGATGAACGCGGTGACGGCGGGGTTCAGCCGCCGATTGCTTCTGTGCACGATGCTCAGCGGCCGCACCAGCGGCGGCTCCCCGGCCGGCAGCACCAGCGGGGCCTGCACGAGGGTGCCGCGGCGCACCTCGCGGCGCAGGGTCGGCTCGGGCAGGATCGCGATGCCCGCCTCCTCGTCGACCGCCTGCTTGATGGTCTCGATGTTGTCGAACTCGGCCGTCACCGTCACCTCGACCTCGTGGCGCCGCAGGAACCGGTCGACGGCCCGGCGGACCGGCAGCTTCCGGTCGAACGCCACGAAGCGCTCGCCCGCGAGGTCCGCCGGCCGGACCCCGTCCTGCCTGGCCGCGAGGGCCGCGAACCGGTGCGCGGGGGGGCATGCGACGACCATCGACTGCCGCTTCCACGGGATGACCGCGAGCTCGCGCCGCGGGGTGACGAACGAGATCAGGCCCAGGTCGCACCGGTCGCTCAGCACCTGCTCGCAGATCTCGCCGGGGTGCATGTACTGCAGATCGACCTCGGCCCCCGGCGCCGCGGCGCGGAACCGGTCCACGTACTGGGTCAACTGGTGGATGCCCACGGAGTAGATCGTCGCGAGCCGGACCGTCCGGCCCGACGGGTTCTGCCGGTGCCGCACCGCGGCTTCCAGCTCGTGGTAGCGCTCGACGAGCTCCTGGCAGCCCTTGAAGAACAGCCGGCCCTCGGGCGTGAGCTGCCACGGCCGCTTCGACCGGTCGATGAGCTGGGCGCCCAGGTGCTTCTCAAGCTGGCGCACCGCCTGGCTCGCGGCCGACTGGCTGACCGAGCTGGCCCTCGCGCCCCGCGAGAAGCTCTGATGGCGCACCACGTCGCAGAAGATGCGCAGTGTCTCGACGTGCATGAACCGAGCAATATAGCACAGACGGCTAATAGCGGGCCATAGCGATATTAGCAACGCTAATGTCCGTGCGGACGGCCCGCCGGTTGCCGGAACGGTGGTCGCTCATGCCCTGGCAACCTCCTCAACATCCTCGACCGGCGAGGGGCGGCCGCACGGCACGCCTTTGGCGGACGGTGAGACGCCGTGCGACGAGGCGCCTGTCGGACGCGGGCGACCGCGGACCGGACGCTGCCGGGGCAACGAGGGCGTCAGGCAAGCGGCAGCGCCGAATCGGATGACAGCGGGATCTCGGCCGCGGGCTGTTCAGAAACCGGGTTCTGTGACCAGGTGTCTCCCGAGGGCCTCGAGGGACGCCCCGGCGGCGGTGCTCGCATGGATGCCGAAGCGCGCTCCCCGCCCGGTGCGGGGGGTCAGGGCCCACGGGGCGTCCGACAGCGTCCCGAGGAACGACTCGAACGCGGGCCGGACGACCGACAGGGTCTCGGGCGTGTTCGGAGCCAGGAGCCGGTCGTTGGCGACCCACTCGATCTCGTCGCCGCGGAAGCGGACCGGCCCGGGCAGGGTCGCGTCGCTCTCGAGCAGTCGGGCGGCGCGGACGAGCATGCCGGCACCCGTGCGCAGGCGCGTCTCCAGCGGTCCGTCCAGCGGCTGCGTCCGCACGTACTGCAGTCCCAATCGCTCGTCGTCGCGATCGAGGACGTACCGTCCTTCGTGGCCCACCAGGAGCACCAGGGGACCGGTGGGCAGGTGGGTGTAGTCGGCGACGTCGATCAGCAGCCCGTCCACCGCCCGGGTCTGGATCCAGCGGTGGAACACGGGGATGACATCGCGCGGCGAGAGCGCCGAGCGCTCGTCGAGGAAGACCTTCAGGGCGATGCGCTGCACGGCGGCCGCGTCGGGCGCGGCGGTGGCGACGGCGCTCATGCGGGGCTCCCGGTGAGGGCCGGTTCGCGGGCCGCGACCGGCGGCGCCGGTGCGCCGGCCAGCCGCGCCTGGCAGGCGTGGGTGGCCTCGAGGAAGAGCTGGGCCTCCTCGATCGACTGCCGCACGGTGTCGACGCCGGCCGGGGGTCCGGTGCGGGCGTGTCGCCGGAACAGGTACTGGGCGAACTTCCCGCCCGCGAACCGGTCGAGGAAGACCCCGGTGTCGAAGAAGCGGGCCCGGAACTCGGCGACGATGCGGTCGGGGTCGTCGGGGACGTCGATGAACTCGGTCTTGACCAGCCCCCGCGCCGCCTGCAGCATCGCCGCGTAGGCGAGCCCGTCCGCCTCGGCGACGTTGCCCGCCTCGAGCTGGAGCTGGGCCTCGAACACCTGGCTGTCGGCGCCGGCGAGGTCGAACTCGGTCAGCGACACCACCTCGCCGGCGCACTCGCCGATGCCCATGTCCCCGATGCCGAACTCGCGCGGGTCGCCCCAGTCGCGGTAGTAGTCGGGAGCGACCTCGTAGTCGGGTACCGCCATCAGGTCCTGGAGCATCTCGCGCAGCGCGCGCTTGCCGATGCGGGTCGTGAACGCGTGGAACGTCTCGTCCGGTTGGCGGTCCTCGACGAAGCGACCCGTGATGCGCCTGACCACTTCCGGAATCTCCCGCGCCGGCACCGCGCCGATGGCGAGCCCGTAGGCCCCCGCGTTCTCGGCCCACTTGCCGCCGAGCACGACCTGGAAGTGCGGCACCACGCGCCCGTGCACGTGCCGGCTGACGCCGTAGAACCCGAGGTCGCTGACGTGGTGCTGGCCGCACGAGTTGAAGCACCCGCTGATCTTGATGCGCAGGCCGCGGACCGCCTCGTCCAGGGTGTCGAGCTGCCGCCGCAACCGCTTCTCGAGCTCGGCCGCCAGCCCCCGCGACGAGGCGATGCCGAGCTTGCAGGTGTCGGTGCCGGGGCAGGCGGTGATGTCGCCGATCGACTGCGCGCCGGGGCGGGCGAGGTCGATGCCGTCCAGCTCCCGGTGGAGCGCCGGCAGGTCCGACTCGCGCACCCACCGCAGCACGATGTTCTGCTCGACCGTGGTGCGGACGGTGTCGCCGACGTACCGGCGGGCGACGTCGGCCAGGCCCCGGAGCTGATCGCCGGTGATGTCGCCCAGCGGCAGGCTCACCGTGACCACCGCGTAGCCCGGCTGGCGCTGGTGGTAGACGTTCGAGCCCGACCAGGCCGCGAAGCCCGACGCGTCGGCCTCGCCGTCGAGGGGCTCGCCGTCCTTCAGCGGCTGCTCGTCCGTCGACGAGAGGTCCGCGAGATGGGCCGTCCACCGCTCGTCGTGGGCGAGGCCTCGGCGCTCTTCCTCCACCAGCCGCCGGAACTCGTCGATGCCGAGCTTGGCGACCAGGAACTTGATGCGGGCGCGGGCCCGGTTGCGCTTCTCGCCCAGCCGCGCGAACACCCGCGAGATCGCCTGCAGGGTCGGCAGCACCTCGGCCTCGGCCATGAACGGGTCGAAGAGCTTCGCCTCGTGGGGCACCGCCCCGAGGCCGCCCCCGACGTGGACCTCGAACCCGCGCTCGGTCCCCGCCGCGGTCTTGCGGGTGACCGCGATCGCCCCGAAGTCGTGCATGTTGACGAGGCCGCACGCGTGCTGCCGGCACCCCGAGAAGGCCACCTTGAACTTGCGGCCGAAGTCCTGGGCGTCGGGGTGCCCGAGGAGGAACCGCATCGACGCCCGGGCGTAGGGGGTCACGTCGAAGGTCTCGTCGTGGCAGACCCCGGCGAGGGGGCAGGCGGTGACGTTGCGCACGGTGTTGCCGCACGCCTCGCGGGTGGTGATGCCGACCGCCGCGAGCCGGCGCATCAGGGCCGGGGTGTCGTCGACGTGGACGAAGTGGAGCTGCACGTCCTGCCGGGTGGTGATGTGGCAGATGCCGTCGCTGTACTCCTCGGCGAGGTCGGCGAGGGTGTCCATCTGCTCGGCCGTCAGCCCCCCGAACGGAATCTTGATCCGCTGCATGCCGGGGGCGTCCCACACCGTGTCGGGGCCCTTGGTCAGCCCGTTCGAGGGGAACGCGAGGGCCTTCACCCCGTTGCCGTCGTTCCGCTGCCCGTTGTCGTAGCGCTGCCCGTAGGCCCCGCGCCGCAGGCGGGTCTCCGCGAACACCTTGTCGTCGATGCGGCCCTGGCGCTTCAGGGCGATCTGGTTCTCGAAGGTGTCGATCTCCCGTCCCAGCTCCGCCGGGATGCGATCGCCGAGCTTGTTCTTCCAGGTCATGTCGAGCTCCAGCTCCGTCGTGCGTGTACCCCGATGTCGCTCGCCGGCAGGGCGCCGTCCTTCCCGGTCGTCACGAGCTCCGGCCCTCTCGTTCGACGGCCGCCGCCGCGTCCGGCTGCGTCTCGTCGAGCACCGCGTGCAGGTCGACGACGCGGCCGACGACGATGGTCCCGGGCGTGCCCTCGGGGGCCGGGTGCGGGGCGGTCCCCAGCTCTCCCAGCGTCCCGGTCCAGACGCGGGTGCGCGGCGAGACCGTCGCGCACACGATGGCGGCCGCGGTGTCGGCCGGCCAGCCGCGGTCGAGCAGGCAGGACGCCACCGCGGCGCGGCGGGCCAGCCCCATCAGCACCACGACGGTCAGCGAGCCGGGCGGCAGCGCGCCGAGCACCGGCCGGAAGCTCGACTCGTCGTGGCCGGACACCACCGCGAACCCCGAGGCCACGCCGCGGTGGGTCATGGGAATGCCGGCCAGGGCCGGGGCGGTGACCGCGGTGGTCAGGCCCGGCACCACCTCGAACCCGATGCCCGCCGCCCGCAGGGCCAGCGCCTCCTCGCCGCCCCGTCCCAGCACGTAGGGGTCGCCGGCCTTCAGCCTGACCACGCGGCGCCCCCGGCGGGCGGCGCGGACCAGGAGGCGGACGATGGTCTCCTGGCGCACCGACCGGCGGCCCGCCCGCTTGCCGACGCAGAAGCACTGCGCCCCCCGCGCCAGCGCCACGATGCCGGGCGCCACGAGGGCGTCGTACAGCACGAGGTCGGCCCTCTCGAGCCGGTCCAGGGCCTGCAGCGTCAACAGGGCCGGGTCTCCCGGACCCGCCCCGACCAGCGACACGAACCCCGGAATCGGGTCGGGTCCCCGGCCTTCGCCGGTGACGTCGGTCACCTGTCGCCGAACGTGCTCCCCGGGTTGCTGCGGTCTGGGTCTCATGCCGTGTTCGGTCGGTCTCTCAGTCTTCGGTCGATCCATTCGGCCTTCGGGCGACCGGTTCGGCTGCCGGTCGACCCTGGGTTGCGGGTCGACTCTCGGTTGCCGGTCGATCTCCGGTCGATGTCCGATCGTCGTAGAGGGCGGCCAGCGCCCGGACCAGCAGCGGCCGCCGCCGATCCATCGGCACGCGGTCCGCGAGCCACCCGGCCCGTTCCTCCTCCGCCGCGGCCAGCCACCGCCGCACCTCGCCCTCGGGCAGCAGCGCCTCTATCGCTTCCCGAACCAGCCCGGCCAGGGCCGGCGCCCGGCCGTCGGTCGAGATCGCCGCGGTGACCCCGCCCCGCCGGACCACCCCCCCGAGATAGAGGCTCGCGTTGGGCGGATCGTCCACCGCGTTGACGAACAGGCGTCGTTCGGCGGCGGCCCGCGCCACCTCGCGGTTGACCTCCGCGGGCGCCGCCGCCACCGCGAGCCACGCGCCGTCGAGGTCCGAGTCGCGGAACGGCCGCCGGCGGACGGCCACGCCGCTTCGCGCGATCTCCGCCGTGACCTCCGGCGCGACCACCGTCACGCGGGCGCCCGCCGCGAGCAGCGCCCGGAGCTTCGACGCGGCCACCGGCCCGCCGCCGACCACCGCGACCGGCCGGTCCCTCAGCTTGAGGAACGCCGGAAAGAGCGGCGTCGGGGCGGCCGGCGCGCCGCGGCCCTCGGCCGTCGATCCGCCGGCGGCCGGGCCCGGCCGGTCCGACGCGTGGGCCGCCCCCGTCCGGGGTGGCCCGAGCCTGGCGCCCAATCGATCCTCCAGGGGGCCGCGCCGTTCTGGGGCGCAGGCCCCCGGGCCGCAGCCGTGGGTTCAACGAAAAAAGCCCGGAGCCTCGCGGCCCCGGGCTTTCGGTCTCTCGCGTTGGTGCTTGCTGGTTCTCTGTCAGCTTCCGTGCGTCACCTCACACGACCGTCAGCATCGGGGCCTCGGCGGCCACCGGACAACAGCAGCGACAACAGACGGTCCGCATGCACAACGTCACAATCCAGATTTTACCCCATCACGGCCCGCGGAGTCAAGGGTCCGTCTTTTCCAATGTGAAATGAGCCTGAAGGGGGGAGTTGATTCCAACGTGAAATGAGCCTGAAGGGGGCCGGGGTCGCGGATCATCGGAGGATGATCGTGAGACTCGACACCCAGCGCCTGCAGACCCTGGACCAGGTTGAGGAGTTCCTCGCCGGCAGCCGACCGCTCGACCTGCGGCCGCGGACCCGGACCGAGGCCTACGCGTTCGTGGCCGAGACCCTGGAACGGTTCGACTACCCCGGCCGGGGGAAGGCCGACAGGGGCGTGATCCGCCGATTCCTGGTCAAGGTGACCGGTCTCTCGCGAGCGCAGGTCACCCGCCTGCTGCGCCAGCACCGGACCACAGGCGCCATCACCGACAGCCGCCGACCGCCGCACCCGTTCCCGCGCCGCTACACCAAGGCCGACATCGGGCTGCTCGCCGAGGTCGACGCCCTCCACGGCACCCTCTCCGGTCCCGCCACCCGCCAGCTCTGCGTCCGGGCTCGGCGTCAGTTCGGCGATCAGCGCTTCGAGCGCCTCGCCGCCATCTCCAACGGGCACCTCTACAATCTGCGCCACTCGACCACCTATCAGCGCCGCCGCGGGGCGACGCCCGCGCCGACCCGCCCCGTGCGCATCGCCATCGGCGAGCGCCGCCGGCCCCAGCCCGCCGGACTACCCGGCTACCTGCGGGTGGATTCCGTCCACCAGGGCGACCTCGACGGCATCAAGGGCCTCTACCACCTCAACCTCGTCGACGAGGTCACCCAGTTCCAGTTCGTCGGCTCGGTCGAACGCATTGAGGCGCCCTGCCTCGCCCCCGTCCTCGAAGGCCTGCTCGGGGCGTTCCCCTTCATCGTCCGCGGGTTCCACGCCGACAACGGTACCGAGTTCATCAACCGCAAGGTCGCCGCCCTGCTGCAGGCCCTTCACATCGACGAGTTCACCAAGTCCCGCCCCCGCCGCAGCAACGACAACGCCCTCGTCGAGACCAAGAACGGCTCGGTCATCCGCAAGCACCTCGGCTACGACCACATCCCCGGCCGGTACGCGGAACGCGTCAACGCCTTCACCCAGCACGTCCTCTCCCCCTACCTGAACTTCCACCGCCCCTGCCTCTTCCCCGTCGAAGCCGTCGACGCCAAGGGCCGCGTCCGCAAACGCTACCCCCACGCCAACGTCATGACCCCCTACGAGAAGCTCAAGTCGCTGCCCGACGCCGCCGCCTGCCTCAAGCCGGGAACCTCCTTCGACCAGCTCGACGCCGTCGCCGCCGAGATGAGCGACAACGACGCGGCCCGCGCCCTCAACCAGGCCCGCGACCGCCTGTTCGCCTCCATCGACCCCGCCGCCTGAAACCCTCGCGCGGAGCGGCGGGTCGCGGCGGCGCCGCGGGCCGGGCTCGACGCCGGCGACCCCGGCGACCCCGCGGCCGGGTTCGCCCGCCGGCCCCGCCGGGCCGCGCTGCCCCGCGCCCGCCCCCCCGCGGCCGTGCTCCCGGTCCGCTGTCGCCCCGAGCTCGTCCGTTACGTAACGGTGCACAGTAGGCTTGCGGCGCTGACGAACGCGCAGCGGCGGGCGCGTTGCCGGGAGCGGCGGCCGGCCGGCGAGTTCCGGATCCGGTACCGCCGGCCGGCGGTACCGGCCCAGAGCAGTGGGACGACGCGGTGCAGACGCTCCCGGGGCCGCAGGACCCGCACCGGGAGTGGCGGGGACGCGTTGCCGGAATCCCTCGCCGGGTCCGCGACCGCGGCGTTGCCCGAGCAGATCCGCGATCTGGACCTTGTCGGTGCTGGAGGCCGTCGAGCTGCCCAGGGGCTTCGGGCGTGACGGCCAGACCACCGGCGACGGCTTCCCCTCGGCGGCCACGAAGCGGAGCCGGACGCCGGCATCCGGAGGCCGTTGAGGACCGTCGGGTCGTGCGCCCCGGCTCGCACCCGCCCCCGGACGCACTGCAGCTTGGAAAATCGGTGCCGCGTAGCTGCGGGGACGGCCGGCGTGTCAACGCGCTGGCGCGCGTCCTCCGCTACGCTACGGCCCTGCGGGTGACACACCGGCCGCCCCCGCGCTCAGACAGCAGTTGTGGGCCTTGCGGCCCGGCCTGGACGGGAACGTCCCGGCCGTCCACGACGTCTCCCGGGACACGGCGAACCGCCGACGGCCAGAGCGCGCGAAGCACGACCCTCGACACCGACGCCATCGCGAACGCCGACAGGGACTCACGCGCCGGTGACGCCCTCGACGTGCGCCCCGGCCGCTGCCGCACCCGCCGCCCTTCGGCCGGCGTGATGGTCAGGCAGGGCGGACCGCCGGAACGCGGCGCGGGGCCTTCAGGCTCATTTCACGTTGGAATCAACGGCCCCCTTCAGACTCACCTCATACATGGGCCCGTCTTCCCCGTCACCGCCGTCGACGCCAAGGCCGCCGTCGGCGGCGGGGTTCGACGCCACTCCCGCCCCCGCGGCAAACGCCGACACGGGACCCTCGTGCCGGTGACGTGCCCTCCGGCTCTACCGCTGCCGCTGCACGCCGCCCTTCGGCCGGCGTGCTCGTCAGGCGGATCGGACCGCCGGAGACGCGAGGCCCGTGGCCGGCGCATCAACGCCGCGTGCAGGGGAACCTGACACCGGCGCGGAGAACGCGCGGGCGCAACGGCCGACCCCTTCAAGCCCCCCAACCCACATGACGGGCCCCAACCGCGGGGTCCGCAACCGGTCGTCACCGACATGGCAGATAATGTTCCGTAGCGTGCGCTGGCTCACCGCAGCCCGCGCCAGGACCCCTGTCTCGGTCCGCTGATTCGGCCGCCGTCACCTCGGCTCACGTGCCGCCGCTTCAGGCTCATTTCAGGATTGGAAAGAACTGGGTCGGTCGAGAGCGGCGTTACCCGGACGCGGCGTGGATCGATCTTCTCGATGCGGAGGCCGAGCGCAACTACTACACGCGACCGGAACGGCTGAAGGACTTCATCCGGGCCCACGCTGGCCGGCCCACGATCGTCATCGACGAGATCCAGCGCGTGCCCCGGCTCCTCCCGCTGGTCCACCAGCACATGGAGCGCGACAGGTCGACCCGGTTCGTCCTGACCGGCTCGAGCGCCAGGAAGCTGCGCCGCGCGGGGGTGGACCTGCTGGCGGGACGGGCCGTGCTGTGCGCGATGCATCCCTTCATGGCCGCCGAGCTCGGAGACGCCTTCGATCTCGGCCGGAGCCTCGAGTCCGGCATGGTGCCGCTCGTGCTGATGGCGGAGCAGCCGGACCGGACCCTGCGCGGCTACGTCGACCTGTATCTTCAGCAGGAGGTCAAGGCGGAGGGCCTGGTGCGGCGGCTCGACGACTTCAGCCGGTTCCTCGAGGCCGCCTCCTTCTCGCATGCGCAGATGCTGAACGTCGCGGACATCGCTCGAGAGTGCGTCGCCGGCCGCAACACCGTCGAGTCGTATCTCGGCATCCTCGAGGACCTGCTCATCGCCACCCGGCTGCCAGTCTTCCGCCGGCGGGCCAAGCGGGCGGTGGTCGCGCACGCCAGGCTCTACTTCTTCGACTGCGGGGTGTTCCGTTCCCTGCGCCCGGCCGGGCCTCTCGACGCGCGGGAGGAGATCGCGGGGCCAGCCCTCGAGGGGCTCGTCCTGCAGCACCTCCGGGCGTGGATCGGCTACGGCGGGGCCGACTGCCGCCTCCACTTCTGGCGGACGCGGGGCGGGTCGGAGGTCGACTTCGTCCTGTACGGCTGCGACGGGTTCCATGCCATCGAGGTCAAGAACAGCCGATCGGTGCGTCCCCGCGACCTCCGGGGGCTGCGGACGTTCCACGAGGACTATCCCGAGTCGTCGCCGCTCCTCCTGTACCGCGGCGACGAGGCCCTGGAACGGGACGGCGTCCGGTGCCTGCCGGTCGACCGGTTCCTGCGCGAGCTGATCCCGGGGCGCGATCTGCCGTGCTGAGGCCGTGCCGAAGGCTACACTGTGCGCCCATGGTGACGATGAAGGCCGTGAACGAGGTGGCGCTGCGGGCCGCCGCCGTCGTTCTGGAGCGCTACCGCGCCGGCGACACGTGGGTGCGGGCGAAAGCCGACGGATCACCGGTGACCGCGGTCGACCTGGCGGCGGACGCGATCATTCGGGAGGGGTTGACGGCGCTGGACCCGGCCATCCCGTATCTGTCCGAGGAGCACGAGATACCGCCCTACGAGGTGCGCCGCGGGTGGTCCCGCTACTGGCTCGTCGACCCCCTCGACGGGACGAAGGAGTTCGTCGACCGCACGGGCGAGTTCACCGTCAACGTGGCGCTGATCGAGGGCGGCGAGCCGGTCCTCGGGGTGGTGGCGGCGCCCGCCGCCGGGCTGCTGTACTACGCCCGCGCCGGGGAAGGCGCGTGGAAGCGCGAGGGTGACGGCCCGTCGCGGCGCCTGCGGTCGACCCTGTCCAGCCCGTCCGACCCGCTCCGCGTCGTCGAGAGCCGGTCCCATCCCAGCGTCGCCCTCGAGGCGTTCCTCGAGCCGCTGGACGTGGTGGAGCGGGTCAAGAGCGGCAGCTCGCTGAAGTTCTGCGTGGTCGCCGAGGGACGTGCGGACGTCTACCCGCGGCTCGGGCCGACCATGGAGTGGGACGTCGCGGCCGGCGACTGCGTCCACCGCCACTCCGGCCACCCCGACCCTCATCCGGGCACCCTGCGCTACAACAAGCCGTCGCTGAGAAACGGCAGCTTCGTCATCGGATTGCGGCCGGGGACGTACGTGCTGCCCGGCGATTGACGGCCGAGGGCGTCATTGCCCGACCCGTGCGGTCCGCGGGTTCATCGACTCGACTCATCGACTCGATGGTCGGAGGGTGGCAAGTCGTCGAGAGCTCTCCAGTCGTCCTCGGTCCAGTCGTCGAACGGGCCGGCGGGTTCCGGCTCCGTCTCGCGAGGCGGGGGCTCGAGCGGTCCGGCGCCGGGAGCGTTGACGAGGAGCCACTGCCGGAACGACGGTCGTGCTTCCTGTTTGTCGTCAGCAGGCACCAGTGCTTGCACCCTCCACAAGTGTGGAACGAAGTTCAGTGGAGTTCAGTATAGCCCGGCCGACGTGTCAGGCCCGGTTGTTCGGCGTCTCCGGCGCCCGCCGGCGCCACCACGCCGCCGCGAGGCTGCCGACCAGGGAATGGAAGACGCTGGCGATGGCGCTCGGGACGGCCACGAGGGGGTTGGCGAAGTTCTGCTGGGCCAGCACCACGCCGAGGCCGGTGTTCTGCATCCCCACCTCGATCGCGACCGTCCGCGCCGCCACCTCGCGCCTCAGCGCGAGCCGGCCCGCGAGGTAGCCGAAGAGGAAGCCGAGGGAGTGGAGGCTGACGACCGCCAGCACGAGCCGGAGGCCGGCCTCGATGATGCGCTCGCGGCCGCCGCCGACGACCGAGCCGACGATGAGGCTGATGGCGACGATGGCCACGAGGGGCGCGATGGGCAGCACGCGGTCGACGGCGCGGGGGAAGCGCCACTTGAGCAGCGCCCCCGCCGTCACCGGCAAGATGACGACCTGGACGGTGCTGAGCAGCAGCCCGGCCGCGGGGACGTCGACGCGGCTGCCGGCGAGCAGGGCGGTCAGCACCGGCGTCATCAGGACCGCCAGCGCCGTGGACAGCGCGGTCAGCGTCACCGAGAGCGCCACGTCGGCCCGGGCCAGGTACGCGATGACGTTCGAGGCGGTGCCCCCGGGGCAGCACGAGACGAGCACGAGGCCCACCGCGAACGGCGTCGGCAAGGCGAAGAGATACCCCAGGCCCCAGCCCAGGGCCGGCATGACGGTGTACTGCAGGACCACCCCCGGCAGCACCCGGGCGCGCTCGCGCCCGACGCGGCGGAAGTCGTCGAACCCGAGGGTCATGCCCATGCTGAGCATGATGACGCCGAGGCCGACGGTGATCAGGGGGCCGCTGAACCAGGTGAACCAGTCGGGCCGGACCAGGGCCGCGACGCCTGCGCCGAGCACCCACAGGGGAAACGCCGAGGTCAGCCGGGAGAGGACGCCTGTCACGGGCCGATTCTCCGGCGCGCTACGGCAGGGCCGCCACCACCGCCTGGAGCTCGTCGTAGTCGGGCTCGACGCGCAGGCTCTCGCCCACCCAGTGGTGGCGCACCACGCCCTCCCTGTCGACGACCGTCGCCGCGCGGTTGGCGCAGACGTAGCCGTCCATTCCGGCGAGGTCGGGGAACGCGACGCCGTAGGCGGTGACGACCTCCCGGTTGTAGTCGCTGAGGAAGGTGTAGCCGACGTCGTTGGCCGCCTTCCACGCCGCCTGCACGAAGGGCGGGTCGACGGTGATGCCGACGATCTCGGCGTCGAGGGCGCTGAACCGGTCGAGGCGGTCGCGCAGGGCGCACATCTCCGTGGTGCAGACCGGGGTGAAGGCGCCGGGGAAGAAGACGAGCACGACGTTTCGACCCCGGTAGTCACGCAGGCTCCGCCGTTGCTGCGGGGTCTCGTGCAGCGTGAAATCGGGGGCGGGCTGTCCGACGACGATGGCCATCAGGCGTCTCCTGGGAACGGTGAGCGGAATCCTCGGGTCAAACCGGTCTTCGGGCAAACCCGATCCTGGCGCGCCCCTTGCATCTACCTCGGACCTGAGGCACGCCCGGTCGGCCCGGCATGTTAGCATCAGGATCGAGGGGAGCTGGGCGCGCCGGAGACGCGCCGAGCCGGCGAGCGGCTCGGCAAGAGGCCTGGAAACCTGGAGACTCGGATGCCCCCCGTCCTGTTGGCGAACGCCGCCCCCTCCATATCCGTCGAGCTCGGCGCGGCGGTGGCGTGGCTGCTCGGGGCCCTCGTGGTCCTGTTCGGCATCATCGCGTGGTTCCTGCGACGAGAGATCACGCGCAATGACGATGCCCACCGAGAGCTCCGCGCCGACGTCAAGGTGGTCGAGACGGACGTCAAGAAGCTGCTGGCAGGCGACGTTCCCTGGGTCGCGGCCATCGACTCGAGGTTCGCGGCCATCGACTCGAGGTTCGCGGCCATCGACTTGAGGTTCGTGGACCTCGACTCGAGGTTCGCGGCCATCGACTTGAGGTTCGTGGACCTCGACTCGAGGTTCGCGGCCATCGACTCGAGGTTCGTGGCCATCGACTCGAGGTTCGTGGACATCGACTCGAAGCTCGTGGACATCGACTCGAAGCTCGCCGGCATCGGCGACCTGATGTCGAGGCGGGCGCCCGCCGGCGGCCACGAGCAACGGTCGGAATGAGCTCCGCGACACGCGAGGAGCAGAGACTCCGCCTCCTCGAGCGAGCAACGACGGTTTCCCTGTCCGCCTGAACTAGCCGAGGAGGCGGCGCGGAAGATCATCCTGCACCCGAGCGGGCGGGATGCGTGTCGGGCAGTCGGCCGACCCCGATACCGGTCGACATGAGTTGCCGAATGCGGTCCGGCGCCCGTCGCGTGCGACCTGGGCGCCTGCCGCACGGCAAGTCAGCTTCCGCCAGCGTTTCGAGTCGCCGATGACCCCAGACGACCGTTTCCGGCGCGCCGTCGAGCGCTTCGACGCGGCGAATGCGGAAGACCCGAACCGCGAGCTCGCGGACGGGGTCGAGCAGCCGAAAGAGCTGGTCTACGCCCGGCGCATGACCGCCCGCCTCGACCGGTTCAGGCCCGACGCCCCGGAGGCGGTCCGCCTCGCCGCCCGCTGCCAGCACATCCGCCGCTGGACGATCCCCCGTACGGACTACCCGGCCGGCCGCGAGGGCTACCGCCGGTGGCGCACGGACCTCGCGCGCTTTCACGCTGACACCGCCGCCGTCATCCTGCTGGAGGTCGGCTACGGCGACGACGTCGTGGCGCGGGTCGGTTCGCTGCTGCGCAAGGAGCGGCTGAAGGCCGACCCCGACGTGCAGCTCCTCGAGGACGTGATCTGCCTGGTCTTCGTCGACCACTACCTCGCCGGCTTCGCGCCGAAGCACGACGAGGAGACCCTCTCCGGCGTGCTCCGCAAGACGTGGCGCAAGATGTCGGAAGAGGGGCGCGGCGCCGCCCTCGACCTCGACCTGCCTGCCGATCTGCGCTCCCTCGTCGAGCGCGCGGTGGCGTCATCCGCCGATTGACACGGGACCGGCGCGCGGTGCTGCAACCGCGCCGGGGCCCCACGCCATCCGAGCGGTCCGTCACCGGCCGACCGACACGACGCCGGCGGGGTCGGGCGACGGCGCGGGCTCGGTCGCCGGCGGGCGCACGGCCCTCGCCGTGAACGCGAACAGGAACAGGACGCCGGCCAGGCGCCCGCCCACGATCGCGGTCGCCGCCCCCACCGCGCCCACCCACGACAGCACCTGCGTGGTGACGGTGAGCAGCACGACGACCACGACGACCTCGAGGATGCCCGCCCACGTGATCGGCGCCGTCTGCCGGGCGTGGACGAGCACCGCGCGCTGGAAGCAGATCCATACCGACCCGGCCGGCAGCAGGGCCAGGATCTGCGCCGGCAGCAGTGCGAACGCGGCCAGCTCCGGCGACAGGCCGGCCACGCCTTCGAACCAGACGGCGGCCAGCGGCGTGAAGACGATGAGCCCGAGGCCGCCGGCCGCGAACGCCGCCAGCATCCACCCGAAGTTGCGGATGGGGCGGTACTGTTCCCACCGATCGCCGAACAGGGCGATGCCCACCTCCTGATACGACAGCCCGAGCGCGCGAAAGAGGAAGGTCAGCCCGTGGATGACGGGCAGGACGGCCAGCGACTCCAGGGCGAACCGGCTCTGGCCGACGAAGAAGGTCACCGCCGGCTGCACCGCCATCGCGAGGAGCGACGTCATCGCCAGCGGCAGGTAGAAGCGGAAGATGGCCGGCATCGTCAACGCGTCCGCCGGTCGAGAGTTGCGCACGTCGGTCGCCGCCGGATTCGCGTCCCCCGGGCCGGCGTGACCGGGACCGGCCCCCCGGGCCGTCGCCGCGCCCGACTCGGCCGCCGCCGGGGAGGCCGGGCCGGAACCGGCCGCCCGGGATGTCGCCGCGCTCGACTCGGCGGCCGCCGGGGAAGGCGGGCCGGCCAGCAGCTCCGCCACGACGCCTCGGGTCATGACGCGGCTGGCCACCGCCTCGACGACGACCCCGGTGGCGAGGGCGATGGTGCCCACGTGCACGCCCTGCAGCCCCGGCACCCGCGCCGCCGCGAGGGCGACCGCACTCATCGCCGCGAGCCGCACGGCGGTGCCGTAGGTGACGAGGCGGGTCAGGCGCCGGCGTATCAGCAGCCCCTGCCGGAACCGCCGGTACCCGATGGCGACGGGCCACGGCAGCATGATGGCGAGGCCGTGGTGGGTCAGGCGGGCCACGTCGGGCGGCAGCCCGATGAGCGACAGGGCGAGCCAGTCGAACACCGGCGGCAGCACCACGACCACCTGCACCAGGGTCAGCGCCGCCGCGAGCGTGTAGGTGAACCGCCGCAGCGCCGCGTAGCTCGCGGCGTCGGTGACCAGCGCCGTCGACGCGGCCATCAGCATGATGACCGGCGCCTCGATGATGATCGCGAGCGCGAACGCCACCCCGAACGCGGCGAGGTTCTCGGTCGGCTGTTCCAGCCGGGCGATGATCGCGGCGAGGTACGGGCCCTCGGCCGCCATCATCAGCCAGGTGCCGGCGAGGGGCAGCCAGAACGCCGCGATGCGGGGATGGGTCAGGGGCTCGGCGGGCACGGCAAACGACCCATGTTACCGCGCCGGCCCGTGGGCCTTGCCGCGCCCGCCCGTGAGCCCGGGGCTGCTACGATCTCGGCATGGACGAGCAGGCTGCCCGGAAGCTGATCGCCGGCGCGTCGCGCGTCGTCGGCTTCACCGGCGCCGGCATCTCGACCGAGTCGGGGGTCCCGGACTTCCGCAGCCCGAACGGCGTGTGGGCGCGGAACCGGACCGTCGACTTCCACGAGTTCGTGTCGAGCGAGGCGGGCCGCGTCGAGTACTGGCGCCAGAAGGCGGAGGCGTGGCCGGCGATGCGCGAGGCGAAGCCCAACGCGGGGCACCACGCGTTCGTCGAGCTCCACCGGCAGGGCCGGCTCCTCGCGCTGGTCACCCAGAACATCGAGCGGCTGCACCAGCGGTCGGGGCTGCCCGCCAGGACGGTGCTCGAGCTGCACGGCACCACCACCGAGGCGGAGTGCCTGACGTGCGGCGACCGGATCACCTCTGACGAGGCGTGCCGCCGCATCGAGGCGGGCGAGCGGGCGCCCCGCTGTCGCGCCTGCGGCGGCCTGCTCAAGCCGGCGACGATCTCGTTCGGCCAGGCCATGCCCCTCGACGTCATGGCGCGGGCGCAGGAGGCGGCGGAGACCTGCGACCTGCTCATCGCCGTCGGCTCGTCGCTGGTCGTCGAGCCCGCGGCGTCGATCCCCCGCGTGGCGAAAGCGGCGGGAGCGCGGCTGATCATCGTCAACCGCGAGCCGACCCCGCTGGATGACATCGCCGACGCCGTGGTCCGCGGCGAGATCGGCGCGGTCCTGCCGACGCTGGTCGGGGTGGACGGCGCGGACGGCTGATGGGCCGCGGGATGAAGTACCATGCGAAGTCGGCCGGCATGAACAGACTCACCATCGCGCAGTCCGAGATCGAGCTCGAGACGACGTTCGCTTCTCGATTCTGGTCCGTCGTTCACGACGTTCCCCAGCTCTACGACGCGCTGCTCGAGGAGCTTGCGCCCGTCGGGCTTTCGAGCATGGACCTGCGTCCCGACGCCGGCAACGGCACCGTAGGCGGCGCCGGTCTTGGGGTCAGGCTGTTCGGAGGCAAGGCCAACGTCAGGATAGGCGTGGACAGCGTTCGCTTCCAGACATCTTCGCCGGAGCCGCAGATCATGGACGCCGTCGACAGCGTGATTGCCGCGGTACGGCGGGCGTCGCCCGAGCTTCGCTTCAAGACCCACGCGATCTCCTGCTCTCATCATGGACTGATCGACGGAATCAAGGCCGCCGAGTTCGTCCGCCGGTTCGTTCCGAACTCGGTGAACATCGAGGGATTCGGAGACTGTCTCGGCGCCGGAGCCGCCCTGTACTTCGGTGAGGCTCCGCCGGTGATCAGTGCCACCTTGACCCTGGACGTGTCCCGTGTGGTTCCGCATGGCGTCTTCCTTCGGGTGTTCCTGGTGATGGACGGCGCCGTCGGAGCCGGCGCGGCGGTCCGCGCTCTGGCGGAAGAACGGACGGGCGCGGCGCTGGCGGCGGTGGGATTGGAGAGCTCCTGAGATGGCGATGTTCGGGCAGCAGCTTGGGGGTGTCATGAGGGACGAGCCGGCGCCGCCGTTCGCCTCGGCGGCTGCAGGCGGACGCGTTCGGCCCCTGGCTGACACGGCTGGGCTGGGGGAAGGCCGGGGCCGGTTCGCCAAGCGCGCCGCGCGGACCGATGCGGACGCGTTTGCTCCAGACCCGGAGCGGTTTCCTCACGTCTTGTCGAGTGCTCCGGAGCTCATCGGCGCGCCTCGGCCCGCTGGCGCGCTTCGGCCCGCTGGCGCCCTCGTCGCGACGCCCGGTTCCACCAAGGGCGGCTTAGGGCTCCAGTTCGCCGAGCTTCGGGTTGTCGGCGCGCCCGACGAATCCCGCGCAAGCGTTCGGTTGGCGCAGGATATGGGTTCACGCCGGCCGGCGGCAGCCATCGAGGCGATGCTCCGCCAGCTTCTGGCCGACCATCACGTCCTCGCCGCGCGGAAGCTGGCCGATGCGCTGCCCCCGGATCAGCCCTTGGGCGAGTCGCTGCGCCGTCTGCTGGTGGTGCTGGCTCCGCCGGCGGTCCGTCGCAGACTGCCTGCCCGGGCGAAGGGTTTCGACAACCTCGAGTGGTTGCGCAGGAACGCCGGCCGCCATGCCGGCAGGTGGGTCGCTTTGGTCGACGGCGAGCTTCTCGCCGCCGACGATTCCCTGGCCGCCTTGCGACGGAAGTTGGCGAAGATCGCCCCGCACGCCAATCCGTTCCTGCATCGCCTGTAGCGACCGCGATGCTCGATTGGCCTGAGGGGTTTGCTTTTGCTTCCGGCAGGTGCCGTTATCTCGACAGGGATCCGGCTCGTCCCTCGGAAACCGCGAGCGTTCACGTCGAGGTCGAGTTCAACGGTGTTCCCGTCCTTGCGATGCTCGACACCGGGGCCTCCTGGTCGGTTCTGAACCGTGAGGTGGCCGATGATCTCGAGCTGTTCGACCGGGATGGAGACGCCGTGACCATCAGCTCCCGCGTGGGAACGGTCGAGGGGAAACTCGTGAGAGCGAGGACGACTCTCGTGGCGGAAGTTGGAGACTCCCTTGAGGTCGATTCGACCGTCTTCATATCGCGCGATTGGCCCGCGGGCAACTTCATCGGCTACGCCGGCTTTCTGGAGAGGATTCGATTCGCCCTGGATCCGCAGGCCAACGCGTTCATGTTCGGCGGACTCTGACGGCGGTCGACGGGCTGGCGACAAGCGGTTCATCAGAGGCGCCGCCGGTTCCGGCCGCGCGACGCTCCTCGACCCGACAGGCGGAACCAAACGACGCTGACCAGGCAATGCCGACGGCGCAGAGGGTCCTGCGGCAGCACGAATCCGGTCAGCGGCGTGCTCCCCCGCGGGGTGGAGCGGGCGGAAGGGAGGTGAGCAGATGCGGTTCCCACGCGTGCCTGTGGCGGTAGCGGCCATCCTCCTCGCGCCGGGCTCGCCACCGGCGCAAGGGCAGCCGGTCACGACTTCGGACCTGGAGCAGGCGGCCGGCGACACGTCGTCGTGGCTGATGTACGGCCGCGACTACCACGGCCACCGTTTCGTCGAGCTGGACGAGATCACCCCGGATCACTAGTGTCCCACATTTTTGGCGATTTTAGGCCCACGTCAGCGACAACTGGGGGTCGGGAGGGTCAGAACCCGGTGGCGACGGCGTCGTGAGAAGATCCAGGAGTGGCCGACGTTCAAACAGGTTGAGCTGGAGCACCTGCAGCATCTTGTAAAGGCTCCAACTCACTCGCATGAGGAACTTGAGATACGCCAACAGCAGGTACATGCACATCGCCACCCACAACTGCGTCAAGACCGCGTTCTTCGACCGGCCCACGAACCGCTTCACCTTCAGATGTTGCTTGATCCACTTGAAAAACAGCTCGATCTGCCATCGCGATTTGTAGATGTCCGCAATCGTCTTCGCCACCCACGTCGTGTTGTTGGTCACGAATACGTACCGATTCTTCGTTTCCGGGTCCTTATAGACCACCCGTCGCAGCGGCTCACCATATGCCTTGCGGCCCCGAGCGCTCGTCAGCTCCATCGTCTCGTCGCTGATGACCCCGGTCCCGGGGCGGACGGCGTGCGCTTTCGTGACCCGATACCGCACGCCCCGCTTCAGGCGCGTCACAAAGGTCACGCCCCGCGCCTGCAACTGATGGAACCACTTGAAGTCCAGATACGCGCGGTCCGCCACGACCACGCTGCCGGCCGGAAACTCCCAGATGCGGGCCGCCGTGACGTCGGCGGTTTTGCCGTCGGTCACCCTGACGAAGGTCGGCAGATGGCCGCCGTGATCCAGTCCGACGTGCAGCTTGACGGCCGCCTTCGTGCGTCGAAACGACGCCCACGGGAAGACCGACAGACACAAGTCGATGGTGGACGCATCGACGGAGTACAACTTGTTCCTGAACCGAAAGCCGTGCCTCGGCGCGCGTTCCTGGCAGCGGCTCAACAGGCGTCCGAACAACGCTTCGTAGAGGGTGTACGGCTGCTCGGTGTTGACCCGCGCCAGCGACGAGCGGCTGACCACCGTCCTCACGCCGAGGTGATAGAGCTTGCGCCCCTGGGCGCTGAGGTTGCTCACGATGTCCCGCAGGCTCTGTCGGCCCGTCAACTGCGCCACGCCGAGGGCCACGAACTGCGCCCAGCGGCTCATGACGCGCAGCCCCTGGCCGCACTGGTGCTCGCGCGCCTCGGCGTCGAATTCATGTCTCGGAAGGAACCTGAGGAGTTGCGCGAAGACTGTGTTATGATGGGCCACGGCTTGGATCTCCTGTCTTTTGAATGACTTGAGGGCCAAATCATTCTACCAGATCTGGAAGGTTCAAGCCGCCTCTATTTGAAGGTGTGTGGGACAGTAGTGAGCGGGCATTGCCCATTTGGTTTGCCGTACGGGGAGGCGCCGGGTTTGGAAAGTGGTTGCGGCGGAGGGATGCACCGGACGTCGAATGCGCCGGTCCCGGGGTGGGGTGGACGGCCTGGCGGTTGCGGCATGCGACGGGCGGATGACGGGTTGCGGAATCACGGGGCTCGGAGTCCGGGCGGAACGGTTGTGACAAAATGAGGCAGCGGCTTTGCTGAGCCCGCGGGCCGCCAGCCGAAGGAGGCTCTTGATGACGACTGCAAACGGCGCGGCGGCGCGAGCGGGGAGCCGGCTTCGACCCGAGGAGGACGGGCGGGAGATGTGCTTCGGCCAGGGGAAGCCGTGTGTGTACGAGTCGGAAACGGACGAGAACACGATCATTACGGAGTGGCCCAACGGGGTGGTCGAGCGCCTGGACGGCTCGACGAACATGGTGACGCGGACCTGGCCGGACGGAACGACGGAGACGTTCTCGGGCGACAGCAGTCAGAACAAGACGTACCCGCACGTCAGGTAGAGCCGGGATGGCGACGCTGACGATCGTGATCGGCGGCAATGGAGCCGGCAAATCAACGTGGTGTTCCGCAAACCGGGAACGGCTACCGGCCCACTTCTACGATGCAGACTCGATCGCACGGGGTCTTGGGGGCTGGAACAACGCCGATCGGCAACGAGACGCACGAAAGCTGGTCGACGTTGCGATTCAGGACCACCTGGAGAAGAACGAGAGCTTCGGCTTCGAGAGTACGTACTCTGGCGAGTCACGACCGAACATCGTGGAGAACGCCGCCGTACGAGGCTACGAGGTTCACGCAATCTTCGTCGGAACGGCGAGACCGGGAATCAACATCGAGCGGGTACGGAAGCGCGTAGCGGCGCGGACCGGCCATGACGTGCCGGTCGAGGAGATTACGCGCCGGTGGACGGCCGCACAAGATAACCTGGTGGCGACGGCGGGGTGCATGGCCACGATCGAGCTGCTCGACAACAGCAAGAGGATTCGCCAAGTCGGACTGATGGCGGGAACCACGACAGCAACGGTCACGGAACCCGCGCCCGAGTGGGCCCGGAGCCTCATGGCCCGCATCGCGGAGAGAAGCCCGTGAAAGGGCTTTGGCTTCGAGGTCGTCGCAGGTCGTGGCTTCGGCAGGTCGTCGCCCGGCGTGACGGGGAGGGCGGCAGTCGCTCGCCGCCGCCCTCGCCATCGGTGGCCGGAATGCCCTCGACACCGGATCCGACCGAACGGACGCGTGGCGTCGCGCTTCCTCCGGCCTTATAGCGAGTTGCCGTGAGGCCACGGTGTAGAATTGGTGGGGGTGCGGACTAGTGGGGTGGGGAGCGAAGTGATGGAAGGAAGACGCAGGCGGAGTTCGCTCCTGGCATGCGCGGTGCTGGGCGGCCTGCTGGCCGTCGCCGGTTGTGTCGGCAGCGAGCCGGAACGGCTCGTGCTCGGGACTGAGGTCGAAGCCGTCCCGGTCGCCGGGTCGGCCGAGATCCGGATCGAGCTCTTCGACGACTTCGACACGCCGGTGCCCGGCGCGGTGGTTCGGCTCTCCACCGACACTCCCGGCACGGCCCTGAGCGCGGACGAGGTGGTGACCGGGCCGGCCGGGGCCGCCAGCGTGACCCTCACCGCGGGTAACCGGGTCGGCGAGAACCGCGTCGAGGCGGTCCACGGCGACCTGTCGGCCTCGCTGGTCGTCCCCGGCGTGGCCGGGCCTCCCGCCAGCTTCGCGGTGACCGCGAATCCGGCGCGTGCGGTGAACGGGAGCGCCGTCGCCGTCGGCGTCACCGTCACCGACCGCTTCGACAATCCCGTGCCGGACGTTCCGGTCGGGCTGGAGGCGGCGCCCGCCGCGGCGGTGCTCGACCTCCCCGGCGGCGAGACCGACAGCTCGGGGTCGCTGACGCGGACGTTCACCACCCCCCCCGAGCCCGGCGACAACCGCGTGCAGGTCACGGTGGCGGGTCTGCCGCCGCAGACCCTCGTCGTGCCGACGCGGCGGCTGTCCCGGCTGGCGATCCGGCCGGAACGGGCGGATCTCGTGGCCGGGGACACCCTGGGCTTCGAGGCGGTCGGCTTCGACGACGACGGCGGCGAGCTCGGGGTGCGGCCCGAGTGGACCCTGCAGGGCGGCATCGGCGCCCTGGAGCCCACCGGACGGTTCACGGCGGAGACCGCGGGCCGCGGGCAGGTGCGGGCGGAGGTCGCCGGCATCGTGGCCTCGAGCGCGTTGACGGTGGCGTCGGGGCCGCCGCTCCGCCTGGAGGTGCTGCCGGCGGAGCTGCGCATCGAGTCGGGCGAGACGGTGGCGTTGCGCGCGGTGGCGCGCGATGCCGGCGGCAACGCGGTGGCCCCGGCGGAGGCGGTGCGGTGGACCCTGACCGCCGACGTGGGCGACCTGGGCGACGGCGGGGAATTCACCGCGAGGCGGGTCGGCGAGGCGACGGTGACGGCGGCGGCCGGCGGGCTGCGGGGCGAGGCCCGGGTGGAGGTGACGGCGGGCCGGCTCGTCACCATCGCCCTGGAGCCTCGCAACCCGACCGTCGCCAGCGGCACCGAGCGCCGGTTCCGCGCCGTCGGCCAGGATCCCGGCGGCAACCCCGTGCCGCTGACCCCGACCTGGAGCCTGTCCGACGCGATTGGCGAGCTCGACGACACCGGTCGCTTCCGGGCGGTGCGGGCGGGCACGGCGCGGCTCGTCGTCGCCTCCGGCCGCGTGGCCGCGTCGACGCAGATCGAGGTGGTGCCGGGCCCGCTGGCGTCGATCGCGGTGAGCCCCGCGCGGGCCGAGGTGCCGGCGGGCACGAGCGCCGTCTTTTCGGCGGCGGGGCGCGACGCGGCGGGGAACGCGGTGGCCATCGAGCCGGCCTGGGAGCTGTCGTCGCCGGTGGGGCGGATCGATGCCGGCGGCGAGCTGGCCGCGGGCCGGGTCGGGCCGGCGCAGGTGGTCGCGCGGTCCGGCCAGGTGACGGGCACGGCGGACTTCCGGGTGGTCCCCGGCGCGCTGACGAGCCTGACCGTCGAGCCGGCCACGGCCACCGTGGCCGCGGGGTCGTCGCAACGGTTCGCGGTGACGGCGGTCGACGTCGCCGGCAACCGGATGACCGTCGACCCGGCCTGGCGCGTGTCGGCCGGCGAGGGGCGGGTCGATGCCGACGGCACGTTCTCTGCCACCGCGGCGGGCGCGGTCACGCTGGCGGCGGTGGTGGAGGACCTGTCGGTCGAGGCCGCGGTGGAGGTCACCCCGGGACCGCTGGCCTCGATCGAGGTGACCCCCCGGCGGCTCGGCATCACCGCCGGCGCCGCGCGGGCGTTCGAGGCCACGGGCCGGGATGCGCTCGGGAACGAGCGGACCATCACGCCGGTGTGGACGGTGACGGGCGGCGTGGGGACGATCGGCGCGCAGGACGGCCGTCTCGCCGCGGTCACCGCCGGGGCGGGCTCGGTGGTCGCGACGGCCGGCGCGTTGTCCGGGGTCGCCGACGTGACGGTCGCGCCGGGGCCCCTCGCCGCCATCGACCTCGACGCGCCGGGCGACGTGCAGGTCGGCGGGCTGCGGCCGGTGGGCTGGACCGGCGCCGACGCCAACGGCAACGTGGTGGAGGTCAGCCCCGAGTGGGAGGTGGCCGGCGGGGTCGGCCGGGTCGACCCCGAGGGGCGCTTCGTCGCGACCACCCCCGGCACCGGCCGCATCATCGCGCGGGCGGGCGAGGTCTCGGCGGAGGCGCCGGTGCGGGTGCGCCCCGGGCCGCTGGCCGAGCTGCGGATCGTCCGCGACCCGGACCGCCCCGGGGTGACGGCGGGCGAGCCGATCCGGTTGTCGGCGGAGGGGCGGGACGAGAGCGGCCACGCGGTGGACGTCGAGCCCCGGTGGGAGATCGTCCGCGGGGCCGGTTCCATCGACGACGCGGGGCGGTTCGTGCCGACCCGCGCGGGTCCCGCCGCGGTGCGGGTGACCAGCGGACGGCTGGCCGCCGAGGCGGAGGTGGACGTCGCGCCGGGGCCCCTCGCCTCGATCGTGGTCGCGCCGGCGCGCGCGGACGTGGCCAGCGGCACCACCCGGGCGTTCAGCGCCGCCGGCCGCGATGCCTGGGACAACCTCGTGGACATCGACCCCGCCTGGAGCGTCACCTACGGCGTCGGAGACCTCGACGCCGAGGGGCGCTTCAGCGGCACGATGGTCGGGACCGGGGTGGTCTCGGCCACCGTCGGCGGCGTGGTCGGGACCGCGGACGTCACCACCACCCCGGGTGCCCTCGCGCGGCTGGACGTGCAGCCGGCGGGTCGCGACGTGCGGACGGGCGAGCTCCTGCGCTTTCGGACCACCGGACTCGATGCCCGCGGCAACGTCGTGACGGGCTACCCCGTCGAGTGGCGGGTGTCGGGCGACCTGGGCACCATCGAGCCGGCCCGTGGCATCTTCACCGCCCTCGCCGCGGGGTCCGGGCAGGTGCTGGCGCGGTCGAGCGGGGTCGAGGGGGCGACGGCGGTCCGGGTCGTTCCGGGGGACCCGAGCGCGGACACGTCGACGGTGGAGGCGTTCCCGGCTTCGGTTCCCGCCGGCGGGGACGGGGCGGAGATCACCGTGACGGTGCGCGACGCCTTCCGCAATCCGGTGGCCGGGGCCTCGGTGCGGGTCCTCTCCAGCCGGGCCGCCGACACCGTCCTTCCGGCCGAAGCGACCACCGGCGCCGACGGCGCGGCCCGCCTGCGAGTCACGTCGAGCACTGCCGGGCGATCGACGCTTCGGGTGACGGTGGGGGGGGTGGAGCTGGCCTCACCCCCGCCGATCGAGTTCCGCTGAGGAAACCGCGGCGTAGCGCGCGGCCTCCGGCGGTCACGCGTTCTCGTCGCCGGCCGCCGCCCCCTGCGCCCGGTCCGCCTCCGGCAGGATCCGCCTCGGCCGGTTCAGCGTCGCCGGGGGCGGGCGGCGCTGTGACGACCCGGCCGCCGGTCCGGCCGCGGCCGGTTCCCGGGCCGGAGCGCGCTCGTCGAGGGTGCGGTCGAGCTCCCGAATGCGGAGGCGCGCCTCCCGGATCGCCACCGCGTGCTCCAGCTCCATGGTCTTGATCTTGCGTTCGAGCGCGTGGCGAGCCCTGGCGGCCTCGATCTCCTGGCGATTGAGGGTCAGCCGGGCGGTGGAGTCGCGCACCTTGAGGTCCAGTTGCCGGAGCGCGCGGCGCGTGGCCAGCCACCCCGCGACGATGACGAGGAGGAGGCCCACCGCGCTGAGGGTCGCCGCGATCTCGAGATAGTCGGGCAGGTTCGGGGAAAACCCGCTCAAGGTGCCGCGAAGACCGAGGCCGGCGAGCGAGATCAGGCAGGGTACGCCGTAGAGCACCAGCGACAGGCGCACCCGGCGCATGCTGCGGTCCAGGGCGGTGACGATCAGGTTGGCGTTCGGTTGCGTCACGATGTCCGTTCCGGCAGCTTCGGGGACTCGGCGACCGCGTCGAGGACGGCGGGCCGAAGCTCGAGGCCGGCGTCGGAACCCGACTCCGAAGGGCCCTCGATGGCCATCGTCTTGAGCTTCAGCTCCATGGCGTGCCGGGCCCGCTCGGTCTCGAGCTCGTTGCCCGTCGCCTCGAGCTGGCGGTCCAGCGCGGCAAGGGCCCGCAACTGTTTTCTGACCGTCCACCAGTCGACGGTCCAGGCCCCCGCGACGACCAGCGCCAGCGCGGCGCCGCTTGCGGCCGCGACCACCGCCAGCGGGCCGCCCTCGAGCAGGGGCAGATCGGCGAGCGGCGACCGGAGGAGCAGCCCCGCGAGCGACACGACGAATGGAACGCCGGCCACGACGAGGGCGATCTGCACGCCGCGCCCTCGGCGGTCCGTATCGATGGTGAAGGGGCGTGGATCGTCGGACACGGTTCTTCCGTTCGCGATGTCGTCTCCAGGTCGAGCGGGCCGGCGGCGTCGCCCTTGAACGATCATAAGACGGATTCGGGGCGTCGGCGGACCGTTTCGGGGCCCGGGCGCCCCGATTGGGCGGATATGGGTGTATAAAGGGGGCCAGAAGGGACGTCACCGCCGCCGTGGCAACCCGTGACGGGGGACTTCCATGCTCGAACCGAGGCGACGTTGGAGATTCCGCCCGACGGGGGCGGGGGCGCTGGCCGCGGTCGGCCTCGCCGGCGCGCTCGGGGCCGCGCCGGCCGCCGGCGCCGAGCCGGAGCCGGACGCGTACCGGGCCGTGGTCGACCGCTACTGCCTGACCTGCCACAACAGCCGGACCCGCACCGCCGGTCTGGCCCTGGACACCGTCGCCGAAGGGGCGCTGGCCGACCACACCGAGGTGTGGGAGCGGGTGGTCCGGAAGCTGCGCGCCCGCCAGATGCCGCCGGTCCCCGCCCGACGGCCCGACGAGGCGACCTACGCGGCGGCGATCGGTTCTCTGGAGGCGGCCCTCGACCGCCACGCCGCGACGGCGCCCGACCCGGGACGCTCCGAGACGTTCCGCCGGCTCAACCGCACCGAGTATCACAACGCGGTGCGGGACCTGCTGGCCCTCGAGGTCGACGTGGACGCCCTGCTCCCGAGCGACTCGTCGAGCTTCGGGTTCGACAACATCACCGTCGGCAACCTCTCACCCACCCTGCTCGAGCGGTACGTCGGGGCGGCCGAGAGGATCGCGCGCCTCGCGGTCGGGCGCCCCGGCCTCGGGCCCGGCGGGGTCACCGTCCGCACCCGGCCGGACCTGACGCAGGAGGGCCACCTGCCCGGCATGCCCATCGGGACCCGGGGCGGCGCCCTGCTGTCGCACACGTTCCCGCTGGACGGCGACTACGAGATCAGCATCCGGCTCGCCCGCGACCGCAACGAGCACGTCGAGGGCCTGAGCGAGCCGCACGACCTGCACCTGCTCCTCGACGGCGAGCTGGTGGGCGAGTTCACGGTGCGCCCGCCGGACCAGGTGGAAGAGCACGCGCTGAACTACCAGCCGTCGCACGACACCCTCGACGCGCACCTCACGCAGCGGGTGGCGGTCGCCGCCGGCCCCCACGCCCTCGCCGTCACGTTCCCGAAGAAGCCCGAGCTGCTGCTCGAGACCGAGCGGCAGCCGTACCAGGCCCACTTCAACTACTACCGGCACCCGCGGGTGCAGCCGGCGGTGTACGAGATCTCCATCGTCGGCCCCTACAACCCGGCCGGGGCCGGCGACACCCCGAGCCGCGCCCGCATCTTCACGTGCCGGCCTGACGCGGCGGACGACGAGGACGCCTGCGCCGCCGACATCCTGTCGACCCTGATGCGGCGGGCGTACCGGCGGCCGGTGACCGGGGCGGATCTCGATCGGCCGCTCGAGCTGTTCCGAGCGGCCCGGGACGAGGGGGGCTTCGACGCCGGCGTCGAGATGGGGCTCGCGGCGGTGCTGGTGAGCCCCGAGTTCCTGTTCCGGGTCGAGCGCGACCCCGCCGGCGTCGAGGCGGGGGCCGCCTACCGCCTGAGCGACCTCGAGCTGGCGTCGCGGCTGTCGTTCTTCCTGTGGAGCAGCATCCCCGACGACGAGCTGCTCGCGGCAGCCGGGCGGGGCGAGCTGGGCACGCCCGAGGGGCTCGAGCGGCAGGTGCGCCGGATGCTGGCCGACCCCCGCGCCTCGAACCTCGTGACGAACTTCGCGGGCCAGTGGCTGCATCTCCGGAACCTGGAGTCGATCACCCCCGACATGCGGGTGTTCCCCGACTTCGACGACAACCTGCGGCAGGCGTTCCGGCAGGAGACGGAGATGCTCGTCGAGAGCGTCCTGCGCGAGGACCGCAGCGTCCTCGACCTGCTGCGGGCCGACTATACGTACCTGAACGAGCGGCTCGCCAGGCACTACGGGGTGCCGCACGTCTACGGCAGCCGGTTCCGCCGCGTCGAGTTCGACGAGGGCGGGACCCGGGGCGGGCTGCTGCGGCAGGGGAGCATCCTGCTCGCGACCTCCTACGCCACGCGCACCTCGCCGGTCATCCGCGGCAAGTGGGTGCTCGACAACATCCTGGGGGTGCCGCCCCCGCCGCCGCCCCCCAACGTGCCCGAGCTGGAGGAGACGGGGACGGCCACGCGTGCACGCTCGATGAAGGAGCGGTTGAGCGCGCACCGGGAGAGCCCCGCCTGCGCGAGCTGCCACAAGCTGATGGACCCGGTGGGGTTCGCCCTCGAGAACTACGACGCGGTGGGGCGCTGGCGGGACGCGGACGGGGGCATGCCCATCGACGCCACCGCGACGCTCTTCGACGGGACCGCCGTCGACGGGGTCGACGAGCTCGAGGCGGCGCTGCTGCGGCGCCCCGAGCTCTTCGTGGGCACGGTGGTCGAGAAGCTGCTGACGTTCGCGGTCGGCCGCGGGGTGACGCATACGGATGCGCCGGCCGTCCGGGCCATCCTGCGGGCCGCCGAGGAGGACGATTACCGCTTCTCCTCGCTGGTGCTGGGCGTCGTCGAGAGCATGCCGTTCCAACTGAGGAAAGCATCATGATGATTTCGAAGAGGGCGTTGCCGCGGCGGACCTTCCTGCGCGGCGTCGGGGCCACGGTGGCGCTGCCGCTGCTCGATGCGATGGTGCCGTCGATGACGGCGCTCGCCAACACCGCGGCGCGGCCGGTCCGGCGGCTCGGGTTCGTGTACATCCCGATGGGCTCGAACATCGCCATGTGGACCCCGCCCGGCGAGGGGAAGCTGGCGCAGCTCTCGCCGAGCCTGGGGCCGCTGGCGCCGGTCAAGGACCAGTTGACGGTGGTCAGCAACCTCGAGCTGCGGAACGCCTACCCCGGCACCCACGCCACCTCGAACGCGTCGTTCCTCAGCGCGGCCAGGGCGAAGTGGACCGAGAGCACCGACTACTACCTCGGCACCACCGTCGACCAGATCGCGGCCCGGCGGATCGGTCAGGAGACGCGGCTGCCGTCGCTCGAGCTGGCCATGGACCTGCTCGACATGGTCGGCCAGTGCGACAACGGCTACGCCTGCGTCTATCAGAACAACCTGTCGTGGTCGTCGCCCACCTCGCCCCTGCCGCCCGAGGCCCATCCCCGGATGGTGTTCGAGCGCCTGTTCGGCGAGGGGGGGACCGCGGCCCAGCGGCGCGCCGCCCTCGGCCGCCGCGCGAGCCTGCTCGACTGGGTGCGCGACGACATCGCGCGGCTGCAGCGCGAGCTGGGCCCGGCCGACCGCACCCGCGTGGGCGAGTACCTGGAGACGGTGCGCGAGGTCGAGCGCCGCATTCAGCGGGCGGAGGCGGAGACCGAGCAGAACGCGCTGCCCGACCTGGACCGCCCCATCGGCGTCCCGGCCGCCTACGAGGACCACGCGAGGCTGATGTTCGACCTGCAGGTGCTGGCGCTGCAGGGCGACGTCACCCGGGTCATCACGTTCCAGCTCGCGCGGGAGTCGAGCAACCGGACCTATCCCGAGATCGGGGTGCCGGATCCGCACCACCCGATCTCGCACCACGGCAACGACCCCGAGAAGCTCGCGATGCTGGCGAAGATCAACCAGTACCATGTGTCGCTCTTCGCGTACTTCCTCCAGCGGCTGGCGTCGGTGCCCGACGGCGAGGGGTCGCTGCTCGACCACTCGCTGTACATGTACGGCAGCGGGATGGGGAACCCCAACGTGCACGACCACGTGAACCTGCCGGTGGTGGTGGCCGGCGGCGGCGCGGCCAGGACGGCGGGGGGGCGGCACGTCCGGTACGCCGAGCCGACGCCGATGGCCAACCTGCACCTGACCCTGCTCGACAAGGTCGGGGTGGAGCTGGACACGTGGTCGGACAGCACCGGCACGATTGACACGCTGCTCGACCCGGTGGCGCTGTAGAGCGGCGGCGCGCCGCCTCCCTCCCCCCGCCTTGCCGGTGTCGGGGGGGCACCGTTACCGGGCGGGGCTCCGGGTTGCACCGCTGGCCGGCGGTTCAGCCGGCGCTCCCGCCGCCGCCCGCGTCGGAGAGGAGGGTCCCCGGCTGGGTTGGGGCGTTGCGCTGCAGGCCAGCGTCGCAGTTCGTGTTCCGCCGCGACGGGGGGCGGGTCGAGCCCGGAAGTCCGGGTTTGCAGGACGGACAGGCGGATCGCTCCTTCCTGTCCCTCGCGCGGTTGGGCAACGGGTTGCCACAGGCCGGTACGGGAGACGTAACCATGCACCGCAGAATGGCCGGTAGATGCTTGATCGCCGCGGCGCTCGTCGGTCTGGCGCCGTTGGCCGCGGCCGCGTCCGAGGCGCCGTTGGCCGATGCCGTCCAGCAACGTGACAGCGAGGCGGTCGACCGGCTGATCAACGAGCGGGCGGACGTGAACGCCGCGCAGGTCGACGGCATGACCGCCCTGCACTGGGCCGCATATCACGATGCCGCGGCGCTCGTCGGTCGCCTCGTGGACGCCGGGGCCGACGTGCACGCGCGGAACCGCTACGGCGTCTTCCCCTTGGCGCTGGCCGCCGAGAACGGCAACGCGGCGATGGTCCGGCGGCTGCTCGAGGCCGGCGCCGACGCCGGGGCGACGTTGCCGGGGGGCGAGACGGTGCTGATGACGGCCGCCCGCTCCGGGCGGGTCGAGGTCGTCCGCGCCCTCGTCGCGTACGGCGCGGACATCGAGGCGGCCGAGCCGCGTCGCCGCCAGACGGCCCTGATGTGGGCGGCGGCGGAAGGGCACGTGGACGTCGTCGAGACGCTGATCGAGGTGGGGGCCGACTTCACCACCCCCCTCGACTCCGGCTTCACGCCGTTCCTGTTCGCGGTCCGGGAGGGGCACCTCGGGGTGGTCCGTCTGCTCCTCGCCGCCGGCGCCGACGTCGACGGCGCGGTCGACGAGGTCGTCCGGGGCGAGCAGACCTACCGCACCGGCCGGCCGGTCCGGGTGGGCACCACGCCGCTGCTCCTCGCGGTGACCAATGCCCACTGGGACGTGGCGGCGGCCCTGCTCGAGGCGGGCGCCGACCCGAACGCGGACGGCCCCGGCTACACGGCGCTGCACATCATTCCCAAGGTGCGGAAGCCCGGCGTGGGCGACAACGATCCCGCCCCCGACGGGTCCGGGCGCATGACCAGCCTCGAGTTCGTGCGGACCCTGGTCGAGCACGGCGCCGACGTCGACGCCCGCATGCCGATCCGGCGCAACCTGAACAACACCCGCCATCACGAGCCGGGCTCGACCCCGTTCATGCTGGCGTCGCTGGTGGCCGACGCCGAGCTCATGCGCACCCTCGTCGACCTCGGCGCCGACCCGCTCGTGACCAACGCCGAGAACAGCACGCCGCTGATGGCGGCGGCGGGGCTCGGCACGCGGTCGCCGGGGGAGGACGCGGGGACCGAGGCGGAGGTGATCGAGGCGGTGCAGCTCGCCCTCGACCTCGGTAACGACATCGACGCCGTCGACGACAAGGGCGAGACGGCCATGCACGGCGCCGCCTACAAGAACCTGCCGGCGGTGGTGGGGCTGCTCGCGGCGAGCGGGGCCGACATCGGCGTCTGGGCGCGCAAGAACCAGTTCGGCTGGTCGCCCCTGACCATCGCCCGCGGCTACCGGTTCGGCAACTTCAAGCCGTCGCCGGTGACGGTGGCGGCCATCGAGCAGGCGATGCTCGCGGCGGGGGTGACGCCGCCCACGGAAGAGGAAGAGGCGGCCGAGGGCTTCGACATCTACGCGCCGCGCCCGCCGGCCGCCCCCGCGGCCACGGCGCCGGCCCCGCCGCGCTGAGGTGGGCGGGCCGCCGTGGCCCGGTCCTGCCGTGGTGAGGTGAGTGGGCCGGCGCGCCCGGGTCCCTGTCGTGGTTGAGGTGAGTGGGCCGGCGCGCCCGGGTCCCGCCGAGTTGCGGAACCAGGGGGGGGCGGGCGCGAGGACGCCGACGGAGCTGCCTGCCGTTGTCCCGGCCGCGCCAGACCGCAGAACCGGTTGCGCGTGAATGCAGGGGGCCGGTGGTCGGGCACTTGCCGCAAGAGACAGGATCGGCGGGCAGGAGACAGGAGGATCACCCCATGCGTGGCTGCCATCTGGCGCGAGCTTGCGGTCGGGTTGGAAGTTCTGCCGGCGCGAGGCGTCTACGGCGCCGGGCCCTGGCCCGGGCCGCGGCGCCTGTCGCCGTCATCGCGCTGGCCCTGGCCGCCGCCGGTCCCGCCCTCGCGCAGGGCGCCGGCGAAGACTGGACCCCGCCACGGTTGCCCGACGGCCGCCCCGATCTGCAGGGCGTCTGGCTGAGCAACACGGCCACTCCACTGCAACGGCCCGAGGTGTTCGGGGACCGGGCGTACCTGACCGACGAGGAGGTCGCCACCCTGAGCGCCCGCGTGGAGCGCATCTTCCGGAACGGCAGGAGCGCGTTCGCGATCCCGGAGAGCGCGTTCTTCGCCGCCCTGAACGACGTCGAGACCTACGAGGCATGGTCCACGAGCAGCTCGATCGGCATGGTCGACGTGTGGATCACCGACCGGACGTCCCTCGTCGTCGACCCCCCCGACGGGCGCATCCCCGCCCTGACCCCGGAGGCGCGGGCGCGCGAGGCGGCGGTGGACACCGGATGGGAGTTCAAGACCGGCCCGGAGGACCTCAACAACATCCACCGCTGCGTGACGACCGGCGTGCCGCGCCTCGGCGGCAACTTCGGGGCGGGCCCGTACACCTTCTACCAGCTCGTCCAGACCTCGGACACCGTCGCGTTCGTCAGCGAGGCGTTCCACGACGCGCGCATCATCCCCCTCGACGGGCGCCCCCATCTGTCCGACGCCGTCCGCCAGTGGAACGGCGACTCGCGCGGCCACTGGGACGGTGACACGCTGGTCGTGGAGACCCGCAACTTCTCCGAGAACAGCTACTATCGCGGGTCGGCCGAGGGCCTGCACCTCGTCGAGCGGTTCACCCTGACCGGCCCCGACACCCTCGACTACGAGATGACGTTCACCGACCCGACCACGTGGGCCGCGCCGTGGACGGCGGCCCTGCCCCTGAAGCGCCGCACGCAGCCCATCTACGAGTTCGCGTGCCACGAGGGCAACTACTCCATCGTGGGGATGCTGCGCACCGCGCGCCTCGAGGAGGCGCGATAACGCCTCGGAGGGCTCGATGTGTCCGATTGATGCCCGAGCGAGTCCGTTGACATCTACTCCGATGCGTGCCGCCTGAAGAACGTCAGCCAGTCGGAAACCGACACGCCGCGAACCTTGTTCGCCCGCATCCGTTCGATATAGTCGTCCATGATGCCGTAACGAGCGAGACGACCGAAATTACCGCCGGAATCACTCGCGGGCTTGTCCGATATCTTGTCGCTCTTCAGCGGGTACGGGTGGACGTCCGTAGCGACGTCAATCGCCGTATCGGCGGCCGCCTGCCGTTCGTATCGCCAATAGTGGTTCCGCTTTTCCGCGCAGTATCGAGCCGTTTCGACGAATGGCGAGTACAGTACGGGTGACCCGGCAAGGACGTTCGACAATACCCAGGGAACCACGACGAGCAGGTCCCAGGGATTGCACGCCTCCGCCGTTGCAGTGAACCGATACGTCGGCGCCCGTTCACGGGCAAGCAGGTACCAACCCTTCAGTTCGATGCCCATCAGGATCTGCTGTCCGTTGCCCGTCCGGCGAAGAACGACGTCCGGGAACGTCTGGGGTTGCCGGACGAAGGTGTAGGTTTGGTACTGCCGCTCCGGATCCCAGACCGGGCGGAGCATGTTGAGGGTACGCACCACCTGTTCTTCGATGGTCGCGGCCAGCGGCGCATTGAGCGTGAAGATGTCGCCCACGAGCAGTCCTTCGATGGTGGTGGGCGACGAAAAGTGGTCGGGTACCGTACGGATGGCGTCGCGAACGCGCCGCCAGAGCCGGTAGTGCTCCCAGTCGTGCGGCTCCTGGGGCGCGGGCGCCGAACGTGAGCTGTCAGGCATGACCGGGAAGGTGCTCTGCGACAGCGGTCGTGGAAAGACGCTGCACCGCGGCCTCGTAGAATTCTGGAATGATCTCCGCGCTCCGGCACGCGCGGCGGAGTTTCCAGGCGCAGACCGCGGCGGGACAGAGGCCGCCGAACGGTTCCCACACCACGTCGCCGGCGTCGGTGGTCGCCCTGATCGGAATCTCGATGAGGGAGAGAGGCTTCTGGCTGCCGTGGAGGCTTCTGAATTTCCACTGCATGCGCTGCCGGACGCCGTTCACGCGGTCGCGGCCGGCGACCTGAGGCTGCCGCCACACGTTCGTGATGCCGATCGTGCAGTCGAACTTCGCGCGCAATCGGCTCCAGGCCGCCGCGGTTATCGGTCGGCGACCGTCCGCGCTGAAATAGGGGCGCCCGGCCGGGGCGCCATGGGTATTGGCGTACGCAGCCATGCGTTCGAAGGCGTCAGGCGGCGGAAAGTACCACAGGTGATCGGCGGTCAGGTATTTTCGGGTTGCGGCGTTCAGGACCCCGCACGCCTCGTTGGCGAGCCGCAACGGCAGCCTGGAACGCCGCCATTCGTGGCGGAGCCATTCCTGCATCGACATGTGTCGGCCGTTCGCCTCGAAGCGCGCGGGTTTGACGTACTGCACGCAGACCTCCGTCACGACGGGAAACTTGCGAAGCGTCGCCGTGTTCGAGTTGCCGGCTGCATGTCCGAGTCCCTTGTCCCAGACGTGACAGGACCGGTATTCCCAGCCGTGTTCGACCAGAAGCGGGTGGACGGTGGCCCAGCCGAGTTCGGAGTTCCAGAACCACAGCGTGGTCTCGGGGGTCGACCGCTCGGACCAGGCGTTCACGTGTGGTCGGTACCAGTCTGCGAGGCTGGCCGCCGTCGGAGGGTCACCCGGAAACCCGCCGAGTCCGTACGGCCCGTCCGCGATGATGCAGACCGGCGCAGGCCAATCACTGTACAGCGTCTCCGCCCTGGAAAAGTGGATCGTCACCTCGTCGCGCCTGAAGGACGCGCCGGGCGACATCCCCCGATCACGAACGGCACGCTTTGTCGATCGCGACGCGGTGGTTCTCATGCCATCGATCCGCGAAACGGACTACAGGGAAACCATAGTTGCCTCGATAGCAACTCTTGTCAGGAGCGAACAAGCCGGCGTCGAAGCAGGATCGCTCAGGCCAACCGGTGACGGATCGCGCTACGGCGGACGGCGACGTGCCGCCGCCAGTATATCAGCAGGATTCAGGTCGCAGTACACGACGGGCGGCCCGAGCGCGTTCGGCGCCGCGCCCGGCGAGGGCGGCCGTCATTGCGGGTCGAGCCGCACCCGCAGGAAGCTGGCGAACCGCGGGATGCCGTTGCGCGTCAGGCCGTAGTGCTTGTAGGTGACGGTGGCGCCGACGGGCGGCGGGCGGCGGCGTTCCTCGTCCGAGAAGCCCGAGCCGAGGCGGAAGCGGCGGCCGTCGGGCGTCTCCACCAGCAGCGAGCCGAGCAGGCCGGCGTAGCGCCCCCGGCCGGGCAGATGCGCGACGACGACGGCTTCGGCGTCCTCGTACCGCTTCACCTTCAGCAGGTCGTTCGAGCGTCCGGCTCGATAGCGCGCACTCCCCTCGTGCAACATCAGGCCTTCGCCGCCCGCGGACACGACCCGATCCAGCACCGCCATCAGTTCGGCGTGGTCCGCCACCCGGAACTGCTCGATCAGGGCGATGTGGGGCGACTCGACCTCGTCGAACAGCTCGCGGAGACGCCGGAGGCGGCCGTCGAAGTCTGCGGGGTCCGCCGGCAGGTCGAACACCATGAACCGGATCCCGCGCCACGCGTCGGCGGCGGGGCGGGTTCGACGCACGATGCCCGACAGCGCCTCGAACGTCCCGCGGCCGAGCCACAGTTCGCCGTCGAGGGCCACGGGCGGGAATCCCGCGACGAACCAGGGCGGGGCGTCGAAGCGGCGGCCTCCGCGCGAATACAGCGCGGCGCCGTCCCAGCGGGCCCGCACGCCGTCGAGCTTCTCGCTCACCCAGTACCGCGTGACGTCGACGCCCTCGCGGTACACGTTGGCGAGCGACGGCAACTGCGGTTGCGGCTGGCCGCCGCCGGCGGCCGGGGCGAGCACGGTCAGCAGTGCGATTGAGAGCATTCGATGCATGGGTGCGTCCTCCTCGTGCAATGAGGAGTGCAAGAAACGTTCTCAACCGCCGCCGTGCGTCCAGGGCGGCGCCCCGAAGGCCGTCCGGGGGCGGGCCGGTGCGGCCGCCCAGTTGGTCAGCTTCGTCTTCCACCGACAACCCAATTGCTGTCTTCTTCCTCGTGTTCCTCCCGTGCCGGTTGTATTCGCGGTGCGCAGAAACCCTCTCGTTCTCAACGTCGGCCGACGCAGTTTCTCAATGTCTGGCCGGAGCACTTGGCGCGATCCTGCGAGACTCGTGCCTCATTCACTTGGTCAGCCCGACCGCGCCCTCGAACCGGGCAGCGGGATTGGTGCTTGGCGCCGTCCTCGCGATGCCCGATTTCCGATCCGCCCCCAGCCCCAACCGAGGGTCGTGGCGAATCGATCCTCCTGATCCTCCTGGGGGCGGTGAACGGGCGCAGATCGTACCGCTCGTCGTCGCTGCGCGGGCTCGCAGGCGGTGAGCTCCAACTGTCTCCAACTGTGCAGCGCATGTAAATTTCATGTAAACTGGCTAGAATGGAAAGAAAGATCAAGAGTCGCGTGGGCCAGGGGACCCGCATGGGGACCCGCAGCACCGAGGAGGACACGATGACCTCTACACACGGAACGCATGTCCCGCGGCGGCCGGGCGCCCGCAGGGCGCGTCCCTCGGCGGCGACGGCAGCCCGCGTCGAATGCCAGGCGGCGTTCCGCCGCGGGCTGATTGCCGCAGGCGTGATCCTGTCCCTGGTGCCCGCACCCGGGGCAGACGGCCAGGGGCGACAGACCGGCACCGTGCGCGGCGCCGTGGTCGACGCGCAGGGCCTCGTGCTCCCCGGCGTCGCCGTCACCGCCAGCTCGCCCGCGCTGCAGGGCGTGCGCACGGTGGTGAGCGACGTCAACGGCAACTACCGGATCGTCGCGCTGCCGCCGGGCGACTACGCCGTGGTCTTCGAGATCGCCGGTTTCGAGACCGTCGAGGAGAACGCCACGGTGCCGCTGGGCGGCGAGATCGGCGTCAACGCCGTGTTGGCGCCGGAGGGGGTCACCGAGACCGTGCAGGTCGTCGCGGTGGTGCCGACGCCCATCGAGACCACCGAGACCAGCTCCAACACGACCGCCGAGCAGGTCAACGCGCTGCCCGTCGGGCGCACGCCGTTCGCCATCGCCGAGCTGCAGCCGGGGCTGACCGACAACACGCCGAACGGCGGTCAGGTGACCATCAACGGCTCGTTCGCCTACGACAACATCTTTCTCATCGACGGCGTCGACGTGAACGACAACCTGTTCGGGACCGCGAACAACCTCTACATCGAGGACGCCATCCAGGAGACGCAGGTGCTGACGTCGGGCATCTCCGCCGAGTACGGCCGCTTCTCGGGCGGCGTCATCAACGTGATCACGCGCAGCGGCGGCAACGAGTTCTCGGGCAGCTACCGGCTCAACATGTACAAGCCGTCGTGGACGGCGATCACGCCGTTCGAGCGGGACGAGGGCGACGGCGAGCCCCGCGAGGGCGACCTCGCGAACAACCTGATTCACGAGGGGACCTTCGGCGGTCCCGTCGTCAGGGACAACCTCTGGTTCTTCTATTCCGGACGGCTCCAGGATCGGGAGATCTCGGAGACGTTCAACGACACGGCCATCGGCTACACCGAGACGACCTCGAACGACCGCAACCAGATCAAGCTGACCGGCACCGTCGCGCCGGGCCACATGCTGTCCGGCAGCTACATGCTGAACCAGACGACGCGGGTCGACCCGACGTTCACGTTCAGCATCGTGCCGAGCACGATCTCGACGGCACGTCGTCCGAACGACCTGATGGTCGCGACCTACCGCGGATCGATCGGCTCTGACCTCGCGGCCGAGGTGCAGTACTCGCAGAAGCGGTTCGGGTTCCGCGACTCGGGCGGCACGTCGACCGACATCTTCGACTCGCCGTTCCTCACGCGCACGCAGTCCCTGGGACACTACAACGCGCCCTACTTCGACGCCACGGATCCCGAGGACCGCAACAACCAGCAGTTCACCGGCAACGTGACGTGGTTCGCGTCGACGCCGGGCCTCGGCACGCACAGCGTGAAGGCGGGCTTCGAGCGCTACACGTCGACGCGGACCGGCGGCAACTCCCAGACCTCGACCGGTTACGTGTTCCGGGCGGACTACGCGGTGGGCGCCGACGGCTCGCCCCTGCTCGATGCCGACCAGCAACTGTCACCCGTGTTCATTCCCGCCGGCCAGGGTCCCGTCTCGCTGATGCTGAACTGGTTGCCGGTGCGCGGCGCGAAGATCGACATCAACACGACGTCGTTCTTCGTCAACGACAACTGGACCCTGGGCGACCACCTCTCCTTCAACCTGGGCGTGCGGGCCGAGACCGTCGACAGCGAGGCGACGGGCGGCATCACGACCGTGGACACGAGCTCCGCCGTGCCGCGCCTCGGCATGGCCTACGATCCGCTCGGCGACGGCCGCTTCACGATCCAGAGCACCTACAGCCACTACGCCGGCAAGTACAGCGAGACGCAGTTCGCGGAAACGACCAACGTCGGCAACCCTGACGTCCTGGTCGGCATCTACCTGGGGCCGCCCGGACAGGGCCGCGACTTCGCGCCGGGATTCAATCCCGACAACTACCTGATCGTCGACGGGGGATTCGCGACGCAGAACATCTTCAGCGATCCGAACCTCAGGTCGCCCGTGACCAGGGAGTTCACCGTGTCGGCCGGCGCCACCCTCGGCGACGACGGGTACTTCAAGGCCACGTTCATCCGCCGGCGCGCGAGCAACTTCGTGGAGGACTTCATCGACCTGTCGACCGGGTCCACCGAAGTCATGTACGAAGGCCAGTCCTTCGGCACGTTCGACAACCAGGTCTTCCGGAACACCAACGAGCTCCAGCGCAACTACGACGCGCTGCAGTTCGACGGCACCTACCGGCCGTGGGGCCGGCTGCAGCTCGACGGCAGCTACACGCTGCAGATCAGGAACGAGGGCAACTTCGAGGGCGAGGGCACCAACCAGCCCGGCGTTTCGTCGATCGCCTTCGACCACCCGGAGGTCTACGACCCCGCTCGCCACTACCCGTTCGGGCGCCTGAACGACTTCCAGCGCCACAAGATACGCGTCTGGGGCATCTACAACCTCGACCTCGGCGGCGCCGGCGCCGTCGACCTCGGCGGCATCTGGCGCTACAACTCCGGGCTCACCTACAGCCTCACGGCCGGCGGCGTGCCCATCACGGCGGAGCAGTCGGCGATTCTCGCGCCGCTGGCCTACACCAGTCCGCCGACGTCCCAGGGCATCTTCTTCGCGGGGCGCGGGAGCGAGAACTTCGCGGGTTACGGCCTGTTCGACCTGTCCGCCCAGTACCAGATTCCCGTCTGGCGCGACCTGAGCCCCTACCTGAAGTTCGAGCTCTACAACGTGTTCGACAACGACAAGCTCATCTTCTGGAACACGACGGTCGATCCGGTCTACGACGGGCCGGTGGACGCGCTCGGTCTTCCCACCACTTACGAGGAAGGCTCCCGGTTCGGCGAGGGGACATCGGTCGGCGACTACCCGCCGTACCTGCCGGGCTTCGACGGCGGGCGCACGTTCCGGATGGCGCTCGGCTTCCGCTGGTAGCCGGGGCGCGTGGGTGGCTGCCGGCGCCGACCCTGAAGGCCGCGTCGGAAGTCTCGCCGGCGCGAAGACGCCGGCAACGCAAGCGCCCGGGTGGCGATGCTATTCGGCGACGCCGACTGCCGGGGCGCCGGCCGAGGATGGCCGGGTGACCGCCACGTCCGGCCGCAGCTCGATCGTCTCGCCCTCGTGGCCGATGGCCAGCGGCTCGTCGCCCCGCAGCAGGTAGGTCGCCGACGCCGGCGTCAGCTCCACCTCCAGCCGCCGGCCGCGGACCTGCAAGGGGAAGCGGAGGCTCTCGAACTGCGCGGGCACCTGCGGCGAGAAGGTGATCTGCCCGCCGTCGTCCCGCATGCCCGCGAAGCCGTAGATGAGGGTCATCCAGAACCCGCCCATCGAGGCGATGTGGCAGCCGTCCTGCACGTTGCCGGCCACGTTGGCGAGGTCCATGAACCCGGCGTCGAGCGAGTAGTTGAACGCCTTCCCGGCCTCGCCGACCTCGGCCGCGACGATGCTCTCGATGGAGCAGGAGAGCGACGAGTCGCGCGTCGTCAGCGGGTCGTAGTACATGAAGTTGCGGCGCTTCTGCCCCAGGGTGAACTCCTGCCCGAGGAGGAACATGGCGAGGACGACGTCCGCCTGCTTGACGACGCGGTGGCGGTAGATGACGAGCGGGTGGTAGTGAAGCAGGAGGGGGTACTTGTCGCGGGGGGTGCGCTCGAAGTCCCAGTCCTCCTTGTCCTTGAACGAGTCGTCCTGCAGGTGGACCCGGTCGCGCTCGTCGAAGGGCAGGTACATGTTGTCGGCCGCCGCCTGCCACGCGTCGATCTCGACGGGGTCGAGGCCGGTCGCGCGCACGAGGTGCTTGAAGCGCGGCGCGTCGTCGGCGCGCATCGCGCGGATCGTCTCCGCCGCGTACCAGAGGTTCTCCCGCGCCATCAGGTTCGTGTAGAGGTTGTTGTTGACGACGGTGTTGTACTCGTCCGGCCCGGTGACGCCGTGGATGCGGAACTTGCCGTCGTGGCGGTCGAAGAACCCGAGGTCGACCCAGAGGCGGGCGGTCTCGACGAGGATCTCGGCCCCGACGTCGGCCAGGAACCGGTTGTCGCCGGTCACCTCCACGTACTTGCGCAGGGCGTACACGATGTCCGCGTTGATGTGGTACTGCGCGGTCCCCGCCGCGTAGTACGCCGACGCCTCGTTGCCGTCGATGGTGCGCCAGGGGAAGAGCGCGCCGCGCTGGTTCAGCTCGCCGGCGCGCCGCCGCGCGTCGTCGAGGTGCCGGTGGCGCAGGCGCAGCAGGTTCTGCGCGATGCGCGGGGTCGTGTAGACGAGGAACGGGAGCAGGTATATCTCGGTGTCCCAGAAGTAGTGGCCCTCGTAGCCGGGGCCGGTCAGCCCCTTGGCCGGCACCCCGACGCCCTCGGCGCGCGCCGTCGCCTGGCAGATGTGGAACAGGTTGAAGCGTATCGTCTGCTGCCACTCCGGCGGTCCCTTCACGACGACGTCGCTGCGGTGCCAGAAGTCGGTGAGGAACTGCCGCTGGCTGTCGATCAGGTCCGAGAAGCCGCGCCGGACGACCCGGTTCAGCAGTCGGTCGGCGCGCTCGCAGAGCTCGTGGGCCTGGGGGCGCCGCGACGAGTGGTAGGTGATGTACTTGACGAGGCGGATGCGCGCGCCCACCTTGCCGTCGATCGAGAAGTCGATCCGTCCGTCGGGCCCGTCCGAGCGCACGTCGGTCGTGTAGTCGCAGTCGGTCCGCAGCTCGTGGTCGACCGCGCACGACAAGGTCATGTCGCCCGACCGGGTGCGGTATCCGAGCACGATGCGGCGATCGGCGGCGCGGCTCACCTGCGGCTCGATGACCTCGCAGCCGAACTGCTTGATGCGGGGATCGCCGTTGTCCCCCGTCGTCCGTCCCTCCGCCGCAATCTCGGAGACGATGACCACGGGCGCGTCGTAGGCGAGCAGCGTCACCTCGTAGGAGATCGCGGCAAGGTGGCGGTGCTCGAGGGAGACGAGCCGCCGCGACCGGATGGCGACGCGTTGTCCCGAGGAGTGGGCCCAGACCAGGGTGCGGTCCAGCGTTCCCGCCCGCATGTCGAGCACGCGCTCGTAGCGGTCGAGGGTCGCCGTCGGCAGGAAGAACGGCTCGTCGTCGACGTACAGCCGGATGATCTTGGCGTCGGGCACGTCGACGATGGTCTGTCCGCGCTTCGCGAAGCCGTACGCCTCTTCTCCATAGACGATGGGCCAGGTCTCGTGGAAGCCGTTGACGTAGGTGCCGTGATGAGCCACCGGCTGGCCCTCGTCGCAGGTGCCGCGCATGCCGAGGTAGCCGTTGGCGGTGGTGAAGAGCGACTCCGAGGCGCCGACGCGGCGGGGGTCGAAGCGGGTCTCGACGAGCCGCCACTCGTCGGCGGGATAGATGTCGCGTGGGAGATCGGCGTGGTAGCGGTCCTCCATCAGCCGGCGTCCTCGATGGCCGCCGTGGCGGACGGTCCGACCCCGTCCGGCAGCGTGTCGGCGAGGTCCGTCACCACCGGATCGGCGCCGGCGCGCGCGAGATCGTCGGGGGTCCCGGCGCGGTCGATGCCGACGACCAGCGCGAACCCGCCGGCCCGCCCCGCCGCGACCCCGGCGATCGCGTCCTCGATCACCGCCGCGCGCGGCGGGTCGACGCCCAGCGTGCGCGCCGCATGCAGAAACGTGTCCGGCGCCGGTTTCCCAGCCAGGCCCCGCCGCTCGGCGACGACGCCGTCCACCTGCAGCTCGAACAGGCCGGCGATGCCGGCCGCGTCCAGAATCGCCGCGCAGTTGCGGCTCGACGAGACGACGGCGGTGCGCACCCCGAGCCGCCGGAGGTGGCGCACCACGGCCACCGTGCCGGGAATGGTGTCCACCCCCTCGCTCGCCAGCACTTCCTGGAAGAAGGCGTTCTTGCGGTTTCCGAGGCCGCAGACCGTTTCCCGTTCCGGCGGGTCGTCGGGTGCGCCGTCGGGCAGCGTGATTCCGCGAGAGGCGAGAAAGGCGCGGACCCCGTCGTGGCGGGGCCGCCCGTCGACGAACCGCGCGTAGTCCCGCGGCTCGAAGCCCTGGAACGGCTCGCCCCGGGCGGCCGCGCGCCGCGCCAGGTAGTCGTCGAAGAGCCGCCTCCACGCCGTGGCGTGGAGGCGCGCCGTGGCCGTCAGCACGCCGTCGAGGTCGAACAGGACCGCCTGGTAGCGGGTCCAGTCCACGACGGGAACCGGGCGCGCGGGCTCAGGCACCGGCGACCGCCACGCCGACCGGACACCGCACGCCGGTCCCCCCGAGGCCGCAGTACCCCCCCGGGTTCTTCGCGAGGTACTGCTGATGGTAGTCCTCGGCATGGTAGAAGGGCGGCGCGTCGCGGATCTCGGTGGTGATGGGGCCGAAGCCGGCCGCCGTCAGCCGCGCCTGGTAGGCGTCGCGGGAGGCGCGGGCGGCGCGGTGCTGCCCGGCGTCGGCCGTGTAGACGGCCGAGCGGTACTGGGTGCCGACGTCGTTGCCCTGCCGCATGCCCTGGGTCGGGTCGTGGCCCTCCCAGAAGGCCTGGAGGAGCCGCTCGAACGGGACCGCGGCGGGGTCGGCGACGACCAGCACCACCTCGGTGTGGCCGGTCCCGCCGCTGCACACCTCGCGGTAGGTCGGGTTCCTCGTGAACCCGCCGGCGTAGCCGACGGCGGTCGTGTAGACGCCCTCGAGCTGCCAGAACCCGCGCTCGGCGCCCCAGAAGCAGCCCATGCCGAACACCGCGCGCGTCATCCCGTCGGGGAAGGGCGGCGCGATGGGGCGGCCGTTGACGAAGTGCCCGCCGGCCACGGGCATCGGCTCGTCCCGGCCGGGGAGCGCCTCCTCGGCCGTGGGCATCCGCAGGCTGGCGGGGTTGGCGAACAACATCGATTCCTCCCCGACGGTCCGGCCGGCGCAGGACCGTGCCGGCAGGCCGTGGCAAGAGCATCCGGTTTCCTTGCGTGCTTCGATCCTAGTGTAGCGCACCGGGTCGTGGGGAGGCGTGAACCGGGCGCAGATCTCGCGCCCGGCAGTTCCGGAGCGAAAGCCGCCGCGCTGTTCGCTGTTTTTCGCGAAGGGCACTCGGAGCCGTCCGAAATCGGGACGCGACCCGTGGGCGAAAGCCGCCGCACGCTTCTCCGCCGCCACGCCATCTCGACCTGCACGACCGAGGGGCCGTTGCCGGTTGCAACAGTCGTTGCGTAATGCAGCGGCTTGCGCCTGCAATCCCGCCAAGTCCCTTCATCCGCGGCACTTGCGGCTGGCAGGACCGCCAGCGACGGTATCCGAACCGGCCGACTCGCGTGGCGATCCGCAACACCCGGCGGCGCCGGGGGTGCCCCCCGCATTCTTCATAAGTCATTCATGACAAAAGGGATAGTGGAGACGTGCGGTTTCCGGCACGGTTCGTGCTGAAAAGAATTGCTCACCCTGGTCGCCCGCGGTTCCGGATTGGGCTCACCGCCCGGAGGGCCGTTTCGATGCGATTCGTGAGCTTGAATCTTCGTCCCGATGTCTCCTCCCCCGAGTGGGGTTGCCCCAGCCGCCTGTCCGTTCCCCCGACAGGGCCGCGTGGTCCTCGACGGGCTTGCACGTCGCGGCCCGAGAGCGAGGCGGCCGCCGGCATTCCCGGCAGCACCCGCGGCGCAATCGCGGCCTGTCTGCTGGCGGCGCTCGCCATCGTGCTCGGCGTCCCTGCGCCGACGCACGCCCAGGTCGACGGCTGCCTGGGCTGCGGCCAACTCGAGTGGACCGTCACCTGGTCGGCTTCCGTCAACGAAGGGGACTCCCATTTCATCGTCCGCCTGGCGGTCGCCGCGGACGGGGAAGGCGAGAACCGGTTCCGGCTCGAGTCCGAAGGCGGCACCGCGGGTTCGGGCGACTACACGATCAACGGCAACGCCGGCGGCGGCTATCTCCGGGCCGGGCCCGGCGACACCATCGACTGGTCGGTGGTTCTCACCGACGACGAAGAGTTCGAGGGCCCGGAGACGATCGACCTGGTCGTCAAGCGCCGGGTCAAGCGTGTTTTTCAGTCCGAGGAGATTTCCGGGTCAACTGGTTCACGGTCACGATCAAGGACAACGAGGCCGGCGGGATCGTCGTTCACGACGCCTATGCCGACGAGGGCGACGGGATCACCTTCTCCTGCAGCACGTCGGCGACGATGTCCCCGACGGGTTCACGGTCAACGCGACCGCGTCCGCGGGCACGGGCTACGACGCCATCGACGCCGACGCGGAGGTTTCCCCCGGCACCGCGTCGTGGGGGCAGCCCGACGGCGACTTCTCGCTCCGGACGACCGACCGCCTGACGATCGAAGGCTTCGGGGAGCAGTTCGGCAAGACCATCCTGGTCGATGCGTTCCGCGACGATCGGGAAGAGGGAGACGAGACCTTCAGCGTCGGCGTCGACCCGGTGTGGACGGTACTCGAATCCCTCGCCTTCGGCCCCCATGTCACCTTCGAGACTGGCACCGGCACCATCCTCGGCGGAGCCGCCGCCCCCATAGGGGTCGGCTTCGAGCAGAGCGGCTACGAGGTGTCGGAGGGGGAGGCGGTCGACGTGTTCGTCGTTCTTGACGCGGCCGCCGACGAGAGCAAGACCGTGTCCCTCCGCGTCGGCCGCGAGGGCGGCGCCTCGGAGAGCGACTACACCCTCTCGGCGACCGAGGTCGTCTTCGTGGCGGGCGAGACGCGCAAGGCGGTCAGCGTCGCCGCGATGCTCGACTGGGAGGATGAGGACGACGAGAAGATCCGCCTTTCCTTCGACAGCATCCCCGCCGGGCTGACGCAGTCCACTCTCGCCGAAGCCCTCGTCGAGTTCGTGGACACCGCCGCGCCGATTCCCGTCTCCTTCGGTCCCGGGCCGTACACGACGGCCGAGGGCAAGTCCGGGGTGGAGGTCGCCGTCCTCCTGGCCGCCGATCCGGGAGAGAGCGTCACGATTCCGCTGACCGACGCCCCGCAGGGCGGGGCCGACACCGACGACTACGCGGTGCCGTCGAGCGTCACCTTCTCCGCCGGCGAGACCAGCAAGACCGTCACCGTCAGGGCGAAGGAGGACGAGGACGAGGAGGACGGCGAATGGGTGCTCCTCGGCTTCGGCGACCTGCCGGACGGCGTCGCCGCCGGCGACCCGGCCACGGTCGTCGTGAACCTCACGGACGAGACCGGGCCGCTGCCGCCGGAGCAGGTACGCCGGGTCCCGGTCTCGTTCGGCGCGGGTCCGTACACGGCGACGAGGGGGGGGCGGCGGCCGAGGTGGCGGTGGTGCTGGCCGCCGACCCGGAAGTCACGGTGACGATTCCGCTGACGGCGACGGCGCAGGGCGAGACCGCGTCGGGTGACTACACGCTGTCGGCGACGAGCGTGACGTTCACGGCGGGCGAGACCAGCAAGATGGTCACCGTCACCGCGACGGCGGACGAGGAGGAGGAGACCGGCGAGTCGGTGGTCCTCGGCTTCGGCGAGCTGCCCGAGGGGTTCCCCGCGGGCGACCCGGCCACGGCCGAGGTGGCCCTCGTCGACGCCTCACCGGAGCCCGACGACCCGAACGACCCCGTCGACCCGCCGCTGGCGCCGGCGTTGACGGCGACGGCGGGAGGCTCGACCCGGATCGACCTGTCGTGGGACGCCGCGGACGGCGAGGGCCGGGCCGAGGTGACCGGCTACGGGCTGGAGCGTTCCCCCGACGGCGTCTCCGGGTGGACCGGGGTGGCGCCCCCGCCCAGCGGCGTCGCGACCACCTACGAAGACACGGGGCTGACGCCGGCGACGACGTACCACTACCGCGTCTTCGCCGGGAGCGAGGCGGGGGACAGCCCGGCGTCCAACGTGGCGAGCGCCACCACCGACGGGGAGAGCGACCCGGACATCACGGTCGAGTTCGGCGCCTCGGAGTACCGGGCGACCGAGGGCGGTCCGCCGGTCGAGGTCGCCGTCGTGCTGAGCGCCGACCCGGAGGGCGCCGTCACGGTAGACCTGACGGCGGCGCCGCAGGACGACATCGCGGCGTTCGGTGTCGACCGTCTCGTCGGCGCCGGCGACTACGAGTTGTCCGCGACCAGCGTGACGTTCGCGGCCGGGGAGACCCGCAAGACGATCACGGTCACCGCCCTCGCCGACGACGAGGCGGAGAACGACGAGACCGTGCTGCTCGGCTTCGGGACGCTGTCCGGCGGCCTCTCGCCCGGGGCCCGCGCCACCGCCACCGTGACGCTCGCGGACGCGCGCCCGGGGGAGGGTGAAGGGTGGATTCGCGTCCGGTTCGGTCGCGGTCCGTACACGGCGACCGAGGCGGGTGCCGCGGCCGAGGTCGAGATCGAGATGGGCGCGCCGGATCGGGAACGGCCGGTGACGGTTCCGCTGACGGCGTCGCCGCAGGGTGGGGCCGCGGCGGGCGACTACACGCTGTCGGCGTCGAGCGTGACGTTCACGGCGGGCGAGACCCGCAAGACGGTCACCGTCACCGCCACGCCGGACGAGGAGGAGGAGACCGGCGAGTCGGTGCTGCTGGGGATGGGCGATCTGCCCGCGGGCTTCTACGCCGGCGACCCCGCCACCGCCACCGTCACCCTCGCCGACCCCGCGCCAGTGAACGACGGCGGCGGAGACGACGGGAGCGGGGTGCTGGCGATCGCCGACGTGACGGTGGCGGAAGGAGACGTCGGCACGACCGACGCGACTTCACGGTGACGCTGACCCCGGCCGGCAGTCGGACCGTGACGGTGAGCTACGCGACGCTGCCGGGGACGGCCGAGGCGGAGATCGACTACACGACCGCGAGCGGCGTCCTGACCTTCGCGCCCGGGGAAACGAGCCGATCCCTGACCGTGGCGGTGGCCGCCGACACCGTCGACCCGTGAATCTCCGGCTGGTCGTCGACCACCAGGATCCGCGTGTTCCAGCCGGGCGCGAATCCCGCCGGGTCCTTCGATGCCCCGGCGGTCACGCGCGACCTCCCTTCGGCGCCACCGCCGCCGCCGGATCGGCCTCGACACCCGGTGCGGGTGCGTCTTTCGTCATCACCTCGGCCCGCCGCAAGCGTACCATAGGGGACGCACTCTGGAAGGAACGGCCAGGTAGGATCTACCAATGGACTCTGTCACGCTCCTCCCGGACGACGCCTTCAACCGCAAGCTCGCCGCCAACGTCCATCCGCCCGGCTGGCGCAACCCGACGCCGGAAGGCCGCTACAACCTCGTCGTCGTCGGGGCGGGGACGGCGGGGCTGGTGACGGCGGCGGTCGCGGCCGGCATCGGCGCGCGGGTGGCCCTCGTCGAACGGCATCTGATGGGCGGCGACTGCCTCAACGTCGGCTGCGTCCCGTCGAAGGGCGTCCTCCGGGCGGCGCGGGTGTGGGCGTCGGCGCGGGACGGCGCGGGGTTCGGGTTGACCCTCCCCGGCGGGGTCGAGCGCGACTTCGGGGCGGCGATGGCCCGCATGCGCCGGCTGCGGGCCGAGATCAGCCACGTCGACTCCGCCGAGCGGCTCGCGGGTCTCGGCGTCGACGTCTTCATCGGCGAGGCCCGGTTCACGGGGCCGGACACCGTCGCGGTGGGCGACGCCACCCTGCGGTTCGCGCGAGCCGCCGTCTGCACCGGAGCGCGCGCGGCGGCACTGCCGATACCGGGCTTGGCCGAGGCCGGCTGCCTGACCAACGAGACGGTCTTCTCGCTGATCGAGCTGCCGCCGCGCCTCGCCGTCATCGGGGCCGGCCCCATCGGCTGCGAGCTGGCCCAGGCGTTCGCCCGCTTCGGCAGCGAGGTCACGGTGCTCGAGCAGGCGCCTCGCATCCTCCCGCGCGAGGACCCGGACGCGGCCGCCGTGGTGCAGGCGCGGATGGCCCACGACGGCGTGCGTTTCGTCCTCGGCGCCGCGATCGGCGCCGTCGAGCCGGCTGCGCCCGCGGCGGATGGCGGGGATGCCGGCGGGAAGCGGATCCGCTATGCCGCCGGCGGCGAATCGAAGGACGTCACCGTCGACGGGATCCTCCTCGGCGTCGGCCGGGCGCCGAACGTCGAGGGGCTCGGCCTCGAGGCCGCCGGCGTGGCCTTCGACCGGGCCGGCGTCACCGTCGACGCCCACCTCCGGACGACGAACCCCCGCATCTACGCGGCGGGCGACATCTGCTCTCCCTACAAGTTCACGCACGCGGCCGACGCGATGGCCCAGATCGTCATTCAGAACGCCCTGTTCCCGCACCCGTTCGGCCTGGGGAAGGCGTCGACGGAGTCGCTGGTCATCCCCTGGTGCACGTACACCGAGCCCGAGATAGCCCACGTCGGGATGTACGAGGCCGACGCGGGGGCGAAGGGCATCGAGGTCGAAACCTTCACGCAACCCCTGGCCGAGGTCGACCGCGCGGTGCTCGACGGCGAGGACGCCGGCTTCGCCCGGGTCCACGTCCGGAAGGGGACCGACCGCATCCTCGGCGCCACCGTCGTGGCCGCCGACGCCGGCAACCTGATCAGCGAGGTGACGGTGGCGATGAAGGCGGGCGCCGGCCTCGGCGTCATCGGCTCGGCCATCCACCCCTATCCCACCCAGGCCGAGGCCTGGCGCAAGGCCGCCAACCAGTTGCGGAAGGCGCGGTTCAGCGACCGCCAGCGGGCGATTCTCGGCCGGCTGTTCGCGTGGCGGCGGTAGCCCGCCAGGATCCGCGCCGTGGCGCAGGCTCCTGGGCCCTCGTTTACGTAATCGGCTGCCTGTACTGGATCGGGGCGAGCGGACGGCGGCGCCCTCATGTCGCGCAACGAGCCGACAGGGGGCCGCGCGAGGCCGCTCGGCGGATGCCGCCCTCAGCCCTCGGGCGATTCGTCCGCGAGCCCTTCATCGGCCAGTCGTCGTTCGAGGGCCGGGTCCTGCCTGTCAGCCTCGGCCGCCAGCCGGGCAACGGCGAGCAGGGCGTCGACCTCGTCCGGCGTCGGGCTCGCCTCGCGGGCGCCGAGGCCGCGGCACTTGAGCGCGGCCGCCGCGTTCGCGTAGCGCAGCACGTCCTCGACCTCCGCGCCGTCGCCGCCGCGCAGCCAGCCGGAGATGAAGCCGCCGCGGAAGACGTCGCCGGCGCCGGTGGTGTCGACGACCGGCACCCGGAACGCCGCCGTCCTCACCTCGACGTCGCCGACGAGGGCCAGGCTGCCTTCCGCACCCAGCGTCATGCAGACCAGGGCCGGGCGGTAGGCGTCCCGGATCGCCCGCAGCGCCGCCCCCGGTGCGCCCTTGCCGGTCAGCGCGGCCGGGAACTCCCGGGCGGTGACGATCACGTCGATCTCCGCCAGCAACGCGTCGATGCCGTCCCGGACGTGCTCGACGTCGATGATGGTCCGGACCCCGGCGCGGCGCGCCGCGCGCGCCGCCGTCGTCGCCGACGCCGTCTCGTGACAGTCGACGAGCAGTACACGGCCCGTGCAGACCGCGGCGGGATCGACGTCGTCGGGGCGCAGCTTCAGTCCGGGGTCGCGAGTCCAGAGCACCGTGCGCTCGCCGGTTCCCTCGTCGACGAGAATCACCGACATCCCGTTCCGCGTGTCGCGGGCCACGCGGCACGCGCCGACGTCGATCCCTTCGGCGGCGAGACTCGATTGCCCTCGCTGCCCGTTGTCGTCGTCGCCGAAGCATCCGACGTAGCGCGCTCGCCAGCCGAGTCGGGCGCACGCCACCATGGCGCTCGCCGCCTGGCCCCCCGGCGAGTACGCGTGCCGCCGGATCGGCTGCTTCGAGTCGGGCCGCGGAAAGCGCTCGACCACGACCAGCAGGTCCGTCATGTTCAGGCCGAACCCCACCACGTCGAAGCGCCGGCCCTCGGGCGGCGGGAGCCGAATCGGCATCCGCATGGCTGGATCGTACTCCTCCCTCGGGTTAGCGACGGGCGAGCGCGTCGAGTCAAGGGACGAGGAGTCCGACGTCGAGACTCTGGCGTACGAGGGCATACGAGTCAATGCGGGCTAGAGCCGCAATCCCGCCCCCGGGCCCACCGGGAGGCCGAGCAGCATCCAGACGACCAGCAGGACCGACCAGCAGACGAGGAACGTCACCGTGTACGGGAGCATCGTCGCGACCACCGTGCCGATGCCCGACCGCCGGTCGTAGCGCTCGAAGAACGCGACGATGAGGGCGAAGTAGGACATCATCGGGGCGATGATGTTGGTGGTGCTGTCGCCGACGCGGTACGCGGTCTGGGTCAGCTCGGGCGTGTAGCCGAGCAGCATGAACATGGGGACGAACACCGGGGCCATGATCGCCCACTTGGCCGATGCGCTGCCCATGAACAGGTTGATGATGGACGAGAGCACCACGAAGCTGAGCATGAGGGGAATGCCGCCCATCCCCGAGGCGCGCAGCCACTCCGCGCCCTTGACGGCCATGATCAGGCCCAGGTTGGTCCAGTTGAAGTAGGCGACGAACTGGGCCGCGAAGAACACCAGCACGAGGTACGTGCCCAGCGTGCTGATGGTCTTGCCCATGCCGTTCATCACGTCGGCGTCGTTGCGGAACGCGCCCGTCGCCGCCCCGTAGGCCACGCCGATCAGGAGGCCGCCGATGAAGATGAACGCGACGATGCCCGAGAGGAAGGGCGAGCGCAGCAGCCCGCCGGTCTCCGGGTTGCGGAGGAACCCGTCGGCCGGCACCGTGCCCCAGAGCAGGAAGAGCACGAAGATGCCGGTCGCGGCGAGGGCGGCGTAGAGGCCGCGCTTCTCGACGTCGGAGAGCTCCCGCATGACCTCCGCATCGTTCTCGCCGGTCTCGGCGGCGCCCTCGTAGGGGCCGAGGCGGGGAATGACGACCCGCTCCGTCACCCAGGTTCCCGCCCCCGCGACGACGAACGTGGAGACCACCATGAAGTAGTAGTTGGCGGCGGGGTTGACGCGGTAGCCGTCGTCGACGATGCGAGCCGCCTCCTCGGAAAGGCCGGCCAGCAGGGGATCGATGGTGCCGAGCAGCAGGTTGGCGCTGTACCCCCCGGACACCCCCGCGAAGGCGGCCGCGAGCCCGGCCATGGGATGGCGCCCCGCGCCGAGGAAGATGATGCCCCCGAGGGGCACGAGCAGCACGTAGCCGATCTCGCTGGCGGTGTTCGAGAGGACTCCGGCGAGGACGATCACGAAGGTGAGGAGCCGCTTCGGCGCCGACAGCACGAGCAGGCGCAGGGCGGCCGCGATGAGCCCGCTGCTCTCCAGGACCCCGATGCCCAGCATCGCCACGAGCACGGTGCCGAGGGGCGCGAAGCTCGTGAAGTTCGTGACCATCTCGGTGAGGATGCGGTGCAGCCCCTCGACCGTGGCGAGGCTGACCGGCCGGATCAGCTCGCCGGTGCCGGGGTGGACGACCTCGACCCCGGTGCGGGCCGCGATGGCCGAGATGACGACGATGACTCCCGCGAGCAGGGCGAAGAGCGTGCCGGGATGCGGGAGCGCGTTGCCGCCGCGCTCGACGGCGGCGAGAAAGACGGTCATGGCGCGGTCGAGGACGGCGGTGGGGCGCTTGCTCATGGCGTGCTATGCTACGCGGGTCGCGCGGCTCGTTCCAGTGCCGCCGCCGGCGTTGCCGCCGGATCCCGTCTTCCCGCTCAGGGGCGATGCCGCGCCGGGTCCGCGCGAGTTGCCCGCCCGGGCGCGAGTCTGCGCATCATGGACGCTCCCGACTCCGGCAAGGGCTCCGTCGAGAGCCAGCAGCGCGCCGCTGCCGCCGTGGGGGTGGACGCGGCGGAGCGGCATGTGCTGCTCTGCGCGGACCAGACCAATCCGAAGTGCTGCGAACGCGAGCGCGGCCTCGCCGCGTGGACCTATCTGAAGCGCCGGCTGCGCGAGCTGGGGCTGTCCGAGCAGGGCGGCGTGCTGCGCACCAAGGCCAACTGCCTGCGGGTCTGCGAAGGCGGGCCGATCGCCGTCGTCTACCCGGAGGGGACGTGGTACCGCGCGTGCGACCCGCCGGTTCTCGAGCGGATCATCCAGCGGCACCTGATCGCGGGCCGCGTGGTCGAGGAGGCGCGCATCCTCGCGCGTCCGCTGCGGCCGAACCGGCCCTCGGACGAGCCACGCTGACTCCGGCTCTCCCGTTCCCCGGCCGGCGGGTCGCGGGGACCGCCATCACTGCCCCCAAATGTGTACGGGTCGGGGCCCGGCGTCGACATCGTTGGCGAACGATGGTTCCCGTTCGAGGGGGGCCGGTCACGAGCGGCACCATCCCCGGCCAGCCCGTGCTCATTGCAAGTCTATGACCTGAAATGACTTGCAGTGTTTCTGTCGATGTGTCTGGAAACTGGCGCGCCACTTGCATGGATAGTTGGCATTCGTCGCTCGGGCGCCGCGTCCACGCGGCGAGCCGGGCGCACGTCACATCTCAAGCCTCACGCGCCGTGGCCGGCCGGTAGTCAATCGGCGGCACCGCGGCCCGCATCCGCCCGTGACCCACCCCCGACCCGGCCGGAACCGTCTCGAGACGGCGCCGCCGGGCCCTGCCTTGTACACCCCGCGGTCCGGCGTACACCCCGCGGTCCGGCGGTTCGACGGGATGCGTTTGACAACCGCCGGGCCACGTCGCTACCGTAGCTGTCGTCTCTTCGTCCTTGTCCCGCGCCTCATGCAACGAGCCGAACCATGACCATCAGCGGCGTGCTCGCCCCCATTCCGACCCCGTTCACCGACGACGAGGCGATCGACCTCGACGCCTGGCGCGCCAACATCGATCGCTGGATGGGTACGCGGCTGCGCGGGCTCGTGGTGCTCGGCTCGACCGGCGAGGCGCCGCTCGTCGACGACGACGAGACGGACCGGCTGATTCGCGAGGCGCGCGGGCGCGTGCCCGGCGACCGCCTGCTGCTCGCGGGCACCGGCCGCCAGTCGACCCGCGCGGCCATCGCCGCCGCGCGCCGGGCGGCGGACGCCGGGGCCGACGCCGTGCTCGTCCGCACGCCGTCCTACTTCAAGAAGCAGCTCACCACCGAGGCGTTCGTGCGCCACTACGCGGCGCTGGCCGATGCGTCGCCGGTGCCCGTCGTCCTGTACAACTTCTCTGCCCTCACCGGCGTCACCCTGCCGGTCGAGGCGGTCGCCCGGCTCGTTGATCACCCCAACATCGCGGGGTTGAAGGAGTCGGGCCCCGACCTGGGCTACGTCGGCGATCTCATCGGCGTGGCCGGGGACGGCTTCGACGTTCTCGTCGGGTCGGCGCCGACGTTCTATGCGAGCCTCGCGCTCGGCGCGAGCGGCGGCATCCTGGCCCTCGCGTGCGCGATTCCCGACGCCTGCGTGCGCATCTGCGAGCACGTGGCGGCGGGCCGTCACGACGAGGCGCGCGCCCTGCAGCGGCAGGTCGTCCCGCTCGCCCGGCTGCTGACCACCAGGCACGGCATCCCGGGGTTGAAGGCGGCCCTCGACGAGCTCGGATACGCCGGGGGGCGGCCCCGCCGCCCGCTGGCGCCGGTCGGCCCCGACGCGGTGGAGGAGATCCGCCGGCAGATCGAGCATCTCGCGGCCGCGCCGGCCGGCGCCTGAGCCGCGCCGTCGGCGCCGCTCGGCGACCCACCGATCCTCGAGGAGCTCAGGACCGTTCGGGGCGGTCTACAGCACGCGCCGGGCGTCGAGGAAGCGGCTCGCCCAGTACTGCGAGCTCAGGCGCTCGACGCGGACCTTTCCCCGGCTCGACGGCGCGTGGACGAACCGATCGGCGTCGAGGGCCAGCGCCACGTGCGACGGTCCCTCGGAGATGGTCTCGAAGAACAGCAGGTCTCCCGGTCGAACCGCGTTGCGGTCGATCCGCTTGCCGACGCGATACTGGTCGGCCGCGACCCGCGGCAGCTCCATGCCGTGGCGGCTGAAGACGTACCAGGTGAATCCGCTGCAGTCGAACCCCCGCGGGGTGCTGCCGCCCCACCGGTACGGCACCCCCAGGTACTCCAGGGCGGTGGCGGTGACCGCGTCGGGCGCGGGGCGTTCCCCGGCCCGGCCGACGGCCGCGTCCGGGGGTGCGAGGTGAGGTCTGGGGAACGGTTGCGGCGTCGCGCCGGGGCGTATCGCGCATCCGGCGAGAACGAGAAGCAGCGGACACCAGACGAAGCGGCGCATCGTCCTGTACTGTCGGCGCCTGCCCCCGACAGGGACAGGGGAGAGACCGCGGTCGTGCCATAACTCATTAGGCGGCAAGACTTTAGGACCGGCCGGTCCGCTTGACACGAAATAGCGAATTCAGGCACAATCGGCTTTTTGGGCTGGCGAACCGGAACGGTGCGAAACCCATGGAGCACACTCTGCTGCTCAATGCGACCTACGAACCGTTGAAGGTCGTCGACTGGCGGCGGGCGATAAGGCTGTGGTGTCAGGGGAAGGTCGAGGTGCTCTCGGTCTACGACCGCGAGGTGCGGTCGGTCTCGTTGACGGTCAAGCTGCCCTCGGTGATCCGGTTGCTGAACTACATCACCATCAAGCGCCACTTCAACCTGGTGCCGTTCTCGCGCGCCAACATCTATGCCCGTGACGACCACGTCTGCCAGTACTGCGGCCGGGGGTTCGCACCCGCGGAGCTGACCTTCGACCACGTCGTTCCGGTCCGCTACGGCGGGCGCAAGGACTGGGAGAACATCGTCACGTCCTGCGTGACGTGCAACCGGCGGAAGGGCGGGCGCACGCCCGCCGAGGCGGGCATGCGCGTCATCCGGACGCCCCGGCGCCCGGTGCGGCCCGCGACCGTGCGCATCGCCGTCGGCCTGCGCGACACGCCCGCCAGTTGGCGGGACTACCTCTACTGGAACGTCGAGCTGGATCCGGCGTAGGAGCCCGTGGCGCCACGGGCTCCCGGCCCCCCGCTCCCGCCGTCGTCGATGACTCAGGCCTCCGGCCCCCGAATCACGTCCGTGCATCCGGCGGCGGCGGTCGCCGGGGGGCGGATCGCCGTGCTCGGACCCGGCGTCGGAGGGGACGGCGGCCGGGTGCCCGAGGTGTGGATCGGCGACCATCCCGCGCAGGTGGTGTACGCGGGCAGGGATCGGGTCGCCTGCCTGGTGCCACCGGAGGCGGCGGGCGGCTCGCTGCCCGTCCGCCTCGGCACTGCGCCGGGCGAGGCGGCCCGGCTCGAGGTCGGCGCACAGGTCGCCACCGGCGTGCACCAGGTGGACAGCCCGGTCATCGACGCCGACGGGACGCTGTTCCTGACCTACAGCGGGACCCGCGGGGAGTCTGCGCCGGTGTCGGTGTTCCGGCTCCGGCGGGACGGCTTCCGCGAGCCGTTCGTGACCGGCATCACCAACCCGACGTCTCTTGCCCTCGACCCCATCGGCCGGCTGTGCGTGTCCAGCCGTTTCGACGGCGCGGTGTTCCGGGTCGAGGCCGACGGACAGCACAAGCAGCTTGCGGCGGAGCTCGGAGTGGCCTGCGGGCTGGCGTTCGACGAGGCGGGAACGATGTTCGTCGGCGACCGGTCGGGCACGATCTTCAAGGTCGCCGCGTCGGGAGAGGTGTCGCCGTTCGCCACTCTGCCTCCCAGCGTGGCCGCGTTCCACCTCGGCATGGCCCCCACCGGCGACCTCTACGTGACGGCGCCGACGCTGGCCACCCGCGATTCGGTGTACCGCATCGATCCGACGGGTGCCGTCACCCCGATCCACCGGGGATTCGGCCGGCCCCAGGGACTGGCCTTCGACGTCCGCGGCACCCTTCACGTCGTCGAGGCCCTGGCCGGGGCGAGCGGCCTCTATCGGGTCCGGGGCCCCGACGAGGCGGAGCCGGTCGTGGCGGCGCCATGCCTCGTCGGGGTCGCCTTCGACCGGCACGGCGGCGCGGTGGTGGCGTCCGACGACAGGGTGTACCGGTTCGATCGTCTGCCCGGCCCGACGCCGTGATAGCATCGTCGGTTGGGGCGTCGCCGGGGATGGCCGGTGAGCGCGGCCCGACGGGGCTTGGAGTCCGCGCCGTGGAGCGGTGCAGACTCCAGGCAGGGTTGGCTGGGCGGCGAGCGGAGCCGTAGGCGACGCTTTCCGGGCGGAGGCCTGATCACGGCGATGGCTCACGATCGCATCGAGGTACGGGGAGCCCGCGTCCACAACCTCAAGAGCATCGACGTCACTCTGCCGCGCGATCGCTTCGTCGTCGTCACCGGGCTGTCCGGGTCGGGCAAGTCGTCGCTGGCCTTCGACACCATCTACGCCGAAGGGCAGCGGCGTTACGTGGAGTCGCTGTCGGCTTATGCCCGCCAGTTCCTCGAGCAGGTCGAGAAGCCCGACGTCGACCTGATCGACGGTCTCTCGCCCGCCATCTCCATCGAGCAGAAGACCACCGGGTCGAACCCCCGCTCGACCGTCGGGACCGTCACCGAGATCTACGACTACCTGCGACTGCTGTTCGCCAACATCGGCGTGCCCCACTGCCCGCGGTGCGACCGGCCGATCACCCGGCAGTCGGTCGACCGCATCGTCGAGATGGTCCTCGCGGGCCCGACCGACGAGCGCATCAACGTGCTGGCGCCGATCGTGCGCGGCCGCAAGGGCGAGTTCAGGAAGGACCTCGCGGCCCTCCGGGCCAGGGGGTTCGCCAAGGTGCGGGTCGACGGGCGGGTCCGCTCCCTCGAAGAGGACATCAGGCTCGAGCGCCGCCGGAACCACGACATCGCGGTGCTCGTCGACCGGCTCGTCGTCCGGGCCGGGGTGGAGCGGCGTCTGCGGAACGGCATCGAGCTGGCGCTGGGGCTCGCCGACGACGTCGTGATCATCAACACCCTGGCGGGCGGCGACCGGCTGTTCTCGCGGCGGCTCGCGTGCGTGCAGTGCGGGGTGAGCGTGCCCGAGATCACGCCCCGGGTGTTCTCGTTCAACTCGCCGCAGGGCGCCTGCACGGCGTGCCAGGGCCTCGGCGCCGTCGACGACTTCGATCCCGCCCGCATCGTGCCGGACGGGTCGAAGTCGTTGCGGGAGGGGGCGATCGCCCCGTGGGCCGACGGCGACGAGGGGCTGGTCCGCGAGGCGCTCCATGGGCTGAGCCGGCACTTCGGCATCGAGCTCGACCGGCCGTTCGACCGGCTGCCTCGCCGGCACCGCGACACCCTGCTGAACGGCCCCCGCCCCTCCGCGGCGCAGCCGGACGACGGTGGGCGCCGGCGCGGCGGTCGGCGCCGCGAGCCCTTCGGGCGCGACTTCGAGGGGATTCTGCCCAACCTGCGGCGCCGCTACGAGACGGGAACCTGGGCCCAGCAGGAGCTGCTCGAGCCGCTCCGTTCCCTGCAGGTCTGCCCCGCCTGCGACGGCGAGCGCCTGCGGCCCGAGAGCCGGGCGGTGCGGGTGAAGGGCTGCACCATCGCCGAGTACACCCGGCTGCCGCTGGCGAAGGCCGATGCGGCGCTGGCCGCCGTCGAGCTGTCCGAGCGCGAGGAGCTGATTGCCGGCCGCGTGCTCCGGGAGATCCGTGACCGGCTGCGGTTTCTCACCGGCGTCGGCGTCGGCTACCTGACGCTGGCGCGGAGCGCGGCCACCCTGTCGGGGGGAGAGGGGCAGCGCATACGGCTCGCCACCCAGATCGGCGCCAACCTCACCGGCGTGCTCTACGTGCTCGACGAGCCTTCCATCGGCCTGCACCAGCGGGACAACCGCCTGCTGCTGTCGACGCTGGGGCGGCTGCGCGACCTCGGGAACACCGTGGTGGTGGTCGAGCACGACGAGGAGACCATCCGGGCCGCCGACTACGTGGTCGATCTCGGGCCGGGGGCGGGGGTCCACGGCGGGGAGGTGATGTTTCAGGGGACTCCGGCGGAGCTGACCGCGAACGGGCACCCGTCGCTGACCGGGCGCTACCTCCGGGGCGAGCTCGGCATTCCGGTCCCCCGAGTCCGCCGTCCTTCGCTCCGGGGGGAGCTCGTCATCCGGGGCGCGCGGGCCAACAACCTCAAGAACGTCGACGTGGCCATTCCCCTCGGGCTGTTCAACGTGATTACCGGGGTGAGCGGCTCCGGGAAGTCGACCCTCGTCAACGACATCCTGTACCGGGCGCTCGCCCGCGATCTGTACCGCGCCACCGCGCCGCCCGGTCCCCACCGGCGCATCGACGGCGCCGATCTGGTGGACAAGGTCATCCAGATCGACCAGACCGCCATCGGCCGGACCCCCCGATCGAACGCCGCCACCTACACCGGCCTCTTCACCCTCATCCGCGAGCTGTTCGCGATGCTCGCCGAGGCGCGGGCCCGCGGCTATCGGCCCGGGCGGTTCTCTTTCAACGTCAAGGGCGGCCGGTGCGAGGCGTGCCAGGGGGGCGGGGTGAAGGCCATCGAGATGCACTTCCTGCCCGACGTCTACGTCACCTGCGAGCAGTGCAAGGGGCGCCGCTACAACCGGGAGACGCTGGAGGTCCGGTACCGGGGGGCGTCCATCGCCGACGTCCTGGAGCTGACCGTCGACGAGGCGCTGCCCCTGCTCGAGAACGTGCCCGCCGTCGCCGCCAAGCTGCGCACGCTGCAGGACGTCGGGCTGGGCTACATCGCGCTGGGGCAGTCGGCCACGACGTTGTCCGGCGGCGAGTCGCAGCGGGTCAAGCTGGCGAAGGAGCTGTCCCGCCGGAGCACCGGCCGCACCGTCTACATCCTCGACGAGCCGACCACCGGGCTGCACTTCGAGGACACGCGCAAGCTGCTCGACGTGCTGCAGAAGCTGGTCGACCAGGGCAACACCGTCGTCGTGATCGAGCACCAGCTCGACGTCGTCAAGAGCGCCGATCACGTGATCGATCTCGGGCCCGGCGGCGGCGACGGCGGCGGCCGGGTGGTGGCGGCGGGGACGCCGGAGGAGGTCGCGGCCGAGCCCGGGTCGGCCACCGGCCGATGCCTGGCGGAGCTGTTCGCCCAGGGAACGGCGGCGCCGCACGCGTGACAGATGTGTTACGGTGGCGGAAAGGTCGAGTCGTGCATGAACTCGCGGAACATGCCGATAACCGGTTCGGTGAAGCACCCTGGACGGCGTCCTGTCGTCGATCGGTCGTCCGCGCCCCCCTGGAGGTCGCCGCTCCGTGACTGATTTTCAGCACACCGTCCGACGTTCCGTCTCCTGCACCGGAATCGGGCTGCATTCGGGCCGGAAGGTCACGTTGTCGCTGCGGCCCGCCGCGGCCGGGAGCGGCATCCGTTTCCGCCGGGCGGATCTCGACGGGGTCGAGATACCCGCGACCGTGGACAACGTCGACCGGCTGCACTACGCCACCGGGCTGTCGCGAAACGCCGAGACGGTACGGACCGTCGAGCACCTGCTGGCGGCGCTGGCGAGCCTCGGCGTGGACAACGTGGTCGTCGACCTCGACCAGCCGGAGGTGCCGATCATGGACGGCAGCGCGGCCTCGTTCGTGTACCTGCTGCACGAGGCGGGACTGCGGCGGCTGTCCGCGCCGAGGCGCTACCTCAAGGTGCTCCGGCCGGTGTCGCTGTCGCGCGGCGACAAGCGCATCGCCCTCTACCCGTCGGACCACTTCAAGGTGTCCTACAGCATCAGCTTCGACCACCCGCTGCTCCGGCACATGAGCCGCACCCTCACCGTCACGGAGGCGTCGTTCGTCGACGAGATCGCGCCGGCCCGCACGTTCGGGTTCCTCAAGGAGGTCGAGATGCTCCGCCGGAAGGGCCTCGCCCTCGGGGGGTCGCTCGAGAACGCGGTGGTGCTGGGCGACACCGGGATCCTGAACAGCCGGCTGCGGTTCGAGGACGAGTTCGTCCGCCACAAGATTCTCGACGCGATCGGGGATCTCGCCCTGGTGGGCCATCCCGTCATCGGTCATCTCGTCGCCCACCGCGGCGGCCACGAGCTGCATACCGCCTTCGCGGCGAAGATTCTGGAGGCGCCGGACGCCTGGCGGATCGTCGAGTCGCCGGGGCTCGAGCACGCGCCGGCCGCGGCGGTCGCCGCCGAGGCGCCCGACTTCGTCACCCGCTGACCCGCGGCCCGGCTTCCGGCGGCCTTCAGGCGTTCCCGGTGACCCTCCGCATGTACGCCCCCAGGCGCTCGTTCTCGTAGGTGACGGTGTTGAGGAAGAGGCTTTCGGCGAGGTAGGCGCGCCGCTCCTCGTCGGTCATCTGCTCGAGCAGGTGGGCGATCTCGCGCACCGTCTCCTCGAACGTGCGATCGAGGGCGTAGCGGGTGTTCAGCTCCTTGTACAAGGTCTCGAGCATCGCCAGCAGATCGCCGTCGAGCGGCAGCTCGGTTCCGCTGGTCGTCGTGATACTGCGCATGTCACACCCCGAAGGCCGCGAGCGCACCGGGCTCGTCGCCGTGGATCTCGATGAAGTGCTGCGCTCCGGTCATCGTCAACATCGTCTCGACCCGCTTCTGAACGTTCGCCAGCTTCAGCGTGCCCCCGGCCGCCGCCGACTTCCGATACAGGTCCATCAGGCACCCGATGGAGGCGCTGTCCACGTAGACGACCGGCGACAGATCGATGAGGACGTTGTGGGCGCCGCCCGCGATCATCGTCACGACCGTGTCCGCGAAGGTCGGCAGCAGGGGGTACACGAGCCGCTCTTCGCCGACGCGGACGATGGCGACGTTGTCGCGCTGTTCGGTGGTGAGCTTCATGGTCACTCCTGGCTGCGGGCCCGGGCGCTCCGTGCCTCGGCCTCGGCGGCCAGGCGGCGGATCTGCCGGGCCAGCTCGTGGCGGCCGCGGTTGATCCGTGACTTCACCGTGCCCTCCGGGAGGTCCAGCGCCCGGGCGATGTCGCGGTAGGACTGCTCCTGGATGTCGCGCATGAGCACGGCGGTGCGCAGGGTGTCGGGCAGCTCCTCGAGCGCCCGATGCAGCAGTACCCGGCGATCGCTCCGCTCCAGGGCGGTGAGGGCGTCGGGCTCGCGGCTGACGGGCGAGGCGGCCTCCGCGTCCACGCTCCGGTCCACGAGCTCGCGTTCCCTTCGGACGCTGCGGTAGTGGTCGATGCACAGGTTGCGGCTGACGCTGATGAGCCACGTCTGGAAGTTGGCGCGCCGGTCGAACGTGGCCAGCGCCCTGAAGATCTTCAGGAATATCTCCTGGGTCAGGTCCTCGGCCACGTCGTGCCGGCCCACGAACTTGTAGGCGACGTTGAAGACCCTGCGCCAGTGCCGGGTGACTATCTGGTCCCACGCGCGCTCGTCTCCCGCGAGACACCGTTCGATCAGCTCGTCGATCGACTCGGATGAGGAGGGCACGGAACTCGCGAGCATGGGTCCCTGACGGGCGGGCGAAACGCCAGTCGACGGAGTATAGCGACGCCGCCGGGGACGGTCAATTCGCGTCCGTTCCCCTGCCGGGCGGTGTCCGGCCGTGGCGGCGGATGCGCGGCGCCGGTGCGAGCCCCGGCGCCGTGCCGTACAATGCGCCTTCCATGTCGGGCTTCGTTCGCGGCGGCGGGGGGTGGGAATGCGACGGCGTGCCGCTGTCCGCGGTGGCGGCAGAGGTCGGAACGCCGGTCTACGTCTACAGCGCGGCGGTCGTTCGAGAACGGGTGCGCCGTTTCCGGGCCGCGTTCGGCCCGTGGCCTCACGCCGTCCACTACGCGCTGAAGGCCAACTCCAACCTCGCGGTCGTCGAGGTGGTTCGGGCCGCCGGCGGTCTCGTGGACGCCAACTCCGGCGGCGAGATCGAGGTGGCCCTGCGGGCCGGCTTCGCCCCCGGGGACATCGTCTTCACGGGAGTGGGCAAGACCCCGGCGGAGATCGACCGGGCGGTCGAGCTCGGGGTCAAGGCGATCAACGCCGAATCGGCAGGCGAGCTGGAGCGGATCTCCTGCGCCGCGCGACGGCGCGGCACGACCGCCCGCGTCGCCCTCCGCGTCAACCCCGACATCGCCGCCGACAGCCATCCCCACATCTCCACCGGCCTGAGCCGGCACAAGTTCGGAGTCGCGATCGGCGACGCGCGGGCGATCGTCCGCGATGCCGTCCGCCACGCCGGGCTGCGCTTCACCGGGCTCCACATCCACGTGGGTTCCCAGATGCTCGGGCTGGCGCCGCTGCGGCAGGCGGCGGCGGCGGTGGTCGCCCTGGCGCGGGAGCTGGCCGACGACGGCGTGAAGCTGGAGCACCTCGACCTCGGCGGCGGGCTGGGCATCGCCTACGAAGACGGGGGCGGCGAGCAGCCGCCGCCGGTGGACGCCTACGCGGCGGCCCTCGTCGAGGTGGTTCGGCCGACGGGGTTGACTCTCGTCGTCGAGCCGGGCCGCGCCGTCGTCGGCCCCGCGGGCGTCCTGCTGGCGTCGGTGGTCGACGTGAAGCCGCGGGCCGACGGGGCCTGGTTCGTGGTGCTCGACGCCGGCATGAGCGAGCTGATGCGGCCGGCTCTGTACGGGGCGTATCACCGGATTGCCCTGGTGGAGGGGCGTGAGGCCGACATGGTGACCTGCGACGTCGTCGGCCCGATCTGCGAGTCCTCGGATGTCTTCGGGGTCGAGCGGCGGCTGCCGCTGCCGGCGGTGGGCGATCTGGTCGCCGTGCTCGACGCCGGCGCCTACGGATCCGCCATGTCGTCCAACTACAATCGGCATCCGTTGCCGGCCGAGGTCATGGTCGACGCATCGGCCTGGCGCGTCGTGCGCCGCCGGCAGACCATGGACGAGCAGCTCGCCGGCGAGGTTGCGGCGCCCGTGCCCGGGGAGTCGGCGCCGTAGAGCGGGGCTCCCCGGAGGGTCGGTTGGGCGCCGGGCGGAGCCGTCAGGCGACGATTGCCGGGCCGGGAGTCGCCGCGGAACGGCGCGGGCTCCCGGAGGGTCGGTCGGGCGCCGGGCGGAGCCGTCAGGCGACGATTGTCGGGCTGGGAGATGTGCCGATGTTGATTGCGCTGGAGGGACTCGATCAGGCGGGGAAGGAAACCCAGGGACAGCTTCTGCGCGATGCGTTGCGGGCCGAGGGCCGGCGGGCGCGGCTCGAGTCGTTCCCCGACTACGGCACCTCCATCGGGGAGGAGATCGCCCGCGCGCTTCAAGGGGAGCGCGACTACGGACCGGACGTCATGCAGCTCCTCTACGTCGCCAACCGCTACGAGCGCAAGGCGGACCTCCTGCGCTGGCTCGAGGCGGGGATCATCGTCATCTGCGACCGGTACGTCGCCTCCGGCGTGGCCTACGGCGAAGCGCAGGACCTCGACGTCGAGTGGCTCCACCAGATGCAGAGGTTCCTCCCCCCGCCCGACGTGACGTTGCTCCTCGACATCCCCCCCGAGCTCGCCGCGACCCGGAAGTCGATCGGGCTCGACCGCTACGAACGCGACCTGGCGCTGCTCACCCGGGTTCGCGCCAGCTACCTGCGCCAGGCGGAGCAGGGCGGCTGGATCCGGGTTGACGGCAGCCGCGCGAAGGCCGAGGTCGCGGACGACGTCATGGCCGAGATCGGCGAACGGCTTGCGCCAGCGTGAGCGCCCGTACCTCGCGGGCCCCGGCTCGCCGCAGGACGCGGGCGCAGGCATCGAGCGTCGCCCCCGTCGTCGTGACGTCGTCGACGAGCAGCACGCACGCTCCCTCGACGGCCGCGCCGCCGGGCCGGACGCCGAACCGCCGGGCCGGAGCGAAGGCCCCCCGCACGTTGACGCGGCGCCGTCCCGCCGGGAGGTCCGTCTGGGGTGCGGTGGCCCGGATGCGCCGCAGGGCGTCGACGACCGGGAGGCCGAGCCGGGCGGCCAGCTCCGCCGCCTGATTGAAGCCCCGCGCCCGCTGCCGCCGCGGGTGCAGCGGAACCGCCACCGCGCAGTCGACACCGGCCAGTATTTCCGCCCCCGACGTCCGCATCAGTGTCGCCAGCCGAGGCGCGAGGGCATGGCGCTGCTCGTACTTGAGGGCGCGCACGAGCTGGCGGAGGGTGCCCTCGTAGGGCCCCACCGCGCGTCGACGGGATATCAGGGCGTGCGGCCGCCGGCAGCGGCGGCAGCGCTCGGCCGGCGGGGCTTCCGTCGGGCCGGGCAGCGGACCGCCGCAGCGGTCGCAGACGGGAGGCGTGAAGCAGAGCACGGCCCGCCAGCATGCCGCGCAGACCGGCCCGCGCGTCGGCGCGTCGAGCACGATTCCGCACACCGCGCAGCCCGGGGCCAGGAGCACCGCGAGCAGGGCGTCCAGGCCCTGCCGTCCCGCCTCCGCCAGGCGGCGCGCGACACGCCCCGCCGGGCGGGCGGGCCCGCGGCGGGGCGTCCGCTCCACCGGCGCGCGGCTATACCTCCCGGCGGACGGCGTTGCCCCAGAGCCGCTCGAGCGCGTAGAAGCGTCGGGTGTCCGGGGTGAACACATGGACGATGAAGTCGAAGCAGTCGATCAGCACCCAGTTGGCCCCCGTGTAGCCCTCGACGCTGGACGGCCGTACGCCGAGCGCCTTGAGCCGCGCGAGAACGCCGTCGACGATCGCGGTGACCTGGCGCGGGCTGTGACCCGAGCAGATCAGGAAATGGTCGGTGAAGGCGTCGGACCCGCGCAGGTCGAGGACCAGCAGATCCCCCGCCTTCCGGTCTCGCGCCGCTTCGACAGCCTGGCGCAGCGGTTCCGGCAGCGATTCCGCCGCCGTGCCGGGCAAGGCGGCCTCGTGGTCAGTCATGCAACTCTCTTGCCAGCGGGTCGCTCGCGTAGAGCCGCCGGCGGTCGATGTACGCGGCGACCGGCGCGGGAAGGCGTTCCTCCACCGGGCAGCCGTTCGCGACGCGCGTGCGGATGTCGGTCGACGAGATGTCCGGCGTGTCCGCGTCGACCAGGAACACGCGCGGCGTGCGCAGGGTTTCCTCGCCAGGTGGGCCCGTGTCGTTCGTGACCGTCCACAGTCGCGGCCGCAAGGCCGGGAGGGCATCGGGGAGCGATCTCACCGGGTGTCCGGGGCGGGAGACGACCACGAAGTGGGCCGCGTCGAGCAGGCGCGGATAGTCGTGCCAGGCGGCGATGTCCGTGAAGGCGTCGGCCCCGACGATGAAGAACAGGGCCGCGCGGGAATGTCCCCGCTCGTGCAGCCGCTGCAGGGTCATCGAGGTATAGGAGGGCTCCTCGGCCGTCAGCTCCAGCTCGCACGGTTCCAGGGACGGGTCGTCCTGCGCGGCCAGGGCCACCATGGCCAGACGGTCGGCCCCGCTGGCCCGGGCCGGCCGCTTCCGGTGGGGCGAGAACCGCGAGGGCAGCATCAGCACCCGGGCGAGCTGCAGGCGCCGCCGCGCGACCGCGGCGGTGGCGAGGTGCCCGTGGTGAACGGGGTCGAATCGTCCTCCGAGGACGCCGATGCGCGGGGCTGCTGCACTCATGCGGGCGTGGTCGCGGCTGCGATGGCGCCGTCCGAGTCGCGAAGGCGGGTCCAGACGGCTTCGAGAAGACCGGCGACCCCCTTTCCGGTGACGCCGGAAATCGCGTGGAGGTCGACCCCGCGGCGTCGCGCGTGGGCGCGAAGCCGTTCGAGCCGCGCCGGCTCGTCGAGGGCGTCGATCTTGTTCCCCACGACGATCTGGGGCTTGTCGGACAACCGTCCCCGGACCCCGTCACCCGCGCCGTCCTCATGGAAGGAGGACAGCTCGCGGCAGACGACATCGAAGTCCTCGCACGGGTCCCGTCCGCTCAGCGACGAGACATCGACCAGGTGCACGAGGACGCGCGTGCGCTCGAGGTGCGCCAGGAACCGGTCCCCGAGGCCGTGCCCGGCGTGGGCCCCCGCGATCAGGCCGGGGACGTCGGCCACCACGAAACTGCGGTCGTCGCCGAGGTCGACCACGCCGAGGTTGGGGCTCAGGGTCGTGAACGGGTAGTCGGCGATCTTCGGTCGCGCGGCGGAGATGCGGGCGATGAGCGTCGACTTCCCGGCGTTCGGGAAACCCACCAGTCCCACGTCGGCGAGAAGCTTGAGCTGAAGCCGCAGGTGACGCTGCTCTCCCGGCCGGCCGGGCTCGGTGCGCCGCGGAGCCTGGTTGGTCGCGCTGACGAATCGGCGGTTTCCGCGGCCCCCGCGCCCCCCGCGGGCGACGATCACGCGCTGTCCCGGCTCGACCAGGTCCGCCAGCTCCACGAGCGTGTCGTCATGATGCTCGAAGGCGACGGTGCCCGCGGGGACCTCGAGCTGCAGGTCGCGGCCGTTGCGGCCCGTGCGGGTCGACCCGCTCCCGTGGGCGCCGCGGCGGGCCGAGTAGGTCGGATGGAAACGGTAGTTGACGAGCGTGTTCAGGTGGGAGCTCGCGACCAGGTAGACCGAGCCGCCGTCGCCGCCGTCACCGCCGTCGGGCCCCCCGCGGGGCGCCGACTTCTCGCGACGAAAGCTCAGGCACCCATGCCCGCCGTCACCGGCGGCGACGTGGATGTCGACCTCGTCGACGAACATGCCTTGAGGAATTCGAATTCCTGGTGGCCCGTTTGCGAGTGGCCGCGTCCGAGGGAAGGGGCCGCGCGGCTTGGCCGGCCCATGGTCCGCCAGGCGGCCGACCAACCCGCCCGGAGTCCGCAACGTTCCCGGCTGCGGGCTCCTAGCCCGCCCATCGTCGCCTTCGGCTCCGCTGGGCGCCCAACCGACCCTGCTAGGAGTCTGCACCGTTCTACGGCGCAGACTCTCCTAGGCCTCCAGCGGCAACACGCTGATCGCCCGCCCTCGCCTGCCGTGGTCCTCGAATCGCACGCGGCCCGCGATCTTGGCGAAGAGCGTGTCGTCCTTCCCGATGCCGACGTTCACGCCCGGGCGGAACCGCTGTCCGCGCTGCCGCACCAGGATCGAGCCGCCGGTGACGATGTTGCCGTCGAAGCGCTTCACTCCCAGACGCTGGGCATTGCTGTCACGGCCGTTCCGTGAGCTGCCTTGTCCCTTCTTGTGCGCCATGACTGCCTCAGTCGGAATCGGAGATGTCGCTGATGCGGACCCTGGTGAGGTCGGCGCGATGACCGCGGGTACGCCGCATCCCCTTGCGGCGCTTGTGCCGGAACACCCGGATCTTCGGTCCGCGGTCGTGGGAATCGACGAACCCGGTCACGGTCGCTCCGGGGACGGCAGGGCTTCCGGTCGTGACCGAGCCGTCGTCCCGGCCGACCAGCAGCACGTGGTCGAACGTGACCGCCTCCCCGGGCTCCTTGCCGATTCGGTCGATATCGACTACCTGTCCCGGCTCCACCCTGTACTGGTGTCCGGAGGCTTGAATGATGGCGTACACGCGCTGGACCTCTCGTTCGCATCAGAGGCGCTTCGGACGCCTCGTACCCGCTATCCAGGGTACTCGCGACCGGCGCGTCTGTAAAGTTGCCTCGACCGAAGCGCCGACCCCGAAGCCCGCCACGCCGAGGTTCCGCGCCGGTGGGACGCCAACGTGACCGCGGGTCTCGCCGCCGCGCCGCCTCAGCGCAGGAGCGTGCGGGTTCCGCGCACGCTCTGCGTGCTGAACGCCCCGAGCACGGACGGCAGCAGCCGGTCCATCAGCTCGAAGTAGGACGACAGGGCCGGCGTGTTCTGCGACGCGTCGTAGAGGATCTCCTCGCGGTGGCGCTCGGTGTAGAGCGTCGTGCCGGTAGAGCCGTCGATGAAGATGAACTTCGGGCTCAGGACGAAGCCGCGACGGTCGCGATAGGTGCGCACCGGCACGGTGCGGCGCCGCCCGAACGAGTCGTAGACCTCGCGCTGGCTGGTTACCATGCCCGAGCGGGCGTGCGGCGAGAAGTAGATGGTGCCGGTCAGGATGAGCGGATCCTGGTACTCCTCGCCGAGGTCGCGCCAGAACCCGATGTTCGCGAAGATCGTCTCGTAGCTCTCCAGTTGCTCTTCGCTCATCGAATCGTCGTCCTCGACGGGCTCGGCCTCGCCGGACCCCTCGGCCGGCTCGAACCCGTCGGGGACGGTGCCGCCGGGCCGTTCCGGCCCGTTCCCCCGCTCGGCCGCGATCTCGAGCAGGGGAAGGACGTCCGCGTCGACGACCTGCAGGTCCGAGTTGCGGCGGAGCTGACTGCGGAGCAGCCGGGCCGTCTCGAGGTTGGCGTCGACGTCGTCCGAGCCGCCCGAGACGAAGCCGGCGATCAGCACTCGCTGGAACCTCGAGATGTCCAGCTTCGGCGTAAGCGGCGTCTCGATGGCGACATCGTAGAACGAGGTGCACCCGGCGAGCAGCCCGACACAACCGAGACTAACGAGAGCTTTGGCTGACACGGTCACTCACTTCCAGGAAGAGATCGTAGTTCTGCTCGATGGCCAGGTTGTTCGGCGCGAGGTCGAGGGCGGTCTCGTACGCCTCGCGGGCCTTGTCCAGGTCTCCCTGCTGCTCGAACGCGATGGCCAGGTTGTTCCAGGCCTCTGCATAGGTCGGATCGATGTCGATCGCGCGCTCCCACCGGAAGATCGCTTCGTTCCAGAGACCCCTTCTCGCCACCTCGATGCCGAAGTCGACCTGCGCCTGCGCGTCCGACCGGTCCTGGGCGCGCGGCTCGGTCGGGCCGAAGGCGATGACGAGGGTCAGGACGGCAAGGGGCGTTCGCATTCGATCAGGTCCACTATAGTCAGTCGTCCACCGCGGGCGCAAGCCTGAGCGAACCGGACGCCGCAACGGGGGCGGGCTCGCGTCGCGGCGGCCCCGCGGTATACTGCGGGGCAGGTCGGGCACGCCGGTTGCGCGTTGAACGCGGTCGGGGTGCTGTTTCGCCGGGCGGGTCCGTCCGGGCGTCTCCTCCAGCTCAACGCTGCTTCTATCCGCGGCGCCGTCGTGCGATCCCGGGTGGGCTCGCTTCGAGGCGCGATCCTCGGGGGCCGCGCGCCGCTTGCCGTGCGCCGGGGAGGCGAGGACGATGACGCTCGACGACTGGGTCGCCCTGGGCATGCTCTGGTGGCGCGCCCGAGGTCGCGGCGCCATCGCGAGCTGGCTCTCGGATCCGGACGGCGCCGCCCGGCTCGGGCGCGCCTCCGACGACTCGCTGTCCGCCGTCGTCGCGGGGATCGCGCCCCGTCTGGCGAGTGCCGGGCGGCTGGCGGCGGCGCGGAACCGGGCGCGGGCCGCGATGGCCGCGGCGGCGGCCGTCGGGATCGAGGCCGTTCCCTGGCCTGACGCCCGGTATCCGGCGCTGCTGGCCGCGATCCCGGATCCGCCCCCGGTCTTGTGGCTCCGGGGCGACGGGAACGCCCTCGACGGCCCCGCGGTCGCGGTCGTCGGCTCCCGCGCCTGCACCGTCTATGCCTGCGAGGTCGGCCGGGGCCTGGGGGCCGATCTGGCGTCGAGGGGAGTCGTCGTCGTGAGCGGGCTCGCGCGCGGCGTCGATTCCGCCGCGCACCGGGGCGTGCTCGCGGCGGGCGGCCGGACGATCGCGGTGCTGGGGTCTGGCGTCGACGTCGTGTATCCGCCCGAGCACGCGCGTCTCGCGGGCGAGATCGCCCGGCGCGGCGTGCTCTTGAGCGAGCTCCCGCCGGGGACCACCCCGCGTCCGGCCTACTTCCCGTTGCGCAACCGCCTCATCAGCGGCCTGTCCCGGGCGGTGGTCGTGGTGGAGGCCTCCGAGCGCAGCGGATCGCTGATCACGGCCCGGCTCGCGCTCGAGCAGGGGCGCGACGTGATGGCGGTGCCCGGGAACGTGCTGACGGGCCGGAACCGCGGGGCCCATGCCCTACTGAAGGATGGCGCCCGGATCGTGGAGACCGCGGACGACGTCGTCGAGGAGCTCGGCCTCGCGGCGGGCCGCGCATCCGGAGAGGCCGGTGCGGCGGGGCCCCGGGGCGCCGGCGGATCCGGGGACGCGACGGACCCTGTCCTGCGCCACATGGACGCGGGAGAGGTCTACGCCGTTGACGACCTCGCGGCCCGAAGCGGACTCGACGGCGCCACGCTGCTCGCCCGGCTCACCGACCTGGAGCTCCAGGGGCGGATCGCGCGCACCGGCGCCGGACAGTTCGTGCGGGCCGGGATGGTAACTTAGAATCCGTTCGCCCCACGAGAGTCCGGAGGGCCGGTTGCGGCGCAGGGCGCAGCCGTCGGCGGTGGAGGGAGCACGAGTGAGGGAGGGCCGCGTCGGGAACGCGGCCGCCATCGGGACGATGGGCTGCCGCGCCGCGCTCGACAGCCCGCAACACAGTCGCGTTACAGTAGAGCCATGGCACGATCCCTGGTCATCGTAGAGTCGCCGGCCAAGGCCCGCACCATCAATCGCTACCTGGGCCCGGAGTACCTCGTGAAGTCGAGCGTCGGGCACATCCGGGATCTCCCGGTGGGCGGCAAGGGCGGCGCCCGCGAGCGGCGTCCGGCGGCGGGCGGACGGAAGGCCGCGAAGCGCCCGGGGCCGGCCGAGCGCGAGCGGCAGGCGCGGCGGCAGCTCGTCCGCCGGATGGGCGTCGATCCGGATCACGGCTGGCGCGCGACCTACGAAGTCCTGCCGGGCAAGGAGAAGGTCGTCGGCGAGCTCAAGCGGCTGGCCGGCAAGACCGCCCCCGTCTATCTCGCGACCGACCTCGACCGGGAGGGCGAGGCCATCGCCTGGCACCTCCAGCAGGAGATGGGCGGCGACCCTGCCCGCTTCCGCCGGGTGGTGTTCAACGAGATCACCCGCAACGCCATCCGCGAGGCGTTCGAGCACCCGAAGGCGATCGACGAGAACCGGGTGAACGCGCAGCAGGCGCGGCGCTTCCTCGACCGGGTGGTCGGGTTCGAGGTCTCCCCGCTGCTGTGGGCGAAGGTGGCCCGCGGCCTGTCGGCGGGCCGGGTGCAGTCGGTGGCGGTCCGGCTCGTGGTCGAGCGCGAGCGGGAGATCCGCGCCTTCGAGCCGGAGGAGTACTGGGAGGTCTTCGCGGACCTGACGCGCGCCGGCGGCCGCGACCGCTGCCGCTTCCAGGTCGTCAGGGCCGACGGCGGGACCTTCCGGCCCCGCAACAAGCGGGAGGCGGACGACGCCCTCGCGCGCCTCCGCGGGGTCGCGTTCACGGTCGCGGGGGTCGAGAACAAGCCGACGTCGGCCCGGCCGGGGGCGCCGTTCATCACCTCGACCCTGCAGCAGGCCGCCTCGGCCCGCCTCGGCTTCGGGGTGCGGAAGACGATGACGCTGGCCCAGCGGCTGTACGAGGGCGGTCACATCACCTACATGCGCACCGACGCGACGACCCTGTCGCGCGAGGCGGTGACCGGCGTGCGCGAGTACATCGGTGCCGCCTACGGGTCGGAGTACCTGCCGCCGCGGCCCAACGTGTACGCCAGCAAGGCGGGGGCCCAGGAAGCGCACGAGGCTATCCGGCCGACGGACGTGGCGGCGCCCCCCGAGGCCCTGTCCGGCGCCGACGCCGACGGCCGCCGCCTCTACGACCTGATCCGGCGCCAGTTCATCGCCTGCCAGATGCCCCCGGCCCGGTACCTGAGCACCACGGTGACGGTCGAGGCGGGCCCGTTCGAGCTGCGGGTCCGGGGCCGCGTTCTCCGGTTCGACGGTTACACGAGAGTCCTGCCTCCGGCGTCCCGCAAGGGCGACCTCGCCGAGGTGCCCGGCTACGAGACGGGCGAGCGGCTCGACTGCACGAAGCTGGAGCCCGCGCAGCACTTCACCAAGCCGCCGCCGCGGTACAGCGAGGCCAGCCTCGTCCGCGAGCTGGAGAAGCGCGGCATCGGGCGGCCGTCGACCTACGCCTCGATCATCTCCACCATCCAGGACCGGGGCTACGTGTCGCTGAAGAAGCGCCGCTTCTATGCGGAGAAGATCGGCGAGCTCGTGACCGACCGCCTCGTCGAGAGCTTCGCCGACCTCCTCGACTACTCGTTCACCGCGGGCATGGAGCAGGACCTCGACCAGATCGCGTCCGGCGACCGCGAGTGGCTCAAGGTGCTCGACACGTTCTACCGCGATTTCTCCGGCAAGCTCGAGGCCGCGGCCCGGCCCGAGGGCATGCGGAAGAACACGCCGACGGAGACGGCGATCCTCTGCCCCGCCTGCGGCCGGAAGATGCAGATCCGTTCGGCCAGCACCGGCGTGTTCCTGGGTTGCTCGGGATACGGGCTGCCGCCGAAGGAGCGCTGCAAGGAGACCATGGACCTGACCCCGGCCGACGAGGCGGCCGACGCGGAGCGCGACGACGAGGGCGAGAGCCGGGTGCTGCGGGCCAAGCACCGCTGTCCGGTGTGCGGCACGGCCATGGACAGCTACGTCGTCGACGCCCGGCGCAAGCTGCACGTCTGCGGCAAGAACCCGTACTGCGCGGGGCACGAGATCGAGGAGGGGACGTTCGCCACCGGCGCGGCGCCCGAGCGGGCCATCGTGTGCGACCGTTGCGGGGCCGACATGCCCCTGCGGTCGGGGCGGTTCGGCAAGTTCTTCGGGTGCTCGAACCCCGAGTGCAGGAACACGCGCAAGCTGCTCCGGAACGGCGAGCCGGCGCCGCCCAAGGCCGACCCGGTGCCGATGCCCGAGCTGCGGTGCGAGACGGTGGACGACCACTACGTGCTGCGCGACGGGGCGGCCGGCCTGTTCCTCGCCGCGAGCGGCTTCCCCCGGCACCGCGAGACGCGCGCCCCGAAGGTGTCGGAGCTGAAGCCGCACGCGGACGAGCTCGATCCCAAGTTCCGATACCTGCTCGACGCGCCGGTCGAGGACCCCGAGGGGCGGCCCGCCGTGATCCGGTTCTCGCGGAAGGCGGGCGCGCAGTACGTGACCTCGGAGGAGGGGGGACGGCCCACCCGGTGGCGCGCCCTCTACCGCGACGGCCGCTGGGTCGAGGAGGAGCCGGCGACGAAACCGGCGGCGAGGCCGGGCGCCAAGGGCCGCCCGAAGCGGCCGGGTGGCCGCACGCGCCGGCAGGTCGCCTGAGCCGTGCCGGGGAGTCGCGCGTGATCCACATCATCGGCGGGGGGCTCGCGGGCACTGAGGCGGCGTGGCAGGCGTCGCGGCAGGGCGTTCCCGTCACCCTCTACGAGATGCGTCCGGTGCGGCCGACCCCCGTCCACCATACCGACCGGCTCGCCGAGCTCGTCTGCAGCAACTCGTTCCGGGCCGACCAGGTCGAGAACGCGGTGGGGCTGCTCAAGGAGGAGATGCGGCGGCTCGGCTCGCTGGTGATGCGGGTGGCCGACGAGACCCGGGTGCCCGCGGGGGGCGCCCTCGCCGTCGATCGGGCCCGTTTCGCGCAGGGCATCACCGCGGCCCTCGAGCAGGAACCGCTGGTGACCATCCGGCGCGAGGAGGTCCGGGATCTTTCCCGCGCCGGCGACCCCCGTGAGCCGGTCATCGTGGCCACCGGCCCGTTGACCTCGCCGGACCTGTCCGCCGCCGTCGCCGCCCTCGTGGGCCGGGGTCATCTCTATTTCTACGACGCGATCAGCCCGATAGTACTGGCCGAGTCCATCGATCGGACCATCGCGTTCAGGGCGTCGCGCTGGGGGCGCGATTCCCCGGCGGCCGCGGCGCCGCGGCCCGCTGGCGGCGGCGCCGGCCCGGACGGTGCTGTCGGCCTTGCCGACACGGCGGGCGCCGCGGGGACGGACGGCGCTGCCGATTCGGCCGGCGTCACCCGACCGGCCGGCGCCACCGGCGCGGACGGCGCCGCCTGCGGCGCCGACGACGGACAGGGCGACTACCTGAACTGCCCGATGACGGAGGCCGAGTACCGCGACTTCCACCGGGCGGTGTGCGGGGCCGAGCTCGCGGCCCTGCACGCCATCGACCAGGGACGCTTCTTCGAGGGATGCCTGCCGATCGAGGTGATGGCGCGGCGCGGCGAGGACACGCTGCGGTTCGGCCCCATGAAGCCGGTGGGCCTCGCCGACCCCCGGACCGGCCGGCGGCCGTACGCGGTCGTGCAGTTGCGGCAGGACACCCTGGCCGGCGACCACTACAGCCTCGTGGGGTTCCAGACCCAGCTCAAGTGGGGCGAGCAGAAGCGGATCTTCCGCACGATTCCCGGCCTCGAGCAGGCCGAGTTCGTCCGGTTCGGCATGATCCACCGCAACACCTACATCAACGGGCCGGCCGCCCTGCTGCCGACGTGGCAGTCGCTGCACCGGCCGGGCCTCTTCTTCGCCGGCCAGATCTCGGGGGTCGAGGGCTACGTGGAGTCCGCGGCGAGCGGGCTCGTCGCCGGGCTCAACGCGGCCGCGCTCGCGCGGGGGCGCGCGCCCGAGGCGCCGCCGAGGACCACCGCCATCGGCGCGCTGGGCCACTACGTGTCGCACGCCGACGCGGCCGACTACCAGCCGTCCAACATCGCGTTCGGGCTGATTCCCGTGACCGGCGACGCCCCGCGCCGCCGCCGGGACCGCCGGCGCGCGGTCGCCGCGCGCGCGCTCGCGCAGATCGAGGAATGGCGGGCGGCCCGAGCGGGCCCGGGTGGCGCGAATGAGGACGCATCTGCGGCAGTTCCTGGACTACCTGCGATTCAATCGCAACCTGTCGGCGCGGACCGTCCGCGCGTATGAGAGCGATCTGAACCAGTACATCGAGTTTCTCGAACGGCACCTCGGCCGTCCCGCGGACCGCATCGCCCCCGCTGACGTCGACTATCCCGCCGTGCGCGCGTTCATGCGCGAGCAGTACGACCGCGGACAGGCGCGCTCGTCGGCGGCGCGGCGCCTCGCCGCGATCCGCTCGTTCGGCCGCTGGCTGCGGCGCGAGGAGCACGTCGAGCGCGACCCCGGCGCGCTGATGGCGACCCCGAAGCAGGAACGCAAGCTGCCGGCGCGCCTCGAGGAGCGCGAGATGGCGCGGATGCTCGAGGCGCCCGACGTCTCGACCCCGCTGGGGCGACGCGACCGCGCCATCCTCGAGCTGTTCTACGCCTCGGGCCTCCGCCTCGCCGAGCTGGTGGGGCTCGGCCTCGAGGACGTCGACCTCGCCAACCGCCTCGTGCGGGTGCTCGGCAAGGGCGGCAAGGAGCGCATCGTGCCGTTCACCCGCGCCGCGGCCGCCGCCCTGCGCGCCTGGCTCCCCGATCGCGGGGCCCTCGCGCGCCGCGACGACGGGCCGGCCGCCGCTTCCGGCCGGCGTGGGCGGGCGGCGGCCGAGCCCCTGTTCGTGAACTACCGGGGCGGGCGCCTGTCCGCCCGCAGCGTCGACCGCATCGTGCGGCGCTACGCCGTGGCCACGAGCACCCGCTACGGCATCAGCCCCCACGCCCTCCGGCACTCCTTCGCCACCCACCTCCTCGAGCGCGGCGCCGACCTCCGCGCCATCCAGGAGATGCTCGGCCACGCCCGCATCAGCACCACCCAGCGCTACACCCACGTCAGCGCGGCGCAGCTCCTGTCCGTGTACAAGAAGACCCACCCGAAGGCGTAGCCGGCGCGCGCCGGATCGATGACCGAGTCCGCCGCGCCGCCCCCTGTGTCCGCCGACGGCAGAGATCTCCCGGGCATGATGGCGACGGTGCCCCGCGCGCAACCTGGAAGCTGGTGGGCGACACGGAGATCAGCTCGATTCAGAAGCCGATCCCGGCTCCGATCCCGACGCGGAACAGGGTGAGGCGCGCGTCCGCGCGCACGAAGACGCGGCGCCAGACCGGCCAGTCCACCGCTGCCCCGAGCTGGAACCAGGCCGGCCTGGGAGGACGCCTGGGACGCATGTACGCTCCGAACAACAGCGACGCGCGCGCCCCGTTCCGCTCCAGGAACCGCCACGCCGCCAGCACGTTGACCTCGTGCAACGTCTCGTCCCTGCGCGTGCTCCGAAGGTAGTCCACGTGCGCCCGCCAGCGGCCCGAGCCGACCGCGCCCCAGACGGACGCCGGGCAGCACACCGGATCCACGTCGAGGTAGTGAAGGAAAGCCGGGGCGATGGTCACGCCGACATCGCCGCCGGCCTGGGCCGCCGCGGGCCGTGGGGCGAGCGCCGCGACGAGGGCGACGGCTGCGGCCGCCCACGCGGCCGGCCCGCGGGGAAACCACGGTCGGCGCCGTCGACCGGTCTTCGTCATGAGAATCCTCCTCTGCCTGAGGAATGCGCGACCGCGGGGGGAATCGGTTCAACCGGTTTCACTGCACGATTGGCCAGACGATACGGCCACCGGCGCGGGGACGCGCCGGCGCGGAGGAGACCCGTTCGTCGACGGCCCTGGGGCCGGGCGGGGCGACAGTGGTCGCGAAACGGAACGTGGCGAACCCCGGCGAGGGTCCGGGACAGAGAGAGCGGCGAGGGGTGGATGTGCAGGCCGGCGGGCGAGAGACGGGAGGTGGAGAGACGGGCGTCAGGCGGCCTCGGCGGCCCAACCCGTGTCGGTGGGTACGAGCCTTGTGCGCAGATCGGTGGCGTCCTGCCTGCCAATGTGTTTCATCTCCGCGAGGTCGTACGACGGGGCGGGCTGTCTGTGCAGCACCAGGAGGCGCAGCAGGCGGTCCGCCTGTGCTCCCATGGCGGTCCTGCCGTTCTCCCAGCGCGACACAGTTTCGGCCGTGGTTCCCATGTGCTCGGCGAAGTCCTGGCCGGACCAGTCGAGGATCCGGCGCAGGAAACGGATCTCGCCGGGGGTCAGGCGGCTCGGCTTGCGGACCACGGCGTGGGCCATGGCGCGGTGCAGGTCGGCGATGTGGGGGATCGCCACCTCGTGCTCGCCGCAGTGGGCGCAACGGCTTACCTCGACCCCCACCAGCGTGACCCCGGGCAGCCCCGACGCGTCGTAGCGGACGTTCTCGCGGCGTGTCGTCATCGCGTGTCCGCACTGGAGGCACTTCGTCGCCATTGCTCACCCCGTTCGCCACGCCGTGATCACCACAAGGGTGTCTTCAGAGCGAAACGCGACGACGACGCTAATCCGTCCGCCGCGTACGCGGTAGCGCCACGTGCCGTTCTCGAGTTCCGGCGGGTCGACGACGCCGGCTCGCAGGACGTTTCAGGCAGTCGACCGTGGTCAGGTCTCGTGCCGGCAATCGCTGCAGAGCGTGGGCGGTCCACCGGACGGTTCCGCACTCGATGATGTTGCGAATGATCCGTTTGGCCGCAATCTCGTCAAGCGGCTCATCCAGCACCATAGTGTGTCAAGTGGTGACAATACGTCAATGTCTCGCGGGGCGTCGTGACGCGCCGAAGGGTGACTCGATGGACCAGAGCCGGGATGGTTCGGCCCCTACCGGCCCGCCGCGTGGTCGACGGCGCGGCTGACGAGCCGGCGGAACTCGCGGGTTGGGTTGCGGCCGCCGGGACTCTGGGTGAGGACCATGCCGATGAGCTTGCGGGCAGGGTCGACCCAGCCCATCGTGCCGTCCGAGCCCGAGTGGGAGTAGGCGCCGTCGGGCGCGATCTGCCAGCCGAGGCCGTACGACGTCCGCTCGCCGCTGGCGATGTAACCGCGGGTCGCCGCCGCCACCGAGTCCTCGGACAGGATCTGCGCGTCGGCGTAGCGCCCGCGGTTCAGGAACATCTGCAGGAAGCGGGCGTAGTCCGGGGCGGTGGAGATCATGCCGCCGGAGGCGCGGACGACGGGGAAGTCGGGCGGGTCGCCGGGGGTGAAGCCCTGGCGGAAGACGACCCTGCCGGTGGTCGCGCGGCGGGTCGATGGCTTCATGGCGGGGCTCCGACAGAGAGGAGTTCGATCAGCTCGGCCGGTTGCTCAGCGCGAGATGAAAGCGTCGGCCAGACGCGCCTTGATGAACGCCTGCCGGGTCACCCCGAGCCTCCTGGCCTCCCGGTCGATCTGGTTCAGGAGATCGACGGGAAAGTCCACGTCGACACGGCGCGTCTCCCGGCCGGGTCGCCTCCCGCTCCCGATATCCAGGTGCGGTGTCATGTCGGCCCCTGCGTCGTGGAGCGCGTCGAGCTGGTCCGAGCCGAGCGCGTCAGCGCCGGTCGTAGCGTGCTCGTTCCTCGGTTCGTGCCCGTCTGACCGAGATGATGCGGATTTGCTCATGGCGATAGGTGATGAACGCCGACCACAACGTGTCGCCGATGTGGCCGATGACTTGCCAGCGAGGCTCGTCAGCGCTCCGGGCGGCAATCTCGAGACGATCCGGATCGCGCCACAGGGCCTGAGCGTCGATGAAATCGATTCCGTGCTTGACCTTGTTGGTCGATGACTTCGCTTCGTCGAACTCGAACCTCATTCACCGAAAGCCATTGTACACACGGTCGATTGCCTCCCGCGGGCTGGTTGGTCGTGGGACGGGCGGCCTGGTCCCCGGCCGGAGACCCGACCGCTTCCTTGGCCGACCGTCAGGCCGGGCCGGACTCGCCGTCGACCTGCTGCAGGGCCTCCCACTGGCCCATGAGGTCGCCGACCTCCCACATCAGGTTCTGGTGCTCGTCGACGACCGGCTGGGCCGCGGCCCGGTCCTCGTAGAACCCGGGCGAGGCCATCGTCGCCTCGATCTGCTTGATCTTGCCCTCGCTCTCGGCGATGCGCCGCTCAAGCTCGCCGATGCGCTTGTCGCGGGCCGCCTGCGCCCGCTTGAGGCGGCGCTCGGCCTGGGCGCGCTGCCGGCGTTCCTCCCGGCCCTGCCGCGCGGTCTCCCGCGCCGCCCGTTTCCCGGCCGGCGCGCGCTCGGCGCCGCCAGCGGGCGCGGCGGCGGATCGGCGCCCGGCGGCGGCCGGCGGCGGCTCGGCCTCGCGCGCGGCCTCCTCGCGGTGTGTCTTGCTCCAGCGGAACTCCTCGTAGGTCCCCGGGTAGCGCACGGCGGCGCCCCGGCCGACCTCGATGACGGTGGTGGCGAGCCGGTCCACGAAGTACCGGTCGTGGGAGACGAAGAGGAGGGTGCCGTCGAAGTCGGCGAGGGCGTCGAGGAGCACGTTGGTCGAGTCGATGTCGAGGTGGTTCGTCGGTTCGTCGAGGAGCAGGGTGTTGGCGGGGGACAGGAGCATGCGCGCCACCGCGAGCCGGGTGCGCTCGCCGCCCGAGAGCACCCGCACGGGCTTGGTCACGTCGTCGCCCGAGAACAGGAACCCGCCGAGGATGTTGCGGATGGCGGGGAGCATGTCGACCGACGACGCGGCGCCGAGGGTGTCGTAGACGGTCAGGTCGGGGTCGAGCCGCGTGGCCTCGTCCTGCGCGAAGTACTGCGCGACGAGGTTGTGGCCCTCGACCCGCGCCCCCCGGTCGGGCGGCTCGGCGCCGGACAGCATTCGCATCAGCGTGGACTTGCCGGCCCCGTTGGGCCCCACGATCGCGATGCGGTCGCCCCGCACCACGTGCACGTCCACGTCGTCGAGGACCACCGTCGGGCCGTAGGCCTTGCGGACCCCCTGCAGCTCGAGGGCCACGCGGCCGCTCTTCCGGCACTCGGGGAACGAGAAGTGCACCCGCTTGCGTTCCGGCGGCACCTCGATGGGGGTCATCTTCTCGAGCATCTTCACCCGGCTCTGGACCTGCGCGGCCTTGGTGGCCTTGTAGCGGAACTTGTCGATGAAGTGCCGGATGCGCGCGATCTCCTCGTCCTGCCGCTTCTTCTGCTCGCGCAGCGTCGCGACCCGGGCGTCGCGCTCGACGAGGTACTCGGAGTAGGTGCCGACGTAGGGCGTCAGGCGGCGCCGGTCTATCTCGACGATGCGGGTGACCACCCGGTCGAGGAAGTACCGGTCGTGGGACACGAGCACGAGGGCGTGCGGATAGTCGGCGAGGTAGTCCTCGAGCCAGTTGCGGGCCTCGAGGTCGAGGTGGTTCGTGGGCTCGTCGAGCAGCAGCACGTGGGGCCGGCGGAGGATCAGCTTGGCGAGGGCGATGCGCATCTGCCAGCCGCCGGAGAAGGTCTCGGCGGGCTTGTCGAAGTCGTCCGGCGAGAACCCGAGCCCGGCGAGCACCCCGGCGACCCTGAGGTCGATGGCGTAGCCGTCCTCGTCGCGGAAGCGGTGCTGCAGCTCGCTGTAGCGCTCGAGGATGGCGTCGTGCTCCTCGCGCGAGTACCGGGAGTCGGCGAGCTGGTGCTCAAGCTCCTCCATGGTCCGCTGGATGTCGAGCAGCGGCTGGAACGCGGTGCGGACCTCGTCGACGAGCGAGCGTCCCGAGTGGCCGAGGCCGTCCTGCGGGAGATAGCCGATGGTCAGCCCGCTGCGCTTGGCGATCTCCCCGGTGTCCGCCTCGTCGAGGCCGGCGAGCATCCGCAGCAGCGTCGTCTTGCCGGAGCCGTTGGGGCCGCAAAGGCCCACGCGGTCTCCCGCCGATACCTGCCAGGTGACCCGCTCGAACAGGGTGCGGCCGCCGAACCCCTTGGTCAGCGACGACAGTTGGAGCATCGAGGTCTTCTTCGGTCAGGAGGCGGTCTGGTGGTGGATTTCCGGGTTGCGGCCAGCGCCCGCGAGAAGCCCTGAAGATCATACCGCACCGCCCCGCGATGCGGGCGGGCCGCGGCGCCCGTCACGCAACGGCCCGGAGCTCGGGGCGGAGCCGCGCCGCCGTGGCTCGTGCCGCAGACCATTTCGAGCCGGGCGGCGTCTAATGGTTCGGGTTCTCCACCCCCGAGGCGGCGGGTACCGGGGGCTTGTCGACCACCCCGTCGGCGGCGGGTGACGCCGCTTGGCAGGGTCCGCGCCGGGAGGGCGCGGCGGGTACGGATCGCGCGGCGCCGGTCGCCGGCGGGGCGGGTGCGCCGGCCGGAACCCGAGGCGGAACCGACACGTCACAACGAGTGCGACACCATGAGCGCGACGCGGGCGGCCGCGGTGGGCATGCAGAGAACCGACGAGGAGCTGGTCGCGCTGGCGACGGCCGGCGATCCGGAGAGCTTCAACCAGTTGATCGTCCGCTGGGAACGGTCGATCTTCGCGCTGGCGTTCCGCGTCCTCGGCAGAGAGGAGGACGCCCGCGACGTCTGCCAGGAGACCTTTCTCCGCGCGTTCCGCAGCATCAAGGGGTTCAAGGGACAATCGAAGTTCTCGTCGTGGCTGTACCGGATCGCCCTCAATCTCTGCCGCGACTGGCTGCGCCGGGAACGCCGCTCCGCCAAGCCGACGCCGTTCGACGAGGAGGTGGAGCCGGCCCGGTCGCCGGGCACGGCCCCGCCGGAGACGGCCGAGGAACAGGCGTTGCGCCAGGACATGAGGCGCGTCATCACGCGGGCGATGTCCACGCTGTCGGACGACCAGCGCATCACCATCGTGCTCAAGGAGTACCATGGCCTGACCTTTCGGGAGATCGCCGATCTGCAGGGGTGCCCGTTGAGCACCGTCAAGACGCGGTTGTACCAGGGGCTCGGGGTCCTGCGGCGGCAGTTGCAGCGGGAGGGCGTGCACGGCGCGGCCGACCTGACCGGGGGGCGGGCGCCGCGGGCGGAGCAACACGCGCGCCTGGCCGCGGATATCAACGGAGCGTCGCGAGAACGATGAGCGAGAAGAGCAGTTGTATCGAGAAAGACGCGCTGGTCGACTACCTCTACGGGGAGTCGGATGCCGATGCGCGCCGCCGGGTCGCCGCGCACTTTCGGTCTTGCGCACGCTGCGCCGACGAGATGGAGTCGTTGACGGGCGTTCGCCGGACCATCGAGGCCTGGGAGCCTCCCGACGCGGACCTCGGGTTCAGCGTGGTGGCGGACGCGACCCGGCCGCGGGCGGGCATCCGCTGGCGTCCCGCCTGGGCCCTGGCCGCCGCCGCGGTGCTGGCGGTGGCGGTGGCGCTGATCCTCCGGCCGGAGGTCCAGGTGAGGAGCGGCGAGATGGTCCTGCGCATCGGTTGGTCCGGAGCGCCGGCCGAGTCGGGCGGGGCGCCGGCCGAGTCAGGCGCAGCGCCGGCCGAGCCCCGCGCGGCGCCGTCGGCGGCCGAGCCGCCGGGCCCTACCCTGCGTGGCACCCCCGCCGGCCTGCGCGCGGGAGGCGGCGCGATTCCGGTCTCCGGCCGGATCGGGGACGACCCGGACCCGATGACCGGTGACGACGTGCTGCTGCAGCAGCTTCGTGAGTTGATCCGCGATGATGCGGCGGCCCGTCAGGATCTCCTGACCTACGTGCGTCAGGCCTCGGAGAACCGCTGAGCGTGTCGGGCCCGGCGGGGCGCGCGGGCGCGAGAGTCTGATCTACAATCTGCTCATGACTGCTGAACCGAGGCGTCGCGCACGGGTGCGCCGGTCGTGGCTCGGCTCGTGTGTCGCGCTCGCCCTGTCGATGGGGTGCGGCCCGTCGATCGACGTGCCCACGGCCTTGCAGGTCACCCAGGTGTCCAGCGGCTGGTTCGACGCCGGTCTCGACCCGCTGGGCCGGAACAAGCTCGTGCCCACGGTCTCGTTCCGCCTGGAGAACCTGACGCCCGACACCGTCCAGTACCTGCAGCTCAACGCGGTGTTCAAGCGGCAGAACGAGACGGAGGAGTGGGGGAACGCGTTCGTGCGCGCCGTCGGCACCGAGGGTCTCGAGGCCGGCCAGACCACGGAGATCCTGCGGCTCGAGTCGGGACGCGGCTATACGGGGGAGCAGTCGCGCGCCGAGATGCTCGGCCATCGTGACTTCGTCGACGTCACGATGGATCTCTTCGTCAAGCACCGCGGCGACCAGTGGGTGTTCCTGGACACGGTCGCCGTCGAGCGCCAGCTCCTGACCCGCTGAGGCCACGCTTCCCGCCCCGATCTCGACGGCCGGGGCCGGCGGGTCGGATCGCGTCTCGAGCCACCGCCATGTCCGGTCTCGACCGCCGTCTCGGCCCCCTCGACGGCGCCGCCGTCGTCGTCTCCAACGTCATAGGGAGCGGCATCTTTCTCCTTCCCGCCGTCGTCGCCGGCCTGGCGCCGCACCCGTGGTGGATGATCGGGGCGTGGGCGGCCGGGGGCGCCCTCGCGTTCGCGGGGGCGATGGCCTACGCCGAGCTCGCGGCCCTGCGACCGCGGGCCGGCGGCGAGTACGTCTACCTGCGCGAGGCCTTCGGCCCGCTGCCCGCCTTCCTCACCGGCTGGACCTCGTTCGTGGCGGGCTTCAGCGGGGCCATCGCGGTGGGCGCGGTCGGCTTCGCCGGCTACCTCGGCCGCCTCGTGCCCGCGGCCGGCGACACCGCGCCCTGGGCCGTCCTGCCCCTCGGGGTGGTCACCCTCACCGTCTCGCCCCAGTCCGTCGTGGCCCTCGCGGTCATCGGCGTCCTGACCGCCGTCCACCTCGTCGGGCTGGGGCCCGGCCGCGTCGTGCAGAACCTGCTGGCGGTGATGAAGGTGGCGCTGGTCGCGGCGTTCGTGGCCCTGGGCTTCGCCCTGGGCGAGGGCTCGGCCGCGAACTTCGCGGAGGCCGGCGAGGCGGTGTCCGGGACCGGCTGGCTGCTCGCGCTGCTGCCGGTCATGTTCGCGTACTCGGGCTGGAACGCCGCGTCCTACCTCGCCGAGGAGATCCGCGACCCGGGCCGCAACGTGCCCCTGGCGCTGGGGCTGGGGACGGCCGCGGTCGTCGTCCTCTACGTGCTCCTGAACCTGCTCTACGTCTACGCCCTGCCCGTCACCGAGTTCGGCGCTGCCGGCCACATGGCCGACGGGGTCGCCGAGCGTCTCTTCGGCCCGGCGGCGGCGGGCCCGGTCGCCGCCGCCTCCGCGGTGATGATCGCGGCCAGCCTCAGCGCGATGGTGTTCGCGGGGCCGCGGGTGTACTACGCGATGGCCCGGGACCGGCACTTCTTCGCCGCCGCGGCCTCCGTGCATCCCCGGTTCCGCACGCCGGCGGCGGCGATCGCGGCCCAGAGCGCGTGGTCGGGGCTGCTCGTGCTCAGCGGCACGTTCCGGCAGCTCGTCGACTACACGGCGTTCGCCGTCGTGCTGTTCGCGGGGGTGGCGGTGGCCGCGCTCTTCGCGCTGAGATTCCGGGAGCCGGACGCGGACCGTCCCTTCCGCGCCTGGGGATATCCCGCCGCTCCCCTCGTCTTCGTGGTGGTGAGCGCGGCCCTCGTCGTCAACGCGATCCGGATCAACCCGGGGCCCTCGCTGGCCGGCGTCGTGCTCATCGCGGCGGGGATCCCCGTCTACCTCTTCATCCGGCCGGGACCTTCCCGCGGGTCCTGAGGCGTCCCCGCCGGGTCGGCGGGCGACCCTCGGAGGCGCCGCACACGGTCGGCGCGGACTGGCGGGATCGCGCCCCCGGATTCCGACCGGCGCGGACTGGCGGGTTGCGGGGCCCGTCCGGCAGCGGATACGCTGGGAGGATGTCCACCACGCGGAGCACGACCATACTGGCCGTCCGGCACCGGGGACAGACGGTGATGGGCGGCGACGGGCAGGTGACGTTCGGCGACACCGTCGTCAAGCAGGGCGCCCGCAAGATCCGCCGCCTCTACGACGATCGCATCCTCGCCGGGTTCGCCGGCTCCGCCGCCGACTCGTTCGCGCTGTTCTCGCGCTTCGAGTCGAAGCTCGAGCAGTACCGCGGCAACCTCGAGCGGTCCGCGGTGGAGCTCGCCAAGGACTGGCGCACCGATCGGATGCTGCGCCGGCTCGAGGCGATGTTGATCGTGCTCGATGCCGACTCCACGTTTCTCCTGTCGGGAAACGGGGACCTGATCGAGCCGGACGACGGCATCGTCGCGATCGGGTCGGGCGGGGCCTACGCGCTCGCCGCCGCGAAGGCCCTCGCGCGGCACGCCGACCTCGGGGCGAGGCAGATCGTGGAGCACGCGATGGCGATCACCGCGTCCATTTGCATTTACACGAACGCCAGTGTCACGATCGAGGAGTTGTAGGAACACCTGAGCCCGACCCTGCCGGGTCGTCATCGTCCGCGGCCGGTCGGGCCGTGCGGCCTCCCCCGCCGGCAGCGGCGGCCCCATCCCCGACCGAAGCGTCGGGTGCGCGAGGACGCGGCCCAGCCCACATGCCAATCTATCTTCCCGAATCGCTGCCGTCTCGGGCGCCGCTCGAGCCGGAAGCGTCGGTCGACGCGCTGACCCCGCGCGAGATCGTCGCCGAGCTCGACAAGTACGTCATCTCCCAGGCCCAGGCAAAGCGGGCCGTCGCCGTGGCCCTGCGCAACCGGATGCGGCGCCAGAAGCTGTCCCCGGAGCTCGCCGAGGAGGTGGCGCCGAAGAACATCCTGATGATCGGGCCGACCGGGGTCGGGAAGACCGAGATCGCCCGCCGCCTCGCGCGGCTCGCGCAGTCCCCCTTCATCAAGGTCGAGGCGTCCAAGTTCACCGAGGTCGGCTACGTCGGTCGCGACGTCGAGTCGATGGTGCGCGACCTCGTCGAGCTGGCCGTGGACATGGTGCGCGAGGAGCGGGTCGAGGGGGTGCGGGCCAAGGCCCGGCAGAACGCGGAGGCGCGGCTGCTCGATCTCCTGCTCCCCCCGCTGCCGAAGCAGGTGCAGGAGAACGACCCGGGACCGGCGCGCGAGCAGCACGAGCGGACGCGCGCCCGGCTGCGGGCCCAGCTCGCCGAGGGGCGGCTCGACGAGCGCGAGGTCGAGGTGGACGTGCAGCAGAAGAGCTTTCCCTCGTTCGAGGTGATCTCGGGGTCGTCGATCGAGGAGATCGACATCAACATCAAGGACATGCTGCCCACGCTGTTCCAGGGACGGGGCCGGAAGCGGCGGGTCAAGGTGCCGGAGGCCCTCGACCACCTCGTGGTGGAGGAGGAGCAGAAGCTCGTCGACACCGACAGCGTGCGGTCGGCGGCGGTCTACCGGGTCGAGGAGGCGGGCATCATCTTCATCGACGAGATCGACAAGGTGACGGGCCGCGAGGGCGGGCACGGGCCCGACGTCAGCCGCGAGGGCGTGCAGCGCGACATCCTGCCCATCGTCGAGGGCACCACCGTCAACACCAAGCACGGGATGGTGCGCACCGACCACATCCTGTTCGTCGCGGCGGGGGCGTTCCACGTCGCCAAGCCGTCCGACCTGATTCCCGAGCTGCAGGGGCGGTTCCCGATCCGGGTCGAGCTCGAGGCCCTCGAGACGGCCGACTTCGTGCGCATCCTCACCGAGCCGCGCGGCTCGCTCGTCAAGCAGTACACGGCGCTGCTCGCGACCGAGGGGGTCGAGCTGACGTTCCGGCCCGACGCCGTCGACCGGGTGGCGGAGTTCGCGACGCAGGTCAACGAGCGCTCGGAGAACATCGGGGCGCGGCGTCTCCACACCATCATGGAGAAGCTCCTCGACGACGTCTCGTTCAACGCGCCGGACCTCGACGACAAGGAGGTCGTCATCGACGCCGCCTACGTCGACCGGATGCTCGCCGACGTCGTCGGCAACGAGGACCTCTCCCGCTATATCCTGTGACCGTGCTCGGACCCGGGCGCCTGCCGGTGATCGGGCTGCTCGCCGCGCAGCTCTGCGGGTGCGGCATGAAGGGGCCGCCGCAGGCCCCGTTCGTGCGCGTGCCGGCCGCGGTGGAAGAGCTCGTCGTGCAGCGTCTCGGCGACGAGGTGTCCATCGGCTTCACCCTGCCGACCGCGAACGAGGACCGCTCGGAGCCGGCGTCGCTGGCGCGGGTCGACGTCTACGCGATGACCACCCGGCCCCGCCTGCCCCCGGACCGGGCCCTCGAGCTGGAGGAGTTCATGGAGGCGGCGACCCTCGTCGCTTCCTTCGAGGTCGCCGAGCCGCCGGACCCGGAAGATCCCGAACCGGACGGCGAGCCGGAGGCGGCGGGTCCGGCGGAGGCGACGACCGCCGAGGCGCCCGCGGACGAGGCGCCCCCGGCGGACGCGCCGCTGCGGCAGGGCGATCCGGTGCGGCTCGCGGAGGCGCTGACGGCCGAGGCCGAGGCGTCCGTCGACCCCTGGGAGGAGGAACGCCGGCTGCGGGAAGAGCAGGAGGCGGCGGAGCGGGACGAGGAGGACGACACGGAGGAACCGGAGCGGCCGGTGATGGTGCCGTTGATGACGCCGCCGCTGCCGGGTCCGCTGCAGCGCGAGTACGTCGTGGTGCAGGTCTCGGAGGCCGGCGACGAGTCGGAGGGCGGAGAGCGGATCGCGGTGCCGCTGGGCATCCGGGTGCCGGAGCCGCCGCCCGCGCCCGAGGTCGTCTACACCGAGACCACGGCCGACGTGACCTGGGAGCTTCCGCCCGGGGTCCGCGAGACGGTGCAGGGGCCGGCGACGGCCGAGGAGGCGGAGGAGACGGACGCCGAGGGCACCGAACCGGATGCCGCCGAACCGGATGACCCCGTGCCGGCCTCCGGCGAGACGCCGGCCTCCGATGACCCGCCGGTCCCCGATGCGGCGGTTGCCGACGAGGCGCCGGTCCCCGGCGAGGCTCCGGGGGACGATGCCGCCGCCGACACGGCCGGCGGGCCGGAAGCCGCGACCGGTGGCGACGAGGCGGACGCGGTGTCGGACGAGGCGGTCGGAGAGGAAGAGGCGGAAGAGCCGGCCGGGCCGCCCCCGCCGCTGGAATCGCGGCCGATCGTCGAGTGGCCGCCCGCGTCGACCTACGAGGTGTTCGAGATCGCCGAGACGGACGACGGGTCTCCGGCGGTTCCGGCGCGGCTGAGCGAGACCCCGCTGGAGGCCCCGTCGTACTCGGAGCCGCGGGGCGAGTACGGGGTGGAACGCTGCTATGCCGTGCGCACCCTCGACGTGGTCGCGGGGTTCCAGGTGCGCAGCCGGCTGTCGCCGGTCACCTGCGTCACGTTCGTCGACACCTTCCCGCCCGCCGCCCCCGAGGCGCTGACGGCGGTGGGGAGCGCGGGAGAGGTGAGCCTGTTGTGGCGGCCGAACGACGAGGAGGACGTCGCGGGGTACGTGGTGTTGCGCGGCCTGCCGGGGGATGAGACACTGCAACCGCTGACGGACGCGCCGCTGGTCGAGAACACCTACCGCGACGTCAGCGCGGAGCCGGGCGTGCGACACGTCTACGCCGTGCTCGCGGTCGACGACGCGCCCGCACCCAATCCGAGCGAGCCGTCCGAGCGCGTCGCGGCGGCGGCACGCTAGGCGTCTGCGCGGTGGAACGGCGCGGACTCCCGGAGGGTTGGTTGGGCGCCCAGCGGAGCCGTAGGCGACGCTCTCCGGGCCAGGCGTTTTGCGGCGTGCGACGATTGGTGGGCCGGACCGGGTTTCCCCATGGAGCCGATCTATCGAGTAGAGCAGGACGGACGGGTGCTCCACGCCGTCTCGCGGGACGGCGCGTGGCACGGGCTGGAAGGTGATCCCTTCGGTCCCCCGGCCGTCGGCGCGCGCCTGGACGGGGCAGCACCGCGCATCCTCGCCCCGGTTGCGCCGTCCAAGATCGTCGCGGTGGGCTTGAACTACCGGGACCACGCGGCGGAGATGAACAAGGCGCTGCCCGACGAGCCGCTGATCTTCCTGAAGCCCTCGACCGCGGTGATCGGGCCCGGCGCGTCGATCGTCCTGCCGCCGGGGGCGGGCCGCGTGGACTACGAGGCCGAGCTGGGCCTCGTCATCGGGCGCACCGCCCGCAACGTGCCGGCGGAGCGCGCGCATGAGGTCGTGGCCGGGTTCACCTGCGTCAACGACGTGACCGACCGCGACCTCCAGCGCCGCGACGTGCAGTACACCCGCGCCAAGGGCTTCGACACGTTCGCCCCGGTGGGGCCGTGCATCGCCCCCGCGGACCTGGATCGGCCCCTCGGCATCGAGGCCCGGGTCAACGGCGAGCGGCGGCAGCACTCGAGCACCCGCGAGCTGATCTTCCCGTTGCGGCGGCTCGTCGAGTTCGTCACCGCGGTCATGACGCTGCTGCCGGGCGACGTGCTGTCCACGGGGACACCCCCCGGGGTCGGGCCGCTCGCGCCGGGAGACCGCGTGGTGATCGCGATCGAGGGCGTGGGCGAGCTCGAGAACGATGTCGTGGCCGGGGGGCCGGGTACGCAGGCGTCCGCGCCGTAGTCCGGCGGGGAGCCCCGGAGGGGTCGATCGGGCGCCAAACGGAGCCGCCCGCGACGATCGGCGGGGCAGAGTCTGCGCCGTAGAACGGCGGGGCGTCCTGGAGGGTCGGTTGGGGCGCCAAGCGGAGCCGCCGGCGACGATTGGCGGGCTGGCGCGGCGCTCGCGGTTCCCACGGGGCGGCATTCCGGACCGGGAATCGCCGCCTCCACGACGGCATGAAGCGCTGTCGTGATTCCGGCGGGAGCCGGCGCCCCCGACCCGCGATCAAGGATTCGAGGATGGCATGAAGCTGTTTGCAGACACGGCGAACGTCGAGGAGCTCGAGGCCCTCGTCCCGCTCGGCATCATCGACGGCGTGACCACCAATCCTTCGCTGCTGGCGAAGGCGGGGGCCGACCCGCGCGCCGTCCTCAAGCGCATCTGCGACGTGGTCGGGGGCCCGGTCAGCGCGGAGGTGGTGGCGACCGACGTCGCGGGCATGGTCCGGGAGGGCCGCGAGCTCGCCGCCATCGACCCCCACATCGTGGTCAAGGTGCCGTTCGGCAAGCCCGGCGTGCAGGCGTGCCGCGAGCTGACCGAGGACGGCATCCGCGTCAACGTCACCCTGATCTTCTCGGCCGCCCAGGCCCTGCTCGCGGCCAAGGTCGGGGCCACGTTCGTGAGCCCGTTCGTCGGCCGGCTCGACGACATCTCCACCCCGGGCATGGACCTCATCACCCAGATCGTCGACATCTTCCAGAACTTCCCCCTGTCGACCGAGGTGCTTGTCGCGAGCACCCGGGGGCCCATGCACATCGTCGAGGCGGCCCGGCTCGGGGCCGACGTCTGCACCTGCCCCCCGAAGGTCATCGACGCGTTGTTCAACCACCCCCTGACCGACATCGGCCTGGAGCGGTTCCTCGCCGACTGGGCCAAGGCCCGCCAGCCCGTCGGTTAAGACGGTCAGGGAACGCCTTGCCATGCGCCAAGCGACGGGAATCGCAGAAACGGGCTGCGTCTGCATGCAGTTGGCAGACTGATAGCGATCAGTGTCCCGGGCCCGGCCCATCGTACCGCTGCCGCATCGACAGATGGACAAGCACAAGCTGCTCGAAGACTACGAGCGCCGCGCCCACGAGGGCGGGGGCGAGGCCCGTCTCGCCCGCCAGCACGCGGCCGGCAAGCTCACCGCGCGCGAGCGCATCGACCGCTTCTTCGACCCCGGCACCTTCCAGGAGGTGGACAAGCTCGTCACCCACCGCTGCCGCGACTTCGGCATGGAAGACCAGGTCGTGCCCGGCGACGGCGTCGTCACCGGGCGCGGGCGGGTCGAGGGGCGGCTGGTCTACGCCTTCGCCCAGGACTTCACGGTGTTCGGGGGGTCGCTTTCGGAGACCAACGCCGCCAAGATCGTCAAGATCATGGACATGGCGATGGAGTCGGGCGCGCCCGTCGTCGGGCTGAACGACTCGGGCGGCGCGCGCATCCAGGAGGGGGTGCTGTCGCTCGGCGGCTACGCCGACATCTTCCTGCGCAACACGTTGGCGTCGGGGGTGGTGCCGCAGATATCCGCCATCATGGGGCCGTGCGCGGGGGGCGCCGTCTACTCGCCGGCCATCACCGACTTCACGGTGATGGTCGACAAGACGAGCTACATGTTCATCACCGGGCCCGAGGTCATCCGCACCGTGACCCTCGAAGAGGTGACGAAGGAGGAGCTCGGCGGCGCGATGACCCACAACGCGAGGAGCGGCGTCGCCCACTTCGTCGTGCCCGATGACGAGGCGTGCCTCGCGCTGATCCGCGACCTCCTCGGGTACATGCCCGGGAACAACCTCGACGACGCCCCCCGGGGGCCGGACACCGACCCGATCGACCGCGAGGACCCCGCCCTCGACGGCCTCGTGCCCGGGCAGCCCAACCAGCCGTACGACATGCGGGGGGTGATCCGCGCGGTGGTCGACGACGGCGAGCTCCTCGAGGTGCAGGAGCACTACGCGAAGAACATCCTCGTCGGCTTCGCGCGCCTCGGCGGCCAGTCGGTGGGGGTCGTCGCCAACCAGCCCGCGCACCTCGCGGGGACCCTCGACATCGACGCCTCCGTCAAGGGCGCCCGCTTCGTCCGCTTCTGCGACGCGTTCAACATTCCCCTCGTCGTGTTCGAGGACGTGCCCGGCTTCCTCCCCGGCACCCAGCAGGAGTTCGGCGGCATCATCCGCCACGGGGCCAAGCTGCTCTTCGCGTTCGCGGAGGCGACCGTGCCGAAGGTGACGGTCATCACCCGCAAGGCCTACGGCGGCGCCTACTGCGTCATGGCCAGCAAGCACATCCGCACCGACGCAAACTTCGCGTGGCCCACGGCCGAGATCGCGGTCATGGGGCCGGAGGGGGCCGTCAACATCCTCTACCGGCGCGAGCTCGAGGCGGCCGGCGACCCCGAGGCGCTGCGGGCCGAGAAGATCGCCGAGTTCCGCGAGAAGCTCGCCAACCCCTTCGTCGCGGCCGGCCGCGGCTACATCGACGAGGTCATCCCGCCGCGCGCGACCCGGCCCAGGCTCATCGCCGCCCTCCGCAGCCTCGACGGCAAGCGCGACCGAAACCCGCCGAAGAAGCACGGGAACATCCCGCTGTAGCGCAGGAACGAGGTTGCCCCCGCCGCGGCCGCCGAGCTCCGGAAGCCGATCGACTCCAGCTCGCGGGCGGTGCCGGCGGACGAGACTGCCGGCGGTCCGCGGCGGGTGGGGACGGTCCGTATAATGGCAGGAGGGGCTTGGACCCGAGGCTTCCGAATGGGCCGCATCGTAGTGCAGACGTCAGTCACGAACCCCGTCGACGAGGGCAAGTCCATCCGTTGCGGCATGCTCGTCGACACGGGTGCGGGCGCCCTGGTCCTTCCCTCGGCATGGCGAGAGCGGCTCGGTCGTTTCGCGCGTTCCGAGCCGGTGGAGCTCCAGACCGCGAACCAGGAGGTCATTCGCGGCGAGGCGTGCGGGCCGGTGGAGGTCCGCATCGAGGGTTTCCGCCCCGTCTGGAACGAGGTCGTGTTCCTGAACATGGAACCGAACGACGGCGGAGGTTACGAACCGCTGCTGGGCTACGTCGTTCTGGAGCAGGCGCAGGCCGCCGTCGACACGCTCGGCCATCGGTTGGTCCCCGTGCGATACATCGACATGAAGACCCTCCGCGGCGCGTAGCGACAGCAGGCGGCGTCACACCCGTTCACGCGTCCCGTCACGTCATCCGGAGGTCACAACATGGGCAGCAACCCTGCGGCGTACCGTCGTGTCGCTCCCTGGTTCGCGCTGGCCGGCGTCCTGCTTCTCGTCCCGCTGCTCGCCGCCGCCCAGGAGGAACAGGCCGAGCCCGAGCCTCCCGGCCTCCCCAGCGTCTCGGTGCCGGACGAGCCGTTCGTCATCAACACCCATGCGATCGCGGAGGTCCGGGTGGTCGTGGTGACGAAGGGGCTGTCGCGTCCGTGGGGGATGGCGTTCCTGCCCGACGGGGGCATCCTGGTCACCGAGCGCGATCTCGGGACGCTCCGGATGGTCCGCGACGGGGTGCTCGACCCCGAGCCCGTCGCCGGGGTGCCGGCGGTGTTCACCGGCGGCCTCGCCGGCCTGATGGACGTGGCGCTGCATCCGGACTTCGACGAGAACCGGCTCGTCTATCTCAGCTACACCCGGCCGCTGGCGGAAGACGAGGCGACCGTCGCCCTCGTCCGGGGGCGGCTCGACGGCATGGCGCTGCGCGACGTCGAGGACGTGTTCGTGGCCGAGCCGTTCGGGGGGTCGACGGCGGGGGCCCGCATGGGGTTCGCGCCCGACGGCTCGCTGTACCTGACGGTGGGCGGCGCCTTCCGCACCGACCCGGCCGAGTCGCTCGCCCAGGACCCGGGCAGCCACGCGGGCAAGGTGCTGCGGCTGAACGCCGACGGCTCGGTGCCCGAGGACAACCCGTTCGTCGGGCGCGAAGGCTACCTGCCGGAGATCTTCTCGCTGGGGCACCGGAACCACCAGGGGCTGACCCTGCACCCGGAGACGTTCGCCCCGCTGACGACCGAGCACGCGGTGCAGGGCGGGGACGAGGTGAACGTCATCGAGGCCGGGAAGAACTACGGGTGGCCCATCGTGTCCTACGGGCGGCAGTACGACGGCGAGCGGGTGTCGGCCCGCTTCTGGGCGCCGGGCATGGAGGAGCCGCTCGTCTTCTGGTCGCCGTCCATAGCGCCGGGCGGCCTGACCTTCTACACGGGCGACCGGTTTCCCGAGTGGCAGGGCAATCTGTTCGTCGGGGCGATGATGACCGGCCGCATCCGCGGGACCGGACACCTCGAGCGCATCGTCTTCAACGAGGTGGGCGAGGAGCTGGCCCGCGAGTGGCTGCTGGCCGAGCTCAGGCAGCGCATTCGCGACGTGCGCGAGGGTCCGGACGGCCTGCTGTACGTGCTGACCGACGAGGACGACGCGGCCCTGCTCCGGCTTGAGCCGGTGGCGGAGGCCGCCGGACCCTGAGGACGCTGGCGGGCATTACCTGGCTACATGCGGGGCACACGAACCGTAGAGCCCGGGCGGGTGCACGACAAGAAAGTGAGACGCCGCCGGGCAAGGCACGCCCAATTGTCGGTTTGCCCAGTGCTGGGGCGGTCATCTCATGAATCTGTCGTGCACCCAGCGCGGGTTGCACCTGGGTGAAGCTGGCAACCCTGTTTTCGACACCGTCCTTGGGGCGGTCGGCGCATTCCGGCCCGGAAGGCCGTCAAGTCCGAGGCCGATCGCGTCGTTGCCCGACGCGGGCGAGGAAGTCCGCGCCGTCGCGGCACGCGAGTGCGGCGTCGATGAGCTCGCTCTGCGATGCGTCCGCAACCTCGTCGACGAGACGCTTCGGGACGGTGATCCCCCGGGCGCGAAGAACCTGCGCGACCGCGCCCCGAGTTGCTTCCAGAGCGGCGTCCCGTGCGGCGTCCCGCGCCGCCTCCCGCCGCTGCTCCCGCAGCCACGGGTGATCGTCGGGGACGGTGCCCTCGGTGTCGCCGAGGACGCGTCCGACGCGGGTCAGCACCGCGCTCGTCGCCTCGGACAGCCGCGGCTCGTTCAGGGCGGCGTGGATCTCTACCGCCGTCCAGCCCGGGAACGCGGCGCTCGCGGCCGCCGGGCGGTAGCCGTCCGGGCCGAGCCGGTGGATGGTCAGGGCGGACGGACGGCGCGGTGATCGGCTCGGAGACTCGGCCTCCGGCACCTCGACCCACACCTCGGGGAAGCCCCACGCTTCGTACAGGCCCAGCTTTCCGCGCCGCACGTCCGTCGAGTAGTCGACCTCGAGCACGACGTCGGGCAGGTGGTCCGTGCCGACCTCGACGGCGGCGCCCTGCGGCTCGGTCTCGGTGGGGCGCAGGTAGACGATCTGGTCCCCCTGCAGAATGCGCTGCCGCTCGCCGTGGGCGTTGCGCACCAGCAGGTCCGCGGTGCCGAGGGTCGTGATGGGCGACCCCCGCCCCGCGGCGATCAGCTCCACCAGGTGGGCCAGCCGCTGGCCGGGACCCTCGTGGCAGACGGTGGTCGGCTCGCGCACCATCCACGCCGTCTCGGTGTCGCCGTCCCAGTACTCGATGCGGCCCTGGAAGTCGCCGATGGCGTCGCGGCTGATGCGCACGGCGCGGCAGCCGGGGAACTCCGGCGCGGGCCCGGCCGCCGTGCGCGCGGGCGTCGCGGTGGGGGCGGAAGATGAAGGGGGCACGCCCCATCCTATAACGGTCGGGTGGCGTGGGGCGGAGTTCCGGCCGCCGGGCGCGACTTGGCGACGTAGATTCCGGACCGGTTCCGGAGACCAGCGACGGCTCGGCTTCCCGCGCGCAACGACCTGACGCACCGAGGCGTGCCGCCGTCCGGCAGCTCCTTGAGCGCGGCATCGAGGACCTCGATGACGGTTACCTCGGCGCCGAGGCGCCGGTCCGGTACCAGACGGGCGAGGTCCACGCCCGCTCCTGGATCCGCCACGGCAGGTCGTCGCCCCCGCACGCGGCGGGGCGCTCGTCCTCGGGCAGGGCCGCGCACTGCAGCGCGTTCCAGCGGCAGCTCGGGTTCTCGAGGACCCGCGCGTAGTAGACGGCGGGGCGCGTCGGGTCGAATTGGGGATCGGTCCAGACGGCGCACAGCGACGCCGCGCCGGTCCCGCTCCGCTCGCAGGTGTTCCGCGACACGTCGGCCCCATTGTCGGCGTCGCCGGCCACGTCGTGGATCGCCTCGTGGAAGAGGCCGTCGTCGCCGACCCGGCCCTTGATGATCTGGATGCGCTGCAAGGGGGTCCCCGGATGCGCGTCGGTGCCCGGATCGGCGAGGGCGGTCACGAAGAACGAGGGCGCCTCCGCCCCGTCGCGGTCGGGCAGCACGCTGCCCATGGGCACGCCGGTCTCATAGGCCTCGGCGATCATGTCGCTGCTCGCGCACAGGTCGGGCAGGTCCCAGCCGCCGAAGAGCCGCGCCTGGATGCGCACGCCGCTCGTGCCGAACGTCTCCTTCCGCTGCATCGCGTCGAAGAGCGAGTCGCGCGAGTTCTCCTCGGCCCAGACGCCGACGAGCCCGCCGGGGTTCCGCAGGGGGTGCGGGGCGTAGGCGTCGGTGGTGAGCCGTTTCTCGAGGTCCGAGTCGACGTTCGAGTTCTGGCCCTGGTAGTCGAACTCGTCGGTGTCGCCGGGCAGGCCGTTGTGGCCGTCGGTGCTGCCGATCAGCCCGAGCTGAATCGGGTTGACGCCGATCCGCTCCTCCCGGGCGATGCCCTCGATGAGGGCGTAGCGCACGAAGTCGAGCCGCGACTGGCAGCCCTCGCCGCGCAGCGCGCCCTCCCCGGCGCCGTCCTCGCAGTCTGGCGGGCGCTCGCCGTCGATGTAGCGCACCTTCTCGAAGTCGCACAGCTCGTCCTCGCCGCCCACCACGTTCCACATGCCGCGCCGGCACTCGGACTCGCCCTTGGCCTGCATCATCTCCACCAGCGGCTCCATCTCGGTCCGCAGGGCCGCCCGCGCCCGCTGCTCGTCCAGCGGCAGGCCGCCCCAGTCGAGGGTGAACATCTGGCCGTTCGAGATGTTGGGGTTGTGGGGGATGGTGAGGGCCTCGCAGCCGGTGCCGGTGTCGTTGCAGCGCGCCTTGAGCCGGGTCCAGAGGTCGCGCGGCCGGTCGGCGTCGATCCACGAGATGGGCAGCTCGGGCGCGATCTCGTTGCGCAGGATGACGTTGCGGTGCACCTTGGAGCGGCCCGGGGCGCGGGTGTACTCCCACGCGTGGAACGTCGTGAACGCGCAGTCGCTCGAGCGGTCGTAGTGGCGCTCGGCCGCCTCTCGCGTCGCCTCCCAGGCGGTGAGGAGGCCGTCGCGGCACCGGCTGCCGTCCTCGCCGCAGACGGCCGGGCCGCGGCCGGCCAGCCGGTCCGCCTGCCACGCCGCGCGGTCCTCGGCGGCGCCGCCCGGGCGCAGGCCGCGGCAGGCGGGCGTGTCCCAGGCGGGCGAAGACGGGTCGGTGCACACCGCGACCTCGCCGAGCCACTCGGAGTGGTCGGTCACCGCCGCGAAGTCGAGGGGGCGTTCGAGTCGCGCGGTGCGGGTGGGCCGACCCTCGGCGTCGACCGGGCTGAGGCCGATCTCCTCGCCGCGCGCGAAGCGGTAGGCGTCGTCTGGGGTCTGGAAGCCGCCGCGCCCGAGGGCGTCGAGCGAGAAGGCGGTGTGGGTGTGCAGGTCGCCGAAGAACACCTGCCTCAGCGGGTCGTGGTGCGCGCACGGCTCGCGGGGCGCCGGGTCGGCGGCCCGGGCCGGCGCGCTCGGCGGGCTCCATTCCACGACGGGGCGGGCCGGCGGCTGGGCGCCGCCGGCCGGCGTGCAGGCGAGGGCGAGGGCGGCCAGGAGGCAGGCCGCGAACAGTCGTAGTGCCGTCATGGTGACAGTCTCCCTGGTGTCCGATGGACGCGTTCAGTCCAGCGCCGCCCCCCCGCCGTCCGACGCCGGCAGCCGCACCTCGTAGTCGTCGCGCAACGCGCGGTAGGCGGCCCGGCCCCGCTCGCGCCGCCGCTCCTCGAGCAGATCCGCGACCACCCGATCCCGAACTTCGTCGAGCGGCGGGGTGCGGGACGGCGTCCGGCCGCGCACCCGGACGAGGTGCGTGCCGTACGTCGACCCGACCGGCCCGCTCCAGTCGCCGGTCGGAAGCGCGGGCACCTCGTCCGCGAAGCGCGTTCCGAACAGCCCCGCGAGCTCGGCGTCCGTTCTGTCCTCGTAGGTCCGCGCCAACATGAAGGGGTCGCCGAGCTGCCGCCAGCCGCCGCCGTCGGCGAAGCGGCCGCCGTCGGCGGGGCCGCCGATCCCGCGAAGCAGGGCCATCGCGTCGCCCGCCGGGTCGGTCCGGCGATCCGCCGACAGGAACACGTGGTCGAACGTCGTCCGCGGCGGCCGCCGGTAGCGCTCGCGGTGCCGCGCGTAGTACGCCTCGACCTCGTCCGCCGCGGGCGGCGCCGCATCGCCGCTGTCCTCCAGGACGAACGTCAGCTTCTGGGCGAGCCGCCGCCGCACGATGGCGTCCTCGCGGTCGAGCCCCAGCCGCTGCGCCTCGCGATAGAGGATCTCCTCGTCCACCGCCTCCGCGATCAGCGATTGCAGCTCCGGCCCGGTGGGCGGGCGGCCCCACTGCGCGGTCCAGCGGGCGTGGAGCCGCTCGACCTCGTCGGCGGTCACCTCGATCACGTGGCTCTCCTTCCCGCCGCGGGCCGGCCAGAGATCGAGCGCGAACACGCCGACGCCGAGCACGAGGAAGAGCACGAGCGGGTCGGTCGACCGCCGGGGCGCGGGGGCCGACGGACTTTCTCTCCGGTCGCTTCCACGGGTGCGACGATCGCAGCGGGAGTCTCGATGCATTCGGTCGCGGGGCGGAGAAAGACCGCATTCTAGCGCATCGCGTGACAGCCCCTGGGCGGCGAGCTACGGCGAGCGGCGCCACCGAGAGCCACCGAGGGGGGTAGAATGGACTCATGCGACTCATGCTATGGAGATGGTTCGTGGGGTTCGCGCGGTTCTTTCAGGGTTTCATCATCTGGCTGTTCGGGTGGCTTCCGGGCCTCGGCGACAGGGCGCCGAGTTGGGCGCGTCGCATCTTCCGACCGGCCGCGTTGGCCGGGGCGGGGCTCTGCGTGGCACTTCTCTGGCTGGTGCTGCCCTCTGTGATCGAGGCGTTGAAAAGCCCCGATCCCTGGACGCGGGAGGGCTTCGTGGTCCTGTCCATCGTGGCGTGGGTGGGTTGGGACGCGGTGCGCTACGGCCGTCTGGCCATCGGGCCGGGGGCGCCGTCGCAGCGCCGGGAACGCGGAGTCGGGCGCACTGACGCCGCCGGCAGCACAGGGTTTCCCGAGTGACCCCGATCGCGGGAAGTCGACCGCACTCTTCCGCGTGGGCGGGTGGCGCCGCGGCTCGATGGACGACTCTTGCAGCGGGGCGCGCGGTCGTCTTCCGCGACGCATCCGGTCCGGCAGGCCGCGAACCGTGACATGAAGATCCTGGTAGCCAACCGAGGCGAGATCGCCGTCCGCATCCTGCGGGCCTGCCGCGAGATGGGCGTTCCGTCGGTCGCCGTGTACTCCGAGTGCGACCGGACCGCGCCCCACGTCCGTCATGCCGACGAGGCGGTCGCCATCGGGCCGAGCCCGGCCGCCGAGAGCTATCTCGACGTCGAGCGGGTGCTCGCCGCCGCCGCCGAGACCGGCGCGACGGCGGTGCACCCCGGCTACGGGTTCCTCGCCGAGAACCCCGCGTTCGCCCGCGCCTGCCGCGCGGCGGGGCTGGTGTTCATCGGGCCCGACGCCGGCGTCATCGAGACGATGGGGGGGAAGACGGCGGCGCGGCAGGCGGCCATCGAGGCCGGGGTACCTGTGGTGCCGGGCACCGAGGCGCTGCCCGACTCGCTGACCGAGGCCGAGCTGCGCGCGAGGGCCGACGAGGTCGGCTATCCGCTCTTTATCAAGGCGGTGGCCGGCGGAGGGGGCCGGGGCATGCGCCGCGTCGCCGGCCCCGACGCGGTGGCGGCCGGGGTCGAGAGGGCGCGGTCCGAGGCGGGGGCCGCCTTCGGCGAGTCGGCCGTCTACTTCGAGAGGCTCCTCGATCGCGCGCGTCACGTCGAGGTCCAGGTGCTGGGGGACGAGCACGGCACGGTGGTGCCGTTCGTCGAGCGCGAATGCTCCATCCAGCGGCGGCACCAGAAGGTCATCGAGGAGTCGCCCTCGGTCGCGGTCACCGGGCCCATCCGGACGGCGCTGGCCGAGGCCGCGGCGGCCCTGTGCTCGGCGGTGCGCTACGCCAACGCCGGCACCCTCGAGTTCCTCCTCGACGACGAGGGCCGGTTCTACTTCCTCGAGATGAACACGCGGCTCCAGGTGGAGCATCCGGTCACGGAGATGGTGACCGGGGTCGACCTCGTGCACTGGCAGATCCGGATCGCGCGCGGCGAGCGGCTGACCCTGGACCGCGGGCGCGCCCTTACCCCGCAGGGGCACGCCATCGAGGCGCGGGTCTACGCCGAGGACCCCGACGCGGGTTTCATTCCCGCGCCGGGCCGCATCACCTTCCTGCGCAGCCCGTCCGGCCCCGGGGTGCGGGACGACAGCGGCGTCGAGGCCGGCTTCACGGTTCCCGTCCACTACGACTCGATGATCTCCAAGGTGGTGGCGTGGGCCCCCGACCGCGCCGGCGCCATCGCCCGCCTGCGGCGCGCCCTCGGGGAGTACGAGATCGGCGGCATCACCACCGCGATTCCCGCGCTGCTGTGGATTCTCGAGCAGGACGCGTTCGCGGCCGGCGACTTCGACACCGCCTTCCTCGACGGGGTCCTCGCCGAGCGCCGCGGGCGGTCGTTCTCCGAGCTTCCGGACGAGGACGTCGACGTGGCGGTCATGGCGGCGGCGCTGCTGGGCTACCTGTCCGGCTCGGACTCGCCCGCGGCCGGCGAATCGGCGGGACCGCCGCCGTGGCGCCGGGCGGCCCGGCTGGAGGGGTTGCGGCGATGACCGTGAAGGACCGCGGTCCGATGCGCCTCGAGGTCGACGTGGCCGGCCGGGCGCGGCTCGTCACCGTCGAGCCGATCGGGGCGGCCGGCGACGCGGCCCACCTGGCGCTGCGTTGGGACGACACGACCCGCGAGGTGGACGTGTCGGCGCTGGGCCCGGGACGCCTCTCGATGATTCTGCCGGGGTCCGGCCGGGTGAGCCGCGGGGTTCGCGGCGACGAGCCGGTCCCCGGCGACTGGGTGGTGGGCATCGACGGGCGGCAGGTCCGCGCCCGCGTCTCGGACGGGCGCCGCCGCCGCCGCCGCGCGGCCGCGTCGCAGGCCGGCGGCGACCACGCGGTGGCGGCGCCGATGCCCGGCCGCGTGGTGCGGGTGCTCGTGGAGCCCGGGGACCGCGTGGCGGCGGGGCAGGGGCTCGCGGTGGTCGAGGCGATGAAGATGGAGAACGAGGTCGCGGCGCCGGCCGCCGGCGTCGTCTCCGACGTGCAGGCGGCCCCGGGAGACTCGGTCGAGGCCGGCGGGGTGCTGGTCATCCTGACCGCGGAGGAGAAGGCGTGACGAGCCTGAACCTGGGCGGGCCGCCGAGCCCGGCGGGACCGGCGGGGCGGGACGTCGAGCCCGCGGCCGACGATTCCCGGACCGCCCGCCCCGACCCCGGAAGCGCGCGGCCTGCGGCGGGGCGGCCCGGCCGTCGGGCGGCGTCGCCGGCGCCGGATCCACGAGCCGGCCGGCCCCCGGCAGGTCGGTGGACCCCCGCGCGCCCGGTCGCGCGGGAAGCGGAGTCGCCCGTCGGCGGCGTGCCGGGCCCTTCGCCGGCGCCGCCTGACGCCGATTCGCCGCTCGACCCGGATGCGGGTCCGAAGGCGCGGGGGGCGCCGGCGCCGCCGGCGAAGAACCCGCTGCGCGGGCTCCGGACCGCGTGGACCCGGTGGTGGTCCCGCCGTTACGTGCGGCAGGGCGTCGCGGGAGCCGCCGTCGTCGTCGCGGTGGCCCTGGTCGGGCTCGTGACGATCGACCTCGGCCCCGCCGTCCGCGCCCGGGCCGAGCGGGCGCTGGGCGGCTATCTCGACCGGGAGGTCAGCATCGGCCGGGTCGGCATCTTTCTGGCGAGCGGCCGGTTCGTCGTGGAGGACCTGACCATCGGGGGGTTGAACCCCGGCGACCGGCCCTTTCTCACCGCCGGCGAGATCACCCTGTCGGTGGTCTGGTCGGCGCTCCTGCACGGCGAGTTCCTCGCCGACGCGGTGTCCATGCGCGACTGGCGGATGCTGGCCGAGTCGTTTCCCGACGGCCGCCAGAGCTTCCCCGCCTTCGTGCGCCAGGGGGGCGGCGAGTCCGCCGCCGAAGCCGGGGAGGCGCCCGTCGCGGCCCCGGCGGAGCCGCGCCTCCCGGACCCGGCCGAGGCGGACGTGGAGGCGGGCCGGCGCTTCGTCACCACCTTGCGGCACCTCAACGCCTCGCAGGGCGAGTTCCGCTACGAGGACCACGGGTCGAACTGGAGCGTCGACCTGCCGGACATGGACTTCACGATCACCAAGGTCCTCGACTACCGCGGCCACGCCGCCTCGGCGGGGGGCATCCTGCGGATCGCCGACTTCGAGCCGATGTGGATCGAGCTCGACACCGACTTCCTGATCGACGGCGCCGACGTCGAGCTGACGCGCATCGACCTGCTCACCGACGGCGCGACGACCCGCCTCGAGGGCAACGTCGACCTGTCGAACTTCCCCGAGATGTCCTACACCCTCGAGTCGGACATCGACCTCGCCCGCATGCGGGAGATCTTCTTCGCCGACGACGACTTCACCGCCGCCGGCTTCTCGCGCTTCAGCGGCACGTTCCACAAGTTCGAGGGGGGGCACGACCTCCGGGGATCGTTCACGAGCGACGAGGCGGGCATCAATCAACTGCGGTTCCCGGACATGGCCGGCGACCTGAGGTGGCGGCACGACCTCTTCGAGGTCCGGAACGCCGAGGCGGCGCCCTACGGGGGCGGGGCGGCGTTCGACTTCACGATGGCGCCCCTGGGCGCGAGCGAGCCCGGGCAGGCGGCGTTCGACGTCCGCTACGCCGGCATCGGGCTCGCGCCGCTCTCGCGGGCCCTCGAGGTGCGCGGGATTCGGCCGACGGGGCGGGCGTCCGGCCGCAACCTTCTCGAGTGGCCGATTGGCCGCTTCGCCGACTTCGCCGCGGAGGGGGCGATCCGGCTCGCGCCTCCGCCCGGCGTGCAGCTCGCCGGCCCCGAACCGGCCGCCGGCGCGGCAGCGGGGGTGGCCGCGCGGCGGGACCAGCCGTCCGATCTGACGACGCGCGCCTTTCCCTTCGGCGGACGGGTCGGGTACACGGCGACCAGCGGGGGGTTGGAGGTGGAAGACGCGTACCTGGCCACGCCGTCGACCCACGTCGCCTTCGGGGGACGCACCGCGTGGGGGGCGGACACCCGCATCGCCTTCGACGTGGCCAGCGCGAACTGGCAGGAGAGCGACCGCCTCATGGCCGCGATCATGACCGCGGCGGGGACGCCCACCGGCACCTTCGCGGTCGACGGCTACGGAACCCTCGACGGCGTGCTTCTCGGCGACCTCGCGTCGCCGCGCGTCGAGGCCACCTTCGCCGGCGAGGACGTGCGGGCCTGGAACGTCGACTGGGGCACGGGCCGCGGCGAGTTCGTGGTGGAGGACTCGTATCTCGACGTCATCGACGGGGACTTCCGCCGGGGCGACAGCGCCATGGCCATCGACGGGCAGTTCTCGCTGAGCCGGCCGCGGCGCGACGGCGGCGAGGAGATGAACGCGCTCGTGCGGCTGGAGTCGTTCCCCGCCGCCAGCATCCGGGCCGCGTTCGGGCTCACCGAGGGCTACCTCATCGAGGGGCCGGCCACCGGCGAGATGCGGCTCTACGGGGCCTACCGCCGGCTGTTCGGGGTGGGGCGGCTGCGGCTCGACCGGCCGACCGCCTACGGCGAGCCCTTCGACTCGGCCGCCGCCGACCTGCGCTTCGAGGGCGGCGGCGTCCGGCTGAACGGGCTCGACATCCGCAAGGGCGAGGGCTCGGCGACGGGGGCGGCGTTCATCGAGTGGGACGCGTCCTACTCGTTCAATCTCGACACCCGCGGCGTCGACGTCGCCTCGCTGGCCTTCCTTCCCGAGCTGCCGCGGTCCCCGTCCGGGACCATCGCGGGCACCGCGTCCGGGGTCGGGTCGCTCGACAACCCCAGCTACACGATTCGGGCCACCGTCAGCGACCTGCGCATCGGGGACGAGGAGGTCGGGCACATCACCGGCCAGCTCGACATCCGGGACGGGGAGCTCCGGCTCGATCTGGAGGGGGCGTCGTCGACCGTCGCGCTCTCCGCCGCGGGGCGGGTGACCCTCTCGGGGGCGCAGGACGCCGACCTCTCGCTGCGGGTCGCGGACTGGTCGCTGGACCCCTACGTCCGCATGTTCGTCCCCGAGTGGTCTCCCTACACGCGGGCGGTGTTGAGCGGCTCGCTGGACGTCGTCGGCCCGTTGCGGGACTGGGATCGCCTCGACGCGACCGCCACCGTCCAGCGGATGCGGGCGAGCCTCCTCGAGTACGAGATCAGCAACGACGGTCCCATTCGCCTGAGCCTCGACCGGCGGGTCGTCGGCATCGATCGGCTGCGCCTGGCCGGCGCCGGCACCGCCCTCGATCTCTCGGGGGTGGTGGATCTCGGCACCGACGAGGTCTCGGTCGGCGTCGACGGCAACGCCAACCTCGACATCCTCCAGGGCATGTTCCAGAGCCTGCGGGGGTCGGGCTCGGCCGTCGTCGACGCCGAGGTCGCCGGCACCGTGCGGCAGCCGGTGCTGACGGGGGAGGCGGCGGTGCGGGACGGGCGCATCCGGCACATCTCGCTGCCGCACGCCCTCGAGGACATCAACGGCCGCATCGTCTTCGAGCGGGGCGGCGTCCGGTTCGACGAGCTCGTGGCGTCGATGGGCTCCGGCCCCGTCCAGCTCGGCGGTCGGGCCGGGGTGGACGGGTTCACGCTCGGCGAGCTGGGGATCACCGCGACCGGGCGGGACATGCAACTGAGGTTTCCGGAGGGGTTCCGGTCGAACGTCGACACCGACCTGGTGCTGCGCGGGCCCCCGGACCGGCCGGTCCTCGCCGGCGGCGTCAACGTGCGGGACGCGGTCCTCCTCGGCGGGTTCGACGAGATCGCGGTCGGGCTGCTCGGGGGAGACGACGCCGACGGCGGCGAGACGGCGGAGACCGGGCTGCCGCTGCGCTTCGACGTCCGGATCGAGGCCCCGTCCGCCCTGCGCATCGACAACAGCCTCGCCCGCATCACGTCGAGCGCGGAGCTGACCCTGCAGGGCACCTACGAGCAGCCGGTGCTGCTCGGGACCGTCGAGCTCGAGCGGGGCACGGCGTTCTTCGAGGGCAACCGGTACCGCCTGAACCACGGGACCATCGGGTTCGCCAACCTGAACCGCATCGAGCCGTTCGTCGACATCGAGGTCGAGACCGACGTCCGCGTGCCCGGGCAGACCTATCGGGTCATGGTCCGGGCGACGGGCACGCCGGACGGGCTGGTGCCCGTCCTGTCGTCGGATCCGCCCCTGCCCGAGGTCGACATCTTCTCGCTGCTGCTCGGCGACATCCGCGATCCGCTCAGCGCCGACCTCCGGGCCGCGCGTGCGCCCGAGCTCGCCCAACAGCAGCGGTTCCAGGCCGGCGCCGCACGACTGCTGACGAGCCCCCTCTCCTCCAGCGTCGGCCGCGTCGTGCAGGACTCGTTCGGGGTGGACACGTTCCAGATCACGCCGTCGCTGGGCGACCCGTCATCGCATCAGTCGGCCGAGCTCAACCCCACGGCGCGCGCTCTCATCGGCAAGCGGATATCCGACCGGACGCACATCACGCTCTCGCGGGCGATCAGCGGCGCCAACCGCGATCTCCTCATCGTCCTCGAGCACGACCAGAGCGACCGGCTGACGTGGATCCTGTCGCAGAACGAGGATCGCACCTACGCCCTCGACTTTCGCGTGAGGCATGCATTTTGAGCCTGCCGGCCCTCATCGCCGGCGCGGCGGGGGCCGCGCTGGCCCTCGCCGCGCCGGCCGCCGGCGCCGCCGACCCCGCGGTGCTCGCGGGGCAGAACGTCGCCGAGGTGCGGCTGTTCCGTGACGGGCGGCTCGTCGACGAGCCGGCGCTGGTCGACTTCATCGAGACGCGTCCCGGCCAGCCCCTGTCGATGCGGCAGGTCCGCGAGAGCCTCACCCACCTGTTCAGCCTCGGCGAGTTCGTCGACGTCCGGGCCAGCGCCGCCGCCGTGGCGCAGGGCGTCAGCCTGCGCTACGACCTGGTGCCGTTCCGCGGCGCGGGCGGGATGGAGGTGCTCGACCCCCGCGGCCGTCCCGTCGAGGAGGCGGCGGCCCTCGTCCGGCGCCGGCTGGGAAGCAGGGTGGCGCCCGGGCAGGTCGACGCCGCCGCGGCTCTCCTCGACCAGTACTATCGCGACGCGGGCCGGTTCGCGGCGCGCATCAGGCCGCGGCCGCCGGCGCCGGACGGCCGGCTCGTCATCGACGTCGACCCGGGCCCGGCCGCGCGCATCGGGAGCATCGAGGTCCACGGGGTCGAGTCCCCCCAGCGGCCCGTCGTCCTGAATCGCCTCGGTGTGCGGGAAGGGGACCCTTACGACCCGGTCGAGCTCGATCGCCGCCTCGGCGAGTACGAGGACGAGGTCCGGTCCCGGCGATTCTACGCGGCGCGCTTCTCGCACGCCGCCGTGCCGAGCCCGGACGGGCTGGCGGTGTCGCTCGACCTGGACGTCCGGGCCGGTGCGCAGGTCGCCATCCGCTTCGAGGGAGATCCGGTCCCCGGGGCGCGGGTCGACGAGCTCGTGCCCATCGCCCGGGAAGGATCGATCGACGAGGACCTGCTCGAAGACTCCAGCCTCCGCATCACGACCCACCTGCGGGAGCTCGGCTACCGCGACGCGCGGGTGACCCATGGCCGCCTCGAGGAGCCGGGTCAACTGGCTGTCGTGTTCTCCGTCGAACGGGGCGCGCGCTACGTGGTCGACGAGGTCGCGTTCGCCGGGCACGAGGTGCTGCCGGCGGCGGAGCTGGCCGCGCTCTTCGACGTGGAGGCGGGGGCGGCCCTGGTCATCGACGGCGTGGAGGCGGGGGCCGCGGCGGTGCGGGCCGCCTACGAGCAGCGCGGCTACCGCGGCGTCGAGGTCGAGGTGCGGCCGGAGCTCGCCGAGGCGGCTCCGCCGGACGGCGGGGGCGAGCCCGCGGTGGTGCCGGTGCGCCTGCTCGTGGACATCGCCGAAGGGCCGGCCACCACGGTCCGCGCCGTCACGTTCGAGGGCGTGACCGCCTTCACCGAGGCCGAGCTGGCCGCCTCGATCGACGTTCGGCCCGGCGACCCTTTCCACGCCCCGCGGGCGCGGGCCGCCGCGGCGGCGATCCTGCTGGGCTATCTCAACGAGGGGTACGAGGCGGCGCAGGTGGACGTCGAGCCGCGCTTCGACGAGTCCGGCGAGATCGCCGACGTCGCGTTCCGGGTGCGCGAGGGGTCGCAGGTCTTCGTGGACCATGTGCTGATCGTGGGGAACCGACAGATCTCCGCCTCCACCATTCGGCGCGAGCTCGCCCTGCGGCCCGGCGAGCCGCTGGGGCGGGACGAGATCGACGAGACCCGCCGCCGCCTCACCGCGCTCGGGATCTTCCGGCGCATCGAGCTCCGCCAGTTCAGCCACGGCGCCGCGGACCGGCGCGACATCGTGGTGGTGGTCGAGGAGGCCCCGGCCACGAGCGTCGGGTACGGCGGGGGGCTCGAGGCGAGCCAGCGGCTGCGCGCCGCCGCCAGCGGGGTGGCGGCCGAGCAGCTCGAGTTCGCCCCGCGCGGGTTCTTCGAGATCGGCCGGCGGAACCTCTGGGGCAAGAACCGGTCCATCGACCTGTACACCCGGGTCAGCCTGTGGCCTCGCGGCGCCCCCGCCGGCGAGGTCTCGCGGACCGACCTGGCGTTCAACGAGTACCGGTTCCTCTTGAACTTCCGCGAGCCCCGGGCGTTCGGCCAGTCCGGAGACCTCCTGGTGTCCGGGTTCGCCGAGCAGGTGATCCGCCCGAGCTTCGACCTGATAAGCCGGGGCGTGAACACCGAGCTGCGGCGCGTGATCGGGACCACGATGACCGCGCGTGTGGGCCACACCTACGGGGTGAACCGGATCGCGAACGAGCAGTTGCAGTCCGCGGACCGCCCCCTCGTCGACCGGCTGTTTCCCGAGGTGAGGCTCTCGACCCTCTCCGCGGGGCTGATCCGGGACACGCGGACGGACCCGCTCGAGCCGACGGGGGGCACCCTGCTGGCCGTCGACGTGGAAGCATCCTCGTCCGTGCTCGGCTCGGCCGTCGGGTTCGCCAAGACCGTGCTCCAGGGGTTCCTGTACCGGCAACTGCCCGGTGAGGCCGTCTTCGCCGCGGGGGGGCGCCTGGGGCTGGCGCGCAGCTTCACCTCCACGTTCCTCCAGGCGTCGACCCTGGTGCTGAACGACCAGGGGTTGCCGGTGCTCCAGGAAGTGGCCGAGCTGACCTTCATCCATACCCTGCCCGCGAGCGAGCGGTTCTTCGCCGGGGGCGACTCCACCGTGCGGGGATTCGCCCTCGACCGTCTCGGCGACGAGTCGACCATCGGCGCCAACGGCTTCCCGACCGGGGGGAACGCCATGATCGTGCTGAACTCGGAGCTGCGGATGCCGGTGTTCGGGCCGCTCCAGGTGGTGGGGTTCCTCGATGCCGGCAACGTGTTGGACCGGGTGGGCAACTTCGACCTGGCGGGCATTCGCGGGGCGGCCGGCTTCGGCGTGCGTTATCGTTCGCCGATCGGCCCGATCCGGATCGACCTGGGGTTCAAGCTCGATCGGCGGGAGTTCGCGGGCGAGCGGGAGCGCCTGACGGCGCTGCACCTCAGCATCGGGCAGGCGTTCTAGGAGTCCGCGAACGGCGCGGACGCCCGGGCGGGTCGGTCGGGCGCCGCGCAGAGGCCGCGGCGCGGCCTGGCGGTCGCGTTCGACGACGATTGGAGGGCTGGCGGGGGCCGCGGCCGGGGAGGATCGTCCGACGTGGCAGGGGAGCGTTCGACGGTGCCGAGACGGCGGGGGAGGGTCGTGTGGCTGTGCGTGCTGGCGGCCGCCCTCGCCGCGGTCGTCGGCCCGCGCCCGGCGAGGGGGGCCGAACAGCCGCCGCCGGACGCCGGGCAGCTCCTCGACCGCGTCCTCGCCGTGGTCGGGGGACAGGTCATCCTGCTGTCGGACGTTCGCCTGTTCCTGGAGACGGGGCTGGTGGAGCCGTCGGGGGCCGCCGACCCGATTCCGCCCGCGCTCGAACGGTTGATCGAGCGCCGGCTGCTTCTGGACGAGGCGGCCCGTTACATCGTCGAAGACCCGCTCCCGGACGAGGTCGACGCCGGCATGAGACGGATCGAGCGGCGTCTCGGCGGACCGAGTGCTCTCGACGCGGTGCTCGCCGCGAGCGGCTACGTGCGCGGGGGTCTCGAGCAGGTCGTGCGGGACGACCTGCGCATCGAGCGCTATCTGGCGCGGCGGTTCCCGCCGCCGGCGACGGCGGCCCAGCAGGCCGTGATCGACGACTGGCTGGCGTCGCTCCCGGCCCGCGCGGCGGTCATCCGGGTCACGCCCTGACCCGGGGCTCGGCCGGGCGCGGGCGACCCCGGGCCGCGGCCGCCGCCGGTCATCCCCCCCCGCCCCCGAGGTAGGCGATGAGCACCTCGGTCGCGTTGAAGCCGGCATGACAGGCGAACGGCGCCACCATGCTGCCGCGGACGAGGTAGAGCACGCCCCACAGCGCCCCCAGGAGGCCGGTGATGATGGCCGCGTCCCGGCCCTGCACGAGGTGGCCGAGGCCGAAGGCGACGCTGAACACCACGAGCCCGACCGCCGCGCCGCCGAGGTGCTGCTCGAACCGGCGCAGGATGAAGGCGCGCTGCACCTCCTCCCGCAGCCCGCCCGCGACCACCGCGACCGCCGCGAACGTCAACGCCGCCGCGGGGGTCGTGATGAGCGCCTCGAGGGGATTCTCGGGGACGTTGCGCAGCTCGGGAGCGACGCGGGACAGGGCCGCGAACGCCGCCGCGACGACCAGGAGCGCGGCGGGCACGAGGGCCAGCCCGAGCAGCAGCTCGGATCGAATCGGCCGCCGGCCCACCATCACGGCGACGGGATGCTCGCCGTGGGCCCGCATGAGCATCCATACCAGCGCCAGGATCAGCGCGGCGTCGACCAGCGACAGGGTGACGACGTAGGCGAGGGAGAGGTCCCCCGAGCCCTCGGTCGGCCCCGCTCCGAGCAGCCCGAGCAGCACGACCAGGGTCAACTGGGTCGGGAAGCCGGAGCAGAGGACCACCTCGCCGGCGGCGGTGAGGCGCCGGTGGAACGCCGGCACCGGGTCGGGACTCTCCGGGGGCGGCGGCCCGGGGCTCCCGGGCGCCGCCGGGTCGACGGGGGCGGGTCCCGGTCGCGGCCCGTCGGCGGCGGCTTCTTCCCGCCCGGGAGCGGCGTCGATTCCCGGCCGGGCAGGCCCGGACAACTCCTCGCTCGACATGGGCGGGACTCTATCACACGGCCGATCGAGGTCTTGACAACACTAGATGTTGTGTTACTGTGTCAGGCCAATCCAAGATGTAGCCAATCCATCAGTCGAAACACCCAAAGAGACGAATCGAGGAGTTTGCCCGATGCAGAGAAGCGCGGTCCGAGAACCCGAGGCGGTGCCGGCGGCCGTGGACGCCCATCCGCCGCCGGCCGATCGTCGAGGCCTGGAGTTCCTGCGGTACTTCTCTCGCGCCGGGTCCGATCCGTTCGACGAGATCGAATGGGCGTCTCGGAACGCGGTCATCGGCAACGAGCGGGGCGAGGTGGTCTTCGAGCAGCGCGACGCGGAGGTGCCCGCTTTCTGGTCCCAGCAGGCCACGAACATCGTGGTGTCGAAGTACTTCCGGGGCGTGCCGGGGACCCCGGAGCGCGAGCGCAGCGTCAGGCAGCTCATCGGGCGGGTGGTCGACACGATCACCGAGTGGGCCCGCAAGGACCGCTACTTCGCCGGCGACGCGGACCTGCAGGCGTTCAGCGACGATCTCAAGCACCTGCTCGTCTTCCAGAAGGCGGCGTTCAACAGTCCGGTGTGGTTCAACTGCGGATTCGAGAAGGCGCCGCAGTGCTCGGCCTGCTTCATCAACTCGGTCGACGACACGATGGAGTCGATTCTGACCCTGGCCAGGACCGAGGGGATGCTGTTCAAGTACGGGTCCGGGACCGGCACCAACCTGTCGTCGATCCGCTCGTCGCTCGAATTGCTGCGCGGGGGCGGGACCGCCTCGGGGCCGGTGTCGTTCATGAAGGGCTACGACGCCTTCGCCGGGGTCATCAAGTCGGGCGGGAAGACCCGGCGGGCCGCGAAGATGGTGGTGCTGAACGCCGACCACCCCGACATCGTCGAGTTCATCAACTGCAAGGTGGAGGAGGAGCGCAAGGCGTGGGCGCTCATCGACGCCGGCTACGACGGGTCGTTCACCGGCACCGCGTACTCGTCGGTGTTCTTCCAGAACTCGAACAACAGCGTGCGGGTGCCCGACGACTTCATGCGCGCGGTCGTCGACGACGAGGAGTGGCGGACCCGGGCGGTGACCGACGGCCAGGTGATGTCGACCCACCGGGCCCGCGACCTGATGCGCCTCATCGCCGAGGGCACCCACGTGTGCGGCGACCCCGGGATGCAGTTCGACACGACCATCAACGACTGGCACACCTGCCCGAACACCGACCGCATCAAGGCGTCGAACCCCTGCTCGGAGTACATGTTCCTCGACGACTCCGCGTGCAACCTGGCCTCGCTCAACCTCATGCAGTTCCTCGACGAGGGGGGGCGGTTCGACGCCGCCGGGTTCGCGGCCGCGGTCCGGGCGATGATCACCGCGCAGGAGATCATCGTGGGCAACGCCAGCTATCCGACGACGGCGATAGCGCGCAACAGCCACGACTACCGCCCCCTGGGCCTGGGCTACGCCAACCTCGGGGCGTTGCTGATGTCGCGGGGCATTCCCTACGACAGCGACGAGGGGCGGGACTGGGCCGCGGCCCTCACCGCCCTCATGACCGGCGAGGCCTACGCCCAGTCGGCCCGCATCGCCCGCGACCACGGCGGCCCGTTCGCGGGGTTCGACGGGAACCGCGAGCCGTTCCTGCGCGTGATGCACAAGCACCGCGACGCGCTGCGGGGCGTCAACTCCGAGCGCGTCCCCGGCTCGCTGTTCGCGGCGGCGACCGGCGCCTGGGACGACGCGGTCGAGCTGGGCGAGGCCCACGGCTACCGCAACGCCCAGGCCACGGTGCTCGCCCCCACCGGCACCATCGGGTTCATGATGGACTGCGACACCACCGGGGTCGAGCCCGACATCGCCCTCGTCAAGTACAAGAAGCTCGTCGACGGCGGGCTGATGAAGATCGTGAACACGACCGTCCCGATGGCCCTGCGCAACCTTGGGTACGACGAGCCGCAGGTCGAGGCCGTCGTGGCGTACATCGACGAGCACGAGACGATCGAGGGCGCGCCGGACCTCGAGCCCGGGCATCTGCCGGTGTTCGACTGCGCCTTCAAGCCGGCCCGCGGGAGCCGGTCGATCCACCACATGGGGCACATCCGGATGATCGGGGCGGTGCAGCCGTTCATCTCCGGCGCCATCTCGAAGACGGTCAACGTGCCGCCCGACGCGACGGTGGAGGAGATCGAGCAGGCGTACCTCGACGCCTGGCGCCTCGGCACGAAGGCCGTGTCCATCTATCGGGACGGCAGCAAGCGCACCCAGCCGTTGAACACCACCCGGACCGGTCCGGCCGCCGAGTCCTCGTCCGCCGAGGCGCTCACCGACGCCGTGGCGGCCGGCGCGGGCCCGTCCCGCCGCCGCCTGCCGGACGAACGCCAGGCCATCACCCACAAGTTCGACATCGCCGGGCACGAGGGGTACATCACCGTGGGGCTCTTCGAGGACGGCGCGCCGGGCGAGATCTTCCTGGTGATGGCCAAGGAGGGCTCGACCATCTCCGGCTTCGCCGACGCCTTCGCCCAGGCGGTGTCCTACGCGCTGCAGTACGGGGTGCCGCTGCAGGTGCTGGTGGACAAGTTCAGCCACGTGCGGTTCGAGCCGTCGGGACGGACCCGGAACCGGGACGTCGCGATCGCCAAGTCGATCGTCGACTACATCTTCCGGTGGATGGCGACCAAGTTCCTGTCTCCGGAGGCGCAGTTCCGTGCGGGGGTCAACGTGACGGCGGGGGCCGAGCCGGTCGATGCCGTCGACCCCGCGGCCCCCGGCGCGAGCGGCGGGCCGGCCGGACCGTCGGCGACGGCAGGCGGCGCCGGCCGGGGAGCGCCGTTCGCGATCCAGAACGATCAGGATGCGCCGTCGTGCTCCACCTGCGGCGCCATCATGATCCGCAACGGCAGTTGCTACAAGTGCGTCAACTGCGGCGCCACGAGCGGGTGCGCCTGACGCCTGCCGTCGGCGGGCGGGGGGCGGCGTGCCGCCGGGGCGGCGCCGCTCTGCCGCGGCGACCCGCTCTGCCGCGGCCTCAGGCCGGTTCGTCGCTGCCGCGCCCGAAATAGGCGAGGGCAACGAGCACCGCGCCGAAAAGGGCGCGGGCAATCTGGGGCTCGGGCGCGATCTGCCCGTAGAGCTGTCCGGCGTTGTGGAGGGCCAGCGACTGCAGCCCGAAGAGGGCGGCCAGCGCGAGGGCCAGGCTGCCGGGCAGGCCTACCCGGACGAGGAGCCCCGCCAGCACGAGCATGGCGCCGAGGATGATGAGCGCGACGTTGGCCAGCAGATCGAGCTGCGAGGCCCCGAACAGGTCGAGCAGGCCCGTTCCCAGCGAGTACAGCCCGTAACAGGTCATGCCGAGGGTGGCAGCGGTCAGCATCTGAGTCGTCGCCTATTATGCCGTAGTAGACGACGGGACGCGCCGGCAACCTTCTCTCGGGCCGATCCGCCGGGAGTCCGCGCCATGGATGGGCACCGGCTCGCGAGGGAGGCGCGGACCCCCGGCGGTTCGATCGGACGCCGAGCGGGGCCGCGGGCGGCGCCCTCCCGGCCATTCCGGACCGCAAGCGACGACATGGACCTGCATCTCGACGGCAAGGCGGCTGTCATCACCGGATCGAGCCGCGGGCTGGGGTTGGCCAGCGCGCGCTCGCTCGTGGCCGAGGGCGCCCGGGTGTGCATCTCCGCCCGTGGTGCCGAGCGGCTGGCCGACGCCGTGGCCGAGTTGCGCGCCGTCGCCGAGCTCCGGCGCGGCGGCGCCGACCATCCCCGCGCTGGCGCGGACCCGCGCGGCGCGGCCGGCGAGCCTGGCGGCGCGGCCGCCGTGGCGGCCGGAGCCGCGGGCGGAAGCGTCATCGGGGTCGAGGCGGACCTCGGCACCGAGGCCGGCGTCGCCCGGGTCATAGACGGCGCCGTCGAGGCGTTCGGCGGCCTCGACATCCTCGTCAACAACGTCGGCAAGGCCGGCGGCGGGGGGATCACCGAGGCCACCGACGCCGAGTGGCAGGCCGCGCTCGACCAGACGCTGCACCCCGCCGTCCGCGCCTCCCGGCTCGCGGTCCCGCACCTGCGGGCGCGGGGCGGCGGGGTCATCCTGATGATCGCCTCGATCTGGGGCCGGGAGTCGGGCGGGCGCATGACCTACAACGCGGTCAAGGCGGCCGAGATCAGCCTCGCCAAGTCCCTCGCCGGGCAGCTCGCGGCCGACGACATCCGGGTCGTCAGCGTGGCCCCCGGCTCGATCTCGTTCCCCGGCGGCTCGTGGGCGAAGCGGCAGGCGGCCGACCCCGAGGGCATGGCCGCCTTCGTCCGGCGCGAGATCCCGTTCGGCCGCTTCGGCCGCGCGGAAGAAGTCGGCGACGTGGTCGCCTTCCTCGCTTCCCCCCGCGCGAGCTGGGTCACCGGCGCCTGCGTCACCGTCGACGGCGGGCAGTCCCGGTCGCTGTTCTGACGCCAGCCGGATGACTCCAGCACCGGGCCCGGCCGCTTCGCGAATCGGCGTCGCCGCGACTCGCCGCCGCGACCCGCGGGTGAAACGGCGGTCGTCGATGGCGGCGGCGCGCGACCTGCCCCGACAGACCGGACGGTATTGTCCTGAGATGAGCCTCCACCCCAGCACGCCGCGGCTCGACACCCAGGCCCGGACCGACACTCCGGCCGTGTGTTCCTGAGATGAGCCTCGGACTCACGCCGGCCGGGCAGTTGCGGTGGGCGCCTCGCGACGGTGAACCCGTTCCGCCCGGGATCGCCGGTCTGGAACCTGCCTTCGCCGCGGACTGGCGCGAAGCCCTCTTCATGCTGGCGGCGGACCGGATCGACACGCGGGCATCGCCCCCCGCGCGCTTCTGGCAGCAGATCGCCGAACGCTACCTGACGGCCCTGTGCCAGCTCCCCGAGCAAGTAGCGCACAATCGGGTGGAGGCGCCGGCGGCGACCGATTGCGCCGCCTGGATCCTGGCCGCCCCGCCGATGCGCGGGGGCGAGTATCTCTCCGAGGACAGCCTGCAAGGCGTCTGGCGCCATCTCGACGAGTGGGTGCGCGAGACGGTCTCCGCGGCCGGCGGCCTGCCCGCGTTCCTGCGCGCCCGGGCCGCGAGCTGGCACCAGGTGGGGCGGGTCTGCTTCCATCTCGCCGAGAACCGCAACGACGAGGCGCGGCCGTTCGCGTTCATGGCCACGTACGCCTCCGGATTCGGCGCGGGCGGGCGGGTGAAGCACCTGCCGCTGCGCCGGGCCCTGGAGCAGTACGCGGGGGCCAAGAACCGGGCCGCGCTCATCGCCCTGCTGTCGCCGATTCAGCAGGCGGCCGAGACGTGCGACTGGGTGAAGGCGCTGGTCGACTCGGGCGACGTCTACCAGCCGCTGGCGTGGACGCCGGACCGCGCCTATCGACTGCTGCGCAGCGTGCCCGCCCTCGAGGCGAGCGGCCTCACCGTGCGGCTGCCGAACTGGTGGCGCAGGCGGCCGCGCCCGCGGGTCAGGGTCACCATCGGCGGTGCGGCCCCGTCGACGGTGGGCGCCGACGCCCTGCTGGATTTCGACGTCGACGTCGCCCTGGGCGGCGAGCCGCTGTCGCGCGCCGAGCTGGAGACCCTGCTCGCGGGCGACGGCGACCTCGTGCTGCTCAAGGGCCAGTGGGTCGAGGTCGACCGCGACCGGTTGCGGCAGGCGATCGAGCACTGGGAGGCGGTGCGCCGGGAGGCGGGTGACGACGGGGTCTCGTTCATCGAGGGCATGCGGCTGCTCGCCGGCGCTTCGGCCGACCTCCGCCACGAGGAAGAGACCGAGGCCGAACGCCCCTGGGTGCACGTCGACGCCGGCGACGCCCTGCGCGGGCTCCTGGCGGACATGCGCCAGCCCGACGCGCTCGACCCGGTGACCGTGGGCGGAGCGCTCGAGGCCACGCTCCGGCCGTATCAGCGCGACGGCGTCGCGTGGCTGCGGCTCCTGGCGACCCTGGGCCTCGGCGCCTGCCTCGCCGACGACATGGGGCTCGGCAAGACCATTCAGGTGCTGGCCCTGCTGCTCTGCGACCGCGGCGAGGGCGCGCCGGCGGCGGCGCCGTCGCTGCTGGTGATCCCGGCCTCGCTGCTCGGCAACTGGCGCCGAGAGGCCGAGCGCTTCGCGCCGTCCCTGGCCCTGAGGTTCCTGCACCCGGCGGAGACCGACCGGGAGACCCTGGCGGAGCTCGCGGCGGCGCCGTCGCGGCGTCTCGCCGGGGTCGATCTGGCGGTGACGACCTATGCCATGCTGCACCGGCAGCCCTGGCTGGCGGACGTGCGGTGGCGCCTGGTGATCCTGGACGAGGCGCAGGCCATCAAGAACCCCGCGACCCGCCAGAGCCGGGCGGTGCGCGCGCTGCCGGCCCGCGCCCGCGTCGCCCTGACCGGCACCCCGATCGAGAACCGGCTCGGCGACCTGTGGGCGCTGTTCGACTTCCTCAACCCCGGGCTGCTCGGCTCGCGCGACGTGTTCAACGCGTTCGTCAAGAAGCTGCAGCAGCGCGAAGAGCAGCCGTTCGCGCCCCTGCGGCGGCTCGTCGCCCCCTACATTCTCAGGCGCCTCAAGACGGATCGCCGCATCATCGCCGATCTGCCCGACAAGACGGAGACGACGCGCGACTGCCACCTCACCCGGAAGCAGGTCGCGCTCTACCAGCGCGTCGTGCGCACCATGCAGCGCGAGCTGGAGCGGACCGACGGCATCGCGCGGCGCGGCGTCGTGCTGCGGTCGCTCATGCGCCTCAAGCAGACGTGCAATCATCCCAGCCAGCTCTCCGGCGACGGCGAGTACCGGCCCCGTGACAGCGGCAAGTTCGCGCGCCTGGCCGAGATCGGCGGGGAGCTGGCCGAGCGCCAGGAACGGGCGCTGGTCTTCACGCAGTTCAGGGAGATCATCGATCCGTTGTCCGAGCATCTGGCGACGGTCTTCGGCCGGGCGGGTCTGGTGCTGCACGGCGGGACCGGGGTCCGGCAACGACAGAGGCTGGTGGACCGGTTCCAGCGCGACGACGGGCCGCCGTTCTTCGTGCTCTCGCTCAAGGCGGGAGGCACGGGCCTGAACCTGACGGCGGCGTCCCACGTCATCCACTTCGACCGCTGGTGGAACCCCGCGGTCGAGAACCAGGCCACCGACCGCGCCTTCCGCATCGGCCAGCGGCGCAACGTGCTGGTCCACCGGTTCGTCACGCGGGGCACCATCGAGGAGAGGATCGATCGGATGATTGCCCAAAAGCGGCACTTGGCCGATGATCTGCTGGACGGCGACCGCGAGATCAACCTCACCGAGCTCTCCGACGACGAGCTGATCGATCTGGTCCGACTCGACGTCACGCGCGCGAATCCACAAGCCGAGGCCTGACAGGACTGGACGATGTACTGGTATCCACGCTACGTGCCGGTCGGGGTCCGGCGCGCCCGCGCCAATCTCAAGATGCGCGAGCTGCGCGCGCAGGGCATGAAGGTGCAGCCGGTCGAGCTCCGGGGGCGCACCATCGCCGGGAGCTTCTGGGGGCAGCGCTGGTGCGAGCACCTGGAGTCGTTCTCCGACTACGCGAACCGGTTGCCGCGCGGCCGCACCTACGTGCGCAACGGCTCCGTCTGCCATCTGGCGATAGAGGCCGGGAGCGTCGAGGCGATGGTCATCGGACAGGAGCTCTATCAGGTCGTCGTGCGCATCCGACCGCTCGAGCGGCCGATCTGGAAGGCCATCAAGAAGGCGTGCGCCGGGCAGATCGGATCGGTCCTCGAGCTGCTGCAGGGCCGGCTCTCCGATCGGGTCATGGACGTCGTCGCCCATCGCGACACCGGTCTGTTTCCGCAACCGGGCGAGATCGAGCTCGCGTGCGACTGCCCGGACTGGGCCACGATGTGCAAGCACGCGGCGGCGGTGCTCTACGGCGTCGGCAGCCGTCTCGACGACCGCCCGGAGCTGCTCTTCCGCCTGCGCGGCGTCGACGAGGCGGAGCTCATCGCGGCCGACATGGCGCTGCCGCAGGGCGCGGCGACCGCCGACACCCTGGCCGACGGCGACCTCGGCGACATCTTCGGCATCGATCTCGACCCGGCGGGCAGCGCGTCTTCGCCGAACGCGCGGAAGCCGGCGGCCGGCGCCGGTCCGGTCGCGGCGTCCGGCGCACCGGCGTCGGACTCGTTGAAGCCGGCGGCAAGCACGCGCCCGGCCGGGGCGGCCGGCGCACGGCGGTCGGCGGCCGGCGCCGATCCGGACGGAGCGAACGGCGGGCCGACGCCGAATGCATGGCCGGCGGCGCGCGGCGCGCCGGGACCGAAGAGGTCGAGGAAGGCGAGGAAGGCGCCGACCCCTCGATCGCCCGATGCCGGCTCGCCGCCGGCGCTCCCGGGGCCGGAGGACGCCGGCGCCGCGGCCTCCCGGTTCCGCCCCACGGGTGCGCTGATCGCCGGCCTGCGTGAGCGGGGCGGGTTCTCGGTCGCCGAGTTCGCCGAGCTGCTTCGGGTCTCGGCGGCGACCGTGCGCCGTTGGGAAGGGGCGCCGGGACCGCTGGGCCTGCACGCCCGATCGCTGGAGGCCCTGGCGGTGCTGCGTCTGGAGATCGAGAAGCAGCCGGAATGAACCGGGGGCCATCGCCGGGGGGCCGGTCCCGCCGACGCGGCGCGCGGGGGTCTGCGCCGGACGGGGCGCGGAGTCCGGAGGGCCGTGGGGCGAGCGGAGCCGAATGGCTGCGGTTGCCGACCCCCCCCATCGTCGCCTTGCGGCCGCTGGGTGCCCGACCAACCCTCCAGGAGACCGCGCCGTTCCACGGCGCAGGTTCTTCTTCCCGGCCGGCTGCCCGCGAGCTTGACGGTCGAGCCGTCACGCGGGAGACTACGCCACATGCCCGGCCCCGTGTAGCGGAGCGCGGCAGTTGAAGCAGGCGGCCCGCCGGGCGTGACGCGGCGGAGCCGGCCGCGTCGGTTCAGTCAGGAGGAATGACGTGAAGCGCAGCATCGTTCTCGCCTTGTTGGTCGGCGTGGGCGCCGTCTCGCTCGCGGCGGTCGCCGCGCAGGACGGCCCGATGGAGATCGAGGTCGAGCAGCTCGAGGACAACCTCTACGTGCTCAGGGGCCAGGGCGGCGGCGGCAACACCGCGGTGTTCGTCACCAGCGACGGCGTCGTCGTCGTCGACAGCAAGAACCCGGGCTGGGGCGCCCCGATCCTGGAGGCGATCGGGGAGCTCACGGACAACCCGGTGACGACCCTCATCAACACCCACAGCCACCACGACCACGTGAGCGGCAACGTGGCGTTCGCGGACGTGCAGTTCGTGGCCCACGAGACCACCAAGGCCAACATGGAGGTCATGCGACCCTACACCGGCCGCACGGAGCCCCCCGTCAACGTGTTCGCCGACTCGGGCGGCCACGGGCTGCCGACGATCACCTTCTCGGACCGCATGTCGCTGGGCAGCGGCGACGACCGGGTCGACCTCTACTACTTCGGCCGCGGCCACACCGGCGGCGACGCCTGGATCGCGTTCCCGGCGCTCGGCACCCTCCACGCCGGCGACGTCTTCCTGGGCCAGCGGGTGCCGTTCCTCGACGCCGAGAACGGCGGCAGCGGCGTCGACATTCCCGACACCCTGCAGAAGGCCCACGACAACATCGGCGGCATCGACACCATCATCACCGGGCACAGCGGCCAGATGGCGTGGGCCGACCTGAACGAGTGGGCCGCCTTCAACCGCGACTTCCTGCAGACGGTCCGCGACGGCCGGGCCGAGGGCAAGTCGGTCGAGGAGATCGCGGCGGGGTGGTCGCTGCCGGACGCGTACTCGCACTACGACGCCCCCAACGCGGCAGGGGTGCAGCGCAACGTCCAGGTCATCGTCGACGAGCTGGAAGGCGGACAGTAGCCGCCGATCGGCGAGCCCCGCGGTTTCTCGGCCCAACGTGGTCGGATTTCGACCACGTCATGGGTGATTTCCGGCTATTCGTCAGCGCTTGGCAGGGCTTTGGTCGGGAGGATGAGCCAACCGGCCGTTCGTCGAGGGCGCTCGGTGCCGACTACGACGCGGGGGCGGTCGGGGGGGCGGCCGGTGGACCCGCGTCGGTTGCCGGCTTCGCGGCACCGGCCGCGGGCTCGGCTGGCGCGGCCGGCCGGGCGGCCTTGCGGGCCTGCTGCTGGCGGGCCTTGAGGGCGGCCACCGTCTGCTGGCCGTACTTCTTCGTGAACCGCTCGACGCGCCCCTCGGTGTCGACGAGCTTCTGGCGGCCCGTGAAGAACGGGTGGCAGTTGGAGCAGATCTCGAGCCGCAGCTCCTTGCGGGTGGATCGGGTCTTCCACGTCGCCCCGCAGGCGCAACGGGCCTCGACTTCGTGATATTCCGGATGAATCCCTGCCCTCACTGTCCGCTCCTCGTCCAAGTGACCAAACGCGACATTATACCATCGACGACGACGCCGGGGCGGTCGCAGCCGTCGCGGTCTTTGCCTCCGCGGCCTCCTGAAGCCGCCGACCGCACGGTGATCATCGACGATATCGAGCAGCAGTCGGCCGTCGCCCCCTCCGCGGGTCGCCGCCCGGTACGGCGGTCCGCGGGCGTTGCACGTCCGTGGGGCCGGCTCGAAGGCGCCGGGCGCTCGTGTGCAGGCGAGGCCTGATTGACTCGGCCCACGGTTCGGCCGCTCTTGAAATTACGACTTTTGATGAGCAAAAATACTCATCTTGGTGAGTAAATCGAACGGTTATGCCCGCCCGCAGGTTCGGGAACTGGTCGAGCGTCTCCTGGAGCCGCGGCGCTTCATCCAGGTGGTCGCCGGGTCGAGGCAGGTCGGGAAGACGACCCTAGTCGAGCAGGCGGCGCGGGAGTCGGGTCTGCAGACCCGGTATGCCAGCGCCGACGAGCCGACGCTGCGGGGCAACCTGTGGATCGAGCAGCAGTGGGAGGCGGCCCGGCGTCTCGCCGCCCAGGGGGGGGAAGGCGGCGCGCTCCTCGTGCTCGACGAAGTGCAGAAGGTCACGGGCTGGTCGGACACGGTCAAGTACCTGTGGGACGCCGACACGCGGGCCGACCGGCCCCTGAAGGTCGTCGTGCTCGGCTCGGCCCCGTTGCTCGTCGAGCGGGGCCTGGGCGAGAGCCTGGCCGGGCGCTTCGAGGTGACGCGCCTGCCGCACTGGAGCTTCGAGGAGATGCGGGCGGCATTCGGCTGGTCGCTCGAGCAGTACATCTTCTACGGCGCCTATCCGGGCGCGGCGCCGCTCGTCCGCCAGCCGCAACGGTGGGCGCGCTACGTCCGCGATGCCCTGATCGAGCCGATCGTCTCGCGCGACGTACTGTTGCTGTCGCGCGTCGACAAGCCGGCGCTGCTGCGCAGGCTGCTCGAGCTGGCGTGCGCGTACTCCGGACAGATTCTCTCCTATACGAAGATGCTCGGGCAGCTCCAGGACGCCGGCAACACGACCACGCTCGCTCACTACCTGGATCTGCTCGCGGGCGCGGGTCTGGTCGCCGGCCTGCAGAAGTATGCCGGCGGCGTGGCGCGACGACGGGCGTCGAGCCCCAAGCTGCAGGTCTTCAACAACGCCCTGATCACGGCGCAGGCGGGCCTGACGCTGAAGCAGGCGCGGGACGACCGAGCGCTCTGGGGCCGCCTCGTGGAGTCGGCGGTCGGCGCACATCTTGCCAACGCCGCCGTCGGGGGAGGCTGCGAGACCTTCTACTGGCGCGAGCGCAACCGCGAGGTGGACTTCGTCGTGCGGGCGGGCAAGCGCCTCGTGGCCATCGAGGTCAAGAGCGGAAGGGTGCCCGAGGCGCTGCCCGGCATGGCGGCGTTCGCCGAGGCGTTCCGGCCGACGCGGAAGCTGCTGGTCGGCGGCGACGGCATCGACGTCGAGACGTTCCTGCTGACGCCGGTCGAGAACTGGCTGAGCCCGTGAGACCGGCCCGCCAATCGTCGCCTTCGGCCCCGCTCGGCACCCAACCGATCCTCCAGGAGTCCGCGCCGTTCCACGGTGCAGATTCCTGGCTGGCCGCCGGGGCCGGGGCGTAACCGCGCCACCGCCAGCGCCGTCCGAACCGTGACAGCCGTCACGTTCGATTCCTGACGAAGCACACTGGCGCGCCATCGGCGACTGCTCCAGGATTTCTCCTACGGAACAGGAGGATATCCATGCATCGACAGCTCTGGACTCGTCTGCTCGGGGCGCCGTCGGGCGCGGCGGCGCTGGCGCTCGCGGCGTTCGCGGCCGGACCGGTGTTCGCCCAGGGGCCGGCCACCGCCCAGGAGCCGGCCACCGTCATTCGCGGCGCCACTGTCTTCACCGGCGACGACGTGCTGGAGACGGCGACCGTGACGATCCGGGGCCGCACGATCGAGGCGGTCACGGCCGGCGACGGGCTTCCGCCCGCGGCCGGGGGCGATGCCACCGTGATCGACGGGCGGGGCATGACCCTGCTGCCGGGTCTGATCGACGCCCACACCCACAGCTTCGGCCCCGCTCTCGAGGACGCGTTGAACTTCGGGGTGACGACGGTCCTCGACATGTTCACCGAGCCGAACCAGGCCGCCGCGTGGCGGCTCGATCAGGAGGCCGGCGCCGTCACCGGCCGGGCCGATCTCTTCTCCGCCGGCGTCGCGGTCACCGTCGAGAACGGGCACGGCACGCAGTTCGGCGTTCCCATCCCGACCCTCGACGACCCCGAGCAGACCGAGGCGTTCATCGCGGCCCGCGTCAGCGAGGGCTCGGACTGGATCAAGGTGGTCTACGAGCACGGGGAGACGTTCGGCCGGCCCATCCCGACCCTCGCCGCGTCGACGCTGTCGCGAATCGTCGCGGCGGCCCGCGCGCACGACAAGCTGACGGTGTTCCACGTCAGCACGGCCCGCGAGGCGCTCGAAGTGATCGCGGCGGGGGCCGACGGGCTGGTGCACGTGTGGCACGATCGCGACGACGCGGGCGAGGCGGTGGCGGCGGCGGTGCGGGCCGGCATCTTCATCATCCCCACCCTCACCATCACCGAGAGCATCCTGGGCATGGGGGGCGGGGCCGAGCTGGCTGCCGACCCGCGCGTCACGCCGTTCCTGACGCCGGCGCAGGGGGGCGGACTGCGGAGCGGCTTCGGGGGGGCGTCCGCTCCGGACGCCATGCGCAGGGTGCTGGACAGGATCGGCGCGCTGCACGCGGCCGGCGTGCCCCTGCTGGCCGGCTCGGACGCGCCGAACCCGGGCACGGCCCACGGCGCGAGCGTTCACCGCGAGCTCGAGCTCCTGGTGCGGGCCGGCCTCTCCCCGTTCGAGGCGTTGCGCGCCGCCACCGCCGCCCCCGCGGACGCCTTCGGCCTCGACGACCGGGGCCGCATCGTCCCGGGGATGAAGGCCGACCTCGTCCTGGTGCGCGGCGCCGCGACCCGGGACGTGGCGGCGACGCGCGACCTCGCGGGCATCTGGAAGGACGGCGTGCGCGTCGAGCGCGTTCGCCCCGAGGCGGTGCTGCCTGGCCGGCCCCGGATCGCCCCGCGCGTGCTCACCGACTTCGAGGACCTGACCAGCGATGACCTCGCCGCCTCCGGCTGGATCCCGTCGACCGATACGATGTTCGGCGGCGGCTCCACCGTCGATCTGCGGGTTGCGGCGGTCGGCGCGGACGGGGACGGCCGAGCGCTCGTCATCAGCGGCGATATCGGGGCCGGGTTCCCCGCGCCGTGGGCCGGTGTCATGATCGGTCTCGCGCCGGGCATGATGCAGCCGGTCGATGCCAGCGACATCACCGCGCTCGTCTTCGACGCCCGCGGCGAGGGCGCGACCTACCGGGTCCTGGCCTTCGCCGAGAGCCTCGGCCCGATGCCGGCTACCGTCGAGTTCACGTCGGACGCGGGATGGAGACGGATCGTCGTCCCCCTCGGCGGCATCGACGGTCTCGACCCGACCGGGGCCATGGGTTTCCTGATCAGCGGCCCGGGGACGCTCGGTCCGTTCCGGCTCGAGATCGACAACGTCGAGCTGCGGTAGGCGCGACGAGGAGAGCACGGCGTGGAACCGAAAACGGTCAGAGAGGAGTCCGCGTGGAGCCGGTGGGTTCGTCACGTGTGGCTGGTCTATCTCGTGCTCTTTGTCGTCCCGTTATTCCTCCAGCCGACGAGCGCCTGGCAATGGGCGGTCAACGGAGCGGCCCTGGCGGTCTTCTTCGGGTTGTACGGCTGGGCGCAACGGGCGCGCGGGGCTGCGTTGGCGTGCGGCATCGGCGGGATCTTCGGGCTCGGCGTCGCGCTTTTGCCGATCAACCCGGGCGCGCTGTGCCTCTTCATGTACGCGGTTGCCTTCCTGGACCGCGTGAGACGGCCGGCGGTCGCCGGCGTCTCGCTCGCAGTCCTGCTCGTGGTGGCCGCGGCGGCGATTCTGCGGTTCGCGTCCACCCCCATGCTCGGCATGCTGGTCCTCATGCTGCTGGTGGGCGTGACCCGCGTCCACGAAGGCGTGGTGGAGCGCAAGAACCGGGAGTTGCGGCGCTCGCGCGACGAGGTCGAGCACCTCGCGGCGCTCGCCGAACGGGAGCGCATCGGGCGCGACCTGCACGACCTGCTCGGGCACACACTCTCGGTCATCGTGCTGAAGTCCGAGCTGGCGGCGAAGGTGGCCGAGGCCGATCCGGAGCGGTGCGTGGCCGAGATCCGCGAGGTCGAGCGGATCTCCCGCGAGACCCTGGCGGACGTGCGGGCCGCCATCAGCGGCTACCGTGCACGGGGCTTCTCGGGCGAGCTCGACAACGCGCGCCGGGTGCTGGCCGGGGCCGGGGTCGCGGTGTCGTCGGCCATGGATCCGGTCGAGCTGACCGCCGTCCAGGAGACCGCCCTGTCGCTGGCGTTGCGGGAGGCGGTCACCAACGTCGTGCGTCACGCCCGCGCCGACCGGTGCGCGATCCGGCTGCGGCGGGAGGGCGACCGCATCCGGCTCGACGTCGAGGACGACGGCGTCGGCGGGGCGCCGACCGGCGGGAACGGTCTCGCCGGGATGCGGGCGCGCATCGCCGAGGTCGGCGGCGCCGTCGAGCACGACGGCCGGGACGGCTGGCGTCTCGCCGTCTCCATCCCGGCCGGCGGCGCCGGCGCGGCGCTCGCCGCGGCGGACGCGCTCGCCGCTCCCGCAGCTTCATGATCCGCGTGCTGATCGCCGAGGACCAGGCGATGGTTCTCGGCGCCCTCGCCGCCCTGCTCGGGACCGAGCCCGACATCGAGGTCGTGGCCCAGGCGGGCGACGGGCGCGAGGCGTTGTCGCAGGCCCTCGACCTGCGGCCGGACGTCGTGCTGACCGACATCGAGATGCCGCGGATGACCGGACTCGAGCTCGCGGCCGAGCTGGCGCGCCGCGACGCCTCCATTCGCATCATCGTGCTGACCACCTTCGGACGGCCGGGGTACCTGCGCCGCGCGCTGGACGCCGGCGCGGCCGGGTACCTGCTGAAGGACGCCCCGTCGGCGACCCTGGCGAACGCGATCCGGACGGTGCATGCCGGCGGGCGCGCCATCGACCCGGACCTCGCGGCCCAGGCGTGGACCGGGCCCGACCCCCTCACGGACCGTCAGCGCCAAGTGCTGCGGCTCGCCGGGGAGGGCCGGTCCGGACCGGAGATCGCGGCGGATCTGCGCCTCTCGGAAGGGACGGTGCGCAACTACCTGTCCGAGGCTATCTCCAGGCTCGGGGCGCGCAACCGGGTCGAGGCGGCGCGCCTCGCCCGCACGAAGGGGTGGCTCTGATCGGGTTCTTCACTACTGGTATGTCACGGTAATGAGTTGACGGTTGCCCCGCGGAGCGCCCCGGTCGTTCCGGCCGGAATCGTCCGTTCCACGGCCGGTTCGGCCACCGCGGGCAACTGCAGGATCAATTTCGCTGACACAACAACACTACCTTGGAAAGACCGCCGCCGATGCCAGTCCACCCGCGCCCCCGGAGGTCGCGGTGGAGTCGACGACGAGGTGCGGGTCGAGTCGCCAACCGGGCAAGTCGTCGCCCAAGCGACCTCAGCTTTCGCCTCGCGGGAGGCCGTCCACCACCTGCCCGTCGAACAGGTGCACCTCGCGGCACCCCGCCACCCCGCGAGCGCGACCGGGTCCACGCCGCCGGCGCGGGAGAACTGCGCCTGGAGCAGCGGCGATACGCCGCTTCCCAGCCCGCCCCGACCTGTTATTCGTTCTGGAGCACGGTCATGGGGTCGACGCACGCGGCGCGGCGCGCAGGGAACCAGGCGGCGGCCGCCGTGATGACTCCCAGGACGGCGGTCGCCTGCGCGATCGTAACGGGATCGGTGGGAGCCAGACCGTGGATGAGGCTCGCCACGAGGCGGCCGGCAAGCAGGACCGTGCCGACCCCGGCTGCGGCACCCGCCGCGACCAGCACCAGCGACTGGCGCAGCACCATCCAGGCGATGCCGATCGACGACGCGCCGAGAGCCATGCGGATGCCGATCTCGTTGGTGCGCCGGGTCACGGTGTACGAGGCCAGCCCGAACAGCCCGATGGCGGCCAGCAGCGTCGCCAGCCCGCCGAAGGAGGCATAGGCGACGGCGTAGAGCCGCTCGTCCGACATCCGCTGCTCTATCGCCGCGGTCTGGGTCGTGACGTTCATGATCGGGAGTCGCGGATCGATCTGCCGGACGGCCTCGCGCACCGCCGGCGTCAGGGCGCTCGGCGGACCGTCGGCCCGGACCGCGAATGTGGCCGCGCGCAGGGGAAACTGCACGGCGGAGCGGAACACCGTCGGCGGCGCCGCGCCCCGCAGGTCGTCGTAGTGGGTGTCCCGGGCGACCCCGATGACCTCGATCTCCCCGCGCTCCTCCTGGCGGAATCCGAACCGCCGGCCTACCGCATCGTCGGTCCCGAACAGCTCCGCCGCGGCGGCGGCGTTGATCACCGCAACGCGAGGCGCGTCCGCGTCGTCGCGAGGCTCGAAGCCGCGTCCCGCGAGCAGCCGGATCTCCATCGTGTCGAAGAAACCGGGGGCCACCGTCATCACGTGCGTCTCGCGCCCCGGTTCGGTCCCGCCCTCGACGTGGACGGTGTTCGTCGTCCTCGCGCCGGCCAGTAGCGCCGTCTGCGCCATGGTGACGGAGCGCACGCCCGGCAGCCCCCGCACGCCGTGGCGGACCCGGGCGTACACCGCGACCGACTCCTCGGGGTCGTAGCCGCTCCGGGTCGAGTCCATCTGGAACAACAGCACCTGTTCGGGATTGAAGCCGACGTCGACGCCCCGCAGGTTGGCGAGGGTCTTGAGGAAGAGCCCGGCGCCGACCAGCAGGGCCAGCGACACCGCGACCTGGACCACGATCAACGCCCGGCTCAGCCGGGAGCGCGACAGGGTCACGCTCCGGCTCTGTTCCTTGAGCGCGTCCGACGGCTCGGCGCGGGTGGCGCGCAGGGCCGGCACGAGACTGAACATCATCCCGGCGGCCAGGCTCAGCACCGCGGCGAACGCGAAGACCCGCCAGTCGAACGGGCTCGTCTGGCCGAACGGCAGCAGCCCACGCGCCGCCCAGGCAACAGGCAGCGCGAGCGCCCCGCCGGTCGCCGACAGGAGCAGGCTCTCGGTGACCAGTTGCCGAATCAGCCGCCCCCGCGAAGCGCCGACCGACATGCGGATCGCCACCTCGCGGTGTCGTGACACGGCCCGCGACAGCAGCAGGGTGGCCACGTTGGCGCACACGATGAGAAGGACGAGGGCGACGACGACGCCCAGGACGAGGGCCTGACCGGACGACCGGGGATTCGCGTCGTAGAGGCCCTGCCGGCCGGAATCGACGAGCAGCCGCGGCTCGGCGCTCAGATTGCGGTTCCGCGGGAGCGCCCGATCTTCCTCGGACAGGCCGTCGAGGAGCGACGCCTGCGCCGATTGCGCGGCGGCCCGGAGCGCCCCGTCCAGGTTGCCCTGCACCTGGGCCGCGGTCGCCCCCGGTTTCAGCCGCCCCATGATCGGGAGCCACCACACCGTCCCGTCCGCCAGGCGGTCGTCGCGTCCCGGCAGGGGCAGGGTGGCGAGGGGCAGGTGCACGTCGGCGGCGGCGGCGCCCGGCCGGCGAATGCCGGTGTAGCCGGGGGGGAGCACGCCCACGACGGTGGTGGGGACTTCGTTCACGCGGATGACCTTGCCGACCGCCTCCTCGTCCGCGCCGAAGCGGCGCTGCCGGAACGGATGGCTGATCATCGCCACCGGCTCGGCCCCCGGCCGGTCGTCGTCGGGGCCGATGGCGCGGCCCGCGGCCGGTCGTACGCCGAGGACCCCGAAGTAGTCGCCGGTGGCCGCGAAGCCGGTCGCGACCTCGGCCCGGCCGTCGACGACCAGGGTCAACGGCGTCTCGGCGACCGCGAACAGCCCGGCGAGCGTCTCGTTGGCGTCCCGTAGCGCTTCGAAGACGGGGTAGGAGAAGAACCCCTGGACGCCGTCTCCCCGGGTGTAGCCGTAGGAGATCGCGCTCCGCGTGGCGCCGTTGTCGCCGGTCCAGCGCAGGCGCACGAGACCGTCGGGGTCCGGGACCGGAATCGTCCTGAAGAGCAGCCCGTCGACGGCGCTGAAGAGCGCGGTGTTGGCACCGATGCCCAAGGCGAGCGAGGCCAGCACTACGAGCGTCCAGCCCTTGGCCTTCTGCACCCCCCGTATCGCGGAGCGAATGTCGTGAAGGAACCGCTCGGCAGGAGCCCAGCCCCAGGCTTCGCGCGTCAACTCGCGGACGAGCGTCACGTTGCCGAAATCGCGCTGAGCAGCAGCGCGGGCCTCCTTGGGTGACATCCCGGCCGCTATCAGCTCCTCGATCTCGTTGGCAAGATGAAATCGGATCTCCTCGTCGAGCTCGCTTTCCTGCCGGTGCCAGCGGAAGAGCGAGCGCAGCCGGAGATGGAGTCGCCGCCACATGATCGTACCTCTCTCTATTCGGCAGGCCGCAGCACTCGGGCCATGGCCACCGACAGCGCCTCCCAGCGCGACTGCTGCACCGTGAGGTGCTCGCGGCCGGTCGGGGTGAGGCGGTAGTACCGGGCGCGCTTGCCCTTGTCCGACTTCTTCCACTCGGCCGCGATCCAGCCGCGCCCCTCCAGCTTGTGCAGGGCGGGGTAGAGCGAGCCCGTCTCGATCTGCAGGGCGTTCTCGGAGACGCGCTGGACGTGCTTGGCGATGGCGTGGCCGTGCGAGGGCCCGTAGAGGAGGGTGCGCAGGATGAGCAGGTCGAGGGTGCCGTAGAGCAGCTCGATCCGGTTGTTCGCGTGCGCTGTCATTGTGTAGGTATGCTACTGAATTATTGAGTGGCGTGTCTACCAAAAAATATCGGGCTCCTGGTCGGTGAAGGGTGGCGCGTTCCCGCGCGGGCAGCCGGGTTCTTCGGGTGCCCATCCCGCCGCGGCCGCGCACGAGGGTCCGGCGCCGGCCGCCCGCCGGCGAGCCGGCGCCTCCGTCAGCCCGAATACCCGGAGGGCGTACGCGGGGGCGCTGCGGCGCCTCGACGCGGCCGAGCGAACCGCCTCGCGCAAGGCGGCCGAGGGCGCCCGCACCCGCACCGCGTCGGGGGTCGTCCTCGTCGGGCATCTCGTCGAGGACGATGACGGTCAGGTGCTCGGCAGGCGTGGCGACGCCGCGGCGGACGCGCTCGGCACAGGCGACGCCTCTCCAGACCTTGCTCACCGAGAGAAGCAGGTGCAACAATCGCACGGCCAACCGCGGGAAGGCGGCGCAGGTCTTGCCCCTCCAGGCTGCGTACCCGCGGCGGGTCCGGCCCAGGGTGCTCCCGACCGGGAGCGCGTCGACTGCGGGCGAGGCGAGAGTCGAGCGCGCCCGCGGAACGCGACAGTACGCGGCGCGCTCGACGAAGACAACGAATGCAGCCACCACACCCGATGGGTTCGGCGGGACGCCACCTGAGCCAGGATTCCCTCGACATGCTGGTCCTGCAGGCGGTCGCCGCGGGCCCGTCGCACGGCTTCGGCGTCATGCACCGGCTCCGTCAACTCTCAGGCGAGGTGTTCCAGGTTCCACCGACAACCCTCTATCCGACGCTTCACCGACTGGAGAGCGCCGGACTGCTCGCGGCGACCCGGAAGACGTCGGGCGGCCGACTCGCGAAGTTCTACCGGTTGACCGCGGCCGGCCGGAACCGGCTGGGCGACGACACGGGCTGGCAGTTGCTGTCGGACGCCGTCGGCCAGATTGCGAAGCTGCGGCACGATATGGAGACGGCGGCGGCGATCCAGAGGGCGCTGCTGCCGACCACCCAGCGAGCCGGCCCCTTCTTCGACGCCGGCGCGACAGCGATGCCGTGCTGGTCCATCGGCGGCGACTTCTTCGACTACATGGACTTGCCTGGCGATGCGCTCGGCTTCGCGCTAGGCGACGTCGCCGGCAAGGGACCGCCCGCCGCCCTGCTCGCGGCGCTGATACAGGGATCGCTGGCCGCGCACGCGAGTGACGGGCCGGCGGCCACGATCGCCGCCGTCAACGCCGCCATCGTCCGACGGGGGATACAGGGACGCTTCGTCACGCTCTTCTACGGCGTGCTTTTCCCCGACGGCAGGGTCAGGTACTGCAACGCAGGTCACAACCCCCCAATCCTTGCGAGCTGCCACGGCGTTCGCCGGCTGGAGACCGGCGGCACGGTGCTGGGTGTCTTCGAGGACGTGCCGTACGCGGAAGGTTCCGTGACGCTCCTGCCGGATGACTACATGTTGCTGTTCAGCGACGGGATCTCGGAGGCGATGAACGGCGAGGAAGAAGAGTTCGGTGACGACCGGCTCGTCGGCTGCCTCGCCGGGGTCGCGGAGACCAAGGCCGACTCTCTCCTGCGCCACATCTTCGCCCGCGTGAAGCAGTTCACGGCATCGGCCCCGCAGCACGATGACATGACGGCCATGATTGTGCAGTATCACTCGCCCGCGGCATGACGACATGCGGTTCCCCCCGCCTCCTCGGCGGCGCGGCCCGTCACCCGCCCTCGACATATCGTTGCCCAAGCTGCATGACCGCCTCGCCGTTCTTCGAGTCGAGGTTGCCGGTCGGCTCGTCGGCGAGGAGGATCGAGGGCCGGCCGGCGACGGCGCGGGCCACCGCCACCCGCTGCTGCTGGCCGCCGGAGAGCTGGCTGGGCAGGTGCCTGGCGCGGTGGGCCATCTCGACCTTCTCGAGGGCCTCGTCCACCCGCTGCCGCCGCTCGGCCGGCCGCATGCCCCGGTAGGTCAGGGGCAGCTCGACGTTCTCGTGGACGGTGAGGTCGCCGATCAGGTTGAAGCTCTGGAAGATGAACCCGATCTCGCGGTTCCGGGTCCGGGCGCGGCCCGACATCCTGAGGCTCGCCACCGGCCGGCCGTTCAACTGGTACTGACCGTCGGACGGCGAGTCGAGCAGCCCGAGAATCGACAGCAGCGTCGACTTTCCGCAGCCGGACGGTCCCGAGATGGCGATGTACTCCCCCGGGTAGATGTCGAGATCGATCTCCGCGAGGGCATGGGTCTCGACCTCGTCCGTGAAGAAGATCTTCGTCACCTTGTCGAGGCGAATCAGGGGCTGGGCTGCGTCGTTCATTCGCTGCGCGTTCTTCATGGTCATGGTGTCCTTCCTCCGTTTCGACCGGTCCATTTGCCCCACCTACTCGTCGACGCGCAAGACCTCCGCGGGATCGATCCTGAGGGCGCGCGCAACGGGCAGGCCGACGGCGACGGTCGCCGCCAGCGCGAGGCACGCCGCCACCCCCGCGAGCGCGAGAGGGTCCACGCCCTGGGCACGAGAGAACTGCGACTGAAGCAGCGGCGAGACGCCACTTCCCAGTCCCGCCCCGACGACGACGCCGGCCGTCACCAGTTTCACGCTCGTGCTGCCTGCCACGAGCCGGATGATCTGCAGCGGCCGGGCCCCGAGCGCGATGCGGAGGCCGATCTCCGGGCCGCGCTGCGCCACGACGTAGCTCAGCGTGCCGAAGAGCCCGATGCACGCGAGCAGCAGGCCGCCGGCCCCGACGAAGCCGCTCACGACGGCCCCGATCCACGCCGGCAACAGCGCCGTGCCGACCATTTCGGCCATCGTCGCCACGTTCACGACGGGCACGCCCACGTCGATTCGAGCGATGCCCTCGCGGGCAGCCTGGGCCGACACGCCCCGGATGTGAAACGTGACCCGAGAGGAGTAGACGTCCTCCATGGACTCGAACACGACGGGAACCGCATCCTCTCGAAACGACACGAACTGGCCGTCGTCGACCACGCCGACCACGGTCGACCACGGGGCGCCGGCGACAGCCGTGGGATCGCCCTGCATTTGACGAAGGACCTGCTCCCGGGTCGGTCGGCGCAGTCGCCTGCCGACCGCATTCCGACCGGACCAGAACCGCTCGGCGAACGCCTGGTTGACGAGCACCGCGTTCTGCTCTCCGGGTTCGAGGTCTCGACCGCGAAGGAGGGGCACCCCCATCAAGCGGACGTAACCGGGGCTGACGACGTTCGCGTGCACCGCCATGCCCTCTCCAGGCCTGGGCCGATACCCGTCCACACTTATTCCACGACGTGACTGCGCCTGGAGAGACAGGAACGGCGCCTCCGATGCCTCGGCCGTCGGCACCTGCTCGAACACCTGTCGGAGATACGCGCGACCGCGGTCTTCGGGGTACCCGGCCGCCTCCAGATCGACCGTGACGAGCACCAGCTCGTCGGAGTCGTAGCCGAGCGGAACGGCGTACGCGGCCACGATGCTGCGCGCGAACGCCCCCGCAATGATCAGGAGAAAGACGGCGGCGGTCGCCTGCATCGCAGTCAGGACGTTACGCAGCCCCGTCTGTGAGAACCTGCCAAGACGGAGCCTGGCCCGGGTTGCGTACAGTGCGGGAAGAAACCCCACCAGGAGGCCGACGCCCGAGGACACGACCAGCGCGCCCGCGAGCAGGCGCCAACTGGGCTCGAGGTTCAATTGCAGGGGCAGGGGCAACGGGAGGTCCGGCACCAGCAGCGTCACGAAGCTGATGGCGACCGACGCCGCGGCAACGCCCAGGCCCCCCGCGACCAGACCAAGACCGAGGCTCTCCACGGCGACCTGCCGGACCAGTCTGAACCGGCTCGCGCCCAGGGCCTGCCGAAATCGACATCTCGCGACGGCGGACCGCCGCGTCGGCGAGCAGAAGGCCCGAGATGTTGGCGCAGACGATGAGCAGGAAAGTGCCGACCAGTCCTGACAGGACGGCCAGAGGCCCGAAGGCGATAGAGGGCAGGCGCACTTCGTTCGCTGCCCTGATCGTCGGCGCTCGCGGCTGCCCGGAGGAACCCGTCCAGACCTCGGGGTACGACTGATGAAGACGTCGGCCCACGACGGCCAGACGCGTCCGTGCCTCGTCGATCCCGACGCCCTCACGCAGCCGGCCGACGATGTCGTAGCTGCGCGAGTCGCGCCGCTCCTGTCTGGCGTCACCCAGCCGTACCGACTGCTCGAAGGCCGCAGGCAACCAGACGTCGACGCGGAGGAGGCCTTGCGTGCCGCCGAACAGGCCCGCCAGCTCGACGGGCGCGACACCCACGACCGTGAACGGCAACCCGTTGACGGCGATTGCGCGGCCCAGCACCGACGGATCGCCGCCAAACTCCGACAGCCACACGCCGTTGCTGATGACGGCGACGGGGCTGGTCTCGGCCGCCTCGAACGCACGCCCATGGACCGGCCTCAACCCCATCGTATCGAAGTAGTTGGGCTCCACTATCTGGGCGGACATGACCCGGGTGTCTCCGCCGATGCGGACACCGACCGGGTTGAGAGACGCCAGGGTGATTTGTTCGAACACGTCGCCGGTAGATTCGCGAATGTCGAGAAAGTCCGGATACGAATTCACGCTCGGCCGCCCGCTCGATGAATCGCTCGTGAACACCACGGCCAGCCGATGGGGGTCCGAGCCGGGCAACGGACGCAGGAGCAGAGCGTCGAGCAGCGCGAAGATGACCGTGTTCGCGCCGATGCCGATGGCCAGCACCGCGATCGCCACGCCGGCGAGAATCGGGCGCGCGCGCAGGCGGCGGAGCCCGAACTGGGAGTCCCGCCACAGGTCGTCGAGGGCACGGAAGCGGTGTACGTCGCGGCATTGTTCCTTGATCATCTCCAGGCCTCCCAAGCGGGCCAGCGCCGTGCGGCGCGCTTCCTGCGGAGCCATGCCGCGCCGGATGTTCTCGGCCGCGTCCAGCTCCACGTACGCCTGGAGCTCTGCATCGAGCTCGCGTTCGAATGGCTTGCGGCGAAAGAGATTCAGAACGCGGGCGACGAAGAAACGCAAGCGGCTCATGACGACTCCTCCCGCGATAGTGCAAGGGTCCGGTCGCGACGAATGGACGTCAGCAGGTCGAGGGTGCAACGCATGAGGTCGGCGCGGGACATGGGGATGATGCTCCTGTTGGGTTCAACGTCCTGCGGGCAGAGAGTTCCGGACGTCAGACGGGATTCGGGGGCCTGGGCGCCGGGCAGTGTCGAACCGCCGACCACGGCGATGCCGGCGCCGCCGAGGGAAGCGCGCTGCGTCCGGTCGAACTCGATCAGCGCCCGCTGGTAGTCGAGAATCGCGCGCAGCTCGGCGTCCTGCGCGGCCACGAGATCGCGTTGCGACTGCAGGACGAGGAAGTTCGTCGACAGGCCGGTCTCGAATTTGCTCTCCTCTGCCTGGAGCTGCTCTTCCGCCAGCTCCCGCGATGCCGTCGCGGCCTCGATGCGCTCCTGGATCGACTCGATGCTGAGCGCCGCGGCGGTGACCTCGCTCGCAATCCGAAGCTCGATGCGGCGAATCTGGACACGGTTCTGCTGCAGCTCCCGGCGGGCCCGCTCGTGCGCGGCGCGATCCGCGCTCCGGCCGAGCGGGTAGCTCATCCGGAGCTGTACGCTCCATACCGGGTAGTCCGCGCCGGCGATGCTGCCCAGCGCGTCGCGGTAGCCGCCGGGGAGCACGCTGCCGGTGCCTCCGAGGATGTCCTCGAAACTGTTCCCGGCGGGGATCAGTCTGGGGACCGCCCTGGCCGGTGAGTTGATAGCTGCCGATCAAGTCGAGCGCCGGCAGGGCGCTGTCGCGGAGATTGCGGACCGTCGCTTCGTTGATGTCGAGCTGCCGCCGCGCGCGGGAGATATCGGTGCGGCTATCGAGCGCCGCTTGGATGGCCTGCTGCCGGTCGATCGGCACAGCCTCGATGCGCGGCTGGTCCGTCGGGTCGATCTCCGCGTTCCACAGCGGATCGGACATACCGCCCACGATGAGCTCCTTCAGCGTCAGCTCGTTGGTGCGTTGCGTCTCGACCGCCTGCGCCAGCGACTGGCGGCGCGACGCCGCTTCGGACCGCGCCTGCACGACGTCGATCGGGGCCATCGTGCCGACCTCGACCCGGAACAGGTTGTCCTCGACGAACCGCTCGGCCAGCGCCAGCGCCCGCCGCTGCACGTCCACGGCGGCGCGCGCATGGACGAGGTCCCAGTAGGCCAGGCTGACGTCGGCCAGGGTGTTGACGACGGTCTCCTCGAGGTCGATGTCGGAGATGTCCCGGTTGATGCGCGAGACGACGAGCTGCGTGCGACGGGCATCGGTGCGGAACCCGCGCAGCAACGGCTGCGTGTACTGCAGGGTCACGTTTGCGCCGAAGCTCGGGTTGAAGGTCGAGAAGATGTTGGTCGACTCCTCTCGCGTGGTGTCCCAGGTGACGTCGTACCGGCCGCCGCCCCACCTGATCTCCTGTCCGATCCCGAGGTCGTAGGTGCCCCGGTCGGTGACGATGGACCGGCCGCCGAGCCCGCCGCCGTCGAACACGGAGCGGTTGGGAGCGGTAGCCTGGTTGAAGTCGAAGCCGGAAGAGGCGAAGGGCAGGAACGCCGCGCCGGCGGCGGCGACCTGCATGTCCTGCACGAGCGGGTGAATGCGCTGGACGGCGATGTCGAGGTTCTGCTCGAGAGCGCGCTGGACGGCGTCGTCGAGCGTGAGCTCGAAGCGGCGGGCCGGCTGCCCGGCCCGGCGCGCGACTCCGGCGACTCGCGCGCCGCCGGTGGTGTCGAGGCCCTGGGCGTCGGATGCGCGCGCCGCCGCCGCGATTGGCGCGCCGCCGATGGTGTCGAGGCCTGGGGCGCCGGTTGCGCGGGCCGCCGCGATCATCAGAACGGCGATCAGCGGCGCGCAGGCGAAGGCGCGAACGCGAGTCCGCAAGATCGCCTTGTGGTCTGGGAGTCCGACCCGGCCGGAAAGCTGGTTGTCGCTCATCTCGGGATGCCTCCGTTCGCAACTGACGCCCTTGCTCGCCCGGGCCTTCCCAACCGGCGCGGGAGACGGTTCAAGAAGCTGCTCGAGGCTCTTCCAGCTCCGTATCCCCCCAAGGTGCGTGAGACGGCCCTAGTCGATGCGGACCCGGTCGAACCGATCCCAGCTCGACGTGTCGGACAGGACCACGCGGTCGCCCGGCTGGAGGCCCTCCAGCACCTCGACGGTGTTGACCGAGGCGCGGCCGAGGCTCACGCGCGTGCGGGACGCGTGGGTGCCGTCCTCCTCCACCTTGAACAGGCTGACCACGCTCTGCGCCTGCCCGAACACCGGCCGGCCGACGAAGAGGATGTCGTCCATGCGTTCCAGCTCGATCGTGCGTCGACCGTCAGGTCCGGGCGGGCGCCGCGCGGCAGCTCCCCGTGGAGGGCGACGTCGACCGTCACCGTGCCGTTCTCCACCGCGGGGTCGATGCGGGCGACGCGCCCCGCGATGACACCGTTGCGGGTGTCGACGGCCGCCGTCTGGCCGATCTGGACGTCCCTGGCCTCGGTCTCCGCGACGCGCAGCTCGGCCTTCAGCACCGTCGGATCGCCCACCCGCGCCAGGTTCGTGCCCCGGGGTGATGCGCTGCCCCTCCTCGAGCGGCACCTGCTGCGGGACGCCGGACAGACCGGCCCGCACCCGCAGGGCCGCGACCTGCCGCCGCCGCAGCTCGAACAGCGTCCGCAGGCGGTCCGCCTCGGCCCGCTCGATCGCGAGCTGCGCCTCGACGGTGTCGGTGGCCATCCGCAGCCGTTCCTGCTCGAGCGCGTAGCGCGTCTCGTACTCCTGCTCGTCCGACTGCGACTGCTGGAGCTGGATCGACGAGACGAGGCCCCGCGTGTGAAGCCGCGCGTCGGCGGCGGCCTGCAGCCGGGCCGACTTGAGCTGCGCCTCGGTGGTGGCCAGCGTCGCCCTTTGGTCGAGGAGGTCGCGCTCCACCTCCACCTGCCGGTTGCTGTAGCGCGCCTCGGCCGCCTCGAAGCTGCGCCTCGGTGGTGGCCAGCGTCGCCCTTTGGTCGAGGAGGTCGCGCTCCACCTCCACCTGCCGGTTGCTGTAGCGCGCCTCGGCCGCCTCGAAGTTGAGCCGCGCCCCGAGCGTGGACTGCTCCAGCTCGGGATTGCTCAGCTCGACGATCACGGTGCCGGGCGCGACGGGGGCGCCGGGCCGGATGACGATGCGCTCGACGGTGCCGTCGGTGGTGGCCGGAATCCAGCGGATCCGCTCGGGAACCAGGGTGCCGGCGCCGCGCACCTGCCGCGTCATCGGGCCCCGCTGCACCGTGTCGAGGTAGACGGTGTCGCGGTCGACCCGGGGCGCCGCCGGTTCCAGGCGCGAGACGCCGACCGGGACGACGACGACCCCCATGACCGCCGTCGCGGCATACAGCGCCTGGCGGAGCTTCTTCCTGCGTGCGACGTCGGGTCGGGAGATGTCCATTGGCTGCCTCGAGACGTTGGCGATGGCGATTCGGCTCGTTGTCCTCACCCGGCCACGGCGTTTCCGGGTGCACATGTCGATTTTCGATAGATTAAGCTCGCGTCCTGTTGGATGTCAATAGGTCAAGACGCGCGCGGCGGGGCAAATGTTCAAGGACGCTCCGTCGGCGGGCTGGCGAACGCTATCCGGACCGTGCATACTGGCGGGCGTGTGTTCCATCTACGTCCGAACGAGACCGGGTCGCGCATCGATTCCGGTGCTCGCCCTCGCAGCGTTTGCGCTCGCGGCGTGCGCGCTGGCGGCCGCCGGCGCACGCGCAGGGCGACCAGCGCATGAACGTCGTCCTGTTCCTGATCGACGATCTCGGCTACCGGGACGTCGGCGCCTACAACCCGGACACGTTCTACGAGACGCCCAACGTCGACGCCCTTGCCCGCGGGGGCATGCGCTTCACCGACGGCTACGCGGCGAGTCCGGTCTGCTCGCCGACGCGCTACAGCATCATGACCGGGCGCTACCCGTCGCGGGTCGACGCCACCGACTGGTTCACGGGCCGGCGGGTCGAGCGGTTCGCGCCGGCGCCCTTGCGCGACCGCATGCCGCTCGAGGAGGTGACCGTCGCCGAGGCGCTGCGGTCGGCCGGCTACGCGACGTTCTTCGCGGGCAAGTGGCACCTCGGTCCCGACGAGGGCTGGTGGCCCGAGGCGCAGGGCTTCGACGTGAACCACGGCGGTCACCACCGCGGGAGCCCGCCGGGGCCCGGCCGCTACTTCGCGCCCTGGGACAACCCGCGCCTCGACGCCGGCGCCCCCGGCGAGTTCCTCACCGACCGCCTCGCGGCAGAGACCGCCGACTTCGTGCGGAGCCGGGGCGGCGAGCCCTTCTTCGCGGTGATGTCGCTCTACTCGGTGCACATTCCGCTGATGGCGCCCGCCGACCTGGTCGCCAAGTACGAGGAGAAGGCGGGCGCGGCGGCCGCGTCCGGGGCGGCGGGGCCGGAGTTCCTGGCGGAGGAGCAGGTGTGGCCCACCGACACGCCGAGACGGGTGCGGGTGGTGCAGTCTCACCCCGTCTACGCCGCGATGGTCGAGGCGATGGACGGCGCCGTCGGCCGCGTGCTCGACGCGCTCGACGAGACGGGCCTGCCGGAGCGGACGGCGGTCTTCTTCGTTTCCGACAACGGCGGGCTGTCGACGGCGGAGGGCCTGCCCACCAGCAACCTGCCGCTGCGGGGCGGGAAGGGCTGGCTGTACGAAGGGGGCATTCGGGTGCCGTTCCTCGCGCGCGTGCCCGGGGTCACCGCGCCGGGCAGCGTCTCGTCGGCCCCGGTCCTCACCACCGACCTCTACCCGACGATCCTCGAGCTGGCGGGACTGCCGGCGCGGCCCGCGCAGCACCGCGACGGCGTCAGCCTGCTCCCGGCGCTGCGAGGCGGGTCCCTGCCCGAGCGCGCCCTCTTCTGGCACTATCCCCACTACTCCAATCAGGGCGGCTTTCCCGGCGGCGCCATCCGGCTCGGCCGGTGGAAGCTGCTGGAACGCTACGAGGACGGGCGCGTCCAGCTCCACGACCTCGCCGGCGATCTCGGCGAGCGCACCGACCTGGCCGAACGCGAGCCGGCGCGGGTGGCCGACCTCCGCGCCCGCCTGCATGCCTGGTACCGGGAGGTCGACGCCAAGTTCCTCACCGCGAAGGAGGCCGGCCCGGCCCCCTGGACGCCCTGACGACAAGAACCGCGGGCCGGGTGCTCCTGCTGGAACCGTCGCACGCGGCCGGCGGGCATGACGGATTCGGGAATCCCCGGCGGCGGCCCCGCGGGTCTCCCGAACATCCGGGGGAGTGTGCGCCGTCCAGGGGAAGCGGACTCACCGTCTCCGAGACCGGCTCGTGCGGCCGCGCCCGCTGCCCGGCGGGACTCCTCCGGACTCCCCGGCCCCGACCCGGTCGGTTATGCTGATCGGCCAAGGAGGAAACACATGTCGCTGAGCACGTATCTGACGTTCGACGGCAACTGCCGCGAGGCCTTCGAGTTCTACCGCTCCGTCTTCGGTGGCGAGTACCAGTCGTTCCAGACCTTCGCGGACGCGCCGCCGGACATGCCGGTGCCGGAGAACGAGAAGGACCGGGTGATGCACGTGTCCCTGCCCGTCGGGTCGAGCGTCCTGATGGGCAGCGACAGCGCCACGGGGTTCGGGCCGCCGGTCGTCGTCGGCAACAACTTCTCGATCAGCATCGAGTGCGAGAGTCGGGAGCATGTCGACCGCGTGTTCGCGGCGCTGTCGGCCGGCGGCAAGGTCGTCATGCCGCTGGCGGAGACGTTCTGGGGCGCGTACTTCGGGCTGTGGACCGACAAGTTCGGCATCAACTGGATGGTGAGCTACACCCTCCCGACCGAGTGAACCGAGCCGTCATCCCGGACAAGTGAGCCGGGAGCCGTCATCCCGGACGAGTGAGCCGGGAGCCGTCATCCCGGACGAGTGAGCCGGAAGCCGTCGTTCCCGGAACGAATGGGCCGGAGTCGTCATTCCGGACCAATGAGCCGGAGCCGTCATCCCGGACAAGTGAGCCGGGAGTCGTCATCCGGACAAGTGAGCCGGGAGCCGTCATTCCGGACGAGTGAGCCGGGAGCCGTCATCCCGGAAAGGAACCGACCATGACCGCAATGCCGAACCCGCGCCGCGCCGCCTGCCTCGCCGCCGCCGTCGTCGCCGCCGCCCTCGCGAGCGCCCCCGCCCGCCCGGCCGCGCAGGGGCCCGACCACCTGCTCGACGTGGTCCAGCTCCTCGCCGACGGCGAGGTCGTCTTCGGCTCGTTCGCCAACGTCGAGTCGGGGGCTTCGGGCGCCATCGACATGTCCCGGTCGGATGCCGACTACATCTTCTTCGACATGGAGCACGGCCCCCTCGACATGGTCGAGCTGCGCGACTACATGCAGTACCTGCTCGACCCCGCGCAGATCCTGCGACGCGGCCGGCCCGGCACCGACAAGGCGGTGTGGGTGCGCATTCCCGCCAACGGCCGCGAGATGAACGAGTGGATGATCAAGAACGCCCTCGACCAGGGAGCGCACGGCATCATCGCCCCGCACATCGAGACGGCCGAGCAGGCGCTGCACGTCGTCCGGTCGATGCGCTATCCCCAGCGAATCGGGGCGCCCGACACCGAGCCGGTCGGGCTGCGCGGCTCCGGCCCCGGCAACGCGGTGCGCTATTGGGGCGTTTCCGGCGCCGACTATATCGCGAAGGCCGACGTCTGGCCCCTCGACCCCGAGGGCGAGCTGCTCAACATGATCCAGATCGAGAACAAGACCGGCATCGCCAACGTGGACGAGATCGCGGCGGTGCCCGGAGTGAGCATGCTGATGGCGGCCCCCGGCGACCTCGGCATGGCCTACGGGGGCGACGCCGAGGCGACCGAGGAGGCGCTGCAGACGGTGCTGCGCGCGGCCACCGCGGCGGGGCTGCCGTGCGCCATCACGGCGGGGCCGGATGACGTCGAGCGCCGCATCCGCGAGGGGTTCCGGGTCCTGATAGGCGGGCCGGAGATGATCGAGGTGGGCCGCCGGGCGGCGGGGCGGGACTGAGGCGGCTCCGAGCGGAAGGGGCAAACCGGAGCGCCGTTCCGACGCCGGTTGCTACAGGTCCTCGGGTGTGAGCCCGGTGCGCCGCGCGATGCGGGCCAGCATCCGGGGACCGATCTCTTCCTGCTCGTGAAAGGCGAACACGAAGTCCGACCAGCCCGTGCGCTGCAACGTCCGGTGCGAGCCGCGGCGCCGCTTCAGGGTCCAGCCGATTCGGCTGAGGGCGTCGAGCACTCGGCGCGCCTTCGTTGCCGGCCAGCGACTCACGCCGCCTCGAAGGACACGTTCAGGAGCGCCGGCTCTGTCTCGCCGTGCTCCAGCCGATCGGCGATGACCCGCAGCGCCAGCGCCTGAACCCGGGCGACGGCGTCGTCCCGCGTCTCGCCGTAGCACATCACCCCGGCGAGGGCCGGCACCTCCGCCAGCCACCGGCCGTCGTCCTCGCGGTCCAACTCAATCCCCAGGGTCATGGGCAGTTCTGCAGGGGCGGTGGGAGACGCGGGCGGGGTGACCGGCGTCACCCCGCGCCGGATCAGAACACGGCGAGCGGGTTCAGCGGCGATCCGGTGCCGCCCACGACCCGCAGGGGCGCCCCCACGAAGAGGAACTCCCACCGGCCGCGCCGGGCCGCCTCGGCCGCGACCGCGTCGAGATCGAGGTTGTCGAGAATGGGCATGCCGAGCCCCACGATGACGAGCTCGTGGAGGGGGTTGGCGAGCCCGTCGATGCCCGACGGCATGACGTCGCTGACGCCGTCGCTGCCGATCACCGCGACGTCGCGCTCCTTCAGCCATTTCGCGACCGAGGCGTGCGAGCCGGCCGCCCGCTCCACGAAGTTCCACTGCCCGAGTTGCCGCACCGCCTCCCACCGGCCGGTGCGGATGAGGAGCACGTCGCCGCTGCCGACGCGGACGCCGGCGGCCTCCTCCCATTCCTCGAGGTCCTCGGCGGTGAGGGCGGTGCCCGGTTCGAGGTAGTCGACGCCGCGGTGCCGCGGCATGTCGATGAGCACGCCGCGGGTGACGATGCCGTTCCGGGCGTTGTGGATGCCGAGCCTCTCGGCCCCGTCCTCCCTGAGCCCGCTCACCGGAAAGCCGTTGTACATCCGGCCCTTGTGGGCGAAGTGGGGCAGGCCGTCCACGTGCGAGTGGGCGAACCCGTGGTACTGCACGCTGTAGACGTCGCCCGCCACCTCGTGATCGGCGAAGCGCGAGGTCGACAGGGTGTGCTCGAAGGGGTTGGCGTTCAGCGCGTCCCGCTCGGTGTTCAGGTCGAGGGCCATCGACACCGACACGCCGTCCTCCACGAGCCCGGCGGCGGCCCGCCGGGCCTCGTCGGTGATGAGGTTGAGGGTGCCCAGCTCGTCCTCGGGGCCCCAGCGGCCCCAGTTGGAGATCTCCTCCATCCACCGGTCGAACTCGACCCGGCTCACCGGCTCGGCCCCCTGGCCGGCTGCCGGACCGGGCAGCGCGGCCAGGGAGACGACGAGCAACGGGGCGAGCAGGGCGGCGATGCTTCGCCGCCCCGACGCGCATCCGGTCCGCATCGCGTTGCGCTCTGCCGTCACTACTGGCCGCCTTCCTCCGCCTGCTCGCGCGCCCGCGCGCCGCTCAGGATGTTGGTCATCCCGTAGTTGCCCTCGTGGCAGGCGTACTCGACCAGCTCGTACTGCTCGTCGTCCTTGTCGTACCGGAACATGGCGGTCCACGGCCGGGTCCAGGTCGCGGGGTCGTCGACCGTGAACTGGTACTCCAGCACCGTCGGGCCGAGGCGGGTGAAGCGCTCGGTCAGCCGCAGGTTCTCGGTCGAGCCGCGGTACGGCGCCCGCCCGTTGAAGTTCGTGGTCTCGACCACCAGGGTGTCGCCCTCCCAGCGGCCCTGGGGGATGCCCAGCCACGAACTCAGGCCGGGGCCGGGGGCGGGGCGCGGCTCGGTCGGGATCATCCGCGTCTCGTGGATCATCTCCTTCTGGATGGCGACGAATCCCGGACCCTGCACGATCTGCAGGCCGTTGTTGTAGATGGACGGCATCATCAGGCCGGGGAGGCCGCGGGTGATGCAGCGCACGAAGAGGCTGAGGTCCTCGGGGCCGTCGGCGATGCGGCCCACGCCCGACGTGTCGACGCGGTTGGCGAGGCGCGCCTCGGCCGCGGCGGTCAGCGGCGGGATGCGGCCATCGGGCGGGTCGACGACCATCGCCACCTGCCGCGACGGGGCGGTCTTGACGTACCCCAGGGTGGTGTCGCGCCACTCGCGCTCGTAGCCCCAGATGCTGCCCAGGGTGCCGCGCTCGCGCCGCGCCTCGGCCTCTTCCGGGGTCAGCGACTCGATGTCCTCCAGCTCTTCGGGGCGCTCGAGGGGGATGCCGTGGGCGGAGTTGCCCGTCCACACGCCCTGGAGGTCGGGCTCGCCCCACGGGGTGCGGGGGACGTCGTAGGGCTCGAGGTCGGCGGTGGCGACCTCCGCCGGGCGGTCGGTCTCCAGGCCGGCCCAGCCCGTCTCGACCACCTCCAGCCGCACGCTGTCGGGGGCGACGATGAACGCCCGCTGGACCTGGGTGCGCGCGTTCGCGGGCACCGACGGCTCCTGCTCGAAGACCACGTCGAGCTCGGCCATCCCGGCCGCGGCGGCGTCCAGGTCGTCGACGACGAACGCGATGTGATCGATTGCGCGCCCCGCCGTCGACGCCGGCACCCCCAGCTCGTGCTCGGAAACGAGCACCCAGACGTCGTCGAACCGCAGGGCGTCCATCTGTCCCCGCAGGCTCGCCGGCTCGCCGCCGAGCACGTCGCGGTACCACGCCAGGGTCGCGTCAGGGTCCTCGGCGCTCAACTGGACGTGGTGGAAGCCCAGGGTGTCGGGGTCCTCGACCATCTGGATGCGGGTGCCCCACGGGTCGAAGATGTAGCCGAGCCTGTACAGGCCGGGCACGTCGCGCCAGGTCGACCCGTCGGGGAAGCGCTGCAGCCGCACCCCCGAGCCCCGCACGCCGACCGCCTCGAGCTCGGCCATCTTGGCCGCCAGGTCCGGATACGAGAAGCTGATGTGGTTGACCCCGGTGCCCTGGGTGCTGCCGAGGGTCGGCTGCACCATGAAGGTCAGCTCGGCGCTGCCGCAGTCGGCGGTGTCGGGCCGGTCGGCCACGGGCTCGCAGTCGAGGTGCCGGACGTACCAGCGCACGCCCTCGGTCGGGCTCGAGGCGGTGATGTGGATGTGGTGGAAGCCGGCCTCCTGGGCCGTCGCGGGCATGGCGACGAGCGCCGCCAGCACCCCGGCGAGGGCAACGACGTGTCGGGTGGATTTCATCGCAGGTTCCCTCCGCATGCGGATGGTTCGTCGACAGGTAAACTCAGTCTCCATTACCTTAGATCCATTCGCGGTGCGGCGGCTACGGTAATTTCGGGGACGGCCCCGTCCCGGCGTCGCGGGCCCGTCCGATGTCGACAGGGCCCGGCAAGTGTGGTACTCGTGAACGGTCCGGCCGCCCGGAGCCCGTGGAGCGTGGATGTGCCCCGTCGCCGGTCGCGCTCGCCGATTGACGCCCTCGATCTGCGCTCTGCGCGGCACCCGGTCGAGGCGGCGGTGCCGGCCGGTGGACGTGGCGCGCGGGGAGCACCGATCGCCGGCGGCCACGCGGGAGATGCGGCGATGCCCATAACGAGCGAGTCCGAGTTGCGCAGGGTCTACGGCGAGCCGAGCGAGCGATCCCAGCAGAAGGTGCTCGACCATCTCGACCGGCATTGCCGGCGCTTCATCGCCCTCTCGCCGTTCTGCGTGCTCAGCACCGCCGGCGCCGACGGCCGGGCCGAGGTCTCTCCCCGCGGCGACGTCCCCGGGTTCGTCGCGGTGGCCGACGAGCGGACCCTGCTGATTCCCGACCGCCCCGGGAACAACCGCACCGACTCGTTGAGGAACGTCGTCGCCCAGCCCCACGTCGGGCTCCTGTTCCTGGTGCCGGGCATGAACGAGACGTTGCGGGTGAGCGGCACGGCGGAGATCGTCACCGACGCCGACGTGCTCGAGCCCCTGTCGATGAAGGGCCGGCCCCCCGTCTCGGTGCTGCGCGTCACCGTCGAGCGCGCGTTCCTGCACTGCGCCAAGGCCCTGATCCGGGCCAAGCTGTGGGATCCTGCGGCGCAGGTCGAGCGCACGAGCCTTCCGACCTACGGGCAGATGCTGGCCGACCAGATCCGGGGCGCGGACGCGGTCGCCATCGACGCCTCGCTGGAAGAGGCTGCCCGCGACCGGCTCTACTGAGTGCCGCTCCCGACGCTGGAGCCCCTCGCCTTCATGACCATGGGTCCAACGAAAACCGTTCGGCTGACGCTGGATCCGGCGCTCGTGGAAGCCGTGGACCGCGCCGCGCGACGGCTCGGAACCACGAGGTTCGCGTTCACGCGTAAGGCGCTGACCGACGCCCTAGAGCGACTGCGGGTCGAAAAGCTGGAGGAGCGCCATCGCCGCGGCTATGAGCATCATCCAGTACGGCGCGACGAGTTCAGCGGCTGGGAACTCGAGCAGACGTGGCCCGATTGATCCGGCGCTGCGATCCGGACGGCAGCCCGTGCGGCGCTCTCGCCGTCCTCGGCCCTGAAGGGCTCCGTCAACTCGTCCCACGGTGCGCTTCGTGTACGGCCGTCGTGGCGGCGGTCACGCTGTGGGGCGTGCGGCCGACGGCACCGCGGTACGACCGGCGGCCGTTGCGAGAGTGGCTCCACGCTCCGTGGGGCCGCACCGCGGTCTGGTTGCAGTATGCGCCGTGGCGGGTTTCCTGCCGTCAGTGCGGGGTGCGGGTGGAGCGGGTGCCTTGGGCGGTGGGGAACAGCGCGTTCACGGCGCCGCTGGAAGAGCTGACGGCGTATCTGGCGCGGGTGACGGACCGGACGACGGTCAGCAGGCTATTGGGGATCTCCTGGCCGGCGGTCGGTGGCGTTGTCGAGCGGGTGGTGGCGCGGCGGCTGAACCCGGGGCGGCTCTCGGGGCTGCGGCGCATCGGCATCGATGAGTTCGCCTACCGCAAGCGGCATCACTACCTGACGGTCGTCGTGGACCATGACACCCGGCGGGTGGTGTGGGCCGGCCAGGGGCGCAGTGCCCAGACGCTGGACGCCTTCTTCGAGTTGCTGGGGCCGTCCGGCTGCGAACGGTTCGTCCTGGTGACGACGGACCTGGCCGCGAGCTGGCAGAAGGCGTTGCGCGCATGGGTGCCTCACGCGCGAGTGGTCTTCGACCGGTTTCACGTTGAACGCCTCGCCTCGGACGCGGTGGACGAGGTTCGGCGGGCGGAGCAACGGCGGGTGGGTGCGAAGGCGGCCAAGCCGCTCAAGGGCACACGCTTCTGCCTGCTGAAACACCCTGCGCGGCTGAAGCCCGGGGAAAAGCGACGCCTGGAGACGCTGCGCCGGGAGAATCGTGCTCTCGACCGAGCGTATCAGTTGAAGGAGTATCTGGCGACCATCCTGGAGCGGGCCCGGCCAGACGAGGCATCCGACCTGCTCAACGCGTGGCTGGCGTGGGCGGCGCGGTCCCGCCTGGGGCCGTTCGTCAAGCTGGCGCGGACGGTCCGCAAGCGCGCCACAGGCATCTTGGCCTACCTCGACACCCGGATGACGAACGGGCCGGTGGAGGGCATCAACAATAAGCTGCGGGTCATTGCACGGCGAGCGTACGGCTTTCACATACACGGGGCGCTCATCTCGATGCTCTTCCTCTGCTGCGGAGGTGTCGAACTAGCGCCGCACCTACCCACACCTGTTTGAGGAGATTCGGCTTTTGGCGCACTGCTAATCGAAGGCGGTCCCTGTTCTGCCTGCGTTCCCAAGCCGGCACCACCACCGGGCCGGATCGACGAGCACGACGAGCGCCGAGTGCAAGAGGAGGCCCACGACGAGTGCCGCGAGCGCGGAGGGACCCATGTATCCGGCCTGCATCCGTTCCAGGATGGCCGACACGGCACCCGGCAGACCGACCACCAGCCCTGCGAAGAACAGCAGCGAGACGCCCCAACCGATTCCACGCCTGCTGATCTCGTCGCTCAGCCAGATGAGACACGCGGTGATGGTGGTGAGGGTCAGGACGAGGGAGAGTCTGAAACCCCAGCCGGGCTGGGCCACGAGCGGCAACCCGTCGGCGAAGGCGGCCTGCCGTTCCAGCCAGAGCGCGATCGCTGTCGCCTGCACGACGCCCAGCACCAGCGCGACACCCCGCACCGACCCTGCGAGCCCCCGGCGCCCGCGGGCGCCCCAGCCTCGCGCGAATCCGAGCTCGGTCGCGACATAGGCGATGAACAACGCCGTGACGTAGGGCATGATGCCGAGAGCGAAGACCGTGCCCCGTCCGAGGTTGCCGCCGGTGAAGAGGTCGTAGAGCCCCAACTGGCCGCGGCCGGTCATGGGCGCAAGGGCGTCGGTGTTCACGCCGGGCAGGGGTACGTGCGTCCCGGCCCAGTAGAGACCAATGGCCGTCAGCCCCAGCAACGCCAGCGGCCGATGCTCCGCGACGCATCTTGCCGCACGTCCATACAATGCTCTCATCGTCTGCCTCCAGAACCACCCCGCTGCCCGACCGTGGTGCCACTCTTCATGCAGGTCGCCCACCAGGGGGCTGCTGGTGCCCTCCAGCCAGCCGAGGAGCCATGTCGCCAGTCTGGGTGGGGTCATGGACGTCCGCCTTCCAGTTGCGGCAGGCCTGCCCAGAGCACGGACAGCGCCTCCCGTGTGGAGCGGGCCTCGCGCACGCCGTCCGGCGTCGCTCGGAAGTACCGCTTTGCGCGGCCCCCGCGTTCCGGCGTGGGCTCTCCGAGCCGGGAGCTGACGAGGCCCTTCTGCTGCAGGCGCTCCAGCGCCGCGTAGACGCTGCCTATCGCGATCTCGCGGCCGGTGCCGGCCTCGAGCGTGCGGGAGATCGTGACCCCGTACGCCGCGTCATCCAGGCGGATGACGGCCAGCAGGACCATCAACTCGAAGTTTCCCAGATACGGTCGACCTGCCATTTCTTCTATTATAGGGAAGAAATTTGATGATGCAAGAAAAAAATCCGCTGCGCGCCTTTCTGCGGTCGCAAGACCTTCGTGTCGCCCGCGTGGCGGCGGTCGAAGCGCCCGGTCGTGGACACGTTCCGCCGGTCGACGAGGCTCGTCCGGCTACGGAAACCGCCAGCGGAGCAGGCGGCGCTCGAGGCGGCCGGCGAGGGCGAAGAGCAACAGCACGAACGTCATGATAATGACGATGAGGGCGAGGGTCAGGGCCGCGTTGTAGGTGCTCTGCGCGAACTGGAGCAGGTAGCCGAGGCCCCGGCTCGAGGCGACGAACTCGCCGACGACGGCGCCGGTGAAGGCGAACCCCACCGCGACCTTGAAGTTGCCCAGCACCCAGGCGGTGACCGACGGGACGTAGACCTCGCGGACGAGGACGCGGCGCCCGCCGCCGAGGGTGCGGACGCGCTCGACGAGGCGCCGGTCCACCTCCTTGATGCCGTTGAAGACGGCGAAGAAGATGAGCACCGCGACGAGGATGGTGGCGAGGGCGAGCTTCGACGCCAGCCCGATGCCCAGCCAGATGACGAAGAGCGGGGCGAGGATGACGCGGGGGATGGCGTTGAGGAGGATCATCACCGGCTCGAGCAGCTCGGCGAGCCGCGGCAGCAGGGCGGCCGCGAATCCCAGCACGATGCCGATGGCGAGGCCGGCGGCGAGGCCGGCGATGGCCGCGGTGGCGGTGGCCCCGAGGTGCGGCCAGAGCTCGCCGCCGCCGAGGTCGAGCATGACCCCGCCGACCGCCGACGGGGGCGGCGCGTAGAAGGGGTCGAACAAGCCGACCCGGGAGAGCAGCTCCCACATCGCGAGCAGGACGAGTAGCGCGGTGGTGCGCCGGAGGGCCGGGCCGGCGGTGATTGCCGTCATCGCCCCACCTCATCGGCAGCGGTAGACGACGGTGAGCCCTCCACCGAGTCTCGCGGCACGTCCGACCTGCCGACCGGAGCCGCGCCGTCCGCGGTGGGCGAAGGTGATCCCTCCACGGAGTCTCCCGGTGCGCCCGACCTGCCGACCGGGGCCGCGCCGTCCGCGGTGGGCGAAGGTGAGCCCTCCACCGCGTCTCGCGCCAAGCGCGACTTCCCGGCTGGCGTCTCGCCGCCCGTGGCGGGGGAAAGCGGGGCCTCCGCCGTCAGGTCGTTCCACAACGTCCGCAGCAGCGGCCCGAAGGCGGAATGCCGCTTCGCGTCGAGGATGTCGCGCGGCCTCGGGATGTCGACGGCGTGCCGCGCGCGCATCGCCGCCCGGGGGCCGTGGCCGAGCACCGCGACCGCGTCCGACGCACAGATCGCCTCCTCGAGGTCGTGGGTGACGAGCAGCACCGTGAGGCGGTCGCGCTCGACCCAGTCCAGCAGCTCCTGGGTGATGCGGGTGCGGACGATGGCGTCGAGGGCCGCGAACGGCTCGTCCATGAGCAGCAGCCGCGGGCGCAGGGCCAGCACCTGGGCGATGGCCACCCGCTTGCGCTGGCCGCCGGAGAGCTGGGCGGGAAAGCGGTCGCCGTAGCCGGCGAGGCCCAGCGTCGCCAGCCAGTGGTCGGCCCGGGCGTCGGCGTCGGCCGGGGGGACGTCGCGAATGCGCAGCCCGAGGGCCACGTTCTGCCGCGCCGTGCGCCACGGCAGGAGCGCGTCGTCCTGGAACAGGAAGCCGACGTCGGGCAGGGCCACGCCGAGGTCGACGGTGCCCTGCAGCGGCTCGAGGAGGCCGGTCACCACCCGCAGGATGCTGGTCTTGCCCGAGCCGGACGGGCCGATGAGGCTGACGAACTGGCCGGCCCCCACGTCGAGGTCGATGTCCTCGATGATCGGCGGACCGCCGAAACCAACCGACAGCTCGCGGATGCGCAGCAGGGTCTCGGGAACGGCCGGCCGCGCCGGGGGATCAGCCGGCGAGGGCATCCGCATCGACCAGGGTGGAGAGATCGACCTGGCCCGGCTCGAGGAGCCCGGCGATCTCCTGGGCCCTGACCACCCGTCCCGCGGCGTCGAGATCGACGGTGACCCGCTCGGGATACAGCGACAGCCGATAGCGCTCGACGATCGCCTCGAGCTGGTCGAGATCGCCCCCGGCGACGAGGGCGGCGGGCAGGGCGGCCACGATGTCGCCGGGAGGCAGGGTCCGGGTGTCGGCGAGGCCGCGTTCCAGCGCGGTTGCCAGGCGGCGTATCTCGTCCAGGCGCTCGTCGCGCTCGGCCGCCCGCACCGCCACCCCCATGAACTCGTAGGCGCCGCCGACATGCTGCCGGGCCTCGTCGAGCTCCATGAAGTTCACGAGCTCGCGTCCCCCCGCCTCGGTGATCAGGGTCAGGGCCGGCTCCTGCACCATGGCCGCGTCGAGCTGCCCGATGCGCAGCGCGTCGAAGAGGTTGGTGCCGACGGTGGCGAACTGCACGCTCGAGGCGTCGGCGCCGGCCTGATCGAGGAGGAACAGCAGCAACGCGTGGTCGGCGTTGCCGAGGGCGGAGACGCCGACGGTGCGGCCCTCGAGGTCGGAGACGGCGTCGATCTCGGCGCTGCGATCGGGGGCGACGGCGAGCGCGAAGAGCGGCAGCCGGCCGGTCGACGCCACCCGGCGGATTCGGGCGCCGTTGGCCGCCGCCTGCAGGGCGACGTCGAACGAGCTGCCCGCGTAGTCGACGGCGCCCCCGACCAGCGCCTGGACCGCCGCGTTGCCCCCGCGCGTGTAGATCAGCTCGACGTCGAACCCCTGGTCGGCGAAGTGCCCCCGGACCCGCGTCACCTCGTAGGGCACGACGCACAGGAGCTGCCCGCAGAACGCGAGGCTGAGCGGCGTCGCCCCGTCCCGCGGGCGCGATCCGCACCCGCCGCTGACGGCGATGACGGCGCCCGCCCCGAGCAGCGTCTTCAGGGCCGTGCGCCGGTCCCAGTCGCCCCCTGGATCGGGCCGGTCGCCGCCGGCCCGGCCGGAACCGGCGGCGGGATCCGACACGACGCCGAGCAGGTTCGGGTTGGTGGCCTCGCAGCAGCCCATGAGCGTGTTCCCCGGCCGGTCAGGACTTCGACGGAAACGACGTTGCCGCGCCAAGCGCCCCGACCGCAGAAAAAGGCTGCGCGGGGGTCGAGGGCGGCGGCCTCGTTGCCGCGCGCCAAGCGCCCCGACCGCAGAAACGGGCTGCGCGGGGGTCGAGGGCGGCGGCTTCGTTGCCGCGCGCCAAGCGCCCCGACCCGCAGAAACGGGCTGCGCCGGGGTCGAGGCGGCGGCCTCGTATCGACTCGCTCGTTACCGGCTCGCCACGTACTCGGTCGCGAACGCCTTCAGGGCCTCGCTGCGGAGGCCGATCGTCTCCGCCTCGGCCATGGCCCGGTCGGTGTCCCAGCCGTCGCCCACCACGCGCTTGATGAACCACATGGCGCCCACGCGGTTGGCCGAGCCGCAGTGGATGTAGGCGGGCTGGTTGGCCTCGTCGGCGATGGCGGCGAGGAACGTCTCGGTATGCTCGTCGGTGGGGGTCCGGAACGGAATGTGGATGTAGTTCAGCCCGGCCTCCTCGGCCGCGGCCCGGCTGCCCTCGATGTTGGCCCCGTTCTCCCCGGCGGTGCGGAAGTTGATGACCGACGCGAAGCCCATGTCCCTGAGCGCCGGCATCGCCGAGGCCGGCGTCGCCCCGGCGCAGGCGACGGTGGCGTCGACGCGCGTGTAGTTGACGACGCCCTCGGGCGCCTCGTCCTGGGCGGGCGCGGCGGGCGCGAGCCCGAAGGTCAGGCCGGCGGCGAGGAGGGCCGCCGGAACGATGCGCGAAAGCTGCTGTAGACGTGTCATGGAATCACTCCTTGCTGTTCTCTCTACTTGCCATTGCCGTCTGCGTTTCACTCGTGTCTCTGCGGGGCGGCGCCCTCGTGCGGCTCGACCGCGGCGACTTCGGCGAGCGGGCGGTGTGGAACGACCCAGTTCCACTGCGTCAGCACCACGTTGCGCTCGATGCCGGACGGCCGCGGCGGGGCCGGGGGCACGGCGCCGGCGGCGATGCGGTCGCTCCAGTCGGCGACCATCTCGAGGCCGCGGGTGCGGCCGAACTGGGTGATGAAGCTGGCCATCAGCGACCCGCGCTGGCCGCGCTGCGTCCGGTCGTCCCACGCCTCGATGCTCGAGTCGAAATCGGCGAGGTCGGGCACCACCCGGGTGCGCTCGTTGCCGACCTGGTGGCAGCGCTGGCAGCCCTTCAGCACGTTGATCCACTCGTCCTGGCTCTGCAGCCGCTCGTTGATGCCGTTGCCGTCCTCGCCGGTGCCGGGGAACTCGTGGGCGTCGGGGAGGTCGATGAGGGCGAGCCAGTAGTTCGAGGGGTAGACCTGGGCCGCCTCCTGCGGGGTGGCCGCGACCGTCGCCCGCAGGTCGAGCTCGGCCCCCGGCGCCGCCTCGACCGGCGTCGAGTCGACGAGGCCGTAGCCCCGCACCCACACGTCGTAGGTGGCGGCGGGCAGCTCGGGCAGCAGGAACCGGCCGTCGTCGCCGGTGACGACGATCTTGCGGAAGACCGTCTCGAGGTCGTCGGTCTCGGCGATCACCCACACGCCGGCCTCGGCCCCGTCGCCGCTGGTGACGGTGCCGGTGATGACCCCGTCGTTGGCCTGGGCGGAGAGGGCATCGTCGTGCAGGGTGCCCGCCGCTACGGCGGCGAGGGCCGCGGCGGCCGCGAGCGCGCAAATCCTTCGCATCATTTCGTTGTCTCCTAGTTCGATCCGGCGCCGAGCTCCTGGAGCAGGGCCACCGTGTCGGGCCACGCCTTCTCGGTGTTGGCCACGAATACCCCCCCGGCGATCATCAGCGGCGTCCACCCGATGGTGTTCCGGGCGTCGATGTCGGCCCCCTGCTCCAGCAGGTACTGCACGATCAGGTTCGACCCCATCATCGCTGCACCGTGCAGGGCGGTGCTGCCGCCCCAGCGCATGTCGCCGCGGTCCCGTTGCGCGTCCAGCTCGAGGAGGTTGAGCGGGTGCCGCAGCAGCAGGTCGCGGCCCTCGCCGACGAGCGGGGTGTCGCCGAAGTCGGTCGCGGCGTGGATGTCGTTGCCCAGCTCGATGGCGAGGCGGACCGCTTCCAGCCGGACCTCTTCCGGCGTCCCGTTCAGGGGGCCGGGGCTCTCGCCGTCCCAGAAGCCCACGCCGGCCGCCGCCATCAGCGGCGTGATGCCCTGGCCGGTCGGGGTGAGGGGGTCGGCCCCGTGCCGGACGAGCAGCCGCATCAGGTCGACGTCGGCGTGCTTGGCCGCGAGGTAGAACGGGGTCGCGCCCACGAAGCTCAGGAAGTTGCGCCCGACGGAGATGCCCGGCGGGGGCCGGACGATGCCGAGGTCGACCTCGAAGGGGATCTCGCGCCAGTCGATGCGCACGTTGGGCTCTGCGCCCGCTTCGAGGAGGGCGCGCGCGAGGTCGAAGCTGTCGAGGGAGCCGGTCTGAAGCGGCGGCCGTCCCGACCCCGGGCGCCGTATCCACGCCAGCGCGTGCAGCACCGAGCCCCGCGGGTCGGGGCGGTTGGGGTCGGCGCCGAGCTCGAGCAGCCGCCCCGCCAGCTCGTAGTGCGCGTTGACGACGGCGAGGGCCAGCGGGGTGGTGCCGTCGCGCGCGGCGCCGTGGATGTCGGCGCCCGCCGCCAGCAGGGCCTCCACCGCCGCGATGTGTCCCCCGCGTACCGCGAAGAGCAGCGGCGTGAGCCGCCCGTTCGACCGGGCCTCGACGTCCGCCCCGGCCGCGATCAGGGTGAGGACGGCTTCCGCGTGGCCCTCGGCCGCCGCCCACATCAGGGCGTCCTGCCCCCGCCACGATTCCGTGGCGTGCACGTCGGCGCCGGCCTCGAGCAGCCGAAGCAGGACCTCGGGCCGCCCCGTCCGGGCCGCCATCATCAGCGGCGTGTCGCCGCCGGGGCTCGGGGCCCCCGGGTCCGCGCCGGCGTCGAGCAGCGCCGCCACGAGGGGCGCGCTGCCGTTGGTCGCGGCCAGGGCCAGCGGCGTCACCGCGTAACGGTTCGCGGCGTCGGCGTTGGCGCCGGCCGCGAGGAGGCGGTGGGCGAGGGGACGGTCGTCCCGTCGCACCGCCCAGTGCAGCGCCGTCGTCCCGTCGGGTCCGGCCGCGTCGACCTCGGCGCCCGCCTCGAGAAGGGCCGACACCGTCTCGGCGTCGCCCTCATGCGCGGCATCGACGAGCGTCCTGTCGGCCGGCTGGCTGCTCGCCGGCTGCGCCCATCCAATCGCCAGCAAGCCTGCGGCGATCACGCCGGCCAGCGGCCATGGTCCACTGCGGTCGCGCATGCTCATCAGTTCACCCTCGCCGGACGTGGCGGAATCCGGCGCGCCGATTCCCGTCGGTTCGTGACCCGGTCACCAGGCGCATATCGTCCCAATCCGACCACATGTACACGCACACTATACCGAATCCGGGGACGGAGGGACGGGCGGCGGGTGTCCCCGCGAGCGGCGCCCGCCGAGGTTCGCGCCCGCGGCGGAGCCGGCGATCTCGCCAGGGCGTTGACAACCCCGGGGATTGCGCGTATTAAAGGGGGATCAATGGCCAATAGATCGACAGGTGCGCTCGCCCTCGCCGCGCTGGCTTGCGGGTGGCTCGCTCAGCCCGTTGCGGCCGGCCAGCCGGCGGGCGGCGCCCCTGAGCCCGAGGTCCCGCCGGGGCACGAATCGGTCCTGTCCGCGGGCGACGTGACCGCGGTGCTCGACCGCTACTGCGTGACCTGCCACAACGCGCGCGTCGTCGACGGCGAAGGGGCCGCGCCCTCGCCGCTGGTGTCTCAGCTCCGCGCCGTGGGCCTGTCCCTCGACCGGCTCGACGCGTCGAACGTGGCCGAGCACGGTGCGGCCTGGGAGGCGGTGGTCCGCAAGCTGCGCGGCGGGTCGATGCCGCCGATCGGCCGGCCCCGGCCCGACGAGACGACGGTGGCCGGCATCGCGTCGTGGCTCGAGGCGTCGCTCGACCGCGCCGCCGTGGCGGCGCCCGACCCCGGCCGCCGGCCGGCGCTGCACCGGCTGAGCCGCACCGAGTACGCCAACGCCGTCCGCGACCTCCTCGGGCTCGACGACCTGCCGAAGGAGCTCGACATCGCGGTGATGCTGCCGGCCGACAACGCGACCAGCGGCTTCGACAACCTCGCCGAGCTGCTGTTCGTGTCGCCGACCCTGATGGAGCGGTACCTCGCCGCGGCCCGCAAGATCAGCCGGCTCGCCATCGGCGACCCCACGATGCTGCCCATCGTCGACACCTACCAGCTCGACCGCGACCTGGTGCAGGACGGGCACCTCGAGGGGCTGCCCCTGGGGACCCGGGGCGGCACCCGGGTGCGGAGCCACCTGCCGCTCGACGGCGAGTACCTGATCACGGTGCAGTTCACCCGCGCCGCCCGCGAGCCCCACGACGTCGAGGTCAGCGTGGACGGCCGCCGGGTCGAGCTGTTCACGGTCGGCGAGAACCCGCCCGAGCGGCTCGCCACGGGCGTCTTCGCCTTCGACGCCGACCCCGACGTGCAGGTGCGGGTGCCCCTGCGGGCCGGCCCCCGCGAGGTGGCGGTCGCGTTCCTGCCGAAGAGCGGGGCGGCGCCCGAGGGGCTGGTGCGGTCGTACCGCTCGCGGAGCCAGCAGCCGTCCATTGCCAGCGTCATCGTCAGCGGGCCCTACGGCGCCGACGGGGCCGGCGACACCCCCAGCCGCGAGCGCATCCTCATCTGCCGGCCCCGGACCGGCGCCGCCGAGGCGGAGCAGACCACCTGCGCGCGTTCGATCCTGTGGACGCTGGCGCGCCGCGCCTATCGGCGTCCGGTGACCGAGGGCGACCTCGACCGGCTGCTGCCGTTCTACGAGCAGGGGCGCGGCGAGGGCGGGTTCGAGCGCGGCATCCAGCGGGCCCTCGAGCGGCTGCTCGTCAGCCCCGAGTTCCTGTTCCGCATCGAGCGCGCCCCGGAGAACGTCGCCGACGGCGAGGCGTACCCGGTCAGCGACCTCGAGCTCGCGTCGCGCCTGTCGTTCTTCCTGTGGAGCAGCATTCCCGACGACGAGCTGCTCGACGCCGCCGTCCGCGGCGAGCTGCGCGACCCCGCGGTGCTCGACCGCCAGGTGCGCCGCATGCTCGCCGACCCGCGGTCGGCCGCCCTCGTCGACAACTTCGCCGAGCAGTGGCTCTTCCTCCGCGACGTCGACGCCAAGGAGCCCGACGCGGGGTTCTTCCCCGGCTTCGACGAGAACCTGCGGCTGGCGTTCCGGCGCGAGACCGGGCTGTTCGTCGACAGCGTGCTGCGCGGGGACCACAGCGTCCTCGACCTGCTGACCGCCCGGCACACGTTCGTGAACGAGCGGCTGGCCCGGCACTACGGGATTCCCCACGTCTACGGCAGCCACTTCCGGCGGGTGGAGCTCGAAGCCCCGGAGCGACAGGGGCTGCTCGGGCAGGGGAGCATCCTCACGCTGACCTCGTACGCCACCCGCACCTCGCCGGTGCTGCGCGGCAAGTGGATTCTCGAGAACCTGCTCGCGTCGCCCCCGCCGCCGCCCCCGCCGGACATCCCGGCGCTGGAGGAGACCACCGAGAGCGGCGAGCCGCGGTCGATGCGCGAGGCGATGGAGCAGCACCGCGCCAACCCCGCGTGCGCGAGCTGCCACGCCCAGATGGACCCCCTCGGGTTCGCCCTCGAGAACTTCGACGCGGTCGGGCGCTGGCGCACCCTGGGCGAGTCGAACGACCCCATCGACGCGAGCGGGGTGCTCCCCGACGGCCGGCGCTTCGAGGGGCCGGCCGGTCTGCGGGCGGCGCTGCTGCACGCGCCCGACCAGTTCGTGCACACCGTGACCGAGAAGCTCCTGATGTACGCCCTCGGACGCCCCGTCGAGCACTTCGACGCGCCGACCATCCGCGCCATCGTCCGGGACGCCGAGCACGACGGCTACCGCTTCGCGTCCATCGTCCTCGGCATCGTCAACAGCACGCCTTTCCAACTGAGAAAGTCATGACCATTTCGAAGCTCGCGCTGCCCCGTCGGACGTTCCTCCGCGGCATGGGGACCGCCGTGGCCCTGCCGCTCCTCGACGCCATGGTGCCGGCGGCGACCGCGCTCGCGAACACCGCGGCGCGGCCGGCCACCCGGCTGGGCTTCGTCTACATCCCCAACGGCGTCATCCAGGAGCAGTTCGTGCCCGCCGCCACCGGGGCCGGGTTCGCCCTGTCGCCGACCCTCAGCCCGCTCGCGCCGGTGCACGACCGGCTGCTCGTGCTGAGCGGCCTCGCCCACCGTCAGGCCGACTCGTTCGGCGACGGCAACGGCGACCACCCGCGGGCGACGGCGGCGTGGCTGAGCGGCGTGCACGCCTGGGAGCGCCGGGGACGCATCGGCCCGACCGCGATCAAGCTCGGCACCACCGCCGACCAGATCGCGGCGCGCGAGCTCGGCCAGGCGACGCCGCTGCCGTCGCTCGAGCTCGTGCTCGAGAAGCCGACCGCCATCTCGTGCGACTCGGGCGACTGCTTCTACTCGAACACCATCTCGTGGCGCGACCCGACGACGCCGCTCGAGATGGAGCCGCACCCCCGCGTGGTGTTCGAGCGGCTCTTCGGCGACGGCGGCACGGCCGCCGACCGGCGCGCCCAGGCGCGGCAGGCCGGCAGCATCCTCGACTCGGTGACGGAAGAGGCGCTGAGCCTCGAGCGCACCCTCGGACCGTCCGACCGCAACAAGCTCAGCGAGTACCTCGACTCGGTGCGCGACCTCGAGCAGCGCATCGGCCGGGCCGAGGCCCGCGACGACCAGGCCGAGATCGACCTGCCCGACCGGCCCATCGACATCCCCGAGGACTTCGAGGAGTACGCCACCCTGATGTTCGACCTCACGGCCCTCGCGTGGCAGGCCGACGTCACCCGCGTCACCACCCTGATGATGGCGCGCGAGACCAGCCCCCGCACCTTCCCCCAGATCGGGGTGCCCGACCAGCACCACACCGTGTCGCACCACCGGAACGACCCCGACTACATGGCCCGGAAGGCGAAGATCGACCTCTACCACGTCTCGCTGCTCAGCCGCTTCCTCCAGAAGCTGCGGGCGACGCCCGACGGCGACGGCAACCTCCTCGACCACTCGATGACCGTCTACGGCGGCGGCATCGGCAACGGCAACCTCCACGAGCACACCAACCTGCCGTGCCTCGTCGCCGGCGGCGGAGGCGGCCGGCTGAAGGGCGGCCGTCACCTCGCCTACCCGGAAGACACCCCGATGACCAACCTCCTGCTGACGGTCCTCGACAAGGCGGGGGTGCCGGCCGAGAAGCTGGGCGACAGCACCGGGCTGCTGAACACCCGGCCGCTGACGGGGGTGTAGGCGCCCGCGCTGCGGCACGGCGATGCAGCGTCGAGGGGGGGACCGAGATGGCCGTGGCCGATCGGCAGGCCGACGTCGTCATTCCGCGCCACCGTTTCACTGTCGATGACTTCGCCCGTCTGGGCGAAGCGGGGATCGTCGGTCGAGTCCACGACCACCGCGTCGACCCTCGTTGAGGCCGCGGCCCGGCCGAGACGACGGGCGTCTGTCGCGGCAGTGTCGCCTCCTCGGACGTACGCGCGACCAGAATCAGCGTTTTGCGCTGGCAGCCCTGTCCGGTGAACCCGGCCGTGTGCGGGCGCGCCGCCACTCGCGTCAGGTTTCGCGGCGGCCCTTGTCGGCCGCGGCCAGATCAGCGGCGTCGGCGAGGAACTCGGTAGCGGTGTCGCAACGCACGAGCCGGTCGGCGATCTCCGCGATCGCTTCCGGGTCTGTGATGCGGGCGAGGATCGGCGCCAGGCGCTCGGCGGCGTGATCGTCGAAGCGCGTGGCGGCCAGGCGGCGCAGCAGGGCGCGCTGTTGCTCGATCCCCTGCCGCAGCCCCTGCTCGATCCCTTGCTGCAGCCACTGCCGGGGCCACTCGCTCACGCGTTCTTCCAGCGTCATCTTCAAGTCCTCCAGGGTGACCGCGGGCGGCAAGGTGGCGGCGTGCGGTACCAGCCGGTGCGCCAACCGCCGTATCCATTCGGCGAACACGCGTTGCAGCTCGTGCTCGGCCGGCGCCCACGGCCGTTGCTGCAGCGCCTCGACCACGCGTTCGAGGTCGTCGGGCGACCGGCTCCGTTCCAGCGCGACGACGGCGGCCATCAGGTTGCGCCCGGGTACATCGTGGTCGCGGACGTGGCGCTCGTCAAGCACGACGTAGCGTTGCGATGGCTGGTACGGCGCGAGCGACGCCTCCACCGGCGCGATCAGTTCGCTCACGTCCCGCGCGGCGCACCACGGCCGGTCGCCGTTGTAGAGCACGACCGGCAGCACCGGCGGGCGGCGCCGGTCTGGTGGCAATGCGTCGTTGCGTGACAGCTCCCGGTACAGGAGGGCGGTGTACTCCAGGATGCGCAGGGCCATGTCGGGGTCGTCGATGGACTGGAACTCCAGCAGGACCAGGACGTGGAGCCATGCGCCGCGGTGGCGCACCCGCCACACCGTGTCGCCGTGGCGGGTGCGATGTTCGTCGCTGACGTACTCGGCGGAGAGCTTCTGCAGGGTCGAGAAGTCGAAGTCGTCGATCCAATCGCCGGCGACGAAGCCGCGCAGGAGGTCCTCGACCATGCGCGGGAAGGCGAAGAGCCGCTTGTAGTGTTCGTCGTGCATACGGGACGAGAGCAAGCAAGGAGCATGCCCCGCCGACGCCGCCACCACGACCGGGGGGGTGGAGGAGAACACCGCGACGGGTGACTTGGGCCTCGCCGTCAGGTCCGGCGGCGTTGCTGTTCGAAGGCGCGGTCGACGAGTTGGTGGGTCGTCGCGTAGCAGCGCCGGCAGAAGTCGGAGAACGGCGCGAGCTCGGACGGATCGGGACAGACGCCGGTCTCGGGCGTGATGCGGCCGATCCGGCGCTGGTAGCGGGCCAGGGTGTCGATGTAGAGCCGGCGTTCTTCCTTCGGAATGACCAACGGCGGCAGCCCGGCGTTGAGCAGGGGGACGTTGGCGACGAGGCGGGCGAGTCGGCCGTTGCCGTCCCAGAAGGGGTGGATGGACACGAAGCCGGCGTGGATGCGGGCGTAGGCGGGGGCGGCCTCTGCCGCTCCCGCGTCGTCGGGCCGGAGCCGGGTGGCGTTGACGCAGTCGAGGACCTCGGCCACCAGGGCGGGCACGTCTCTCGGGGCGGCGTATTCGACGAAGACCTGGGCGCCGTTCTCGTCCACCGCGTAGGTGCCGTTGGGCTCGACCTTCCAGCTTCCGAGCGGCTTCTGGATGTCCACGACGCGCTCGGCCTGGACGCTGCGGTGCAGGGCGAACAGGTCGTCGTCGGTGACGTCCCGGCCGAGCAGGTCGTAGATCTGCGTGATGGCGGCGGCGTGGCCGATGACCTCCTCGTGGTCCTTGATGGGCTTGCCGGCGACGGTCAGCCCTTCCTCGATGACGAACTTGGTGTCGCCGAGGCTGAGGGAGTTGCCCTCGAGCGCGGTGGAGTTGTGGGTCCAGGCGTCGCGGATCTGTTTGAGCAGCGACTGCCGGAGGTCGGCGTCGAGTCCGGCCAGGAACCGGAGGGACGCCGGGCCTCGGGTCACTGGGTGATCCACGGCTGCCGGCGCGGCCACCTCGGGCCCTCCTCGAAGAACCGCACGCCGCTGCCGATGCGGTCGTGGTCGCCCAGCTCGGCCCGCGCCCGGTCGGCGAGGGCGGACAGGCGCTCGACCACGTCGGGGTGGTGGGCGGCGACGTCGTGCTGCTCGCCGATGTCGGTCTCGAGGTTGTAGAGCTCGAGGCCGGTCACCGGCTCGAGCAGCTCGCCGATGAACGCGCCGGTCTTCGAGAGCAGCCACTCGGAATCGTCCCGCCCGGGCCGGGGGAACACCAGCTTCCAGGGGCCGCTGCGCACCGCGTCGAGGTGCGTCTCGCGGTAGTAGTAGAACGCCTCGCGGGGGCTCGCCGCGCCCGGCTCGCCGAGCATCAGGGCGGAGATGTCGCGGCCGTCGATCGTACGGTCGGCCGGCAGGTCGGCCCCCGCCATGGCGATGAACGTGGGCAGGAGGTCCATCGTGGTGGCGATCTCGGCCGTCTCGGCGCCGGCGGGGATGCGTCCGGGACCCCACATCACGGTGGGGACGCGCATGCCGCCCTCCCAGGTGGTCGCCTTGGCCCCGCGCAGGGGGCCGGCCGAGCCGGCGTGCGCGGTGATGTTCTCCCGGTAGCGCGGCAGGGCGTGGTTGCTCCACGGGCCGTTGTCGGACGTGTAGACGACGATGGTGTCGTCCGCGAGGTCGAGCTCGGCGAGCAGGTCGAGAATCTCGCCGGTGCTCGCGTCCAGCTCCTCGATGACGTCGCCGTAGAGGCCGCGCCGCGAGCCTCCCTTGAACGGCTCGCTCGCGTCGAGGACGACGTGGGGCATGGTGTGCGCGACGTAGAGGAAGAACGGCTCGTCGCGGTGGCGACGGATGAACGCGAGGGCCTCGTCGGTGTAGCGGCGGGTCAGGTCGTGCAGCGGGGCCGATTCCTCGATGCGCTCCTCGTTGCGGTACACCCAGTGCACCTCGCCGCTGTCGTTGGCCCCGACGACGCCGAACCAGTAGTCGAAGCCGCGCCGCACCGGGTTCAGCTCGGGCCGGAAGCCGCGCCGCCGCTGGGTGATGTCGGTCTTGCCGATCATCCCGGTGGCGTAGCCGGCCGCCTGGAGGACCGACGGCAGCAGGATCTCCCGCTCGTGGACGTAGGGGAAGTTGTTCTTCTGGTTGCCGTACTCGGCGACCCGGATCGGATAGCTGCCCGTGAGCAGCGCGGTGCGGGACGGGCCGCACACCGGCTGCGCGTAGAAGCTGGTGAACCGTATGCCCTCGTGCGCCATGCGGTCGATGCGCGGCGTCTCGAAGTCGGTGGCCCCGAACACGCCGAGGTCGCCGTAGCCCTGGTCGTCGGCGAAGACGAGGACGAAGTTCGGCCGTGCTTCCCCCGGCGCCGGCGCGGCCGCCTGCGCCGGGGCGGACGCCGCCGCGGCGCATGCGCACAGGTCGGCGACGAGGAGCAGCGGAATGCAGGTTGGCCGGAACGGGCAACGATGGTGCATTTCGGTCCTCCTGGCGTCGTATCGGGTCGCCGCGTTCCGGCGGTCCGCGACGCTGGCGAGGGTCGTGAACGCTTGGGGAATTGCGGCCGCCGCGGCTCGCGTGAGTGCGTCCATCGCGTCGGGTTCGGACGTTCGAGACGCGGCCGCAAACGGTCGCTACTCGCGCGAGCTCATGAACCGTCGCTTCAAGACCGCGAGCGTGACGAAGAGCCAGAACAACAGCGCGCCCGTCAGCACCCCGGGCGGGAGCAGCATCTCCCCGTCGCGGGTGGTGACGATGGCGCCCGCCTGATACAGCAGGAGGACGCCGATCGTCAGCCAGAGCAGCCACCGGCGCACCGTGCCGCCGCGGCCCAGAGCCTCTACTCCTTCCGGATGCTGTAGAGCTTCGACTGCGTGCGGATGAGCAGCCGGTCTCCCGCGATGGCCGGCGACGCCAGGGCCAGCTCGCCGAGGCTGTTCACCCCCATGACCTCGAACTCGCGTCCGGCCCGGATGACGTAGGTGTCGCCCTGCTCGCTCAGCGCGAAGATCTTGCCGTTGTAGGCCCAGGGGGACGACGTGAAGCTGGCCGCCACGCGAATCCGCTGCCGGCCGTACACCGGCTCGCCGGTCACGGCGTCGTACGCCTCGAAGAAGCCGCGGTCGAGCAGGCTGTAGTAGATGTCGCCGTAGATCAGCGGCGACGTGTTGTAGTTCCCGGCCCGCGGCTGGTACCAGGCCACGTACTCGTTCGACCGCTCGCCCTCCGCGAGGGTGATGTCGCCGCTCGCCCCGGGACGGATGGCGTACGCGGGCCGGTGCTCGTCCCGGAAGTAGCCCGAGTTCACGTACACCATCCCGTGGCTCGAGAACGGGGTGGCGATGGCCGCCCACGACATCCGGCCGTCCATCTCCCAGAGCAGGTTCCCGTCGAGGTCGTAGGAGCGGATGCGGTTCACCGCCGACGTCACGATCTCGGTCCGCCCCTCGTGCTCCCACACGTACGGGCTCGCCCAGCTCGAGACCTCGTCGCGCTCCGTGCGCCACAGCTCGGCCCCGGTGCGCTTGTCGATGGCCGCGATCCAGGACTCCTCCTCGTTGTCGTACACGATGATCAGCATGTCATCGTGCACCACCGGCGACGAGGCCGACCCCCAGTCCGATCGCGTCTGCCGGTCGGGTATCTCGAGCCGCCACACCTCGTTGCCGTCCATGTCGAACGTGTAGAGGCCGAGCTCGCCGAACCGCACGTAGACGCGCTCGCCGTCGGTGGCCGGGGTCTCCGAGGCGTACGAGTTCTTCATGTGCCGCGGGAAGTCGGGGTGTCCGGTCTCGACGGAGCGCCGCCACAGCACCTCGCCGGTCTCGAGGCTCAGGCAGTAGACCAGCCAGTCGTGCTGCAGGGGCACCGGGTCCGGCCGCCCGCGGGGGGCGTAGAGGCCGGGCTTGGGCAGCTCGAAGTCGCCGTCGGCGGTCACCGTGGTCAGGAAGACCCGGTCGCCCCACACCACCGGGCTCGACCAGCCCAGGCCGGGGATGTCGGTGACCCACTCGACGTTCTCGGTCTCGCTCCAGCTCTCCGGCAGGTCGGGGTTGTCGGCGACGGCCGCGTTCATCGTCGGCCCGCGGAACTGCGGCCAGTTGTCGTTTCCGGCCGCCGCCGTCGCGGCCGCGAGGGCGAGGCAGAGCGCCAGCGCGCCCGCCGATGTCGTGCGTCTCATGGCATGCTCCGATCTGCGCGGTCTACTGGCCGGGCAGCATGATGTGGGCGGCCGACATGCCCGCCTCCATGATCCAGGTGCCGGCCTGCGTGTAGCTGCCCGCGTCGGGCAGGCCCAGCGACTCGGCCGTCGCGAACGGCACCGCGATGGTCGTGTGCAGGTTGGCCGACTCGGCGTCCGCGCCGTTCAGCGAGTAGTACACCGAGCCGAACTCCGAGACCTCGCGCGAGCCGTCGGCCTCGGCCGTGTCCCGCGTCTCCCGCAACTCGTCGGCGCTCATGCCCGACAGGGCCCAGGCCCGGTTCTGCTTGACGCGGGCGAGGTTCCCCTCGCTGGTGCACTGCACCGCGAACTCGCGGTTCGGCTCGTCCGACCGGTCCCAGCAGATCAGCCCGTTCGAGCCCTCGCGCAGCACCGTCTCGGCGCCGTCGGGGGCGAGCCGGAGCACGGTGGCGTTGGCGCGCAGGGCCGGTGGCGCGGCCATGGTGGCCTTGGCGATCTCTTCCTCGGCGGTCTGGGCGGGCAGGGTTGCCGGCGCGGCGAGGAGGGCCGCCCCGGCCAGGCCGATTGCAGTGATATGGGTCTTGCGCATGAGTGTGGCTCCCTGATTGAGTGTCGAGTTCCGGCCGGCCCGGCGCCACGCGGGGCGCACGAGACCGGGCATGCCGCGGTTCAGCCCGGCGGGCTTCATTCTAGCCGGAAACGTCTCTCGGAAGTGTCGCCTTGCGACTCCGCTTCGCCGGATCCAGCCTGCCGGACGGGGCCTACCGCGCGCCCCCGGCGGCAGCCCGCACCCACCGGTCGACGTTGCGCAGGTCCAGGTCCACCGACTCGATCGAGCCGCCGATCAGGCCTCGGACATCGTCGTTGCCGAAGACGGCCGAGACCTCGTCGCTGGGGAAGATCCGCTCGGCCGTTCGCTCCCGCAGTCTGATGCGACGTCCGTCGACGCGGATGTCGAGCGTGTTGACGTTGTCGTCGTCGCCGAGCTCGGCCGTGGTCGACAGGGTCGCGATGACGTCGAGCTCGTTCCGGAACAGGCGCTGCACGTCGAAGCGCAGCGTGGCGACGAGCGCGCCGTTGCGCCTGAGGCCGTGGAACACCGCGTCGTCAGGGAAGCCGGCGGTGCGCGTTCCGCTCGCTCTCTGGAGCCGTTCCTCGATGTGAGGATGGCTGGCGAACAGCCCGCCGCCGTCGCCGAACGGGTCGTAGGCGTCGCGGGCGAACTTGAGCTTCCGGAACGAGCTCACCAGCGGGCGGTCCCCGATGTCCGCCTCGTTCAGGTAGAAGCTGGCGAACAGGTCCGCCTCGCGTTCGCGGTCCCGTCCGTACCCGGCCAGGAAGAGCTGCGACGTGAACGCGGTCAGGCTGGCGATGATGTCGTCGGCGGCGTTGTCGGTTCCTCCCGCGAGGGCCCCGAGAATCCCCGTCACCCTGGAGACGTTGCGGCTGGTCCGCCACTGGCGATAGCTGTGCCGGCTCTCCACGTGGGCGATCTCGTGCGCGAGGATCGCGGCCAGCTCCTGCTCGGTTTCGAGTGATTCCGTCAGCCCGCGGGTCACGAAGATGTAGCCGGTCGGCACCGCGAAGGCGTTGACGTCGTCGGCGTCGACGACCTGGAAACGGTACCGGTAGCCCTTGAGAGGCACCGGCCACGTGTCGAGGACCTGCCCTCCGACGCGCGCGACTCGAGCCTGCAGGTCCGCGTCGACGTCGGGGTAGTAGGTCGCCCGCACGTGCTGCAGCCCGAACATGGCGAGCGAGCGCTCGGTGTCGTAGTCCGACACGGTCGGCGTCGAGACGAAGCAGACGCCGCAGCGGTCGTAACCGCGACCGAGCGCGTCGTCGGCCTGGTGGAACGGCTCGCGGTCCGCGGCCGCCGGCAGGTGGTTCGCCCCCCGGATGTGCAGCGTCCCGCTCTGCCGGTTTCCGACGTAGCGGTGGAAGTCGGCCTCGGGCGTCGTGATCTCGAAGACCTCGTCGAGCCACCGCTCGAACTCGTCCGCGGCCGGCGCGCGGCCGTGGAAGTCCACTCGGCCCCGACCGAGACGCGCGCTCTGGAGCTCGAGCTCGATGTGGTCGTCCTCGGGGTCCGCGTCGACGATGAGGACCGGCTCGCGCTCGCGCAGCGGAAAGAGCCGGTCGCCGCGATGGAGCACGAAGGCGTCGCCGTTCTCCACGTCGAGGTACAGCTTGCGCCGGCCTTCCGTCGTCGGGCGCATGACGAGCGAGCGTCCTTCGAGGGCGTCCTCCAGGTCGTTCCATCGCTGGGCTGCGGCGGGCGAGGAAAGGAGGAGCGCGGCCAGGCTGACGGCACCCGTATAGCGGATGGTTCGTGGTTGCATCATGTCTCTCCGTGTCTTTCGGTTTGCGAGTCTCTCCGCGGCTACGGCCGCCAGGTCGCCGCGATGTTGAAGTGGGTCGCCCGGTTGTAGTCGAGCGAGGTCCGCAGGCCCCACGAGTCCGAGAAGAACCAGTCGACCCCGCCCCCGTACTGCTCGCCGTAGCCCGCGCTGACGACGTCGCGCGCGTCGGTGCCGACGCTGACGACGCCGAACAGGACGTGGGCGAACGCCTGCACCCGGTCTCCGCCCCGCACTCGAGGTCCGAAGCCGGCGTACACCCTGTTGAGGGGAACGGTGAAGAAGAGCGTGCTCAGCTCGGCTCTCGCGGTGCTGAGCGCACCGGCGACGCGAAGGGCCCTCCACGCGGGAAAGTCCACATCGACGTAGACGCCGCCCATCGCGCCGTCGACCGCGTCGAGGGTCGATACACTCGTGCCGAAGGCGGCGGTCTGCGCCAGGGCAGGCGCTGCACACAACGTCATCGCCGCCCCGACGCACAACCACGCCGAGGCGGTCTTTCTCTGTCGTGTTCCGTGCTGCGTCTTCATTGTTTTCTCTCTCCTCCTCGTACAGTCCGTCATCGTGCCGAGCGGTTCGACCGCCGGGATCGTTCGCAGCCGGACCAACCCAATGGGGTTACCCTCGCGGGGCCGCCGGGGTTGGGCGCGCGCGGCAAGTTCAGTGTCGATGCAGTGCGTGTCAGAACCTGTCAGCGGGGATGTCGCTTCATGGATTCGGGCTCACGGGCATGCCGCAGGTGAAGCGCAATTGCGCAAGGCGGGAAGGGTGACTGCGCGCTTGCTGTCGGGCGTCGCCGGGGGCGGCCATCGGCGGACACCGATGGAGGGCATGGGGAGCCGATCTCAGACTGGAGGAGTTCGATCTTGACCGGAGGGGGACGGGAGCGGACCGGGTTCAGCGTTGCGAGGACCGCTCGTGTCCTGCGAACGTCAGGCCGTGCTTGACGCGGCCGGGCGCCCCAAAGGGTGGAAGAGCTATCCGTTCGGCGCGCTTCCCCTGGTCGGAGGCGAGAGATCGATCGCCCAGTTCCTGAGCCTCGCGACATCGAGGTCCGCTCGATCGAGCAGGGTCACCAGCTCTTCCTGACGGGGTTGTCCGAAGACCACGCGGTAGGCGGCGAGTTGACGCTTCAGGCGCTTGAACGCCTCGATCTCGGTCGTGTACGGCAGTTGCGGCACATGGCGCTCCACCCGGTGTTCGCCGGGCGCGATCCAGTGAGGCACGAGGTCGTCGTCGCCGGCGGCGCGCGCCGCCTTGTCGGCCAGGTCGAAGATCAGGCTCCAGATGTCCCTGCCCGGGCGCCATGACGCGAGAGCGTCACGGGCGTGGGCCGCGGCGACGTTGCGGCGAACGGCGTGGCCCTTGTAGCGGTGGATGCGGCCCTCGCGTTGTTCCAGGTCGACCGGGTTGCCCGGGAGGTTCCAGTGGATCAGGCGGTGGCACCAGGGGTGGAAGTCGAGCCCCTCCTGCCCGATCGACGTGCTGGTGAGCACGAAGGGCCGGAAGGGGCTGTTGAAGGCATCCCTGACGGCGTCCTGGCTGACGCGCTGGTCTTCGTCGGTGTGGATGTGGCCGAAGCGCAGCGCGAACACGGTGCGGATCCGGATTTCGTCGGGCTCGACGGCCGCCCCGGTCACGCGGCGTCGAGCCTGAAAGAAACGGGCATGGACGCGCGCGCGCGTCGGATGCACGACCTGTACGAGCTTGCGCGCGCACCTGGCGGCGGTTTCCTCCGCGCCGGCGTCCTCCGACCACGACTCCTGGTCCCACAGCAGGTGCCACTGCTCGTCCAGCACTGCCTGCAGGTTGCCCTGCCGGCAGTACTGCAGCACCACGCGCCAGTAGGGGAGCTCGTCGCGCGCGGGCTCGTTCCCGGCGCCGAGCTGGCGAACCCGCGCGACGAAGCGGCGGGTCCACCCCTCGCGCGGCGCCGAGGGTGCGCGCCCAGCGCCGAGCTGGCGAATCAGCGAGATGACCGCGGGCTGATTGAACAGGCTCCAGAAGGCGTCGGCAATCGTCACCGCCAGCCGGCGGCGCGTGTCGTCGCCGATGTCCGTGCGCGTGCCCAGGGAGCGCGACGCGAGGACCGTCGGCGAGCCGAGGGCGAGGTCCGTCAGCAACTCGGCGAGGTCCGGAGGGCGCCGACCGAGTGACTTCGGGTCGACCGCGAGCATGTCGTCGGCGTACGCGCCGAAGAACTCGGGATTGGGCTGCGGCAGTTCGTCGTCGGACCAACCTCGAAGCCGGCCATCGCGCCAGTCGCGCAGGAACGCGGCCAGCTCTGCATCCAACAGTAGCGGGGCCACCCATTCCCATCGATCGTCGACGGGGCCGTTCCGGGGATCAGGGAGCTCCCGGTCCGACAAGAGCTCTTCCACTCGAGCGCGCACCCATTGCCGGCGGTCCTGTCCGGCCGGCGCCTCGAACGGATGCGCGCGGTCGGCGAGGGGCAGGCACGGCAGGAGCAGCAGGAGGAGACGATGGCGGGACCGCTCGCCGGCCGCCGGCTGCGTCAGCCTGAGCAGCGGTCTCTGCTGCCGGGCCGGATTCTCGTAGTCGTCGAGTCGCCCCCCGGTCATCCGCCGCTCCGCCTCGTAGCTCAGTATCGCGCTGACGACGTCGGGCACCACGTTCCAGGCCGAGAACAAGAGCCTCTTTGTGGTCAGCTCCTTCCCCTCGAACGGACCCTCCAGCGGCCAGTAGGGCAGCGTCGGCGGGAGCCAGAGGAGGCGCCACAGCCCCTCGTCGAGAAGCTCGCCCACCAGCTCGCGGAGCTTGGCGTGCCCGGGGTCGAGGCGGGACCACGACCCCAGGTCGGCCGCCTTCAGGAACGCCGGGTCATGCTGCCGCAGCACGTCGAACAGCTTCTCGGGGGTGCGAAGCGCTTCCTCCAGGCGCTCGTTGAACCTGTAGTTGTGCATGAAGTGGGCGAGGTAGGGCGCCGACTTCCAGAAGGGCATGGGATCGCGATCGCCGACCGCACTGAAGAGGGCGTCGGCGGCCAGGTACTGGCGGACGTCGCCCGACGTGACGGTCGCCGTGCGCCGGTCCTCGGCGACCATGGCGTCCCGGTCCTCGCTGGCAGCGACGCGCTCGGTGCGGGCCATCACGTCCCGCAACGAAGCCTCGACGGCTCGCTTCGCGCGCTCGACCTGCTCGGCCTGATCCGGCTCGCCGCCGGCCGCGCGCCTCAGTGCCGTCCCGAACCGCGAGAGCTGCCGCTGGATCTTGGCGACGCGGGCGTCGTCGTCGCCGAGCAGGAATCGCGTGGTGGCCAGGAAGTCCTGGTAGTGCTCTTCGTGCTCGATCTCGGCGTCCGCCGTGTAGAGCTTGTACGGCGTCGCCGAGAGCAGGAGCGTGCGTACTCGCCTGCCGTCGTGGGCCCGGGTCTCGAACAGCTCCTGGGCCAGCTCGGCCGCGGCGTCTCGTTCGGCGTTCCGCGTCTCTATGAGCGACCTGAAGCGCTGGAACTCGTCCAGAATGACGAGGTCGGGCTCCAGGGCCCCGACGCACGCTCGGGCAAGCAGGCGGCGCAACTCCGATATCACCCGGTCCCGCTGGTGCCGGGCCTCGGGCGGCCAGTCCTCGCGATGCCGATGGAACCACCTGTCGAAGAGCTCGTGCAGCCGGTGCCGGAGATCCGGCCGCGCGTCGAACGCCGCCTGGAAACGCCCCTCTATCTCCTCATCGATGAGCACGGAAGAGTTCAGCAACCGCCTCCGCCACTCGTCCGTCTTGGTGATCCAACCCTGCAAGAGGTTCATGAGCGGCGTGCGCCGCCCCATCAGCGGATCGAGCAGTCGAAAGAGCACCGCCCGTTCGCGGCCCTGGCCGGCGGAGTGCCCCAGGTTGAACGACGTGCCGGGCGTGAAGCTGACGAAGTTCAGCCTGCTGCCGGCGAGGCCGGGCTCGTCCCGGCGGGCCAGCTCCGTGGCCAGCATCGTCAGGCGCGTGGCCAGCGCGAACGACCGTTCTTCCGCGGCGCCGACCCGGAGCTTGGGCAGGTTGGCGCGCGCGATGCTGCCGTTGCTGCAGATGTAGACGACGTCGATGCGCTCGACCTCGTTCCAGAGGTGATCGATGGCGCGGGCGATGATGCCGCGGGCGACGAGCGTCTTGCCGAGGCCGACCTCGTCGGCCACGAGGAAGCGTCCGGTGCCGTCCTTCGCCGTGAACAGGCGGTGGAAGGCATGCTCCACCGTTGCGGCGCTGGAAGGCCTTCAGCGGCTTCAGGCTCGACTCGACGGACGGTCGCTTCATCGACGGGGCTCCCTCGCGAGGGCTTCCTCGACGGCGGTCCACACGCCGAACAGATCGTCCGGCACGATGCGCCGCCCTTCTTCCGTCTTCCGGAGGTCGCGGATGAGCCGGCGGACCGGCTTCAGGCGATCGGGGTCTCGGGACGCCGCGCGGAGGAGGTCTTCGAGCAGGGTCTCGCCGCCGGTGCCGATTCCCCAGAACGCGGCACCGTCGCCCTCCCGGCCTTCCTGCGCCAGGTCGGGCACGGTGTCGAGGCCGCCCAGCAGCGCCCGCAGGAACCGGAGGAACTTCTCTGGGCTGTCCAGCAGGGCGCGGAGCACGTGGTGCATCCGGTCTGCCGGCATGCCCTCGGCGGGAAGCCGAAGGGTCAGGCGGACGTCGTCCACGCCCCGTACCGGGACGCTCAGCCGAAACGCGATGAACGCGGTCAGGCGGGCGACCGGCAACCGCCAGCTCGGCCGGTCCGCCAACGGGCGGGCCTGATCCTCGGCGATGGAGACCGGCCAGGCTGCGACCTCGATGTCGCCGGCCGGGAGAGTGATGTCGCCGTCGACCGTCAACGTCCAGAGATCGCCCGCGGACACGCAGGTCGCGCGCAGGTCCCCGTCCACCAGGGCGTCGCGCGCCGCCTCGAGACGCGCCCGCGCGCTGGTTACGCGCGGGTCCTCCGTTGGTGGTTCCGTTCTCTGGTACGGCACGCACAACTGCCGGAAGCCGCCATCGAGGAAGCGGTGGATGCCGTGGCCGGTGACGCCGCCCTTGCGTCCCTTTCGCCCGGTGACGGACGCCATCACCTCGACGTTGCCGCCGGTGAACGCCGCCGCGGTGAGGTTTGCGGAGCCGACGGTCCACGTGACGTCGTGCCAATGCTCCACCGCGATCATCTTGGCGTGCAGCCCGGACGGGCGAGCGCCGGTGTTCGGCCCTGGTCCATCGCCGTCGGCCCCGCCGTCCTCGGGTTCTCCCTGAGCGTCGTCCGACAGGACGAACACGTCTTCCCATTCGGCGAGCGCGTCTTCGGAGAGCTTGTCGAGCTCGTCCTGTCGGCTCACCAGCGTCCGGTCCCCGGCGCTCAGGCGGCTGATCGCGTCGAGCCCCGTGCGGTTGACGAACGGGGCCACGGCGAGCGTGCGGTTCCCGCTCGACGGCGGGCGCCAGGTCCGACGGCCGCCCGACAGGCCGAGCGCGTGGAACTCGACCCTGGAGTCGAAGCCGTCCGGAGAGGGAAACTCGCATCGCGCCGCCTGATCGGCGAGCGCCTGCACACGCCGCGCGACGTCGGGAGCAACCGGACTCGCCGCCAAGCCCGGCAGCGCCGAGAGAAAGTCGCCCAGCGGCCGGCTCGCGCCCACGCGCCGCCGGGCGCGCGGCGCCGCCTCGCTCGCCAGGGCCACGTCCCAGGAACGGTCGAAGGTCAGGTTCCGCGACAGGACCGCGACCCGCATCAGGTCCTGCGTCTCCTCGTCCGCCGCCTTGAACCGCGCCACCCACACCTTGGGGTGGAAGGCGCCGCCGTTCGGGGCGCGCACGGCGTGCACGCTCGACTCGAGCATCGCGTAGAGCGACCGCGCGCCGCGCGGAACCGCAATCCCCTTCACTTCGACGAAGGCATGCACGCGGTCGCCGGCCTCCCGGATGGCCTGATGCAGTCGCAACGGATCGGTCAGCAACTCCTCCAGGCCCCCGTCCGGATGCGCGACCACCGAGAGCGGCAGCACGAGCAGCGCTTCCAGGTCGAGGGTGTAGGCGGTGAGCACGGCGAAGTCGAGCCGGTAGCCGCTCGGCGCGCGGAGCAGGTCGAACGCGATGGTGCGCGAGTCGGGAGCCAGCATCAGGCGGCGAGCCCCCGGTGCAGGTCGGTCAGGAGCTGCCGGACGCGGACCCAGCGGAAGTCCATGCGGCCCACGCCGGCGCCAGGGCTCCAGTCCATGAGGCGGTTGCGGTTCGCCAGCCGCGCACGTGCACCCTTGAGGCGCAGCTCGCGCTCGGCAATCGATGTCCGCAACCGATCGTCGTCGGCGACGTCGTCCGGGGCCAGCTCGGCGATTCGCCGCGACCAGGTCTCGATGAAGGTGCGTTGCGGGGATGGCAGGCGCCGACCGCGTCGGACGACGAGCTCCCAGAGCGCGTCCGGCTGGAAGCGGTAGTCCTCGGCGGCTTCGCGGGCCGCCCACTCGGCGAGCGCCGCCCGGAAGCGCTCGATCGCCTCCTCGTTCTCTTCCTCGTCCAGGACCTCGCGCCGGCGTTCCGCCACCAGCAGGTTGTAGAGGAGGGGCATGCCCTCGATGTGAAGAGAGAATCGCCTGGCCAATTCCAGGTCGTCGCGAATGCCGGTCGGGGCGCCCAGCGCGTCGGGTTCGCCCCAGAGGGACTCCGCCGGCGCGTCGGATCCCTTTCGGGCGAGCCAGGCCAGGAGAGTGCCCGCGCAACGTTCCTCGAGGCGGCCGCGCAGGAAGTCCGCCTCCTCCCGGGTCAACGCGAACGAGGCCTCCCCGGGGAAGCGATCGGGCGGCGGTGGCAGTCGCGGGTGCCAATGCGGGTCACGGGACCAGACGACCCCCGGATCGTCGCCGCGGCCCGAGGCGCCGCGGCCGTCCACGAGGGTGTCGAAGTTCGCGTGGTACCAGCCCTGGCTCCTCTCCGCCGCAAGGATGCCCCACCGCGCCAGCGCGCTCCAGTAGACGGAGCTCGGCAGGCGCGCGAGGGTCTGGCGGGCCCGCACGCCGATGATCCCCGCGGGGTCCGGGCTTTCTTCGAGCGGCCCGATCAGGTCGATCTCCGCCCGGCGCGCGGCTCTCGCCACGTCGGCGGCCCGGGTCCTCCGCTGCTCCAGCCGCTGGTAGAGCCAGGGGACGAACAGCACGTAGCGCAGGCGGGTGTGGATGTACGACGTGCCCGGAAACAGCGTGTCGGACACCGCGTCGCGCAGGCTCCCGAGCCCCATTTCGTCGAGCGTGCCCTGCTCGTTGAAGAGGTCCAGCACGCGCCGCATCCTGTCCCGGTCGCCGGTCGTCAGGTCGATCCACGTCAACGTCGCCTGCATTCCTTCACGACTCCGGTTCCGCGCGCGAAAGTACGGTGCCCGACGAGTTGCCGGGGGTGGTTCCACGTCAACGGTTCTCAACGCCAGCGTCGGGCCCGGTGTCCCGGGCGGACCACCAGGGCATGTCCGGCGTCGAAACCGGTCCACGGGCCGAAACGAATATTGTGGGGCATTGTCCACCCCGCGGCAAAAGTCGGGATGAGTGTCGGAGGCCCGCGTGTCAGAACCTGTCAGCGGGCTTGTGAAGAAGCCGGGTTCGCTTCGATGGCGGTTCCCGGTGCTTCGGGACTGGTGCGAGAGTTCCACACGGCGCCCGAGGGAGATGGCCCGCTGGCGCATCGGGCGGCCGCAGGCTGTCAGAGCAACGAGCGCTGGCGGGGCGAGGCGCCGCCGTCCGGGCGCACGTGCGGGAGACGGCGCTGCCCGCCGGGCGGCGTGGGCGTGTCGTCGCGGCGGTGCGCGTTGTGGGCGCGCGCCGCGATGTCGGCGACCAGCTCGACCAGCGCGGGCGGCGCGACGGCGCGGGCGGCGCCGGCGAACCCGACGATCCAGCGGGCGACCTCCTCCAGATGCGACAGGCTGACACGGTACTCCAGGTCGCCGTTGCCGAGGCGGACGACGCGTTGGTCGGGGTGGTGGGTGCTCTCCTCGAGCAGAGCCGCGATGGCGGCGTCGAAGTGGATGACGACCTCGTAGACGTTGCGGCCGTGGTAGATGCCCCACGAGTGCTTGAGGAACTCCGAGAGCTCGAAGTCCGGCGGGGCGAACGTGCCCTCGAGCACCTCGGCGTCGGCGATGCGGTCGAGCCGGAAGGCCCGCAACTCCTGGCGCAGGTGGCAGTGGCCCACGAGGTACCAGGCGTTCTCGCGGTGGAAGACACGGTACGGGTCGACGCCGCGCTGCGTCGTGCTGCCGCTCCACAGCGAGCGGTAGTGCAGCGACACCGGGGTGTGGTCGCGGACCGCCCCGTTCAGCAGCAGCACCAGCCCTTCCTTGATGTCGCCCGACTTCTCCGGGCCCGTCAGGGCGAGCCCGCTCGGGGTCTCTTCGATCTGGCGCGTGGCGGCGCTCAGCTTGTCGCCGAGCCTATCGATCGCCGAAGCGACGTCCGGGGCCGTGCGCAGTGCCGGGTTGTCGAGGGCCAGCGCCAGGATGGCCCGTTCGGTGGCGGTCAGGGGCAGCAGCCGCATCGTCGCGCCCTCGATGAGCCGGTAGCGGCCGTCGTCGTCGGTGGTGACCGGAATGCTGTACGTGCTCGACAGATCCGCGAGGTCGCGGTATGCGGTGCGGAGAGAGATCCCGAAGTGGTCGGCGATCTCCTCGGGCCGCCAGCCGCGCCCGCCGCCGAGGCGCTGCACGAGCAGGTAGAGTCGGACAGATCGCTTCATGGCCACGTTCTCGCGGGGGCACCGGCGACCGTTCGAGGCTCATCCTCCACGGGCAGCCGATGGCCGTCAAGGGACCTCTGCCTGCTCTCGCAGGGTCGGTGGCTGTGCCGGAGTCGACCGATTCGTTGGGCTGTCGCCACGATTTGAATGATAATGTCATTCAGAAGAGGGAGGGTATGGCTGCGAACCAACTCGTCCAGGCCCGGGTCGACGGGGCCGTGAAGGAAGAAGCGGCGGCGGTGCTGGCCGCGATGGGGCTGACGGTGTCCGACGCGGTGCGGCTGCTGCTGACCAAGGTGGCGCAGGAGAAGGCCTTGCCGTTCGCGCCGCTGGTGCCGAACGCCGTCACCATCGAGGCGATGAAGGAGGCCCGCCGGGGCGGTCTGCCGCGGTTCGGCAGCACGCAGGACTTGCTCGACGATCTGCATGCGGACGATTGAGCGCACGGGCCAGTTCAAGCGGGACTACAAGCGCGAGTCCCGGGGCCGGCACGGGACGTCTCTCGATGCCGGCCTGGTTCGGATCGTGGAGAGGCTGGCCAACGATCATCCGCTCGAGTCTCGGCACCATGACCATGCATTGAGCGGCGAGTGGCGGGACCACCGCGACTGCCACGTGAAGCCGGATCTGGTGCTGATCTACCAGAAGCCCGACATCGGCACGCTACGCCTGGTTCGTCTCGGGTCGCATTCGGAGCTTGGCCTGTGAGACCGACACCAGGCGAGCGCACGAGCCCACCTCCGTGGCGCAGTCACGTCCCTTCGACCACCCCCGCTCCGGAAGCCCTGCTCGTCCGCGAAGCTCGGCGACCGGCCTGGTGACGGCCGTGACGGCGGACGTCCTCCCGGGTGCGAGGCGCGGGAGCTGTTCGGGCCTCCTCGAATGATCCGGCATGCGCCGCCTCATTTTGCGTTTTTGCGTTATCATGGCTCGGTTTCAGGCGTATGTTCTGCGGCGGCGGGACCCGTGACGTCCGGCTGTCGGGCGGACGGGGTTGTGCGATCTCGGTTACTGGGAGCCCGTGGGGCTTGCCGCGGCTTCCCTCGAGGATGACGGGGAGAACCATGCGCACTTGGCTTGCGGCCGTCGCCGCCGTGATGCTGTCGGTGCTGCCGTCGGGAACGTCCGCCGAGTCGGCGGCATCGGCCGAGTCGGCACCGCAGCCCGAGCCGGCCGTCGTGGGCCAAGCGCTCGCGGAGGCCTCCGACTCGGCCGAGGCGTCCAGCACCGTGATCCGGCGCTACTGCGTCGCCTGCCACAACGGACGGACCCTCACCGCCGGGCTGGCCCTCGACGGCGTCGACCTGGCACAGGTCGGGGACCACGCCGAGCTCTGGGAGAAGGTCGTCCTGAAGCTGCGCGCCGGCCTCATGCCGCCGGCGGGGCGGCCGCGTCCCGACGAGGCGACCTACGACCTCGTGGCGACGTGGCTCGAGACCGAGCTCGACGCGGCGGCGGCGGCCTCGCCGAACCCCGGCCGCACCCAGACCTTCCATCGGCTCAACCGCGCCGAGTACCGGAACGCGGTCCGCGACGTGCTCGGCATCACCGTCGACGTCGAGGAGCTCCTGCCCGCCGACAGCGCGAGCTACGGGTTCGACAACATCGCGGGCGTGCTGCGCGTGTCCGAGTCGCTCATGGAGCGCTACCTGACCGCGGCCCGGCGCATCGGCCGCGCCGCGGTGGGCACGACGCCGCCGACCGCGGTGGCCCGCACCTACACCGTCTCGCCGGCCCTGCCGCAGGACGATCACGTCGAGGGCCTGCCCTACGGCACCCGCGGCGGCGCCCTGATCACCCACCGGTTCCCGCTCGACGCCGAGTACGTGCTGCGGGCCGAGGTGTCGCGGGTGTCGGGCGGGGCGCAGCTCGAGGTGACCATCGACGGCGAGCGGGTCGAGCTGTTCCGCATGCAGCAGGGCCTGCCCTCGCTCGACATCGACGGGAACGAGGTCGGCGACAACCTCGAGGTCAGGTTGGCGATCGCGGCCGGCCCCCGCGAGATCGGGGTCGCGTTCCTGAAGACGCCGGCCCTGCTGTCGGAGACCCCGCGCCGCCTCTTCCTGAACCCGACGGTCAGCCGCCGCGAGCTGCCGTACCTGCGCAGCCTCACCGTCACCGGGCCGTTCGACGCGGCCGGCCCCGGCGACACCCCGGCCCGCCAGCGCCTCTTCGTCTGCCGGCCCGCGGACGCCGGCGACGAGGAGGCCTGCGCCGACACCATTCTCGCGACCCTGGCCCGGCGGGCGTGGCGCCGGCCGGTCGACGACGCCGACCTCGAGATCCTGCGCATCGCCTACGCGGCGGGGCGCGAGGGCGGCGGCTTCGAGGCCGGCATCGAGCGCGCGCTCCAGCAACTGCTGGTCAGCCCCGAGTTCCTGTTCCGGGTCGAGGCCGACCCGGCCGACGCCCCCGCCGCGGCCGCCGTCAACTACCGCATCGGCGCTCTGGAGCTGGCGTCGCGGCTGTCGTTCTTCCTCTGGAGCAGCGTGCCCGACGACGAGCTGCTGGACGCGGCGGCGGCCGGCACGCTGTCCGACCCCGCGGAGCTCGGGCGGCAGGTGCGCCGGATGCTCGCCGACGACCGCGCCCGGGCCCTGACCGACAACTTCGTCGGCCAGTGGCTGCAGCTCCGGAACCTGGAGGCGGCGCGGCCGTCGCAGGTGCTGTTCGCCGACTTCGACGACGGGCTGCGGCAGGCGTTCCGCCGCGAGACGGAGCTGTTCTTCGAGAGCATCGTGCGCGAGGATCGCAGCGTCCTCGACCTGCTCGACGCCGACTACACCTTCGTCAACGACCGGCTCGCGCGGCACTACGGCATTCCCCACGTGCAGGGGAGCCACTTCCGCCGGGTGGCGGTGAGCGGGCACCGGGGCGGGCTGCTCGGGCAGGGCAGCATCCTGACCATCACGTCGCACCCGGTGCGGACGTCGCCGGTGTTCCGGGGCAGGTGGATCCTGACCAACATCCTCGGCACGCCGCCGCCCGACCCGCCGCCCAACGTGCCGGCGCTGCCGGACCGGGCGGGGGCCTACGCCGACCGCACGCCGTCGATGCGGGAGCGGATGGCCGCGCACCGCGACAACCCCGCCTGCGCGAGCTGCCATGCGATGATCGACCCGCTCGGCTTCGGGCTCGAGCGCTTCGACCCCGTTGGCCGGCTGCGCGACGTCGACGAGCAGCACCAGCCGATCGACGCCTCGGGGGTGCTGCCGGACGGGACGGCTTTCGACGACGTCCCCGGGCTCAGGACGGCGCTGCTGGCGCGCCCCGACCGGTTCGTGGGCACGCTGACCGAGAAGCTGTTGACGTACGCGCTGGGCCGGGGGCTGGAGCCCTACGACATGCCGGCGGTGAGGCGGATCGTGCGCGAGGCCGCGGACCAGGAGTACCGCCTGTCGGCGGTCGTCCTCGGCATCGTCGAGAGCCTGCCGTTCCGTGAACGGCGCACGGCCGCGGCGGAGGCGCCGCTGGCCGCCGCGCGCTGACCGCGAACCGAGAGTCCGTTCGTTCGTGAACCGAATTCGTTTCGAGTCGACCCGTTGGCGAGTTGACCTGCTGACCTCAAGGAGATCGGGATGATCATCACCAAGATGGCGCTGCCGCGGCGGAGCTTCCTGCGCGGGATGGGGGCGACGCTGGCCCTTCCCTTCCTCGACGCGATGGTGCCGGCGCTGTCGGCCGCCGCGCCGGGGGGGAGCCGGGTCACCCGCCTGGGCTTCGTCTACGCGCCCAACGGCACGTACCTGCCCAACTTCCACCCCGCCACTACCGGGAAGGGCTACGAGATGACCCCGGTGCTGCAGGCGCTCGAGCCGTTCCGCAACGACATGGTGGTGCTGAGCGGCCTGAGCAACAAGGGGGCCGAGACGCAGAGCGAGGGCGGCGGCGTGCACACCCGCGTGCACACCGCGTGGCTGAGCGGCACGCGTCCGAAGAAGACGGAAGGGGCGGACATCGAGGCCGGCACCTCGATCGACCAGATGGCGGCGGCGAAGATCGGCGCCGACAGCCCGCTGCGCTCGCTGCAGCTCTCGCTCGACCACGAGAACATCGTCGGAAGCTGCGAGAACGGGTACAGTTGCGTCTACCAGCACACCTACTCGTGGAGCGACCCCACGACCCCGGTGCCGATGGAGAGCAACCCCCGCGCCGTCTTCGAGCGGCTCTTCGGCGAAGGGGGCTCGCCCAAGGAGCAGGCGGCGCGGCTGAAGCGCGACCGGAGCGTCCTCGACCTCGCGATGGCCGACATGGCCCGCCTGCAAAAGCGCCTCGGGGTCCGCGACCGCATCATGGTGGACGAGTACCTCGACTCGGTGCGCGACGTCGAGCAGCGCATCCAGCGGGCCGAGCGGCAGAGCAAGGTGTCGCCGATGCCCATTGCCGACCCGCCGGTCGGCGTGCCCGACTCGTTCGACGACCACGCGAAGCTGATGTTCGACCTCGAGCTGCTCGCGTTCCAGTCGGACGTGACGCGGGTGGTCGCCTTCCAGATCTCGCGCGAGCTGAACGGGCGGCCCTATCCCTGGATCGGGGTGCCGGAAGGCCACCACGCGGTCTCGCACCACCAGATGGACCCCGTCAAGATCGCCCAGGGCGCCAAGATCAACGCGTACCACGTGTCGCTCTTCGCGCGGTTCCTCGATCGGATGAAGAACACCCCGGACGGCGACGGGTCCCTGCTCGACCACACCCTGCTGCTCTACGGCACGGGCATGGGCGACAGCGACCACCACACGCCGGTCAACCTGCCCGCGGTGGTGGTGGGCGGCGGCGGGGCCATCGCGGGCGGGCGTCACATCCGGTACCCGATGCACACGCCGTTCACGAACCTCGGCCTGACCCTGCTCCACAAGGTCGGCGTGGAGCGCGAGCGGGTGGCCGACTCCACCGGGCTGTTGACGGACCTGTAGACGCCGGGAGAATCGACCATGGAGATGAATCGACGACGGTGGAGTGCCGCGTCGGCGGTCGCCGGCATGTTCCTGTTCCTCGCGGCGGGAGCGCCGGCAGCGGCTGCGCCCGCGGAGGCGGAAGCCGAGGCGTCGCTGATCGCGGCGGCGCGGGCCGGCGACGGTGCGGCGGTGGCGGCGTTGCTCGACGAGGCGGTCGACGTCAACGGGTCCGAGACCGCCGGCATGACCGCGCTGCACTGGGCGGTGCAGGCTGACGCGGCCGACGTGGTCGCCCTGCTCCTCGACGCCGGGGCCGACGCGACGGCGCCCAACCGCTACGGGGTCGCGCCGCTGACCCTGGCCGCCATCAACGGCAACGCGGCCATCGTCGGCCGGCTGCTCGCGGCCGGGGCCGACCCGAACCGGCGGCTCGCAGAGGGCGAGACGGTGCTGATGACCGCCGCCCGCACGGGACGGCCCGACGTCGTCCAGGCGCTGCTCGCGGCCGGGGCCGACCCCAACGCGTCCGAGCCGGCGCGGGGCCAGACCGCCCTGATGTGGGCGGCGGCCGAGAACAACGTCGGCGCCATCCGCGTCCTCGTCGCGAGCGGCGCCGACGTCGCGGCGCGCACCGGCGACCCGGCGGCGGGGGAGCCCGGCGGCGTTTTCTCCACCGAGGTGGGGCTGACCCGCGACGCCCGGTCGGGCCCCTCGTTCACCGCCCTGCTCTTCGCGGTGCAGCTCGGCCAGCTCGACGCGGTGCGCACCCTCCTCGATCTCGGCGCCGACGTGAACGACACGTTCCCCGACGGGACGAGCGCGCTGGTTGTGGCGGCCATGAACGGACAGCACGAGGTCGGCATCCACCTCATCGACCAGGGGGCCGACGTGAACGCGGCCGGGCAGGGCTGGAACGCCCTGCACCAGACGATCCGCCTGCGCCGCACCAACATCGGCCACATGCCGCCGCCCGAGGGCCGGGGCAACCGCAGCAGCATGGACCTCATCCACGCATTGCTCGCGGCCGGCGTCGACGTCAACGTGCCGATGACCGCCGACTTCCGCGACGGCTACCGCAACCGGCTGAACCGGGTCGGGGCGACCCCGTTCCTCCTCGCCTCGAAGAACGTCGACACCGAGGTCATGCGCGTGCTCCTCGACGCCGGGGCCGACCCCCTGGTTCCCAACGCCGACCTCACGACCCCGCTCATGGTCGCGGCCGGCGTCGACATGTGGAACCCCGGCGAGGACGGCGGGGCCACGGTCGAGCACGAGCCCGAGGCCCTCGAGGCGGTGAAGATGCTCGTGGCGCTGGGCAACGACGTCCACGCCGTGAACGACCGCGGCGAGACCGCGCTGCACGGGGCCGCCTACCGCGGCGCCCCGAGCATCGTCGACTACCTCGTCGGGCAGGGCGCCGAGCTCGACGCCCGCAGCGCCCAGGGCTGGACGCCGTGGACCATCGCCAACGGCGTGTTCTACTCGCTCTTCTACAAGGAGCAGCCCGCCACCGCGGCCCGCCTCGCCGAGCTGATGGCCGAGCGCGGCATCTCCACCGCGGGCATGGCCGACGAGCTGCGCACCTGCTTCGACTGCGGCCGCAACCGCGGCAACGCCCGCGACGCCGAGGGCCGCCGCGTCGCCCAGCCGACCCCCGACCGCGTTCCGTCGGCGGTCGAGCCGGCGGCCCAGGAAGCGGCGCAGCCGGTGCCGGAGTAGGCCGACGTTCGTGGCGCCCTCGTCTCCAGTTGGAACGAGGGCGCCACCCCCACCTCCAGAACCGGCGTTCCCGGATCCGGGAGCCAACCGGCGTCTTGCCGCGTTGACCCGCTGCAACTCGGTCCAGCATACTTGGTGTTGACAGGGAGGACGAGCGGAGGACGCCCCATGCAGGTCTTCATCAGTCACTCACACTCGGACTCGCCGCTCGCGGCCCGGGTGTCCGAAGCGCTCCGGAGAGCCGGGCTGGATGTGTGGAATCACGACATCGACGTGCTGCCCGGCGACAACTGGGCAGCGGAGGTGGCCCGCGCGCTGGACGAGTCCGAGGCCATGGTCGTCCTCGTGACGCCCGACGCGCTCCGTTCGCCGTACGTCAGGAGCGAGATAGGTTTCGCACTGGGCTCGAAGAACTACGACAACCGATTGATTCCCGTCGCAGTCGGTGGCCGAGAGCAACTTCCCACGCGGGAGATTCCCTGGATAGTCCGACAATTGCCTTGGGTCGAGTTGGCGAACCCGGAAAGCGGCGATCCCGAAGTCGAACCGATCGCCAATGCGATCCGCAACCTCGCTTGAGCCCGTGCCACCGGCCTGTACAGTGCCGAACGAGGTCTTCCTCTCCCACTCAAGCAAGGATAGAGCGTTCGCTGAGCGTCTGGTTGAGGTCCTGCGCCGCCATCGGATTCCGGTCTGGTACAGCAAGACCGACATCCTGGGTAGCCGGCAGTGGCACGACGAGATCGGCCGGGCGCTCGAGCGTTGCGACTGGTTCATCGTCGTCCTCTCGCCGGACGCCTTGGATTCGATGTGGGTGGGGAGAGAACTTGTGTACTGCCTCCAGGAGAACCGATTCGAAGGTCGCATCGCGCCGCTGCTGCATCGCTCCTGCAACTACAGGAAGCTGTCTTGGATCCTTCCCCAGATACAGAAGATCGACTTCACAGGCGGATTCGAGGACGGCTGCCGCGAGCTGCTTGGAATCTGGGGCGTCGGATACGCTCCGCCTGGCCGGTCATGGCGCGGACAGCGGATCTGTCCAGGCTGGGTTAGTGGTCGCGGAACCCCCTACGAGACTCTTGACATCTGTCGGCACACCGAGCGCGGTACCGGCCGAGTACCATAGAGTACCGGACCGGACCAGAACGCGGCGGTGACCGCGAAGCGGACGACGCGGCCTGCTCCCGGCCACTACCGGCCGGGTGGCCGGCTCAGGACGATGTCGCGTAGCGGGTCGAGCCGGGGCGGCAGCTCGGTCTCGCCGGGTGGCATGCCGTTCTGCTGCAGCAGGTAGCTGACGACGTCGATCACCACCTGGGCGCGCAGGGAGTCAGGATCCTGTTGCGGCATCGTGGTGCCGATGGTGACGAAGAGGTCGACGACGGGCCGGCCCTGCCACTGGTTGAGGAAGAAGGGTCCGCGCAACGCGGGCGCGCCCGCCTCGCTCCCGCCGCCGCCAAGGTCGTCGCGGTGGCAGTAGCCGCAGATGGCCCTGTACCGCTTCCGGCCGCGCTCGGCTTGGGCCTCGGTGTAGACGCCGTCCCACACGGTGCGACTCTGGCCCGCGGCGGGCTCGGCGGCGAGCGCGGCGGCGGTCATCACGGCGCAGACAACGGCCCGGGCGAGAGCCGGGAACCTTGGGCCGGAAGCTCCGCCGTACTCGACCGACGCGTCCGGGCTGCTCGTGCCGCTCCTCGGTTGCATGGATTCCATGTCCGGTCGCCGGATCCTCCAGCCGGGCGCCCCCTCCTCTCGGCGAGACGCCCGCGGTGGCACGGCCTCGTGGCGGCTACGGTTCGTGGGCGGCCCCGCTGGAACCTGGGCCGGCTGTGTGCGCCGGTCGTTCGCGCTGTCGGCGCCGCTCCGCGCCGTCCGCCCTCCTTCCCGGTCGCATGATACCGTTTGAGCAGGGCGGCCATGACTCGAATCTGCGTCTTCACGGGGTCGAAGGTCGGCGCGGGCGACGAGTTCGCGGCGGCCGCGCGAGAGCTGGGCGCCCTGCTCGCCGGGCGCGGGCACACCGTCGTCTTCGGAGGAGCGCAGGTCGGCATGATGGGGATCCTGGCCGATGCGGTCCTGGCCTGCGGCGGGCGAATCATCGGGGTGATTCCCGGCCATCTGACGTCGCGGGAGGTCGCCCATCCCGGGTTGACCGAGCTGCGGGTGGTCGACTCGATGCACGAGCGCAAGATGGTGATGTCGGAGCTGTCCGACGGCGTCATCGCCCTCCCCGGCGCCTTCGGGACCCTCGACGAGCTGTTCGAGATGTTGACATGGGGACAGCTCGAGCTGCACAGGAAACCGTGCGGCCTCCTGAACGTGGCCGGCTACTTCGACGCGCTGCTCGCCTTTCTCGATCATGCGGTCGAACGGCGGTTCCTCGCCCCCGAGCATCGCGCCATGCTCCTGGCGGAGAGCGACGGCGCCGTCCTGCTCGACCGGATGCAGGCCTACGCGCCCCCGGTCGTCGACAAGTGGTCCGATCCCGTTTCCCCGTGATCGCCGACGCCCGGTTCCGGGTCGACGACCCGGGCGGTGCGGGGATTGGTTCTCGGTGGCCGATCACTTACTCTGTTGACCTGACGTTACCGGCGCTGGCGGCCGCGTTGCGGTTCACGCACGTCCTGTTTCCGGCATGACCGCGGACCTGCGAGAGGTGGGGAAAGTGATCAGCAAGAACACACCGGGCATCGTCCTGGGCGCCGTGCTGGCGGCCGGCGTCGTGACCTTCGGCGCCGACGCGGCCGCCCAGACGGTGCGCGTCGAGCGGCTGGCTGACGCGCCCATCATCGGGCCCGAGCTGCACCTGAGCATCGGCGAGAACATCCAGGGCCCGTCGCTCATCCGGGTGCCCGACTGGGTGGCCGACCCGCTGGGCGCCTACTACCTGTACTTCGCGGACCACAAGGGACGCTACATCCGGCTCGCCTACGCCGACGACCTGCGGGGCCCGTGGCGGGTGCACCCGCCGGGCAGCCTGCAGATCGCCGACTCGCACTTCCTGACCGAGCCGCCCGAGATCTCGCCCGAGGAGCTGGAGCGCGTCCAGGCGGCGCGGCGGGCGCGCGGGGCGGCGCCGATGTCGCACGATGCCCTGTTCGAGGCGTCGGCGCCCCACATCGCGTCGCCGGACGTGCACGTCGACGACGCCAACCGCCGCATCGTCATGTACTTCCACGGCCTCGACGGGATCGCCACGCAGGTGTCGCGGGTGGCGACCTCGACGGACGGCATCGCGTTCACGACGCGGCCCGAGCGCCTGGGGCGCACCTACATGCGGGTGTTCCAGCGCGACGGCTGGACCTACTCGATGGCGATGCCGGGGCAGTTCTACCGGTCGCGCGACCCGCTGGGCGGGTTCGAGGAGGGACCGCTGCTGTTCAACTCGCGGATGCGGCACTCGGCGCTGCTCGAGCGGGGCGACACCCTGTACGTGTTCTGGACCCAGGTCGGCGACGCGCCCGAGCACATCAAGCTGAGCACCATCGACCTCTCGGGCGACTGGATGACGTGGTCGGATACGCCCGGGGTCGAGGTGCTGCGGCCGGAGCACGACTGGGAGGGCGCCGACGCGCCGCTCGAGCCGTCGGTGCGGAGCACCGCCTACGGCCACGTGAACCAGCTTCGCGACCCCGCCATCTACGAGGAGGACGGCCGCGTGTTCCTGCTCTACGCGGTGGCGGGGGAGAGCGGCATCGCGCTGGCCGAGGTACACTTCGACTGATCGGCCCCGCTGGCGAGGACCGGCTGACCGGGTTCATCCCGCCGCATGCGCACGGCGTGCGGGTGCCGCAGGGGGTGGCCGGGGAAGGCGTCGCGGTCGACGCCGACGGCAACGTCCATGCCGCGGAGGGTCCGGGGTCGCGGCCGACCGCCGCTGGCGGCATCACCAAGAACGTGGCGAAGCAGATGGACCAGGAGTCTGCGCCGTAGAACGGCGCGGACTCCTGGAGGGTTGGTTGGGCGCCCAGCGGAGCCGCCGGCGACGATGGGCGGGCTAGGCACCTGAGCGCGGCGTTCCAGCGAGAGCTCCCGGCCGGCGCCCTGGTTGCCGGCCGGGAGCTTCTCGTGTACCTACTGGAACTCGACCCGCGTCACGCTGGGGGGATCGTCGTCCGCGAAGTGGGGGTGCACGACGTAGACGTCGTCGCCGACCACCGCGGCGGTGGTCGCCTGCGGCTCGTAGGGCGCGACCCCGGCGAGGTCGGCCGTCATCCACTCGTCGGCGCTCGTCAGCGCCACCACCCGGTTGCCGGAGTTGCTGACGATGGCGAGGCGGCCGGCGCTCCACACCATGCCGTCCTGCCCCGGAATGTCCTCGGGCAGCATCACCGCGGTGGCCGCGGCGGGGTCGGCGAGGGGCACCTTCCACAGCGCGTCGCCGCGCGCCACCAGCAGGTAGCCGGCGGGATGCTCCACGATGCCGTTGGGGCCCGCGCCGTCGTCGTCGAAGCGGTGGAACACCGAGGCCGCGTAGTCGGTGTCGACCCGGTAGACGAGGTTCATGCGGGTGTCCGTGACATAGGCGGTCCCGTCGTCGGCCACCGCGACGTCGTTGGCGAAGAACGCCGCGGCGTCGCCGGCGTCCTCGACCGCCGCGGCGAGGTCGACCATGGCGATGCGCTCGCCGCTGGTCAGGTTGTACACCCCGAGCATCGCCTGCCCGCGGGTCCCGCCCTGGAACACCGAGCGGTCCGAGTTGGCGACGAGCAGCCGGTCGCGCAGCTCGTCGGCCTCGATGCCGACCGACGACACGAGGTCCGGATCGGACACCAGCGGCGTCACGCGGCCGTCCTCGTGAAGCTGGAACACCGAGCCTTCGGACAGCGACCCGGTGAGCAGCCGGCCGTTGTCCATGTCGTACTCCACGCCCTCGGGAATGAACCCGCCGCGCTCGGCGACGATGACGTCCGGGAGCATCGGCGGGGCCGGCGCGGATGCCGCGTCAGACGCCGGCGCGGGATCCGAAGGCTCCGGCCCGGCGCCGCACGCGGCGGCCAGAGAGGCGGCGAGGGCGACGGTCAAGAACTGAACACGCATGAACAGGGTTCTCCTTCCTCCACGACGCGCCGGTCCGGCGCGGCTCGGTGCGCGCGCCGGCCGACGCCAGGGGCGGCCCGCGACGCAACGTGGGATCTCACTGTCGGTCGGGCGTTGCACCGCGGAACGGCGTGGACTTCCATGCGCAGGAGCGCCGCAGGACGGCGGTCGTCGGGCCGGCGCTCACGCGCCGTCCGCTCATGACGCACCGCCGGCGAGCAGCGTCAGCACCGTCTGCATCGTGGCTTCGAGCGCATCCACCCGGCCCGTCAGCCGCGCAATCTGCCAGCCGTTGAACAGCGACGTGACGGCCGCGACCAGCGCGGCGATGGCCGCCGCCAGCGCCAGGGCCCTCTCGGTCATCACGCCCCCTCCGGACGCTGTTTCCATCGCTTCCCAGCGTAGCACGGGCGGCGGGAGTGCTCAACGCGCCTCGCTCTGCGCGGCTATTGCCCGGTCCGCCGCCGGTCTGCCCGCCAGCCGTGGTCCCGCCGGCACCGTCCCCCTGCCCGTCTCGGATACGATCGGGGCATGACACCCGCTTCTTCCTCATACGGACCTGACGAACGATGAAGGCGGCCGGTTCCCCTGTCGCCAATCCCTTGCGCCGCAACATCGCCATCATCGCCCACGTCGATCACGGGAAGACGACCCTCGTCGACGCGATGCTGCACCAGAGCGGCGTCTTCCGCGCCAACGAGCGGGTCGAGGAGCGCGCGCTCGACAACATCGATCTGGAGCGGGAGCGGGGCATCACCATCCTCGCCAAGAACACCGCCATCCGCTACCGCGATCTCCTGATCAACGTCGTCGACACGCCCGGCCACGCCGATTTCGGCGGCGAGGTCGAGCGGACCCTCACCATGGTCGACGGCGTCCTGCTGCTGGTCGACGCCTCCGAGGGGCCGCTGCCGCAGACCCGCTTCGTGCTGCGGAAGGCCCTCGAGCGCGGGCTGCCGTCCATCCTCGTCATCAACAAGATGGACCGCCACGACGCCCGCCCCGCCGAGGTGCTCGACGAGGTCTACGACCTGTTCATCGACCTCGACGCCGCCGAGGAGCAGATCGAGTTCCCGGTGATCTACGCGAACGCGAAGGCGGGCACCGCGAGCCTCGACCCGGGCGCGCCGGGGCGGTCGCTGCGCCCGCTCCTCGACGCCATCGCCGAGCGGATTCCGCCGCCGCGGGGCGATGCCGGAGCGGGGCTGCAGGTCGTGGTGGCGAACCTCGATTCCAGCGACTACCTGGGGCGCATCGCCATCGGCCGCATCGTCAACGGCCGGGTCGCCCTGGGCGACGAGATCGCGGTCTCGAAGCTGGACGGCGCCGTCGACCGCACCCGGGTCACGAAGCTGTACCTGTTCGAGGGCCTGCAGCGGGTCGAGGTGGAGTCGGCCGCCGCCGGCGACATCATCTGCCTGGCCGGCATCGACGACATCACCATCGGCGAGACCATCACCGACCCTCGGGATCCGAAGCCCATCCCGCCCCTCCACGTCGACGAGCCCACGGTGTCGATGGTCATGGGGGTCAACACGTCGCCGATGGCGGGCCGCGACGGGCAGTACGTCACGTCGCGCAACCTCCGCGACCGGCTCGCCCGCGAGCTGGTGGGCAACGTGTCGCTGCGGGTCGAGGACACCGAGTCGCGGGAGCAGGTGCAGGTGGTCGGGCGGGGCGAGCTGCAGCTCTCGATTCTCGTCGAGATGATGCGCCGCGAGGGCTACGAGATGCAGGTGGCGCGGCCGCAGATCGTCACCCGCCGCGACGGCGGCCGCGTCGAGGAGCCGGTGGAGGAGCTGGTGATCGACGTCGCCGAGGACTACCAGGGGGTGGTCATCGCGCAGCTCGGCACCCGGCGGGCGACGATGACGAAGATGGTCAACCACGGCAGCGGCCGCGTGCGGCTGGAGTTCCGCATTCCGACCCGCGGGCTCATCGGGTTCCGGTCGCAGTTCCTGACCGACACGCGCGGCACCGGCATCCTCCACCACCTGTTCGCGGGGTGGGAGCCCTGGCACGGGCCCATCGCGGGTCGGCCCACCGGCGCCCTGGTGGCGGACCGGGTGGGGCGGGCCACCGCCTACGCCATCTCGAACCTGCAGGAACGCGGCGAGATCTTCGTTCCTCCCGGCACCGAGGTCTACGAGGGGATGATCATCGGGGAGAACGCGCGCCCGGACGACCTCGACGTCAACGTCACCAAGGAGAAGAAGCTCACCAACATGCGGGCGTCGACGGCCGAGGAGGCGCTGCGGCTGGTGCCCCCGCGGCTGCTGAACCTCGAGCAGTCGATAGAGTTCATCGACGATGACGAGCTGGTCGAGGTCACGCCCCGCAGCATCCGGCTCCGCAAGCGCGTCCTCGCCGCGAACCGGCGGCCGAAGAAGGGCGGATGAGCCCCGCGCCTCTGATAGACTCCAGGCGGGACGAGGAGGGCAGCCGTGCTCGGTGCGTATCAGTCGCTGAAGTTCCTGTTCATCGCTCCGCTGTTGATCGTCTTCCTGTTCTTCGTCGACCTCATGACCTCGCCCGGCGAGTGGTGGGTGCAATGGGCCGCCCTCGGCGTCGGGATCGCCTGGGTCGTCAACCTGTTCAGGGTGATCCGGGCCGTGATTCTGCTCGGCGGCCTCGCCGCGTTCGTCGCGTACCTCAACCGGCGCTGAGAAATCGCCCGGCGGGTCGCGTCTCGGACGCCGCGGAACCCCTCCGCCGGAGACCTGCTTCCTGTCCGTGGGCTGCGCCGGTACTGCGCGTTCCGTTCGCCACCCGATGCCGAGTCCCGATCCGGTACCCGGTCCCGGTCGAACCGGCACCGGGACCGAAACCGGCCGGAAGCCGTTTCACTCCACCCAGTCGGCGATGAAGATGTTCGTCTCGCCCTCCACCTTGGCGTTGCGGTTCGAGGAGAAGATCAGCTTCGTGCCGTCGGGCGAGAACATCGGGAAGCCGTCGAAGACGTCGGTGAAGGTGATCTGTTTCAGCCCCGTGCCGTCGAGGTTGATCATGAACAGGTCGAAGTTGCGGCCCTCGGGGTTGTGCTGGTTCGACGCGAAGATGACGCGCTCGCCGTCGGGGTGCCAGAAGGGGGCGAAGTTGGCGCCGCCGAGGTCGGTGACCTGCTTCAGGTTCGAGCCGTCGGCGTCCATCACGAACACCTCCACGTCGCCGGGCCGCCACAGTCCCTGGTCGAGCAGCCGCTTGTAGTCGTCGAACTCGGGGCCGTCGGGGATCTCGCGCCCGCGGAAGATGATCTTCGAGCCGTCGGGCGAGAAGAACGGGCCGCCGTCCGGCCCCTGGCGGTGCGTGAGGCGGCGCACGTCCGACCCGTCGCCGTTCATCGAGTAGATCTCCTGGTCGCCGTCCCGCACGCTCATGAACACGATGCGGCCGTCGGGGCCGATGGTCCCCTCGGCGTCGTAGCCGGGGGAGTCGGTCAGGTTGGTCAGGGTGCCGTCGGGCGCCACCCGGAAGATGTCGAAGCTGTCGTAGGTGGCCCAGACGTAGCCCATGCGGAAGCTGGGGGGTGGCGGGCACTCGGGCGAGTGGTGGTGGGTCGAGGCGTAGACGATGGTCTCGCCGTCCGGGTAGAAGTAGCTGCAGGTGGTCCGGCCGCGGCCGGTGCTCACCATGCGCTGGTTCGACCCGTCGAGGTCCATCCGGAAGATCTGGTCGCACGGCACCCCCTCGCGGGTGCTCTGGAAGATGATCTCCGACCCGTCGTGCGAGAAGTACGCCTCGGCGTTCTCGCCGCCGAAGGTGAGCTGACGGATGTTCGCCAGGTGGACCTCGGCCTCGATGGCTGCCGGCCCCTCCTGGCCGGCGGCGGGACCGGCCGGCTCCCCGGCCGACAGGCCGGACCCCGCCAGCGCCACCGAGAACGGCAGCATCAGCATCGACGAGTACAGGCAAAAGCGCTTCGACATGGTTCCAGTCCTTTCGTGCTCCGCGGGGCTCGCCCGACGGCCGGGGTGAGCCGTTCGGGCCCGCGGGTTTGGCGTGCATGGTACGTCAGGTGATCACGCGACGCCAGTCGCGTCGGAGCCCCGCAGGGCGCGTCGCCGTCGGGCGGCCGCGTGCAGGGACGTCCCCGGCCGCGACGGGCTCCCGGCGGTGACCTCCTCCTGACCGTTCTCCCCGGGTTCACGACGGCGCCGGCCACCCTCCGTGCCGGGCCGCTGTTTTCCGCTTGACCGACCGGATCGGTCGCACATAGAATACCGCATGTTGAAATTGAGACTCAGACTCAGTATCACCTGATTCGAGGATCGCAGTCATGCGCCTTACCGAAACGCCGCCGGGTCGCGCCGGCCTCGTCCTCACCTTCGTCCTCGCGTTGCTGCCCGCCACATCCCTCCCCGCGAGCGCGCAGGACGACACCCTCGGCGGGTGGCGTCCGCCCGATCTGATCGATGCCGTCGCCAGCTTCGGCGCCGTCGGCCTCGACGGAGCACTCTACGTCTACGGGGGCCACGTAGGCCGGGTCCATGCCCACTCCCTCGAGAACATCAGCCCCGGTTTCAGGCGGCTGGTTCTCGACGCCGGCGCGACGTGGGAAGAGCTGGCTCGCGGCCCCCGCCTCCAGGGCGCGGTCCTCGTTTCGGATGGCACTTCGGTCTACAGGGTAGGCGGCTTCACCGCCGCCAACGCCACCGTGGCCGAGCCCGCGGTGCTGCATTCGAGCCGGTCGGTCGCGCGGTACTCGGCGGCCGCGGACCGGTGGGAGGCGCTGCCGGACATGCCGGTGGGGCGCTCGTCCCACGACGCGGTGGTGGCCGGCGGGGTCCTCTACGTGGTCGGGGGCTGGGACATGCGCGGTCCCGGAAATGACTCAGCCTGGGCCGACACGGTCCTCGCCCTCGACCTGAACGGCGGGTCCGCGTGGCGGGAGATCCCCGCCCCCTTCCAGCGGCGGGCGCTCGCCGCCGGCGCGCGCGACGGGCGCATCCATGCGCTGGGGGGGCTGTCCCGGGAAGCCGGGCCGGTGTCCACCGTCGACGTGCTCGACCCCGAGACCGGCGCGTGGTCGAAGGGCCCGGACCTGCCCAGGGGCAGCATGCTGGGGTTCGGGGCCGCCGCGGCGAGCGAAGGGGACCGCATCTTCGTCGGTCAGGCCGACGGCGGCGTGCACCGTCTCGCCGAGGACGGGACCGCGTGGGAGCCGGTCGCGACCCTCGACCAGCCGCGCTACATGCACCGCCTGATTCCGGTGGGCACGCACCTGCTGGCGGTCGGGGGCGCGGGCCGGGAGGGCCACCTCGCGACCATCGAGGTCGTGGACGTCGGCGCCTCGGACCAGGAGCCGGCCGATGGAACCGGCGCCACGCGCTGGCCCGGCTTCCGGGGCGGACGCGACACCAACGTGAGCCGCGCCGCGCGGCTTCCCCTCACTTGGTCCGACGACTCCGTGGCGTGGCGGGCGACGACCCCGGGCTTCGGCCAGTCGAGCCCGGTCGTCTGGGACGACACGGTCTTCCTCACGTCCCTCGAGGGAGCGATGAAGGAGACCATCTACGTCGCCGCCCTCGACCTCGAAGACGGCTCCGAGCGCTGGCGCCGCCGGTTCGAAGCGGCAGAGACGTTCGAATGGAACGACTACGTGTCGAAGGGGGCGCCGACGCCCGCCGTCGACGGCGAGCGGCTCTACGCGTTCTTCGACAGCGGCGACCTGATGGCGCTGACCCACGACGGCGACACCGTCTGGCATCGGGACCTCAGCGCCGACTACGGCACCCTCGGGGGCAATCACGGCGTCGGCAACTCCGTTCTCCTGACCGACGACGCGGTCGTGATCCTGCTGACCCGGCGCACCTACTCGTATCTGCTGGCCGTCGACCCGCGCACCGGCGAGACGGTGTGGAAGGCCGACCGCGAGCCGGGCGTCGCCTGGAGCACGCCGGTGCTGGCCCCCGGCGGCGACGAGATCGTCGTCAGCGCCTCGGGCCGCATCGAGGGGTTCGACGCCGAGACCGGAGATCTCCGCTGGTCGTTCGCCGGCTTCCGGGGCAACCACGTGCCGTCGCCCACCGTCACCGGCGACCTCGTCATCATCGGGGGCATGGCGGTCGAGGCGAACCTCGCCCTGCGCCGCGGCCGGACCGGCGCCCTCGACCGGTCGGACGTGGCGTGGACCGCGGGCTCGGCCTCGAACTTCGCCTCGCCCTTCGCGTACCGCGACTGCGTCTACTGGGTGAACCCGGCCGGCGCGGCGCGCTGCCTGGCCCCGGACTCGGGGGCCGTCCACTGGACCCATCGCCTGCCCGCGTCGACCTGGGCGACGCCGCTCGGCCACGGCGACCACGTCTACTTCTTCACCGAGCAGGGCGTCACCCAGGTGCTCCGCTACTCGACCGACGCGCCGGAGGTGCTCGCGACGAACCACCTGTCGGTGGATGCGCCGGTGACCGGCTTCGCGGCGGTGGACGACGCCATCGTCATCCGGGCGGGGACCGAGGTGATCCGGGTGGGGCAGTCGGCGGACTGAGATCCGGCAGACCGGGTACCTCGCGCCGACGGCGAGTGAAGCAAACGACAGAGCACCCTCGGAGGCAAAAACAAGCTCGGGGCGGCCCGCGCGCCGTGGCCGCGGGCAGGCCCGGCCGAGCACCGGCGCCTCGTCGCCGCCGAAAACCAACAGGAGCCCATGACAATGCACCCCATGCACCCACCCCGCATCGACGGCGGGGCGCCCGCGATCTTGCTGGCGGCCCTCGTCCTGTTCTTGTCAGGTCCCGTCCACGCGCTGGCGCAGCCGGATGCCGGCCAGCCGGCAGCGGCCGGGCAACCGGCCGCCGCGGAGTCCGACGCCGAGGCGCCGCCCGACGAGCCGCCCACCTTTCTCGATTCCGTCACCGTTTCCGCCACGATGCGGCCGTCCCCGGTGCGCGACACGCCGGGCATGGTGTCGGTCATCGACGACGAGACGATCCAGGACCGGATGATCGAGGACTTCGCCGACCTCGTGAAGTACGAGCCGGGCGTCTACGTCGAGAACAACGTGACCCGCCTCGGACTCAACGGCTTCAACATCCGCGGCATCGGCGGCAACCGCGTGATGACGATGGTCGACGGCGTCCAGACCTCGGAGCAGTTCGACTTCGGCCCCTTCAACGTCCACCAGGCCGGGCTCGACGTCGACGTCCTGAAGTCGGTCGAGATCGTGCGCAGCGCCAACTCCGCCCTCTACGGCAGCGACGCGCTCGGGGGCGTCGTCTCCCTGTTCACCAAGGACCCCGCCGACTACCTGCGGGACCAGCGGTTCTACATCGGCGGCAAGACGACCTGGGACGGCCGCGCCGACGACGTGGGCCTGAACCTCACCCTCGCCGGAGGCAGCGAGCGGGTCCAGGCGTCGGTGTTCGCCAGCGCCAACCGGGGCGGCGAGATCGGCAACAAGGCACCGTCGACACGAGAGACCACACCCGCACCCTGCCGAACCCGCAGGACGTCGACGGCCGGCAGATCCTCGCCAAGCTGGTCTTCAACGCATCGCCGGGCAACCGGTTCCGCACCACCGCCGAGCTCTACGACACCGATGTCGAGACCGACTGGCTCTCGAACAACCGGCTGATCGACTTCGGGCGGTTCGCCTGGCTCGTCAACGAATCGGCGGCCCTCGACACGACGAGGCGCCAGCGGTTCTCGCTCGACCACACCCTCGCCGACCGCGGGCTCGACCTGCTGTCATGGCAGGTCTACGGGCAGTTCAACGACAGAGCGCAGACCGTCGACGAGGAGCGGGTGACGACGGGCTTCGGTCCGCCGTTCACGTCGATGCGCCACGGCACCGTCGACTTCGAGCAGGTCGGCTACGGGGTCGGCGCAGGGTCAGCACTGGCTGGGCGGTCCGGACGACGGCATGCTCGTCACGTTCGGCGCCAGCTAAAAAACCGACTACTTCGACATGCTGCGCGACCGGTCCGAGCTCAACGTCGCCACCGGCCAGCCGGTGCGGACCAGCCTGATCTTCCCGAGCAAGTACTTCCCCGAGAGCGACGTCGTCGAGGCGGGGGCCTATCTCCAGGGAGACATCCGGTTCGGCCGCATCACCCTGGTGCCCGGCGTGCGCTACGACCATTTCTCGCTCGACGCGAACCAGGCCGACCCCGTGTTCATCGCGAGCCTCAACCCGGAGCCGGCCGACTTCTCCGACGGCGCCCTGTCGCCGAAGATCGGCATGGCGGCGCGGCTGAGCGACGTGGTGACCCTGCACGCGCAGTACGCCGGCGGGTTCCGGGCGCCGCCCTACAGCGCCATCAACACCGGCTTCACCAATCTCCTCGGCGGCTACACGACGCTGCCGAATGCGACCCTCCGGGCGGAGACGAGCGACAACCTGGAGGTCGGCCTCCGGACCGCGTTCGACCGCGCGAGCTTCAGCATCACCGGGTTCTCGAACCGCTACGACGGCTTCATCGAGCTGACGGGCATCGGCCCCAACCCCACGACCGGGCTGCGCGAGTTCCAGAGCCAGAACCTCGAACAGGCGGAGATCGCGGGGGTCGAGCTGCGCGGCGAGGCGTACCTGAGCGACAGCGTCATGATTCGGGGCAGCTACGCGCGGATCGACGGCGTCGAGATTCTCCAGGGCGCCGCGGACGATCCGCCGCTCGCCGAGGAGACGCCGCTCGGCTCCATCGCGCCGGACGAAGGGGTAATCGGCCTGCGCTACGTGCAGCCGTCCGGCCGCTGGGGCGCCGAGCTGTCCTTGAAACTGGTCGAGGCATACCAGCAGGGGAGCGACGACCAGTTCGCCCCGGAGGCGTACCGGATCGTCGACGTGGTCAGCTTCGTCTCGCTCACCGAGGCCCTCAGGTTCCGGTTGGGACTGCTCAACCTGACCGACGCCAAGTACTTCGAGTGGTGGAGCGTGCGCAGCGTCGGGGCCGCCGATCCGGCCATCGATCGATACTCGAGTCCGGGGGTCAGCGTGATCACCTCTCTGGCCTACGACTGGTAGCACCAGTCCAGACCGTCCCATTCGCGGCCGGGTGCGCCCTTCCGGCGCACCCTCTGGTCCGCCAGGTTGAAGGAGTGTCCGAAATGGAGTCGAGCCTGCACCGCGAGCACAACTCGGAAACGTTGGTCAAGGGGCCGCACCTGGCCGTGTACCAGTGCGCCCACGGCCTGCTCCATCTGCGTGTGAACCGCGTGACGTTGACGCTCAAGCCGGAGGAGTTCAGCCGCCTCGCGACGCTCGTCGGCGAGGCTCACATCCGGCTCGGCACCCGGGAAGCCGTTTCCGCGTGCGCGACGCACTAGGCGGGCGGCCGGCAAGTCACTCGGGTTCCCGCAAGGCGGTCGTTGTCCCCCCCAGCCCTGGAGTGCCGGGACGCTGACCGCCCTTCCAGGTTGAGCCTGCACCGCTGCACGTGTCGCTCGTCGCCGCTCGGACGGGCGGCACGGTCAGCGCTCAGCCGTCGACCGTCGCCAGGTTCAGCCGATAGTGGGATGCTTGGCGCCGCACCAGGAACGGCGCGAGCCGCGCCGTCAGACGGAGCGGCAGCGGCAGCCGATCCAGCAGGTCCCGGTCGGCGTCGAGGAACGTCTTCGAGGCCGCGAGCCGCAGGTTGTCGCCCCACGAGTCGACCTCGCGCGACTCATCGTCCCGCCGGCGGAACCAGTCGAAGGCGATACGTGCGCCGGAAAAGCGTTTCGCGAGGGCGCCGCCGGCGCGCCGGGCGTCCGCCGCGTCGAGGTAGATGAGCACCGCTTCGGCGACGAACATCCACGGGCCGCCGGTCGCCTCCACCCGGTCCATCCAGTCGGTGTCGAGGACCGACGCGGCGATCATCGTGCGCCGCGGCTCGTCGTCGAAGAAGCGCCGCCGCAGGGCGATGGTGTCCGGCAGATCGAGGTCGAACCAGCGTACCCGGCCGTTGTCGACCCGCTCGAAGCGGGTATCGAGGCCGCAGCCGATCTCGACGACCGTGCCCTCAGGGTGCGCGGCCAGGAAGTCCTCCACGTAGCGGTCGAACATGCGCGCCCGCAGCATGGCGCCGTCCGGGCCGCGCCCGTCCTCCCACTTCGAGAAGTCGTAGTTCAGGTCGCGCATGATCTCGAGCGCGCGCGGGTCGCGCAACAGGCCGCGCGGTCGCTCCGTCTCGCGGGCCCGCGCCAACAGCGGGATCAGCAGGGTCTCCTGCACGGGACCCAGCTCGACCCGGATCGAACTGGTCATCGAACGCATGGAATCGAAGCCTCCATCCATCACGAGGGACCGTCGCTGCGAACGACGCCAATCCGACCTGCCGCTTGCGTTCCTCGATGCGGCGCGTGTGACTCGAGGGGCGGCGGGCCTCGCATATCGGCCGTGCGGAATCGGGCTGGGAACCGTCTCGGCGCGGTTCAGTCCTTCACGGCGACGATCGCGATGGCCCTCAGTGCTCGGCGTAGCGTCGAAAGACCGCTCGCATCGCGCGGATGCGTCGGCGCGCGGCCGGCGTTCTGGCCACGTTCCAGATGAACCGAATAGTCCGCGGCAGACCCTCGTCACGCAGGAACCGCCTCGGTCCCAGCAGGTGCATCGGGGCCGTGAGCCGTGTCCTGACGACGAGTCCCTGCTCTGCGAGCAGGGCGCACCACTCGCTCGCGGTCAGGGGACGTGCCCCCACGTGGATCGCGTCGGAGAGAACCCGCTGGATCTCCGACTTCACGGAGTCGTGCAGCTCGTCCGGCTCCAGCGACAATTCGTGAATGCCGTAGCGCCCGCCTGCTCGCAGCACCCGGGCAACCTCGGCCACGATCGCGGCCTTCCGGACGGCGGTCTGCATGGTCAGCATGGCCTCGCCGTAGACCACGGTCGCCGATGCGGCGGGGAGGCCCGTCTCCTGGGCGCGGCCGACGAGACACCGCTCGCCGTCGCCGCCGAGGTAGCGGCGGACGTGCCGGGCGGCGTTCTCGTCGCGTTCGATCCCGACGTAGGAGCGCGACCGGTCGAACTCGCAGTCAAGCAGTGGCGGTTTCTCCCTGATCGGCGGCGGTCGCGCAGGGCTCACCGGCTCGGCGCGCCCAGGTACAGCCGCACGTGCGGGCAGCGGCAATCACGAGTGCTATGGCGGCCATGGACGTTCGTGAAGTGGAAATGAGACTCAATCTCAAGTATGTGATACGCTTCGTCCGATGTCCCACGCGCGGCGGATGCGGTCCGCCTCGGCGGCGGTCCTCGCCGCGTTCCTGTGCGCGTGGATTGCCACGCTCGGCGGCACGCACTGACGACACGGCGTCGGCAGTCGTGTTGTGCGCGCACGGGTGGTGTCGAACTTCGCAGTCAGCGCGCATCGCGCCCTCGGAGTGCTTCCAATGACCAATTCCGTCAAGCCCGAGCTCGGCCCCGTGCAGGAGACCCTGCTGATCCCGCTGCTTGCGCGCGCCAGGGAGACCGAGAGGCCGCGCGGCCTGCTGCGTGACTCGCAGGCGGTCGCGATTGTGCGCGACCTCGACTACGACTTCTCGAAGTGGGAGGGCGGGCGCAGCTTGAAGGGCGCGGTGCTGCGGGCGTGCATGTTCGACCGCTACGTCGACGACTTCCTGGCCGCGCATCCCGGGGGCACCGTCGTCGAGATCGGCTGCGGTCTCGACACCCGCTTCGACCGCCTCGACAACGGCCGCGTCCGCTGGTTCGACCTCGACCTGCCCGACACCATCGCCCTCCGGCGGCGGTTCTTCGACGACAAGCCCCGGCGGACGATGGTCGCCGCGTCGGTCCTCGACACCGGCTGGATGGACCAGGTCGAGGCGGCCGGTGGGCCGTGGATGTTCGTGGCCGAGGCGGTGCTGATCTACCTCGACGCGCCGGACGCCCAGCGCGCCATCGTCGACATCGCCGGGCGTTTCCCCGGCGCCCGCATCGCCTTCGACACGACGGCGGCCCGGATGGTCGAGACTCAGGACCGCCACGACGCGATGCGGCACCTCCCGCGCGAGAGCTGGTGCCGCTGGAAGTGCGACGAGCCGCAGGAGATCGAGCGGTGGGGCGCGAACCTGCGGCTCGCGGCGTCGAAGACGTTCCTCGACGCCGACCGCGACCTGGTGGATCGCCTGCCGCTGATGCTGCGCCTCACGGCGCGGTTCGCCCCGTTCCTGCTGCGGAGGCAGGCGTCCCAGTACCGGCTGAACCTGGCCACCGTCGAGGGCGGCGCGCCGCGCCGCGAGACAATTCGAGTCGGGCCCTGATTGAAGGGCCTCACCCGGACGGATGACCGCCGGCCCTCTCCCCGATGGCCGGCACGTGGAGCACGCAGATGAACGACACCATCGCAGGCCTGCAGGTCACGAAGCTGACGAAGACTTATCCCGGCGGCATCCGCGCCCTCGACGAGGTCGACCTGACGGTGGCGCCGGGCCTCTACGGCCTGCTCGGCCCCAACGGCGCGGGCAAGAGCACCCTCATGCGGACCCTGGCCACCCTGCGGCAGCCCGACAGCGGGTCGATCACGCTGGACGGGGTCGACACCCTCGCCGACCCCGACTACGTGCGCCGGCGGCTGGGGTACCTGCCGCAGCAGATCGGCACCTATCCCACCGTCACCGGCCGCCAGCTCCTCGATCGCTTCGCCTGGCTGAAGGGGAGGACCGACAAGGCCGAGCGGAAACGCGAGGTCGCGCAGCTCCTCGACCGGGTGAACCTCCGGGCCGACGCCGACCGCGCCGTCGCCACCTACTCGGGCGGCATGCTGCGCCGCTTCGGCATCGCGCTGGCCCTCGCCGGCAACCCGCGGCTGCTCATCGTCGACGAGCCGACGGCCGGCCTCGACCCGGCCGAGCGGAGCCGCTTCCACCGGGTGCTGGCCGACATCGCGGCCGACAACATCGTGCTGCTCTCGACGCACATCGTCGACGACGTCGAGAGCCTCTGCGAGCGGCTCTCGATCCTGGCCGGCGGGCGCATCGTCGCCGAGGGCACGCCGTCCGCCCTGACCGCGCCGCTCGAAGGCCGCCTCTGGTCGCGCGTGGTGCCGCGCGACGAGCCCTTGCCGGACGAAGCGCTTCACGTTTCGGCGACGCCGGCGGGCTCGCGGGTCATCGTCGAGGCCCCGGCCGCCCCGGGCGAGGCCTGGGCCCCGCAGCCGCCGCGCCTCGAGGACGTCTACCACTCGGCCATCGCGCACGCCGGCGTGCGGGACGAAGAGGCGGTGGCATGACGACCCTGCGCTTCGTGGCGGCCGAGGCCTGGCACGAGTTCCGCGCCGGCTGCCGGGGGCCGCTCATTCCCATCGCGTTCCCCGGGCTGATCGCCTACCTGATGCTGGTGCTGCTGAACGCCGACTACCTGCGCGACCTCGGCGCGACCGACGTGCCGCGCAACAGCCCGCACCTGGTCTACCTGATGGTCGCCGGGCAGGGGTCTGGCTGCTCTTCGTCTGGGCCTGGCTCTTTGCGCAGGTCGTGGTGCGCGACCGGACGGCCGGCCTGCACGAGGTGGTGCTGGCGGCGCCGGTCTCGCTGCCCGCCCTCCTCGCCGGCCGCTACGTCGGCGCGGTGGCCCTCGCCTGCGTGCTGACCCTCGCGACGGGCATCGGGTTCCTGATGGTCCCTCCCCTCGGCGCCCTCGGCGTGTTCCCTCCCGACGGGGTCGGGCCGCAGCCGCTCTTCGCGATCGGTCACTCGCTGCTGATCCTGACCCTGCCGTCGGCGGCGGGGCTCGGCGCGCTGTTCCTGTGCGCGGCGATCCGGACGCGCACGCTGGCCGGGCCGTTCGCGTGCGCGGCGGCGTTGATGCTGATCTGGATGACCGCCATGGTGGTGGTGCGCGGCGGCGATGCGAACCCGGCCCTCGCATCGCTCCTCGACCCGACCGCGTTTGCCGAGGCGGAGGAGCAGAGCGACGCGTGGACGCCGCGCGAGAAGGCGGCGGGCGTGCTGCAGATCACGCCGCCGCTGGTGGCCAACCGGCTCTTCTGGATGGTCCCGCCGATGCTGCTGCTCGGCATCGTCCTGCGCCGGGTGGAGCGTGAGCGGCTGGCCCTGGAACCGGCGCCGGCGGCGCGGGGGCCGGACCGCGCGGCGGGAGAGACGGGGGACGAGCCGGCCGGTCCCGGCGCCCCTCCGCTCGCCGCGCCGGCGCGGCCGTCGTGGCTCGGCGCCACGTGGAGCGAGGCGGCCTGGCACCTGGCTCTCTCCTTCCGCGGGTGGGGGACGCCGTTCGCGCTGTTCATCCTGGTCGCCATGGGCGTGGGCAGCTCGTTCGTCCACATCATCCTGCACGCCGACGGCCCCCTCCTCCCGCGCCCCGATCTCATCGAGCCGTTGCTGACCGAGTTCTACTACCTCGTGATCGTGTTCATGGTGGCCGGGTTCGTCGGCGTCATGGCCCGCCGGGACGACCGCGCCGGCTACGGCGAGATCGCCGACGCCACCCCCGCGCCCCTGGGGAGCCGGGTGGCGGGCCGCGCCCTCGCGGCGGCCGGCGTCACCGTGTTGTTCGCCCTGACGCCGGTGCTCTCGGTGTGGATAGTGACGGTCTTCGCCACCCCCGACGCCTTCAGCCTGTCGGACCCCGCCCTCTACTTCGGGTTGGTGCTCGCACCCTCGCTGCTGGAGCTGTGCGCGCTGGTGCTGCTGGCCCACGCGCTGGTCCGCCATGCGGGGGCGGCTCACGCGGTCGGCGTCATCGGTGCGTTCTTCATCGTGGTCAACAACGAGCTGGGGCTCACCACCTACCCGCCGGCCGAGGTGGGCGTGCCGCCGAGCATCACGCTGTCGGAGTTCACCGGGTGGGCGCCGTGGCTGGGCCACGTGCTGACCGCCGACCTCTTCAAGCTGACCGTCGCGGTCGCCGTCGTCGCCCTCGCGTGGCTCGCCTGGCCCCGCGGCACCGCGCTCACGGTGCCGCTCCGCTGGCGGACCGGCCTGGGGAGGCTGGCGGGCGGCGCGGGAGCGCTGGCCGCGGTCGCGGTCGCGGTGGCCATCGGGGTCCACGCCGTGCTGCACGAGCGGCTCGTGGTGATGGGCGGCTACGAGTCCATGGCGGCGGAGACGGCCGACGATGCCGCGTGGGAGGCCCGCTGGTGGGCCGCGGCGGCGCCGTTCGCGGTGACGGGCGGCGAGGCGGCGATGGAGATCGACCCGGCCGCGCGGCGCGCGACCGCCCGCTGGCGGCTCGAGGGCGTGCGCTCGAGCTCCGGGACGCTGCACGGCTCGCTCCCGCACGGCGCCGAGATCGCGCGCGCCGTCGTCGGCGGGCGCGAGGAACCGGTGACGGTGGCGCTGGATCATTTCGCGCTGCCGCTCGACGCCTGCGGACCCGCGCGTTCAACCACGGCGGACCAAGTGTCCGCCCCGGTCCCGCAGGCGTCTCCGCCGGAGCTCGAAGCGTTCGCCCCCGCATCGCAGGCATCTCCGCCGGAGCTCGAAGCGTCCGCCCCCGCATCGCAGGCGTTTCCGCCGGAGCTCGACGGATCCGGCCCGCCGGCGGCAGGCTGCACCGTGGAGCTGGAGGTGGTCGCGGGCGGAGAGGGATGGTCGGCCGAGGGGGAGAGCCCGTGGCTGCACCCGTCCGGCGTGTGGCTGCGCGCCGCCGACCTGCTGCCGGCCCTGGGCCACGACCCCGACCGCCTGGTGCGCGCGCCCCGGGAACGCCGGGCCCACGGCCTGGACCCCGTCGCCGGCGGCGTCGCGGCCGGCGCGCTGGCGCCGGCGGCCGGGGTGGCGCCGGCGGGAGAGTGGCGCTGGTCGGTGACCTTCGCCGGCGCCGGTCGCGATGCGGACCGCCCCGGCGGCACCGCGACCGCCACCACCGGCCGCACCGACGGGCCGCTGGACTTCGCCGTCGCGTGGTGGCCGGGCGCGCCGGTCGAGACGCGCGGCGGCGGCGTGGCCGCGCTGCACGGGCCGGAGCGCGCGCGCGACGCCGTCGGCGTCCTCGAGGACGTCGCGGCGATGCGCGCCTGCGTCGCCGCGACCCTCGGCCGCGCGCCCGCGGTCCGCACGGTGCTGCAGGCGCCGCGCGAGCGCGGCGAGGCCGCCCTGCACGGCGGCCTCCTGTGGCTGCCCGAGCACGAGGGTTGGGACATCGCCGACGAGGGCTTCGCCCGCCGGCAGCGCCGCGCGACGATCGCGGCGGCGCTGGCCGCGCGCGAGCTGGCCGACGGGGCCGATCTGCGGAAGGAGCCCGGCGAGGATTGGCTGCGGGTCGGGGTCCCCGGCTGGGTCGGCCTCGAGTGCGTCCGCCGGGAGGACGGGGCGGACGCATGGCTGGCGCTGCAGGAGCGGGCCAGCGACCAGGTCGTCGAGGCCCTCGGCGCCCTCGCCGCGCCCGCCGTCGGCGTCGCGGCGGCCGGCGACGCGCCGTGGGTGCAGGAGTACACGCCGCTGGCGACGGTCGGCTGGGTGGAGTCGGTCGGCCCGGCCGCCGCCGTCGACGCGGTCCACGCGGTGGCCGCGGGGGTGCGGGCCGGCGCGCCGCTCGCCGACGTCCTGGCCGGGGCGGTCGGCGCCGGCGCCGCGGAGGCGCTGCTCGGACCGCCTGCGTCGTCCGACGTCTCGATCGCCCGGGCCGAGCGGACCCTCGACATCGCCGGCCAGCGCTGGCTCTGGCGCGACGGCGGCTGGGAGCCGCTCGCCGCCGACATCCACGTGACGCAGCGCTTCGAAGACGACAGCCGCGGGCGGCGGCGCATCGGCCCGGTGCCGACGACGGTCGACCCCGGAGCGCCGTTCACGCTGATCGACGCCCGGCCCTCGTTCGAGCGGTCGCCGAGCGACAACGTCTGGCGCGGCGGCAACGACTGACGCCCGCGCGGTCCGCAGTGCCGCACGATTGACGCCCGCGCGGTCCGCACGATCGTGAGCGCGCGGGGCGCCCCTCTGCTGCGGCCTCGCCGCCGCGGCAGCTCGTGGTCGCCCTGGTTTCGGAACGGGCAGCGAGAGAAGAGCCATGAACAACGGTGGAATCGCCTGGTTCGCCCGCAATCCGGTGGCCGCGAACCTGATGATGGTCTTCATCATCCTGAGCGGCCTCATCGCCACCACCACCGTCAAGGAAGAGGTGATGCCCGAGCTCGAGCTCGACTGGATCAGCATCACCGTCCCCTATCTCGGCGCGGCGCCGGAGGAGGTCGAGGAAGGGGTGGTCATCCGCATCGAGGAGGCCATTCAGGGCATCGACGGCATCAAGGAGATCGAGTCCACGGCGTCCGAGGGCAGCGCCTCGGTCATGGTCGAGCTCGAGCTCGGCGCCGACCCCCGCCGGGTGGTGGACGAGGTCAAGAACAACGTCGACGCGATCACGACGTTCCCGATCGAGACCGAGAGGCCCATCATCCGGGAGATGATCGTCCGCAGCCGGGTCACCGACATCGCCATCTCGGGGCCGACCGACGTCTTCACCCTGAAGGCGCTAGCCGAGCGGGTGCGCGACGATCTGACGGCGCTGCCCGAGATCACCCAGGTCGAGATTGTCAGCGCCCCGCCCTACGAGATCTCGATCGAGGTCTCCGAGACGGCCCTGCGGCGGCACGGCATGACCTTCGACGAGGTCGCCGACGCGGTGCGCCGGTCGTCGCTCGACCTGCCCGGCGGCTCGGTCCGCACCGACGGGGGCGAGATCCTGCTGCGCACCATCGGCCAGGCCTACCGCGGCGACGAGTACGAGGACCTCGTGCTCTGGACGCGGCCCGACGGCAGCCGGCTGCACCTGGGCGACGTGGCGACGGTGGTCGACGGCTTCGCCGAGACCGATCAGCAGGCCCGGTTCGACTACGAGCCGACGGTGCTGGTGACGGTGATCCGCACCGGCGACCAGAGCTCGCTCGACATCTCGGCCGCGGTCGGGCGGTACGTGGAGCGCGCGCGGCCCCGGCTGCCGGAAGGCGTCTCGATGACGGTCTGGCTGGACGAGGCCACCGTGCTGACCGACCGCCTGAGCCTCATGCTGCGCACCGGCGCCTCGGGGTTCGTGCTCGTCTTCATCGTGCTGGCCCTGTTCCTCGAGCTGCGGCTCGCCTTCTGGGTCAGCCTCGGCATCCCCATCTCGTTCCTCGGCGCCATCGCCCTGATGCCGGGGCTCGACGTCTCGGCCAACGTCATCTCGCTGTTCGCGTTCACGGTGGTGCTGGGCATCGTGGTCGACGACGCGATCATCGTCGGCGAGAACATCCACCGGCACCAGGAGGAGCACGGCGAGGGGCTCCGGGGCAGCATCGAGGGGGCGAGGGAGATCGCCAAGCCGGTGACCTTCGCGGTCCTGACCACGGTGGCCGCGTTCATGCCGATGCTGTTCGTGCCCGGCATGATGGGCAAGGTCTTCCGGGTCATTCCGTTCGTCGTCATCCCGTGCCTGCTCTTCTCCCTCGTCGAGTCGCTCGGCATCCTGCCCGCCCACCTGGCGCACATTCCCCGGCGCGGCCGGCCCGGTCCGTGGCGCCGCTTCCAGGGTTTCTCCTCCAACGCCCTGAAGCTGTTCGTCAGGAGGGTCTACACGCCCCTTCTCGAGGTCGCGCTCGAGTGGCGTTACGCGACGGCGGCGGTCGGCCTCGCCACCCTCATCGTGACCGGCGGCCTCGTGGTCGGGGGGCGCATCGACTTCCAGTTCTTCCCGTCCATCGAGGCCGACTTCATGTCCGCGTCGTTGACGATGCCGCAGGGCACCCCCGTCGAGGCGACCTCACGGGCCGTCGCGAGGCTCGAGGAGGGCGCCGCGAGGCTGCGGGAGCGGCTGGTGGAGGAGACGGGCGTCGACCACTTCCGGCACGTGTCGGCCACCGTCGGCGACCACCCCATGGTCCATCGCGCGGTTCCACACCGTCCAGAGCGCCGTCTCCGGCACGCCGGACAGCTCGACTCCGGCCTCGGACGCGGTCATCGCCATCCCTTCGTGGGCGAGCCGCAGGTCGGCGCCAGGAGCGGCGCGAGCGGGGCTTCGAGCGTGGCCCGGCCGTCCGCCGTCGACGCCGCCTGGAGGAGTGCGCGGGGCAGCTCGGCCAGCACGAGCCGCGCATCGGCAGGCTCGGCGGCCCCGCCCGCCAGGGTTCGGAACCAGGCGTCCAACGCCTCGGGCGCCGCGGCGCCTCCGGCCGCCTCGACGGCGCCGGCGAGCTCGTCGCGGCTTACCGCTCCGTCGCCGTCGCCATCGGCGCGGCCGAGGTGGAACAGGACCATCCGGCCCCAGTGACGGTCGATGTAGCTCGCCGCGAACTCCTCCACGATCTCGCCGCGGGTCACGCGGCGGTCCCCGTCGCGGTCGAAGGACGCGAAGCGTTCCTCCTGGTAGTCGCTCGCGTTACCCGCGTTCGTCTCGGCCCCGGGGTCCGGCACGAAGAGCGCGTACTCCCGCAGGCTGAGGGCGCCGTCGCCGTCGACGTCGCCGTCCATGCGGCGCTCGACCTGGTGGTCCAGGTTCTCCCACAGGCCGGCGCCGACCTCGCCCGGCTCGACGAATCCGTCCTCGTAGGCGTCGAGGCTCATGACCCAGTTCATCTGCCGCGGCCGGCTGCGCCCGGGGTCCATGATCTCGACGAGGCGAAGGACCGGCACCCGGCCGCTGCACTCGAGGTCCATCGACCGCTGGAACCAGTCGCCGAACTCCGCGAGCTGCGCGCGCACGCCGTCCGCGGCCGCCTGCCCGCCGACGGGGTCGCCCACCACCGCGAGGGCCTCCGGATCGACGGACCGCGCGCCGCTCCGCGTGACGGGAACGGGCAGGGCGTCGACCATCGCGCACAGTCGATCGGTGCAGGCCGGCGCGTCCACCTGCACCAAGCCCCCGGCGTCGGCTCGCGCGACGCGCGCCGCGAAGAACGAGCGGTCCTCGAAGCCCCACGTGTACCAGCGGATGTCCGGTTGCGATAGGTCGGTTGGTACGGTTTGCCGCCAGGCCGACGCCAGCTCGATCTCGGGCGAAGGCGTCAGCCGGGTCGGCAGCTCCGTGTCGGGCCGCTCCCGCCCCGTCGCCTCGCGGGCGCGCTCGACGTTGTCCATCGCGTAGGTGTGCCAGCCCGGCTCGTGCCGCGCCTCGACGACGAGCCAGTCGCCCTCCAGCCGCGCCTCGTAGGTGACGGCGATGTCGTCGCCGAACCAGACCTCCCGGGGGGCCGGCTCCTCCGATTCCTGCGCGCCGGCGGGCGCGGCCACGCCGAGCAGGGCCAGCAGGGCGAACGTGTTGCGAACGGTGATCATGGGTTTCATTGCGGGTTTCATTGCGGGACTCCCGGCGCGTTGGACTTGCGGTAGAGCTGGCGCTGCGTCCGCACGGTCATGTCGAGCCGCGCGCCGTCGCGGATGACTCCCAGGGTGGTCTCGTCCCCGGCGGTGACGTTCAGTCTCAGATAGAGGAGGCAGTCCGGAACGAGAGGATCCGACTCCACGCCGTCGACGGCGTAGACGATGTCCCCCCGCTGGATCTCGTGCAGATCGAGCACCGTCGCGCGCGGGTTCACGCGGGCGACCTCGCAGGCGAAGCCGTCCGGCCCCAGGCCGAGAGCGCGCTTGCGCGCCTCGTCGAGCGGCGTCGTCCTGAGGAAGGTCACCGGATCGATCGACCAGTAGCGGTAGCCGATGTCATGGAACCACCAGAGCTTCGGCAGCTCGACGGCGAGGTCGACGAGGCCGGCGCCCTCGCGTTCGACGGCGACAGCCAGTCGCGTGGCCGACCGCTCGACGGCGTCGTACACGTGCAGCAGATCGCCGAACGTGAGCACGTTCGTGCCTTCGATGCCCACGATGCGGTCGCCGGGCCGCAGCCCCGCCTCGCGCGCCGCCCCGTCGGCACGCTCGACGACCAGCCCCCGCGGCACGTCGAGGTGGATGCCGAGGTCGCGGACGTCCGGCGACCGGAACATGTCGCGCGGCTTGTCCAGGGTGCCGGCCCAGCTCCTTGTCCACCGCCGCGTAGTCGCCGATCATGTGGCACTCGACGCACCGGCCGCGATCGAGCTCGACCTCGCGCAGCCGCTCCATCTCGCGGGGGAACAGGGCCGCCGGCCGCGCGCGGGCGGGAAGCTCGCCCGCCTCCCACCGCTCGTGCTCGGCGAGACCCGCCTCGAGGGCGAGCTCGAAGCTGTCGAGGTCGAGGTAGGAGTCGGCCGAAGCCGCGTCCCGGCCCCCGTAGCGCAGGTATATCCGCTCGTCGGGGCTGACGATGAAGAAGTAGATCGCGTTGTGCCGGTCGAAGTCGTAGAGCCCGACGTCGATACCGACCATGTTCACGATGCGCGCGCGAACGAAGCGTTGCAGCAGACGGCCCCGGGGGGAGTCTTTCGGCGACAGCACAACCTGTGCGTCGAATCTTCGGCCGCTGATTCAAGGCGCGCAGCGGAACTCGACGAGCAGGGGCCGGCCGGTCTCCTGCGCCCGTGCGAGCGCCGCCTGGTAGTCGTCGAGCCACTCGAGGGTGTCGTCGTCGGCCGGCTGCCCGGCCGCCGCCACGGCGGCGGCCGAGGCGATGAGCCCGACGGCCAGAGCGGCCGCGACGGGCCGAAGCAAGCGGGCCGCGCGGGCGGCGCCGGGACGGTCTGCCGAATCCAGCTTTCGCATGTCGTTCTCCCTGACCCCTGGCCCGCCATCCTCGCCTCCGGCTCGGCTGGGCGCCCAACCAACCCTCCAGGAGTCCGCGCCGTTCTACGGCGCAGACTCCTGGGCGCGTCACTGGACCTGGCCCCGGACCGCCGAGCTGCGCATCGTCATGAGGGTGATGGCGGCCGTCGAGAACATGCCGACGAGCCTCAGGAAGTCCTCCTCCGAGAGCCGGACTGACGCGGGCGAGAGGAGCACGCCGAGGCACAGCCCGGCGGCGGTCGCGGGCGGGCGGCCTGCTCTCACGGTCGATCGTGGTTGGCGGTTGAACATCATGGCGTCCATTCGCTTGCGCGCGATGACGTTCACTGCCTACACTTGTGGGCAGGGCGAGCGTCGTCACGCGTGCTCGGTGTGGCTGGTCCTGGTCGGATCAGGCGCTCGACCATGGCCCGCCGGGTGCTGCCACACCCGGCGGGCCGCTTTGCTGCCACCGGCATCGTGCCTCCAGACATGCTGAAACTGAGACTCCAGTCTCAAGCGACGCAGATTCCATATCCCGCGGAGCCCTCGGTCAACCCGTCGATCGATCCTCGGGTTCTTTCGATGATCGGGAGCCCTCGGGTCCTCATGATGCTCGTGAACCGACTCGCGCGGGACCACCACCACCATCCCCGTCAACCCTCGGGTCCTCATGATGCTCGTGAACCCCTCACGGAACGGCGCCCGACCATGGTGCTCGGCGGCTTGACCCCTCGCACCGGCTCCGCGTATGCTCTACGGCGCCTGATATTGAGACTCATTCTCGACGGTTCGTGATGGCGACGGTGCAGACTGCAGACGACCTCATGGGAGCTTGGCCCCCTGACCTCCATCACGCCGGGAGAGCGGCGGGACGTCCGCGTGGAGGATGAAGTGGCAGCCGCTTCGGGTCCCCGTGGGGTAGTGGATCGATGACGATTGTCGAGCGCATGAAGTCGCGTTGGGGTGTCGGGCCCGTCGGCGTGGTCGCCGTTCTCGCGGCGTTCTCGCTCGCCGGCATGACCACCCTTCGGCTCAAGGAGCCGGTGATGGGGCTGATGTTCTCCGACGCCACGCCGGGGTGGCTGCAGTGGGCCGTCTACCTGGTCGTCATGCTGCCCATCTACCAGGTCCTGCTGCTCGGCTACGGCACCCTCCTCGGACAGTTCGACTTCTTCTGGAGCAAGATGAAGGGCGTCGGCCGCCTCGTGAGCGGTCGCGCGATGAGGACGTCGAACTGATCGGTCCCCGCCCCTCACCCAGCCCCGGAACGCCCTCGGCTCGACGGGTTCGCCCAAACCCATGGCGAGGAACTGAGACGAGTCGCACTTTTGTGTTGACGGCGGGCTGGCGGGTCTGTATATTGGCGCCGGAAAGTTGAGATCAGGTCTCAACTTCTGCCGGCCGGCCACCCGCCGGCAGAGACGAAGAAGGCCCGCGGGCGGGCGCCAGAAGGGCTACAAGGCGCTGTCGTCGAGCATCGTCTACACCGGGCGGCTCGACTTCACCCCCACGCCGGGCGTCTTCTTCGGGGCCAGCTTCTACACCGGCGACTCGGGGAATCGCGAGGTCATCCTGAACGACCAGGAGTACGGCGTCGGCACCACCATCTGGGACGTGCACGCGCAGGCGCAGGTGCGCGGCCTCGACCTGCGGGCGCTCATGGCCCGCGCCAGCCTCTCCGACGTGGCCCAGCTCAACGAGTCGCTCGGATTCGAAGGGAACAAGAGCGTGGGCTCGGGGCTGGCCGGCCAGTACGTCCAGATCGGCTACGACCTGCTGTCGCAGGTCGTGGGGGCCGGGGACGTGGCGTTGACGCCGTACGTGCGCTTCGAGAACGTCGATACCCAGGCCGAGGTGCCGGTCGGGTTCCTTCGCAACCCCTCGAGGAACAACAACTACTTCACGTTCGGCATCGAGCTGAAGCCCAACCCCGGCGTGGTCCTCAAGATCGACCACATGTGGGTGAGCAACGACGCGGACTCCGGGACCAACCAGTTCAACATCAACCTGGGGTACGCGTTCTGAGGTAGCCGAGAGCGGCGGCGAACGTCTCCCGGCCCGCTCGCGCGCGCTCGGCCGGAAGCGGCGGAGTGCCAAGTAACGATGCGATCACGTCTGGCTGGCGGGTTGACGTTGGCGCTGCTGGTGGCGGCCGGTGCGGAGCTGTCCGCCCAGGGCGGCCGCGTGACGCGCGGCGAGGCGCTGGCCGCCCTCTTTCCCGGCGCCGAGGTAGAGGCCGAGCGCGTCTTCCTGACCCGGGCCCAGCGCCGCGCGATCGGCGAGCTGGCCCGGGTCGACGACGTGAGCGGCCTCGTCGCCCGTTACGTGGCGACGAGGGACGGGGTCGTCGTGGGACGCGCGTACGTCGATACCCACATCATCCGCACCAAGCGCGAGAGCCTGTTGATCTCGCTGCACGCGGACGGCACGGTGAGGCGTATCGACGTCACCGCCTTCCTCGAGCCCATCGAGTACCTGCCTTCCCGGCGGTGGCTCGCGCAGTACGACGACCGTCCGCTCGACGACGATCTCGCGCTCCGCCGGGCCATCCGGACGATCGTCGGCGCGACCCTGTCGGGGGTCGCCACGAACGCGGCGGTGCGGCGCGTGCTGGCCACCGACCAGGTGCTGGCGCGCGGCGCGGTCGAGTGAGCCCGCCGCGGCGCCGGCCCGATCGGGCGAATGGATGCGGGGGGGCGGCCGCGGGCTCCGGGGGACGCGGCGTCCGAGGTGAGTAACGGTCAATGCGCAGCCCGGAGAAGCACGACGCGGCGGACGGCCGTCGGCCCGCCGCACCGCGTCCGGCCGTCACCATGGCGATGACGTGGTGGGAGAAGTGGGCCTTCAACCTGCTTCACGGCCTGGTGGCGGCCACCGGCATTGCCTACTTCTGGATGAAGTACCTGGTCACCTCGACCGATCCCTTCGCGGTCGTCAACCATCCCTGGCAGCCGTCCATGCTCGCCTGGCATCTCGTCGCCGCGCCGTTCTTCGTCGTCTTCTTCGGCATGCTCTTCCGCACCCACACCCTGCGCAAGCTGGCGTCGACGAGTCCCCGGAACCGGCGCACGGGGTGGACGTCGCTGGTCGGCTTCTCGGTGATGGCGCTGACCGGCTACCTCATCCAGGTCACGGCGAGCCCGGCGTGGATCACGGCGTGGATCTGGATCCACGTCGCCGCGAGCGCGGTCTTCGTGGTCGGCTACACCACCCACATGGTCATCGGCTGGCGGCTCGGCCGCCCGACGGCCATGCGTCCCGGCACCCTCCGCCCCGCCGCCCCGCTCTCCCCATGAGAGCCGCGACGGTCGCCGCGGCGGTGTGCCTGGCGTGCGGCGGAGCGGTGCCGACAATCGCCGAGGCGCCGGGGCGTATCGCTGGTTTCGTCGGCGCTCGACAGACGCCCGCCGCCGTCCCGATCCGGGTCGAGCGCACCGTCCACCTGATGGGGACGTGGGCGACCCTGGTCGTGGAGGCGGCCGACCGCCCGGCCGGGCTGCAGGCGCTCGAGCGGATGGTCGGCGTGATCGAGCGCACCGAGGCGTCGCTGAGCACGTGGCGGGCCGACAGCGTTCTCGGCGCCCTCAACCGGCACCCGGCCGGCCGACCGTTCGGGCTGCCGCCGCCGCTGTGCGGTCTGTGGCCGCGGTTGGCCCGCTGGCATCGCCTGACCGACGGCGCGTTCGACCCCGCCGTCGGACGGCTCGTCGAGGCGTGGGGACTGCGGGCAGGCGGCGCCGTTCCGGCGCCCGACGCCCTGCGGGCGGCGCTGGCGGCGACCGGCTTCGCACACTTCCGGTTCTACGCGGAGACCTGCCGCGTCACGCGGACGGTCGATGCCACCCTGGACGCCGGGGCGTTCGGCAAGGGCGAGGCCCTGCGGCGGCTGACGGCCGTCTCCCGGGACGGCCATCCGTGGATGGTCGACTTCGGAGGCCAGATCGCGGTGGGCGGAACGCCGGCCGCGGCGGGCTGGCCGGTGGCCGTCGCCCATCCCGCCCGGCGGCACCAGCCGGCGCTGGAGCTCGTCCTCGCGGCCGGATCGCTCGCCACCAGCGGCGCCTCCGAGCGGACGTGGGTGGTCGAGGGCCGGCCGGTGGCGCACATCCTCGATCCGCGGACGGGACGGCCGGTCCATCGTCCCGAGTCGGTGACCGTCTGGCACGACGACCCGCTGGCCGCCGACATCCTCTCGACGGCGCTGTACGTGATGGGGGTCGCCGAAGGTCTGGACTACGCGGAACGGCACGGTGTCGCAGCCTTGTTCCTGACCCCCGGTACCGACTCCCGCGCCGGGCCGCTCAGCCTGCGCGCCAGCCCGATGTTCGAGGCCTGGTTTCCCGCCGCCCGACCCGCGGCTTCCTGATTGATCTCGCGAGCCTCGTCTTTCCTCGCCCGCTGCGCCCGGCCGCCGATGCCGCGCGGTTCGACCCGGTTGGTCCGCGTTCGCCGGGCGTCGCCGGGAGCTTCCCGCAAGCGCCGCTACGGCGCCCTGAACGCCCACAGCTCCCCGGGGAACCCGCCGCTGGCGATGGCCACCACCAGGTACTGCTCCCCGTCGAGGCTGTAGGTCATCGGCGACCCGGTGGCGGGGACCGGCAGCGGGACCGACCCGACCTCCTCGCCCGTCGCCTTGTCGTAGGCCCGCAGGGCCGAGCCGCGGACGCCGTCGGGGCCGGTGAACAGGCCGCCGTCGCCGGCGATGACCAGCGTCTTCGTGACCAGGGTGCCGATGCGCTGGTTGGCGACCCCGGTGCGGGGCACGTCGACGCCCTCGAGCAGCGGGTGGTCGCGGATGTGGTCGGGGGTCTCGCCGTGCGCGACCTGCCAGACGATCTCGCCGGCGTTCAGGTCGATGGCGGTGATGCGGCCCCACGGCGGTCGGATGACGGGGATGCCCTCGACGTTGAGCGCGAACCCGCTGCCGCCCCGCGGCCGCTGGCCGGCGGGAGGCCGGGGCCGGCCCATGATGTAGTCCATGTTCGAGCGACGCGGATCGCTGACGAGGCCGAGGGCGTGGACCTCGGTCTTCGAGTAGATGTAGAAGATGCCGGTCTCGGGGTCGAACGACCCCCCGGGCCAGTTCGAGCCGCCGGTCAGCGCGGGGACGTGCAGGGTGCCGAGGGTGCCCTCCCACGAGGCGACCGACGGCGGCGTGTAGAGCGGGCCGATGCGGTACGGCTCGATGGTCTCCTCGGCCCGCCGGCGCAGTTCGGGCGTGAAGTCGATGAGGTCGTCGGCGCCGATGCCCTGCCGGTCGAACGGCGGCGGCTTCGTCGGGAACGGCTGGGTGGCCGCGGTCATCTCGCCGGGCACGTCCGACTGCGGCACCGGCCGCTCCTTGATGGGCCACACCGGCTGGCCGGTGGCGCGGTCGAGCACGTAGAGGAACGCCTGCTTGCTCGGCTGGGCGACGGCCCTGATGTCGCGCCCGTCGACGGTGATGTCGACGAGGATGGGCGCGTTGGCGAGGTCGAAGTCCCACACGTCGTGGTGAATCGTCTGGAAGTGCCACGCGCGCTCGCCGGTCTGGAGGTCGAGGGCGACGATGCTGTTCGAGAACAGGTTGTCGCCGGGCCGGTGCCCCCCGTAGAGGTCGCCGGTGGGCGTCTCCACCGGCAGGTAGACGTAGCCCAGCTCGGGGTCGATGGTCATCTGGCCCCACACCCCGGTGTTGCCGGTATAGCGCCACGAGTCGGCCAGCCACGTGTCGTTGCCGAACTCGTCGGCGCCGGGAATGGTGTGGAAGATCCACTTCCGCTCGCCGGTCCGCGCGTCGTAGCCGCGGACGTGCCCGGTCGGCTTCTCCTTCGTGGCGGGTGCGACCCCCGCGAGGTGGGCGGCGCCGATGACGATGACGCCGTCGGCGATGACCGGGGCCGCGTGCAGCCCGATCTCGCCGGTGACGGGGTCGAGCTCCTGGTCGAGGCCCTGCTTCAGGTCGACCAGGCCGTTCTCGCCGAAGTTCGCGGCCCGCCGGCCGGTGCGGGCGTTCAGCGCGATGAGCCGGTAGCCGGGGGTGACGTAGAAGATCACCCCGTCGCCGCCGTCGTCCCAGTACGTCAGGCCGCGCCCCGAGAGCCGCCGCGGCGCCGCCGCGCCCCGCTCGCCCTCGTTGAGCCGGTGCACCCACAGCAGCTCGCCGGTGGCCGCGTCGAGGGCCACCGCGGCCCGGCGCGTGCCGGCCGTCGTGTAGAGCACGCCGTCGACCATGAGCGGGGTCGACTGGAAGACGTACTCGGGACCGGGGCCCAGGTTCGCGGTGCGGAACCGCCACGCCGGCTCCAGCTCGCTGAAGTTGTCGGCGTCGATCCGGTCGAGGGCGGCGTAGCGGGTGTGGCCGAGGTCGCCGCCGTAGGTGGGCCATTCCCCGCCGGGCGCTCCGTGCTGGGCCATGGCCGGGGCGGGAACGACACCCGACATGATCGCGAGCATGCCGAGGCAGGCGATTGCGCGTACTGACATGAGTCCTCCGGGTTGCGTCGACGGCGCGGCTCGCATCGCTGCCGCGGCGCGAATAGTGTACCCCTTGCGCCGCCGGGAACGCCGGCCGGGCCCGGCACGTCTGGTACGATCGGGCGAGCACCCCGGGCCGCTGCACACCTCCGCCGACCGCACCGCCCTCGCCCCCGTGAAACCGATGACACGAACCGTATCGAGACTCCTCTGCACGCTCTACTGCCTGCTCGCCGCCTTGCCCCTGACGGCGGCAGCGCAGCCGGCTACGACGGTGACCGGCGTCGTTCTCGATGGTGTGACCGAGGCGCCGATCGCCGGGGCGCGCGTCGCCGCCGGCGACCGTACGGCTGAGACTGGACCGGACGGGCGGTTCGAGATCGTGCTCGACGGCGAGGCGGCCAGCCTGCGTTTCGAGGCGGACGGCTACCTCGAGACCGCGGTGGAGGTCGACCGGTCGGCGGCGCAGGCCGCCCTCGAGGTGCGCCTGTTCCCCGAGGCCTTCGCCGAGACGGTGGAGGTCGTGTCGGAGATGACGGTGCAGGAGCGGCCCTCCGCCACCCCCGTCGCCCCCGAGGCGGTCTTCCGGGCCCCCGGCAGCATCGACAACGTCTTCCGCACCCTCGACACCTTGGCGGGGGTGGCGTCGACCGACGACTTCGGCAGCCGGCTCGCGGTGCGCGGCGGCACCCCCGACCAGAACCTGACGGTGATGGACGGCATCGAGGTGCACAACCCCTACCGGCTGTTCGGCATCGCCAGCGCCTTCAACCCCGAGACGGTCGAGAGCTTCGAGCTCACCGCGGGCGGGTTCGGGGCCGCGTACGGCGACCGGCTGTCGTCGATCCTCGTGGTCGACAACCGGGCGGGTCGACCGGGGTTCGAGGGGTCGACGGCGGCCAGCATCACCGACGCCAACGTCGTCCTCGAGGGGAGCACGCCGATCGGCGCGGACGGCACCTGGCTGCTCAGCGCCCGCCGCACCTACTACGACCTCGTGGCGGGGCGCGTCGCCGACCAGAACTTCCCGTCGTTCGCCGACCTGCAACTGCAGGCCGGCTGGGACCTCGGCCCCGGGCACCGGCTCACCCTGACGGGGCTCCGCAGCGTGGAGGACGCGGATCTCGCGTTCGACTTCGACGACTCGGAGGGACGCGCGGCGCTGGTATCGGACATCGCCAACGGGCTGGCGTCGGCGCGGTTCGACGCGGTGCTGGGCCCGCGGGCGACGGCGACGACCATCGTGTCGTGGTACCGCAACCGCGAGTCGCTACGCTTCGACGGGCTCATCCGCGCCGAGGCGACCCGGTCCAACGCACCGGACGACGACGTGGCCTTCGGCCGCAGCACGGTCGCCTTCGACCGCGCCATCGAGGTGGCCGACCTTTCCGTGCGCCAGGACCTGAGCATGGAGGTCTCGCCGCGGCATCTCCTGAACACCGGCATCGAGCTGCACCGCCTGGACACCGGCTACCGCTGGCTGATCGCGGGCGACCGGAACGACCTGCAGGCGAACGGATCGAGCGTGCAGGGCGGCGCGGGGCTGCCCGACGATCTCGACTCGCTGGTGGGCGGCACGCGCGGCGGCCTGTGGCTGCAGGACACCTGGACGCCGTCGGAGCGCTTCTCCTTCGAGCCCGGGCTGCGCCTGGACTGGAGCACCGTCAACGGCGGCGCCACCCTCTCGCCGCGCCTCGCCGCGAGCTACGCGCTCGGCGGCGGGGCGCGCATCCGGGCCGCGGGCGGGCTCTACACGCAGAGCCCCGGCTACGAGAAGCTCAGCCAGTCGGATTACTTCATCGACCTGTCGGGGGCGCGCGAGGCGGGCCTGCGCCACGAGCGGGCGACCCACCTCGTGCTCGGCCTCGAGCAGGACCTCGGCCGCGACGTCACCGCCCGGGTCGAGGGCTACTACAAGCGCTTCGACGATCTCCTTCTCGGGCGGCTGGAGACCGAGGCCGAGCGGCTGGCGCGGGTCGGGCGCTACGACTTTCCCGAGGCGCTGCGGGGCAGCGTCCCCGCCGCCCCCATCATTCTCAGCGCCCCCACCAACGACGCGGGCGGCGACGCCTGGGGGCTCGACGTCTACCTGGCGCACGGGAACCCCGCCGCACGGCTCACGGGGTGGGTCTCCTACGCGTGGGGCCGGGCCGAGCGCGAGAGCTACGGGCGGCGCTACGCCTTCGAGTACGACCGCCCCCATGCATTCAACGCGGTCGGCCGCTACCGGCTGACGAGCCGCTGGGACCTCGCCGCGACCCTGCGCCTCGCCAGCGGCTTCCCCCACACGCCGGCGCTCGGGCTGCGGGTGGCGGCGGTCGAGGACGATGGCGGCCGGCTGGTGCCCGCCACCGACTTCGCCGGCAACCTGCAGTACACGGTCGACTACGGCGGGGTCGAGAACCTCAACTCCGTCCGGTTGCCGCACTATGCCCGCGTCGACGTGCGCGCCACCTACCAGCGTGGCCCCGAGGGACGGTGGTCGCTCTACGTCGAGGTCATCAACCTGCTCGGGCGCGACAACGCCGTGGTGCTCGAGCCGCGCCTGCGGCACGACCCCGGCGCCGCGCTGCCCCGGCTCTCGGAAGTGCCGTCACAGGGATTCCCCCGCGTCCCGACCTTCGGGCTGCGCTTCCGGTTCTAGGAGTCTGCGCCGTTGAACGGTGCAGACTCCTGGCAGGGTTGGTTGGGCGCCAAGCGGAGCCGAAGGCGACGATTGGCGGGCTGGTGTGTTGCCGATAGCGGCGCTCGGTCCGATTCGGCGGGGCGATTCTCCGGTCCCGGTCGACGCGCGTGCGTCGTTCGGGCATGATGGTATCAGCGGCCGATTCGGAACGAGAAGAGGAGGGCACCATCCGCAAGCAACTGGATTTTCGCGTCGAGGGCCTCGACTGCAACGAGGAGGCCACCCTGCTGCGCGACGCGCTCGCGGGCCGCGAGGGCGTCCACGGGGTCTCGTTCAATGTCGTCGACGGCCGCATGACCGTCGACGCCGACACCGGCGTCTTCGGTCCCGAGCAGGTCGCCGCGGCGGTCTCGCGGCTGGGGATGCGGGCCGGTCCGTGGGACGCGGCGCCGCGGGTCGAGTCGTGGTGGGAGGCGCACGGCCGCCACGCGCTGGTCGCGGCCAGCGGGCTCGCGCTGACCGCCGGTCTCGTCCTGCACGTCGCGGTGGCGGGGGGCGGCGTGGTCGAGACCCTGCTGGCGCACGCGCACGGGGCGCACGGCGTCGACCGGTTCGTCGTGCTGTTGCTGCTCGTCGGCATCGCCGCCGGGCTCTTCCCCTCGGCGCCGAAGGCGGTGGCGTCGCTCGCCCGTCTGCGGCCGGACATGAACGCGCTGGTGCTGGTGTCGGTCACCGGCGCCCTGTTCCTGGCGGAGTGGGCCGAGGCCGCGGTGCTGGCCTTCCTCTACGGGCTGTCGGGGCTGATCGAGAGCTGGAGCGCGCGGCGGGCGCGTGACGCCATCGGCTCGCTGCTGCGGATCACCCCGGCGACGGCGGCGGTGGTGCACGGCGACCACGAGCACCGCACGCCGGTGGACCGCGTCGCGGTAGGGGCGCACGTGCGGGTGCGGCCGGGCGAGCGCATTCCGTGCGACGGTGTGGTGACCGACGGCAGCTCCCACGTCGACCAGTCCCTGGTCACCGGTGAATCGGTGCCGGCCTGGAAGACGGCCGGAGACGAGGTGTTCGCGGGCACCGTGAACGGCCACGGCATGGTCGAGCTGCGCACGACGCGGGCCGCGTCGGACACGATGCTGGCCCGCATCACCCGCATGGTCGGCGAGAGCCACCACCACCGGGCGCCGACCGAGCGCTTCATCGACCGGTTCGCGCGCTACTACACGCCCCTGATGTTCGCGGTGGCGTTCGTGGTCGGGGCGGTGCCGCCGCTGCTGCTCGGCGGCGACTGGGAGCGGTGGTTCTACCAGGCGATGCTCATCCTGCTGATCTCGTGCCCCTGCGGGCTCGTCATCTCGACGCCGGTCACGATCGCCGCGGCCATCGCGTCGGCCACGCGGCACGGCGTGCTGATCAAGGGGGGCTCGCACCTCGAGGAGCTGGGGCGCCTGCGCGCGGTGGCGTTCGACAAGACCGGCATCGTCACGCGCGGCGAGCCCGAGGTCCGCGAGCTGCGGCCGGTGAACGGCCGCTCCGAGGAGGAGGTGCTGGCCCGCCTGCTGTCCGTCGAGCAGCGCAGCGAGCATCCCCTGTCGCGCGCCATCGTCCGCTACGCGCGCGAGCGCGGGGTCGAGCCGTCCGAGCTCGCCGACTTCACGGCCGTCGAGGGGCGCGGGGCGGAAGCGCAGATCGACGGCCGGCGGTTCTGGGTGGGGAGCGCGCGCTTCGCCCGGGAACGGGCCGCGACAGCGGTGTTCGAGCCCCAGCTCTCGGAGATGCAGCGCGCCGACGAGACGGTCGTCGTCTGCGGCTCCGGCGACGACGTCTGGGCGCTCGTCGCGCTGGCGGATCCGGTACGCGCGGAAGCGCCGGCCAGCGTGGCGCAGGTCCACCGACTGGGGCTCCGTTCGTCCCTGCTCACCGGGGACAACGCCGTCACCGCCCGCAGCGTGGGCGCCCGCGTGGGCGTGTCGGACGTGCGGGCCGAGCTGCTGCCGGACGGCAAGGCGGAGGCCGTCGACGGGCTCATCGCGCGGCACGGCCCGACCGCGATGGTCGGCGACGGCATCAACGACAGCCAAGCCCTGCTCCGCGCCTCGGTCGGCGTCGCGATGGGCGGCAACGCCACCGACGTCGCGGCCGAGTCGGCCGACGTCGTGCTGATGCAGGACGACCTGCGGAAGCTCCCCTTCGTGGTGGATCACGCGAGGCGCGCCCGGCGGGTGATCATCGAGAACATCACCGTCGCCCTCGGCGCCAAGGCGGTCTTCCTCGCCGTCATGGCCTTCGGGGCCGCCACTCTCTGGATGGCGGTGGCCGCCGACATGGGCGCGTCGCTGCTGGTCACGTTCAACGGTCTGCGCATGTTGCGGCCGGTCGGCGTTCCGGCCGGGCCGGCCTCGGAACCGGCGCTGGCCGGCGCCGGGCAGGAAACGTAGCGGGATCAGGCCGGCCTTTACAGCGTTCCCGTGTCCGACCTTCGGGCTGCAGGCGTTCTTGCCAGGTGTTCCGCGCCGTCGTCCGGCGCATCGAGCCCGCCAAGGGCGCTACTCGCAGAAGCACTCGATCGGCTGGTTGTGAGGCCCCTCGGCGCTCATGAACACGCAGCGTATCGCGCTGCGCTGACGGGTGTCTCGCTGCATTGCAGTGGGCGCGCAGGATCGACGGCCTCGTGGCGAAGCCACCACGACCGCGGCCCGAGCGACCTGCCCCGACGACCGAGGACGGTCGTCGTCAGCTTTCTTGATTCGCGTGCTGCTCGTCGGAGCATGCCGAGCACGCACCGGCCTGGCAGATACGGGCACTCTGCACGAGAGCGCCTGCGAGGATCAGGCTGCCGGCCGCCGATGTCACGGTCTCGGGCAGCGGCTCGAGCCAGCCGGCGAGGGAGGCCGCCCAGAGCACGGCCCCCCCTGCGAAGGTGAGGGTCACGGCCGCGCTATTGCGGGCCGGGCCGAGGACGAGCATCACCGCGCCGAGCAGGACGGTCCCGACCCAGACGGCTCGCTCGACGCCTTCCGAGAGCGCGAGCGCTGGTGCCACCGCGACCAGGAACGGCGTGAGCGCGCAGTGCACGCCGCACCAGGCCGCGGCACACGCTGTCAGTCGCGACCCGGAGGCCAGATACGCGCTCAACGGGACGGTTGCGAGAGAGTCCTTCATGGTGTCGTGTCGACGACAGGCGCGCGGAGAGCAGAGCCTGAGCCAGATTCATCATGATAATGGATTCTCACGCCTTTCACCAGGGTTGCCCGCCGACGCGGCGCTGCGCGGCAGCGCGCCAGCCGCCACATCATGCACTCCCGCCTGCGGCATTCGATTGCATGCCAGGATGCTGTTGACAGATCGCCCACAGACGCAACAGGATTCCGAAGATGGCAACAACAGTCACGCTCGACGCCGAGATCGTCCGGGCGGTGCAGCGCGAGACCAGCGAGAAGCGCAAGGCGACCGCGGTCCGGCTGGCGCTGACCGAGTACCTGCGCACGCAGAGGCTGCGCAGGCTCGGCGATCTGGCTGGGAAGGTGGATCTCCGATACACGAACGATGAGCTGGAGCGTCTCGATGAATGCTGATCCTGCGCCTCGCCGCCGTCATGCTGGCGGGTGTCTCCTGTACCTACGCGGTCGGCTTGATGCTGTCGCAGACCTGGGAGCGCGCCAGTTTCGCGTGGACCCTGCTCCCGCTCTGGATCAGCGCGATTCCGCTCGTCTTCCTGCTCGTGGCCCTGACGGTCCTGTTCCAGCGCCTGCGCGACCGCAACGCCTGGGTGATGGCGCTCATGTTCTGCGGCTTCATGAGCCTGTTCGCGCCACAGGCGGCGGGCGGGTCGCCGGTCATCCCCGGCTTCATGATGGCCTACCGCATGACGCTGCTCATGATGGCCCCGGGGCTGTTCGCGTTCTTCTTCCTCGTGTTCCCCGCCCGTTCGCGGCTCGACGAACGCGCTCCGGGGGTGAAGTGGCGCGGTGCAGAGCGACGACCTGACGTTGCTCGTCGCGCGCGCCACGCCGCCGGCTGCGCAGGCCGCCGGTGCGAGGGCGGCAGATCCATAGCCGACTGTGGATCTGCCGCTCCGAAGCGGAGCCGATGCGGCTCGGCGCGCTACGCGCCGCGAGGCGCGCGCCGGCACCCAAGTTCCCCTCGCAGTCTCCCCTCGTCGAAGACTCGCGGAGGCCGGGAGGACGTCGGCTATAGTGGGGTGAACAACAAAGAGGGGGGGAGGCCGCCGATGACCGCGATGAGGGGACCGGCTCGGAGCTCGTTTGTCGGGCGGATTGCGCGCGCCGTGGGAGCGGCGCTCCTGGTGCTGCTGGTCGGCGCCGCGGCCGGTGCCCAGGAGCGGGCGTTCACGCCGGTCACCGACGCCATGCTGCAGGACCCCGACCCCGCCGACTGGCTGAACTGGCGGCGGACGCTCGACGGCCAGGGCCACAGCCCGCTGGACCAGATCGACCGCGGCAACGTCGGCGAGCTTCAGCTCGTGTGGGGGTGGCCGCTCGCGCCCGGCTTGGTGCAGGCGGCGCCCCTCGTGCACGACGGCATCATGTTCATCCCCAGCCCCCGCGTCGTGCAGGCGCTGGACGCGGTGACCGGCGACCGCCTCTGGGAGTACCGGCGCGAGTTCGAGGCGTCGGACGCGCTCGAAGCGGTGGGGGCGGGTATGCGCACCCGCTCCATCGCCATCTACGGCGACAAGATCTACGTCAACACCTCCGACGCCCACATCGTCGCCCTCGACGCGCGGACCGGCGAGGTGGCGTGGGACCACACCGTCGCCGACTTCCGGCTCGGCTACCGCTACACGAGCGGACCCATCGTCGTGAACGGCCTCATCGTGTCCGGCATGACCGGCTGCCAGAACTACAAGAACGACGTCTGCTTCATCTCCGCCCATGACCCCGAGACGGGCGAGCAGGCGTGGCGCACGTCGACCATCGCGCGCCCCGGCGAGCCCGGCGGCGACACCTGGGGCGACCTGCCCCTGACGTTCCGGGCCGGCGCCGACTCGTGGATCCCGGGCGCCTACGACCCCGAGACGAACCTCACCTACTGGTCGACCTCGCAGGCCAAGCCGTGGGCCCGGGTGTCGCGCAAGACGGACGGCGACGCCCTCTACACGAACAGCGTGCTCGCCCTCGACCCCGCGACGGGCGAGCTGCAGTGGTACTTCCAGTTCGTGCCGGGCGAGACCCACGACCTCGACGACGTGTTCGAGAGCGTGCTCATCGACCACCGGGGGCGACGCTCGCTCTTCAAGATGGGCAAGCACGGCATCCTGTGGGAGCTCGACCGCGCGACCGGCGCGTTCGTGGCCGCCCACGATCTCGGCTACCAGAACGTCCTCGACGTCGACCCCGCGACCGGCGAGGTGACCTACCGGCCCGAGATGATCCCGGTCGCCGGGGTCGAGCTCGACTTCTGCCCCGACTTCGGCGGCGTCCGCAACTGGCGGGCGAGCGCCTACCACCCCGGGACGCAGTTGCTCTACATTCCCATACACCCGACGTGCGTGCGGGGCATGTTCACCGAGCTGGAGCAGGTCGAGGGGAACGACTACTACGCCGACCGGGGCTGGTTCTCGCGCGGCAGCCGAGTGCATCCGGACAGCGGCGAGCACGCCGGCCACCTCGTCGCCATGGACGTCGACACCGGCGAGATCCGCTGGCGCCACTCGACGGCCACGCGGCCGGGGTCGGCGGCCCTGACCACCGCGGGCGGCCTGGTCGTGTCCTCCGACACCGACCGCAACCTGTTCATCCACGACGTCGACACCGGCGAGGTGCTGTTCCACACCCGCCTGCCGGGCTCCGTGCAGGGCTTCCCGATCACCTACGCGGTCGACGGCAGGCAGTACCTGGCGGCGTCGGTCGGCGGCGGCCGGACGAACGCGGTGTACGTCTTCGCACTGCCCGAGGGGGCTTCCGCGCCGTAAAGGGAAGTGAAGGGCGGACGGCGCCCGCCTTCGCGCCGTTCGTGCGGACATCCGCCTCATGAGCTCTCGCGTTTCCTACACCGGGGCGGCCTGGGCCGTCCTCGTCTTCACGCTGTTCGTGGTCCTGTGGGGCGGCTTCGTCAGCGCGAGCGGCGCCGGCGACGGCTGCGGCGACGACTGGCCGCTGTGCGGCGAGCTGCTCTCGCCGTCGGGGACGACCCCGGCGGACACCACAGACACGCTGGTCGAGTTCACCCACCGCGCGACGAGCGGGCTCGCGCTGCTCGCCGTCGCGGTCCTCGCCGTCTGGTCGCGCTACCGGTTCCTCCCCGGCCACCTTGCGCGCTACTGGGCCGCCCTGTCCCTCGCGTTCATGGTCGTGGAGTCGCTCATCGGGGCCGCCCTCGTCATCTTCCAGTGGGTCGACATGAACGTCTCGCTGGCTCGCGCCCTCGTCCAGCCGATCCACCTCGCCAACACCTATCTCCTCATGGGCGCGCTGGCCTGCGCGGCGTGGTGGTCCGGCCCCCGCCGGCCGGCCGAGGCGCTCGACCCGGGCCGCCCCGACCGGCTCGTGGCGGCCGCCCTCGGCGGGCTCATCGTGGTCAGCGGCATCGGCACCGCCGCGTCCCTGGCCTCGACGGTCTTCCCGTCCGAGTCGTTCGTCGACGGCGTCCGAAGCGACTTCGCGGGCGGCGCCCACTACCTGATACGGCTACGGGTCTGGCACCCCGTCGCGGTCCTCGCGTTCGGCGCCTACCTTGTCTGGCTGGGGCGGCGCCTCGGGCGAGTGTTGGCGGACGGCTTGCCCGCGCCGTTTCTTCTCGTGGCGGCGGTCTTCGCGATGGAGCTGGCCGTCGGGGTCCTCGATGCCCTGCTGCTCGCCCCCATCGCCCTCCAGATGGCCCACCTGTTCCTGGCCCACGCCCTCTGGCTCGGCCTGCTCGCCCTATGGCTGCACCTCCGGTCCGAGCCGGCCGCGAGGGTGCAGCCCGAGAGCTTTCCCTGGTCGGCGTAGTCCCCACGCTCAGCCTGTTGGCGGATTTGGGTCGGCGCACACTATAATCGTGTGCACCACGTCCGTGTCACCCAGGAGCGCAGTCATGAAGAACATCACGTTGAGTGCCGACGAAGACCTGATAGAGGCCGCGCGCCACCCGGCCGCGAGGGTGCAGCCCGAGGGCTTTCCCTGGTCGGCGTAGTCCCCACGCTCAGCCTGTTGGCGGATTTGGGTCGGCGCACACTATAATCGTGTGCACCACGTCCGTGTCACCCAGGAGCGCAGTCATGAAGAACATCACGTTGAGTGCCGACGAAGACCTGATAGAGGCCGCGCGCCACAGGGCCGCCATCGAGCACACGACCCTGAACGAGCAGTTCCGACGTTGGCTGGCGGACTACGTCGGCCGCAGGCGGCAGGCCGAAGCGGCGGCGGCGACCATAGAGGCGTTGCGGCAGCAGTTGTTCACCGGAGGACGACGATTCACCAGGGACGAGATGAATGAGCGTTGATCACTTCCTGGACACCAACATCTTCATCTACCTGTTCGACGAGACTATTGCCGGGAAGCGACAAGTCGCCGCCAGGCTCGTTCGGAGAAGCGTGGCGAATGGAAGCGGGTGTATCAGCCATCAGGTCATTCAGGAGACGATGAACGTCGTCATCGGCAAGCTCGGCGGCACGCCGGCACAGATGCGACAGTTGATGGACGACGTCCTGTTTCCGCTCTGGCGGGTCCAGCCCACGCCGAACCTGTATCGACGGGGACTCGAAGTGCAGGCACGCTACGGGTTCTCGGTGTACGACAGCCTCATCGTCGCGGCCGCGCTCGATGCCGGGTGCAAGACCCTCTACACCGAGGACCTGCAGCATGGACAACGCATGGAAGGACTGACCGTCGTCGATCCGTTCAGGCCCCGCTCGGACCGGTGAAGCCGGCGGCGGAAGCCCCGCACGTCGCTCAGGCTGATGCCTCTTGACAGAGGGCCTCTTTCTACAGGAAACCCACCAGCGACCCCAGCGAGACCATCAGGATCGTGATCAGCACCACCCAGACCGCCGACAGCAGCGTGCCCGGGGCCAGCATGTCGAGCATGCGGTAGTAGCCCTTGGTGTAGGTGACCAGGGGCACCGCGTCGAGGGGCAGCAGGAAGGCGCACGAGGCGGTGAACGCGACCGGCAGCGCGTAGAGCGCCGGGTTCTGCCCGGTCGACAGGGCGAGGAGGGCGAGGGGGGGAATCAGCACCGTGTTGATCACGGGGCCGATGGGCAGGGCGAGGTGGATGACGACGGTGAACGCGCTCACGAGGGCGACGATGCCCAGGGCGCTCCAGTCCTCCAGCCCCCCGAGGGAGCCGTCGACGAGCCACTGCGCGAGGCCGGTCTCGACCGAGGCGGCCCCGAGGGCGGTGACGCCGCCCACCATCAGCAGGGCCTCCCAGCCGATGCCGCGCTCCACCTCCTTCCAGGTGAAGATGCGCATGCCGGGGAGGAACATGACGACGGCCCCGAGGATGCTCACCATCACCACGTTCAGGGCCGGGAACCAGGTGCTGAGGATCCACAGCACGATCATGGTGCCGAGGACGACGAGGACCCGCCACTCGCGCCCGCTCACGGCGCCGAGGGCGGACCGTTCGGCCGCGACGTCGCCGACGGCGGTGACGTGGTCCATCTCGGGGGGGTAGAAGCGCAGCAGGATGACGGTCGCGACGGGCAGCAGCACGACGACCATCGGGACGCCGATGACCATCCAGTCGAGGAAGCGCACGGTGACGCCGCCGTACTCCTGGATGAAGAAGATGCCGAGGATGTTGATGGAGCTGCCCGCCGGCGTCGCCACGCCGCCGATGAGGGCCGCGAAGGGGACGCCGATCATCACGACCTTCGCGAACGACGACCGGCCCGGGGTCAGCCCCATCTTGTCGAAGAGGCCGACGGCGAGGGCCATGAAGATGGCGGTCGCGGGCACGTCGGACATGATGGTGGACACGAGGCAGGTGCCCACCATGAACACCCACACGACGCGGCGGCTGTCGGTGCCCGCCTTCGAGAGCAGCCACAGCGAGAACCGCCGGTCGAGCCCCGAGCTGATGAACGCCTGGGCGACGACGAACATCGCGAGGACGAAGAAGAAGACGGGGCTGATGAACGTGGTGAACGCGGTGGGCAGGTCCGCCACCCCGAAGATCGGCAGCAGCACCACCGCGAGCAGCGCCGTCATCCCCACCGGCAGGGCCTCGGTCACCCACAGGACCAGCACCACCACGAAGATGACGGCCATCCGCTGGCCCTCGGGCGGCAGCCCGTGGGGCCCGGGCAGGCCGAGGACCACGAGGGCGAGCAGCACCGCCGCGGCCACCCCGGCCATGGCCTGGGTCGTGGAGGCGGGGGGTTCGTTGACGGTTGGGGCGGATGCCTGCATCGATTCTCCTCGGGCGTGGTCGGTCGGCAACGGCCGGAGGGCCGCGGCGCGGACCGGAAGCGCCGCGCCAGTGTGTCACAATGGCCCGCGTCGCTCCAACGGGCAACGGGGCGACGGCGTTTGCGCCTCGACGGCCTCGGCGTGCCCACCCGCGTCACGGCGGCCGCTTGGGCGCGACGGAAGCGGCCCGCCGCGCTGCGCCTGGACCACAACGGAGACGTGGCCCGAGTCACGCCGGCTCCGTTCCCTCGGGTAGCAGGACATGGTCACCCAACGCCCCGGTCCCGCAGGCGCCGAGAACATCCTCGGCGGCGACTCGCGGCCCGTCTTCTTCGCGGTGGATCGTCCTGACGCCCTCGGGCTGGACGGGCCGCCGCCCGGTGACGGCGAGATGGTCCGGGTGTGGGCGCGGTCGCTTTCCGGCATGCAGAAGGAGGCGGTCGTGCGCTCCACCGCCGGCGGGGTGTGGCGGCTCGCCAGCGACGAGGGGCCGTACCTCGACGGCTTCGACGCCGCACCCTGCCCGCTCGGGTTCATGACGGTGGGCATGGTGTCGTCCTGGATGAACGCAGTGCTCGACGCGGCCCGGGCGCGGGGCGTGACCGTCCGCGACCTCGTTCTGGTGCAGGACAACCGCTACACGATGGAGGGCTCCGCTCTGAACGGCACGATGACCGGCGGCGCCCTGCCGGTCGAGCTCGACGTGCGCCTCGACGCCGATGCGGGCGATGACGCGGTGCGTGAGCTGGTCGAGGAGGCGACGCGCGCAGCCTCGGTATACGACGTTCTGCGCCGGCCGCACGTGTCGCGGTTCAGCCTCGCCGTGAACGGCGCCGAGGCGCTGGTGGGCCGGGCCGCGCGGCTGGACGGCGCCCGCCCGCGCGACCCCGCCGCGGCGTTCTCCCCGGTCGCGCCCGCCGATCCCGACGGAGTGCCGGTCGTGCGCCTCGAGGCGGTGAAGCCGGTGGCCGGCGTGGCCGGCGGCGCCGGCACGAGCCTTCGGGCCGAGCAGCGCCGGCAGCTCCACCTGCGGGCGGTCTGCCGGCGGCGCCCCGACGGCGTGAAGGAGATCGAGCAGCAGCTCCACAGCCCCCTGGGGTCGACGTTCCGGTTCCTGTCCGACGAGCCGCGGGAGCAGGGCGGTCGTAGCGCCGCGCCTTCCGCCGCCAGCTACATGGCGGCGGGCGTCGCCTTCTGCTTCATGACCCAGCTCGGGCGCTACGCAGCCATCCTCGGGAAGGACCTGCAGGGCTACCGCATCGTGCAGGACACGCGCTTTCCCGGCCGCGCTGCTCCCGGTGGGGCGCCCTCGGGTGCCCGCACCGCGGCGGTCGGCCCCGGTGTCGCGCCCGGCCCCGGCGTAGCGCGCGCAGGCGCCGCGAGAGCGGTTGAGACCCACGTCTACCTCGACACTCTCGCGGGGGTGGACTTCGCCCGCCGGTGCGTGGATATGGGCGAGCAGACCTGCTTCCTGCACGCGCTCTACCGCACGGCCATCGAGCCGGTCCTCACGACGACCCGGGTGTAACATGACTGAAGTGACGACCGAGACGAGGACGGCCGGGCGGTTCCGGAGCGTCGGTTCCGATGAGTCGGTGCGCGTGGAAGCGGCGATGCCGCGCGACCTGTTCGATCGCCTGACCGACCACGACGAGGCGCCGAGGTGCCGGTACGAGACGGCGACCGGCCGCGCCGAGTTCGTGGCGGAGCCGACGTTCGCCCATGAGTCGCGAGCCGCGATTGCCGGTGAGTTGTTCACGAGGATCGCGGTCGCCCTGGAGGCCGCCGGGTCACCGATCGAGATGCAGGTTTCCCGGGCGACCCGACTGTTGAGCGACGACGGCGCGTTCGAGCCCGACGAAGGGCTTTTCGTCGGGTCCGACAAGATCGCCGCCGCGGAACGCGCCAGCGGTTGGCTGGACGTCCGCCGTGGTCATCCAGTACCGGATCTGGTGGTCGAGATCGACCGCAGCACGCAATCGAACCGCAAGCTCGCGCCCTACTTCAGGATGGGCGTGGCGGAAGCGTGGACGTGGAACCGCAGTGGCGGTGCGGCCATCCGGGTTGCCGGCGACGAGTCGGTGGAACCGGTGGGGGGCGCCGCCAGCCGCGTACTGCCGGGCGTGACCCGCGACGCGCTCGACGAGCTGTTCGGGTTGCCTTCCAGGTCCGCGCGCATGCCCGCCATGCGGCAACTCGCTCGCCAGGTCGCGAGGGAACTGGCCGGGCGAGACCCCGGCGCATCGGCCTGAAGCGCAGGCAGGGGTGCGCTCGCTTGCGGCTGCCCACCTCGCCGGTGTCTGGTATTCGAACTGGCGGCCAACCGTGGAGCGGCTGGAGATCGGGATGGAACCGGCACGGACGGATACGTTCCGCCGCGAAGCGGAGAGGGAGGCGGAGATGGGCTTGCCCGATCCCGGGGCCGCCGTTGCGATTCCGCGCCACCGTTTCACCGTCGAGGACTATGCCCGCCTGGGTGAAGCCGGGATCTTCACCGAGGCCGATCGCGTGGAGCTGATCGATGGGGAGATCCGCGACATGACGCCCATCGGCCGGTTGCATGCCTGGATCGTCAATCGTCTTACCTGGCGGCTGGTGACGCGTCTGGCCGGTCGGGCTTGGGTCAGCGTGCAGAACCCGCTTCGTCTCGATCGCTACACCGAACCGCAACCGGATCTGGTGGTCGCGAGGGGAGGCGAGGACGACTACGCCGATCGTCACCTGGAGGCGTGCGACATCCTGCTCGTGGTCGAGGTCGCGGATTCGTCGCTCCGCTACGACCGTATCGAGAAGATACCGCGCTATGCGAGGGCCGGCATACCCGAGGTGTGGCTGGTGGACATCGCCAGCGGCGCCGTCACCGTGTTCACGGGCCCCGGCCCCGACGGCTACGCCGACCGGCGGGTCTTCCGGCGTGGGGAGGAAATCGCGTCCACCGCGGTGGCCGGCCTGCAACTCACGGTCGACGAGATCGTCGGCCGGGGCGCTGACCGCCGGCGCTGACCGGCGTAGCCACCCACCCCGCCAGCCGGCTCACCCACAATTCTCTTCTCGGGTTCGGCATTCGGGGAAGCTGGTCAGGAGACGTTTACCCGGACGAACGCGTTGGTCCAGCAGCACTGCGAGCCGCCGCCGCCGGAGCGGTCGTTGGCGAAGACCCGCAGGACGTACTCGCCGGGCTCGCTGAACGTCGCGGTGGTTTCGACCCGCTCGGGGGCGCCCTCCGCGATCTCGATCTCGGGGTCGGCGAAGGTCACCTCGCCCGGGCCCTGATGCGCGTGCAGGGACAGGCGGACGAGGGGCGGCGCGTCGTCGTCCGACTCGCCGGGCCGCCGGGCGACGCCGTCGTCGGTGGCCCACACCGCCAGCGGCATGGGCTCGCCGGCGGTGGCCGTCAGCGGCCCCTCCGGCGCCCCGCCCGGCCCCCGGAACTCGCGGCCGTCCTCGGCGAACCGGACCGCGGGCGGCGTGTCGCCGCGGGTGTTCCCGCCCAGGGCGTCGAGCAGCCAGTCGCGGTGGAGGTGGCCGGGGATGGTCTGGGTGTCGCCGCGGAAGGTGAGGGTCCAGAGCACCTCGTCGTCGCCGAAGTCGCCGGGCACCGCCACCGTGAACACGCCGCGGTGGCGGCGGGGCAGGAAGACCGTCGGCTGGCCGCGGTCCGGGCCGCCCGGCTCGATGCGGTTGTCCGCGCCGACGGGAATGCGGACGATCTCCTCCGAGTTGCGGTTGAAGTAGCCCCACGACACGCTGATGGTGCCGTCCGGGTTGGGGTACCAGCCCTCGTAGACGGGGGTGACGGTCTGCCCATGGGTGCCGACCGGGGCCAGCAGCAACTGTCCGGCCGACAGGAACGTCCAGCTCGCGGTGACGATCACCCCCACGATTCCGGCGATCACCATGGAACGATTCCGCATCGTCATCCCCCGATTCGAACTCGCCGTGTCCGCAGGATCGAGCAGCTCTGCTCCAGGCTCGAGCGACGCCGCAGGCGCCCACGCCCCGCCTCGGGCGCTGATGCCGGCCTGACCCGGGCGTCGCCGGCGCCGAAACGGACCCGTGCGTGAGCCGCGGCGCGGCATCCCGTCGAAGATGCCGCGCCGATCATGCCCTGTCGTGCTGCCTGCCTCAGTCGCCGCTCGTCGGCCACACCACGCCCTGGTTCATCGTGGTGACCTCGCCCATGCCCTTGTAGACGAACTTCTGGATCCGCTTGCCCTCGTAGGTCTCGGTCGTGTAGATGTTGCCGGCCGAGTCCACCGCGATGCTGTGGGCCCCGAAGAACTGCCCGGGCTGCCGCCCGCCGTCCCCGAAGCTCGTCAGGTGCTCGAGGTTCTCGCGGTCGATGACGTGAATGCGCTGGTTCACGCCGTCGGCCAGGTACATGTAGGCCTGATCCTCGTCGTGCGAGAAGTCGATGTCCCAGGCCGCGCCGGAGCCCGTGGTGTTGGGCATCACCAGCATCTCGTCGACGTAGGTGCCGTCCTTCTGGAACACCTGGATGCGGTCGTGGGCGCGGTCGCACACGTAGATCAGCCCGCTGCTCGACACCTCGGCGCAGTGCACCGGGCTCATGAACTGCTGCAGGTTCGGGCCGCCCGGCACGTAGCGCTCGTCGTGGCTGTCGTCGGGCTCGTTGCCGTACGCGCCCCAGAAGCGCTTGACGTCGCCGCTGTCGGCGTCGACCACCGCCACCCGCTTGTTGCCGTAGCCGTCGGCGAAGTAGATCTCGTTGGCGTCGCCGTCGACCGAGATCTTGGCGATGCGGCCGAAGCTGTCGAGGCTCAGGCTGTCGGGGGCGCGCCCCGCCACGCCGACCTGCAGCAGGAACTGCCCGTCACGCGTGAACTTCAGGGCGTGCGAGTCGCCGGCCCCGTTGCCGCCCACCCAGACGTTGTCCATGTGGTCCACGGTGATGCCGTGGTTCGACGACGGCCAGTCGTAGCCCTCGCCGGGGCCGCCCCAGTGGCCGACGAGGTTGCCGTCGGCGTCGAACTCGAGCACCGGCGGGGCCGGGGCGCAGCAGTCGTCGGCGAACGGCGGGTCCGAGATGGCGGGAATCTCGTTGCGGGCGAGGGTCGAGGCGCGGTGCACGATCCACACGTGGTCCTGCGCGTCGACGTCGACCCCGATGGTCGAGCCGAGCAGCCAGTGGTTGGGCAGCGGCTGCGGCCAGAACGGATCGACCTCGAACATCGGGGCCTCTTTCCCCTGCCCCTGGAGGGGGGTCTCGAGGTTGCCCAGGCCGCTGCCCCAGGCGATCGCCAGCCCCATCAAGGCGACCGCCGCCAGCGGGACGATTCTCTTCGGAATCGACATCTGCATCCTCCCCGTCGGGCGCCGTCGCCCGATGTGCGCGGTCCCGGCCGCGCGTCGTCCGTTTCGAGTCCGGACGGTGATTATACGCCGGCTCAGAACGTCGCGATCGGGTTCAGCGGCGACCCCATGCCCTGCTCGATGCGGAGCGGCGCCGCCGTGAACAGGAACTCGTAGCGGTTCAGCCGCCGCGCCTCCTCGGCGAGGCGCTCGAAGTCGAGGTTGTCGAAGATGGCCACGCCGAGGGCAACCAGCGCCAGGCGGTGCAGCGGCAGCCCGACCCGCTCGGGAAACCCGTGCGGCGAGACGTCGTTGAACATGTCGTGCCCGATGAACGACACCCCGCGCTCCTTGAGGAAGTAGGCGACGTCGGCCTGGTAGCCGGCCACCCCCTCCGACGTGGGCCAGGGGCCCAGGGCCGCCCGCCGCTTCCAGCGCCCCGTGTACAGCAGGATGACGTCGCCCTCGGAGACCCGGACGCCCTGAATCTCCTCGAGCTTCTCGAGGTCGGCCCAGGTGACGGCCTCGCCGGGCTCCAGCCAGCCCTCCGGCGTGGCCCGCCCCGGCAGCAGGGTGGCGTCGAACAGGATGCCGCGGGTCATGATGCCGTGCCGAAGCTCGTGGATGCTGCCCTGCGGGCAGCCGCCGGTGGCCTCGATCTGCTCCCGGCTCACGCCGTTGTAGCCCCGCCCCTCGAACATCACGTGACAGGCGACGGAGTCGAGATGGCTGTGGATGGCGCCGTGATACGTGTCGCTGTACTGGTAGCGATCCGAGGCGCCGGTGTCGCTGACCCGCATCACCTGCCGGTCGAGGTAGGTGCCGCCGTCGACCGCGGGTGCCTGGAGCACGTCGTGGGCGAGCGAGATGCTGATGCCCTCGGTGACCAGCGCCGCCGCCGCCTTCCGTTTCTCCGGGGTGATGAAGTTGGCGGCCCCGAGGCCGTCGTCGGGGCCCCACCGGCCCCAGTTCGAGAGCTCGTCCATCGCCCGCAGGAAGTCGGCCTCGGTGGTCAGGGTGGGCCGCTCCTGGGCGGCCGCCGGCAGGCCCGCCGCTGTGACGAGGGCCGCGGCCAGCAGCGCGCGGCGCCACGCGGGGCCTCGCCGACAGCCCGCCGATTGCAGCCCGCCATGGCCGCACCCGCGGTTCCCGCCGGTGTGACCGCACGCGGCAAGACGTCGCCATGTCGATGTCGTCATCGTGTGTGCTCCCGGGGGCTTCTGCCCCTGTGCCTGTGAATCGGGCCTGGTGCCGCCGATGCGGGTCCTTCGTCGCCCGCCCGCCCGGGACGCCGTTCGAAACGAAGTCTGCCGATGCGCCCGGGCGAAGCCCGCGCTTCCGCTGCGTGCGCGTGGCACGCCGCCAAGCGATCGGCGTCATCCCTGGTCGCCCAGAGTCGAGCCGGGACGACACCGAGGGCGCCGACGGCCCGCCGCAGCCGGCTGCGGCCCGCCCCCGCGAGCCCGGACTTCTGGTACGATCGGCGGCTTGATGCTGCTGTCACCTTACCGCATGTCCGGTGCCGGGAATCGGCGGATGCGGGCCCATCACGCCCTTTTCCTCTCCCTTGCCCTCGCGTGCTCCCCGCTGCTCGGCGCCTGCGGCGGCGGGCCTCCGCCGGCGGGCGGTGGACCCCCGGGGCGCGAGCGGGCGGCCGCGCCGAGGCCGGCCGCCGAACCGGCCGCGGCCGCCGAATCGCGACCGGCGGCGGCCGAGGCCGACGCACCCGCGGCCGCCGCCGGTCTTGCGCAGGTCACCGGTCAGGCCCCGCCCGCGATCGGGATGCTGGTGTCCATCGTCCTCCTCGACCCGCATGCCGAGATCGACGTGCCGGTGCCGGACGAGACGCCGATCATGGACCAGATCGGGCGCCAGTTCGTGCCCGGGTTCATCCTCGTGCGGGCCGGCCAGACCATCGACTTCACCAACAGCGAGGACGAGCTGCACACGGTGCACGTGAAGGACAGCCACGGCGAGTCGATCTTCAACATCGCCACCATGATGGGGACCACCTACCAGCACACGTTCGACATCGACGACCAGTACTCGGTCATCTGCAACACCCACACCGAGATGTTCGCCGACATCATGGTCGTCGACACGCCCTACGCCGTCGTCGCCGACCGGGACGGTCGCTTCGCGTTGCCCGACGTCGTCCCCGGCCGCTACACGGCGACCGTCATACAGGGCGGCGACCGCAGCGAGCACGAGATCGAGATTACCGCAGGGACGAACGAGATCGACTTGACGAGCACGTGAGCGGTCGGCGATATTCCGGCCGTCTACGCCCCTTGGGATCGGATGGGGCGGGGTTCTGTGAACTGGTCGGAGCGGGGGAGTCCAGCTCAGAGGTCGCCGCTGGCGTCCGGTTCGTCGTCGTCGGCTGCCTGTACCCGCGGGCGGTGCGCGACGCGGCGTCGGTGGCGGCGACCCTGGGAGATCCGGCCTTCCGGGACCATTGTCCCGCCATGTCTCAGGGGCTGAAGCGATGAGTGCTCTGAACCGGCTGACCGCGTGGGCAGGGCGCTGGCGAGGATCGAATCGCCTGCACGATCCCCACTCGGGCAAGCCGGAGGACTCCGCGTCCACGGCGGTGCTGACCACGCTCCTGGGCGGCCGGTTCGTTCGTCTGGACTACGATTGGAGCTACCGGGGCACACGGCAGGAAGGCTCGCTCCTGATCGGTTGCCAATCCGATCTCGACAGGACGACGGTTCACTGGATCGACTCGTGGCACATGTCGGACGCCGTGCTGGCCTGCACGGGCGCCGTCGAGGAGAGCGGCGACATCGACGTGCGCGGCAGCTACGCCGCACCGCCCGGCCCGGACTGGGGCTGGCGCATCGTCATCCGGCCGGCCGACCCGACGGCACTGCACGTCGTCATGCACAACGTGACGCCGGCCGGCGAGGAGGCCCTGGCCGTCGAGGCGACCTTCGCGCGCGCGGACGCCGTCGGCGGAGCGGCTCGCGACTGATGCCGATGTCGCCGTCAGCGCTGCGGCGGGCGGCGGCTCGCCCGAATCCCGCCGAACCTCGCCCGATCGCGGGCCGCCCGCCGCCGAACCGACACCTCAGAATCGAATACCGGCACCAATCCTGAAATCGAAGAGCAGAAGACGCCCCTCCGCGCGGGCGAAGAAACGCTCGCCGATCGGAACGTCGAGAGCCATCCCGGCCTGCGGCCAGACCACGCGGCTCGTCCTGGGCCGTTCGGTCTCGCACCGCTGCCTTCTCCTCCGCGGTCAAGTCGGCCCGAAACACGATGTCGTCGGGTGCCCACGGATACGGCGCCGGGCTCAAGCGGACCAACGGCCCGTCGAACGCGACGCAGAAGCGGTTCGCCATGTGCCGGTAGAAGGCGCCGAACAGGAGATGCAGCGAGTAGGCCGGCCTGTCCAACGCCCGCCACGACACCAGCAGGTTGCCCTCATGCTGGACCTCCGTCGTCAGGCTGACGCGTTGCACGCTGGCTTTCCGCCCCTCGTGCGTAAACGGGTAGCCGCCGTAGCCGGTACTGCGTCGGTGGCTCCGCAGATAGTCGGCCTGCAGGCGAAAGGCCCCGGATCCGACCGTGACCCATCCCCCGACAGGACAGCAATGTGGCGGCACGTCGAGGTATTGCCGGAACGCCGGAGACACCGTAACGCCGATGTTGCCTCGCGAGAGCCGGGCTTCCTGAGCCTGCGCGCGGGTGGCGCCTGGTCCGAGCAGGACAACGAGCGCAGCAGTCACCGTGAGCAGGGTCGCCGCTTCCGGGACCCCTGGCTTGGCCGACGAGAGCATCGAGCTGGTTGCCCCGGCGTCGGCGGACGTGGGTGTGCAGCCTGTCCGATTCGACGTTGCCTGCCTCCTGGTACCTTGAATGCGCAGGCTGCACCGGAAACCGGCTCATCGGATGTCGACGGCGCGCTCGCCGCCGCCTTGGCGACAGCGGGTTGAGCGACGGGTCCGGACGGAACGGGATCCACGCGGCAAGTCACGGTGACGTCCGGGGTCGCCGGGCCCGGGCGCCGCATTCCGAGATTCTCTGCGTCTCCGCTTCCGCCCTGTCGCGGCTGTACTCGCTGGCCCGGGCGCTCGGGAACCACTACCGGCCGTTCAAGGCGCTCGTCGAGGGCAGAGACGTCTTGAGTGTCGCTTGACACTGCTCGCGGCCGATCCGGACCTCGACCCTGGAAATCGACCCGCGAGGATGCGCCAGGAGTGCCGATTCCGAGGCGGCGCCACCGGCAGCATCCCGCTGTGCGGGACCGGCGGGCGGATGGCACGGCGACGCCCATTGGGTCGGACAAGCGGGGATCGGTCAACGGGATCCCTCCACTCTTGGAGGCGCGAGAAACGGGGGGAGGCGGCTAGTCTGCGGACGAGACCGAGGGCAACGCGTGGTCGCAACAGCGACCGGGTCGGCGGCGCGCCTCGTTGGGGCTGGCGGCGGCCGCGGCACGAAGGGTTTCATGCGCCTGCGGCGACGTTCGGCTGATCAGGCTGCCCCATTGTGGCTTCGACGCCGAACGGTGCCCGCGAGCGCAGACAGGCTACCGTACTTTCATGCCGTCGGGGTGGCTGCGCGAAGCGCGGCCATGAGCGTTTGGGACGCGGGCGGTGGGCGGCCGTGGCGCTGGCTGCACTGCGCTCGTCGCAGTGCCGACGGCGTCGGCAGGGGCCGTCAGGCCCGCCGACGTCTTTCGGCTCCGAACGCGCACGGGAGGAGTTGATGAGGAGAGGTGAGCACGGCGCGATCGAGGATCCGGCGTGGCGCGGGAAACGACCCGGGAGCGGAGGCTGGCGGCGTCGGGCTGCGTTGGTCGTCGGGCTGGCGGTGCTCAGCCACGGCGCGTCGCCTGCGTCGCGAGGGGCGCGGGCGACGGGGTATCTGGACGAGGCGTGGGTGGCGGCACTGCGGCCGTCGGTAGCGGGTCGGCCGATGTCCCGTGAGGGCTCGCCGGGCTCCGGCTTGCGGGTGTCCGGCGGCGGGGGCACGGTGTTCGGGGGCGCGGCCGTCGCCGCCGCGCCGCGTCGTCCTGGCGATGTGTTCCGGGACTGCCCGGAGTGTCCGGAGATGGTGGTGCTGGCTGGTGGCGGTCTGGCCATGGGACGTTACGAGGTGACGGTGGGGGAGTATCGAGTCGTTCGCGTCGGCGACGGGGGCCGGCGCGGGCGGCGGGTGTTTCACGCTCGGTGACGGCGACTCGTGGCGTGACCCGGGCTTTCCGCAGACGGACCGTCATCCCGTGGCGTGCGTGAGCTGGGACGACGCCCAGGAGTACGTGTCGTGGTTGAGCCGTCGGACGAGCGCGAGGTATCGGTTGCCGACTGAGGCGGAGTGGGAACGTGCGGCATCCGGGTCTCGGCCCGGGTGTGACCGGTTGGGGAGAGGGACGAGGCCGGATGGAACATGTCCTGTCGGCCGGCACGGCACGAACGTGGCGGGTCTGTCGGACAGACGGCCACGGCGAGTCGATCTTCAACATCGCCGCCATGATGGGGACCAACTACCAGCATGAACACCGACCGACCACGGGTCGCGAAGCGGCGCGCGCAGAGATCGCCGGGAGTTCGCGCCTCGTCGCGGCTGGGAGGGCTCGTCACCCTCGTCGGTGATGTGAGCGCGGAATTCCATGGGGCCTGTGGTGTGCTGCGCGACCCCGAGCTTGGGCGAGAGCAGACTCAATGCGAGGACCGCCAGGAAGGACGGCGCGGTGAAGGTCCGAGTCATGACGTTCTCCTCCTGGCGGACATGGAGATCCTCTCCAGCATAAACCCCGGAGCGGACCAAGTCACGGATCGCGGTTCCCGTTGTTCAAGCGAAAACGGCACCCTGAATGCCGTGTTCGTCTGTCTCCGCTGGCGGATGCTGTCGGCCGAGCCGCCCGCCGGGCCGGTTGCGCACGGAGGCGCCGGCGACGTGTCGCAGCGCCGGTCCGGCTGCTCCTGCCGAGGCGACGCGCCTCCCGGCCCGGCCGCTTGGCGAGTATGTTCCCGGCGGCCGCGTGGGCGCGATCTCAAGCCGGCCGTGGTGGGCGCGCTGGTGCGATTGGCGGATCGGTAGCCGTGTCAGCGGCTCTCGTTTTCGGAGGCGTTTTCGAGTAGGTCTCGACCGCTGCCTCGGAAGTCGACATCCGGGATGATGGTCTGGGGTTTGAACACGACCCGGTAGTGGTACGCGCTCACACGTGCGCCGTCGAGCTGCTCGGCGAAGTAGGTCACGTTGTCGCTGAGACCGAGAAAGTGCTTCTTGTACTCGGTCTCGCCGACCTTGCAGGTGACCTCCAGTTGATTCGACTGGTCCTCGACCGAGCAGAGTCCTTCGATCGACAGCAGGTAGGTGTCGGTTATCCCGTTCAGGAATACGACACGCCTCATGATCTCGAAGTTGTCCGCCGCCCGGGACAGGTTACTGGATGCGATCTGCGCGTCGTTGCAGCCGGCTGCCGCCGCCGCTGCCAGCATCACCAACATTCCTCGCATGCGCTTCATGGCTGTTACCTCTCAGGTCAGCGAACGGGCGCGGCGCGAAGGCCATCTCATCGTGCCCGGCATCTTTCCGTCCTCGGTCGATTCGGCTCGGATCCCTCGGAGCCGGCGTCAGCGGATCCCGCCTTGGAAGTAGTCGGGCAGGCCCGGCTTGGTGTCGCGCAGGATCTCGACGATGGCGGTGCGGTCGTCGCGGGACAGCGGGGCATAGCGGGGCTCGGCGGCGGCGCCCGACAGCACCGTCCACATCCGGCGGTACACCGCGTCGAGGGCCGGCGCCGGCAGCGCGTCGAAGGCCTCGGCGTAGACGAGGGGGCTGCACGGATGCCGCAGCAGCCGCGCGTCGAGGTCGAGCTGGTGCAGCGAGCGTCCCCGGCTGTCGAAGGGGCCCAGGGCAGAGTAGACCTCGGCGTAGCCCGACGTGCTCGCGATGCCCGGCGGCAGCGGCGCCTCGTCCACGAAGAGCAGATAGTCGACCAGCTCGACCGCGGCCTCCTCGACCGAGGGGGCGCTCCGGCCGCCGGGCGTGCGCCCGCCCGCCGCGCCCGCGCGCTCGTCGACGCGGGCCTGCCAGCCCAGCCGCACCAGCAGGTTGGTCATGTGGTTGCGGTGCTCGAGCACCATCAGGGCCACGAGGTCGCTGTACGGGGTGGGGTAGCCGTCGAGATCGACGACGCCTTCGAGCGTGTCCAGCACCGGCGCGGGATCGCCGCCGCCGGGGATGTACTCGAACGGCTCGGTCCGGTTCCCCAGGTGGCGTAGCGACGGCGGCGCTCCCGTCACGTACCAGCTTCCCCAGCGGTCCTCCAGGGGGCTGCGGTGGTCGGTGACCCAGCCGACGGCGTAGGCGTTGGGGTCGTCGGGCAGGGGCAGGGTGTTGAGGGTCATCAGCCCGGGCACGCCCAGCGTGTCCCACGACAGGTGGCAGGCCAGGCACTGCTCGTTGCGCGTCAGCTCGGGCCGCTCGGCCGGCTGCTGGTCGAGCGAGTAGAAGCCGACGCCCTGCACCGGATCGAGCGACGCGATCTCCAGCACGTCGGCTCCCCGCACCCAGCCCACCGCGACGGTGTCGTTGAAGTAGATCGCGCGTGGGCTCTCGGGCGTGACCCAGCGGGCCTGGAAGCTGGTCTCGGAGAACACCGTCACCTGCGACTCGACGGGCACGTCGAGGGCGTCGAGCAGAGACCGCAGGTAGCCGCTGGTCGGGTCGAACGCCAGCTCGACGCCGCCCGACCGCAGGGCCTCGTTCAGCGCCGTGACCGCGTCGTTCCGCTCCCCGTCGGTGTAGCGGATGGCGGGATGGTCGCGCGACTCGCGGAACACGCCGCCGCGCTGCCCGCTCGCCGCGCCCGCGGCCAGCACCGCGAGAAGCCCCGCCGCCGCCCACCGCCGGCCCGTCGCCCACCGTCGTGTCGTGTTCACCATGATTGCCGTGACGATTCTACCCTCGCCGACGGCGCGGGGTACACTGCGGGCCGCATGTCCGAACGATCCCCGCGATTGCCGATCGTCGTGTTCGGTTTGCTGCTGGCCCTCTGCGTGACGCTGGTCGTCGCGGCGGTGGTGGAGCCCGTCGCGTCCCGGGGCGGGCCGGAGCCCGACGCGGGCGCCGGGGCGGTGTCCGCGTCCGGCGCCACCCATCAGCGGTTTCCGTCGATGGACCACGGCGGGTCCGGTCCGCGACGGCACGGGCCGGTCCTCGGCCTCGCGTGGGCCTTCGGCATCCTGCAGCTCGCCCTCGTCGTGGGCTGCCTGGCCCTCGGGGTCCGGCGCGACCGGGTGCGGGCGCGGCTGGTCGCGGGCGGGCTGGTACTGGCGCTGATCGTCACGATGATGGTGGTCTCGTACGGCGGCTACCTCGACGACCCGGACGCGTCTTTTCTCGCCCTCCCGGTGCCCACCGCCTGGTTCCTCTACGGGTTCTGGCCGGCCCAGTTCCTCGTCGTGGGCCTCTACGTGCTGCTGTTCGATCGGGAGATCGTGACCCCCCGGGACCTGGGCCGTTTCCGCGAGATCCTCGCCCGGCACGCGCGGTCCGGCGGCTCTGCTCCGCGCCCGGGCGACCCCCCCGGCGCGAACGCCGTGCGGCGCCGCGGGCGCCCGGCCCGGAGGTCTTCGCCTCTCGGCTTCGCGGGCGGTCCGACAGACCCCGGCCGCGGATCGGCGCCGCCGCCCGCCGGCTGATCCCGATGGACGACTCGCGCTCCCTCGTCGTGCTCGCGTTCGTCGCCGCCTATCTCGCGATGTGCATCGGCGTCGGGATCTGGGCCCTGCGCCGCACCAACTCCACCCGCGACTTCTTCATGGCGGGGCGCGACCTCGGCGTCATGGTCACCGGCCTCGCGGTGTTCTCGAGCGTGATGAGCGGGTTCGGCTTCGTGGGCGGCCCCGGGCTCGTCTACCGCATGGGGCTGAGCTCGGCGTGGATGACGGTGGTCAGCCCCCTCGCGTTCTGCTCGGTGTACTACCTGCTGGCCAAACGCCTGCGCATGGTGGCGGAGCTGCGCGACACCATCTCGCTGCCCGACGCGGTGGCCGCGCGCTACCGTAGCGAGCTCGCCCGGCTGCTCACCGCCGTCGCCATCCTCCTCGGGGTGGTCGGCTACCTGGGGACGCAGATCCTGGCGATGGCGACGGTGCTGCGCGACATCCTCAACAACGTGTCGTTCATCCCCGAGGTGTCCCTGGTCACCTGCATGGCCGTCGCGTGCGCGGTGCTGGTGTTCTACTGCGTCACCGGGGGCATCCTGGCGTCGGTCTACACCGATCTGGTGCAGGGCGCGATCATGATCGTCGCCGCCGTGTTCGTGTTCGCCGCGGCCCTCGCCGCGGTGGAGGGCGGGTTGGGCGGCATCGTGACCACCCTCGTCGCCGACGACCCCGAGGCCATCAGCCCGTGGGGCACGCTGGGCATGATCGGGTCGCTGTCGTGGCTGGTGGTGTTCACGCTCGGCGGGGCCGGCCAGCCCCACGTCATCACCAAGCTGATGATGAACCGGCGCATCGAGGACGCCCGCCGCAGCCTGCCGGTCAGCGCCGTGGGCTACGCCATCTGCTCGCTGCTGTGGCTGAGCATCGGGCTCGCGATGCGGGCGCTGGTCATCCAGGGCGGCCACCCCGAGCTCGCCAACCCCGACGAGGCGGCCCCGCAGTTCCTGCAGTTCCACGCCGGCCCGGTGCTGGCCGGCATCGTCTTCGCGGGGCTGTTCGCGGCCATCATGTCCACCGCCGACAGCTTCCTCAACCTCGGCGCGGCGGCCGTCGTGCACGACATCCCCCGGGCCCTCTACGGCCGGTCGCTGGCGAACGAGCTGTTCTGGGCCCGCGCGGCCACGGTGGGGCTGGCGGTCGGCTCGGCCCTCTTCGTCCTCTACTCGCGCCAGGACCTCGTGGCCCTGCTCGGCGCCTTCGGGTGGGGCACCTTCGCAGCCGCCCTCGTGCCCGCGGTGGCCATCGGGTTCAACTGGAAGCGGGCCACCGCCGCCGCCGCCAACGTGGCCATCGCGTCGAGCCTCGTCGTCAACTTCGGCATCGAGCTGTTCGGGATCGTCCTGCCCTGGGGCATCAACGGGGGCTTCGTCGCCCTGCTGCTCTCGATGACCCTGTTCTTCGGGATCTCGCTGGCCTCGCCGCCCCCGGCCCTCGACCCGGACATCGACGAGGTGATGGACCTGTAGCCCGCGCACGACTGCGAGTCCATCCCCATCACGTAATCCTCGACCCGGACATCGACGAGGTGATGGACCTGTAGCCGCCGTCGGCTCGTCCGGCGCGGGGGCCGCCGTGCGCGTCGCCGACCGGGAACGTCGAATCGGGGTCGGGAACGGAAGGCCGGTGCGGATCCTCGGGATCCGGGCGCGAGCGCACGGACGGGGGCGGGACCCGGCGGGCCGCCGCCGTCACCAGCGGACGAGGGGGTCGCTCGTCGGCTTGCCGCCGCTCGCGATGACGGCATCGGGCGAGCGGACGCTGACGACGTAGTCGAAGGCGTCGGGGCCCGCCGCCGACCGCCGGCCGACGAGGCGGACGAAACGCTCGCCCGCCGCACGCGCAGCCCGCGGCTCGGTCTCGGCCGGCACGAGCAGCGACAGGGTCACGGTGCGGCCGCGCTGGCGCAGGCTCGCGTCGAGCACGCCGGCGTCCGCCCGCATGTCGTCCAGCACCGCGACTTCCTGCGTGGAGGTCAGGACGGGTTGGGCCGGGGCCGTCGAGCGGGAGCCGGGACCGGAGAGCCAGCCGGCGACCTTGCGCACGACGTACGGGAGCCCGACGGCGAAGGCGGAGACGGTGCCGATGGCCAGCCCGTCGGCCAGGGCCACCTCCGTCACCTCGCGGGGCTGCATCTGATTCATCATCGCCCAGTGGCTCGGGCCTCTCATCGGGGCCGGGTCGCGGCCGCGGGTCAGGTCGTCGAAGAGACCGAGCCCCTCGATGAAGCCCAGGCCGGGCGCCAGCTCGACGGGCGGCCGCGGTGGAACGATCCACACGCCGTCGGGATCGGCGAACACCGTCCGAGCCGGCTCCTCGGTGCGCCGGTCGGCCTGCAGCGCGGCCCGGATGCGCGCGAGCGACTCGGGGCTGAGCGCGCCGACGGCACTCTCGTCCGGGGACGTCTCGTCGGACGACGGCGTCTGCGCCGCCGCTGCTGCCGTCGTCAGCAGGACGGCGACGACAGTCGCGCCTGCCGCGCCTCGGGGTCGCCGGGGGCGCCGCGCGCAACTTTCCCCGCACGGCTCGCCTGCCGCGGCGCCGATCCGACCGGTCATCCCATGGCCCTCAGGCATGTGAACGCGAGCATGTGGTGCCACCAGAGGCATGATACATCGACACCCGCCACGGGCCCTTCTCCCGGCGTCGGCCGGCGGGGCGGCGGCCCGTCCGCCGGGCCCGCGTTCCCGTTCGGCGGCGCGGGGCGGTGTAGGATACCGGACTCGACCGCTCCAAGATTCTCGAGGAGACGCCATGACCTTCGTCAGCGACCTGGAGCCGACCGCCCTGTGGCGGCACTTCGACACGATTCTCACGATCCCCCGGGCGTCGAAGGACGAAGGCCGGATGCGCGACCACATCGTGGCGTCGGCCGACGGCCTCGGCCTCGCCCATCACGCGGACGCGGCCGGCAACCTCGTCGTTCGGAAGCCGGCCACGCCGGGCCACGAGGGCGCCGGCATCACCGTCCTCCAGTCCCACCTCGACATGGTGCAGGAGAAGAACGCGGACGTCGCGTTCGACTTCGCCACCGACGCCATCGTGCCGAAGCTGGAGGGCGAGCACCTGACCGCAGCCGGCACCACCCTGGGGTCGGACAACGGCATCGGGGTGGCGGCGATGCTGGCGGTGATGGGAGAGACGGCGTTCCCGCACGGGCCGCTCGAGCTGCTGTTCACCATCGACGAGGAGACGGGGCTGACCGGCGCCGCCCGCCTCGACGGCGGACTGGTGCAGGGACGGCGGCTCATCAACCTCGATTCGGAGGAGGACGGCGTGCTCTACGTCGGGTGCGCGGGCGGGGGCGACACGCAGCTCACCGTCGAGCTCGGCGCCGCGCCGGCCCCGGACACCGGCGTCGCCCTCGCAGTGGCCCTGCGGGGCCTCAAGGGCGGCCACTCCGGCGTGGACATCCATCTGCAGCGGGGGAACGCCGTCAAGCTGCTGGGGCGGGCCCTGTGGGCCGTGCGCCTCCTCGGCCACCGCTATGACCTCGCCCGTTTCGACGGGGGCAGCGCCCACAACGCGATTCCGCGCGAGGCGTTCGCGACGGTGGTGGCGCCGGCCGACGGCCAGAGCGCCCTGCTGGCCGCGCTCGACCGGGAGATGGCGGCGATTCGCGACGAGTACGCCCCCGCGGAACCGGACATGAGCCTCGCCGCCGACGCGGTGACCCGGCCCGACACGGTGTGGGACGAGGCGACGACGGAGCGCGTGCTCCGGCTCGTCAACGCCCTGCCGCACGGGGTCGAGGCGATGAGCTACGACATTCCCGACCTCGTGGAGACCAGCGTGAACCTGGCCACCGTCGCTTCCGTCGATGGTTCGTTGCGGGTGGGCCTCAGCAGCCGGTCGTCGATCGACTCGGCCCTCGAGGCGATGCGCCGCCGCGTGCGGGCGATCGGGGTGCTGGCGGGGGCGGCGGTCGAGGAGGCCGAGGCGTACCCGGGGTGGAAGCCGGATCTGGAGTCGCCGCTGCTCGACGTCGTCACGGCCGTGCACCGCCGCGCGTTCGACCGCGAGCCCGGGGTCAAGGCGATTCACGCCGGCCTGGAGTGCGGGATCATCGGGAAGAAGGTCCCCGGCATGGACATGATCTCGTTCGGGCCGCGCATCGAGTTCCCGCACTCGCCCGACGAGCGGGTGCACGTGGCGTCGGTGGGGCGGTTCTACAAGCTGCTCGAAGCCACCCTGACGGCGCTGGCGTGAACCGACGGATCCGCCGTGGTCGTTCTCCCCGGCACCGGGTTCGGTGCCGAGGCGGTGCTCAGTGCACGCGGAAGCTGCCGGGCGGCAGGGGTGCCGTGGGGGGAGGCGCGGTGCGCGACGGCGCGACGTCGTCGCCGCAGTCGTCGCAGCCGTGGCAGGACGCCTTGGTGTCGGGGGCGGCGCTGCCGATGATGGCGCGCAGATGCCGGTAGAGGGCGACCACCGCGTAGGCCACGATGAGCGCGACGATCGGATCCTGCCAGGTCCAGGTCATGGTGGGTCACCCGTCATCGTTCGCAGTCAACCCTGCCGAAACCGGTGGCGCGCCGCTCGAACGCGGCCAGCGTGCCATCGCCGTGCCCGGCCGAAGCCCCGGCCCCGGCGGTCAGACGCCCCAGCCGAGGGCCGAGCCGACCTGATACACCACCAGCGACGCGACGTAGGCGAGAACCGACATGTAGCCGAACATGAAGATCGGCCAGTACCAGCCTCCCGCCTCCCGGCGCACGACGACGATGGTGCTCATGCACTGGCAGGCCAGCACGAAGAACACCATCAGCGACACGCCCGCGAGCGGGGTCATCAGCGGCGATCCGTCCGCGTGCGTGGCATTCTGCAGCGACTCGCGCAGGCTGACGCTCTCCTCGTCGGCCTCCTCGATGCCGAACACGATGCCGAGGGTCGACACGAAGACCTCGCGCGCCGCGAACGCCCCGATGATGCCGACCCCGATGCGCCAGTCGAAGCCGAGGGGCTCGATGGTCGGCTCGATGACCTGGCCCAGCCGGCCCCCGAGGCTGTAGCGGAGCTGCTCGCCCGCCTGCTGCCCGGCCAGCTCGGCCAGTCGCTCGTCCTGCGCCGCGGTGTCGGTCGTCGCGGCGAGCACGTCCTCCCGCGCCGCGTCGTACCGCGCGTCGATCGCGCTGCTGTGGGGGTACGAGAGCAGCGCCCACAGGATGACCGTCATCGTCAGGATGATGGTGCCCGCGTCCTCGAGGAACTTGCGCGTCCGGCGCCAAGCCACGAGGAAGATGTTGCTCCAGACCGGTACGCGGTACGGGGGCAGCTCGAGCAGCAGCGGCAGGCGGGGACCCTTGAGCACCGTCCGGCGCAGCACCGCCGCTGCGCCGAGGGTGGCGCACACCGAGAGCGCGTACATTGAGAACAGCACCACCGCCCCCGCGCTCACGATGCCGAAGACGCGGGGGGCGCCCGCGAACACCACCGCGGTCACGATGGCGTAGACCGGCAGGCGGGCGCTGCACGAGATCATGGGCAGCGTCAGCATGGTGATGAGCCGGTCGCGGCGGCCCTCGATGGTGCGGGTGGCCATGACCGCGGGAATGGCGCAGGCGAAGCCGGACAGCATCGGCACGAACGCCTTGCCGTGCAGGCCCACCCGGCCCATCAGCCGGTCGATGACGTAGGCCACCCGGGCGAGGTAGCCCGAGGCCTCGAGCAGGGCGATGAAGAAGGACAGCATCGCGATCTGCGGCACGAAGACCACGACGTTGCCGACCCCGGCGATGACCCCGTCGGCCGCCAGGTCGGCCAGGTTGCCCTCCGGCAGGACCCCCCTCACCGCGCCCTGCAGCCACGCCGTCGCCGTCTCGATGGCCCCCATGAACGGCTCGGACCACGTGAACAGGGCCTCGAAGACCACCGCCATGACCACCGCGAAGACGGCCATGCCCCAGACCCGGTGGGTCAGCACGTCGTCGATCTTCTTCGTCCAGGTGCGGGTGTCCTCGCGCCGGATGGTCCTGACGTCGCGGGCCACCGCCTCGGTCCAGCGGTAGCGGGCGGCGATGATCTCCTCGTCGAGCCGCCGCTCGGCGGCCGCGGCGTTCCGGCGGAGCGCGTGGACCTTCTGCAGGACCGGGGCGGGGAGGCCGCTCGCCGCCCCGTCGTCGGTGTCGAGCGACAACAGCGACCACAGCGCCCAGGCCCGGCGGACGGCCGGGGTGCTCCCGAAATCGGCGTCGGCGAGGGCCCGGGTCACCGTCGACACGTCGCGCTCGGCCTCCGGGGGCAGGCCCGTCCAGGCCTCGTCGGGGCGCGGCGCCTGCGCCACCGCGTCGCCGATCGCGGTGCGAAGGGCGTCGAACCCGAGGCCCTTCGAGGCGACGGTCGGGACCACCTTCGCGCCCAGCCAGGTCGCCAGCCGCTCGGTGTCGAAGTCGGCCCCCGCCGCCTCCGCCTCGTCCATCATGTTGAGGGCGACGATGACCGGGATGCCCGTCTCGGCGATCTGCAGCACGAGGTACAGCGCCCGCTCGATGACGCCGGCGTCCACGACCACCACCACCGCGTCCGGCGGGCCGTCGTGGCGGCCGAGCACCGCGTCCACCGCCACCTGCTCGTCCGGCGAGTTGGCGGTGAAGCTGTAGGTGCCGGGCAGGTCGACGATCTCGACGGGGGCGCCGTCGGGCAGGGTGATCTGGCGCGAGGCCCGGGTGACGGTGACCCCGGGATAGTTGCCGATGTGGGCGCGGGCCCCGGTCAGGGCGTTGAAGACGGTGGTCTTGCCCGAGTTGGCGTTGCCGGCCACCAGCACGCGGGGGACGCGCGCGCCTCCGTCGTCGCCGGCGGCCGCCCTGGCCGACGGGTCGTGCGCCGGCAGGCGGGACGGCGCCTCGCCCTCCCCGGTCTCCGCGAGGTCGGCGCGGCCGTCCGGCAGGAGCTGGATGTGGGCGGCGTCGGCCCGGCGCAGCGAGAACAGGTAGCCGCGCAGCCGGACCTCGAGGGGGTCGCCGAGGGGCGCCCGGCCCACCGCCTCGATGGGGGTGCCCGGCACCAGCCCCATCTCCATCAGCCGCCGCGCCACGCGGGGCTGGCCCCCGACGCGGTGGATGACGCCGCTGTCGCCGATGGGCAACTGGTCGAGGGTGTGGAGACCTTGGTGCACGGGACGATGCTCCGGGTGCCGGTGGCTTCGGCGGCCTCAAGTGAAACTGAGTCTCAAGATGGAGAGACGAGTCTATCCCGAACGCGGGGGGCGGTCAACAGCCGGGGGGCAGCCGGGGGTCCCCGAACAGCCCATCTGTGACACAATAGATCGTTTCCGGTACCTTCGTGTTCGATGTTCTGTCAGGAGTCCTTTCGATGAACAACGCCCGTGTCACGGTGCCCCCCCCTCGGAACGAACCGGTGCTGAGCTACGCGCCCGGATCGCCGGAGAAGGCCGCCCTCAAGTCGCAGCTCGACGCGTTCGCGGCCGGGTCGGTGGAGATTCCCCTGATCATCGGCGGCCGCGAGGTCACCACCGGCGACCTCGGCGCCTGCGTCCTGCCCCACGACTACCGCAAGCAGGTGGCCACCTATCACCGCGGCAACGCCGACACCGTGGACCAGGCGATCGCGGCGGCGGCGGCGGCCCGCCCCGGGTGGAGCGAGATGTCGTGGGAGTCGCGCGCGGCCATCTTCCTCAAGGCGGCCGAGCTGCTCGCGGGCCGCTACCGGCCCATCGTGAACGCGGCCACCATGCTGAACCAGAGCAAGACGGTGTTCCAGGCCGAGATCGACGCGGCGTGCGAGCTCATCGACTTCTGGCGGTTCAACGTCTCGTACCTGCCCGACATCTACGGGCAGCAGCCCGAGAGCGCGGCCGGCATCTGGAACTACGTCGAGTACCGGGCCCTGGAAGGGTTCGTCCTCGCCGTCACCCCGTTCAACTTCACCTCCATCGCCGGCAACCTGCCGACGAGCCCGGCCCTGATGGGCAACACCGTGCTCTGGAAGCCCGCGTCCACCGCGGTGTTCTCGGCCTACTGGCTGATGAAGCTGCTCGAAGAGGCCGGCCTGCCGCCCGGGGTCATCAACCTCGTGCCGGGCTCGGGCGGGCAGATCGGCGCGCCCGCCATGGCCCATCCCGATCTCGGCGGCGTGCACTTCACCGGCAGCACCGAGGTGTTCCAGGACATGTGGCGCACCGTCGGGGGCAACATCGCCGGGTACCGCAGCTATCCGCGCATCGTCGGCGAGACGGGCGGCAAGGACTTCGTCTTCGCCCACGCCTCGGCCGACCCCGCCGAGCTGACCGCCAACCTCATCCGGGGGGCCTACGAATACCAGGGGCAGAAGTGCAGCGCGGCCAGCCGCGCCTACGTCCCCGAGAGCCTGTGGAACCGGTGCCGCGACGAGGTCGTCGGCGAGGTCGAGGCCATCCGCTACGGGGACGTCGCCGACTTCACCAACTTCATGGGGGCGGTCATCGACAAGGCGTCCTACGACAAGCAGAAGCGCTACATCGACGCTGCGCGGACCGACAGCGACGCCGACGTGATCTGCGGCGGCGTCTGCGACGACAGCACCGGGTACTTCATCTCGCCGACGATCATCCAGGCCCACGATCCGCGGTACGCCACCATGGAGACCGAGCTGTTCGGTCCCGTGCTCACCGTCCACGTCTACAAGGACAGCGACTACGAGCAGACCCTCGACCTGTGCGACCGGACGTCGCCCTATGCCCTGACCGGGGCGATCTTCGGGCGCGACCGGCAGGCCATCGGCGTCGCCCACGAACGGCTGCGCCACGCCGCCGGCAACTTCTACATCAACGACAAGCCGACCGGCGCGGTGGTGGGGCAGCAGCCCTTCGGCGGCTCGCGCGCGTCGGGCACCAACGACAAGGCGGGCAGCGCGCAGAACCTGCTGCGCTGGGTCAGCACCCGCACCACGAAGGAGACGTTCGTGCCGGTGCGCGACTACCGCTACCCGCACATGCAGGAGCGGTGAGCGCCCCGGCCGGGTCGCGACCAGGGCCGGGCAGCGCGCAGAGCCTGTTGCGCCGGCTGGGTCGGCACGCGGACCACGAAGGAGACGCTCGTGCCGGTGCGCGACTACCGCTATCCGCACATGCAGGAGCGGTGAGCGGTCCCGGTATCAGAACCCGAACGTCTTCCCGACCTGAATGCGATCCGGCGTCACCGCGAGGTCGAGGCGGGCGTTCGCCGGGACGTCCGACCATACCGTCGCCAGCAGGACGCCGGTGACCGCGATCCCGATACCCGGGTAGCTCAACGGCTTGTACCACTGCGTCTCGCTGGTGCAGGTCCAGGGGTGGTCCGGCGGTCGCCCGCTGCAGCGCGTCGTCCTCTGGATGGCCGTCGCCAGGGCGCCACCAACGGCGATCATGACGAGCCCGGCCCGGGTCCGGCCCCGCGAGCGCCGGCTGCCCGAGGCGTCCGACTGCCGCGCAATCCCGACTGCCGCGCGTTCGGCCGACCCGAGGATGTCCTTCGCCGGCTGCTGCGCGAAGCCCGCGATCGGCGTTGCGAGTGCGACTGCGATCGCGAGTGTGTTCCTCCTCAACATGTTGCATCCTCCGGAGCGAAGCTCGTGGGTCGCGACGACGATCTCAGTTCAGTAGAACGTGCGATCCCTGCTCGCGACCCACGCGGCCTTCGAATCGCCGTCCTGTCCGTCAGCCCTGTCAGCTCCCCAGCATCCGCTCGCGGCGGTTGGCCCGCATGAAGGCGAGCCCGAGGATCGCGGCCATCGCCAGCACCATGCCGATGCGGTTCTGCAGGGTCCAGGCGAAGAGCTCGGTCGGATCCGCCTCCTCGAGGGCGGCGGGGTTCCAGAACGGCGAGATCCGGATCTGGTTCTCGCCGAAGCCGGAGAGGAGGCCGTTCAGCCCCAGGATGGCGGCGACGGCCATGGCGCCGGCCGTCTCGCTGCGGAACAGGGTGGCCATCGCCATCGAGAGCACGAGGTAGAAGAGCGCCGCCTGCAGGGCGCCGTAGAGCGCCGTCCACGGGAAGGGCGTGAAGAAGACGAAGGTGACGGCGGCGAGAAGCGCTTCGCCCGCCAGCAGGATCGACGCGGCCGCGAACAGCTTCGCCCACCACACCCGCTCGCAGCCGCCCGGCACCGTGTAGGCGATCTCGAGGCTGCGGCCGTCGATCTCGCCCGCGATGATCCGGATGCCGAGAAAGACGGCCAGCAGGGCCAGCGGCAGACCGATCAGGGTCCCCTGCGCCGAGCTCGGCGCGAAGGCCTCGCCGGCGCCGGCGAGGAGCACGACGGCCTGGAACGCCGGCCACAGCAGCGGCAGCAGCGCCAGCAGCCAGAACCGCCGGCCGGCCACCGCCACGAGGGCGAGGCGCAGGAGCCCGAGGTCGGGACGCGGGCTCACGGCCGGGCTCCCTCCGGGCCGGCGGCGCCGCCGGAAAGGAGCCAGAGGTAGCCGTCCTCGAGGACCGCGTCGAGGGGTCGGCCGCCGGCTCCCGGCGGCCCGGCGGCCAACACGCGGTGGGCCACCGAACCGTCCGCCGCCGGTGTGTCCTCGGCGCGGATCGCCCCCGCCGGCAGGTTCGGCTCGACGCCGGGAGGGGTGCGCAGCTCCCACACCCGGCCGCGGGCGGCGCCGGCGAGCGCGCCCGGCGCCCCGTCGAAGAGGAGGTGCCCGCGGGCCAGCACCAGCACCCGGTCGCAGGCCGCCTCGACGTCCTCGACGACGTGGGTCGAGAACAGCACGATGCGGTCGCGGGCCAGGCGGCTCAGGAGGTTGCGGAAACGGATGCGCTCGCGGGGGTCGAGGCCGACCGTGGGCTCGTCGACGACGATGATCGGGGGCAGGCGCAGCAGGGTGCGGGCCACCGCCACCCGCTGGCGCATGCCGCCCGACAGCGCCGAGATCGGCTCGTCGCTCTTGCCGGCCAGGCCGACCTCCGCGAGGAGGGTGTCCACCCGCTGCACGCGAACATCGCGCGGCAGGTCGTAGAGCGCGGCGAACCAGGACAGGTACTCGCGGGGGGTCATGGCCCCCGGCAGTTCCGCGTCCTGCGGCAGATACCCCACCCAGCGCGCCAGGTAGCGCTGGATGACCCGCAGGGGCACGCCACCGAGGCCGATGGTCCCGCGCGTGGGATCGAGCACGCCCGCGAGCTGGCGCAGCAGGGTGGTCTTGCCGGCGCCGTTGGGCCCCAGCACCCCCACCATGCCGCGCTCGACCGCGAAGCTGACGCCGGCCAGGGCGAGGACCGGGCTCGCCGGCAGGTCGAGGCCGCCGAGACGCTTCGCCCACCGCCGCCAGAGGCTGCGCGGGGCGCGCAGCCACCCGCGGGCGGCCCGCGGGCCCAGCTCGCCGCGGGACTGTCTGAGGGCGCTGCGGCGAGCGGCCTGGCCCACGGCCAGGAAGAGCGAGACGACGACCAGCAGGAGCGAGACGGCGATCGACACGCCGTAGGTCGCCTCGGGCCCCCCGCTCGACAGGCGCGGCCCGTGGACCCACGCGAACAGGCCGATCGCGCCCCAGGGGATGATCCTGGCCATCCAGCCCTCGATGCCGCCCGGCTGCACGACGCCGGCCGCATCGGCCTTGCCCCGGGCCCGCCGGACTTCCAGCACCAGACGCGAGCACAAGGATGCCGCGACCATCCAGAGCGCCAGGCGCCAGAACGTCGACTGGAGCTGCAGCGCCAGCAGGCCCGCCCCGGCCGCACCGAGGGCGAGGGGCGCCAGCCGCTCTCGCGCCTCGGCCGGGTCGAAGGCGCGGCCGCCCTGCGCGACCACCCGCGCCGCGTAGTCCTTCCGGGCGCGCAGGGCGGCGCGCAACGGCCCGGGCAGGCCGTAGACCTTGCGCAGGCAACGGACGTCGAGCACCGGCGGCCCCCGCTCCGCGGCAGGCTCGGGAAGGTCCCGCGGGCGGAAGATCAGCACCGCGGCGGCCAGCAGCGTCCCGGCGATCAGCAGGCCGACCACCACCTGCCAGAGCAGCGAGGTGACCGTCCCGGTGACGACGAGGGCGCCCGCCGCGGCGACGGTGGCGCCGAGCCAGGCGAGCACCAGCCACGGGCCCACCCGACCGAACAGCCGGTCGAGCTTGCGCAGCAGGACGAAGCCCACCGGCACCATCAGCAGCGTGAGCAGGGCCGAGGTCACCAGCCCCCCGATGACGACCGTCGCGAACGGCGGCCAGATCTCGTTCTCGCGGCCGGTCGCGAGGGCCAGCGGCCAGAGCGCGGCCACCGTCGTCGCCGCCGTCATCAACACCGGCCGGGTCCGTTCGCGCACCGCCGCGAGGGCCGCCGCGCCGTCGCTCCACCCCCCGCCGAGCACCAGTTGCTGCATGCGGTCGACGAGCAGGATGGCCGGGTTCACGGTCAGGCCGAAGAGCGTCAGCGCCCCGAGCATCGCCATCGTGTCGAGCGGCATGCCCGCGAACACCAGGGCCCACGACGCTCCGAGCAGGGTCAGCGGCAGCGCGAACAGCACCAGCACCGGCAGGGTGAGCGACTCGAAGGTCATGGCGAGCACCAGGAAGAGCAGGGCCACGACCGGCACGACGATGCGCCGGAACCAGCTCGCCGCCTCGTCCTGCCCGGGGGTCTCCACCGCGAAGCCGGTGGGGCGCGGCACCGACCGCACGGCGGCGGCAATCTGGTCCTCGACGGCCACCCGGTTGGGCCCGGTCGCGGGCACGTCGCCGGCCAGTCGGTAGAGCACGGACAGCTCGCGGCGCCCGTTGTGATGCGCGATCGTCGACGGCGCCGGCATGCGGCGCAGCGAGGCCAGGGCCGCTACCGGCACCACCCCGGTCTCGGTCTGGACGCGCATCCGGGTGAGGTCGCCGCCGGCGCCCCGCGGGCGCCGGACGTCCCTGCGCTCCACGACGAGGGGCAGCTCGCGGCCCGTCGGCAGCACGAAGCCGGTCGGCATCCGTTCGCCCTCGCGCCCCGCCAGCCGCAGGAACGGGAGCACGTCGTCGAGGGTCAGCCCGAACGCCTCGAAGGCGCGGCGGTTCGGCTCGACCCAGATTTCCTCGATGGCGGGCCGGGCCGACATCCAGGCCTGATCGACCTGGAGCATCGACTCCAGCCGCGTCCGGACGCTCTCGGCCAGCCTCTCGAGCTGCTCGCTGTCCGGCCCCGACAGCACGACCTCGGCCGGCGAGCCGCCGAGCAGCCCGCCCAGTCCCGCCGGCCCCGCACCGCCGCCGGCGGCCCCCCCGCCCATCTCGTCCTCGCCCGGCCGCAGGATCTCGAGCCCCTGCACCTCGCGCGCCGCTTCCCGGACCGCGGCCCGCACGCGCCCGGCCCCGAGCCCCGCGCGCCTGTCGGCGGGGTGCGCGAGCTGCACGGTGAGCGACCCGCCTTCCTCGCGGACCATCGCCTCGACCGTTTCGACGCCCTCGAGGTCCAGCACCGCGCGCTCGAGGCGGCCCATGGCCTGACTGGCCGCCTCGATCGAGCCCTGGCCGGCGGAGAACCGCGTGGCGACCTGCACCGTGTCGGCCTCCGGCGCCTCCTGCGTCGCCGTCTGCACCGTGACCCACGGCGCCGCGATGACGAGCGTCGCGAGCACCGCCCCCGCCGTGCCCGCGATCCAGGCCGGCGGACGCCGCAGGGCCCCGGCCACGACGCCGCCGAAGAGCAGCCGCGCCCGATCCGGGGCCACCAGGCCCCCGCTGGCGGCCCGGCGCCGGCGCGCGTCGGCGAGCCGGCGCAGCGCAGCGGGCGCGGCGAGGCGGTGCGCGAGCAGCGGCACCAGCCCCAGGGCGACCACCAGGGATGCGGCGAGGGGCAGCAGGATCGAGAGCGCCACCACCTCGATCAGTTCGCGCACGAGGAGGTCGTCGAAGTCGACGAGGCCGAGGGGCAGGAAGACGACGGCGGTGGTCGCGCTGGCCGCGACGATGGCCCGCACGGTGCGCCGCAGGCCGTCCCGCACCGCCGCCGCCGCGCCGGCGCCGCGCTCGAGCCGGCGCTGCACCGCCTCGTACACCACGACACTGTTGTCGACCAGCAGCCCGACGGCGAGGGCGAGCCCGAAGATCGTGATCAGGTTCAACGACTGGCCCGCCAGGTACAGCATCGCCAGCGCCGCCAGCAGGCTCACCGGCACCGCCACCGCGACGACGGCCACCGCGCGCCAGCCCCGCAGGAAGAGGAACAGCACCACCAGCGCGATGGCGAAGCCCGAGGCCCCCAGGCGCGCAAGGCGGGCGATCTGATCTTCCACGAGCTTCGCCGCGTCGAAGCCGATCACCAGGTCGAGGCCCTGGGGCCGCAGTTCGTCGCGAAGCTCGGCCGCCCGGGCGCGAAGCCGCCGTCCGAGCCGGACGAGGTTGGCGCCCTCCTCCTGGAAGACGATCACGCCGACCGCGGGCTGCCCGTCGACCCGGAAGCGCACCTCCTCGCGCCCCGAGCCGTAGCCGAGGTCGCTCACGTGGCGCAGCAGGACGGGGCGCTCGGGGTCGACGCGGACCTCCCCGAGCGAGTGCAGTCCGGGAGGTCGTCCGTCGAGGAGGACGGGCATGCGCCCCGCCCCGCTCTCCAGCTTGCCGAGGTACCGCAGGTGGCCGACGTTCCGGTTCACGGCCTCGGTGACGGCCTCGGTGGTCACGCCGAGCGCGGCGAGGCGATCGGGGTCGACCGTCACCGTGACTTGGCGCCTGGCGCCGCCCCACGTCGTCGCCTGGCTGACGCCGGAGACGGAGGCGAACCGGGGCGCCACCCGCTCCGCCACCAGGTCGTGCAGCGCGTTGCGATCCTCGCCCCCGGGGCCGAGCACGTGGACCATCATCGCGAAGCTCGCGAGCAGCGACGTGTCGAACGACGACACCGAGACGCTGGTCCCGCGCGGCTGCTCGCGCTGCAGCGCGGCCGCGATGCGCTGCAGCTCGAGCTCGCGCACCCTGAGGTCGGCGCCGGGCTCGAAGCGCACCTGGTAGCGGCCGGTCGAGCCCCGAATCTCGGCCCAGCTCTCCGACACCCGGGGCAGGGCCGCGACCCGCGCCTGCAACGGCAGCAGGATCTCGCGCTCGACCACCTGCGATTCGCTGCCGGGCCGGGTGAAGCTGACGAACAGGCGGTCGCCGGCCAGCGCGGGCAACAGCTCGACGGGCAGGCGCTGCCACGCCACCGTCCCCATCATGACGATGCCCAGGAAGAACATCGCCACCGCGACGGGCCGTCGGATGGGCAGGTTCGGCACGCTCACCGCCCTGCAGGCCGCAGTCGGTCGAGGACGAGATAGAGGCACGGCAGCACCAGCAGCGAGCCCACGGTGGAGGCCAGGATGCCCCCGATGATGGTCATCGCCAGGGGGGCGCGCAGCTCCGCGCCCTCGCCGCTCCCCAGGGTCAGCGGCAGCAGCGCCAGCACCGTCGTCAAGGTGGTCATGACGATGGGGCGCAGCCGGATGCCGGCCGCCTGCGCCAGCGCGTCGACCCGCGCGGCGCCGCGCGCCATCGCCTGGCGCGCCGTCGCCAGCAGCAGCACCGCGTCGTTGACGGCGACCCCCGCCATCACGATGAGGCCCAACATCGCCATCACCCCGATCGGCCGGCCCGTCGGCACCAGGACGAGGGCGACGCCGACCAGCGCGAGGGGAATCGCGGCCAGCACCGTCACCGGGTGCAGCAGCGACTCGAAGGTCCCCGCGAGCACCATCATCACGAGCACCACGGCGAGGATGCCGGCCAGCCGCAGCTCGCCGAAGGTGCGGATCCGTTCTTCCTCCTCGCCCCGCATCTCGGCCCGCAGGCCGGGGGGCAGGGGCGCCTGGTCGAGGGCCGCGGCCACCGCGGCGACGGCGGCCGGGGTCTCGACGCCGTCCGTGATGTCGGCGCTGACCCGGGCGGTGCGCCGCTGGTCGCGGCGGAAGATCTCGCGGGCGCCCTCGGCCTCGGCGAAGCGGGCCACCTCGTCGATCGCGATGGGCCGGCCCTGCTGGTTGCGGAACACCAGGCGGTGGAGGTCCTCGCGCCGCGGGGTGGGCAGGCGCAGGGTCACGGGGCGCTCCTCGTCGCCCATCGCCAGCCTCGTCACGTCGCGCCCGTCGAGGCTCGTCTCGAGCACGCGGGCGAGCGTCTCCAGATCGACCCCGAGGCCGTCGGCCATGGCGCGGTCGAGCTCGACCCGCAGCTCGGGCGGCCCGCCCTCGAACGAGGAGCGCACGTCCCACAGCTCGTCGAGCCGCGCGAGGCTCTGCCTGATCACCTCGGCCCCGCGCCGCAGGTCGGGCAGCGACTGCCCGGAGATCTCCACGACCACCGGCGGGCCGCTCGTGCCGAGGGCGCCGGCGAGGGCGGACGAGCCGACCTCCCAGTCGACGTCCGTCGACTCCAGCGCCTCGATGCCGGGGGCGAGACGGGCCGCGAGTTGGCGGCCGGTCGGCCCCGCGGCCGCCATCCGGATGGTGAGCCGGGCGGTGTTCTCCTCGGTGAGCTCGGTGCGTATCATGCGGTCGTCCTCGGGCAGTCGGCCCACCTCGGACAGCACCGCGCGCAGGTGGCCCCCGCCGGCCTGCCCGATCAGCGACTCGAGGCCCTCGGCGACCCGCGCCGTCGACTCGACCCGCTGCCCGGGAGGTCCCACCACCCGCAGCGAGAACTGCCGCGGGTCGGCCGGCGGCAGCAGCTCGGTGCCCAGGCCCAGCAACCGCCACGCGCCGAGCCCGGCGACGAGCGCCGCCGCCAGCACCGTGGCGAGGGGGCGGCGCAGCAGGCCGCGGACCAGGCCCTCGAGGAGACGGCGGTAGCCGGGGACGACTCCGTCGGCGGCGGGGGCGGCCGTCCGCGGCAGGAACCAGCTCGCCAGCGCCGGTATCAGCAGCATGGCGACGGCGAGGGACGCGAGCAGCGACGCCGCCACCGCGAAGGCGATGCCCTCGATGAGCCGCGCGGCGAGACCCTCGACGAACAGCACCGGCAGGAAGACGACGCAGGTGGTGAGGGTCGAGGCGGTGATGGCCCCCGCCACCTGGCCGGTCCCGGCCGCGGCCGCCGCCGGCGCGGGGTCGCCCCGGGACCGGCGCCGGTAGATGCTCTCGACCACCACGATGGCGTTGTCGACGAGCATGCCCGCCCCCAGGGCCAGCCCCCCCAGGGTGACGATGTTCAGGCTCTGACCGGCGAAACGCATGAGGAAGAGGGCGGCGAAGACCGAGACCGGGACGGCGGCGGTGACGACGAGGGTGGCCCCGGCCGAACGCAGGAAGACGGCGAGCACCGCCACCGCGAGCAGCACCCCGAGCCCCGCCGCGGTCTGGAGGTCGGCGAGGGCGTCGACGACCAGCGCCGCGTCGTCGCTCACCTCGGTGAGCTCGACGCTGGGCAGGTCCTCGGCCAGCCCGACCAGCGCCTCGCGCACCGTCGCCGACACCTGCACCGTGTTCGAGCCCGCCTCCTTGAACACCGCGAGCCCCACGCCTTCGACGCCGTTCACCCGCACGAGGTGATCGATCTCCCGATCGACCAGCTCCACCGTGCCGAGGTCGGAAACGCGGATCGCCTGCCGGCTGCCGTCGCCGCCGGCGACGTAGCGCACCACCACCCGCTCGACGTCCTCGGGCCGGCGGAACCGCGACATCCCCCGCACCAGGTAGATCTGCGGGCCCTCCTCGAGGGTGCCGGCGGAGATGTCCACGTTCTCGGAGACGAGCCGGCTCTCCACGTCGGCCAGGCTGATCCCGAACGCCTCGAGCCGGTAGCGGTCCAGCAGCACCCGGACCTCCTGCTCGCGGCCTCCCGTCACCAGCACCTCGGCCACGCCGGGCAGCGCCTCGAGGCCGGGCGCGACCTGGCGCCGGGCGAGGCGGCGCAGCTCGGCCAGATCGGGGCGTCCGGCCGGGGCCACCAGGCCGAGGGTGAGAATCGGCGCCTGCCGGGGATCGAGGCGGCGCACCAGCACCTCGTCGACGTCGGGGTCGGCGCTCACCGGGCCGACCGCCTTCTGGACGTCGATCAGTCCCAGGTCGAGATCGGCGTCCCAGTCGAACACCACCGTCGCCACGAGCCGGCCCGTGCGCGCGACCTGCGACACCTCGCGGATGCCCCGCACCGTGAACAGGCGCTGCTCGACCTGCTCGCCGTAGAGACGCTCCATCTCGGTGGGGGGGCGGTCTCCCGAACGCACGGAGACGACGATGGTGGGGCTCTGGAGATCGGGAAGGAGGTCGACCGGCAACTGCCGCCACGCCAGCGCGCCGACGAGGGCCACGGCGGCCGCGAACACGGTGACGGCGACGGGGCGCCGCGTGGCGAACGCCGCGACCGACGCGGGCGGGCTCGCCGGCCCGTGAGAGTCGGCGCCGCGCTCGGCGGGGCGGCGCGGAGCTTCGCCGCCGGCGGTCACGGGGCGCCCACCACCCGCACCCGGGTCCCGTCGGTCAGGGTCTCGAGCCCGCGCACCACGATGCGCTCGCCGGGCTCGAGACCCTCGCGCACCTCGACCTGCTCGTCGTCGCCGAGGCCCAGCGTGACGTCGCGGCGCACCGCCCGCTGGCCGTCGAGCGCGAAGACGACGTCGCGGCCCGCGCGCTCGGTGACGGCGTCGCGCGGCGCCACCGGCACGCCGGTGCGGCGCTCGGCGACAATCGCGGCCTCGATGAACATGCCGGGCCGCAGGAGCCGCCGCGCGTTGTCGACCCCGACCTCGGCCCGGAAGGTGTGCTTCTCGGGGTCCATCGTGGGCGACAGGCGCAGGATGCGGCCCGTGATCGGCAGGTCGTCGAAGGCGTAGTGGCGGATGCGGACGGGCTGGCCGGGCCGGACCCGGGCGAGTTCGGGGCCCACCAGGTCGACGTCGGCGATCAACCGGTCGATGGGGGCGACGCGGGCGACCTCGAAGCCGGCCAGCACCATCTGGCCGTCGGCGACGGGGAAGCCGTCCTCGTCGCGCGCCAGCTCGAGGACGACCCCGGCGATGGGCGTCGTCAGCCGCGTCTTCTCGTCGGCGCGCTGGCTGAGCTCGAAGTTGCGCAGCGCGTCCTCGTAGGTGACCTGGGTGCGCCGGTACTCCTCCTCGGTGATGAGCCCGCGGTCGAAGAGCATCCGGCGCCGGTTCATCTCCTCCTCGGCGTTCTCCAGGTGCTGTCGGGTCGCCTCGAGGCCGGCCGCGAGGCGGGCGTCCTCGCCGGTGATCTCGGCCACGAGCTGTCCCGCGGAGACGGCCGAGCCCTCGACGAGCCGGGCCCCCGACCCGTCTCGCCCCAGCACCAGGAAGCCGGGGGTCTCCACGCTCAGGACGACGTTCTCCTCGGTGCGCAGGGTGCCGGTGGTGACGATGCGGTCCTCGACGTCGTCCCTTCGCACCTCGGCGACCTCCACCGGGATGCGGAACTCGACGGCGGCGGGCTCGCCGCCGCCGGCGGGACCGCAGGCGGCAGCGGCCAGGCAGAGCAGGGCCGGCGGCGGGGCCCACGCGCGGAGGCCGGCCCGCCGCCCGTCGCCGCGCGTCGCGGAGCACGAGTGCTTCGTCATGACTGAATGTTCGGGCTACGGTACTGTGATTCGTCAACGATTGCAGGCTCTGAACTCCAGTCCGTGTTCGAAGATCATGGCGTGACGGACCACGAGGCGGTCGAGCGGCCGGCGCCGGGCACGCGCGGGGGGGGCGGCCCGCCGCCCGTCGCCGCGCGGGTTCCCTCGACCCCCGGCCGACTCTGGAGTCGGCGCGGCGCCACGGCCCGGACTCCCCGCCCTGCGGTGATCCATCCGCCTGCCTTCTACTCGTCCTCGTGAACCGGTTGCCAGCGAACGGCGTCCGCGATCACGACCCGTCCCGATGACCGGTTGGACACGACGACCCGCGCCTCGCCCCGCGGCAGGTCGAACTCGCCGAGGGTGTTCCAGCCGGTCTCGGCGGCGGCCGCGTCGAACTCCAGGGTGCGCTCTTCGCCGCCCGCGATCAAGGTCACGTCGTAGGTCCCGAGTGTGCCCAGTCCCGTGGAGACGCTGACCTGGACGTTCAGCCCCGGCGACGCGTTGCCCTGGCGCGTCGACAGCAGGGGAAGGTGCAAGGCCAGTCGCCGGCGCCCGGCCTGCGGCAGCTCGGCCGCGAAGACGGCGCGCCGGTCCCCGGCGCCGCTCCGGACCACGGCCATCGTATGCCGGTACCGGCCCCAGCTCGAAGACGATTCCCGCCGGCTCCATTCGGTGGGCGTTCCCGCAATCTCGTTCGCCTCCGGCAGCCCCTGGTCCAGGTCGACCGGCGGCACGAAGAAGCTCGACAGGCCGCCGGCGAGGCGCACGCCGTTCCGCTCTTCGTCCGACTCGACGGAGAAGCCCGGGTCGAGGTCGTCGACCACGATGTCCGTCGTCGGCGCCGGCCGCCACGCGCTGGGACGGCTGCCGAGGAAGGGCTCGGCGCGTACCTGCGCCTCCGGATCGACCCGGGGCAGCGTCAACTGCACGTCCTGGCGGTTGAGCGACAGGTACGGCTGCAGCCAGAGCTCGACCGGCGGCGCCGCGCTCAGCATCCCGATCTCGACCGTCTCACCGCCGGCCACCCGTACCGGCTCGGTCTCCTGCCGGACGTCGTCCTCGTCCTCGTCGGCGGTGGCGTAGCGCATGCGCAGCAGGCCCGGCACCGCCTCGCCGTTGTGCACGTGGACCCGCGTCTGGTAGCGGGGAGCCCCCCGCTCGCCGTCCTCCAGCCGTTCGACGGTGACCGGCGAGGCGACGAAGCCCGGCAGCGCCGCCTCGTGCAGCCAGTCGCCGATCAGCGGGTCGAGGTCGGCGTCGAGCTCCCGGGCGAGTTGCGCCAGCTCGGACGCCGTGAACTGCCGGCCGCGGTAGCGGTCGCGCAGCTCGGCCAGCAGCGCCGCCGTCTTCTCGCGCCCCAGCCCGTCGAGGATCGACCGCGCGATCGCCGTGCTCTTGAGGGCCAGGACGTTGAACGCCCCCTCCGCGTCTCCGGCCGGGTCGAGGTCCGCCAGCGGGGCGCCGAGGGCCCGGTCCCAGACGGAGGGGCGGTCGGACGCCGCCGCCAGCACCGCGTCGGCGGCCGTGTCCATGCGGCCCGACATCATGTCGACGATGACCTCGCCGATGAGGGCGCTGGACTCCTGGCGGAACATGAACGGCGAGAAGTAGCCGGCCTTGCCGGTCAGCAGGCGGTTGGCGAGCTCGTCGAGCACGAAGTCGATGGCCAGGGCGCCCTCGCCTCTCGCGCCCGTCTGATGGAGGAGGAAGTTGCGCGATCCGCCCAGAAACAGGTTCCCGCCGCTGACGTCGTCCTCGAAGAACCGCTCGAGGGCCTCGACCTTGGCCCGGGCGATCCCGCCGTCGCGCCCCTCGAAGCTGTCCGGGTCGGTGAACCCGAGCTCGAAGCGCGAGGTCGTGAAGGCGCTCTCGCGCAGCAGCAGCACCCCCGGCAGCGCCTGCTCGGTGTCCATGCGCCAGCCGCCGCCGTAGCCGCGCAGGCGGGTCGGCGACTCGACCAGGGTCAGGCCGCCGTAGGGATACGGCAGGCCGAGCCGCTCGGCGTCGCTGAAGAGCTCCTCGACCCGCCGGCGGATCTCGTCCGCCGCATCCGCGAAGAAGCGCAGGTTGCGGTCGTGCCCGGGATGGACGAGGATCTCGACCTCGACCCCCGCCGCCTCGATCGCGCGCCGTTCGAAGCGCGAGGCGAGCAGGCCGACGTGCGGCACGGGCGCACCGGGGCGGAAGCGGAAGCGCGCCGTGCCGTCGCCCGACCCGAGGGGCTGCCGCCGCCCGGGGCCCGCCACCAGCCAGCCCGCGGGTACCTCGACCTCCAGATCGACGTAGAAGTAGTCGGCGGGATGCGTCCTCGGGTCGGCGGCGGGCACGTCGCTGCCGGCGTGCGGCAGCCAGCCGAGGCCCGGCATCAACGCCACGTAGCGGCGGTCGAAGACGCCGGGGTCGGTCCCGATCACGGCGATCTGCGCCTCCCACATGGCGGCGGCGAGCAGATCGAACGCCGAGTCGAGGTAGCCGAAACCGACGTCGGGGCGGCCGTCCGCGGCCAGCTCGACGGTGGTCTCGGCGCCCGGCGCCAACGCGCCCGGGAGCGCGACCTCCAGCAGCCCCGCGTCGTGCGTCCAGGCCGCCTCGGCGCCGCCGGCCGTGACGCGTTCCACCGCGAACCCGGGGTTGAAGGTGAACAGCAGCGTGTCGAGGCCCCGGTCGGGCGGCGCCTGCACCGTCATCTCGAGGTCGAGGGCCACGCGGCGGCCGGGCTCGACGCGCACCGTCCCGGCGACGGCCTGCAGGTCGGCGCGGGGGTCGTCGCGGCGCGCCTCGTGCGCGGCGAGCCACGCGGCGCGGTCGGCCATCTCCCCGGCGGCCCGCCAGGTCAGCACGCCGACGAGCAGGCCGGCGGCGGTCGCGAGCCCGGCCCCGAGGGCGATCCGCCGAGAGGGCGACCCCCCGTCCCGGCGCGGATGGAACGCCGCCGCGAGAGCGAGGCACCCCGCGGCCAGCATCCACGCCGCGATGCGCTGGCCGCCGTTGACGCCGGTGGCCAGCCGCGGGACCAGGTCGGACGCCAGGTCGAAGTTGAACAGGCCCAGCGCCGGCTGGAGGTAGATCGGCAGCCGAAACTGCAACCAGAGCTGGAGCGCGACGAACGCCAGGGCGGCCAGCGCGACCACCAGCCGGTTGCGGACGAGGACCGCGAGCAGCATGACGACCGCGCACCACAGCGTCAACATCGTCAGCGCGGCGAGAAGAAAGCCGGCCAGCGAGTACGGCTCGATCGGTTCCCCCCCGTACCAGTCGAGCCCGACCGCCAGCGCGCCCACGGCTTGCAGCGCGATCGCCGTGAACAGCATGGGCCCCCAGGCCATCGCCACCAGACCGAGGACGCGGCCGATCAGGAACTCGAGGTTGGACACGGGGCGCGCGTCGAGCACCTCGGCGATGCGCTCGCGCTCGTCCCTGGCCCTGACGTCGAAGGCCAGGAAGATCAGGCCCACCAGGAAGAACACCACCAGGTACAGGCCTATCCCCGACATCAGGTAGCGCGGCCCGGCGGCGCCGACGGTGCCCGAGAAGCGCGACGCGAGGGTGTGGATGACCGTGTAGTAGCCGTAGGCCAGGAACGTGAACGCCACCGACAGGAGGGCGAACACCCAGTAGCGAACCAGGCGCCGCACGGAGCGGACCTCGGCGCCGGCGATGGTCAGAATCATCGGCAGCCGCATCATTGAGCCTCCCCCTCGGGCGCGGTCCCGGCGTGCTGCCGGGCCGCCTCGGTGCGGCCGCGAGCCGCCATGAACGCGATGTAGCTCTCCTCCAGGGTGGGTTCGGCCACGGGCGTCGCCGCCGCCGGCATCGGCTGGCCGCCGGTCACGCCCCGCAGCGTCACCCGACCATCCGAGACGCTGCTCGAGACGATCTCGTGGCGGCTCTCGACGGCCTCCGCGTCGGCCAGCGCCGCCGTCATCTCGAAGACCTGCCCCGCTCCCAGCCCCAGCAGCCTCGACGGGGGGCCCTGGAAGGCGACGCGGCCCGCGTCCAGCAGGGCGATCTCGCGGCAGCCCGCCCCCAGGTCGGCGACGATGTGGGTCGACAGCAGGATGGTGCGGTCGCGGCCCAGCCCGCCCATCAACTGCCGGAAGCGGATGCGCTCCTCGGGGTCGAGGCCGACCGTGGGCTCGTCGACCACCAGCACGTCGGGCTCGTGGACCAGGGCCTGGGCCACCCCCAGGCGGCGCACCATCCCGCCCGAGAGCTTCTTCACCTTGCGGTGGGCTACGTCGGCGAGGCCGACCTGGTCGAGGACCTCGGCGACGCGGGCCCGGCGCTTCTTCCGGTCGAGCATGCCGGAGAGCCGGGCCAGGGTGTCGAGCACCTCCTCGACGCGGTGCAGCCTCCAGGCCCCGAAGTCCTGCGGCAGATAGCCGAGCCGCGCGCGGACCGCCCGGGGCTCGCGGGTCACGTCGCGCCCGCAGACCAGGACCCGGCCGGCGGTGGGGCGGAGCAGCGTGCAGACGATCCGCATCAGCGTGCTCTTGCCCGCGCCGTTGGGCCCGAGCAGGCCGAAGAGGCCGGTGCCGCAGGACAGATCGACCCCGTCGAGCGCGGTGTGGCCGCCCCGGTAGGTGTGGCGAAGGCCCCGAACGTCGATCGCCGCGCCGGAGGGCGCCGTGACGGTCTCCGGTCATGAGCCTCCGCCGGTCTTTCCCCTCCGGCAGGTCGCCGGCTGCGTGGTATCGCTTATGTATATACGCAGAACGGTACCCCAAGTTCCAGCTTGTTCGCCAAACCGATCATCTTGTTCGGAGGTCCCGGTTCTTCGATCGACTCGCCACGGCACGACCGGGGCCGGCGCGGTGGAGTGGGCTGCAATGAACCGGGCCGGCCTCGGAGCGACCCTCACCCTGCCCTTCGACGATACGCAGCGGAGCCGGGGTGAAGCAGATCACGAAGATGACGAGCGCGCACGTTGCGACCAGCACCCGCGTGGCGTCGATGGGCACATCGTGGTCGAGGGTGCGCGGGTGCCGCGGACCGAAAGCGACGAGCGCGACCACCACTACTGCCGCCCAGACGATCCAGATCGGCGAGCGGAGGGCCAAGGCGAGGAGAACGAAGACCGCGACGACCGTCACGAAGGTCGAGCGGGCGCCGAAGACCGCGTACGAGATGTGGCCCCCGTCGAGTTGGCCGACCGGAAACAGGTTGACGGCAGCGGCCAGCAGCCCCAGCCAAGCCGCGAGGGCCATGGGGTGCAGGCCCAACTCGCAGGCCGGCGTCGCACCCCAGATGGTCCAGGACGCGAATCGAAGCAGGAGCGGCTCTCCGAGGTAGATCGCGAACTCCTCGGGAGAGTTCGGCCGCGGCGAGAGTTGCGACAGGCCGACCCCGACGAACAGAGCGGGCCCGGCGACCACGAAGCCCGCGATGGGTCCGGCGACCGCGATGTCGAAGAGAGCGCGTTCGGTCGGAATGGGCCGCCGTATGCGGATGAAGGCGCCGAGCGTGCCGATCAGGACCGGCTCCGGCAGGAAGTACGGGAGCGACGCATTGATGCGATAGCGCCGGCAGGCGCAGTAGTGGCCCAGCTCGTGGACGCCCAGGATGGCAAGAATCGTCAGGCTGTACCCGAGTCCATGCCACCACACGAACGGCGCTTCCGTCGACTGGAGGCTCGACAGGAAGCCCTGGTGGAGGCGGGCTCCGATCCAGGTCGCTGAGAGGAACGTGGCCAGCAGGAGGACGAGGTTGATCGACGGGCGGCCGCGTCTGGATCCGCCAGACCGGGTGTGAGCCGGATGCTTGACCAATTGGAATGCGGATCTCCGCCGATCGCCGGGCTTCAAGAGCGGTTTCCGCACTTGTACGGCCAAGGTGCCAAGCCCTCAAACGGCCGCCTCGGCGGCCATCCGGGGGGGCGGCTGCCAAGGCAGCCGCCCCGACAGAACGGCCCGCTTCTCTGCATCAGAACCCGAACGTCTTGTCGACCTCGATGCGGTCCGACGTTACCGTGAGGTCGATGTGGGGGTTCGCCGGGACGTCCGACCACACCGTAGCGAGAAGGACGCCGGTTAAGGCGATCCCGATACCTGTGAAGCCCAAGGGCTTGTACCACTCCGACTCACGGATGCAGGGGAAGCAGGTCTCCGTCGTCTTGACGGTCGCGGTCAGCAGGGCGCCGGAAGCGATCATGCCGACTCCGGCCCAAGTCCGGCTCATCGAACGACGATTGCCCGAGGCATCCGACTGCAACTCTATCCCGACCGCCGCGCGACCGGCGGATTGAAGAATCACCCCGTCCGGCTGCTGCGCCACACCCACGACGGGCGTTGCGAACGTGACAACAATTGCGAGTGCTCTCCTCAACATGTCCCGTCCTTCCCTATCCTGTATGGGGCCCGTAGCACGCCCCCGCGTTACGCCAAGACCGGCGAGAACGCCTACCTGACGGAAAGGCGCGGCGACGAGGGAGCGGTACCGAAACAAACCCGGACATCACCTGATCGACGGTCCGGCCATGGCCACGCGGCACCCGCCACGCCCACCGTGGCGGGTCGGTGTCGCCGCACCACACCATGGTCTCGCCAGGTGGGGTTCCCTCCTTGCTACCGAGCGACCGCGTACTTCGTGAACGCGCCCCCGGCGAAGCGGAGCGAGTTGGGCCCCTCCGCCGCGAACACGTTGCCGTCGGCGTCCACCGCGACGCCCTCGCCGGCCGCGCCCTGGTACGGCCGCGTCTCCGCGTCGAACGGCGGGATGAAGCCGATGATGCGGTCCTCGTCCGCGGGCCCGATGCGCACGCCGTTCATCCAGTTGGGATGGCTGGTCATGCTCGACTCGGAGTCGATGGAGTACAGCATGTCGTCGGGGGTGATGAAGATGCCGCTGATGCGCCCGTGCGAGTAGAGCGAGTCGAGGTAGTTGCCGTCCTGGTCGAAGATCTCGATGCGGTGGTTGCCGCGATCCGCGACGAAGAGGCGCCCCTGCGAGTCGAACGCCAGCGCGTGGGGGGTGCGGAACTCGCCGTGCAGCGTCCCGATGCGTCCCCATTCCTTGATGAACGTGCCGTCGGGGGCGAACTTCAGGATGCGGCCGGTGGCGCCCGCCTCGCGTCCCGCCGCTATCGCCCGTGCGTTGGTCATGCCCTGTCCGCCGTGCCCATCCGCGACGAAGATGCTGCCGTCCGGCGCGGTGATCACGTCGTTCGGCTGGTTGAACTGGTTGGGGCCGGTGCCCGGCTGGCCCGCCGTGCCGAGGCTCATCAGCAGCTCGCCGTCGGGGCTGAACTTGTGGACCTGGTGCCCCTTGGTCCCCTCCGAGTTCCCCACGAAGTCGGTCACCCAGACGTTGCCGTCGGCGTCCACGTGGATGCCGTGCGGCGTCATCATGACGCCCCCGCCGAAGTTCGCCAGCACCTCGCCGGTGTGGCGATCGAACTTGAAGATGGGGTCGACGGGGTTCGAGTCGCAGTTGACCGGCACGCCGCCGCCGAACGAACCGGCGCCGCAACGCTCGTAGGCCCACACATGGCCGTCGTGCGGGTCGATGTCGATGCCGGCGGTGGAGCCCCACACCCGGCCCTCGGGCAGGTCGCCCCAGTTCGGGATGACGGTCGCGGTCGGGTTCGGCAGGCCCTTGCCGGTGATGGTGTCTCCCGCCGACTGGGCCCCGGCGGTCGACCCGACCAGCACGAGCGCGCCGCAGACGAACAACGTGGACATCAGATAGCGTGTCGATGGCATGGCTTCTTCTCCCTTGAACCCGCGTTCAGCGGGTTCGTGTTCCCGGCTCCCGCGTTGTCGCCCTGCACGCGGGCGATGATCGGATGATAGCCTGAAACCGGGCTCGACCCGAAGCGCGGCTCGACTCGCGCCGGCCGTGATGGCGTCGGGGCGAACTGGTCGTGCAACGCTCCGGCGTCGTCGACTGCCGATGGAATCGCCCGAGTCCCGCTCCGCGGCTCCGGCCCGCGCCGCCTGCCGAACTCGCGCCGACCGTGGTGGTGTCGGGACGAGCTGGCCGTGCAACGGCTGCGGCGTTGTCGACAGCCGACGGAAACCGAGTCGCGTTCCACGGCTCCGGCGCGCGCCGCCTGCCGAGCCGCAGAAGGCGCGCCGCCTGCCGAGCCGCAGAAAGAGAGGTAGTCCGTGTGTGAGAGGGTCGGTCGATTCGCAGGCATCGCGGTGTTGGGCCTGTTGCCGATTGGCGCGTCGCACCTCGGCGACGCCGTCGTCCTGGCGCAGCCGGAAGAGGCGCCGGGGAGCGCGGTCGCGGCGGGAGAGCTTCTCGTCGAGCCCCCGACCCTGATCAACCTCGGCTTCGAGTGGCTCATCGAGGGCGACGACAACCGGAACGCCGCGGTGGAGGTGTCGTATCGCCGGCAGGGCGGGACGGCGTGGTCGCCGGCGCTCCCCCTCCTGCGGCTCCAGCGCGAGCGGATCTCGGTGGGGAACCAGTTCGACGTCGTCGTGCCGAACATGTTCGCCGGGAGCATCCTCGACCTCGAGCCCGACACCGCGTACGAGGCCCGGTTCGTGATGACCGATCCCGACGGCGTGATCGGCGAGGCCGACCGAACCGTGACCGTGCGGACCCGGCCCGAGCCGGTGCCCCACGAGGGCGGGAGGGTGTTCCACGTCTATCCGCACGGCTTCGAGGGCGCGAAGATCGAGCCGTCGTTCGAGGGGTTGATCTGCGCGTACAACTCCTCGTGCGGCGGCGGGGACTTCGCCACCGCCGGGCGTCCCCGGGTGCGCGCCGGCGACACCCTGCTCGTGCACGCCGGCCTCTACCGCTACGACCACCTCGAGTACGGCGGGGCCAACCGCGCCTTCCCGTTCGAGGGCACGTACTACCTGACGGCCGACGGCACCCCCGAGCGGCCGATCGTCATCAAGGCCGCCGGCGACGGCGAGGTCGTCTTCGACGGCAACGGCAACTTCGCCCTCTTCAACGTCATGGCCGCCGACTACACGTATTTCGAGGGCATCACCTTTCGCAACACCGAGTTCGCCATCTGGGCCGGCCAGCAGTTCATCGCGGGGGCGAAGGGGCTCACCGTCAAGCACAGCCGCTTCGAGGACGTCGGGGTCGGCGTCTTCACCAACTACTCGGGGTCGAGCAACTTCTACATCGCCGACAACCGCTTCCACGGCCGGAACGACTCGGAGCGGATGATCGGCTGGACCGACGCGCCGCTGTGGGGGCGGTTCGACGGCGTCGACGGCCAGGTCCATCCCCCCGTCATGGCGTCCTACGTGGCGGTGAAGCTCTACGGCCCCGGCCACGTCGTGGCCTACAACTACATCGCCGACTTCCACGACGGGATCAACGTGGAGACCTACGGGAACCCCGACGGCAGCGTCGCGTCGGGACCGGGGACGCCCGACGGCCCCGGGTACCCGCCGCGCGAATACTGGGACCGGCGTCCCGTCGCCATCGACTTCTACAACAACCACATCACCAACTCGCACGACAACCCGATCGAGACCGACGGGAGCCTCCACAACGTCCGCGTGCTACGCAACCTGTTCATCAACCACCCGTCGCACGCGTTCTGCAGCCAGCCGGTGCTCGGCGGGCCCGTCTACTGGATCCGGAACATCGGCTACAACCTGCCGGGCGGATCGAGCCGCTTCTTCGGCGCCGCCGGCGTCGTCTTCTACAACAACACCATCCTGTCCGAGACCACCGGGACGATGTCGAACACGCACTGGCGGAACAACCTGATTCTGGGGCAGAACGCGCCGTCCGATTTTCGAGGGCAGCGTCCCAACCTGTTCGGGATCACGACGTTCACCAACTACACGTCGTCGGACTACAACGGCTTCGGCCCCGCGCCGGACACCGAGATGCCGTTTCGATGGGAGAGCCCGCCGTTCGACGTGGCCGCCGACTTCCGGGCCCCGGATCACACGCCGGCCCTCGAGCTGCGCGAGTTCGCGACGCTCGAGGAGTACAGCGCGGCGACCGGGCAGGACCGGAACAGCGTGCAGGTGGGATACGACGTGTTCGTCAACGTCCCGGCGCTCGACGCCCGGGACGTCGGCACCCTCCAGACTGTCCACGACGCGGACGATCTGGACTTTCGCCTGAGGCCCGGCTCGGCCGCCGTCGACCGGGGGATGGTGCTGCCGACGGTGACCGACGGCTTCACCGGGAGGGCGCCCGACCTCGGGGCGCTGGAGGTCGGGGGCGCGGCCCCGCACTATGGGCCGCGCGACCCTGAATCTGCGCCATAGACGGCGCGGACTCGTGAAGGGTCGGGCGGCGATCGGAGGTGCGGGCGCCGGTTCCGAGCCGGGAGGCCGAGCGGTGGAACGGCGCCGACCCGGAGGGTTGGCTGGTCGCCAGACGGAGTCCGCGGCGCAACCCTGCGGTGGCGTTCGCTACGCGAGGCTCTTCCGGCGATGATTGGCGGGCTGGCCGCCCGCGAACGATGCCCCGCAGCACCTGGCTCCACCGCGGGCGGTCGAGCCAGGGTCGCTCCGGCTACGGCGCCGGCACGAATCCCGACCGGTCCACCCACTCGCCGAGCCGCATGACCCGGTCGATGTCCAGGGTGTTGCGGATGTCGGCGAGCGGATCCGCGTTCAGCACGACGAGGTCGGCGGCCTTGCCCGCCTCGAGGGTGCCGTAGTCGGCGTCGCCCACCGGGGGCATCTGCGCCGCGCCGGTGGCGGTGGCCGCGACAATGGCGTCCATCGGGGTCAGGCCGGCCTCGACGTACATCTCCATCTCGTGGTGCATGCCCCAGCCGAACGGGACGTTGGGGGTTCCGGCGTCGTTGCCGAGCGCGACCGCGACCCCCGCGTCGTGCATCGTCTTCACGAAGTCCAGCAGTTGCCGGAACGCGGCCTTGCGGTTCTCGAAGCCCGGGTCGTCGACGACCTCGGCGCGGCGTTCGGCGTCGTCCCAGCCGGCCAGTGCATCCGGGTTGAACATCTCGAACGCGGTCCGCAGCTCGGGGTCGTCGAGCAGCTCCGGATGCTCGGCGAAGTGCCAGCGGTTCTGGACGATCGACAGGGTGGGGGTGAAGTAGACGTCGTTGTCCAGGCACATCCGGATGAACTCGGCCGAGGGATCGGGATCGTCCATGGGGACCCCGGCGCCGGGGCCGAAGGTCAGCACGGTGCTGTGCAGGAAGTCGCGCAGGCCCGCCTCGACGAGCTGCCGGCCGTCGGCCTCGTCGTCGATGTGGGCGACGGGGATGGCGCCGTTCGACACCGCCTCGTCGATGATGGCCGCGCGTATCTCGGGTGGAATCTTCAGGCCCGGCTCGGCGACCTCGTTCACCCACATCTTGATGAAGTGCACGCCGAGCGCGACCTGGTCGCGCACCAGCGCCCGCGCTTCTTCTTCGGTGGCGGGGGCGTTGCGGCCCGCCGCGTTGAAGCCGCCGGGGTACGAGAACCCCATCCCCGCCGTATAGGTCCGGGGCGCGTCGGAACGGCCGGCGGCCCCGAGCAGGTAGGCGACCCGCTCCGGCGTGTCGCTGCCCGTGCTCCGGGCGGTGGTCACCCCGTAGTGGAGCTGCGACCGGAACTGGCGCTCGATCTCCTCCGGTCCCTCGCGGTAGTGCACGTGCAGGTTCACGAGGCCGGGGATGATCGTCTTCCCGGCCAGGTCCACGGTCTCCGCGCCGTCGGGCACCGGCGTCGCGTCCCGCGGTCCGGCGCTCTCGATGCGGCCGTCGCGGATGACGACCACCGAGTCGGCCACCGGCGGCGCCCCGGTGGCGTCGATGAGCTGCGCCCCGACGAGCGCCAGCGCGCCCTCCCCCTTTGGAGGCGGTGCCTCTGCGCAGCCGGTGAGAGCCAGGGCAAGTCCTGCCGCCAGCAGATGAAGTCGCTTCATGAGTAACCTCTCCGTCCAGTCTTGCAGCCCGGCCCGCGGGGTGCGTCGCCCACCTGGCCCGCCAATCGTCGCCCGCGGCTCCGCCTGGCGCCCAACCAACCCGCCAGGAATCCGCGCCGTTCTACGGCGCAGGCTCCTGCGCCCATGAGGGACGCCGGTACGTCACGGAATGGTCCGCGGGCGCCGCCGCGCGATCGGATGAGGCACGGTGCGTCATCGGATCTCATGCGTGGGCTCCGTTCGAGTGTCCTGGACACCACTCCTCGGCGATCGCCTGTCGGCTGCGGAACTGGCCTGATTCTAGTATGCCCGGCGGGAGGTCGGCGAGCTTCCGGGTCCTGGCGCCGGTCGAGGCAGGACGCCTCGCAAGGGTCGGTGACGGCATGCCGCTCGAGGCCGGTCGTTGCGCCATGAGGCCGTTTGCCGCGGGACATGACCACGGTGCCGCCGGGTTGGTCGTGCGAATCGGAGCAAAGTCGAGCAAGGAGGTCCCCCTGCCTGCCCGGTTCACGCTCCGATGACGGGCATGGCCGGCGCAGGCCGCCGACTACTGGATGTGCTGGAACTGACGGTGCCCTCCGGTTGTCGAATCACGCTTCGCAGGCGCCCGAAGTCGGCCCCGGGCATGGACAGCTTTCTCTCGCAGACGGTCCACTACTCGACGCGGAGGGCCTGTACCGGATCGATCCGGGTCGCCCGGCGTGCCGGCAGCCAGCAGGCGGCGACCGCCGCCGCCACCAGCACGAGCGGCGCCCCCACGAGCGTCAGCCGGTCGTCCGAGGCGACGCCGTACAGGAAGCTCTCCAGCACGCGGCTCGACGCGGCGGCGGCGACGATGCCGAGGAGGGCGCCCGCCGTGACGAGCGCGGCCCCTTGCCTGACGACGAGCGCGACGATGTCGCCGCGCTGCGCGCCCAGCGCCATGCGGACCCCGATCTCCCGGCGCCGCTGCGAGACGGCATGGCTGAGCAGGCCGTAGACGCCGAACGCGGCCAGGAACAGCGCCAGCGCCGCCAGGCCGCCGGCGAAGACGGCGTAGAAGCGCGGCTGGACGACCGCGGCCCACAGCCGGGCGTTCATCCGGCGAAGCCTTCCGACCGTCTCGCGCAACCGGGAGGGCCGGGGGACGGGTGCAATCGCTTCGGGCGTCCAGATCTCCTCGTCCGGGCTCGGAAAGTGGAACCCCTCGGCGAGCACCCCGATCACGCTGTGGGGTGCGCCGTCGAGGGCGAGGACGGTCCCGACGACGTCCGGGTCGGACGCGAAGCGTGCGGCCCACGCCCGATGGCTGAGCAGCACGACCCCCTCGGCGCCGGCCTCGCCGTCGTCCTCGGCGAACAGCCGCCCGACGTGCGGCGTCGCCCGCAGCACCGGGAAGAGCGACGGCGAGACCGTCGCGCCGCGCAGGGTGACCGCACCGTCCGGACCCGCCCACTCGACGTCGCGTGTCCCGTAGGCGGCGAGCTGCTCGAACGACTCGGCCTCTTCCCGGAGCAGGGGCATGGCGGGGCGTCCGAGGCCCCTGCGGACCCCCCCGAACGACTCGCCGATGTGCACGATGGCTTCGGAGTCGGGATAGGGGAGCGGCCGGAGCATCACGCCGTAGACGATGCTGAACATCGCGGTGTTGGCGCCGACGCCCAGGGCCAGGACGCACATCACGATGGCGGTGAAGCCGGGGCTGCGCCCCAGCCCCCGCAGGGCGTGACGCACGTCCCGCCCGAGGTCGTCGAGCCAGCGCCAGCCCCAGACGTCGCGCGTGCGTTCGCGAATCAGGAGCGCGTTGCCCAGCTTGCGCCGCGCCGCCCGGCTCGCCTCCGCCTCGGGAACGCCCGCGTCCTGCAGACGCTCACGCTCCAGCTCGAGATGGAGCCGCAGCTCCTCCTGCAGGTCCGTCTCCGCCTGTCGCCGCCCGAGATAGGGCCAGAGGCGACGGCACCAGTCGGGCAGGTGCATCGGGGCCATGCGCTCCTCCAAGTAGAATGGCTACCAGAGTAGCGACTATCGGGTAGAACGTCAAGGGGGGACGGCCGGTCCCGTGGCCCCCGGCTCCGACTGCCGCTCGACCAACCGCGCCCAGGAGTCTGCACCGCAACTACGGCGCAGAACTCTAGCGCGATCCGTCCGGGTAGGACGGCATTTCCGGCTCGAGCTCGACGTGGACAGCGTCGGCGACGCGGTTGATGTAGTTGAAGAAGGCGACGACCTGGACGGCGAGGTGTATCGCCTCGTCGCCGAGCCCGGCGGCGCGTAGCGGCCCCAGGTCCGCCTCGGTCATCGCCGCCGGCTCCCGGGTGAGCTTCTCGGCGTAGGCGCAGAGCGCCGCGTCGACCGGCTCGAGCCCGGCGCCGCGCCAGTCGGCGAGCACCGCGTCGGCCAGCCCCGTGTCGCCGCCCTCCCGTGCGATCTCGGCCCGGAGATCGTCCGCGTGCTGCAGCATTCAATAGTGGCAGTCGTTGGCGCGGCTCACTACCGTCGCCAGCATCTCCCGCTGCGCCAGGGAGAGGTCGCCGGGGGCCTTCATGATGGCCCCGTAGAGCCCAATGGAGGCGTCCAGCACCGCCGGCTGCACGCTCATGGTCCGCACGATGCCGAACACCCGGCCGGCGCGCTCCACCGCGGCGCGGTAGCTTCTGGCGAGACGGCCGGTGGCCGCCTCGACGCCGACGGTGCGTATCCAGGGCATGGCTCGATGTTACCGCGGCCCGACGCGCCCTGGACGTGTACGAAGACGCACTATAGACTAAGTTCGTTAAACTAAGTCCAAGGAGCCATGAAGCATGCGCATCGTCAACATGCACGAAGCCAAGACGCATCTCTCGAGGCTCGTCGAGGCCGCCGCCGGCGGCGAACCGTTCATCATCGCTCGCGCGGGCAAGCCGCTCGTCAGGGTGACGGCCGTGGACGCGCCGGCGCCGGGCGGGCGCCGGGTCGGCTTCCTGGCCGGTCGGATCTCGGTGCCGGAGGACTTCGACCGCATCGGATCCCCGGAGATTGCAGGCCAGTTCGAGGGTGACGAGTGAAGGTCCTCCTGGACACGCACGTCCTGCTCTGGGCCGCGGGCGTGCCGTCGCGTCTGTCGGACCGGGCGCGCTCGCTGGTCGAGGACCCCGAGACCGAGGTCGTCTTCAGCGCCGCCTCGCTCTGGGAGGTCGCGGTCAAGAACGCGCTGGGGCGGGAGGACTTCAAGGTCGACCCGCGCCTTCTCCGGCGGGGCCTGCTCGAGCACGGCTACACGGAGCTGCCGGTGACCGGCGCGCATGCCGTGGCCGTCGACCTGCTGCCTCCGATCCACAGGGACCCGTTCGACCGCATCCTGGTGGCGCAGGCCCAGGTGGAGGGCATCACGCTGCTGACCGCGGATGACGTCGTCGCGCGCTATCCGGGCCCGATTCGGGCGATCTGACCCAAGCGGGCCGGTCGGATGCTCGCCCTGCGCGGCGACCGGACGGATCATGGGATCCTGCCGAGGAGCCGGGTCACCCCGACGCAAGGGGCCTTGGCGCCGGCCACGGATACAATTCCGAACATGGGAGACGCGGAACCTCGAGAACGCCGCCGTCACCGTTTCGGCGACATCCGGCAGGACCTGCGCCTCGCCGGCCGCGCCCTCGCCCGCAAGCCGGGATGGACGGCGGCCGGCGTGCTCACGCTGGCCATCGGGGTGGCCGGCTCGACCCTCGTCGCGGGCCTTCTCGACCAGGCGTTCGTGCGGCCGCTGCGCTTCGCGGCCGGCGACGAGCTGGTCACGCTGTACCTGACGAGCGGCCCCGAGTACTCGCCGCTGCCGTACCCCGACTACGCCGAGCTCCGGACGGCGCTCGAGGACACCGTCGACCTCGCCGCGTTCTGCCGGGTCTTCATGACGGTGGGCGGGGGGGCGTTTCCCGAGCGCCACGAGGGCGAGATGGTGTCGGGCGCCTTCTTCTCCGTCCTCGGGGTCCAGCCCGCCCTCGGGCGCCTCATCGGCCCCGCCGACAACGTCGTCCCCGGCGGGCCCCGCGTCGTCGTGCTCTCGGACTTCCTGTGGCGCAGCCAGTTCACGGCCGACCCGGAGATCGTGGGGAGGACGGTGCGCCTGGACGAGGCGGTCTACGACGTCGTCGGGGTGACGCCCCCGGGCTTCCGCGGCGCGGTGTGGCCGTCGTTCGAGAGCGCGTTCTGGATTCCGGCGACGATGGCCGACGAGTACTTCTGGGGGCGCGACGTCCTGAACGGCCGCCTCCCGGTCTTCCAGACCCTCGGCCGCCTCGCTCCCGGCGTGGCCCTGGAGGCGGCCCGGGCGCGCATCGACCCGGTGGACGAGGTCCTCGCCCGCGACCGCGTCGAGAGCGTCTACTACCCGGAGACGGGGGCGCCGTGGCGCGTGAACGCCCTGCCCGGGAGCTATCTGCGGCTGTGGCCCGAGTTCCGGGACGAGGTCGCCGGGTTCCTGGCGGTCCTCGGCCTCATGGCGGCGGCGGCGCTGGCCGTCGCGTGCGCGAACCTGGCCACGCTGCTGCTGGCGCGATCGACGGAGTGGCGGCGCGAGCTGGCGATTCGCCGGGCCCTGGGCGCCTCCCGGGCCGACCTGGTGCGGCGGCTCGGGGTGGAGGTCGCCCTGCTCGTGGCGGCCGGTGGGCTCGGCGCGACCGCCCTGGTCGCATGGTCGAGCGCGCTCGCGCCCCTCCTGCCCCTCACCGTTCCCTATCAGCTCGACCTCGTGCCGGACCGCCGCCTGCTGGGCATCGGACTGGCCGTCACCGTCGTGACCGGCTTCGCGTTCGCGACGCCCGCGGTGTGGCGGGTCCTCCGCGACCGGCCCGAGGCCGCGTCGCTGTCCCGCGGCTACAGCGCGGCCGGCCGGTCCACGGCGATGAGCGCCCTCGTGGTCACCCAGGTCGCCCTCTCGACGGTGCTCGTCGTCGGGTGCGGCCTCCTGCTGCGGAGCGCCTGGAACACGCAGCGGATCGACCAGGGGTTCGACGCGCCCCACGGGGCGAGCCTGCGGATGTCGTTCCCCCGCGCGTGGGCGGACGATCCCGATCTGGCCGGGGCCGCGGTCGACCGGCTCCTCGCCGACCTGCGGGCCGAGAGCTTCGTCGCCGTCGCGAGCGCGTCGACCCGACGCCCGGGGTCGGGTCCCGGGCGCGTCGAGGTGCGGCTGGCCGGTTCGGCGCTCGTGGGACCCGAGACGCCAGTGGAGACGCAGCTCAACGCGGTCACCGGCGACTACTTCGAGACCTTCGGCATCCCCGTGCGTGCCGGGCGCGCGTTCGGCCGCACCGACGCGGCGGCGGGTGCGCCGGTGGCGGTGATCGGCCAGGCGCTCGCCGCCGACCACTATCCCCGCCGAAGCGCGGTGGGGCGGACGGTTCGCCTCCAGGGTGAAGAGCAGCCGCGCCGCATCGTCGGCGTCGTGGGCGACACCGCGGGCCGCGACGTTCGTCTCCCGCCCCGGCCGATGGTGTACGTGCCGTACGGCCAGGGTCAGCAGGACGGCGCCTACGTGACGATCCGCACGCGGAGCGGCGCGGCCGACGGGCCGGCCCTGCTGCGCCGCCGCGCTGGCGGGCTCGACCCCGCGGTCGCCCTCTCCGAGGCCGCGACCTTCGCCGGGCTGCGGCGCGCCGCGACCCGCGAGTCGCGGGTGCACGCCGGCCTCGCCGCGACCGCGGCGGGGCTCGCCCTGAGCCTGGCCCTGGTGGGCCTCTACGGCCTGATGGGCTACGTGGTCCGCCGGCGCGAGCGCGAGATCGGCATCCGCATCGCGCTGGGCGCGACCCCGGGTCAGGTCTACGCCCTCGTCGTCGGGCGCGGCTTCCGGCTCACCGCGCTCGGCCTCGTCCTCGGCCTCGCCGCGAGCGCCGGCGCCGGCCGGCTGCTGTCGCGCCTGCTCTACGACGTCGAAACGGCGGATCCCACCACGCTCGCGGCCGTGCCCGCCCTCTTCCTCGCGGCGGCGTTCCTCGCCTGCCGGGGACCCGCCCGGTACGCCACGCGCGTCGACCCCACCGACGTCCTGCGGGCCGAATAGGAGTCTGCGCCGTAGGGACGGCGCGGACTCCTGGAGGGGTCGGTTGGGCGCTCAGCGGAGTCGAAGGCGACGATTGGCGGGCCAGGGCACGCCGAGGTCACGTCCTCGCCGCGTTTGGACGATAGGGTGCGACGCGGACGTCTCCCCGCGCGCTTGCGGGTGCGGGCGATGTCGAAGGACGCCTGCATGCGCATGAGGGTGTCCATCTCGACGCCGAATGCCTTTTCGATGCGCAGCGCCATGTTCCCCGACAGATCGGACCGGCCGTTGAGGAACGCCGACAGAGCCGGACGGGAGACGCCCAGCACGCCGGCGGCGTCGGCGACGGTCAGGCCCAGCGGCGCTAATGACCTCCGTCTTCACGAACTCGCCGGGGTGGGGCGGATTCATCATTCTCATCGTGTCGCTCTTCAGTGGTGGCCCTTCAGGTCGACATCGACGATCTCGTCGCGGTCGACCCGGAAGGTGAGTCAGACGACCGGGTCACCACGCCGACCCCCAGATGGTAGAGCTTGCAGGACTGCACCGCGAGATTCGAGACGATGTCCCGGAGGCTGCAGCGTCCCGTCAACTGGGCCATCCCCATCGCCACGAACTGGCCCCACCGCGTCATGCTACGGGCCCTCCGTCCCGACTTGTGCTTGCGTGCCAAGCTCTCGAACTCATGTCTCGGCACGAGTTTGAGCACCTGCGCGAATACTGTATTATTGTGAGCCACGGGCTTGGTTCCTCCTGTGTTTGATTGGTCTTTTCGACAATTCCAATCATACCAGCACAGAGGGTTCCAAGCCCGTTCCCGTATGCACTTAGTGGGACAGCAGTGAATAGATCGCTGAGTAGTTCGGACGTCTGCTCGGTGATCCAGGCGTACGGACGCTGGTAGGGCGGGATCTCGAAGAGATAATCGTCGCTGAAGATACGTTTCAGTTCTTTCTGTGGTGCCTCAAGTGTCTGTTTCACGGCTCAGTACCCCACCACCTGCCCGTCCTTGCGGACGTCCGTCCCCCCATGCAGCATGCCGGTCTCGGGGTGGATCATGATGGCCTGGTAGCCCCCCATCCCCCCGCCGCCGGCGCGCACGACGTTGTGGCCGCGGCGCCGGAGCTCGGCGATGACCTCGTCGGAGACGCCGGGCTCGACCGCGACGGTGCCGCCGGGGCGGCTGCTCGGGCTGTGGCGCACCCGGGCGGCGTCGCCCGCCTCCTGGAGGTTCATGCCGAAGTCGATGATGTTCGACAGCACCTGCCAGTGGCCCTGGGGCTGCATGGCGCCGCCCATGACCCCGAACGACATGAACGGCCTGCCGTCCCTGGTGACGAAGCCGGGCATGTTGGTGTGCAGCGAGCGCTTGTGGGGCTCGAGGGAGTTGAGGTGGCCTTCTTCGAGCGTGAAGCCGGAGCCGCGGTTCTGGAGGGCGAAGCCGAGGTCGCCCGGCACGACCATCGAGCCGAAGCCGCCGAAGATGCTCTCGATGAGGGAGATGGCGTTGCGGTCCTCGTCGACCACGGTCAGGTACACGGTGTCGCTGTGGTCGAACGGCTGCCCCGGGGCGACGTCGGTCGACGCGCGCTCGGGGTCGATGAGCTGCCGGCGGGCGTCGGCGTACGACTTCGAGATGAGGGGCTGCGTGGGCAGCTCGTTGGCGTCGGCGTCGGCCACGTAGGTGTCGCGGTCGGCCCACACGAGCTTCTTGGCCTCGGTGTAGAGATGGATCGCGTCGGCGGTGTTCTTGCCGAGGGCGGGGACGTCGTAGCCCTCCATGATGTTGAGGATCATCAGGGCGAGGATGCCGGAGCTGTTGGGCGGCACCTCCCAGACGTCGTAGCCGCGGTAGTTGGTGCTGACGGGCTCCACCCACACCGACGAGTGGTCCTCGAAGTCGGCCATCGTGAAGTAGCCGCCGTTCCCCTCGCTGAACGAGACGATGCGCCGGGCGATGTCGCCCTTGTAGAAGGCGTCGCGGCCGCCCCGGGCGATGGCGTCGTAGGTGTCGGCGAGCCGCGGGTTGCGGAAGACCTCGCCGACGCGCGGCGGCCGGCCGTTCGGCAGGTAGGTGGCGGCCGAGTCTGGCCACTGCACCAGCGACGGCATCGCCCCCGCCCACTGCCGCTGGATGATCTCGCTCACCGGGAAGCCCTCGCGGGCGTAGCGGATGGCGGGGGCGAGCACCTCGGCGAGGCTCATCGTGCCGAAGCGCTCGAGCAGCTCGTGCCAGCCGTCGACGGCGCCCGGCACGGTCCAGGTGAGCGGTCCGTTCCCCGGCATGCGGCTGTAGCCCTGGCGGACGAGGGTCTCGCGGCTGATCTCGTACGGTGCCCGCCCGGTGGCGTTCAACCCGTAGAGCCGCTCGGTGTCGGCGTCCCAGACGAGGGCGAAGAGGTCGCCGCCGATGCCGTTCATGTGCGGCTCGACGAGGCCGAGGACGGCGTTGACGGCCACCGCCGCGTCGATGGCGTTGCCGCCCGCCTTGAGGATGTCGAGGCCGACCTGGGCCGCGAGGGGCTGGCTGGCCGCCACCATCCCGTGCGGCGCGATGACCTCGGACCGGCTGCCGTGGGGGCTCCGGGCGGGCCGGCTGTAGCCGTGGCCGAGCGGCTCGTCGGACTGGGCGTGCACGGCGGCCTCGGTGCCGATCATCGCGATTCCCAGCAGGATGGCGAGCACCGGGGCCGACAGGACGGCCCGGAACACCGGACGACAGGATCGCAGCGCCAGCAGCATCGTGTACCCCTTTCCATCGGCTCGGCAATCTGGTCGGGGAAGCCGTCGCCGGTTCGCGGCGCCGGCTTCCGCCCATCGACCCGTCGGGTGCGCCCGCCGTTTCGCGGCGAGGGGCCCGGCGGGCGCCGGCGGGACGTCGCGCCCCGACGGCTGCGAGCGGATGTTATCGCAATTCGCCCGTCGGCGGATCGCGGCGCACGGGCATGCCCGCCCGAGTGCCGGCGGACCCCGTCGGGGCTCCGGGCGGCGGGATGCGGGCGGGCGCACGTCGAGAAGGTGAGACGCGACCCGCAAACCGTACCGCTGAGGCCGGGACGCCGCGTTCCGGAGGGGTTTCGCGGCCGAGAACACCGGGAATCGGGAGCCTGACAGCCCAGGGTGGCAGCCATCTCGCGAATCTGACGTGCGCCCGATGCGGACGGGGCGGTCCGCGCGGGACGGGAAGTGGGGTATGCTCGCCGGCCAGGAGGTCGCGAATGGTGTCCATCTTGTCGCTGTGGCTGCCGGTCCTGCTGTCGGCGGTCCTCGTCTTCGTCGCCAGCTCGGTCATCCACATGCTGCTGTCGTATCACGTCGGCGACGCCGGGCCGGTCCCCGATCAGGAGAAGGCGGCGGACGCGTTGCGGGGGCTGGAGATTCCGCCGGGCGACTACGCCATCCCGCGGGCGTCGAGCATGAAGGAGATGAACACCCCGGAGTTCGCGGAGCAACTGAAACGCGGCCCCGTCGTGTTCCTGACGGTGCTCCCCAACGGGCTGCTGGCCGTCGGCAGGAGCCTGGCGCAGTGGTTCGTCTACTGCGTGGTCGTCGGCGCCGTCGCCGGCTACACGGCCGGCCTGACCCTCGCGCCCGGCGCCGAGTACGGCCTCGTCTTCCGCGTCGTGGGCATCGTGGCCTTCGCCGGCTACGCGCTGGCGATTCCGCAGAGCACCATCTGGTGGCACCGGAGCTGGCGCTTCACCCTGCTGACGATGTTCGACGGGGTGATCTACGCCCTGCTGACGGCCGGCACGTTCGGCTGGCTCTGGCCGTAGGACACCCGCGGACGGCCGCGTTTCACCGAGGCCGGCGAAGGGTGCCCGCGGGCTTGAGGCCCGACCGACGGGGCGTGGCGAGAGCGCGTGTCGGCGTGGATGATCGCGGAGCGACATTTTTTCGCGAATCGACGCAGTTCAGGAAAAGATGCGCCGCGGCCGCCCGCGGCGGCGCCAGTCGCCCGGGGGTGCCGGGAGCCGCGCCAACGGCGTGAGTCGCGGCGGGTCGGCGTCCTCGTGGCGTGCATCGGGAGATTCGAACCATGAAGCGTGTCACGCGCGTCGTCGCCGCCGGCGGCCTGGTCCTGTCCCTCGGGGCCGGTTCCGCCCCCGCCCAGCCCCGGCTGACCATGCAGTGGGAGGCGATGGCCGGGCGGCTGGTTGCCCAGCTCGCGCCCGAGCCGGGCGAGCGCATCCTGCTGGTGGCGCGGCCGGGGCAGTTCGATGAGCTGATTCCGCCGCTGCGCTACGCCCTGCTGCGGGCGGGCGCCGTCGACCTCGGGGTGATCGACGTCATCGAGGAGCCGCACCCCGAGGACTGGGACGCCGACCTGCTGGCCGAGGGCGCGGCGGCCGCGCGGGCCGTCTACCGCGAGATGCTGCGCGGCTTCGACGGCGCCATCATGCTGCCGGGGGCGCGGCCCGACCACGCGGTGTACGCGGCGCTGCAGGACCTGCTGCACGAGGGCATCGGCCGCACCATCCACTTCCACTGGACCCAGAACGGCAGCGCGTTCCCCCTGCCGGGGCAGCCCATGCCGTCGCAGGCGGTCATCGACGCCGCGTATCAGCGGGCGCTGCTCGAGACCGACTACGCGGGGCTGGCGGCGGCGCAGCGGCGCTTCGTCGCGGCGATGCGCGGGGCGGAGGTGCGGGTCACGTCGCCGCTGGGCACCGACATCCGGTTCCGCATCGGCGACCGGCCGGTGAACTTCGGCGACGGCGACGCCTCGAAGGCGCGGACCGACCAGGGCGTCATCCTCATCGACCGTGAGATCGAGCTGCCGTCGGGGGCCATCCGGGTGGCCCCTGTGGAGGAGACCGTGGACGGCGTCATCGTCTTCCCGCCTTCGCAGTGGGACGGGCGGCCGGTCACCGGCCTGCGGGTGGAGATCGAGGGTGGGCGGGTCACCGGGACGACCGCCGAGTCGGGTCAGGAGGCGGCCGAGGCTGAGCTGGCGGGTGTTCCGGAGGAGGCGCGGGCGTTCCGGGAGTTCGCGCTCGGGTTCAACCCGCTGCTCGCGGTGCCCGAGCGCAACCCCTGGATCCCGTACTACGGCTACGGCGCGGGCATCGTGCGGCTGTCGCTCGGCGACAACTCCGAGCTCGGCGGGACCGTCACCGGCGGCTACGTCCGCTGGAACTTCTTCACGGACACCACGGTGACGGTCGGCGGCGAGGTCTGGGTGCGCGCCGGGCGGCTCGTGCGCTGAGGACGGTCGGGCCCCGCACTCGCGACCGCCGCATCGTCGACGACCTCCCCCGGGGCGCGTAAACGGGAGCGCCACGACGCTGCGACAAAGCGGTTCCAGCGATGTTCATTTCCGAGCGCCGCGCACCGCCTTGGCTAGCTAGCAAGGCTAGTGCTGCGTCACATTATAATCTTCGGATAGATGGACTTGAGTTTACAGCGAGCATCCTTGACCTTCATCTGCCAGTCGACGCCGCGTTGCGTGCCAGTGACGTCGGTGGACCACGCCGAGACTTCGCCGTGCAGCGTCTCGAGGTCGCCGATGCGGCGCCCGTGCAGGCACTGCCGCGTCATCGAACTCAGTTCGTTCTCCGCGATGTTCAGCCAGCTCCCGTGCTTCGGCGTGTAGCAGAACTCGATCCGACGAACCAATTCCCGTGCCCGGGTCGGCTCGAACACCTCGTAGAAGGCGCCCATCGTGTGCGTGTTCAGGTTGTCGCACACCAAGGTGACCTTCGGGCATTCGGCGTAGCGCCCCTCCAACAGGTCGGCAACTTCCACCGCCCAGTCCGCCTTCGTACGCCGGTCCCGGGCCGTCGCCTGCCGCCAACTCGCCAGCGGCTCGGCGAACAGGAAGACCGAGGCCGTGCCAGCCCGTTCGTACTCGTAGTCGCCGCGGCGGGGCCGTTCCGGCGTGGCCGCCAGCGGCGGGCGAGTTTCCTTGACCAGCTGCACCGGCTGCTCATCCATGCACACGACCGGGCAAGCCGGGTCGTACGGCTGCGCATAGATGTCCAAGACGCGCTCCATGTGCGCCACGAACTCGGCATCGGCCTGCGGGGGAATCACCCAGTACTCGATCTTCCGCTGGGTCATCCTGTTTTTTTTAGTGTCCTCCGGATGGTCTCGTGGCTGACCGACTCGACGATCTCCAGCTCGACGACCCGGCGCGCCAGCAGGCGCAACGACCAGTTCGCGAAGCCCTTCGGGGGTGGCCCCGTACGCAGGGCGATGACCTGCGCCTCCTGTTCGCCGTCCAGCCGCTTGGGGACCGGGGGGGACTCCCGCTTTTTCGCGCCAGCGCCCGCTCGAATCCCTCTTGCACGCATCGCTCGCGAATGTTTTCGACGGTTTTGGTGCGGCACGAGAAGGCGTCGGCGATCTGGTGGTCGGTCCACGCCGGCCCGTCCGCATCGGCCTTCAAGAGAATCTGCGCGCGGCGCACCTTCTCGCTGCTTCCGCTGAGCTTGCGAATCGTCTCTTGACAGACCTCGCGTTCCTCCGCCGTGAGTCGAACGATGTACTTCTTCTGTGGCATGGGAACTCTATCGGCTCGGGATGAGTTCCCCGACAGTCCTAATGTTTATTTGTGGCGCAGCACTAGCAGCCCCAATCGTCAGGCACCGGCGCGCCACGTGACAGTGCCTCCAGCCGGCCAGCCGCAGCCAGCAGCACCCGCGCCGCCCTCGCCGACACTGCCGCGCCCTCTCGCCGGTCGACCTCCAGCCCGACCATTGCCCCCAGCGTCTCCAGCATGACGCCGGCTGTCATGCACCCTCCCCGTTGCGTCAAGGCCTCCATGTCGAAATCGCAGTCGGAGAGTACTCGCCGCCCCGCCTCGACCTCCGAGTAGCACAGCGCCTCGATCTCTGCGGCGAACCTCGCACCCTCGACCCGTGCGTCGAAGCAGCTTATGTAGCTCTCGACGCTCTCGCCGACCGGCTCGCCTGCCGCCCACGCCCGCAGACACTCAGGCCCGGACGACGGGGGCGGCACCGCGTCGGCCTCGCCGACGACCTCCCCATCGCCGCAGCCGACCACCAGCACGGCCAGCGTCAATCACTAGTGTCCCACATTTTTGGCGATTTTAGGCCCACGTCAGCGACAACTGGGGGTCGGGAGGGTCAGAACCCGGTGGCGACGGCGTCGTGAGAAGATCCAGGAGTGGCCGACGTTCAAACAGGTTGAGCTGGAGCACCTGCAGCATCTTGTAAAGGCTCCAACTCACTCGCATGAGGAACTTGAGATACGCCAACAGCAGGTACATGCACATCGCCACCCACAACTGCGTCAAGACCGCGTTCTTCGACCGGCCCACGAACCGCTTCACCTTCAGATGTTGCTTGATCCACTTGAAAAACAGCTCGATCTGCCATCGCGATTTGTAGATGTCCGCAATCGTCTTCGCCACCCACGTCGTGTTGTTGGTCACGAATACGTACCGATTCTTCGTTTCCGGGTCCTTATAGACCACCCGTCGCAGCGGCTCACCATATGCCTTGCGGCCCCGAGCGCTCGTCAGCTCCATCGTCTCGTCGCTGATGACCCCGGTCCCGGGGCGGACGGCGTGCGCTTTCGTGACCCGATACCGCACGCCCCGCTTCAGGCGCGTCACAAAGGTCACGCCCCGCGCCTGCAACTGATGGAACCACTTGAAGTCCAGATACGCGCGGTCCGCCACGACCACGCTGCCGGCCGGAAACTCCCAGATGCGGGCCGCCGTGACGTCGGCGGTTTTGCCGTCGGTCACCCTGACGAAGGTCGGCAGATGGCCGCCGTGATCCAGTCCGACGTGCAGCTTGACGGCCGCCTTCGTGCGTCGAAACGACGCCCACGGGAAGACCGACAGACACAAGTCGATGGTGGACGCATCGACGGAGTACAACTTGTTCCTGAACCGAAAGCCGTGCCTCGGCGCGCGTTCCTGGCAGCGGCTCAACAGGCGTCCGAACAACGCTTCGTAGAGGGTGTACGGCTGCTCGGTGTTGACCCGCGCCAGCGACGAGCGGCTGACCACCGTCCTCACGCCGAGGTGATAGAGCTTGCGCCCCTGGGCGCTGAGGTTGCTCACGATGTCCCGCAGGCTCTGTCGGCCCGTCAACTGCGCCACGCCGAGGGCCACGAACTGCGCCCAGCGGCTCATGACGCGCAGCCCCTGGCCGCACTGGTGCTCGCGCGCCTCGGCGTCGAATTCATGTCTCGGAAGGAACCTGAGGAGTTGCGCGAAGACTGTGTTATGATGGGCCACGGCTTGGATCTCCTGTCTTTTGAATGACTTGAGGGCCAAATCATTCTACCAGATCTGGAAGGTTCAAGCCGCCTCTATTTGAAGGTGTGTGGGACAGTAGTGAGCGTCAATACAGCCGCCGACCACGTCCGTGACACCATATGAAACCTCCTAGCTTAGCTGGCTTAGCTTAGCTAGCTAGACGCTCGTTACCTGATCGGCGGCGCGCTCGTAACCGGCTCGTCGCCACCCACCTGTTTGTCGTCCTGGGCGGCGCCCATTGCCTGATCGAGGTGCGGTTGCACAGCATCTCGCAGCGCGAGAAGGCTCGCGGCCATCCACTCCCGCGCCCGCTCCAGGTCCTCTTCGGGCCCTGTCAGACTGCACACCTCATCCCTCTCCAGCTTGACGGACGAGTCCGAAGCTCCCTCGCGTTCCTCGTCCCACACGACGGTCCCCTCCACCTTCGCGGCGATCTCTTCCCGGTGCTGGAGCAGGGCTCGGTACCTGTGCAGGTGGCCGTCCCCAACCAGGGTCAGGAACGCCTGCGGCTTTCCCTCGTCGAACCCCGTAGCGTAAACTGCGCCCGGGTGGCCGGTCTGGAACGACCGCCACCGGCCCCGCCAACCTCCCTTGCCCACCTTCGGCATCCCGCTTCGCTGCAGCCGCGCCACCAGTGGTCGGTAGAACTCGGCGTAGAGCGTGCCCGTCGTAACCGTGACAGGAGGGGATGACCCCGGTCGCGATCGAGGCGGCTGAACCACTGTCTGGAAGTCGACGGCCAGGGCCTTGTCGACGCGGTAGGCCCGTACCGTGACGGCGTACACATCGATGTTGTCCGCCTCGTTCAGCCAATTCAGGACGCGCTGGTGGTAGGGAGTGAACGACTGGGCCAACCACACCACGATGCTGGCTTCCGCATCGGCGGCATAACCCAGCAACCGGAGGCAGTGCGAGTCATCCGATTCCCCGAGTTGGTTCTCGATCACGACCATGGCCCCCGTCGGGGCTTGCCGGGCGACGATGTCCGCTCGACCGGCCAGTGGCAACGTCACTTCCGTTGCTTCGAGTTTCAGCTCCATACTCAGCGCATCACCGAGGCGATCGAGGCGCTTGGCCAGCCATGGCGTAAAGCAGTGCGCCTCATGGGACCAGACCTCCCACAACGACTTCACCGGTTCCAACACGTGTACTGCTTCGCTCATCCGGCTCCCTTCCCGCTCCGTATTTCTTTGTTGTCCGTCCCCCACTTGGTGCAACACCTCCGACAGAGGCATGCAGCGGCGGTTCCGGCCCGCCGCAGCGGGCCGGCCGAGCAAACCGCGACGGCAACGTACAGCGGACGCCGACCCCGGCAGGACGATGGCCCGGCCGTCGCCCGCCGCCCGGCCCGCCAAGTGTCGCCTTCCGGCTCCGCCTGGCGCACGGCCAACCCTCAAGGAGCCCGCGGCGCGGCGCTCTACGGCGCGGACAGAGGTCCTACTGCATGTTGACGAACCGCTGCACCCGCTTGCCCTCCAGTGTCTCGCCGACGTAGATGTTGCCGCTCGAGTCGACGGCGAGGCTGTGGGCGGCGGTGAACCCGCCCGCCATGTGGCCGCCGAAGCCGAACGACCCCAGGATCTCGAGGCTCGACCGCTCGATCAGCCACACCTTCTGGTTCATGCCGTCGATGTTGTAGAGGACCCGCTGGTCGCCGTCGGGCGAGAAGTCGACGTCGAACGCCGACCCGAACCCGCGGGTGCGGCCCGCGATGACCACCTCGTTCAGGAACGTGCCGTCCCGCTCGAACACCTGGATGCGGTCGTTGACCCGGTCGCACACGTAGACGAGGCCGTCGCCGGACAGAGTCGCGCAGTGGACCGGGCGCCCGAACTGCTGCGAGGGCGGTGCGTCGGGGTCGTAGCTGTAGGCCTCGTCGGTGGGCCGGTTGCCGTAGGCGCCCCAGTGGCGCTTGTACTCGCCGGTGTCGGCGTCGAAGACCGCGACCCGGCGGTTGCCGTAGCCGTCGGCGATGTACACCTCGTTGGTCTCGGGGTCGACGTCGATCTCGGCCGGCTGGCCGAAGTTGGCGAGGTCGTTGCTGCCCTCGCCCCGGCCGTGCCGGCCGATCTGCAGCAGGAACTCGCCGTCGCGGGTGAACTTCAGGATGTGGGCGTCGTCGCCGCCGCTGCCGCCGAGCCACACGTTGTCGAGGTGGTCGATGAAGATGCCGTGCTCCGAGTCGGGCCACTCGTAGCCCTCGCCGGGGCCGCCCCAGGCGTTCACCACGTTGCCGGCCTGGTCGAACTCGATGACCGGCGGTGCCGAACGGCAGCACTCGGCGAGCGGCGGGTCCTCGTCGGCGCCGCGCTCCTGCAGGGTGAGGCTGCCGGGGCGGTGCACGATCCAGATGTGGTCGCGGGCGTCCACCGCGACCCCCACCACGTTGCCCAGCGTCCAGTTGTCGGGCAGCGGCTTCGGCCACGTGGCGTCGAACTGGAACGCCGCCGCGTCCGCCTGTCCTTCCTGCCCGCCGGCGGTCAGCACCGCCGGTCGCGTCAGTCCACCGCCGATGACGGCCGCGGCGATCGCCAGCACGAGGGCAACTAGCAGGGGGAAGTGACGAGGTCTCATGGGTGCCTCCATGGCCGCGAGTGGACGTTGGTGCGCGGGTCACCCCGCGGAAACCGTTCGGACGGTATCACAAAGGCGGTGCCTCGCGCCCGGGCCAGGAGTCTGCGCCGCAGAACCGGTCCGGACGCCTGGAGGGTTTGGTTGGGCGCCAAGCGAGCCGTCGCGACGATTGGCGGGCCAGGCCGGGGACGGCGTCGCGGGATGCGAGGGGTCCCGGAGCGGGTGACGAACCCCACCGTGCACGATACCGGAGGAGCCGGCCGGCGAACGGCGCCTGTCGGCGACGACCGAGCGACACCGGAGAATGCCGGGGACGGGGCGACCGGGGAGCGGGGCTCGGTTCCGCGGAACAACGCGTCGGGCAGGATGAGTGCTTCGCCGATTGATGCAGCGGGGCTTGCCGCGGGCGCCTACGGTTCGATGGTGAAGTCGGCCGCCCAGACGTGCTGGCCCCAGACGATCACGAGGCGGCCCGCGTCGCCGCCCGCCGGCACCAGAGACACGCCCAGGGGGCGGTCCTCGTAGGGGCCGCCGTGCGTGTGGTCGATGTCGACCTCGGCCGCGTCGAACGCCGGGTCGTGCTGGGTGCCCCACGAGTCGGGCTCGTTGTTGAAGACGAGGGTCCAGCCCGGGCCGGACGCCCGCAGCCAGAGCCCGTACGAGCCGGGGAAGTCGGGCGCGAGGTTGTCGGTGGGAATGAGGGTGTCGCCGAACCTCAAGGGCACCTCGCTCCTGAGGCGGATGACCGCGCCCTCCGTGAGCTCCACGAGGTCGCCGTCGCCTATCGACTCCAGCGCCGCGAAGTCGACGCCGTCGGTGCCGAGCTCCTGCTCGAAGAGCACCTGGATGCGGGCGCCGTCGGGCGTCCGGAGGGCGGTCTCGTTGCGCGATCCGAGCGCCGCCGCCCGGTAGCGGGCCTCGAGGTCCGAGTCGCGGGTCAGGCTCGTTCCCGGGCTGACGTTGGACGTGCGCGGGGGGCGGGGTCGCCGCGGCAGCTCGACGAACTCGAAGTCGGCCGTCCACTGGTTGCGGCCCCAGACCAACTCCAGGGTCCCCGCCTCGTCCGCCGCCGGCAGCAACCTGACGGCCAGCGTCTCGGCCTCGTCCGCGAGCGGCCGGTGGGCGAGGGGGATGCGGCCGGGCCGCGGCGAAGGGGGCGCGTCCTCGCCCTCGCCGCCCGCGTCCTCGCCTTCGGCGTCCGCCTGCCGGAGCTCGGTGTCCGCCTCCGAGCCCGCGGCATCCGCGTCCGCGCTGTCGGCGTCCTCGGCGTCCTCGGCTTCCGCATCCGCGTCCGCGCTGTCGGCGTCCGTTTCCGCGTCATCCCCGTCGGCGTCGTCCGGCCCGGCGGCGCCGGCATCCTCCGCGTCAGAGTCCCCGCCGGCCTCGTCGGCGCCTTCGCCCTCGTCCACGTGGGCTGGCTCCTCGACCGGCCGGGCGTCCAGCACCCAGCCCGCGCCGGTGCGCATCAGCCAGAGATCGTGGTCCGGGGCGGGGCCGCGCGGCTCGTCCGGGTCGGGGGCCAGCGTCCCGATGGCCAGCGACCGGTGGCCCTCGATGCGTCCCAGCCGCACCGCCGACTGCGTCGAGCCGGCCCGCAGCACCAGCAGCGAGCGGTGGTCCGACGGCAGGGCGGGGTCGTAGTCCACGCTGATCGACCGGCCGTTCAGGGTCAGCCCGGTGCGGACGAGACCCTCGGCGTCCCCGTCGGCCTGCCCCGCGTAGGTCGGGGCAACGACATGCGTCAGGACGTACAGGACGACGGCGCACGCGGCGAGTCGGAATCGCAGTGCAGGCATGGCGTATCCAACCGGGGAGGGAGAAACCGGGAGACCCGCGCCGGAAGCGGCGCGGGTCTCCCAAGCGGGAAGGGTCCTTGCTACTCGTCGTCGGTGGTGTTCGCCGGCTCGTCGAGCTCGACCGCGTAGCCGATGAAGCCCAGCGTCATCTCGTCGTCGGTCCGCGGACCGTGGCCGGGCGAGTCGGTCGAGCGGAAGTCGTAGCGCGCCGCCCGCTCCGGCGAGTTGTCGTACCAGAAGCTGACGTCGATGCGCGTGCCCTCGGGCAGCAGCTTCGGCTCCTTGTACTTGTAGGTCTCCTGCCACCCCTGGTCGTACTCCGGCACGTCGAGCAGCAGCTCCTCGCGGCCGTCGGGGTAGATGGCGGTGTAGCGCGACGCGGTGCCGCGCAGGTGGGCGTGCGGCCAGTAGGTCAGCACCTGGATGTCCTTGTCCAGCGTGCGCGACGTGCCGATCCGGTAGTTGGGGTGGCCCGGCGGAATCTCGAACCCGGTGTTGCCGATCGAGTCGTTGATCACCTGGTAGCGCACCGGCCGGTCCTCGACGAAGAAGGCGATCTCGGGCTGCGTCCAGATGCCCGTGCCCTCGCCGGGGTCCTTGTGGTAGTGCATGTTGTAGGTCAGCGTCGACCCCGCCTCGAGCCGCAGGCCGTAGCCGTCGGGCAGCATGACCGCCTCGGCGCCCTCGGCGATGCACGTCAGGAGCTGGCCCGAGCCCGCCGCGCCCTCCTCGGCCGCAACCTCGTCGACCGGCCGCTCGCCGGGGGCGGGGCCGCGCACGAAGCCGCACATGTGGTGGCCGACCTTGCCGGCGTCGGTCTTGAACTCCCAGCCGCGCACCCAGACGTCGTCGGGCAGCTCCGCCTCGGTCAGGGTCTTGAAGAAGCTGATGTTCAGGTCGTAGACGTCGTCCTCGATGAAGTAGGGCTCGTCGAGCTTGAAGACGTAGTCGGGCGTGCCCAGCGACCAGCCGCCGCTCGCGTTCTCGACGAACTGCCGGGGCGCGGGCGCGTCGGCCCGGTCGCCGGCGGGGGCGCCCGCCTCGACCCAGCTCAGCAGCGTCTCGATCTCGGCGTCGGTCAGCAGGCGCTCGTTCGAGAAGACGCCCTGCGGCGCCGACGCGTACCAGGGCGGCATCTCGCGCGCCTCGACCTTGTGGGCGATGGCGCGGGCCCACGGGCGGGTCTCCTGGTAGCTCATGAACGACATCGGCGCCAGGACCCCGCCGAGGTTCTGGCCCTCGGGCTGATGGCAGCTCTGGCAGTTGTCCTGGATGATCGGCAGGACGTCCCGGTAGTAGGTGACGTCGCCCTCGTTCGCCTGGCTGGGCGCGGCGACGAGCGACAGGGCCCCGACCGCCGCGACTACCGCGAATGTTCGCGCCTGGATTCTCATGGATGGACTCCTTCGACCGGTACGCGGATACGACGAGTAATGGGGAATTATGCCACCAACCCGCCCTCGGGTAAACACCGGGCGTCACCGGGCCGACACCCGGGGGGACGACGGGGCCGGTCCCGCCGGACCCCGACCGGGCGGCAATCGGGTGTCGCCGCGTTTGACAGATGTCTGCACCTCGTGGTCAGATTTCTGCATGCGAACCACCCTCAGCTTCGACGACCACCTGTTCCGCGAGGCGAAGGAGCTGGCCGTGCGCGACGGCGAGACGCTGACGCAGCTCGTCGAGCGGGCAGTGCGGCAGTACCTTCATGACCGGCGCCCGCAGCAGCGTACGCCGTATCGCCTCGAGTTGCTCGTCAAGGAAGGCCGCCCCACGCCGGGGGTGAACTTCGACGACCGGGACCAGCTCTATGAGTGGATGGAAGGCCGCGGGTGATCGCCGTCGACACCAACGTGCTGGTGCACGCCCACCGGAAGGAGTCGCCGAAGCACGAGGCGGCCCGGCGCCGGGTGGTCGAGCTGGCCGGCCGCAACCTGGGAATCCCGGTATTCTGCATCGGCGAGTTCCTGCGAGTCGTCACACATCCGAGGATCGCCAATTCCCATACCGCGGACGAAGCTTGCGAGGCGATGGAGCGGCTGCTCGCATCGCCGAACGTAGAGGTCCTCTTGCCTGGACGCCGCTTCCCGGAACTGCTGGCCGACGCGGTGCGCGAGGCCGACGCGATCGGCAACCTGGTCTTCGACGCCCAGATCGTGGCGCTCTGCCGCGAGGCCGGAGTTCGCGCGCTGCTCACCGAGGATCGCGACTTCACTCGGTTCCCGGGATTTGCGACCGAGCGGCTTCCCCGCTGAAATCTGGTTGCCAACGGGCGTGGCTGGCACTACAGTAGCGGAGGCGGCGACCGGCGCCTGCGGAGCGTGGCCGCCTCCGGACGCGGGAGAGACATGATGCTGTCGAGGGCGCTGCCGGCCACCCGGCAGGTGGGAGTGTGGGCTGTTGCGCTGGCCGTCCTGGCGCCGATGACGGTGTCGGCTCAGGGGTCGGCGGCGGTGCCGTACGACGCCGATTCCGCCCGGGCATTGCTGCAGCGATACTGTCTCGCGTGCCACACCGAGGCCCGGGAGGCGCGCGGGCTGGTGCCGGTGGCCTTCGACGGGCTCGACGCCGGCGACGTCGGGGCCGACGCCGACGTCTGGGAGCGCATCGTCCGCAAGCTGCGGCTCGGCATGATGCCGCCCGCCGGCCGGCCGCGCCCCGCCGCGGACATCCACGAGCGGTTTCTCGGCTGGCTCGAGAGCGGGCTCGACGCCGCCGCGGCCGAGCGCCCCGATCCTGGCCGGCCCGCCGTGCGGCGCCTGACCACCCCCGAGTACCGCAACGCCGTGCGCAGCCTGCTCGACATCGAGGTCGACGAGGGCTGGCTGCTGTTTCCGCCCGACGACGTCAGTCAGGAGGGGTTCAGCACCGACGCCGAGGCCCTCTCGGTGTCGCCCGCCCTGTTCGACCGCTATCTCTCCGCCGCCAACCGCATCAGCCGGCTCGCGGTCGGCGACCCTGCCGTCGGCCCCGGGTTCGCCGCCGCCACCTACTCCACGCCGCGGCTTCTGTACCAGGACGACCGCATGAGCGAGGACCTGCCGTTCGGGTCCCGCGGGGGGCTCGCGGTCCGGCACTACTTCCCGCTCGACGGCGATTATCGCGTGAAGCTCCGGCTGCGCCGGATGATCTACGACTACGTCGTCGGCATGGGGACGGCCCAGCACCTCGAGGTCCGCCTCGACGGGAAGCTGGTGCGGCGGTTCGCGGTCGGCGACGCCGATCGCTTCGGCTACCCCTCGGCCTACACGTTCTTCGGCACCATCCGCGGCGACCCGGCGTGGGAGCAGTACGTGTCGATCGACGCCGACGCGGACCTCGAGGTCATGGTGCCGGCCACCGCCGGCGAGCACGTCGTCGGGGTGTCGTTCGTGGCCGCGCGCACCGAGCCGACCGGCATTCTCGAGCGCCGGCTCTCCGGGTTCTCGCTGAGCGGGCTCGGGTTCTACCATGGCCACGCGGCGATCGAGCGGGTGGAGATCGCCGGTCCCTACGACTCCGCCGGTCCGGGGGACACCACGAGCCGTCGCCGCATCTTCTCCTGCCGGCCGGTCGTCGGCGGCGACGCTGCGGCCGCGGCTGAAGCCGCCGCCGCGCGCGGGGTTCCCCCGTCGTTGAACTCGGGCGCCGTGGAGGACGCCGCCGCCGGCGAGCCCGCGGCGCCGGATTCCTCCGCCGCGGCGGACCCCGACGCTGTGGCGGCGGGGGGGGACGAGGACCGCTGCGCGGGCGAGATCCTCTCGGCCCTGGGGCGGCGCGCCTACCGCCGGCCCCTGACCGACGACGATCTGGACACCTTGCTGGCGTTCTACGACCAGGGCCGGGCCGAGGGCGGCTTCGAGGCGGGCATCCGCAAGGCGATCGAGCGGCTGCTGGTGGCCCCGGAGTTCCTGTTCCGCATCGAGCGCGATCCGATCGACGCGGCCCCGGGGACCGCGTACGGGCTGACCGACCTGGAGCTCGCGACGCGCCTGTCGCTGTTCCTGTGGAGCGACATCCCCGACGAGCCGCTCCTCGCCGCGGCCGAGGCCGGCCGGCTCTCCGACCCGGACGAGCTCGACCGGCAGGTCGCGCGCATGCTCGCCGATCCGCGGGCTCGCGCCCTCGTCGACAACTTCGCCAGCCAGTGGCTGCAGCTCGGCCGCGTGCGGGGGGTCATTCCCGACGCCGACGTGTTCTGGGAGTTCGACGAGAACCTGCGGGCGGACATGGAGCGCGAGACGACGCTGTTCCTCGAGAGCCAGGTGCTCGGCGACCGCGGCGTCATGGAGCTGTTCGACGCCGGCTACACGTTCGTGAACGAGCGGCTCGCCCGGCACTACGGGCGGGACGGCGTCTACGGCGAGCGGTTCCGCCGCGTGCCCGTCGAGGGCGACCGGGCGGGGCTGCTGGGGCATGCGAGCCTGCTCACGGTGACCGCCTATCCCACCCGGACGTCGCCGGTGCTGCGGGGCAAGTGGCTGCTCGACAACGTCCTCGGGATGCCGCCGACCGAGCCCCCCGCGGACGTGCCGGCGCTCGAGGAGAACCACGCCGGGGCGCCGCCGCGGACGATGCGCGAGCGGATGGAGCGGCACCGGGCCAACCCCGCGTGCGCCGCGTGTCACCGCATGATGGACCCGCCGGGGTTCGCGCTCGAGCACTTCGACGCCATCGGGCGGTGGCGGGCCGCCGACGAGTACGGGGCGCCGGTCGACGCGGCGGGGGCCCTCGCCGACGGCACCGCGGTGGACGGGCCCGCCGCCCTGCGCCACGCGGTCCTCGCCCACGAGACCAGCGTCGTCCGCACCGTGACCGAGAAGCTGCTGACCTATGCCGTCGGCCGGCGCATGGAGTCGTTCGACCAGCCCGCGATCCGGCGCATCGTGCGCGACGCGGAGGCCGGCGGGTACCGCTGGTCGTCGATCATTCGAGGCATCGTCGAGAGCGTGCCGTTCCAACTGAGGAGATCGGAGTCATGACGTTCATCACGAAGCGGACGATTCCGCGCCGCGCGGTGCTGCGGGGGCTCGGAGCGAGCGTGGCCCTGCCGTTTCTCGACGGCATGGTGCCGGGCCTGAGCGCGCGCGCCGCGGCGGGGCCGGTGCGGTTCGGCGCCGTCTACGTGCCCAACGGCATGGTCATGCAGAACTGGACGCCGGCGGCCACCGGCCCCGGCTTCGAGCTGACGCCGATTCTCGAGCCGCTGGCCCCGTTCCGCGACCAGCTTCTGGTGCTGTCGGGGCTGAACTGCACGCCCCCGGCGGGCGTCCGCGGCGGCAGCCACTCGCGCGCCGCGACCCGCTTCCTCACCGACGTGCACCCCGGCGCGTGGAACCCCGAGGCGGTCTCGATGGACCAGATCGCGGCCCGCGAGCTCGGGCGCCACACGCCGCTCGCGTCGCTCGAGCTGGGGCTGGAGGGCGCGAACTTCGCGGGCTCGTGCGACAGCGGCGGGTTCAGTTGCGCCTTCTCGTACACCATCGCGTGGCGCGACTCGCAGACCCCGCTGCCGATGGAGCACAACCCGCGGGCGGTGTTCGAGCGGCTCTTCGGCGACAACGAGACCACCGACCCCGCCGCCCGCGAGGCGCGCCGCCGCGAGCAGCGCAGCATCCTCGACTCGGTGCGCGCCGACGTGGTCCGGCTGCGCGGCAGCCTCGGCGCCGGCGATCAGCTCAAGCTCGGCGCGTACCTCGACGCGGTGCGTGACGTCGAGCGGCGCATCGAGGTGGCCGAGGCCCAGGGCGAGCGGGAGGTCCCGCTGATGGCGCGGCCGATGGGGGCGCCGGCCGACTTCGCCGAGCACACCGGGCTGATGTACGACCTGCAGCTCCTGGCCCACCAGACCGACCGCACCCGGGTCACGACGTTCATGAGCGGGCACGAGCTTAGCGGCCGCACCTATCCGCAGATCGAGGTGCCCGACGCCCACCACCCGCTGTCGCACCACCGCGGGGTGGGCGAGTCGCTGCGCAAGCTGACCAAGATCAACCACTATCACGTCAGCCTCTTCGCCGGCTTCGTCGAGAAGCTGCGGTCGACGCCCGACGGCGACGGGTCGCTGCTCGACCACATGATCCTGATGTACGGCGCGGGCATGAGCGACAGCAACGCCCACTCGCCCTACGACCTGCCCATCGTGCTCCTCGGCGGCGCGGCGGGGCAGCTCGCGGGCGGGCGCCACGTCCGCTATTCCGAGCACGGGAGCACGCCGCTCGCCAACCTCCACGTGTCGCTGCTCGACAAGCTGGGGGCGCCGGTGGAGCGCATCGGCGACAGCACCGGGCCGCTGCCGAAGCTCGTGGTCGGCCGGGGGCCCGATCGGCTGACGGGGATCTAGCAGGGTTGGTTGGGCGGCGGGGGCAGAGCCGTAGGCGACGCCTGAGTGTTGCGTTGGCGCGGGGCATTTTGCAGCGCGGCTAGCGGGGCGTCGGTGACCCGGCGGAACCGTCGGGCGACGATTGGCCCACGCCGGCCCGTGGGCGGTCGTCATGATGATGGCGTTCCACACGCCTGACCTTGGTTTGGGCCGTCGGCCCAGCCTCCGGGCGCATTTGGCGTTGCGTACGGTACATGAGCGGAGATTGGCTGCAAATGACTGTCGGGAACCCGGTGGCCCGGTTCTTCGGCTTCGTGGTCGCCGGGCTCGCGTCCGCGGTGGCCGCGACGTCCGCCCAGAGTTCCGACCTGCGGTTGATCGACGCCGTCAAGCATCAGGACGCCCCGGCCATCGCCGTCCTCCTCGACGGGGCAGGCACGCCGGACGGCATCGACGTGAACGCGGCCCAGCCCGACGGCGCGACGGCGCTGCACTGGGCCGCCTACCACGACGACCTGGAGACGGCGCGCGGGCTCGCGGACGCCGGGGCGGACGCCGTCGCGGCGAACGATCTGGGGGTGACGCCGCTGGCCCTCGCCTGCGGCAACGGCAGCCCCGGCATGGTCGAGCTGCTGCTGGCGGCCGGCGCCGACGCCGACGCGGCGGTCGAGACCGGCGAGACCGTCCTCATGACGTGCGCCCGCACCGGGAACGTCGAAGCGGTGCTGCGGCTCCTGGACGCCGGCGCGGACGTCGACGGGCGCGAGCTGCTCGAATACCAGACCGCGCTGATGTGGGCGGCGGCACAGGGCCACGCCGACGTGGTGCAGCTCCTGCTCGACCGCGGCGCCGACGTGGAGGCGCGGTCGCGCGCGCGCCGGTTCGTCATCAGCCGGCGCCTGCAGTCAGAGCTGCGCTACGGCGAGCTCGGGCGCAACTACGGCACCGACGCCGAGGAGACGCAGGTCGGCGGGTTCACGCCGCTGCTGTTCGCCGCACGTAACGGCGACGTCGAGGTGATGCGACGGCTGCTCGACGCCGGGGCCGACGCCAACGACGCCGCCCCCGATGGCGCGGGCGCCCTGGTGGTGGCGGCGCACAGCGGCCACCGTGACCTGGCCTTCTTGCTGCTCGAGCGGGGCGCCAACCCCAACGCCTCGGGCGCCGGCTACACCGCCCTGCACGCGGCGGTGCTGACGGGCGACATCGAGGTGGTCGAGGCCCTGCTGGCGAGCGGCGCGAGCGCGAACGCCCAGGTGACGCTGGCCACGAAGGTGACCCGCAACGGCCAGGTGCTGATGATCGGCGAGCACCTGCTCGGAGCGACCCCCCTCGCGCTGGCCGCCAAGTTCGCCGAGACCGACCTCATGCGGGTCCTCGCCGGGGCCGGGGCCGACGTGCGGCTGCCCCTGAAGAACGGGTGGACGCCGCTGATGCTCGCGGCCGGGGCCGGCTGGCGCTACGCGGTCTGGGACCGGCGCGAGCGGACCCTGCACAAGACGCCGGCGTTCCAGGCCCAGATGGTCGACGAGGCCGGCACCCGCGACGCGGTGCGGTTCCTGCTCGACGAGGGCGCCTACGTCAACGCCGTGGACGAGGACGGCAACACCGCCCTCCACCACGTCGTCGACAAGGGCTTCGACGGCGTCGTCGAGCTGCTCGTCGAGCACGGCGCCGACCTCGACATCGCCAACCGGCGGGGACAGACCCCCTACGCCATCGTCGCCCGCGGCCGCACCGGCAACGTCGAGGCGGCGCCGGCCACGGTTCGGCTGCTCGAGTCGCTCGGCTCGGTCGGGCGCTGAGGACGGTGAGCGATCCAGAAGCTGCCAACTGGACCAGGCGAAGCCCGAAGCTGCGGGTTCGCGCACTTGGCAGACGGCAAGGTGGCTTTCGTCACCGACCTGAGTGGGGACCCGCCCGTGACGGGTCCAGGCGAGGTGCGCTCTGCGTCGATGCCCGGAACCAGCCGGGAGCCGGGTGCGGTCCGGGGCTGAGCTTGGAGTTGCGGATGCGATAGCGTGACCGGGTGGCCGCAACCGGCGAAGCGCCGGTACCAAGTCATCGCGCGTTGGGAGCGTTAGGGAATCGGCGGCCCGACGGAAGCCGGGCGTTCACGACTACAGGACGAGGCAGGCGAAGACGATGCGAGTGCTGATGACCGCGGCCGCGATAGCGGCGATGGCGGCGGGGTCCCTGACGGTGGTGGCGAGCCAGGAGCCGGACGTCGAGACCACCGTCAAGGACGGGGTGTACACCACGGGGCAGGCGGCCCGCGGGCGCGAGCGCTACGACGCGAGCTGCCAGCGCTGCCACGGCGCCGACCTCACCGGGGGCGCGGGCCGGTCCCTCACCGGGGTCGTGTTCCTGCGCGACTGGACGGGGCTGACCCTCGACGGCCTCTACGAGCGCATGCAGTCGATGCCCCCCGACGGCTCCGAGAACCTCTCCGACGACGCCTACGTCGACATCATCAGCTACGTCCTCGAGCGCAACGGCTTCCCGTCGGGCGACGCCGAGCTCTCGGCCGGCCTCCTCGGCGATGTCCGGGTGGAAGGCGAGGACGGCCCGGGCGTCGTGCCCAACTTCGCCCTCGTGCGGGTGGTGGGCTGCCTCGCCGGCGACGGCCACGCCGGCTGGCAGTTGTCGTCGGCGAGCCCCGAGGTTCGCGCCGCCGACCCCGCCCCGTCGGCCGGCGACGCCCTCGCCGAGGCCCAGGCCATCCCCCTCGGCGACCGCGCCTTCAAGCTGCTCTACGTCTTCCCGAGCCCCGAGGCCTACCTCGGCCACAAGGTCGAGACGAAGGGCCTGCTCATCCGCGACGAGAGCGGCGCCGCCGACGCCGTCGACAGCATCAACGTCACCTCCGTCCAGGGGTTGAGCGAGGTCTGCGAGTAGGCGGCCGGTTCCGCGGCGGGCGGCTCAGCAGGTGACGATGGCGGCGCGTGCGCCGGCCGCGGTCGCGAGGCGCCGGATGTCGTCGGGATCGCTGGTGAGTATCCGGTCACCGGGTTCGGCGGCCAGCACCACGGTGGCATCGATCGGGTCGGCAGTGCCGGCGCGGGCGGGCAGGACCCCGGCCCTGCGTCCCATGCGTTCGTCCACCGGTCGGATGTCGACCGCCTGCAGCAGGCGAGCGAGTCGGGCTTGACGGCGCCACACCTGACCGACCACGATGGCGCTCGTTCGCAGGTCCACCCGGTTTGCGACGGCGACGCGCAGTTGGGCCATCATCGTCCGCTCGCCGCGGTCCACGGCGACGAACGCGCCAGCGTCGAGAACGAGCGCACTCACACCGCGGGCTCCCCCGTCCGAAGGCCCAGCTCGGCTTCTGCGCGCTGGAGCTCGTCGGTCGTCAGCGCCCCGTGTTCGGCCTCCCACTCGTCCAGGAACTCGCGCAACGCGTCGGCGCGGAGCCTGGCGGCGGCCGCGCCCGCCAGCCAGGACGAGACGCCTGTGCCCGATCTGCGGGCGGCGGAGCGGATCCTGTCTCCCAGTGCTCGTTCGAACGAGACGCTCATCTTCACTGCCTTCATGACGACCGATGCTACCACGGTATTCTCAGTGCGCCGCCCGAGTCCCGCGGGTCGGGAAGAGCCTGCACCGGGACCGCGTCCGGTGTCGAAGCGGCCGGTGCAGGGGACCCCCGTCAAACTGCGGGACGGCGTCCCCGAGTCGATGCCGCCGACGTGCCGAACGCGGGTGAAGCGTCCGCGGTGCGCTATCTCACTCTGAACGGCACCCCGCGAGCGACTCGCGAACCGCCCTCGTCGTCCCACGCCTCCACCGAGAGGACGTACGCCCCCGGATCGAGGCCCGCGAGCGGCAGGTTCGCCAGGTAGCCCGCTGGCGTGTCCGCGGCAAGGCGTTCCTCGGCGCCCCGGAACACGATCTCTCCGGCGTCGTCGCGGATCGTGCAGGTCGCGTTGAGCTGCCGCCGGCGAGACCCGTTGACGTAGATCTCGGCGAACACCGCCAACGTAGCGCCCGCGTCGAAGACCCGGCGGGCCGCCGGGGCGAAAGGCACCGCGCTCGGGGGACCGGGACCGGCGACCAGGGTCGGCACCGGCGTGTCCGACGTCACGGCCAGGCCGCTCATCGCAATCGAAGGGGACCGGAAGTCGGGGACGTCGATCTCGTGGTCCACGCTGCCGAGGGCGCCCGCCAGACGGTCCACGACCGCGGCCCGCAGGTGGACCGGTCCCGGCGCCGGCAGATCGAGCCGGGAGACGATCCGCAGGCCGTGCTCGCGAAGCGTGCCGCGCAGCTCGGCCGGCAGCGACACCTCGGTCTCGCGACGGACCAGCACGGTGCCGTCGGCATCCGCGGCGACGACGGTCAGGACCATGTGGACCGCGAGGGCGCCCCCGCCGTCCGGGGGAGGCTGCACCCGAACCGCGACCACCACCGGCTGCTCTTCCGCGTCCTCGCCCCGGAGCGGCAACCCCGTCAGTTCGAGCGGCAGGCCCGACTGCGGCAGAGGACTGTCGAGCAGGGCCGACAGCCGCGTCGCGACGTCGTCGGGCTCGTCGGGCCGGCGGGTGTGAACGTAGCTGCGGCGGGCGCGGACGTTCACGTCCGGCCGGTCGACTCGAATGCGAATCTCGTGGAGACGATCGTCCGGCACGTCGCGCGGCGGGCGGTAGCCCAGCAGGTAGTAGGTGCTCTGCTCGCGGACGATGCGCTCGAACGCCGGGCGGAACCGGTTCGAGTCGACGAGCGCGAAGCCGCCGGTCTCCTCGGCGAGGGCGCGAAGGCTCTCCTTCTCGCGCCGCACCGCGGCCGAGAACCGCTCGTCGGGGAACAGGAAGCGCGTCCGAATGGACGATTGCTCGCCGGTCGGAAGGCCGCGGGGGTCGATGGCGTACAGCGTCACGTCGTGACGGGCCGCGATGCCCGAAGCGCGCGACATCGCATCGAGCACCGCGAGCGTGCTCTCTCCCCCCGGCGCACCGCCCAGGGGCGAGTCTCCGGGGTCGATGCCCTGGCCGATGAGGACGATCGCCTTGCGACGGGCGTCGCCACCGCCCATCCACTCGGCGAACCGTTCCACCGTCCGCAGCATCCGGAGCTTCGTCGGCCCGCCGAACGGGGTTTCTTCCGCATCCTCGAGGCGTTGCCGAACGTCGAGGCCCCGGAACCGGTCGACCACGTCCAGCAGCCGTTGCCGATTGCTCGTGAAGGGCTGGCTGGGCGCGAGGCCGCTGGTGAGGGCGACGGCCGCCACGTCGTTGGCGAGGAGGGTGTTCTCGATGAACTCCCGCGCGATCGCCCGCACCTCGTCCGTGCGAAGGGCGTGAGTGTGCAGATCGTCGAGGAGAAGCAGATAGACTCGTCCGGCGCGTTCACCGGGCATGCTCGATGCCGCGTCCGCCGCGGGATGTGACACGGGCACGTCGAACGGCTCCACCGGCGTGTCGACGTGCGTGAACGCCACCACCGGCTGCCGTCTGTCGTCCTCGTATATCTCGAAATCGTCGGCGGTGAGACCCCGCACGGGCCGCCCGTTCTCGTCGGTAACGGAGACCGCCACCTCGATCACTTCGACCGCCGCGCGGAAGGTCGGTTGTCCGGGAGCCTGGACGGTCTGGCCGGCCGTCGCCTCGACGGCCGCGACGAGGGCGGCGACCAGGACGGCCCCGTGCCGGGGGTACGTGTGCATGGCCACGAACCCTCTGACTGTAGACGTTCCGCGCGACGGGTTCAACCCGCGCCCGCCACGGTTCCAGTCTGGTCGACGGCCATTCCACCGTGATCGAGCGCTGACGGTAGCCGCCGCGGTGGTCGCGGGCCGAAGGCGCCGAGGGCGATGTCGGCGTAGGTGGCGCCGCGAGGCTGCGTGTAGGCGAAGCGCCCGTGGTGCCGCTCCCGGGCGTGCAGTTGCCGAGCTGGCGCCCGAGGCCGGTCGGATGCATGATGTCGTCGAGGTTCGACGTGTGGTAGTGGTGTGTCCGCGAAATGGCTTTACATCGCAACGCCGTGGTCGACAAGGCCGGAAAACCCCCGATTTTTCAGGCGCAACTGAGGGCAGCCGCGTCGGGCCCACGGAAGCTGAACTGTAAAGTCATTCCGGTGACACACCAGTAGAAGCCGAGCGCATGGCCGATCTCGTGCATGATCAGTGACGGCGTCGCGCTCAACATGCGTCGGCCATCGTGCCCCGCGCTCGCACTCGCGCTCCTGGACGCCGGCTGCGATCCATGTCCATGGCCCCTGCTGGCGAGGCACGCCGACTTCACCCGCGGGCCCCCGCGGGCCTCGGTGCGGGGACATGACGGTACAATACGGGCATCGGTGACGTGAAGGGTTCCGGGGGCGACTCGAGCTCGCGGGGAGCGAATTCCGAGCGGCGCCGCGGAGGGATGGCGGGATGACGATTCGCAGGATTTTCAGGTTCTGTCGGGCCGCCGGTCCGGTCGGTCGCGCCGCGGGCGGGCAAGCCCTCGCTCTCGCCCTGTCGGCCGTCGCCGCTGCCGCCCTGGCGGCTCCCGCCGGGTCGACCGCGCAGGGCCGCTGGGTCGGCACGTGGGCGACGGGGCCCGTTGCGGTCGAGCCGCCGCCGCCCGAGGTGCAGGCGGAAGAGGTGCCGACGCCGGCGCCGCGCACGCCGGTGCGGGTGCGGAACCAGACGATCCGGCAGGTGGTCCGGGCGAGCATCGGCGGGTCGCGGGTGCGGGTGACCCTCACGAACCTGTTCGGCACCGAGCCCCTCGAGATCGGCGCCGCCCACGTCGCTGCGCGGGGCGCCGACGGCGCGGTCGCCGGGGGCGCCCATCTGACCTTCGGCGGCCAACCGGCGGTCACCATCGAGGCGGGCTCTACGGTGCTGAGCGATCCGGTAGCCCTCGCGGTGGCTCCGCTCGGCGATCTGGTCGTCGACATCTACCTGCCTGGCGACACCTGGGGATCGACCTCGCCGGCCACCATGCATCTCACCGGCCTGTCGACGACGGTCGTATCGGCGCCGGGCAATCACGTCGGGGTCGAGCGGTTCGACGACGAGCGCGACACGCAGCAGTGGTTCTACCTGTCGCGAGTCGACGTGTGGACGGACACGGCGCCGGGCGCCATCGTGGCGATGGGCGACTCGATCACCGACGGCACCGGGTCGACGGTCGACGCGAACCGCCGCTGGCCCGATTTCCTGGCGCGCCGGCTCGCGTCCGAGTACGGCGAGGCCGCCCCCGGGGTCCTGAACGTCGGCATCGCCGGCAACCGCGTGCTCAGCCACAACGCGGGCCTCGGTATCCTCCGCCGCGCGGGCCGTCCCGTGCCCCCGGACGCTGGTGACCCGCCGAACCCGAACGCGCTCTTCGGACCCAGCGGCCTGTCGCGGTTCGACCGCGACGTGCTGCTGCAGCCGGGCGTGACCCACGTCATCGTCCTCGAGACGACCAACGACATCGGGATGGCGTTCGACGATCCGCGGCCGTCGGTCGACGACCTGATCGCCGGGCACCGGACGCTGATCCAGCGGGCGCACGCGCGGGGTTTGACCGTCTACGGCGGCACCCTGCCGCCGTTCGAGGGCGCCTTCTACTGGACGGAGGCGGGCGAGGCGAAGCGGCAGGTCCTCAACGCGTGGATCCGCACCAGCGGCGCCTACGACGGCGTCATCGACTTCGACGCGGCGGTGCGCGACCCCGACCAGCCGACGCGGTTCCGGTGGGACCTGCACGCCGGCGACTGGCTGCACCCGTCCGACGCCGGTTACGAGGCGATGGCCAACGCCGTCGACCTGTCCCTGTTCGACACCGCCCCGGCCGTTCGCGCCGCCGCCACCACGGCGGGCCCCCGCACCCCGTGGGGCGCGCCGGACCTGGGCGGGGTCTGGGACTTCCGGACCCTGACCCCGCTGGAGCGGCCGGAGGCCCTGGGCGACAAGGCCGTCCTCACCCCCGAGGAGGCGGCCGAGTTCCGCGCGAGCGCGCTCGAGATCCGCAACGCCGACCGGCGGGACGGCGGCGCCCGGCGCGACGTCGAGCGCGCCTACAACGACTTCTGGTGGGACTACGGCGACAGCCTGACCGCCGACCTGCGCACGTCTCTCATCGTCGATCCGCCCGACGGCCGCATCCCGCCACGGGTCGACGGCATCGACGAGGCCGACGAGGCGCGCCGCGCGGCCCGGCGCCGGCCGGTCCGCGAGCGGGTCGTCATCGGCTCGCCCGCGCACGGGCCGGAGGACCTGGGCCTGTCCGAGCGGTGCATGCTCGGCTTCAACGCCGGCCCGCCGATGCTGCCGAGCGCCTACAACAACAACGTCCAGATCCTCCAGACCCCCGACCATGTGGTCATCTTCAACGAGATGGTCCACGACGCCCGCATCGTGCCCCTCGGCGACGTGCCGCACCTGCCCGGCGCCGTCCGCCAGTGGCTCGGCGACTCGCGCGGTCGCTGGGAGGGCGACACCCTCGTCGTCGAGTCGACCAACTTCACGCACAAGACGGGCAGCTTCTACACCATCGCCCGCTCCTACGGGTCGGGCGAAACGACGCGGCTCGTCGAGCGCTTCACCCGCGAGGACGACGACCCGCCTGCGCTACGAGTTCACCGTCGACGACCCCGCGACGTTCACGCAGCCGTTCACGGCGATGATCCCGATGACGCGGACCGACGCGCCGCTCTTCGAGTACGCCTGCCACGAGGGCAACTACGGCATGACCAACCTGCTGGCCGGCGCCCGCGTGCAGGAACGCGGCGAACCTGCCGCTGCCGGCACGGTACGCTGACGAGACCAGGGACGCCGAGGAGCAGTTCGATGCAGAGACTTGCCGATCGTCGCTTCGCCGCGATCTCTGCTGTTGCTTCGGTTTTGCGACGGACGTTTCCGCACGCCACGGGACGGTTGGTGACCAATCGATTGACTGGGCGCTTGCGCCCCGAACGGCCATGACCGAAACACCCCCGGACTCCGCAACCGAGCCCACCAAGCCGGCGGCGACCGCGGGCGGGCCGGTTGCGCAGGAAGTTGCAGCGTGGCTGCAGAGCCTCCGGGCGGGTTGGACGCAGCCCCCTATCGAAAAGCCGCTCTTGTGGGTGTTCATCGTGGCGGTCGTCGCCGTCGGGTCACCGGGCAACATCCACGCGCAGACTGAATCGTCCAACCAAGTTCCCATGCAGCTTGTCGAGGATGCTGATGAGGTGCCAGTGGAGCCTGTCGAGGATGTCGACATGCTCACGCGGTTGAGATGGACTCTGCAGTTGATCTTCGCCCCTGAGGTCATTGCACACGTCAATCCACTCTATGCGTATGAGCCGCAGAGCGTCGAAGGTCAGGAGGTCCGTTTGGAGCGAGTTGGTCCTGTCGCCATGGTAGGGGAGTGCAGCGTTCCCTCCTCCGGCGATGAAGAGACGTGGTGCGCGCAGTACTTCAGCGACGTCACTGCCGCCTATCACGCCGCCTACGCGGCTGCGGCCGACGGTGACTACTACTTCGCGACGACGTATCCGCTTGCGAACGTCAGACCCGCCCGACGGTTCGTGTCGCGGCAGTCACCATGAGCAGGAGTGTTGCCGGTTGCAGGGCACGACGTTCAGTGAGTCTTCGACGCGCCGGCAACGGTACGTCCCCCCCTGTGGCGCGTTGACGGGGGATGACGGAAAGGAGCCATTCGATGCGGACATTCACCAATCGCCGTTACCTCGTCATCGCGGCCCTCGCCGCTGCGGGCTTCCATGCCGGCGCGGCCGGGGCCAGTGCGCAGCTCGAGCGCGTGATCGACTCCGACTGGACGCTGCCCCGCACCCCCGACGGCCAGCCCGACCTGCAGGGCATGTGGGGCAACAAGACGCTGACGCCCATAGAACGGCCCGCCAACCTGGAGGGGCGCGCGTTCCTGACCGACGAGGAGATCGCAGCCATCAACCAGCAGCGCGTCGTCGACGAGCGGGCGCGCGACGAGGCCCCGGCGCGGCGCTACGAGGCGGGGGGCAACGTCGGCGGCTACGGCAGCTACTGGCTCGACGCGGGCGACACGGTGCTGTCGACGGGGCAGACGTCGCTCATCGTCGACCCCCCCGACGGGCGCGCGCGCATCCGGCAGTGGGCCCTCGACGCCAAGCAGTACAACCTGGACCACAACGGCGACGACTACATCCACATGAGCGTGTGGGACCGCTGCATCTCGCGCGGCGTCCCCGGCTCGATGCTCCCGGCCGGCTACAACAACGCCTACCGCATCGTGCAGACGCCGGACCACTTCGTCATCCAGCACGAGATGATCCACGACGTCCGCATCATCCCCATCTCGGACCAGCCGCACGTCGACGGGAACATCCGCATGTGGATGGGCGACTCCCGCGGCCGCTGGGAGGGCGACACCCTGGTGGTCGAGTCGAGGAACTTCCACAACCGGGGCTGGATCGCCTCGAGCAGCGCCGGCCGCCGGCTGAAGGGCATCCCCACCAGCAAGGCCCTCGAGGTGGTCGAGCGCTTCCGCCGCGTCTCCGAGGACACCATCATCTGGACCGTTACCGTCACCGACCCGAACGTGTACACGGCGCCGTTCACCATCCAGATGCCTCTGACCGCCGATCCCACCTACGAGATCTACGAGTACGCGTGCCACGAGGGCAACTGGGCGGTGCGCAACGCCCTCAGCGGCCAGCGCACCCTCGACGCGCAGGCGGCGACGGACGATCAGCAGTAGTGAGAGGCAGGCGGCTGCGGGGCAGCCCGGCGCCGCGGCCGCCAGTCCGTCCGGTCTGGAACCCGCGCCTCGGCGCTGGGCGCAGCTCCGGACGCCGACGTCGGCGTCCGCCTCGGCGAGCAGGTCACCGCCTTGGCGCGGTCACGGCGTAGTCGTGGACTTCATCGATCCGGACCGCGCCGCCGCTCCCCTCGGTCGCAACCTGTCATACTGGGCGCGAATGCGCTTCTTCAACACGACCGGCCCGGTCGTGCCGGCGGATCACTACTGCATTCCGCCTCTCGAACGGTTGAACCTGGACGAGATTCGCGAGCTCGTCCGGGACAAGCGCTACTTCGTCCTGCACGCGCCCCGGCAGACGGGCAAGACCTCCGTCCTGCTCGGCCTGCGGGATCTCCTGAACAGTGGGGCGGCCGGGGACTACCGTTGCGTGTATGTCAACGTCGAAGTGGGGCAGGTGGCGCGCGACGAGACGGCACGGGCAATGCGGGCGATTCTCGGGGAGCTGGCCTCGTGGGCGCGCGCCACACTCCGTGATGAGTTCGTGGACGAGAACTGGCTCGGCATGCTGGATCGGTTCGGACCCGATGGTGCGCTCAAGGAGATCTTGACCCGTTGGGCGCAATCCGATCCCAGGCCCCTGGTCCTGTTGATCGACGAGATCGACGCGCTGGTCGGAGACACGCTTCTGTCCGTGCTGCGGCAGTTGCGGGCCGGCTACGTCCGGCGGCCGGGGGACTTTCCGCAGAGCGTGGTCCTGTGCGGCGTGCGGGACGTGCGCGACTATCGCATCCATTCCTCTACCGAGAAGGCGATCGTCACCGGTCGCAGCGCCTTCAACATCAAGGCGCGCTCATTGCGCCTGGGCGACCTCACCCGCGATCAGGTGACCGCGCTGCTGGAGCAGCACACGGCCGAGACCGGCCAGTCGTTCACAGCGGAGGCACTGAACGCGATCTGGACGCGGACCCTGGGGCAGCCGTGGCTGGTGAACGCCCTCGCGGACGAGACGTGCTTTCGCCGGCCGGCCGGCCGGGACCGCGCCCGCCCGATCACGGACGGGGACGTCCGCGAGGCGGAGGAGCAGATCATCCAGCGTCGCGAGACCCATCTGGACCAGATGGCGGACAAGCTGAAGGAAGATCGCGTGCGACGCGTCGTCGAACCCATCCTGAGCGGTGGCGGCGAGCACGCCTTCACCGACCGCGACGTCGAGTACGTGCGCGACCTTGGCCTCGTGGCGCAGGATCCACCGTTCCGCATCGCCAATCCCATCTACGCCGAGGTCGTTCCCCGCGAGCTGACCTGGGTGGTCCAGGAGGCGTTGGACGAGGACCCCGCGTGGTATGTCGACGCGGACGGCGGGCTCGACGTGAGCCGGTTGCTCGGCGCGTTCCAGGCGTTCTTCCGCGAGCATTCCGAGCACTGGATGGGGCGGTTCGCCTACCAGGAAGCCGGCCCGCAGCTCCTCCTGCAGGCGTTCCTGCAGCGCATCGTCAACAGCGGCGGGCGCATCGAGCGGGAGTACGGCCTGGGCCGGGGCCGCACCGACCTGCTCGTCGTCTGGCCGCAAGCCGGAGAGGTGCGCCGGTTCGTGATCGAATGCAAGGTCCTGCGCAAGAGCCTGGAGCGTACCATCGACGAGGGCCTGACGCAGACCGCCGGCTACATGGACCGCTGCGCCGCCGACGCCGGCCATCTCGTCGTCTTCGACCGCAACCCGGACAAGCCCTGGCAGGACAAGGTTTTCCACCGCCGCGAGACCCGTGCCGGCGTCGACGTCCACGTGTGGGGCATGTGAGGCGCGGGGGGGCTCATGGACGGGAGGAGTTGTCGACGGGAACATCCGGATATGGATGGGCGAGTCCCGAGGCCGCTGGGAGGGCGACATCCTCGTGGTCGAGTCGACGAACTTGCACAACCGGGGTCGGATCGTGTCGAGCAGCACCGGCCGTCGCCGCAAGGGCATTTTCTCCCGGCAAGGCGCTCGGGGTGGTCGAGCGTTCCGCCTCGCAACTGAGCGGTGCGCAACGCTCCGAGAGGACAGCGCGCGCTCGACGCGCAGGCGGCGGCGACGACAACGGGCGATCAGAAGTAGCAGTAGGGCTGCAGGGGGCTACGGGAGGCTGCGGGGTGTCCGCTCCCGTAGCGGTCGAGGGATGCGCGGCGCTCATCGAGGTAGCAGCAGGGTTGTAGGGGGCCGCGGGGTGTCGCCCGGCGGCCTCGTACCGGCGGCTCACCACGGCCGGCGGTCATCCGGTTCGGCCGGGCGCGTCGGTTGTGCGCGCCGTGTCGTTGGGGACAGCGCCGCGCGGGTCGAAAGCCAGGCACTTGAAATAGAACTCGATTTTCTTGTAGTCGGAATCCCACGCGAAGCTGAGCTTTCCCCGAAGACGTTCCATCGACTCCCGGAACGTCAGGCCCGCGAAGTCCCTGCTTTCCATCAGTTGTTGCTTGTACACACAGAAATAGCCCAAGCCTCCCGCCTCCATGGGATAGCGGGCGCCCTTGCCCGGCGGGTGCCATTCTTCGATGGGATTGTTCCCCATGAAACCAATCGCGTGGTCCCTGGTCTTCCTGGCCCAAGGAGGGGAAGTGAGTTCCAGCGTGACCTTACCTGGGTAGAATCCGATGGACCATTGTAGAGCCCCGTCACTTCCCAGCGCCGTCGACCCCTCGCTGTTCCAAGACAGCCAATCTGCGCCGTCACCCTTCGACCTCCGTGTCGTGATTCCCTTGCCTTTCAGGTATTCCTTTATCTCCGACCGCTGTTCGCTCGGCCTCTGCCGATAAACGCCGATCAGTTGCTCGAGAGTGCGCCTGCGGGTTTCGTCGACCTGTTCCATCGCGGCCGATCCATCGGGCTCCGACAGCCTCTTGATGGTCGGCGCATGCGTGTCGGAGTTCAGCAGCATGTCGAGAGTGTCTCCACCGGCGGGGCGGAGGAGACGCTCGACGGCTTCGAGGTACTGCCGCACGAACGCGCGAGCGTCGCTACGGTCGGCAATGTCATCGGGGTAGAAACTCTCGATGATCTGGTGGATTCTGTTCCAGCTCATGTGGGACAAGTGTTCGCGGCCCGGTCCCTGGTCGATGGCGGTGGTCGCGTCCCTGTCGCTCGATGTGGTCAATAGCACGCTACGGATGTCGTAGGACGTTGCGAATTCTTGGTGTAGCTCCTTGTCGTAGCCCATCGCCTGGTCAATCGCATCGTCGTACAGCTCGACCACCTTGTTCTCGATGGCCACCAGTTTCTTCTCCTCGTCAAGGAACACGGCTATGTCGACGTAGTTCCGTTCTCTTTCGACCCTGACCCTCTCGGTCCGGGATTCGGGCGTGAGGATAGCCAGGCTCTCCATGAACCGGCGAAGGAATCTGTCGCCGAGTCCATGAGTCTCTCCAGGTTCGAGCAGCCACGCCAGCACGTTGCTGTGGCGTATTTCGTAATGAGCGTTCCGCAGGACGTCGAACAGGTTGAACCGGCGGGCCCGCAACTCCTCGTGGTAGCGCCGGAACTCCGCCGACTCAACCAGCTTCTTTACGTCGTCATCCATCGCATGCCCTCTCTCTTGGCGTCGGGGGCGGACTGTTGCGGAGTTCGTTCGACGAGGTGGTCGCGCCGCAGGCTTTTCTTACCATCGCCGGACCGCGGATGATAACACACCCGCGTAACCCGGGTGGCTGCGAGCAGGCGGTGCGCTGCCGGTTCTCCCTATTGGCGGTGGAAGCAGGAACTCGCAGAGGAACGAAGCGAGGAACGCCAGCCGGAGATCGCCGATGCGCGCAAGGGGGCCGGGGGGGCGGCCCTTGGCCATGGGCCGGCGGCGGGTGCGGAATCGGGTTCTGGGGCGCGCTACTGGTCCGGCGTGACCCCCGCCGCGCGCATGACGTCGCGGATGGCGTCGGCGGTCTGCGGCGAGCTGAGAAGGTTCATGCCGCGGTGCATGCCGACGGCGATGCCGAGCGGCGTGGCCCCGCGCCGGTTCGCGCGGTTCCAGACCTCGACGTCGGCCCCCGCGTCGGCGAGCAGGGTCGCCACCCGCGGCAGGTGCTTGTAGGCGGCGCCGTGCATCGCGGTCTCGCCGCGGAGATCGACGGCGTCGATGTCGAGGCCCAGGTCGAGGGCGAGCTGCACGGCCTCGAGGACCTCGGCCTCGGTGCCGGGGTCCTCGCCGGGCGACGAGGTGCCGAGGCCGGCCGCGACCATCAGCGCCGTCGAGTCGTCCTCGTTGGTCAGGAACACGTCGGCGCCCAGGCTCGCCAGGAGCGCCATGTACTCGGCGTCGGCGGTGCGCGCCGCGAGCAGGAACGGGGTGCCGCCGATGAAGTTCAGGGCGGTGATGCCGGCCGGCGGGCGGGTGGTGACGCGGGCGTTCAGGTCGGCGCCATGGGCGACGAGCTTGCGGGCGAAGTCGAGGCTGGTCATGTCGCCGGAGCCGCGCGGAGCGGGGTTGTTGCTGCCCGCGATGCCCGCCTTGCGGACCCACGTGAGCTGGTGCAGGGCGGTCCAGCCCCGCGGGTCGGCGTTGGGGTCGGCGCCGCGGTCGAGCAGGTAGGCGGCGAGCTCGAAGTGGGCGCTGCCGGCTGCGAGCAGGAAGGCGTTCAGCCCGGCGTCGGACGCGCGCTGGCGCTCGACGCCGCCGGCGGTCAGGGTCGAGTTGATGGAGATCTGCTCGTCGAGGTCCGCCCCCGCCTCGAGCAGGGTCTGCACGACGCCGGTGCGTCCCTCCCGGGCTGCGAAGAGCAGGGCCGTGAAGCCGCGATTCGACCGGGCGCCGATGTCGGCGCCGTAGCGCACCAGGGCGGGGACGACCGCGGCGTGCCCCTCGGCCGCCGCCCACATCAGCGCCGTCTGCCCCTTCCAGTGCTCGTGCGCGTTGGGGTCGGCCCCGGCGTCGAGCAGCAGCTCGACCACCTCGACGTTGCCCGCGCGGGCCGCCGTCATCAGTGCCGTCTCGCCTTCCGTGAGCGTACTGTTCGGGTTGGCGCCGGCGTCGAGCAGGGCCTCGACCACACCGGGGCTCCCCGCCATGCACGCGAGCGACAGCGCCCGCACGCCGTAGCGGTTGCCGGTGTTGGCGACGGCGCCTGCCGCGAGGAGCAGTCTCGTCGCCTCGACGTCGCCGCCGTACGCCGCCCAGTGGAGCGCGGTGGTTCCGTCCGGCTCGGCCGCGTTGACGTCGGTCCCGGCGTCGACGAGGGCCTGCAGCCGCGCCGCATCGCCGGCCTTGACGGCATCGACGAGCGGCACGTCGGCCGGGGCGGCGACAACGGGCGGGGCGCCCGCGAGCAACGCTACCAGCGTGAGGCCCAATACCAGTCTGACCCGAGTCATGCGGTTGTCTCCCCGTTGCGTCCGGTCACGCCGAGGCCGAAGCGGTCGAGCGGTTCCCTCCGCGGGTGCGGGGCCAGCGCCGGTCGTTCCAGGCGGCGGGCCGATCCTCACAGGATCGGCCCGAACCCGATGCCGGTGACGAGTCCCCTAGAGCGACAGCGGCTCCATGACCTCGGTCGCCCGCCCGGTGCTGTCGACGAACTTGTCGAGGTGCACGCCCACGTCGTCGAGCAGCGCGAGGTGCAGGTTGGCCAGCGGCGTCCCCGGCTCGTACTTGACGTGGCGGCCGCCCCACGGCTTGTCGTTGCCGCCGCGCGCCACCACGATGGGCAGGTTGCGGTGGTCGTGCACGTCGGGGTTGCCCATGCCGCTGCCGAGCATGAACGTCGAGTGCTCCATCAGCGAGCCGTCGCCGTCGTCGGTCGACTTCAGCCGGTCGACCATGTACGCGAAGAGCGACACGTGGTACGCGTTGATCTTCGCGAGCTTGGCCAGCTTCTCGGGGTCGTTCACGTGGTGCGAGATGGGGTGGTGCGGCTCGGGGACCCCGATCTGCGGGTACGTGCGGGTGCTCGCCTCGCGCGCGAGCTGGAACGTGACGACCCGCGTCATGTCCGCCTGCAGGGCCAGCACCTGGAGGTCGAACATCAGCTTGACGTGGTCTTCCCACTCCGCGGGCACGCTGGTGGGGCGGGTGAGGTCGGGCAGCACCGAGCTCGCGGCCTGCTCCTCGGCGAGCTGGATGCGGCGCTCGACCTCGCGCACGGTGTCGACGTACTCGTCGACCCGCACGCGGTCGGCGTGGCCCACGCGGTTCTGGAGCCGGGCCATGTCGTCGAGCACCCAGTCGAGGATGCTCGCGTTCTTCTTCATCTCGGCCCGCCGCTGCTCGGCGGTGCCGCCGTCGCCGAAGAGGCGCTCGAAGACCACCCGCGGGTCGGCCTCCATCGGCAGGGGCGAGGTCGGCGACGCCCAGGACAGGCAGTTCTGGTAGACGCAGGCGTAGCCGTTGTCGCACGAGCCGACCTGCACGATGAGGTCGGTGCCGAGCTCGAGGGACGGGATCGGGGTGTCGGTGCCGATCTGGCGGGCCGCGAGCTGGTCCACGGTGGTGCCCAGCTCGTAGTCGCTGCCCTCGGTCCGCTTGCCCTTGAGGCAGCTCAGGAACGCCGCGTTCGACGAGGCGTGGTTGCCGGTGGTGTGGGCGTTCTCGAGGTCGAGGTGGGTGACCACCGTCACGTCGTCGAGGTGCGGGGTCAGCGACGCCAGCGACGGAGACAGCCCCTTCAGCTTGCCCACCTCCCTCGGCGTCCACGGCGCGGGGTTCATCCCCATCGGGATGAACACGAACCCGAGCCGCCGCGGCGCGTTGGCGGCGGTGGCCGCCTGCGCGGTCAACGCCGGCACCATCGCGTCGAGCAACGGCAGCGCCACCGTGGCGCCCAGACCCCTGAGGAACGTCCGGCGCGGCAGCGCCATCCTGCTGATCGTCATGACTGCGACCTCCGCATCTGGAACGGGATGCTCTCTACGATACCGAGCACGAGGGACGAGAACCGGTAGTCGTCGCCGGCGGCGTCGCGCACGATGCGCCGCACCGCCGGGCCGTCGTCGTGGTCGAGCCCGCGGCCCAACGCATAGGTGAGGAGCTTCTCGGCGACGGTGCCCGCGAAGACGTGCGGGCGCGCGAGCACCGCGTCGCGGAGCCCCGTCACCCCGTCGAACTCGCCGCCGCCGGGGATGCTGCCGCGGGCGTCGATGGGGCTCCAGTCCTCGCCGCGGTCGCGCCACCGGCCGATGGCGTCGAAGTTCTCCATCGAGAGCCCCGCCGGGTCCATGAGCCGGTGGCAGGCGGCGCACGCCGGGTTCACCCGGTGCGCCTCCATCCGCTCGCGCATCGACCGCGCGGTCACGCCGGGCTCGGGCTCCTCGAGGGGCGGCACGCTCGCCGGCGGGGGCGGCGGGGGCATGCCGAGCAGGTTGTCGAGAATCCAGCTCCCCCGCAGCACCGGCGACGTGCGGGTGGCGTAGGAGGTGACGGTCAGGATGCTGCCGTGTCCCAGCAGCCCGCCGCGGAGGCTGCCGGGCGGCAGGTCGACGCGCCGGAACCCGCTGCCGTAGACCCCGGCGATGCCGTAGTGCCGGGCGAGGCGCTCGTTGAGGAACGTGTAGTCGGCCCGCAGGAGGTCGAGGACGCTGCGGTCCTCGCCGACGACGCTGTCGAAGAGCAGCTCGGTCTCGCGCCGGAACGCCTGCCGCAGGTTGTCGTCGAAGTCGGGGAAGCGGCGCAGGTTCGGCGTCGCCGTCTCCAGGTTGCGGAGGTGCAGCCACTGGCCGGCGAAGCTGGTGGTCAGGGTCTCGGCCCGCGGGTCGGCGAGCATCCGCCGCACCTGCGCCTCGCGCACCGCCGGGTCGGCGAGCCTGCCGGCCTCGGCGAGGTCGAGGAGCTCGTCGTCGGGGATGCTGCTCCAGAGGAAGAACGACAGGCGCGAGGCGAGCGCGAGGTCGTCCAACCGGTAGGGCGTGCCCGGCGCCGCGCCCTCCGGGTCCTCCTCGATGCGGAAGAGGAACTCGGGGCTCGCCAGCAGCGCGCGGAGGGCCAGCTCGATGCCGGCCTCGAAGCCGCCGTCGGCGCGGCCCCGCTCGTAGAACGAGAGGGGCATCTCGATGTCGCCATAGGACACCGGCCGGCGGTAGGCGCGCCGGGCCAGGGTCGAGATGATCTCGGTCGCGCAGGCCGTCTCGTCGGCCGCGGTCTCGGGCCGGCACGTGAAGATGCGGTCTCGGCTCGGGGTGTCGCCGGCCCCGCCGGGGTTGAACGGCCCGCTGATCGACACCGAGTGCACCGCCGGCTGCTGCCGGGGATGCCGGTCCTGGTTGAACTGCGCCTGGTAGGGTTGCCGCTCGGTCTCGATGAGGGCCGCGTTCTTCCGCAGGAAAGCGGCGCCCACGGTGTGGGGGCCGGCGGCGACCTGAAGCCGCAGGTTGAGGTGCCGGTCGACCCCCTCGTCGGCGTAGTACCCGCCGAGCCGGTTGCGGTCGGGGACCACGTTGAACAGCCTCAGCCGCTCGCCGTCTAGCAGCATCTCGACCACGTGCGGGTCGCGCAGGCCCTCGACGTTCTCGTTCCGGTTGCGGGCCAGCCGCACCTCGATCTCGTACTCGCCGTCGAGGGGGAAGTTGTGGTCGACGACCACGCCGCCGCGGGTGCCGAACGGCAGCCCGTCGAGGTGCCCCTCCTGGGTCAGGTCCGGGCGCAGGACGACGACGCGGCTGCCCGGCACGATGGCCGAGCTGCCGACCGCGAGCCGGCTGAGCTTCTGCGCGGCCGAGAGGTACCGCTCCATCAGCGTGGGCGACAGCTCGACCACCCCCACGTTGTCGAAGCCGTAGCTCGCGTCGTCGCGGGGCAGCAGGGCGTCGACGTCGACGTCGAGGGCCAGCAGGTCGCGGACGGCGTTGCGGTACTCGGTGCGGTTCAGGCGCCGGAACGTCTCTGTCCGCCCCGGATTGGGGGCGGCGGCGGCGCGGGCGTCGAGCTCGGTCTCGATGTACGCGAGCAGGCCCTGGTAGGCGGCGGCCTCGGGCCGCGCCGACCCCGCCGGGGGCATGGCCCCGGCCCGGAGCTTCCGGACCACGCGCTCCCAGACCTCGGCGTGGTCGGCCACGTCGTCGAGGGGCGCCGCCTCGAGCGACAGCCCGCCCTGCAGCGCCCGGTCGTTGTGGCAGCCGAGGCAGTAGCGGTTGACGAGCGACTGCTCCGGGCTGCGCGTCTGGGCGCTCGCGGCCCCGGGCTGTGCGAGCCCCAGCCAAGCCAGCGCGAGCCCGGCCGCCAGGGCGGCCCCTCTCTGTATGCGCATGTCGACCCTCGCCGCGTTCCGTCGCCGTGGCGGACGCGAGCGCGCGACCCCGCGCGAGGCCGCGCAAACAAGTACAGGCGCGTATCTTACACGCAGCCGCGTCGAGAGTCGAGCCGGCGTGAGCCGGCCGCTTGGTGTCTCGGATCGATTGGCAGGATGGTCGGCGCAGGCGGCCGACCGCCTCCAGCGGGAGGCGCTTCCGTCCTGCTCGCCTGCGTGTTAACATCGGAAACAGTGACACGGAGAGGCGGTGTCACCGGGAGGATGTTCGTGACGCCGGAGTTCTGGGCCATCATCGCGGTCGGCGTCGCTATCGCCGGACTGTTCTACCGTCTGGACACCAGAATCGACCGCCTCGACAGCCACGTGCGGGCTCAGGGCGAACGCCTCGCGCGGCTCGAAGGAAAGGTGGACACCCTGACCGGCTCCGTGGAGGCCCTCATCGCGGCGTTCGTGAAGCCGTCCGGGGAGACGACCTGATGCCGGGAACGGGCGGAGGCCCGGCGTGTCGCGCTATGCAGGGTGGCTCGCGGCAGGCCTGATCGGGGCGGGGACGTTCGGGTGGCCGGCGTCGACGCGGGCCGAGGGCGGTCAGGAGACGGGCGTCCGCGCCGGCGGGCCGCGCAACATCGTCTTCATCTTCACCGACGACCAGCGGTTCGACGGGCTCGGGCTCCGCAACGACTACTTCGAGACGCCGCACCTCGACCGCCTCGCGGCGGGCGGGGTCCTCTTCGAGAACGCGTTCGTCACCACCTCGCTGTGCTCCCCGAGCCGGGCGTCGATCCTGTCGGGGCTCTACGCCCACACCCACCAGGTGCTCGACAACAGCACCGCCATGCCCCGCGACCTGCCGACGTTCCCGGTCGGGCTCCAGGACGCCGGCTACGAGACCGCGTTCATCGGCAAGTGGCACATGGGCGGCGCGAGCGACGACCCCCGGCCCGGGTTCGACCACTGGGTCTCGTTCCGGGGGCAGGGGCCGTACGTCGATCCGACGTTGAACATCAACGGAACCCGCGTTGAGCGGCAGGGGTACACCACCGACCTCCTGACCGACTACGCGGTCGAGTTCCTGCGCGGCCGCGACGCGGACCGCCCGTTCCTGCTCTACCTGTCCCACAAGGCGGTGCACGCCCCGTTCACGCCGGCCGAGCGGCACCGCGGCGCCTACTCCGACCGCGGCTACGTCCGGCCGCCGTCGATGGCCGACACCGAGGAGAACTACCGCGGCAAGCCCGACTGGGTGCGCGCCCAGCGCACGAGCTGGCACGGCGTCGACGGCATGTACGAGGGCCGGACCGACTTCGACCGCTTCGTGCAGGAGTACGCCGAGGCCCTGATGGCCGTCGACGACAGCGTGGGCCGGGTGGTGGCGACCCTCGACGAGCTCGGCCTGCTCGACTCGACCCTGCTCGTGTTCATGTCCGACAACGGCTTCCAGTTCGGCGAGCACGGCCTGATCGACAAGCGCACGATGTACGAGGCGTCCATCCGGGTGCCCCTGATCGTGCACTGCCCGGAGCTGTTCGCGGGCGGGCAGCGGCGGCCCGAGATCGTGCTGAACATCGACGTCGCCCCCACCCTGCTCGCGGCCGGCGGCGCGCCGGTTCCCGACACGATGCACGGCCGGTCGTTCCTGGGCCTGCCGACCGGCGAGGCCGCGGGCTGGCGCGACGCCTTCCTCTACGAGTACTTCTGGGAGCGGGCATTCCCCCAGACCCCGACCGTCCTCGGGGTGCGCGGCGACCGCTACAAGCTCATGCGCTTCCACGGCGTCTGGGACCGCTACGAGCTCTACGACCTCGAGGCCGACCCCGGCGAGATGCGCAACCTGCTCGGCGACATCCGGCTCGAGACCCAGGCCGGGACCATCGACCGGCAGATCGCGCAGCGGGCCGATCCCGATGTCGCCGCCCTCTTCCAGCGCCTGAGCCGGCGGCTCGACGACCTGCTGGCCGAGACGGGGGCGCTCGACGAGCCGACGTGGCGGGGGGCGGCCGGGCGGTGAGCGTGAGTCGGGGAGCGCCTGTCCGTCTCGGGTCGAGTCGCGGGGAGCGACCGAGCGGCCTGTCGGCTTCGCCGCCCGCGGGGCGCCGAGGTTTATCCGCTGGCGCCCGGTCGGCGTCCAGGCCGCTCGGCGCGGCCACTTTCCACATGCTACGACGCGCTCAAGGGGCTTCGTTCCGGGTTCCGGCAGCGCCCGCTCACCTCGTTGGCGTGCCGTGAGGTTCTGCCGTCGGTGTCTGCGGTGCGGGGTTCGGGACGCTCCCGGCGATCGACGCCAGCGCCGAAGTGCTGGAGCGGGCGACGGCCGCGACGCTGGCCAGCGAGCCCGTGATCTGGGAGAGCACCAGGGATGAATGTGTTCGTCGTCGTCTTCACGACAGCTAGTGACGAGGCAGCCAAGCGTCTGCGCGACGAGTACCCGGACGCCTACGAGCTGGTGCCGACGACCGCCTACCTGGTCAGAAGCGAAGAGCTCAGTTCCGATGTGGCCGCGAGGGTTGGCATCAAGAGCGACCCCAGAATCACGAAGGGTGTCGTGTTCAGGGCGAACCACGCCTATTCCGGGTACACGACGCGAACGCTCTGGGAATGGCTCGGCGACTAGCGATGGCCCAAAGACAGCCCGCGGGCCCCGAGCGCCCTGCTTCCGACGAACCGGCCAGACTCCGTGACACGGAGCTCGCCGTGGCGCGGATGCAGGGTGAGCTCGGAACCGACATGCGCGAGCGCATGCCAAGCTGGAAAAGGGTCAGGAGGCTTTTGCGACGAAGGCAGACCTCGAGCGCGCAAAGGTCTGGGGCTTGACGAGCTTGCTCGCCGCCGGAATGTCGGTGCTGATACTGCTGTTGCGCTTGCTCTCCTGGATCTGGCCCGACTCGCCACTTCCTCAGTGATGGCCGCGGGTCAGAACAGCGACATCTGCTGGTCGTCGCCCACCACCCGGTCGAAGTCCAGGCCGAGGGCCGCGAGCACCGGCTCGGCGACCGGCCGGATCTGCTTGTCCACGTAGTGCTCGCGGTCCGGCGCGTTGACCAGCGCGTCCAGGGGCTCGGGGCCGGCGACGGTCATCAGGTAGGAGACGACGCGGCCCGGGCGCCGGGACTTGCGTGCGGCGGCGACGTGCGGCGGCGTGCTCGCGGTGTACGCGGCGGGGCGCTTCCGCAGGCCCTTGCGGTAGACGAGCTTGTCGTCGAGCTCGCCGCGCCGGACGGCGGCGACGGTGTCCGCGAGGTAGCCGTCCACCGGCTCGCCCGCGAAGAGCCGCGCGTAGAGCTCGCGCTGCACGTCCTTGGCGAGTTCCGTCCAGTCGCGGCGCACCACCTCCATGCCCACGAACTCGACATCGTCGCGGCCGGCGACGAGTCCCGCGTAGCGCTTGCGAGCGCCGCCCCGGCCGCGCCGCACCGACGGCAGGACGAGCTTCACGTACAGCTTCTCGAACTCCAGATCCAGGCGGCTGGTCACGTGCCACTCGCTGGAGACATGCGCCGCGACGGCCTCGTTCAGCTCCCGGGCGAGGCGCGGGCCGGCGTCCCTGGCCTCGTCCACGGACTGGCCGGAGCGGACGAAGAGGCTGTCGGTGTCGCCGTAGAGCACGTCGAAGCCGCGCTCCTCGAACCAGCGCTTCGACCACCGCAGCAGGCGGCGGCCCATGCCGGTGACGGCGTTGGCGACGGCGACGTTGTGGAAGCGGCAGGCGGGGGTACCGAGGACGCCGTAGAACGAGTTCATCAGGATCTTCACGGCCTGCGAGGCGACGGCGTCGCCGGCGCGCTTCGCCGCCTCGCGTTGCGGGAACAGCTCGTCGAGCATCGCGGGGAGGATGGCGTCGCCGCGCCGGAACGCGGCGTCGTCGGAGAGCCGCACCACCGCGTCCCCCGGCGCGGGGTGCTCCACGTAGCCGAGGGGATCGATGTTGAACGTGCGGATGACGCTGGGGTACAGGCTCCTGAAGTCGAACACCCACACGTTCTCGTGGATGCCGGTGACCGGCTCGAAGACGTCGCCGCCGGCCTGGTGCCGGGACACCCGGGCGTCGTCGGACCGCACGGTGGGGGCCACGACGCCCCGCCGGCCGAGGGCCGCGAGGTAGAGGAAGTCGAACGATGCGATGCTCGCCGAGACGCGGTCCGGGGTCATGCCGGTGAGGCGGCTGCGGGCCATCGCGAGGGTCACGAGGTCGAGCTTCTGCACGATCTCGAGGGCCAGCCGGGCGTCGGTGCGGGCGTAGTCGACGAAGGTCTCGAGGTCGTCGCGGTACCGTGCCTGGATCGCCTCGGCCCGGTCGCCGCCGGCGGCGTCGCGGCCGCGAGCGGGGCGACGGCCGCCGCCGGCGGCGTCGCGGCCGCCGGCGTCCGCGGAACCGCCGGCGGCGCCCAGGGCCACCTTGCCCTCGCCGAGCACCTCGCTCGCGACCCGGTCCAGCGTGTAGTCGTCGAAACGCAGGAAGGCGCCGCGCACCAGGTCCATGCCGTCGAGGACGAGGCGGCCGGGGATGGACGCCTCGCCGCTGCCGAACCACCCGCGGGGCGGCCGCAGGCGCAGCGGCCCCGCGTCGCGGCCGAGCTCGAGCGGCGCCCCCGTGCGCCCGGCGATGCGGTCGAGCACCTTGAGGTCGAAGTCGACGACGTTCCAGCCGGTCAGCACGTCCGGGTCGATCTCGCGGACGCGGGCCGCGAAGGCGTCGAGGGCCTGCCGCTCGCCGGCGCAGCCGATGGCGCCGTCGGGCAGGGCGCGGCGGGCGGGGTCGACGATGTGGACCTCGTCGGCGCCCCCGCCGTGGAGCGCGATGGCGAGGAGGCGCCGGCCGGCGGGGTCGGTCTCGATGTCGAAGGACAGCACCGTCGGCGTCACCCTCACGTCGGCCGGGCGGATCTCGGGGTCGTCGAACACGCGGGTGATGCGTTCGCCGGCGGTGGAGGCGCCCGCGATCTCGCAGCCGCCGCGGATGCCGCGGTCGATCAGGTAGCGCACGGCGAAGCGGACGTCCGCCTCGAAGGTCCGGATGCCGTGCTCCTGCAGGCGGTCGCGGAGGGGCGGCGTGTCCGGGGGGACGGCGACCTCCACCCGCACCACGGGCCCGCCGTCGAAGGTCCGCCGCTCGGTGTCGCGCTGTCGCGCCGCGCCCAGCTCCCGGGCGCGGGCGGCGTCCTCGCGGCGGACGTAGAAGTGGGGCGTCTCGCGGCCGTCGCGCACGAGGAACGTACCACCTCGTTCCAGGATCCCGTAGAGGTGGACGACGGGCGCCCCGTCGTGGATGCGGTAGGTGGCCTGCAGGATGAAGCCACGCACCGGCGCGGGGGCGCCGCCGGCCGTCTCGTCGGCGAGCTGCATCGTTCCGAAGTGGGTGAGCCGGTCGCCGCCGGCCGCCCAGGCGAGCCCTCGAGGCGCCCGCGCCCGACTACCGCGCAGGTTCCCGCAGTAGAATCGGTCGAACCTGGGTGGGTAGATTAGCTCTTGGCGGCCCGTGGGGGAAACCCCGTGCCCCCGGGTCGAGTGCGGCGGGGCCAAGTGGCATCGCCGCTGGACCCTTCCGGAACCAGACGTGAGACAGGAGTGAGACATGCGCGCAAGGCTGTTTGCGGTGGTCGTCATGACCGGGTCGTTTCTGGCCGCGGGCTTCGGCTCGAGCGAGGCGCAGTGCGGGCCCGACGGCGACGTCGAGTTCGTCTGCGGGCCGGTGAGCCCGGAGGACCTCGTCGCGGTGCCTGAGACGCCCTGGGTCATCGTGGCGGGCATGGAGGACGACGGCTACCTCTACGCGACGGACAGCCGGAACCACCGCTCGACGGTGCTGTTCCCGGTCTCGTCGTTCGGCTCCCGGCCCGACCCCGCGTTCGGGGGCTGCGGGGGTCCCCTCACCGGCGGCTTCCGGCCGCACGGCCTCAACCTGCGTCCGGGGCCGGACGGCCGGCACACCCTCTACGTGGTGCGGCACGGGGCGCGCGAGGCCATCGAGGTCTTCGAGCTCGACGCCCGCGGCGGGCGCCCGGTGCTGACGTGGACCGGCTGCGCCGAGGCGCCCGAGGGGGTCACGTTCAACTCGGTGGCGGCGCTGCCCGGCGGCGGGTTCGCGGCGACCCACTTCGCCCGGCCCGTGGGCCGGGTGTGGGAGTGGGCCCCCGGCGCGGGTTGGGCCGAGGTGCCCGGAACCGAGACGAACGGGCCCAACGGCATCGTCGCGTCGCCGGACGGGCGCTGGCTCTACATCGGCGGCTGGGGCACCCGGTCGCTGATCCGGGTGTCGCGCGGCGAGACGCCGGTCCGCGAGGACGCGGTCGAGGTCGGCTTCCACGTCGACAACGTCCGCTGGGCGCCCGACGGTTCCCTGCTCGCCGCCGGCCACCTCGGGGACGCGCCCGAGTCCATCTTCGAGTGCCTCGGCCAGGGGCGCTGCGACGGGGTGACGTCGCGGGTCGCGCGGGTCGACCCCGACGCCCTGACGGCGGAGGAGATCGTCCGCTATCCGTCGAACGAGCACTTCATCCTGGGGACGGTCGGCCTCGAGGTCGGCGGCGAGATCTGGGTCGGCGGCATCGCCGGCGCGGACCGCATCGCGCGCTTTCCGGCGCGCTGACGGGTCGGCCCGTGGCTGGCCCGCCCATCGTCGCCGTCGGCTCCGCCGGCCGCCCCAACCATTCCCGCGGGAGTCCGCGCCGTTCCACGGCGCGGGCTCCTCGCCCGCCGATCGTCGCCTTCGGCTCCGCTTGGCGCCCAACCAACCCTCCAGGAGTCCGCGCCGTTCCACGGCGCAGGCTCCTACGCGGCCGCCGCCCCGCCGGTGCCCGACGGGTCGGTATAGCGGTCGTTGAGGAGCTGGACGTAGCCGTTGGCCTCCGACAGCACGTCGGCGACGCGGCGTCGGGCGCGGCCTTCCCAGCCGACGGGTCGGCTCCAGAGGATGCTGCGCCAGCCGCCGGCGCTGTTGCGGAAGGCGCGGGGAAGGCTGTCGGCGAACCGGGTGTCGTGCTCGTCGGGCGGCCGCTTGGCCAGCCTCGCGAGCACCGCCCGCGCCGCGCGGGCGCGGAGCCTCGCGTGGAGGTAGCCGCCGGCCACGAGGGCCGCCGCGAGCAGCACGAGCTGCCACAGCGGGTCGAGGTCGAAGAGGCCCGCCCACGTCGGGTGCGAGAAGCTCAGGCCGTCCCACTCGCCGGTCCACAGCGTCCAGCCCCCGACGACGCCGCCGAGGAGGCCGAAGACGACGGCGTCGAGCCGCAGGACCCGGCGCCGCCACTCGAGCAGCAGCGCCTCCAGCTTCGGGACGAACAGGTCCTGGATGTCGCGCGCGGTCTGCTCGAGGGCGCCGATCACCCGGTAGGCGCGGTCGATGCCCACCTGCTCCATGCGGTCGTGGATCTCCTTCATGTCCACGTCGCGCTTGGTCTCGAACCGCTGGCGCAGGGTGTCGTCCTCGATGGCGACGGCGGCGTCGGGGTTGTAGATGCGGTAGAAGCGGCCGGCGGTCAGCCCCTTCTGGGCGAGGGCGCGCTGCCACGAGGCGATGACGTCCTCCGGGTTGTCCTCGCGCGCGGTGGTGTCGATCTGGTTCAGCACGTACAGGAACTTGCTGGAGTCGGGCCGGCTGATGGTCTGGCCGACGAGGTGGTCGAGCGTGTCGCGCATGGTGCCGGCCTCGGGATGACGGGCGTCGAAGAACACCAGCACGAGGTCGGAGAGGTCGATGATGTGGTCCGTGATGCGCAGGATCGACGTGCGCTGGTCATCGGCGTCGAAGCCGGGCGAGTCGATGATGATCTTGCCCCGCACCTTCCCCCTGGCGCACGTCTTCAACTGCAGGTAGGCGTCGATGCGCCGGCCCTCGCCGGTCGCCAGCTCCTCGATGGAGCGGCTGAGCCGGTAGAACGGGAAGCGCGGGTCGGCGTCGAGCGAGAGGCCCGGCAGCACCCGGGCGTCGTCGCCGTGGGTGTAGCAGATCACCGTGAAGCGGTCGTCGACGGCCTGGTTCCCGGTGAGCTGCAGGTCCTGCCCGATGTAGTGGTTGATGAACGTGGACTTGCCCGACGAGTAGGTCCCCAGCACCGAGATCATCGGCCACCAGGAGATGCGGGTGGCGAGCGACTCCTCCGGCTCGAGGAGGCCGAGGCGGTAGCACACCCGGTCGAGCTTTCGGAAGCTCGCGACGGTCTGCAGCAGGATCGGGTTCTCCTGGGAGAGGTGCTTCTCCAGGCTCCGCAGGCGCTTCTTCAACTGGTGTGATTGCGACATGCCGGTGTCCTCGCCGGAATCGCCGTCCGCCGGCCGCGGACCTTCCGCGCCCGGCTCGACGGTCGGACCGCCGGTGCCGGCGTTCGAGCGCCAGCTCCGGCATCGGGCCGCCTGGCCCGCCGATCGTCGCCTGACGGCTCTGCTCGGCGTCCGGCCAATCCTCAAGGCGTCGGCGCCGTTGTACGGCGCGGACCCCCTGGCGCGGCGTTCGGGCCGCCGGCGGGACGGCCGATCCGAAGCGGCGCGGACGGCTTGGGGAGCCTGCGGCGACCGCACCGCAGTCTCCCAGCCATTATCCCCGGTCGGCGCAGGTGCGTCCAATGGGAGCGGTCACCCCCGGAGCCACTTCGCGGCCGCGGCCGCGACGGCGGCGCCGAGGACGGGTGCGGTCACGTAGATCCAGAGATGATGCAGGTCAGCGGCGACCAGGGCGGGCCCCAGCGACCGTGCGGGGTTCATCGAGGCCCCGGACACCGGGCCGCCGACGAGGGCGCCCAGGCCCACCGCCGCCCCCACCGCGATGCCCGCGGTGATGCCCTTCTCGCGCGCCCCGGTGGAGACGCCGAGAATCACGAACATCAGCAGCGCCGTCAGTACCACCTCGAGCGCGAAAGAGGGCCAGGCGCCCCCGGCGGGAACCGTGACGCCGACGCCGGCGGCGCGCGTGAACAGGCCCGCGACGGTCAGGCTGCCCGCGGCCGCCCCCGCGCACTGGCCGGCGACGTAGCCGGGAACGTCGCGCAGCGGGAAGCGCCGGGAGACCCAGAAGCCGACGGTCACCGCCGGGTTGAGGTGGGCCCCCGAGACGTCGCCCATCGCGTGGATCATCGTCATGACGACGAGGCCGAACGCGAGGGCGACGCCGAGGTGGGTGACGTCGCCGCCGGTGAGCCCGTCCACGACGATGGCGCCGGTCCCGGCGAAGACCAGCGCGAAGGTGCCGATCGCTTCCGCGGCGACGCGCCGTCCGAGGCTGAACGTCGTCGAGGTCTCGCCGCGGTGGGGGCCGCTCACGGCCCCCGGAGCGTATTTCCCGGATGTGTCGAACGCGTAACGGACAGGTAAAAAGGCGCCGCTTCCGGATGACGGGCGCCCTGCGCGGGGCGTGCGGTGGGCAAAGACGGGTACCATGTCGCCGGCACTCGCAGTCTGCCGGCAACGCGACGCAGGAGCTTCGCGCCCGCGAACCTCCGACGCGACCGCAAGGCCGTGCGCCGTACCGCGAGGTTTGCCGCGACCGCGAGGTCGCGCTGTCGCGAAAGGTGGTGCATGGCTGAGAACCAGGGCACGGACGCCGACAGGCCCGCCCCGCGTCCGGCTGCGGCGTGGGGCGTCGTCGCCGTCATGGTCTATCTGCTCCTTGTCGCGGTGGGGGTCGTCGGCGACGGCTTCCGTCTCGCGGTCGGGGGGCAGGCCGGCGCCGAACGGCTCTTCGCCTTCGCGACGAACCCGTTCGTGGGCGTGCTTCTCGGCACCCTGACCACCGCCCTCGTGCAGTCGTCGAGCACGGTGACGTCGATCATCGTCGGCCTCGTCGCGGGCGGGTTGCCGGTGGGGGTCGCGATCCCGATGGTGATGGGCGCCAACATGGGCACGACCGTCACCAACACCCTGGTCAGCCTCGGCCACATCGGGCGCGCCGACGAGTTCAAGCGGGCATTCGCGGCGGCGACCGTGCACGACTGGTTCAACCTGCTCGGCATCGTCATCTTCCTGCCCATCGAGGTCGTCTTCGGGCTCATCGAGGAGGCCAGCTCGGCCCTGCTGACCGCCTTCGTGTCCGTGGGGTCCTACTCCACCGGGGGTTGGGACGTGCTGGGCCGCGCGGTCAGGCCGGGCCGGTCGCTGGCGGGGGCGCTGGCCGATCCGCTGCCCGAGACCGGGGGCGGCGTCCTGCTGATCGGGCTCGGCGTCGCGCTCATCCTGGTGTCGATCACGTACCTGGGCCGCGCGCTGAAGACGGTCATGGTGGGCAACGCCCGGCGGCTGCTGCATGGCGCGATCGGCCGGGGGGCGGGCGCCGGCATTCTCTCCGGAACGGTGGTGACGGTCCTCGTGCAGTCCTCCTCGACCACCACCAGCCTGATGGTGCCGCTCGCCGCCGGCGGCGTATTCTCCCTCCGTGAGGTGTATCCCTTCACCCTCGGCGCCAACATCGGCACGACGATCACGGCGCTGATGGCGGCGACCGCGGTGACGGGCGCAAGCCGCGAGCCGGCCCTGCAGATCGCCCTCGCGCACTTCCTCTTCAACGCGTTCGCGGTGGGTGTCGTCTACGGCGTGCCGTGGCTGCGGCGGCTGCCGCTCCGCGGCGCCGGCTGGATCGCGGAGCTCGGGGCGGAGCGCAAGGGGCTCGCCCTCGCCTACGTCCTCGCGGTGTTCTTCGCGGTTCCCGCCCTGCTCACCGTGGCCACGCTGCAGCTCTTCTGACGCTCCGCCGGCCCCGCCCGCCCGTGCGCCCGCGGCAGGGCACGGTGCCCCGGGTGTCCGGCCGGGCGCTGACCTGCGTCGCCCGGTCACCGGTCGGCGCGGCAGCCCGCGCTGAATCCCGTGCCCGCCAGGCTCCATCGAGGGTCGACGGGGTGCCGCCACGCACGCTACTCCATCGTGCGCACCTGGATGGCGTTCACGTAGCCGTGGCTGGTGGCCACGTTCGCCACGATCACCACCGGCTCGCCGCTCACCAGCCGGTCGTGCTTCTCGAGGCGATCGAGGGCCCGGACCACCGTCTGGTCGGGGTCTCCCGACACGTCGATCATGAACGGCACGATGGACCGCGACAGCCACAGCCGCCGGCGGACGACCTCGGTGGTCGTGAACGCGTAGATGATGGCGCCCCGGGGGCGGAAGCTGCTGACGAGGTGGCCCAGCAGGCCCCGCATCGTGATGACGACGATGGCCCGCGAGCCGAGCGAGTCGGCGAGGAGGCAGGCGCTGCGGGCGAGCTGCTCCCGGATGGTCTGCGGCTCCCGGTCGCGGTGCAGCCCGAGCCCGCGCTCCTTCTCGATGCGCCGGGCGATGCGGTCGAGCACCGAGACGCACCGCGTCGGGTACTTCCCGGTCGCGGTCTCTCCGCTCAGCATCACCGCGTCGACCTGCTCGTACACCGCGTTGGCGACGTCGGTCACCTCGGCCCGGGTCGGCATGGGGTTGTCGATCATCGACTCGAGCAGGTGGGTGGCCACGATCACCGGCTTGCCGGCGACGGTGCAGCGCCGCACCATGTCGCGCTGGGCCACCGGGAGCATCTCGAACTCGACCTCGACGCCGAGGTCGCCGCGCGCCACCATGACGCCGTCGGCCGCCTCGATGATCTCGTCGAGGTTGTCGAGGCCTTCCTGGTTCTCGATCTTGGCGATGATCCGCATGGAGTGCCCGCCCGCTTCCTTGATGATGCGTCGCGCGTCACGCACCGCCTGGGCGCTGCGCACGAACGACACCGCGAGGAAGTCGACGTCGTGCTCGACCGCGAAACGGATGTCCCCGACGTCCTGCTCGGTGATCGACGGCAGGTTGATGCGCACGCCGGGGAGGTTGATGTGCTTGCGGGACCCGAGGACCCCGCCGTCCAGCACCCGGCAGCGGAGGTCGTGCTCGCCGGTCTCCAGCACCTCGAGGTTGATGAGCCCGTTGTCGACGGTGATGCGGTCGCCCGCCTTGACCTGGTGCACCATGTCCTGGTAGTCGACGTGGATGCTCCTCTCCTCGGGGTCCTCGGTCGGGCCGACGGTGACGTGGAACTCCTGGCCGACCTCGAGGGACAGGTGCCCGAGGCGGTCGCCGGTGCGGATGGCCGGCCCCTGCAGGTCGAGCAGCAGGGCGATGGGGTGGTTCAGGCGCTCGTTGAGGCTCTTGACGGTCCGGATCACCTGCCCGTGGCTGGCGTGGCTGCCGTGCGACATGTTGAGGCGGGCGATGTTCATGCCGGCCCGGGCGAGCCGCTCGATCTCCTCCGGCGACGCGCTGGAGGGACCCAGGGTGCACAGGATCTTGGTGTGGCGGAAGTCGCGTCGCGGAGCCATGGTGCCGTCCTTCCCGATCGCGCCGGCGCGGGCGACGGCGACCAGCCCGCCCATCGTCGCCGGGCGACCTTGCGGTTGCCCTGGAAGTTCGCCGGCGCGAAACTCCTGCGACGCGAGGCCGCCCAACCAATCCTACAGGAGTCCGCGCGGTCGCACGGCGCAAAACTCGCGGTTTGACACCGCGGGGCGCGGTCAGTCGACCACGTAGCTGAACACCTTGTGCTCGTCCCCGCGCACGAGGGTCGATCCGTAGAGGTGCATCTCGACCTCGCGGCCGGTCTCGTCGAGCAGCCGCAGGCGGGTCTCCCGGTGCACGAGGTAGGGGCCGTAGTCGGTGGTCTCGCCGTCGTAGGCGACGCCGAGCAGCGTGAAGCGGCGCCCGCCCCATCTATCGACGAGCCGGCGCAGGGCGTTGGCGCTCTTCTGGCGCAGGTCGGCCCAGGCGTACGAGACGGGGACGCCGCGCTCGGGCCGGCTCGACGGGAGCTCGGGCCAGACGACGTCCCGGAACTCCTGGCCGTTGAGGGCGAGGGCGGCGAGACCGTCCCTGTCGTTGTCGGCGAGGGCGTCGAGCACCGCCGCCGCCAGCGCTTCCGGGGACGGGTGGGTGTTGGCGAGCGGCGGCGGCGCGCCGCATCCGGCGCAGGCCAGGACGAGGAGGAGCGCAAACGAGACAACCCCCGCCGGGCGACGGGGGCTGCCTTGACGCCGCTTGCGAACGAACGCCGTCAGTTGGTCGCGAAGTCGGTCCAACCCTGCCACCACGTGTCCTTCCCGCCGCCGGCCGGTCCGACCGCGCCGATGAAGTTGGCGGTCTCGATGAAGGTGTCGTTCATGGGAGGCATGGCCGCCGTCACCGTCCCGTTCAGGGCCGGCGACGTCGCGGCCGGCCGGTAGTCCGGGTTCGACAGGTTGTAGGGATCCGCCAGCATCGGGTCGACGAACGACACGTTCGGACTGTCCGTGACGATGTCCATCGTCGCCGTCTCCCCCGCGTCCGTCCTGGCCCCGTCGTCGCTGTCGGGCCGGAACTGACCGTCGCACCCGCTCACGATGCAGTTGCCGTGGATGATGCCGCTCCCGAGGGTCAGGCTCCCGTTGTCGACCTGATCGTACGTTGCGGTGTGGTCGATGTCGATGGAGGCCTCCTTGAAGCCGAGGACGATGAAGTTCCGGATGGTGGCGGAGGTGCCCTCGCGCAGGAGCATGCCGATGTCGCTCTCGCTGCCCTCGTCGGTGCCGGGGTCGCCGATCAGGGTCAGGTTGTAGAGGGTCGGGTTGGAGCGCGGCGTCAGGTTGTTGTTGTCGCCGTTGTTGTCGGCCTCGATGCCCTGGTCGGCGTCGTCGCCGCTCTGCATGACGATGATGAACTGCCCCTTGCCGGTCCAGCCGTCGGTCCAGTCGACGCTGTCGTCGGCGATGCCCTGCAGCACCACGTGCTTCACCTGGACGGTGCCGCCGAAGAACTCGAGGCCGTCGTCCTTGTTGTACTTGACCATCACGTGGTCGACCTCGGTGTTGCTGCCCACGCCCTGGAAGGCGATGCCGTTCAGCTCGTTGTCGGGGCTGAACTCGGTGCCCGCGAACTCCACCCGGACGTACCGCAGGTGTCCGCTGTCGTCGGCGGGGTCGCTGCCGCCGTAGGTGCCCGTGTCGCCCTCGCCGACGGCCTCGCCGCCGGGCACGTTGAGGGGCGCGCGGCCGTTGATGATGAGCCCGCCCCAGTCGGCGCGTCCCCGCTCGCCGATGGGCTGGTCGCTGCCGAACACGATCGGCGCGCTGGCCGTGCCGTTGGCGAGGATCCGGGCGCCGCGGGCGATGATGAGGGTGCCGTTGGTGGCGAACTCCCCGAAGATCTCGGTGCCCGCGTCGATGGTGAGCCGGGCCGGCGACTCGACGAAGACGGCGCCCCGCAGCACCCAGTAGCTGCCGCTGCCCCAGGTCATGTCGCTGGTGATGCGTCCGCTGACGACGCAGACTTCCTTGTCGATCCCGGAGACGCTACGACAGGTGGTGGTCGACTGGGTGAGGGCCGGCGCTCCGGTCACGAGGATTCCCGCCCCGGCGAGCAGCAGCGCCGCCGCGGCGCCGCCGATGTTCTTGCTGTGCGTATTGGTCCACATGCTCGTCTGTCCTGGTTCGGATGATTCGAATCTCTGGCCTTCCGACTTTGCCCGGCGAGGTTACGGATGCACCGAGAGGCCGAACGCCATGGTGCGGCCGAGCTTGTAGACCCGCTGGTCGAGCCCGCCCTGCCGGAAGACGTACGGCGCGTCGGTCAGGTTCGAGACCGCGAATCGGAAGCTGACCTGTTGGAAGCGCTTGGCGAAGACGAAGTCGAGCGAGTTGCGCCCGTCCTGGATGATGTCGGGGAGGCCGAGCGAGCCGACGTCGCTGATGCGGTCGTCGAAGAAGTTCAGCAGGAGGCGGCCCGAGTAGCCGGCGTTGCTCACCTCGATCATGGTGTTGAAGAGGTTCTTCGAGGTGCCGGCGAGGGGGCGCACCAGCGACGTCTGCACCTGGCGCGCGGCGGCGTCGAGGGTGACCTCGGAGTCGACCCAGGTGTAGTTGGCGCCCAGGAACACGTACTCGCCGATCGCCTTGCGGCCCTCGATCTCGAAGCCGGCGTTGGTGGCCGAGTCGGCGTTGGTGAACGAGGTCCGGAGCTGGGCCGTCGGCTCGACGATGCGCTCGATGGGGTCGTCGAAGTTCTTGTAGAAGAAGCTGGCCGCGACCACCTCCTCCCCGGACCCGGGGAAGAGCTCCCAGCGCACGTCGATGTTCTGGATCAGCGACTGCTGCAGCTCGGGGTTGCCGACGGTGGCCCGGCCGCCGACCACGTCGGTGAACTCGAACGGGGCGAGCTCGCGGAACTCGGGGCGGTTGACGGTCTGGCTGAACCCGATGCGGAGGTTCTGGTTGTTCCGCAGCGAGTAGACGAGGTTGACGGCGGGGAAGACGTCGGTCTCGTCGAGGTCGGCGCGGATGATGTCGGTGGTGCCGAAGATGGCGCGCGCGAAGGGGTCGAAGGTGTCGACCTGCTGCTTGAAGTTCTCGACCCGGGCCCCCGCCACGAGGCGGAGCCGCACCGCCAGGGGCACGTCGACCATGCCGTAGGCGGACAGGGTCTCCTGGGCCGCGTCGTACTGGTCGGTCGGCCGCGTCTCCTCCTTGAGCTGGAAGTTCGGGCCGATGAAGCTCGACGTGAACAGCTCCTCGGCCGGCCGCGAGAGGTCGAGGCCGCGCGTGCTGGTGGGGACGAACCGCAGCCGCCGGGAGAGGAAGTCGCGGGTCCGGTCGATGTAGCTCGTCCCGAACTTGAACTGGGTCGGCAGCCCCGCCCAGTTCTCCACCAGCGTCGACCAGTTCGCGCTGAGCTCCACGCTGTCGTCGACGAGGTCGTTGAACTGGCGCAGCCCGCTCTGGGACTCGTCGGCGAGCACGAAGGCCTCGCGCGCGGGGTCGAACTCGTAGAGCACCTCGCGCAGGTCGGGCTCGGCCCGGTCGGCCTGCGAGATGGCGATCTTCCAGTCGAGCCGGCTGTTCGAGGCGTTCGGGAACAGGTGGTCGCCGCCCACGTGGTGCGAGCGAATCTGCTCCTCGACGAAGAAGAGCCGCTGGTTGCGGATGTCGTTGTCGGCGTCGCTGTTGAACCCCTCGAAGATGCGGGTCTCGTCGGTGCCGACGTGCGTGTAGAAGTTGTCCACCGACAGCCGGTGGTTCGGGCTGAACTGGTAGGCGAGGTTGCCGACGCCGCCCAGGGTCGAGACGAACGAGGTCTCGTCGAAGTCGTAGGGGCCGTTGAACCGCTCGACGCCGCTGGCGCCCACCTTGTAGAAGGTGCGCTCCTCGGCGGTGATCTGCGAGCTCTGCGAGTGCCGGAGGGTGGCGACCACCCCCAGCTTGCCGAAGCGGCCGCCGAACAGCCCGCTGTAGGACTGGTTCATCGGCTGGTCCTGCCGCACCGGGTCCCAGACGTTGCTGAACGATTCGCCCAGCCGCTCGAGGTCGCTGCGCAGGAACCCGAGCTCGTCGCTCGTGAACCGGCCGCCGCGGATGACCTTGCGGTCGGGGAAGCCGGCGGGAAGCGCGCGGGTGCCGCCGTCGAACCCGTTCCAGGGGCTGCCCCCGGCATAGCCGAGGCCGCTCTTGCCGGTGGTGACGGAGTTGTGGGCGCCGCCCAGCGAGAACTCGTAGGCGGTCTCCGTCGGGAGCTTCAGCGGGATGATCTCGACGAGCCCGCCCGCGAACTGCGACGGCTTGTCGGGCGTATAGGTCTTGCTGACCTGGACGCTGTCGATGAGGCCGGTCGGGAACAGGTCGAGCGGCACCACCCGGCGGTCGGGCTCGGTGGTGGGCAGGGTCGCGCCGTTGAGGGTCGTGTTGCTGTAGCGCTCGCCCAGGCCCCGGACGAAGACCGACTGGCTGTCGACGACCGAGACCCCGGTGACGCGGCTCATGGCGTCGGCGGCGTCCGAGTCGTTGTTCGAGCGCATCTCCGACCCGCCGATGTTGTCCTGCACCGCCGGCGCGCGCATCCGCAGCATCATCTGCGCCGACGCGGTCGAGCTCTGCGCCTCGAGGGTGGGGGCGACGACCGCCACCTCTTCCGCGAAAACGTTGGTCGTCAGCGAGACCTGGACCTCGGTGACCTGCCCGGAAACGACCTCGATGTTGACGAGCTGCTCGGCGTACCCGCCGAGCGAGATCCGGATCTGATGCTCGCCGACCGGCAGCTCCAGGTCGTAGCGGCCGTCGAGGTCGGTGTAGGTGATGAAAGTGGTGCCGACCGCCTCGACCGGCACGCCGGGCAGGGTGATGGCGTTGGTCTGGTCGATGACCACCCCGGCCACCCGGCCCGTCTCCTGTGCGGCGGCGGGGGCGGCGCTCAGAAGCAGAGCTGCCGCCAACCCGATCCGTAACCGTGTTCGCATGCTGTTTTCTCCCGGTGCGGTGTCTCCGCCGCGCGGCACGGGGGCGGCGGCGGGATCTCTTTGGCCGTTCGTCATGTGTGCAAAGCTACAGACCGTCTGTGACAGATGGATGACGGGCCGATTACATCGGCGTTAATTTCGGGTGGGGCTGGGGCTCGTCGCCTCCGCGGGTCGCCGGTTCCGCCGGGACGATGACAGCCCGTGGCTGGATTCGTCGCGTCGGTTGAGCATTGCCTGATATGCACCTTCCTCACGCCTTGTCAGGCGGGCGCCTCGGTTCCCCCCGGCGCCCTCCGGGCGCGGCGCAATGCGGGGCCTTGGCGACGGGCTGTTTACGCACTGTTTACGGGACCGTCATGGCGGCGAAACAACTGCGCACTAGGTTTCGAGCGTCGCCGGGGCCGAAAGCCCGAGGCCGGCGGCGGTGGACACCCAGGCCCCGCTGACGCCATGTCAGGGCGGGTGCATCGTCCGCCCGTTGGCGCCCTTCCAGGCGCGGTGTAACGCGGGGCTTCACGACGGGCTTCCGAGAGGAGCGCAAGGCGGCGGCATGCGGGTGCTGGTGGTCGAGGACGACGGCGACATCGCCACGCTGATCAGCGCGGCGTTTCGGCGCGAGGGAAGCGACGACGTCGAGGTGGTCGGCACCGGGACCGCGGCGTTGCGGGCGGTCGAGGCGGACCCGCCCGAGGTGATGATTCTCGACCTGAACCTGCCCGACATCGACGGGTTCACCCTGTGCCGCAAGCTGCGGGCGCGGCGGCAGGGCGTCTCGCTTCCGATCATCGTCGTCACCGCGAGGACCAGCGAGGCCGACCGGGTGCGGGCGTTCGAGCTGGGAGCGGACGACTACGTCACCAAGCCGTTCGGCCTGCGGGAGCTGACGGCGCGGGCGCGGGCGGTCTCGCGGCGGGCGTCGTCGGCGATACAGGCCTCGGAGTTCTACGAGGGCCGCCACCTCACCGCCGACTTCGCCGGCGTCGAGGTGACCGTCGACGGCAACTCGGTCCAGCTGACTCGCCGCGAGTTCCAGATCCTGCGTTGCCTCGTCGAGCACCGGAACCGGGTGCTGTCGCGCGACCGCCTGCTGGACCGGATCTGGGGAAGCGGAGACACCGTCGACGCGCGCACCGTCGACGTCCACCTGGGCCGGTTGCGGGCGAAGCTGGGACCGGCCGGCAGCCAGATCGAGACCGTGTTCGGTCTCGGCTACCGCTTCGGGGAGAACCTGTGACCCGGAACCTGCGCCGTCGGAACGGCGCGGGCTCCCGAGGGTCCGAGCGGCAACGGGGGAGCCCGGGGGCGCCGATGCCGGGCCAGAATTTACATTCTCTTAACAGCGCCGGGCTCGGCTGACGCTACTGTACGGAAATGTCAGGCGCGGCCGATTGTCGCGTGCCGCACACGTCGCGGCTGCTTCGGGCGCTGTCGCTCGCCGGCTGCGGGCTCCTGGCCGCGCTCGCGGGGGCGGCCGCGTGTCGGGGATGGTTCGACGGCGCCGCGCAGGTGGTCGCCGTTGACGGCTCGAGCACGGTGTTTCCCATTGCCGAGGCGGTGGCGGAGGAGTATCGCCGGGTGGATCCTGCGGCCCGGGTCACGGTGGGCGTGTCCGGCACCGGCGGCGGCTTCGAGAAGTTCTGCGCGGGGGAAACCGCCGTCTCGAGCGCTTCCCGCCCCATCCGGCCCCTCGAGATCGAGGCGTGCGCGGCCGCCGGCATCGAGTTCGTCGAGCTGCCCATCGCATACGACGGCATCGCCGTCGTCGTGCACTCGGCCAACGACTGGGTCGAGACCCTGACGACGGAAGACCTGAAGCGGATGTGGGAGCCGGCCGCGCAGGGGACCGTGACTCGCTGGAACCAGGTCCGGCCCGATTGGCCGAATCGAGAGCTGCGTCTGTTCGGCCCGGGCATCGACTCGGGCACGTTCGACTACTTCACGCAGGTCATCGTGGGCGAGCCCGGGGCCGGCCGCGGCGACTTCACCTCGAGCGAGGACGACAACGTGCTCGTGCAGGGGGTGTCCAACGACGAGCTGGCGCTGGGGTTCTTCGGCTACGCCCACTACGAGGAGAACCGGGGCCGGCTCGGGTTGGCGGCCATCGACGACGAGGACGACACCAACGGCGACGGGGCGATCCGCCCGTCGCCCGACACCGTGCGCGACGGCACCTATCAGCCGCTCTCCCGGCCCGTCTTTCTCTACGTCAACCCGGTCGCCCTCGATCGGCCGGAAGTCGCGGGGTTCGCGAGCTTCTTTCTCACCGAGGGGGCGGCTTTCGTACGCGAGGTGGGGTACGTGTCCCTGACGGATCGAGAGTACGCCCTCGTGCAGCGGCGACTCGAGGACCGGGTCGTCGGCACGATGTACTGCGGCCCGGGCGGGGACGCCGGCGAGATCGCGTCGCTGGAGGCGTTGCTGAGCCGACCCGGATACTGCTGAATCCGCCCGCGTCGTCGAATCGCCCCGGCGGCTCGTGCCGCCGGCGTCTCGCGTCGGCGACGCTCTCGACGCGACTGACAGTCGCCGCGGTCGTGCGGGTCCTTCAGGCGTCTCGGGTCAGCGAAGCTCCCGACGCGACCGCAGTCGCGCGGACGCGCAGGGTGTCCTTCAGGCGTCTCGCGTCGGCGAAACGCCCAACGCGACCGCAGGTCGCGGTTGCGGGAGAGCGGCAGAATGGCGCGGACACGACAGGACCGCATCGAGGGCGTCATCGAGTGGGCGCTCCGCGCCTGCGCGGGGGCGTCGGTCCTCGTGACCGTGGGCATCCTGTCGATCCTGTCCGTCGAGACCTTCCGGTTCCTCCGCGAGGTGTCGCCGTTCGAGTTCCTGTTCGGCACGGTGTGGACGCCGCTCTTCTTCCAGGAGTCCTTCGGGGTGCTGCCGCTGGTGGCCGGCACCCTGCTGGTGTCGGCCATTGCCCTCGCGGTGGCGCTTCCGGCCGGGCTGCTGACCGCCGTCTACCTCAGCGAGTACGCGCCGCCGAGGGTGCGGCGGAGCGTCAAGCCGGTGCTGGAGGTCCTGGCGGGCCTGCCGACCGTCGTGTACGGCTACTTCGCGCTGCTCGCGGTCACCCCGTTCCTGCAGCAGTTCATTCCGGGCCTCTCCGGATTCAACGCGCTCAGCCCCGGCCTCGTCATGGGCGTCATGATCCTGCCGCTGGTGTCCTCCCTCTCGGAAGACGCCCTGCAGGGGGTCCCGCGCGGTCTCCGGGACGCGTCGCGGGCGCTGGGGGCCACCCGGGCCCAGACGACGCTGGGGGTGGTGCTGCCGGCCGCGATGTCGGGCATCTCGGCCGCCGCCGTCCTCGCCGTCTCGAGGGCCATCGGCGAGACGATGATCGTGGCCATCGCGGCCGGGCAGCAGCCACGGCTGACCCTCAATCCGCTGGTGCCGATCGAGACGATGACCGCGTACATCGTGCAGGTCAGCCTCGGCGACGCCCCGACCGGGACCCTGGCCTACCGGACCATCTTCGCGGTCGGCATGCTGCTGTTCATCGGCACGTTCTCCCTCAATCTCGTCAGCACGTGGTTGCGGGGGCGGTACCGGGAGGCGTATCCGTGAGCCCGCGGTGGCGGGGCCGGCTGTCCGACCTGGCCCTGCACGGCCTGGGGCTGGGGGCGACCCTGATCGGGCTGCTGGTGCTCGCGATCCTCCTCGCCGACATCCTTCGCGACGGGCTCGGCCGGCTGTCGTGGGACTTCCTCACGGGCCTGCCGTCGCGCCGCGCCGAGAACGCCGGCATCTTTCCGGCGTTGGCGGGCACGGTGTGGGTAATCGCGGTGACCACGGTGCTGGCGGTGCCGATCGGGATCGGGGCGGCGGTCTACCTGGAGGAGTACGGCGACCGCGGGTGGTGGGCCCGCCTCATCGAGATCAACATCGCCAACCTCGCGGGGGTGCCGTCGGTGATCTACGGGCTGCTGGCCCTGGGGCTCTTCGTGCGCACGCTGGGGTTCGGCCGGAGCGTGCTGGCCGGCGCCGCGACCCTGGCCCTCCTGGTCCTGCCGGTGGTGATCCTGGCCTCCCGCGAAGCGCTGCGCGCGGTGCCGCCGTCCCTGCGGGAGGCGTCGTATGCTCTGGGGGCGACACGGTGGCAGACCGTCTGGCACCAGGTGCTGCCGGTCGCCCTGCCCGGCATGCTCACGGGGACGATACTGGCCCTGTCGCGGGCGATCGGGGAGACGGCGCCCCTGCTCGCGATCGGCGCCCTGACCTACGTCCCGTTCGCGCCCGACGGCATCCGCTCGCCGTTCACGGTGCTGCCGATACAGGTGTTCAACTGGATGTCGCGGCCGCAGGAGGCGTTTCTGGAGAACGCGGCTGCCGGTATCATGGTGTTGCTGGTCCTGCTGCTCGGGATGAACGGCTTCGCCGCCTGGCTGCGGGACCGATGTCAGGGGTGACGACCGCGCCGCCCGGTCGGACGCAGGGGGGCTCTGGAGCCCGTGGCGAAACCCCGCGTTGCACAGAGACCGGCGAGGCGCCTGCCTGACAAGGCGCGACGAGGGCGCATATTGGGCATATGCAACCGAGGAGCAACGCAGTCAGGCAGGATGCATCGCCGGTCGAATGCAGCGGGGTTTTCGCCACGGGCTCCTAGCAGGTGCCTCGACGATGGCCTCACGCACCATGGCGATACCTTCCCTGGCCGATGTCGCGGCGCGCGGCCGCGAGGGCGAGGTCGTCGATACCGGGACGAAGGTCGACGTCAGGGACCTGAGCTGCTTCTACGGCGAGACGCGGGCCCTCGACAACGTGTCGATGCGCATCCCGGCTCATCAGGTGATGGCGTGCGTCGGTCCCTCGGGATGCGGCAAGAGCACGTTTCTCCGGGCGTTGAACCGGATGAACGAGCTCATTCCCTCGACCCGCGTGACGGGCTCCGTCACCATCGACGGGCAGGACGTCTACGCGCCGGAAGCGGACCCGGTCGAGGTGCGGCGCCGGGTCGGCATGGTGTTCCAGAAGTCCAACCCGTTTCCCAAGTCGGTGTTCGAGAACGTCGCCTACGGGCTGCGCGTCAACGGCCTCGCCGGCTCGCGGGTGGAGCTGGAGGACCGTGTCGAGGCCAGCCTGAGGACGGCCGCGCTGTGGGACGAGGTGCAGGACCGCCTCGGGGAGTCGGCGCTCGCCCTGTCCGTCGGCCAGCAGCAGCGGCTGTGCATCGCGCGGGCCCTGGCCGTCGAGCCGGACGTCCTCCTGATGGACGAGCCCGCGTCGGCGCTCGATCCCATCGCGACCCAGCGCATCGAGGAGCTCGTGTATCAGTTGAAGCGCCGCTACACGATCGTCATCGTGACCCACAACTTGCAGCAGGCCGCCCGCGTCTCCGACGGCACCGCGTTCTTCTGGCTGGGCAAGCTCGTGGAGCATGATCTGACGAGCCGCATCTTCACGGCGCCGGCCCGGAAGCTGACCGAGGACTACGTCACGGGCCGGCTCGGGTAGGGGATCGAGAGGTCGATGCCCCACCTCCAGGACGATCTCGACCACGTCAAGGAGCGGATGCTGGTGATGGCCGGCGCCGTCGAGGAGCAGGTGCGCGCATCGGTGCAGTCGCTGGTCGGCCGCGACCACCGGCTCGCCGAGCGGGTGCTGACCGGCGACGACGCCATCAACCGGCTGCACATCGAGATCGACGAGCGCTGCTTCCAGTTGCTCGCCCTGCACCAGCCGGTGGCGACGGACCTGCGGGTGGTGGTGGCCGGCGTCAAGATCAACAGCGACCTGGAACGCATCGGCGACTTCGCGATCAACGTCGCCGAGGCCACCCTGCGGTACCTGGAGCATCCCGCGGTCAAGCCGCTGATCGACGTTCCCAGGATGGCGGACATCGCCCAGGGCATGCTCCGTGACTCCCTGAACGCGTTCGTCCGGCAGGACGTCCGCCTCGCCAGGGAGGTCCTCGACCGCGACGATTCCGTCGACCACCTCAAGGACCGGGTGTTCCGCGAGCTCATCGGGGTCATGTGCACGGACGCCGCGGTGACCCAGCCCGCCCTCGAGCTCCTGCTCATCTCGCGGCATCTCGAGCGGATCGGCGATCACGCCACGAACATCGCCGAGGAGGCCATCTTCATCGTGTCGGGGCGCGACGTCCGCCATCACGGACGGGAGGGCGGGGGCCGCGGCGCCGATGCGCCGTCGCCCGGCGAGCAGTGATCGATCCGTCGGTCGTCCGAGAGCCACCTGCCCATGCCTAGCCGCATACTCGTCGTCGAGGACGATCCGGACATCGCGGAGCTGGTCGAGCACCACCTCTCGCGAGCCGGCTACGACACCAGCGTCGTCGGAACCGGCACCGACGCCCTGGAGCAGATACGCCAACGCCCCGATCTGGTCGTCCTCGACCTGATGCTGCCGGGGCTGAGCGGCCTGGAGATCTGCCGGCTGATGCGCAGCGATCCGCAGACCGCGGCGGTGCCCATCATCATGCTGACGGCGCGGGCGGAGGAGGAGGCCCGGGTGCAGGGGCTCGAGCTGGGCGCCGACGACTACGTGACCAAGCCGTTCAGCCCGCGGGAGCTGGTGGCGCGGCTCCGGGCCGTCCTGCGGCGCACCCAGCCCTTCGGGCCGGACAAGATCCTCCGGTTCGGCTCGCTGGTCGTCGACCTCGACCGGCACGAGGTGAGCGACGACGGGCGGCCGGTCCGGTTGACGGCCAAGGAGTTCCTGCTGCTGAAGTACCTGATCGAGCACGCCGGCCGGGTGCTGTCGCGCGACCTCCTGCTGTCCGACGTCTGGGGGTATCAGTACACGGGAGGCACCCGCACCGTCGACGTGCACATCCGGCGGCTGCGCGAGAAGCTCCCCACGCTGGTCGAGCACATCGTGACCATCAAGCAGTTCGGTTACAAGTTCGTCGAGAGCGCGTGACGGCGCCGCTGGCCGGCGGCGCGCCGACGCGCCTGCTCGTCCGAGATCCCGTGAGGCTGCCGACCCGTCTGTTCCTGTCGTCGATAGCCGCCGCCGCGGCGGCCCTGGTCGCGGTTGCGCTCGTCGTCGGATCGGCGGGCGCGCCGCCGGCGGGATTCGCGGACGGGTTCGATCGGCTGGCCAACGCGCTCGTCGCCGGGTTCCTGGCGGCGCTCGCGGCGGCTCTCGTCATCGCCTGGCTCGCGTCGGTCCGGCTCCATCGTCGGGTGCGGACGCTGGACGCGGTGGCCAGGCGCTATACCGCGGGGACGTCCTTTCCCGTCACCGCGGGGACGCCCTTTCCCGTCGGACTCGACCACGGCGACGACGAGCTGGGGGTGATGGCGCGCGCGCTCGACCAGACCGCGCGCGAGCTGGCCCGCCAGGTGAAGGACCTGTCCGGCCAGCAGACGCGGGTCGACGCCATTCTCGGGGGAATGGTCGAAGGGGTCCTGGTGATCGACGACGAGGGCCGCGTGCAGATTGCCAACGAGTCCGTGCAGCGGATGCTCGGCATCGACAGCGACCCGACGGGACGCTTCCACGTCGAGCTGATCCGCCATCCGGAGGTGACCCGGGTCATCGCGGCGGCGGTGGCCGGCGATGCCGGACGGGGGAACGAGGTGCGGTTGAACACCGACCCCCCCAAGGTGCTGCTCGCGAACGCCCGGCCCTTCGCCGCCAACGGGGAGCGGGGGGTGGCCCTGGTTCTCCACGACGTCACCGAGTACCGGCGGGCGGATCAGGTCCGGCAGGACTTCGTCGCCAACGTCTCCCACGAGCTGCGGACGCCGCTCACCGCGATCCGCGGCGGCGTGGAGGCTCTCGTCGAAGAGGACCGTCCCGAGGAACGCCGCTTCGTCGCCATCATCGCCAGGAACAGCGCGAGGATGGAGCGCCTGGTCAGCGACCTGCTGCGGCTGGCCCGCCTCGACGCGGGCCAGGAGCATCTGGCGCTGACCCCGTGTGCGCTCGAGGCGGCCTTCGGCTCGGTCGCCGCCGAGCTGGCGCCGCTGGCGGAGAGCAAGCACCTCGACATCAGGACCGCCGTCGCCCCGGAAGCGACCACGGTCCTCGCCGACCCCCTCAAGCTCCACGACGCCATCCGGAACCTCGTCGAGAATGCCGTCAACTACGCCCCGGCCGACACCACCATCGAGCTCGGCGCCGCCGGCGAGGACGGCATCGTCCGCATCACCGTCGCCGACCGCGGCCCGGGCATCCCGGATACGGACCTGACCCGGATCTTCGAGCGGTTCTACCGGGTGGACGTCGCGAGGCCCCGAGACCCCGGCGGCACCGGGCTCGGGCTCGCCATCGTCAAGCACCTGATCGGCCTCCACGAGGGCTCGGTGCGGGCCGCCAACCGGGACGGCGGCGGCACGGTGTTCACGATCGAGCTGCCGCACCCGCGGTCAGATGACGGCGGAGCTGCCGGAACGCCTGCCCCCGGTGACTGACGGCGGCCTTTTCCGCCGGGGTCACCTCGGCCAGCGTGCGGCCGTAGGGGGGGTAGTGGAAGATGGGGTCGTAACCGAAGCCCCCGTCGCCGCGGGGAGGCAGTTGCACGCGGCCCTCGACCACGCCCGCCGCCTCCCAGAGGACGGTGCCGGGCCGGGCGAGGGCGACCGCGCACACGAAGCGGGCGGTGCTGCCGCCGGCGCCCCGTTCGGCGAGCATGCGCCGTATCGCCGCGAACTTGTGCGCGTAGGACTCCCCGTTGAATCTCGCCGAGCGCACTCCCGGCTCGCCGTCCAGGGCGTCGATCTCGAGCCCGGAGTCCTCGGCCACGGTGAGCTCGCCGGTCGCCTCGGCGTAGTGGAGCGCCTTCAGGCGCGCGTTGGCCGCGAAGGTCGCGCCGGTCTCCTCGGGTTCGCCGATGCCGGGATGGTCGTCGAGCGTGGCGAGCGTGATCGGCGTCCCGTCGAGGATGTCCCTGATCTCGGCGAGCTTGCCGCGGTTGGTCGTGGCCACGAGCAACCGCGGCGTAGCGGGGCCGGTCACGCGGTCAGGGCTCCGACCAGGTCCCGCTGCATCTCGACGAGGCGGCGGATGCCGGTCTCGGCCAACGCGAGCAGGGCGTCGTGCGACGCGCGGGAGAAAGGCGCGCCCTCGGCCGTTCCCTGCACCTCGATGAAGCGGCCGTCCCCGGTCATGACCACGTTCATGTCGACGTCCGCGTTCGAGTCCTCCTCGTAGGCGAGGTCGAGGAGGGGGCTGCCGCCGACGACCCCGACGCTGGTGGCGGCGACGTGATCGGTCAGGGGCACGCGCGCGATCGCGCCGCGCTCGCGGAGCCGGCGCAGCGCGAAGGCGAGGGCCACGAAGCCCCCGGTGATCGACGCGGTGCGGGTGCCGCCGTCGGCCTGGATGACGTCGCAGTCGATCCAGACCGTGCGCTCCCCGAGCGCCGCGAGGTTCGTGACCGCGCGCAGCGAGCGGCCGATCAGGCGTTGAATCTCCTGGGTGCGGCCGCTCGGCCGTCCCCGGCTCGCCTCGCGGGCGGTGCGCGTGGACGTGGCGCGCGGCAGCATCCCGTACTCGGCCGTCACCCATCCCTTGCCGGCGCCGCGGAGGAACACCGGCACCTTCTCCTCGACGCTCGCGGTGCAGATGACCCGGGTGCGTCCGGCCTCGATGAGGACCGAGCCCTCGGGGTGTTCGAGATAGTGCGGGGTCAGGCGCGTGGGCCGGAGCTCGTCCGGGGGCCGCGCATCGCCGCGGGCGGTTGTGGTCATGACGAACGATCCGGGTCGGCCGGCGCGTCGTCGGCCGGCATCCAGTCATCGCTGGGCGCTTCCAGCAGGTCGAGGTTCTGCCTCAGGGGGCGCTGGAGGTCCACGTGACCGACCAGCGTGTCGACCTCGACGCCGTCGACGAGAATCTGCACGGCGTCGACGGCGGCGAGGTTCGTGGCGAGGGCATTCACGATGGCATACACCGTGAACAGTTCCTCCCGCGACCCGCCGGAATGGCCGAGGGCGATCTCCTCGGTGAGGTCGACGAACGCGTCGCCGTCGCCGGTGAGATAGACGGCCCGCAGGCTGGTGCCGGGCGGGATGGGGGAGGTCAGCGGCGCCGGCGGGTCCGCGAGCTGATGCTCGAGAATGGCGCGGGCCTGCGCGGTGGCGTTCGCCCGGCGCGGCAACTGGCGCGGCACGCCGACGAGCCGCACGCCGTCGGCGGACACGTAGAACAGCGTCGATACGGTCTGCGCGCCCGCCGTCGACCGGCCCGCCGCGCCGCCGGGTGCGACGGCCGGGTCTTCGGCCGGATACCATCGCGGAAGCCCGACGAAGATCACCCAGGCGCCGCCGAGCGCGACGACCGCGAACGCGATTCTCGCCAGCCAGGCCCGCCCGCTCACGGCAGCGGCTCCCGCGGTTGCGCCGAGTCGTCCGCGAGCGGGTCCTCGGCGAGCGGATCGTCCTCGGGAAAGCCCTGCTCGACCATGTCGCGGAAGCGGATGATGCCCTGCAGCACCGCGTCGACGAAGGCGTCCTGAAACGCGGGGGAGGCGAGCTGGATCTCCTGCCCGGGATTGGAGATGAATCCCATCTCCACGAGGGCCGCCGGCATGTTGGCCCCCACCAGCACCCGGAGCGGCGCCTGCTGGACGCCCCTCGGGCTCATCGGCACCCGCTCGCGCAACTCCTCGGCCAGCGTCCGTGCCCAGATGGCGGACCGGTCGACGAAGCGCAACTGCGCCCGCTCCCAGCGCACGATGTCGAGTCGCCGCGCGCCGCCGCGCACCACCGGCACCCACTCGCCGCCGGCCTGCACGCCGCCGGGGTCCTCGTACTCGACGGGGCTGAGATGGAAGACCTCGGCCCCGGTCGCGGTTTCCCGCATCGACGCGTTCACGTGAAGGCTGATGAACAGGTCGGCGCGGTTGTTGTTGGCGATGGCCGCGCGTTCGTCGAGCGTCACGCCGGCGTCGCCGGAGCGGGTCAGCACGACCCGCAGCCCGAGCCGCCGCTGGATGGCGGCCTGCAGTCGCCGGGCCATGCTGAGGGTGATGTCCTTCTCCAGCGTGCCTTCGGGACCGCGGGTCCCCACGTCGGCGCCTCCGTGTCCCGCATCGATGGCGATGGCGCTGACCGTCGACGGCTCCGCGAGATCCGCGAGATCCGCGAGGGCCGGCAGCCCGGCATCCGCCTCTTCGATTCCTGCCTCCGTCTCCACGGCGGGGCGCGGGTCGGGGGCCGGCGGCGGGGCGGCGCGGGCCTCCGCCGCCGGTCCGAGGTCGATGACCACCTCCAGGCTGCCGCCGAGCGCGGGCGAGCTGTCGGCGGCGAAGGTGCCGAAGCCGTCGCCCACCTCGACTTCGAGTCGGGCGCGCCGGTCGTCGACCGTCACCCGCCGGAGCAGATCGTCGGGCGCGAAGTCGCGCATGACGAGGTCCACGGCATCGGCCTCGAAGGTGACGAGAAGCTGCCCGGCCGCGCGCTCGATGCGGGGTTCGACGTTCGGGGTCACCACGAGGCGCAGCCGCGACCGCCTTCCGATGCGCTGGTAGCGGGCCACCACCTGCGGGACGCGCACGTCACCGACGATCACCAGCCCCGAGCGGGGCCTCAGCTCGACCGGTTGATCCGAGATGAGGGGAAGCGCCCGTCCGATGAAGTCGGTCGGCACGTACCAGACGCCACCGCGCTCCACCGGGGGCGAGCTCAGCGACTCGAGCCGCCCCGCCACCGACACGATGCCGTCTCCCGCCGTCAGCACCATCACCGTCGGTCCCCGCAGGAGCGTCAGCCGGCCGGGCTGCCGGTCGTCGCCCACGCGAAGGCCGAAGGGTCCGATGAGCTCGGTCAGCGCGACCATGGTGCGGCCGCCGACGTCGACCGTGGGCAGGGGGCGCCGGCCGTCCCGCGAGATGACCGTCAGGTCCTCCGGGGCGGGCTGGCCGCCGCCGGGAAGGCCGGTGGCGAGCACGAGGCACAGCGCCCATCCGATGCCGCGGGCACGCGCCGCCCGGACGCCCGCCCATCGCTCGACCGGGGGCAGGGGGCGTGGTGGCGCGGGCATGGTTCGGCGGGGTGTGGATCGCGGGCCGTCGAAGGTCGTTCAGGCATCATAGCGTACGGACCGGCCGCGTTCGACCGTCTCGCCGGCGCCGCTCGTCAGAGTCTGCACCGTGGAACATGGAGGATTGGTTGGGCGCCCGGCGGAGCCGCACGCGACGATTGGCGGGCCAGGAGATCGGCGTGCGCATCGATGGCCTCGAGGCGGGCGAGTACGTGCGGCTGCTGCAGCCGATCTGGAGCTACCTGTGCCCGATCGACACGCCGGCGCCGAGCGACGTCATCTTCGTGTTCGGCAGCCGGGGGCTCGAGGTGCCCCGGCGGGCGGCGCAGCTCTTCGCGGCGGGATGGGCGCCCCGGGTGCTCGTGTCGGGACGGGCCGGCCCGATGACCGAGCACGTCTTCGACCGGCCGGAGGCGCTCGTCTTCGAGGACGAGCTGGTGCGGCTGGGCGTGCCCGCCTCGGCCGTCGTCACGGAGGTCGACGCCGGCAATACGCTGGAGAACGTGCGGTTCGGCATGAACGCTCTCGAGGCGGCCGGGCACCGGCCGCGATCCGCGCTGCTGGTGGCCAAGGCGTTCGCGACGCGGCGCTGCCTCGCGACCTTCGCCCGCCAGCATCCGGGCGTGCAGGTGCGCGGGTGCCCCCCCGCGGGGTCGCTTCTCGATCACCTGGACCGGAGCCGTGCGGACTTCGCGGCGCGGCTCGTGGCGGAGCTCCGGCGCCTGGACGTGTACGGAGCGGCCGGCGACATCGCGCCGTGCGCGATTCCCCCGGCGGTACGCGCGGCGGCCCGCGAGACGGTGCGGTTCCTGGAGCCGGCCGCGTCTCCGTGACGTTCCCGCGCCTCGCGGCGGCTCGTGAGGCGTCGGCCCTGCACGGACGCCCGCTATCCCGCGGCGACATCCCCTCCCCGACCGTTGTTTACCGGCGCGTAATCGACTCGCCATCGGTTCGTCGCACCGATGGCGTAACAGTGGCATGAGGCCGGCAACCGGGGAGGACAGGACTACGTGCTCGACGCCGCCGCCGGGCGCTACCTGGTGGTGCACGGCGACGTCTTCGACGTGGTGACCCGCCGCCATCGGCACCTCGCGGTGCTCGGCGCCGTCGGCTACCAGGGCCTCCTGCAACTGAACCGGCTCTACAACCGGTATCGCGCGTGGCGCGGGCGGGGCTACTACTCGCTGAGCCGGGCGATCAAGGCGCGGGTCAAGGACGCCGTGAGCTTCATCGGCAACTACGAGAGCCAGCTCCAGGCGCTGGCCCGGGCCCGCGGCTGCGTCGGGGTCATCTGCGGGCACATCCACACCCCCGCCGACAAGCGGATGGGCGACGTCCACTACCTGAATTCCGGGGACTGGGTCGAGTCGCTGACCGCGCTCGTCGAACATCACGACGGCCGGTTCGAGGTGCTGCCCTATGCCGAGTTCAGACGCCGGCGGCAGGCGGCGATCGAGGCGCGGCGGCCTCCCCGTCCGGACCTCGTGCTGGTTCCCGCCTGATCGGCCGGCTCCGCTTCTCCGGGCAGGGCCCCCTCCGCGGGCCGTGTCGCGCGTGCACAACCGGTGCGAAACCCGTACAATCCTGGGTGACGCGCTGGGGCGCGCGGTTGCCCGCGGCGTCCTGCCGAACCGGGTTGCGTACATGTCCGGCGTGAAGCTCTCCATGCTCGGCCTGCTGTTGCTCTCGGCCCCGGCTCCGGCCGGGGGCGGGCAGCGCGCGGTCGGCCCGGTGACGCGCGACGCGGCGCCGATCTTCAGCTCCGGCGTCGACATGGTGACCGTCAACGTGTCGGTCCGCGACCCCCGGGGGCGCATCGTGCGAGGATTGGCGTGCCGGGATTTCCGGCTCGTCGACAGCGGGTTCGGACGTCCCATCCGCAGCGTCTTCGAGAGCGATGCGCCGCTCCGCATCGCCGTGCTGCTCGACATGAGCGGCAGCATGGCGATCGACGGCAACATCGACCGCGCCCGGGGCGTCGTGAGGACCATCGTCGGCGCGATGCAGTCGGGCCGGGACGAGGCGGCGCTCTTCACTTTCGACAGCGCGTTGCGGGAGATCGTGCCGTTCACCCGGGATCCGGGTCGGTTCGAGGCGGTGGACCTGACGGGACGGCCATATGGCCGGACGTCGCTCTACGACGCGGTGGCCGACACCGCGACCCTCGTGGGCAGAAGCGGCGACCGCCACGGCGCACTGCTCGTGGTGACCGATGGCGTGGACACCGGGAGCCGTCGCACCGTGGAGCAGGTGTCGGGGGTCGCGAGCGCCATCGCGGTGCAGGTGCATCTGCTCACGGTCGGCGGCGCGCTGGACCGCCGCGACGGGCCGGGCGGCGCCGGCGGGGCCGACAGCGCCGCCCTGTCGGCCACGCTGGCGGACCTCGCGCGCTGGACCGGGGGCAGCGTACGCGCGACCAGCACGGAAGAGGATATGCTTGAAGCCGTGGGAGAGTTGCTGCCGGGTCTGCGGTATCAGTACGTGGTGACGTTCAGGCCCGGCTTCCGGCGGGGGTGGCATCCCATAGAGCTTCAGACGTTGGACGATCGACTGGCGGTTCATGCCCGCCGCGGATACGTGGCGGGAAGGGCCAAACTGGGCAGACGACCTGCAGCAAGGGAGAGACCATGCGAGTGACGATGTTGAAGGCAGTGACATTGGCGGCGCTGATCGCGTTGGTGGCGCCGGCCTGCGCGACCCGGGGTTTCGTACGCACCGAGACGGCCGTGGTCGACGCCAAGATCGATTCGGTGGCGGTGTCCGTCGAGGAGGCCCAGGAGCGGGCGCTTCAGAACGAGGAGCGGATCGGCGAGGTCGACCAGCGTGCGATGGCGGCCGGTCAGTCGGCCCAGATGGCGCAGGCGTCGGCGGACGGCGCGGCCGCGGCGGCGGGGGAGGTCGGCGTCCGCGTCGACGAGATGGCGGCGGCGGCCAGCCGCTTGATCCTCGAGGTCACCCTGAGCGAGGACCAGGGGAACTTCGCCATCGGCCAGGACGACCTGCCGGATGCGGCGCGGGCCAGGATCGACCAGCTCGTCGGTCAGCTCGCCGCCGACGGGCAGAACGAGTTCATCGAGATCGAGGGGCACACCGATTCCATCGGCGGCGCCAACTTCAACCTCGGGCTGGGCATGCGCCGTGCCGAGGCGGTGCAGCGCTATCTCTACGAGCAGCACAACGTGCCGCTTCACAAGATGAGCGTGTACAGCTACGGAGAGGATCGTCCCGCGGCGCCGAACGACACCGCGCAGGGGCGGGCCCAGAACCGCCGCGTGGTCATCCGGGTGCGGACCTGACCGTGCCGCGCGGGGACGGGGCCGGCCGGCCCCGTCCCCGCGCACGGCCCTGCGGCGCAACCTGGCCCGCCAATCGTCGCCTGCGGCTCCGCTGGGCGCCCAACCAACCCTGCCAGGAGTCTGCACCGTTCTACGGCGCAGACTCCTGGCGGCCGATGACCCGCATCGCCGCCTGCACCACGACCTCTTCCTGCCCGCGGTCGTCGAGCAGGACCCCCACGACCTCGTAGTCGCCGACCGGGAAGCCGCGCCAGACGAAGCTGTGCAGCGGCTCGGAGTCGATGCCCCGCAGGCCGATGCTCGTGCTCCGGTAGTACGAGCCGGAGTCGGCGAAGATGCGAAGCTCCCTGGAATGTTCCGTCGGCTGTATCTGGATGCTGATCTCGACCTCGCCGGGCGCGTCGACGAGCAGGGTCGGTCGGGGTTCGGCGAGCGCGGGCGGTTGGACCGCGAGCGGGGTCATCGGTGTCTGGGTCGGCGTCGTGCCCGCATGCAAACCGGCGGTTGCGAGGATGACGACGAAGGCGACAACTCCGATGCTTCGTATGTTGTTCATCAGCGTGCCCCCCGGCCGGCGCGGAGTGCGCATGGCCGTAATGTAAAATGTGTGTTAATTCTGAGTCACATCAGCGTTAATTGCAACGGCTCATTTCAGAAGTGCCGCGGACCATCGTGACGTGCCCTCGTCGCGAGGTTCCCGCCGGCGCGGTGGGTGGCGGGCGAGGAGCCCGTGGCGTCCGCTTGCGAAGGGGCCTCGCAACCGGCGGTCGCGTCGAGGCCGGCAAGCGGTCGCCGCCCGGCCCCGCGATCATCCCGGGCGGGGCCGAGGCCGGAAGCATCCGCGTCTCCCCGCGGCCGCCTCAGACCGGGTCGGACGGCTCGCCGCGGTGGTCCCGGATCACGTCGAGCACGATGGGCCCCAGGTCCTCGGCCTTCCGGGCGCCGATGCCGTAGACCTGCAGCAGCTCGTCCGGCGTGGTCGGCCGGCGCCGGGCGAGGTCGCGCAGCGTGTTGTCGTGGAAGACGACGTAGGGCGGAACGCCGCGAGCCCGCGCGACCTCGAGGCGGCACTGCCGCAGGGCGTCGAACAGCTCGCGATCGACGCCTTCCCAGGTCGCCGGGTCGACCTCGGGCCGCCGCTTGCGCTGGCCGGGGGCGGGCCGGGGCTGACGGTAGAGCTCGACTTCAGCCTGGCCCTTCAGGGCCGCCACCCCGCGGGCGGTGAGCTGGAGCACGGGAAAGTCGCCCGCGGTGCGCAGCAGCAGCTCCTGCTCGGTGAGCTGGTCGAGATAGCCGCGCAGCTCGGCGACGGGGACGTCGGACAGCAGGCCGAACGTGCTCAGCCCCTGGTGGCGCGCCCGGCCGACGGCTTCGGTGGCGCGGCCGCGGAGCACGTCGACGACGTGGCCGACGCCCCACCGCTGCCCCAGCCGGGCCACCGCCGACAGGATCTTCTGGCAGAGCACCCGCTCGTCGTCGACCCGCTCGAGCTCCTTGAGGCACCAGTCGCAGGCGTCGCCGCAGGCGTCGCGCGCGTAGGGCTGGTCGAAGTACTCGACGAGGGTGCGGTGCCGGCAGCGCGTGCCCGCCGCGTACCGCGACATGCCGGTCAGCAGCCGCCGCGCCGTGTCCGTCAGCTCGCGGCTCTGCTCGAGCATCTGCCGCCATCGCGCGAAGTCGGCGCCCGAGTAGAACAGGATGCACTCCGCCTCGAGGCCGTCCCGGCCCGCGCGGCCCGATTCCTGCTGGTAGTGCTCGAGCGACCGCGGCGACCCCGCGTGGATGACGAAGCGGATGTTCGACCGGTCGATGCCCATGCCGAAGGCCACGGTGGCGACCATGACGTCCACGTCCTCCCGGAGGAACTCCTCCTGGTGCTTCCGCCGCGTCTCGTCCGCCAGACCCGCGTGGTAGGGGAGGGCGCGATGGCCCTGCTCCTGCAGCCATTCCGCCAGCGCCTCGACCTCGCGCCTCGACAGGCAATACACGATGCCCGCCTCCCCCGCGTGCCGGTCCAGCACCCGGCGAATCTGGTCCCTGAGGCCGGTGCGGGTGCGCACCCGGTAGATCAGGTTGGGCCGGTCGAACGACCCGACGAGCACCTCGGGGTCGCGCAGGGCGAGCTGCGCGATGATGTCCTCGCGCACGCGCCGGGTGGCGGTGGCGGTGAACGCGTGCAGTCCCGCCCCGGGGAAGTCGTTCCTGACCTGCGCGAGCTGCCGGTACTCGGGGCGGAACTCGTGCCCCCACTGGCTGATGCAGTGCGCCTCGTCGACCGCGACGAAGCGGACGCCCCACGTCCGCAGCCGAGCCCGGAACCCCTCGCCGCCCTCGCCGACGAGGCGCTCCGGCGTGACGTACAGCAGCCGGCAGCGCCCGTCGTCGAGGTCGGCGTACACCCGGCGCCGTTCTTCCGGGGTGATCGAGGCGTTGAGGGCGCCGGCCGTCACCCCGCTCGCGACCAGGCCGTCCACCTGGTCCTTCATCAACGAGACGAGGGGAGACACGACGAGCCCGACCCCGCCGTCGGGCTCGACCAGGGCCGGCATCTGGAAGCACAGCGACTTGCCGCCGCCGGTCGGCAGCACGACCACGCTGTCCCGACCCTGCAGGTTGGCGCCTATCGCCTCCCGCTGCAGGGGGCGGAACTCGCGATAGCCCCAGTACCGCTCGAGGGTCTCGAGCAGGACCGATTCGTCGACCTGCGGGGTCGCGGGACGGGCTGCCTCGGGCGGAATCGGCACGCGTGTAGTGGAATGCAAGGAGCGGGCCGGGTCGGTCCGCGGACGGGTTTCGTCGGGCGCACGACCACCGTCGTCGATGGCCGATCCTCGGACGAACCCTCGCCGGTTCGCCGTCGCACCGATTATAGTGCGCTTGCGACTGTCTCGTCGGCCTGTGCATCGGGCGTTCGCGGGGACGGTGCGACGCGGGATTCCGGCGTGGGACGGTGGAAGGACGGCTGGCCGCAGGAGGATACGTGTGAGCGTTGCGACACACATCGGTTCGGTGGCGGGGATGGTCCTGGTCGCGGGGCTCGCGTCCGCGCAGCGCCCCGATTTCTCCGGGATGTGGACGCTCGACCGCGAGGCGAGCGACTTCACGGCGCCCGCGTTCAGCGGCGGGCGCGGCGGCGACGACGTGGACCGCCTGTTCATCACCCATGCCGCCAACGGCACGGTGATCGTCGGCGCCGAGACCAACGGCCTCAAGGCCTGGTCCTACACGCCGGGGCGCGAGCTCACCATCCCCGTCGGCCGCGACACCACCATGCTGGCCGCGTCGCGGTGGGAGGGCGGGCGGCTCGTGGCGGAGGGGACGCGGGGCGACATGACCATGCACGAGGTGATGTCGCTGAGCCCGGACGGCGGGACCCTGACCATCGAGGTGACGACGGGGACGCCCGAAGGGGAGACCCGCAACCGGCTCGTCTACCGGTCGGATCGTCCTGTCGGCGCCTGCGGGACGTGGGCCATGCCGTGCCAGGAGTTTCCGCAGGATGTGCCCGCGGCCGCCAACGGGGGCGCCGCGCGCGAGGGGGCGCCGCGATGACGAGATGCGAGACACCGGCACGGACGGTAGGGAGTTCCCGCAGTACGTGCCTCTGGCGGGCGGCGCGGGCGCTACGCGCGAGGGTCACCGCGACGACCGCATACGAGGCGGCGATCCGGACGGTCCTGGCCGCGGTGCTCTTCCAGGCCGCCGTGGCGACCGCTGGCGCCCAGGAAGGGGAGTGGAGCCAGTGGGCGGGCCGGAACCGCGACTTCACGGCCGACTCGACGGGCCTCGCCGAGGGCTGGCCCGCCTCGGGCCCGCCCGAGATCTGGAGCCGGCCCCTGGGGGCCGGGCATTCCTCCATCCTCGTCTCCGGCGGGCGGCTGTTCACCATGTACCGCGTCTCGCACGGCGAGGGCGGCGGCGCGCCGTGGACGCCGCGAGAGGCGGTCATCGCTCTCGATACGGCGACCGGGGCGACGCTGTGGGAGTACGAGTACCCCTCGAAGAACCAGGACTTCGACCAGGGGGCGGGGCCGCACGCGACGCCGCTGCTCACCGGCGGCCGCCTGTTCACCGTCGGCAGCAACAAGGAGCTGCACGTCTTCGATCCCGAGACCGGCGAGCTGCTCTGGTCGAGGAACCTCATCACCGACTTCGGCGCGCCGCCGCTGCTCATCCGCTCGATGATCAAGCCGGGGTCGGGGATGAGCCCGACGCCGTACAAGGACACCATCCTCCTGCAGGTCGGCGGCCCCGGCCAGGCGGTGATGGCGTTGCGGCAGAGCGACGGCGAGGTCGTCTGGAGGAGCGGCAGCTTCCTGGTGTCGCACGCCCCGGTGGGGCTGATCCCGGTCGGCGGCCGGACCCACGCGGTGGTCTTCGCCGGCCAGGCGGTGGTCGGCATGGACCCCGACAGCGGCCGCGTGCTCTGGGCCCACCCCCACGACGCCGGCAACGACTTCAACTTCCAGATTCCCCACTACGACCCCGAGACCGCGGTGCTGTTCTTCTCGTCGGGCTATATCGGCGGCAGCCAGGCGATCCGGCTCGTGCCCGACGGCGACGTCGTGCACACGGAGCTGCTGTGGGAGGACCGCCGCCTGCGGTTCACCTTCCTCAACGTCCTCCGGATCGGCGGCTTCATCTACGGCACGAGCGGCCAGGGCGCGGCCGCCATCCTCACCGCCACCCACATGGAGACCGGCGAGACCGCGTGGCGCGAGCGCGGCTTCAGCCGCGCCACCATGGTCTACGGCGACGGCAAGGCGATCATCCTCGAGGAGGACGGCGACCTGTCGCTCGTCCGGCTGAGCCCGGGCGGGCTCGAGCGGCTGGCGACCACGCAGCTCTTCGACACGCGGTCGTGGACGGTGCCGACCCTGGTCGGGACCACGCTCTATGCGCGCGATCGCGCCCGCATCGTCGCCCTCGACCTGGGAGTTCCCGAGGCGGGCGACGGGCGCTGACGCCGTCGATGTGACGAACACCGGCGGCCCAAGTTCTCAGGGCGTCGACCTTCGGGTCAATCGACGGCGCAAACGGGTGCGGTTGCTTGGGGAGCAGTCCTCGCCAGACCACTGGTCGAACGGGCCGCTGTTTTCCCGGTTGGGAAATCCGGTAGTCGGAGGATTCGCCGAATCCCTGCCGTTCCGCAGCCATTTCATCGCCGTTGCTCTGAAGCCGCCAGTCTGAGATCTGCCGTTCCGGCGTTTGTCCCGGCGCCACGACATTCCGGACGGTCGCGGAAAGCGACGATTCGCCGCCCTCGCCAGCCAGGGTGATGGAGAGCTGCAGTTGACCGTGCACGGGGCGTCCCGTCACGAGATCCTCGAAGGTCTCGCCGTGCCGGAGCCCGCCGGATTCCAACGGCAGCGGTTCCCGCGCCTCACCGTCCGGGGGAGCCAGCCCGCCCGCCAGCAACTGGATCGCCTGGGCCAGAGCGGTCTTGCCCGAGTTGTTGGGCCCCACCAGGATGGTCAGCGGAGCCAGCTCCACGTCGGCCCGCTGTGCGTATCCCTTGTACCGTTCGAGACTGAAACGTCGGAGTTCCACGGCGACTACATGATAACCGCCGCCCGTCACGGAATGGTGAGCCTGAGCTTGGTTGCCGGGGGGAACGGCGAGGCGCCGCTGATGTGCCGATGTCCGCGCCGAACAGTGGCGCGGACATCGGGAATTACCGGAGAAGGGCTACCGGTTGGCTCGCTGACGATCGAGCAGGTCGACCTCGAAGGTGAACGACAGCGGCAGCGACACCGGGTCGTAGCACAGCCGGTCGTCGCACGCCTGGTAGTCGAGCGTCCCCGACAGCGTCACCGCGTCGATCTCGGCGAGGGCTTCCTCCACGCCCGGCTCGCCGGACACCACCGCCTCCTGCAGCAGGGTGAACGGGGCCTGGTAGACGGGCACGTGCTCGTCGAGCGGCTCGAAGTGGTAGATCTCGGACGCCGGGTACGCCACCGGCTCGAACCGGGTGTGCGGCAGCGGGGACAGGGACAGCCCGAGCACGCGATAGCCGAGCTCGTCGGCCCCCGGGGCATAGAGGTGCATGCCGGGGTTCGGCTCGATCTCGACGGCGACCGAGAAACGGGTCCCGACGGTGATGGCGGGGTCGCTGGCGTACGCGGTGAACTTCAGGTGCGCGGTCGATCCCTCGATGGCCTCGATGGGCGACAGCCCCTCGCCGAGTCGGAGCATCACGTTCGCGGCGGTGTTCCGCTCGCGGTAGAACTCCTCGAAGAACCGCGCCGTCACCCGGCCCTCGCCGTCGAGCATGAAGGTGCCCGGGAACGGCGTCCCGACGATGTTCGAGCCCGCCCCGAACACCGACACGTACTTCGCGACGTCGGCCACCACGTCGGGGTGGTCGCCGTTGGGGCCCTGGGCCTCGATGGCGACGGTGTTCAGGATGCCGAAGTCGGTGATGACGGCCGAGTCGTCATCGGCGAGCAGCGGGAAGGTGACGCCGCGCCGCCGGCTGAAGTCGGCCAGCACGTCCTGCGAGTCGTAGCTGATGGCGGCGACGCCGAGGCCGCGCCCCCGAAGCTCCTCCAGACGGTCTTGCAGCTCCACGAGCTGCGCTTTGCAGTACGGTCACCAGTCGGCCGAGCGGTGGAACAGCAGGATGGCGCCGTTCGGCCCCAGGATCGAGTCGCGCGTCCGGACGCGGCCGCTCTGGTCGGGCAGCGCGAAGTCGGGCACCCTCTCTCCGATCTGCGGTCCCAGCGATGCGACGTCCACGGGCGTTCTCTCCTGTGCGGCCGCGGTCGGCGCGGCGAGCGGCAGGGCGCAGAGCGCCCCCGCGAGAGCGACGCGAAGCAGTGTTCGTTTCATGACGCCGCATCCTATCACGGGTGTCCGTCTCGAACGTCTCGAACCGACCAATCCTTGATAGCATCGTCCAATGGCGCTAGCGTTCCACCCCCGCACCGGCACGTTGTGGATGTGCGACTTCAACACCGGCTTCCAGCCCCCGGAGATGGTCAAGCGTCGGCCGGTTGTGGTCATCTCGCCGTATCCGCGGCGGCGGGTGACCGGGCTCTGCACGGTCGTACCGTTGAGCACCACCGATCCGATTCCGATCGAACCGTTTCATCACCTGATGGATCCGCGGTCGCTGCCTGGCAGGTTCGCTCAGAACGACACTTGGGCGAAGTGCGACGTGCTGAACACCGTCTCCGTGGATCGCCTCAGCCGGGCCACCAGCAGAGGGCGACGTCTCACGTTCAGAGTGATCGAGGCGGATCTGGACGCAATCCGGGATTGCGTGACGATCGCGCTCGGTCTTGACAGAGCACCACGTGAAGGTCGATGATGCTTGGTGTTCTCCCGAGCCCTGCAACCAGGGGCTTGCGGATTCCGAGACTGCCCCCACATGAGGGGTGCAGCAGTCCCGGCCGGTGATGACAAGCTGACCGGGGTACTGAACCGGGGGGCTCTGCCGCCATCCGCAACCTCATTCGACGGTGGCGAGCAGGGCCCTTTGTCTTCCCGCATAGAGACCCTCCCTCACAAGTGGACCGTCCGGCTGCAGTTGCTCGGGGTTCCGGGCTGCGCCCGGGTGCTGAGGAGCGTTCGCCGCCATATAATCCGCGGCGGGAGGACGAGACCTCATGCGAACAGCCCAGAAGCTGACCCTCGACGACGCCCGGGTCATGATGGCCGCGGCCGAGGCCAAGGCGCGCGAGATCGGCGTCGACATGGACATCGCGATTACCGACGACAACGGCAGCCTGCTGATGTTCCACCGGATGGACGGCGGGCGGATCACGAGCATCGACGTGGCCATCTGCAAGGCGTTCACGGCGGCCGCAGCGCGGCGCTCGACGCGGTCCTACGGCGAGGTGAGCCGACCGGGAGGGCCCGCGTTCGGCATCCACGTCAGCAACCAGGGCCGCTTCATGATCGTGGCCGGCGGCCTGCCGGTGTTCGTGAACGACGAGATCGTCGCCGGCATCGGCTGCAGCTCCGGCACCCCCGACCAGGACGAGGTCGTGGCCCAGGCCGGCGTCGACGCCCTGCTGGCGAGTCTCGCGTAGCGGATTACTGCTGCTGCTCGCGGGCGGTCAGGATCTCCCGGAAGTTCGGGCCCAGGTCCTCGCCCAGGGTCATGTCGGCGCCGAGCCGCTCGAGCACCTCGCCGGTCTCCTTGTGGGTGTAGAACGAGCCGGAGCGGTACTCGCCCTCGGCCGCGACCATCCAGGGGGTCTGCCCGCGGACGTTGACGACGTCGATCTCGGCGCCCTGTTCGACCAGGTACGGCACGAGCAGGGTTCCGCCGAGGTAGACGGCGCCGTGCAGCGTGGTCTGCTCGTGGATGTTCCGGGCGTTGATGTCTAGGCCGAGGTCGAGCAGGTACTTCACGGCGGCGAGGGCCGACTGCTGCAGCGGCAGGTTGTCGCCGAACCAGCGAACGCCGTACTTGTCCGCGCCCTCCACGTAGTCTCCGCCCGCCGCCACCATCAGCGCGGTGGTCTCGTCGTCGGTCCGCAGCGTCGGGTCGGCGCCGCCGTCGACGAGAATCTTCATGCTCTCGAGGTCGTTGTAGCTGGCCGCGAGGAAGAACGGCGTGGCCCCGATGTTGGATGGCGACAGCCCGTGGCCCTGCGTGATGCGCCGCGAGACGAACGGCAACCGCTTCGTCATCCGAGGGTCGGGGTCGGCGCCGTGCTCGAGGAGGGCCGCGACGACCTCGGGCATCTTGCGCTGCACGGCCGCGTGCAGGGCGGTGCGCCCCGCCCCGTGGTGGTCGGGGTCGGCGCCCCGCGCCAGCAGGAAGCGGGCCAGCTCGGCATGGCCGCTGTCGATGGCCACGAGGAGGGCGGCGGCGTCGGTGTCGGGCACGAAGCGCGAGCGCGCGTTGGTGTTGCCGCCGATGCCGTCCGGCGCCGACTCGTCGACATCGGCCCCCGCCGCGAGCAGCAGGTCGGCCGCCTCGAGGTTCCCCTGCTGGGCCGCGAAGAGCAGCGGCGTGAACCGGTTCGTCGAGCGGGCCGAGACCGCGGCGCCGGTCTCGATGAGCAGGCGCGAGACCGGGGTGTGGTTCCCGGCCACCGCAAGCATCAGCGCCGTCTGCCCGAGGGTGGCCTCCCGGGCGTTGGGGTCGGCGCCGGCCGCGAGCAGGTTCCGGACCACGTCGAGGCCGCCGACCCGCGCCGCCGTCATCAGCGGCGTCTCGCCGTTGCCGCGTGCGGCGTTGGGGTCGGCGCCGGCCGCGAGCAGGGTGTCGACGACCAGCCGGTTGCCGTTCACGCAGGCCAGCGACAGCGGCGTGACGCCGTGGTCGTCACGGGCGTTCACGTCGGCGCCGGCCGCGAGCAGGTCGGCGACCATGGCGTGGGCGTCGCGGTGCGCCGCCCAGTGGAGGGCGGTGGTGCCGTCCCCGTAGGCCGCGTCGGGGTCCGCGCCCGCCTCGAGGAGGTCCCGGACCGCCTGGAGATCGCTGCTTCTCGCCGCCGCCACGAGCTCCGGCACGCCAAAGGCCGGCTGGGCGTGGGCCGTGACGGCGATCACCGTCGCCAGGATACCGGTCGCTATCGCGGTCGCCGTGGAATCGTGTACGTGCATGGTTCCGGGTCTCTTCGTTCTGCGGATGGTGGTCAAGTTCTGCTGACGGCCGGCCGAGAACCCGGCGGTGAACCCGCCCATCGCGCCCTCGAGCCTCGACATCGCGGCTTCGAGCTTGGCCATGCGTTCACGCAGGGACCCGACGTCTCCGTGTAGTCCGCGGATGTCGTCGCGCAGGCCGCGGTAGGCGAGGAACCCGAGCCCGAGCCCGCTCACCCCCACGCCGGTTACGGCAACACCGACACCAATGATGGCCCAGAACTCCGGGGTCACGCCGTCTCCTTTGGCTTTCCGAGCCCCAAGCAGCGCCACGACGTTCCGAACGGTCCCGGGCTCATCCGCAACCCTGCGGAAATCACCCTCGACCCTCGCTTGGCTACCGCCGGGGCCTTCATCATCTTGACTGCCGCCGACACCTTCATGATAATGCAGCGGCGGGTTTCGAAGACAACTCCATCGACCGGGTGAGCATGCCATACCGTTGCTTCCGTACACGGAGCCTACCGGCCGTCTGTACACGGGGCGTACCGGCCGTCCTCGCTTGGGCGTTATTGTGGTTGGCCGGGGGCGGTCCCGGCGCCGCCCTGGCACAGCCGGGGCCGGACGACCGCACCCTCCTCACGCGCTACTGCGTGGGCTGCCACAACGATCGCACCCTGACCGCGGGCGTCTCCCTGCAGGGCGTCGACTTCGACCGGGTCGGCGAGCACGGCAGCGAGGTCGAGCTGTGGGAGCGGGTGATCCGCAAGCTGCGGACCCGCGCGATGCCCCCGGCGGGCCGGCCGCGGCTGACCGAGGCGCAGTACGAGGGGGTCGTCGCCCGCCTCGAGACGGCGATCGACGCCGCCGCGGCGGCCGACCCGAACCCGGGCCGGCGCCCCGCCGTCCACCGCCTGAACCGCGCCGAGTACGCCAACGCCATTCGCGATCTCCTCGCCCTCGACGTCGACACCCGGGCGCTGCTCCCGGCCGACGATTCGGGCTACGGCTTCGACAACATCGCCGACGTGCTGTCGGTGTCGCCGATGCTGACCGAGCGCTACCTGTCGGCGGCGCGCAAGATCAGCCGGCTCGCGGTGGGCGACCCGAACCTCGCCCCGTCGACCGAGATCTTCACCGTCGACAAGTACCTGAAGCAGGACGCCCGGGTCAGCGACGACCTGCCGTTCGGATCTCGGGGCGGGCTTGCGGTCCGCCACACCTTCCCGGCGGATGGCGAGTACGTCGTCAAGATCTACCTCGCCCGCACCTACGACGGCCGGCTGCGCGGTCTCGCCAACCGGCACGAGATGGAGGTGCGGCTCGACGGCGCCCTCGTGGAGAAGCTCACCGTGGGCGGCCCCGTGCTCGACGCGTCGGGGGCCGAGCAGCGGCGCGACTACCGCAACTCGGCCGACGACGGGCAGGAGGTGCGCTTCACGGTTCCCGCCGGCCCCCACCTGCTCGCGGTGACCTTCGTCGACCAGGCGGCGGTGCTCGAGGGCATGCGCCGGCCGCACTACGCGGTCACCAGCTACGAGTACGCGGGGGACCAGAGCCACGACCCGGGCATCGGCCGCGTCGAGCTGCGGGGGCCCTACGACGTCACCGGCCGCGGCGACACGCCGAGCCGGCGCGCCATCTTCGTCTGCCGGCCCCCGGCCGGCGCGGCGCCGTCCGGCCCCGCGGAGGTGGCCTGCGCTCGGGAGATTCTCGGGGCGCTGGGGCGCCGCGCGTTCCGCCGGCCGCTCGACGGCGGCGACCTCGACATGCTGCTCGACTTCTTCCATCTCGGGCGCGAGGGCCGCGACTTCGACGCGGGCATCGAGATGGCCCTGCGCCGGGTGCTGGTGAGCCCCGACTTCCTCTTCCGGCGCGAGCGGGACCCCGAGGGGGCGGCGCCGGGCGCGCCGTATCTCGTCAGTGAGCACGAGCTTGCGGCGCGGCTGTCCTTCTTCCTGTGGAGCAGCATTCCCGACGACGAGCTGCTCGACCTCGCCGACCGCGGCGCGCTGCGCGAGCCGGGCGTGCTCGAGGCCCAAGTGGAACGGATGCTGGCCGACCCCCGGGCCGCGTCGCTCGTCGACAACTTCGGCGGTCAGTGGCTGTACCTGCGCAACATGGCCCTGGTGGCCCCCGACCCCTACGCCTTCGCCGACTTCGACGCCAACCTCCGCGAGGCGATGGCCCGCGAGATGGAGCTGTTCCTCGACCGCCAGATCCGCGGGGACCACGGCGTCCTCGAGCTGCTGACGTCGGACGAGACGTTCGTCAACCAGCGGCTGGCCGAGCACTACGGCATCCCCGGCGTCTACGGGAACCACTTCCGGCCCGTCGGCCTGGACGGCGACCTGTCGCCGCGGCGGGGCCTGCTCGGCAAGGGCAGCCTGCTGACGGTGACCTCCTACGCGCACCGGACGTCGCCGGTGGTCCGCGGCAAGTGGCTGCTCGAGAACATCCTCGGCTCGCCGCCCCCGCCGCCCCCGGCCGACGTGCCCGCCCTCGCCGAGAACGACGACAGCGGCGAGCCGCCCCGCTCGGTGCGCGAGCGGCTCGAGGTGCACCGCGCGAGTCCCGCGTGCGCGGGCTGCCATCGCGTCATGGACCCGCTGGGCTTCGCCCTCGAGAACTTCGACGCCATCGGCCGCTGGCGGACGGTGACCGAGGCGGGGACCCCGGTGGACGCAGCCGGCGAGCTCGCCGACGGCACCCCGGTGGACGGGCCCGAGTCGCTGGCCGCGGCGTTGCTCAAGCGACCGGAGAGCTTCGTGACCACCGTGACCGAGAAGCTGATGACCTATGGGCTCGGGCGCGGTGTAGAGTATTACGATGCCCCGGCGGTGCGCCGCGTCGTCCGCGACGCCGCGGAAGACGACTACCGCTGGTCGGCGATCATCGCGGGCATCGCCCGCAGCGTCCCGTTTCAACTGAGGAGAGGCCCCGCGTCATGATCATCACCAAGATGGCATTGCCCCGGCGGACGTTCCTGCGCGGCGTCGGCGCCACCCTGGCCCTGCCGCTGCTCGACGGGATGGTGCCGGCCCTGTCGGCGATGCGCAACACCGCGGCGCGGCCCCGGGCGCGGCTCTACGTCGGCTACGTGCCCAACGGCGTCATCATGGACCAGTGGACGCCGGCGGCCGAGGGCCGGGACTTCATCCTGCCGCAGACGCTCGCCCCCCTCGCGCCGTTCCAGGACCAGGTCACGGTGGTGAGCGGGCTCCAGAGCGAGCCGATGTTCCCCCTGCCCGGCGAGGGCACCGGCGACCACGTGCGCGCCGCCTCCGCGTTCCTCACCGGGGTGCACCCGAAGAAGACCGAGGGGCCGGACATCCGCGGCGGGACGTCGATGGACCAGATCGCGGCCGCGAAGATCGGCCAGGACACCCAGCTCACGTCGCTCGAGCTCGCCCTCGACCCCAACGAGCTGATCGGCGCGTGCGAGGCGGGCTGGAGCTGCGCCTACGCCAACACCCTGTCGTGGCGCAACCCGACCACGCCGCTGCCGATGGAGAACCAGCCGCGGGCGGTCTTCGAGCGGCTCTTCGGCGACACCGACGACACCAGCCAGGCGGCCCGCCTCGCGCGCATCCGCGAGGACCGCAGCATCCTCGACTCGCTGGTGCACGAGGTCGACGACTTCCGCCACACCCTCGCGCCCGCCGACCGCGACAAGGTCGACCAGTACCTCGACGCCATCCGCGACATCGAGCGGCGCATCCGGCTCGCCGAGCTGCAGAGCCACGTCGAGCTGCCGGAGCTGGCCCGGCCCACCGGGGGCATCCCCGACACCTTCGCCGAGCACGCGCGGCTGATGTTCGACCTGCAGGTGCTGGCCCTGCAGACGGACATGACCCGGGTCATCACGTTCATGATGTCGCGCGAGGTCAGCCCGCGGACCTATCCCGAGCTGGGCATCCCCGACCCCCACCACGGGCTCTCGCACCACCAGAACCGCCCGGTGCAGATGGAGAAGCTGGCCAAGCTGAACCGGCACCACATCGAGCAGTTCGCGTACTTCGTCGGGCGCCTCGCGGAGACGCCGGACGGCGACGGCAGCCTCCTCGACCACATGATGATGCTCTACGGCTGCGGCATCAGCGACGGCAACCAGCACCTGCACGTCAACCTGCCGATCCTGCTCGTCGGCGGCTCGGCCGGCCGCATGCGCGGCGGCCGCCACGTGCGCGTGGCCGACGAGACGCCGCTGACCAACCTGCAGCTCAGCCTGCTCGACAAGGTCGGGGTGCCGACCGAGAAGCTCGGCGACAGCACCGGCCAGTTGAAGCACCTGTCGGACGTGTAGTCCACCGGAGCCCGGCGGTCTAGCGGCCGCCGGGCCTCCCGCGGCTTCGGATTCGGCTCTCAGGCGGCGGGTCGAGGCGAACATGCTTCCACCCGCCGTCGGCGCGTTTCGGCCGCCGCCGCCCCGTCACGACCTGCAGGCCGGCGGGACCGACCGCTCAGTGGTGATGGTGGTGGTACGCCTCGTGCTCGGCGTGCGCCTTGTCGCGCTGGATCTTCTTCGCGGCCTGGCGGGCGAGGCCCAGGTTGCGCTGTCGGGTCCCGTCCGAGCTCACCGACGAGATCGACAGCAGCTTCTCGAGATTGGTGCCCCGGCAGGTCGGGCAGGCGGGGTCGGTCCCCGGCAGGATGAGCAGCTCGAACTGACTCCGGCACGCGCGGCATTCGTACTCGTAGATCGGCATCGTGTCCTCGCTCGGCAATCGGCAATCAGGTCGACGGGACCGCGCGGACCGGGATGACGGAGGGCGCCGCCTGCCGCTGCCTCCGCTTGGCGCGAAGCAGCAGCAGCCAGTGCGGGCACTTCTTGACGTCGGCGTAGAGCCGCTCGCAGTCGTCGCAGCGGACGCACTCGGTCATGTCGATCCGCGGCCCCTGGATGGCGCCCCATTCGCAGGCCTTCTCGCAGATCTTGCAGGTGTCGCACTCCTTCCACCGCTTGATGCGGAAGACCGTCGCCTTCGACAGGATCCCGAGGAACGCGCCCACCGGGCACAGGAAGCGGCAATAGAGGTTGCGCACGAACACCGTGGCCACGAGCAGCGCCGCCAGCGCGATCCACATCGCGGTCGTGCCGCGCCGGGTGAACATCCAGAACGGCTCGACCCAGCGGTAGGCGGGGATGTCCGCCGTGGCCAGGAAGTAGAGCAGGACCGCGACGAGGAGGCCGTACTTGATCCAGGCTGCGCGCTGCTCGAGCCGCGCCGGCACCTCGACCCGCAGCCGCGCCGGCACCACGCGGTCCATCAACTGCGTGAGGGCCCCGAAGGCGCAGACGCGCCCGCAGTAGAGCCGCCCCCACAGCACGGTGGTGACGACCGTGAACGCCGCGAACAGGTACCAGGCGAGGCTGTAGCGGAAGACCGGCATGTTGCCGGTCACGAGCCCGTAGACGTTGACCACGGAGATGAGCTGGCTCTTGGTGAACCCCATGTAGGCGACGGCGGCGGCCAGGGTGACGTACTTGAGGGGAACGCTCTTCCGGAAGAACCCGACGAGGACCAGCGCCGCGAATCCGGTGAAGAACCCGAGATCGACGGCCTGGTCGCGGAGCAGGGCGCCCCACGTCTCGGCTTCCTCCTCCTCGTCACCGAAGCTCCAGGCGTCGTCGCCCTCGTCGTCCTCGAAGCCCCATCCGTCGTCTTCCTCGTCTTCGAAGCCCCATCCGTCGTCTTCCTCCTCGAAGTCCCACCCGTCATCGGCCGGCTGCCCGTCGATGCCGGCCGTTTCGGACGCCGGCGGGGACGGAGCGGCGGCGGGCTCGGGCTGCGCCGCCACCGGGGCGGGGTCCGGCTCTGACCGCGCCGGGGCGCTGGCCGCGGCCTGTGGCGCGAGGCCTGCCGCGGACGCCGGCTGTGCTGCGCCCGGGGGCGTCGGGGACTCCGCCTGTGCCGGGGGGGCGTCAGCGGGCTCCCGCTGTTCAGCGGGGGTGGTTCCCGGCTGCGGCTGCACCACTTCCGGAGCGGCGGCGGGCTCCGGCTGCGCCGCGTACGGTGCGGCCGGCCCGATTCCCGCGATCAGGAGCGCCGCGAGGGCCAGGATCCGGATCACCGCAGGCCTCCCTCGGGACTCAGGAACTGCCGGGCGATGCGCCGGGCCCCGTTGCGCACCGCCCGGGTCGCGCTGCGGACGGTGATGGTGGCGGTGGCCACCGAATCGATGTCGGCGCCGACCCGGAACCGGTCGCGCACGCTCTTCCGGACGAACTGCGCACCGTACTCGGGGGTGTCGATCGAGAAGTAGCCGTAGGGCTCGTGGTGCCGGGCGACGATGATGCCGGTGAGCTCGGCGTCGAGGTCGACCCCCACCAGCACCTGGATGGGGCCGTCGTAGCCGCGCTCGAGCGGCTCGAGCTCGGTGGTCCAGAACGCGAAGCCGACGATGTCGCCGTTGGCCGCGAACGCCTTGAAGTGGGGCGGAGATCCCTCCTTGGGCGAGAAGGAGGCGGCGCGCGGGAACAGCTTGCCGAGCTGCTCCTGCAGCAATGGATCGAAGGGCGACTGGCTCTCGACGACCACGACGCCGGCCAGCAGCAGCGCGAGAATGGGAATTCTCATAGAATTGCCCGAAGTTTACCCCAACGGGAGGACCCATGCCGCGCATCAGACCCGGCGCGACCGCCGCCGCGCTGCTCGTCGCCGCCCTCGCCGCGTCCCCGGGCGCCTTTGCGCAGGACCTGTACGACGCCACCGCCCTCGACTGCGCCTTCACGGTGATCGCCACCGCGGACTGGTCCGAGGGTGAGGCCGACGCGAGCATCGAGCCCTCGACGCTGTCGCTGCGCTTCGAGGAGATCGACGCCGACGGCGCGACGGCCGCCATCGTCGGCCCCTACGGCGCCTCGCACATCATCGTGCGCCAGACCGGCGACTACCTCCACCTCGTCCAGATGTTCACGGTGGGGCCGTTGTACACGACGACGGTGATCGACCGGGAGACGGCGGACGGGCGGCTGATGGCGGTGCACACCCGCCACGAGTACACCGACACCCGGCTCGTGGGGTTCACCTCGAGGCCGGAGCAGTACGTCGGCGACTGCGCGGTCGAGTTCTGAACCGCGGCCGCCGGGACCGAGTCCGGAGAACAGGGACGATGCCATCGAAGCGTGCGGCCCGGCGTCTCGCGGTCGCGGCGGCGTTGGGGCTTTGCGCGGTGCGCGGCGCGTCCGGGGAGCAGGCGATGCCGCCGATCGAGATCGACGAGGGCGTGTCCTGGACCCTGGCCGAGCATCGGGCGGCGACCCTGTCCGACCTGCGCTACCGCTACCACCTCCGGATTCCCCGCGCGGGCAACGCGCCCGTCACGGGGACCGTCGAGATCCGCTTCGCGTGGTCCGACCCCCGGGGCCTCGACGTGGTGCTGGACTTCAAGGACCCGTCCCAACGGGTGAGTGCGGTGCGGGCCAACGGCGCGTCTATCGACTGGGCGCCCCGGCACGACCACGTCGTCGTGCCCGCCGCCGCCCTGCGCCGGGGCGAAGGGAACCGCGTCGAGCTGGACTTCGAGGCGGGCGACGAGGCCCTCAACCGGAACGACGACTTTCTCTACACGCTCTTCGTGCCCGACCGGGCGCACTTCTCGCTGCCCCTCTTCGACCAGCCGAACCTGAAGGCGCGCTTCGACCTGACCCTGGAGGCGCCGGCCGGCTGGGTGGCGGTGGCCAACGGGGAGACCGTCGAGGGGGCGCGGGACCGGGACGCATCGGCGGGCCCGGTGTCGTGGCGCTTCGCCGAGACGCAGCCGATTCCGACGTATCTCTTCGCGTTCGCGGCCGGCCGCTTCCAGGTCGAGACGGCGGAGCGGGACGGCCGCCCGATGCGGATGTTCCATCGCGAGACCGACGCCGCGAAGGTGGCGCGCAACCGGGACGCCGTCTTCGACCTGCACGCCGCCGCCCTCGACTGGCTCGAGGACTACACCGGGATTCCCTATCCGTTCGGCAAGTTCGACTTCGTGCTCGTCCCGCCCTTCCAGTACGGGGGGATGGAGCATCCCGGCTCGATCTTCTACCGCGCCTCGAGCCTCATGCTGGACGAGTCGGCGACCCAGGCCGCGTACCTGGGGCGGGCCAGCCTCATCGCCCACGAGACCGCCCACATGTGGTTCGGCGACCTCGTCACCATGAACTGGTTCGACGACGTCTGGACCAAGGAGGTGTTCGCGAACTTCCTCGCCGCCAAGATCGTGCATCCCTCGTTCCCCGAGGTGGACCACGACCTCCGGTTCTTCCTCGCGCATCACCAGGCCGCCTACGGGATCGACCGCACCGCGGGCGCCAATCCCATCCGGCAGCCGCTGGAGAACCTGAAGGAGGCGGGGGCGCTCTACGGGCCGATCATCTACCAGAAGGCGCCCATCGTGATGCGGCACCTGGAGCGCCTGGTGGGGGAGGAGCGGTTCCGCGACGGCCTGCGCGAATACCTGCGGACGTTCGCGTACGCCAACGCGACGTGGCCGGACCTCATCGACATCCTCGATCCGCGCACGGGGACCGACCTGCGCTCGTGGAGCGCGGTGTGGGTGGAGGAGCCCGGGCGCCCGACCGTCACCGCCCGGCGCGAATCCGGAGACGGCGCCGCGGCCGGCCGGCTCACCCTGGCGCAGTCGGACCCGGCCGAACGAGGGCGTGTCTGGCCGCAGCAGATCGAGCTGCTGCTCGACTACGGCGACGCGGAGGTCCGCGAGCCCCTGCTGCTCTCCGGCGGCGCCGCCTCGGTCGACCTCGATCGACCGGCGCCCCGCTTCGTGCTGCCGAACGCGAGCGGGGTGGAGTACGGCCGCTTCCGGCTCGACGAGGCCAGCACCGCGTTCCTGATGACGGCGCTGCCGGACATCGCCGACCCGCTGACCCGCGGCATCGCCTGGGGCACGCTGTGGGACGCGGTCCTGGCGGCGGAGGTCCCCGTCGCGGACTGGTTCGAGCTGCTGCTGCGCGGCCTCGAGTCGGAACCCGTCGAGCAGAACGCCCAGCGGCTGCTCGGCTACCTCTCGACCACCTGCTGGTCGCTCATGAGCGACGCGGCGCGGCGGGCCGCCTCGCCTCGGGTCGAAGCGGCGCTCTGGGCCGGTGTGACGGGCAGCACGGAGCCGACGCGCAAGGCCGCCTACTTTCGGGCGTGGCACGGCCTCGTCCAAACCCCCGCCGGTCTCGCGCGGCTGCGGCGCATCTGGGCGGAGGACGAGACGGTGACAGGCGTGACCCTCTCCGAGCGGGACTTCACCGCCCTCGCCGCCGCCCTCGCGGTTCGCGGGGCGCCGGGCACGGAGGAGGTCCTGGCCCTGCAGGCGGCCCGCATCGAGAACCCCGACCGGCTCGCCCGCTTCGAGTTCCTGCGGCCCGCGCTCTCGCTGGACCCGGCGGTCCGGGAGCGGTTCTTCGCCGGCCTGCGCGACGCCGCCAACCGGGAGCGCGAGCCCTGGGTGCTGGCCGGGCTGGGCTATCTGCACCACCCCCTGCGGTCCGAGCATTCCCGGCAGTTCATCGGTCCCGCGCTCGACCTGCTGGTGGAGGTCCAGCGCACCGGCGACATCTTCTTCCCCGCGGGCTGGCTCGGCGCCACCCTCGGCGGGCACAGCTCCGCCGCCGCCGCCGACATCGTTCGCCGGTTCCTCGACGGGCTCGACGCCGGCTATCCGCTCCGCCTGCGCGCGAAGATCCTGCAGTCGGCGGACCGGTTGTTCCGGGCCGCGCGCATCGTGGACCCGGTCGGGGAGCCCGGCGCCTGATCGGCCCGACTTGGATCGGTCCCGGCCTCCCGTCCATCCGTCCGGCTGGCCGGGGGCGGCCGACACCGTGCGGCCTTGCGGTCGCGCGGAGCTCGGCGTCGGCGATGCGGTCGATGCGGAAGGCCCGGCGCCTGTCGCGGGGGGCGGCGCCCGACCGCGCACCAGGCTTCTTCTGTTGGAAGCACGCGGCCCCGACCCGAGTTCTCTGGCGACGCGACGCCTCGACGGCCCCGGCGGAATCCGGAGCGGTTCGCGCGCGCGGCGTCTCAGCGTCTCGATGCGGTGGCCGCCCGGCCCGGCGTCGCGCAGGCGACGGTCCGTTGCCGCTCCTGCCTGAGCGTCGAGCCGAGCTGGTCCAGCTCGGCGGGCGGAGCCGCCTCCTGCACGGCCTCGAACAGCACGCGCTCTTCGCTCCGGACGTGGGCTTCGAGCCGAGCCCCCAGCGCGGGCAGGCGCACCGCGAGATCGGCGTCGGAACATGCGGCGAGGGCGAGTATCTCGGCCCGGATGTCCCCGTGGTCCTTGCGCAACGCCTTCACGAGATCGGCGTGGTCCGGGAGCAGGCGTTCCGCCAGGGGAAAGACCTCCGCCTCTTCCGCCGCGAAATGGGGCTGAAGCGTGCTCTCGTAGAAGGCCGCCAGGCGGTCGGCCTGGGCGCGCCGGTCCGTCGGCCAGTCCGACCGGGGGGCGGTGGGGCGTCCCCGGATCAGTCCCTGCGCGACCACCAGGGTGTCGTGATGATCGTGCGACAGGGGGATCAGGCTCGGGTGTCGCTTCATGGGCGTGCTCCTGGTCCGCGGCGGCGAGCGCCAATATACAATACGGCGTTCGTCCGACCGTCGCGGCCGGTCCGCCCGGCCGCAGAAGGAGATTCCCCGAATGCGTAGCTGGTTGCCGTTCGTGCTGCTGACCGTCCTGAGCTGGGGCACCTACATTCCGACGTTGCACAAGGGTCAGGTCGCGTTGGGCGGGAGCGGCGTCCACGCCTTCCTGATGGTGGGTGTGGCCTACCTGCTCGTCGCCATCCTGATTCCCGGGACGATGATCGCCCGGGCCGGCACCTGGGACCTCTTCACGGCCGGCGGCGCCGGGTTCACGCTCGCGGCCGGGGTGCTCGGCGCCCTCGGGGCCCTCGGCATCGTTTTCGCCCTCGTCAACGGCGGCCGCCCCACCGTGGTGCCGCCGCTCGTCTTCGCGGGGGCGCCGGTGGTCAGCGTGTTCGTGGCCATGCTGTACAACCCGCCCGAGAACCTGCCCTCGCCGATCTTCTTCCTCGGGCTGGTCATGGCCGCGGTCGGGGCCGGGCTGGTGCTCGCCTACCGGCCCAGTTGATGGGCGGGAGGTCACGTCGCACCCGCTCGCGAGCCGAGAGCCCGCTGAGACCGGGCCGCCGGCGGTGCGGCGACGGGCGGGACAGGCAACCGTCGGTTCTCGCCCGCATGGGAATGCGGCGGGGCTTGCCGTCGGCTGTTAAGATCGAGTCGGTGGAAGTTCAAACGACAAGGAGGGGGGAGAGCGTGCAGGTGGACATGTCACTGAGGTGGAAGGGGATGCTGGCCGTCGCGGTGGTCGCCGTGGTCGGCGTTGCGGCGTGCGGGGGCGGGTCGGAAGAGGCCGCGCCGGAGAGCGCGGCGGAGCCGATGGAGGAAGCCGCGGCCGAGGAGGCGTCGGGAGAGCCGCGGGTGTTCTTCGTCGCTCCGATCGACGAGACCGATCATGCCACGGAGATCCCGCTCGGCATCACGTTCGGCATCGAGAACTTCGAGATCGGCGCCGTTCCCGAGGAGGTGACCACGGTGCGGGAGGGCGTGGGACACTACCACCTCGCGCTCGACACCGATTGCCTCCCCGCCGGCGAGATCATCCCGTCGGCCGACCCCTGGGTGCACTTCGGCGACGGCTCGGACGGCATGGAGATGCAGCTCGAGGGCGGCGAGTATCGCCTGACGGTGCAGATCGGCGACGACGAGCACCGTACCCTCGAGGGGCTGTGCGACACCATCGTCGTCCGCATGGAAGACGGCATCTAGGCGTCTGCGCGGTGGAACGGCGCGGGCGCCTGGCGGGTTGGTCGTTTGGGCGCCAAGCGGAGCCGAAGGTGGCGATTGGCGGGCCGGGGCCGGGCTCGAACGCGCCGTTCGACATGCCGGCGCAGGAGGCCGCCACCCGCCGGGGTGGCGGCGCCCACCCCCATTCGGCCCTCACCGGTCGTACTCGAGGGCGCGTCCGCCGGGGCCGGGGAGGAACCGGCCGTCACGGTACCGCAGCTCGCCGTTCACCCAGGTCGCCCGCACCCGGGCGCTGAACCGGAACCCGCTGAACGGGCTCCATCCGCACTTGGCGTGAATCGGCTCGTCGCGGCTTCCCGCGGTCGGGTCGACCACGACCAGATCGGCCCAGTACCCCTCCCGGATGAACCCGCGGTCCCGGACGTCGAACAGGCGGGCCGGGGCGTGGGCGGTCTTCTCGACCACGGTGGCGACCGTGCACCGGCCCGACCGCACCTGCTCGAACAGCACGAGCAGGGCGTGCTGGACGAGGGGCAGGCCGGCCGGGGCGGCGGCGTAGGGGCGCGCCTTCTCCTCCGCGGTGTGGGGCGCGTGGTCGGTGGCGATGACGTCGATCCGGCCGTCGTTCACCGCCGCCCACAGCGCGTCCCGGTCGGCCGCCGACTTGATGGCGGGGTTGCACTTGACGCGGGCCCCGAGCGTCGGGTACGCGGTGTCGTCGAAGAACAGGTGGTGCACGCAGGCCTCGGCCGTGACCCGCTTGCCGGCGAGGTCTCCCGGCTCGAAGAGCCCGAGCTCGCGCGCGGTGGTGAGGTGCAGCACGTGCAGGCGCGCGCCGTGGCGCCGGGCCAGCTCGACGGCGAGGCTCGACGAGCGGTGGCAGGCCTCGACCGAGCGAATGCGCGGGTGCTCGCTGAACGGTATCTCCTCCCCGTATCTCTCCCGCGCCCGGGCCTCGTTCGCGAGAATCGTCGGCGTGTGCTCGCAGTGGGTGGCCACCAGCAGGGGCGCGTTGGCGAAGATGGCCTCGAGGGTCCGCTCGTCGTCCACCAGCATGTTGCCGGTGCTCGAGCCCATGAACACCTTGATGCCGCACGCGCGTTCCCGGTCGACCGCCTTCACCGCCTCGAGGTTGTCGTTGGTGGCGCCGAAGTAGAACCCCCAGTTCGCCATCGAGCCGGCGGCCGCGCGGGCGTGCTTGTCCTCGAGCGCCTCGGCCGTCACCGTCTGCGGCCGGCAGTTGGGCATCTCCAGGAAGCTGGTGACGCCGCCCGCGACGGCCGCCCGCGACTCGGTCGCGATGGTGGCCTTGTGCTCCAGCCCCGGCTCGCGGAAGTGCACCTGATCGTCGATCATGCCCGGCAGCAGCCAGGCGCCCGCGGCGTCGATGACGGTGGCCCCGTCGGGGGCGCCTGCGCCGATCCCGGCGATGCGTCCCCCGGCGATCGACAGGTCGCCCTCGACGACCGCGCCTTCGTTGACGATGCGGGCGTTGACGATGCGGTAGCTCACGGTTCCAGGCCGTCGCGGCGGGCCGGTCCGGCTACTCGGCCAGCAGCAGCCGAATCTCGGCCTCGGTCGCCTCGCGGCTCACGAGGCCCACGTGCTCGGCCGCGATCCGGCCCTGCCGGTCGATGAGCCAGGTGGTGGGCAGCACGTTCTTCGAGCCGAAAGGGGCCTGTCGCTCGACGGTGTCGGCCAGCGCAATCCGGTAGTTGACGGGGGAGCGCTCGAGGAACGGCTCGACGATGTCCCGCCCCGGCTCGTCCACCGAGACGCCGAGCACGGCGAAGCCGTCGTCGCCGTACCGGGTCTGGAAATCGACGAACCAGGGCATCTCCGCCCGGCAGGGCAGGCACCACGTCGCCCAGAAGTTCAGCAGCAGGACCCGCCCCGAGTAGTCGGCCAGCGTCGCGGTGCCCCCGTCCATGTCCGGCAGGGCGAAGCCGGGGGCGGGGTCGCGGCGGGAGGCGGGAATCAGGCGCGGCCCCGAGGAGCGGGCGCGTGGCGCGTCCGGGGCGGGGGCGGCTGCGAGCCTGGGCGCATCTCCGGCGGTGGGGCGCAGAGAGCTGGCGGCCGGCTCTACGACCGGGTTGTCCGGCCCCACCACGAAGAGCATCACCCCGAGCCACAGGCCGAGGGCGACGACGACCAGCCAGAGCCCGATCGAGCGCGTTCGAGGCTGGTCCGGCCCGGCGCTCGGCTCGGGGGAATCGTCGGGCGGGGACACGGGTTCGTTCTCGGTGTCGCGCGTAGCCATGGCGAGCCCAGGCGCACTGGGGGAGGAGCGGCCTAGCGATGAAGGCCGGGAGCGCTGACGTGCTTGGTCAAGGTACGGCTGATCTCGTCGACACGTCCCTTGAGCTCTCTGATGTCCCGTCCGTTGACGTAGCCGAATACGGCCCCGAGGAGAGCCGCGACCGCACCGACGGCAGCGACGAAATCCATGATCTGCATTGGAATTTGTCCATCCTATCACACGGGTTGAGGGGAAGCCGCGGCACCACGCGGCACCGTCGCGGCACCGGACGCCGTTCCGTGATCTGCCGAATCCTGTCGACCGTTCCCCCGCGGTTGAACACCCGACCGTCGTTCTCGGAGATGCCTACGGGCGCGCGCTTCCTGGTCATCCCACTGCCCGGGCCGGCCGATAGGGGCGGAGCGGAGTCGTCGCTTCCGCGCTCGCGCCGACCAGGTCCTCGAGTCGGTCGAGCCTGAAGCACGACGAGATCCTGCAATCCACGGCGCCCCCGGCCGGCGCCTCCCGCTCGAGATGGTCGAGCAGGCGGGGACCCAGGAAGACGCGACTCAGTGAATCGAGGCTCGGGCCCGGCGGATCGGCGGGACGTGGACCGAGGGCGGCGGTGAAGACCGACACCGTGCGCGACAGCCTGTCGATGCTGTCGAGCAGGCTGCGCCGAAACCACCCGTCGTCGGGAATGGACTCGAACGGAACGACGGTCGAGAGGTCCGCGAACCCCCCGTCGATGCACGCGCTGGCGGCGTCCACGCAGGAGCCGCGGGCCGCGTTCCAGGGCGCGAAGGGCATGAACCCCAGGTGCAGCAGGCGGGCGAACTGGCGGCACCAGCCCGCGATGGTCTCCTCGCCGGCCTCCGGCGCCGCTCGCAGTTGCGGGTCCGCGGCGGCCAGGAGCCGCATGTCGTCGACGCGGATGGGCGCCGCGGGGTAGTACCACACCGCAACCCCGCATCCCCGGCCCACGCGGGCGGCGGCGCGTTCGAAGGCCGCCCCCGGCAGGCGCCAGCGCAGGGCCTCCACGTAGCGCGCGGTGTCCTCGGCCGAACATCGATGCACGGCGAGCGGAACCGGCGCGTGAGCCAGCTCGCCGTAGAGCGTCAGATGGCGCTCGTGCAGCGCCGCGGCCAGTCGCTGCGCCCGGTCGCACTCGTCCAGGGGCATCGCACCGGGGGGGACGTCGGCGACGAGGGGCAGGTGGAGCCCGATGGGCAGATCGCCGTTCCGGAACGGCGTGGTCGCCATCCATTGCAGGTAGTCGTCGAAACCGGCCATCAACGGCTCGGTTCCCTCGAAGGTGATGACGTCGCCTTCCCAGAGCCTCTCCGGCCCGCCCACGTCGGGGATGACGCAGCAGACGCGCCGGTAGTGGCCGGGCAGCCGGTAGAACTGTCCGGCGACGCCCTCGCCGGCGTGGGGGGCGACAGGCAGCCGCCGCCGCAGCCCGGCGAGGATGGCGCGGACGGGCGGGCGCCGGCGCTCGAGGGCGCGGGCGAGTCGAGGGCGCTCGCGCTCGGCGTCGAAGGCGAGGTCGGCCGGAACCTCGACGAACCCCGCGCGCTCGGCGTGACGCTGGAGCACGTCGGTCACCGCAGGCTCTCGAGCGCGAAGTTGAAGATCGGCCCCGCCATGCAGATGACGAACAGGACGGCTCCGATCGCGAAGGTGGCGCGGACGGACAGCGATCCGACCACCTTCAGGGCGATCGCGAGCACCGCCGAGAGCCAGAGATTCGAATAGTGTCCCAGCAGCCGCCCCGTCGACATCAGCGGCCCCGACTGCATGCCGCGCTGGTAGCGGGCTGCCGCTTCCAGGATCTCGGTGTCCGTGGCGCCCACCGGCAGGCGCATGGGCTCTGGCGTCCAGTACCACGCAATCGCGATCATCACGATGCACCACGGCGCCTGGGTGTAGAAGCTGACCGCCGTGAACTTGGCCAGCAGGCGCGGCTGTTCCGACCCGCTGGCCACGATGTCGAGGGCCAGCACCGCGAGAAACATCACGCCGTAGAACATCGGGTAGCCCAGCAGACCCCCGATGACCGTCAGGCCCTGGACGGGGAAATCGGCGAACGGGGTCTCGACGAGCGCCATGACCCTCTCCATCTCCGGGAGCATCTTGGCGAGGGTCATGGAGCCGCTGACGGTTTGCAGCACGGCGCACAGGACGAGCGCGCCGGCGGCCGCGAGCCAGTGCAGACCGTCGGCGCGGCGGGATTCGAAGAAGCGAACCGGACTCCAGAACAGCGTGAACATGGCGGTCCCCGTCGTCGTTCAGTCGACGAGCTGACAGGTGTCGGCGCGCTCGACCCAACGCACCGTCGACCAGACTATCGAGACGTACAAGAGCAGCAGACCGGCGGCGGCGAGCGGGGGGCCGTAGGGGGCGTTCCACAACTCCGCCAGGGCGGCCCGCCGGGCCGTGTCCTCGCCCACGAGCGCGAGGAAGATCAGGATGGGCGCGGCGAAGACGGCCAGGGCGGCCATGGGGGCGTAGCGCCAGTTGGTTCGCCACCGCGCGCCGATCAAGAGCGCCCCGAGCACGAGCAGGCTGCACTGCAGCACCAGCCCCGTGCTCCGGGGCGACCACAGCCCGGGGGCGAACAGGGCGGAGGACGTCGTCCAGAGCACCACGGAAACGACGGCCGCGTAGAGGAACTTGCCCACGGCCACGGCGCGGTCGTCCACCGGCAGCGAGCGCAGCCAGGCGAAGGAGCGCTTGGCTCGCTCTCGTGCGATCAACCACTCGGACAGGAGGAGGGGTGTGAGCATGTTCATGTTGAACACGAACCCCGGGATCGGCTCGCGGTTCGGCGCGAACCGCATCGCCCCGGCGCACGCCGCGAGCAGCACGCCAACGAGCAGCAGCAGCGGCAGGCCGTGCAACCGCAGGTCCTTGGCGAGAAGCGCCATGAGGATCGGTGGCTTCATCTGTCGTCTCCCTGGCCGTGCCCGGTACCGTGATACAGGGCTGCGAGCGGGCTCGATGGGCGCTCCTCCACATGGTCCGCCCGCCGCCGCAGGTCGGCGTCGAGCGCGCTGCCGCCGAGCACCAGGAGCCACTCCAGACCCTTGTCCTTCCACCGGGCCAGCACGTCCGGCGAGGGCCCCACGGCGCCCGCGGCCTCGGTCCGATACAGGATCGACGTCGACAGCACGTCGGCCGGGGCTTCGAAGACGAGACGGCCGTTTCTCAGTAGCAGGAGGTCGGTGGCGGTCTCCTCCAGGTCTTCGAAGATGTGTGACGAGAAAACCACGCAGAGCTGCGGATGGTCCCGAGCCATGGCGCGGACGATGGCCTGCAGGCCGGCCCGGGCGGAGGGGTCGAGACCGGCCGTCGGCTCGTCGAGCAGCAGCAGGTCGGCGTGGTGCGCGAGGGCGCTCGCAATGCCCAGCTTGACCTTCGTGCCCTTGGACAGCTCGCGGACCCGGCGGTCCAGGGGCAGCTCCAGCGTGTCGACGAGCCGCGCGGCCAGGATCGGGTCCCAGCGATCGTAGAGCCTCGACGCCAGCCGGAGCGTCTCGGCCACCGTCAGCTCGTCGTAGAAGGCGACGACCTCGCGGACATAGCTGAACCGCGCCTTCCACGCGCGCGACCCCCAGGGCAGGAGCTCGCCGTCCGTGCGGAGGACGCCGGCGGTGGGTCGGGTCTGCAGCGCGACGAGGTCGAGCAGCGTCGTCTTCCCCGCCCCGTTCGGACCGAGGAGTCCGTAGGTGCGGCCTCTGCGCAGCTTCAGCGACAGGGGACCCAGCTCGAAGTCGGGAAACCCGCGCCGGATGTCGACGAGCTCGAGGACGATGCCTTCGTTCACTGGACGCCTCCGGTGGGTGGTGCCTGCCCGACGATCGCGGTAATCGCCGGTATCACGCTCGCTTCGACGACGGCGGCGACGACCAGCAGGGCCCCTGCCGCGACCAGGCTGACGCCGGCGGCTCGCGGCCGCACGGGCTCGCCGGTCGCGAGGCAGCGGACGACGCCGAACGACAGGTGCTGCGTCGCGGTGACGACGAGAATGAACGCCAGGAACTCCAGCGGCGCGTAGCTGGCCAGGAACGGCAGGACGTTGCCGGCGCCGCGCGCCAGCGCTGCCGTCCCGTACCCCAGCACGAATCCGTTGTAGAGCAACCCTGCGAGAGAGAACAGCCCCAGCGTGCACGCCCCCGCCAGCATGCCGCCGGCGACCCGCAGGTTGGCGCGCAGGATGTACGCGGCGTCCGAGTGGATGCGGTCGGCGGTGACCTCGGCGAACGGGCGCACCTGAAGCTGTTCTCCCCGCAGGTCGGCGCTGAGCCAGCCGGCGCCGACGGTGAGGCCGAAGAGGAGGACGTTGGCCGCGAACAGGGCCCACCACGAGCGTGACCATCGGTCGAGCTTGTCCATGACGTCCAGTCCTCGGTCCCCGGCACTCACCGCTCGTCACACTCCGCTACGCCGCTCCGGCAAGGCCGCAAGCGATGCCGCCCGGCCCCGAGAACGCTCCGCAGACGACTGCGGAGAGGACGCCCCACCAGAATCCCAGGTCGAACGCCTCGCCCCACCGAGGACCGGCCGGGGCCTCCGAGGACTGCATGGTCTGCAGGCCGGACGCGTGAGGCGCCAGTTCCGTCTCGGCGCCCGTCGGGGCGGTCTGCAGGCTCCCCATCGACGGGGGGGTGTGTCTCCCGTCTCTCTCCGGCGTCTCGACGCCCGTCGGGGCGGTCTGCAAGCTCCCCCCCGAGAGCAGGAGCGCGGTCAGCGTCGCGGTGGCCAGTAGTGTTCGTTTCTGCACGATTCCCTCCTATGGTATGTAATTTGCGACACAATTGTCGCGTGCCACGAACCTCGAGTGCTTCGTCCGACGGCGGGTCGAGAGGCCGGTGCGTCGAGGCGGTCGCCCGCTCGACGGCCGTTCCGCCGCGTGGTCGCCGCTACAGCATGTGGGCGAGGCAGCGCCATGCGACCCTCTGGCACATGAGCAGCAGGGGGTTGTCCATGCCCTCACCGAACACGTAGGACCACTGCGGGCCCGGGGCGTGCCCGGCGACGCTTCGCGTCGCGGCGGCGTCGGCGGGCCGGATGGCATCGGACCGCAGCGTGCCGGTCGCGAGCGGGAGCGCGGCGAGAATCAGCGCGGCCAGGGTTCTCTTCGTCATGATTCGTCCTCCAGTGCACGTCGCATCGCCTCTGCAGGTTGCGGCGCGCCAGTTGTGCGGGTTCCGTTCGAGTCGTCAGAGTGCGTACACTCGACACCAGACCTCCGCCCAGCCTCCGAGCCCCCAGCACCCGGTCCTGTCGCCGTCGTCCTCTCCGAGGATGAAGGACCACCGGGGGCCGCTGCCACGTTCGGCGCCGCGCGACGCCGGGGCGACGTCGGTGGACGCAGGGACGGCGTCGCTCTGCACGGCGCCGGTGAAGATCGGGAGTGCGGCCAGCGTCGCCACGGCCAGGGCCGTTCGCGTCCCGGTCGTTCGTGTTCTCATGGTCGTGTCCTTGTCCGTGAGCCGGGCCGCGGCCGGCTACAGGGCGGAGCCCACCGCCAGTCCCGGGTTCCAGAGGAACTCGAGGCTGCCCAGAATCGCGGCTTCCCCACCGACCCCCGCCCACCAGAGGAACTTCGGGCCGCTCGGGAGCTCGGCGCCGTACGTCGTGCCCGCGGCGTCCGCCTCGGCGAGATGGGGGGCGGGCTGCAGGGCCCCGAACAGGAGCGGGAGGGCGGCGAGCATGGTCGCCGCCAGCAACCTTCGTGTGTTCATGTGACCTCCTCGGGTTCGGCGCGGCGTCATGCCGCGCTCTCGGGCGTCGAATCGCTCGATCGCCCGTGTCCTGAACGATTACAAGGGGCGTGCCAGGCGTCGCGGCGACGCGGAACACGTGGAAACGGGCGGTGGAACGAGCTTCGGGCCGGCGGCCGCCCGGCGTGCGGCGTCGCGGCGGGCAACCAGGGGCGTCGATCGCGTGGCCGAGAGGTCGTGCCGGCAGGGAAGCCGTGCCGCGGTCCTCGGTTCGAATCCGGCCCGAGCGCCGCCGTCAACGGGGGTTGGCGTGCGATTCGCGAGTTTCCGCGTCGCCGGCGAGGTCGCCGCCGGCTGGCTGTCGCGGCCCGACGACAGGGGTCGCAAGGCGCCCTTTCGGGTCGGAGTCGGTCGCGCGGATGCCGGCGTGAGCGCGCGAGGCCCGACGACAGGGGCCCTTCGGGAGCGTTGCCGACGCCGGACCCGGAACGACTGCGCGGCAACCGAAGCCGCGGGCGGCGGGTTCCGGGGCATCGGCCGACGACGCGCGGCCCGTCACGGTGATATCCTCCCTCGGGAGACCGTCATGACCGAGACGAGCCCGGCTTCGAGGAAGACGCTGGAGGAGTGGCGTGCGCTGCTGCCGCCGGAGTCTTTCGCGGTCCTGTTCCGCGAGGCGACCGAGCCGCCCGGGTCGAGCCCGCTCAACCACGAGAAGCGCGCCGGGACGTTCGTGTGCGCCGCCTGCTATCAGCCGTTGTTCGAGTCGGCGACGAAGTACGAGAGCGGCACCGGCTGGCCGAGCTTCTGCGCGCCGATCGAGGGCAGCCTCGGCACGAAGCGCGACTTCAAGATGATCCTGCCGCGGACCGAGTATCACTGCGCCCGTTGCGGCGGGCACCAGGGGCACGTCTTTCCGGACGGGCCGCGGCCCACCGGCAAGCGGTACTGCAACAACGGCGTGGCCCTGCGCTTCGTGCCCGAGGGCGAGCCGCTGCCGGAGCGGTGAGCGGAGCCGCAGGCGACCCTCTCCGGGCCAGGAGTCTGCGCCGTAGAACGGTGCAGACTCCTGGCAGGGTTGGTTGGGCGCCCAACGGAGCCGCAGGCGACGATGGGCGGGCCAGGTGCGCCAGGGTGAATCGAGGGCGGTGACCGCGGCGGCCAAAAGACCCTTGAGCCCGGCTCCGGGGCCGCGCTAGAATAGGACTCCGATTCTGTAAGTCCGCATGTCCATGGTTCGCGCGTCCCGCTGCTCCGTCGTGGTCGGCGTTCACGGTGCCGGCGTCCTCATTGCGCCAGCGGCCAGTGGATGATGTACTCGACCAGCGCAGCAGATTCGAGGGCCATCATCCGCAGCCGGGTGATGGCCCTTTTCTCGTCGGGAGGCATTCACGGTCGGAAGGTGCGCACATGACCGACAGGCCGGGCAAGACCCGCAGCGGCGCGATCACCGACGGCCCGTCCCGCGCCCCCGCCCGCTCGATGCTGAAGGCGGTCGGGTTCGACGACGAGGCGCTGGGCCGGCCGATCATCGGGGTCGCGAACACCTGGATCGAGATCGGGCCCTGCAACTTCCATCTGCGGCGGCTCGGGGAGCGGATCAAGGACGGGATCCGCGCCGCCGGGGGGACGCCGATGGAGTTCAACACGGTGTCCATCTCCGACGGCATCACCATGGGCAGCGACGGCATGCGCGCCTCCCTGGTGAGCCGCGAGGTGATCGCCGACTCCATCGAGCTCGTCGCCCGCGGCAACCTCTTCGACGGGCTCGTGGTGCTGGTGGGCTGCGACAAGACCATCCCCGGCGGGGTGATGGCGGTGGCGCGGCTCGACATCCCGGGCCTCGTGCTCTACGGCGGCTCCATCGCGCCGGGGCGGTGGGAGGGGCGCGACGTCACCATCCAGGACGTCTTCGAGGCGGTGGGCACCCACGCCGCCGGCAACATGACCGACGCGCAGTTGAAGGCCCTCGAGGACGCGGCGTGCCCCGGCCCCGGCGCGTGCGGTGGCCAGTTCACCGCGAACACCATGGCGACGGTGTGCGAGCTGATCGGCATCTCGCCGATGAGCCACAACGCGGTGCCGGCGATGGACGGGGAGAAGGACGCGGTGGCCCGCGAGTCGGGGCGCCTCATCATGGACCTGGTCCGGGCGGACCGGCGGCCGCGGCAGGTCATGACCCGGGCCGCGCTCGAGAACGGCATCGCGTCGGTGGCCGCCACCGGGGGGTCGACCAACGCGGTGCTGCACCTGCTGGCGATCGCGCGCGAGGCGGGGGTCGACATCTCCATCGACGACTTCGACCGCATCAGCCGCGTGACGCCCCTGGTGGCCGATCTGAAGCCGGGGGGCCGCTTCGTCGCCACCGACCTGTACCGGGCCGGCGGCAGCCGCCTGGTGGCGCGACGGTTGCAGGAAGCCGGGGTGCTGCGGTCCGACGAGGTCACCGTCACCGGCCGCACCATCGGGGAAGAGGCGCGGGCGGCGACCGAGGCCCCCGGGCAGGAGGTGGTGCGGCCGGTGTCCGAGCCGATAACGCCGACGGGCGGGCTCGTCATCCTGAAGGGCAATCTCGCTCCGGACGGGTGCGTGGTGAAGGTGGCCGGCGGCTACGGCACCCGTCGGCACCGCGGCCCGGCGCGGGTGTTCGACAGCGAGGAGGCCTGCTTCGAGGCGGTCGAGAAGGGCGCGTTGCGGCCGGGGGACGTCGTCGTGATCCGCTACGAAGGGCCGCGCGGCGGGCCCGGCATGCGCGAGATGCTGGCGGTCACCGCGGCCATCGTCGGGGCCGGCCTCGGCGACTCGGTCGCGTTGCTGACCGACGGACGGTTCTCGGGCGCCACCCGGGGCCTCATGGCGGGGCACGTGGCGCCGGAGGCGGCGCGGGGAGGGCCGATCGCGGCGGTGCGCGACGGCGATATCATCGTGTTCGACCTGCAGGCGCGGGAGCTGCGGATGGAGGTCGCCGAGGCGGAGGTCGCCGAGCGCATGCAGGGCTGGCAGGCCCCGGCGCCGCGCTTCGCGAGCGGCGTGATGGCGAAGTACTGCCGCCTCGTGGGGTCGGCGGCCGAGGGTGCGGTGACGACGGCGTAGTAGTCTGCCGCAGAACCGCGCGGACTCCGGCGGGTTGGTCGGGCGCCAGGGGCAGCCGAGGGCGGCGATCGGCGGGCTGGAGGCCGCGGAGCCCCGCACGAACGGGTACGGACCAATGGGGAACATGAGAACCGGCGCGCAGATTCTGTGGGAGTCCCTCGTGCGCGAGGGGGTGACCACGGTGTTCGGTTATCCGGGCGGCGCGATTCTGCCCGCCTACGACGCCATGCTGGAGTACCCCGTCCGCCACGTCCTGGTTCGGCACGAGCAGGGGGCGACCCACATGGCCGACGGCTACGCGCGGGCGAGCGGGGAGGTCGGCGTGGCGGTGGCCACGTCGGGGCCCGGGGCCACCAACATGGTCACGGGCATCGCCACCGCGATGCTCGATTCCTCGCCCATCGTCTGCATCACCGGGCAGGTGGGCAGCCGGCTCATCGGGTCGGACGCCTTCCAGGAGACCGACGTCACCGGCGTCACCCTCCCCATCACGAAGCACAACTACCTGGTGTCGAACGTGTCCGAGGTGGCGCCGACCATCCACGAGGCGTTCTACGTCGCGCGCTCCGGCCGTCCCGGGCCGGTGCTCGTGGACATCACCAAGGACGCCCAGCAGGCCTCGGCGGAGTTCGTCTGGGACGGCAGCCCCGTGCGCCTGCCCGGCTACCGGCCCGAGCTTCGCGCGTCGGACGCCGAGCGCCGGCGGGCGGTGGACCTGATCAACGGCGCGAAGCGGCCGATCATCTTCGCCGGACACGGCGTGATGCTGTCGGGCGCGATGGACCTGGTGCGCGAGTTCGCCGAGCGGGCCGACATCCCCGTCGCCATGACCCTGCTCGGCATCGGATCGTTCCCGGCCCTGCACCCCTTGAACCTGGGCATGATGGGGATGCACGGGGAGGCCTGGGTGAACCAGGCCATCCAGGAGGCCGACCTCCTGCTCGCCTTCGGCATGCGCTTCGACGACCGCGTCACCGGCAACGTCAGGACGTACGCGCCGAACGCGAGGAAGATCCACGTCGACATCGACCCGGCCGAGTTCAACAAGAACGTCATCGTCGACGTCACCCTGGCCGGCGACCTGTCCAACGTGCTGCGGGAGCTGCTGCCGCGGATCGAGGGCGGCGACCGGGGCGCGTGGCTCGACTCGATAGCGGAGATGAAGGGCGACTCGGCCGTCCGCGACGTGCAGAACCTGGCCGACAGCGGTCACCTGTACGCCGCGCACGTCATCAACGACATCTGGCGGATGACCGAGGGCAAGGCGGTGGTGGTGACCGACGTCGGCCAGCACCAGATGTGGGAGGCGCAGTACTACCACCACCAGGAGCCGCGGTCGCTCATCACGTCGGGGGGGCTGGGGACGATGGGGTTCGCCCTGCCCGCCGCGATCGGCGCCAAGCTCGCGCGGCCCGAGGCCGAGGTGTGGGCGATCGTGGGCGACGGCGGCTTCCAGATGACGATGTGCGAGCTCGCCACCATCGCGCAGGAGAAGGTGAAGGTCAACGTGGCCATCATCAACAACGGCTACCTGGGCATGGTGCGGCAGTGGCAGGAGTTCTTCTACGAGCGGCGTTACGCGGCCACCCCGTTGCTCAGCCCCGACTTCGCGAAGCTGGGCGAGGCCTTCGGCCTCCGCAGCGCGACGGTCTCGCGCCGCCAGGAGGTCGAGCCGACGGTGTCGATGGCGCGGGCCGAGCCCGGCGCGGTGGTCATCGACTTCCGGGTCGAGCAGGAGGACACGGTCTATCCGATGGTGCCGGCCGGCGCCGATCTGCATGCGATGATCCGGCGGCCGAGCCCCAGCCCCATCATCGAGACGGCGGACGACTAGGAGCCTGCGCCGCGGAACCGCGCGGACTCCTGTAGGATTGGTCGGGCGCCGGGCGGAGCCGCCGGCGACGATTGGCGGGCCGGGCCGCGCCAACGATCTGACAGGACCATGCGACGTACCTTTGTCGTGCACGTCGAGGACAAGCCGGGAGTCCTGAACCGGGTGGCGTCCCTGTTTCGCCGCCGCGCGTTCAACATCGAGTCGTTGACGGTGGGCCGCACGGAGGTGGCCGGCGTGTCCCGCATGACGATTGTCGTCGATACCGACGACAACGGCGCGAGGCGGCTCGAAGCCAACCTCTACAAGCTCGTCAACGTGCTGCGGGTGACCGACCTGACCGGCGACGCGGCCGTCATCCGGGACCTGACCCTCATCAGGGTCGAGGCGAACCAGGAGACCCGCACGCAGGTGATGCAGATCGTGGATACGTTCAGAGGCCGCGTCGTCGACGTGGCGCCCGACTCCCTGATTGTCGAGGCGACCGGCACCGAGGACAAGATCGACGGGCTGCTGGGGGTCCTGCAGCCCTACGGCGTGCTCGAGATAGTGCGGACCGGGCGCGTGGCCATGTCCCGGGGGCAGCAGGGCGTGGCGACCGAGCCCGCCGACGCCCCGGCCGAGGTCGACCCCGGCGACCAGGTCTCCTATTCCGTGTAGCGGCGCAAGCCCGCAAGCCGAAGCCCCATCCCGAAGCCCTCGGGATCATCCCGACCGACGAGGCGGAAATCAGAATGGCAACGATTCACTACGACGACTCCGCGGATCTCTCTCTCATACAGGGCCGGAAGGTCGCCGTCTTCGGCTACGGCTCCCAGGGCCATGCCCATGCGCTGAACCTGAAGGACAGCGGGGTTCCGGTGCAGGTGGCGCTGGCGGAAGGCAGCCGTTCCTGCGCCCGCGCGGAAGCGGACGGGCTGACGGTGAAGAGCGGCGCCGAGGCGGCGGCGTGGGCCGACGTGATCATGATTCTCGCGCCCGATACGAAGCAGCGGGCCATCTATGACCAGTCGATCGCTTCCAATCTCGCGCCGGGCGACATGCTGATGTTCGCCCACGGCTTCAACATCCGCTTCAAGACCATCACCCCGCCGCCCGAAGTCGACGTCACCTTGATCGCGCCCAAGGCCCCGGGGCACCGCGTGCGCGAGGTGTTCCTCGAGGGCGGGGGCACGCCGGCCCTGATCGCGGTCGAGCAGGACGCGACGGGGAGCGCGAAGCCGCTGGCCCTGTCCTATGCGAAGGGCCTCGGCCTGACGCGGGCCGGCGTCATCGAGACGACCTTCGCGGAGGAGACCGAGACGGACCTGTTCGGGGAGCAGTCGGTCCTGTGCGGCGGCGTCAGCGCGCTGGTCAAGGCGGGCTTCGAGACGCTGGTCGAGGCCGGCTACCAGCCGGAGGTGGCGTACTTCGAATGCATGCACGAGCTGAAGCTCATCGTGGACCTGATGTACCGCGGCGGGCTCAACTACATGCGCTACTCGGTCAGCGACACGGCCGAGCACGGCGACTACACCGGCGGTCCGCGGGTCGTGACCGACGCCACCCGCGAGGCGATGCGGGGCATTCTCAAGGACATCCAGGACGGAGTCTACGCCGACAAGTGGATCGCGGAGGACAAGGCCGGCCGGCCCTGGTTCATGGCGCAGCGGCGGGCCGAGCAGGAGCACCGGATCGAGAGGGTCGGGGCCGAGCTGAGGGGGATGATGCCGTTCCTCGACGCGGTCACGGTGAAGGAGCCGGTCTAGGGCTGCGCCGCGGAGGCGGTGCGGCCCCCCCAAAGGGGTTGGTTGGGCGCCAAGCGGAGCCTCGGGCGACGATTGGCGGGCCAGGGCAAGGAGGTTTTTACGACATGCCACGAGTCAGCTTCGACGAGCTGCCGCCGGAGGCGCGCCTGTGGATCTTCGCGGCCGAGCGTCCGTTGGCCGCCGACGAGCGCGCACGCGTGACCCGCGAGGTGGATGCCTTCATCGACCAGTGGACCGCCCACGACGTTCCCTTGAGCGCGGCTCGCGACGTGCGGTACGACCAGTTCATCTTCGTGGCCGTCGACGAGCGGGCCGCCGGCGCGTCCGGCTGCTCCGTCGACGCCCTCGTGCGCCGCATGAAGGCGCTGCAGGCAGAGCTGGGCGTCGAGCTCGTGAACCATGCGCCGGTCCTCTATCGCGACGAGGCCGGCATTGCGAGAGTGTCCCGGGAACGGTTCGCCGATCTCGCCGAGAGCGGCGAAGTGAGTTCCCGGACGATGGTTTTCGACAATACGCTGACGAAGGTCGAGCAGGTCCGGGCCGGCCGGTGGGAGTTGCCGGCCTCCGATTCGTGGCACGGCGTCGCTTTCTTCGGGTAGCCCGCCAATCGTCGCCTTGCGGCTCGCCTGGCGCCCAACCAACCCTGCAGGAGTCCGCGCCGTTCCACGGCGCAGACTCCTGGCCCGCCAATCGTCGCCTTGCGGCTCCGCCTGGCGCCCAACCAACCCTGCAGGAGTCCGCGCCGTTCCACGGCGCAGACTCCTGGCCCGCCAATCGTCGCCTTGCGGCTCCGCCTGGCGCCCAACCAACCCTGCAGGAGTCCGCGCCGTTCCACGGCGCAGACTCCTGGCCCGCCAATCGTCGCCTTGCGGCTCCGCCTGGCGCCCAACCAACCCTGCAGGAGTCCGCGCCGTTCCACGGCGCAGACTCCTGGCCCGCCAATCGTCGCCTTGCGGCTCCGCCTGGCGCCCAATCAACCCTGCAGGAGTCCGCGCCGTTCCACGGCGCAGACTCCCGGCCGCGTCGTTCTGCGGCGCGGTCGCCCGGACGGCGGCACGGGGTCGAAGGGCGCGGGAAGCGAAGATCGCGGCCGGTCCTCGGGGTGGGCCCGGGCGCGACCGGCGTCGCCGGGGCCAGCGGCGCCGCAACGCGTTCGGCGGTAGAAACTGGTCGGGGCGCCCGGGTTCGAACCGGGGGCCTCCTGCTCCCAAAGCAGGCGCGCTACCAGGCTGCGCCACGCCCCGACGGTCGCCGCAGCACGAGACTAAGTTACCACAAACGCGCCGGTTTCCCACCCGTTCGGCCCTCGCGGCGCGGAGCCGTCCGCCCGTGCCCGCCCGCCGCCGACTGCAATGGATTTGACATCCGCGTTGTATGCCACTACTCTTTGGCCCCATGAGTGTGATAGCAGAGGCAATTGCCGAACGGCAGAGTCAGATCGAGCGCCTGCAGGCGGAGATCAAGGCGTTGAGCGATGTCGAGGAGATGCTGGGAGACTCCGCCCCGCAACCCAGGCGCAGGGCCCGGCGATCCTCTTCGCCGAGGAAGCCGGCGGCCCCGGCCGCGGATGCCGCTCCCGCTCCCGCGGCCAAGCCGAAGAGAAAGCGCCGTCAGATGACGGCCGAGGAAAAGAAGGCGGTGTCCGAGCGGATGACCGCGTATTGGGCGGCCCGGAGAAAGAAGGCCGAGAAATAGCGCGCGGCCGGGTCGCGGGGCGCGCCGGCCGCACCGGCGTCGGCGGGCTCGCTCGACCGGGAAGCCGAAGCGGAGGGACGCCGCGTCCCCCCGACTTCTGCGTCCGCCCAGTCCCATCGTCGACCCGGCGGCTCGTCGCGCCGGTGCTATCGCTTCTCCAACGCCTGTCTGACCGAGGCGAGTTCGACGCACACCACGAACACCCGCATCGCCTGGTCGAGATCCGTGAGTTCCGGAAACGTCGGCGCAAGCCGGATGTTGGAATCGTCGGGGTCCCGTCCATAGGGGAACGTGGCGCCGGCCGGCGTGAGCTTCACCCCGGCGCGGGCCGCGAGGCGGACAATCGCCCCCGCGAGGCCGGGACGGGCGTCGAACGAAAGAAAGTAGCCCCCGCGGGGCGTCGTCCACGTACCGGTCCCGGTTCCGTCCAACGCCTCCGACAGCCGCCGGAACACCAGCTCGAACTTGGGGCGCAGGATTGCGGCGTGCTTGCGCATGTGCGCCCGTACGTGATCCATGTCGCGCAGGAACCGGACGTGCCGAAGCTGGTTGACCTTGTCCGGCCCGATGGTCACCACCTGCAGCCGGCGCCGAAACCAGTCGAGCGTGGCCGGTGAACCGCCCATGAAGCTGACGCCGGCGCCGGCGCGCGAGACCTTGGACGTCGACGCGAAGAGCACCAGGCTGTCTTCGGTGCGGTGGCGCCGGCACGCGTCCATGAGGTTGGCCGGCGGCGGCGGCTCGTCGTCGAGATCGTGGACGGCATAGGCGTTGTCGCACAGGATGCGGAAGTGCGGCCCGGCGACGGTGGCGAGCCTCGCGAGACGGTCCACGACGGCCTCGGAATAGACCTGTCCGCCGGGATTGGAGTACTTCGGCACGCACCAGATGCCCCGGATGGAGGCGTCGGCGCGCACGCGGGCCTCGACCTCGTCCATGTCGGGGCCGTCGTCGCGCATCGGTACGTTGAGCATCTCGATGCCGAGATCCTCGAGAATCGCGAAGTGGCGGTCATAGCCGGGCACCGGACAGAGAAACCTCACCGTTCCGAACCTCCGCCACGCGCCGTCCGGCCCGGCCGGGCCGTGAAGCCAGGCGTTCAGCAGGTACAGGTACATCAGGGTGAGGCTGCTGTTGCCCCCGGCGATCACCTCGTCGGGACGCACGCCGAGCCATTCCGCGCCCAGTCGCCGGGCCTCCGGCAGGCCGTCGAGTCCGCCGTAGTTCCGGACGTCGGTCCCGTCGGCGGCCGAGAACGGCCCGTTCTCCGCGTCGAGGTCGTCGGACAGCGCGAGCTGCGCCGGGCTCGGCTTGCCGCGGGTCAGGTCGAGCGACAGGCCGGCCGAGCGGAATCGATCGTGAGCGGCGGTCAGCTCCTTTTCTCGGGAGCGCAGGGTTTCCGGAGCGGAACGGTCGAGCGTCGTGATCAAGATGCCTCCTGCCCTCTCATGTTACAGGACCCGGCCCCCCGGGGCCGCGGGCGCCCGCACCGCCGGCCGCCGCCGCTTGCCTCGCCCGGCGACCCGACCCCCGCGGCCGTCGGGGGCCGTATTGCCGGCCTCCGGGCGGCGGTGGGATAATCGAGCCTCGGCCCGGGACCTCCCGAGCACTGAAGTGAGCGCAACCCGCGTGACGCAGCGACAATCGACTCGGACGGCCGTCGTCGCGAGGCTGCTGTGCCTGGCGGCGGCGTGCGCGTCGGGAAGCTGCGCCCCGCCTTCGGGCTCCAGCGGCGGCGGCGCGGCCGCGGAAGCCGACGCCGCCTCCGGTCCGGCGCCCGGCGAGTGGTTCACGGCGGGGGCGGCGGGGGCGGGGCTCGACTTCGTGCACTTCAACGGCATGACGGGGAACTTCCACCAGACGGAGATAATGGGCCCCGGCGTGGCGTTGCTCGACTATGACAACGACGGAGACCTCGACGTCTATGTGGCGCAGGGACGCACGCTGGGGAGCGGCGAGCCCCTGATCTCCCCGCCGGAGGGCCCTCTCACCGACCGCCTCTATCGCAACGATCTGGACCCGTCGCCGGACGGGCCCCGGCTCCGGTTCACGGACGTGTCGGCCGGGAGCGGGCTGGATGCGGGCGGGCACGGCATGGGGGCCGCGGCCGGAGACTACGACAACGACGGCTGGGTCGACCTCTACCTGACGGGGTTCGAGCGGAACCGGATGTTTCGGAACAACGGCGACGGGACGTTCTCGGACGTGTCGGAAGAGAGCGGCACCCACGATCCCGACCGTTGGGGGGTGTCGGCCTCCTTTCTCGACTACGATCGCGACGGGTGGCTGGACCTCTTCGTCGGCAACTACCTGAGCTTCGACCTCGACACGCACATCCCGTGCTTCAACCGCTCGGGGCCGCCCGACTACTGCCCGCCCGACGTCTATCGCGCCCAGCCGGACCGCCTGTACCGCAATCGCGGCGACGGCACCTTCGTCGACGCGACGAGGGAGGCCGGCGTCGCCTGGGAGTTCGGTCCGGCTCTCGGCGTGTCGACCGCGGACTTCGACAACGACGGGTGGACCGACATCTTCGTCGCCAACGATCAGCAGGAGAACCAGCTCTGGATCAACCGGCGCGACGGCACGTTCGTCAACCGCGCGCCCTTGTGGGGGGCGGCGTTGGGGGCCGGCGGCGAGGCCAAGGCCGACATGGGCGTCGATGCCGGCGACTTCGACAACGACGGCGACGAGGACCTGTTCGTCACCGAGCTCACCGGCCAGGGCAGCACCCTCTACGTCAACGACGGTTCCGGCCTGTTCGAGGAGCGGAGCATGCAGGCCTTCATACGTCTGCCGAGCCTGCCCTATACCGGCTTCGGGACCGCGTGGCTGGACTTCGACAACGACGGTCGGCTGGACCTGTTCTCGGTCAACGGCCACGTCACCCGGAACATGGACGCGCTCGGACCGGACAACCCGTTTCCCCTGCAGCAACGCAACCTGCTGTTCCGCAACCTGGGCGACGGGCGTTTCGAGGACGTGACGGACCGCGCCGGCGAGGTGTTGCGCCTGTCGGAGGTGAGCCGGGGCGCCGCGTTCGGCGACGTCGACAACGACGGCGACGTCGACGTGCTGGTCGGCAACGGGGCGGGCCCGTTGCGGCTGCTCGTGAACCGGGTCGGCGAGGGCAACCGGTGGGTCGGCCTGCGGCTCGTCGGCGCGGATGCGCCGCGGGACATGATCGGCGCCCGGGTGGAGGTGGTGCTGGAGGACGGCTCGCGGGTGTGGCGCCGCGCGCGATCCGACGGCAGCTATGCTTCCGCGCAGGACCCGCGGGTCCTGATCGGGCTGGGGGCGTCGGCGGCGGCGGTCGAGGTGCGCGTCACGTGGCCGAGCGGGCGTACCGAGGCCTGGCGGGACGTGCCTCACGGCCGTTACACGACGCTGCGGGAAGGCGAGGGCGGCTGACGTGAGGAGACGCCGGATCGGGACGGGGTTGCTGGCATGCGCGGCGGCGCTCGCGGCCGGTTGCGTCGCCGCGCCGGAGGAGAGCGCCCTGGTGTCGCGTCTCGCGGGCGCCGGCCGCGCGATGCGGGCGGGCGGCCCGCGGCAGCCGATCGCCCTGCCGGATCTCTCCGGCGTCGCCGTATCGGTGCAGCGCCAGGTGCGTGAGCGTCACGAGGGCCTCGCCGCGAAGCTCGCGGAGGCCGGCACCCCGGCGGTGGAGCTCGCCGACGCCTTCGGCGACCTCGGCCTCGTGCTCATGGCCGCCGAGTACCACGAGCCTGCCGTCGACTGCTTCGGAAGCGCGATGGACCTCGCGCCCGACGAGGTGCGCTGGCCGTACTATCTCGGCCATCTCCGCGCCGTCGACGGCGACCGCCGGGCGGCGGCCGAGCTCTTCGCGCGCGCGCACGGGCTGCGGCCCGCGGATCCGGCCGTGCTGGTCCGGCTGGGCGACACGCTGCTCGACCAGAGCCGGCCGGATGCGGCCGAGGAGGCGTTCATGCGGGCCCTGACCCTCGATTCCCGCCTGGCCGCGGCGTTGGCGGGCATGGGGCGCGCCGCGTTGGCGAAGGGGGAGCCGGCGCGCGCGAGGGACTACCTGACGCGTGCGCTGTCCGCCGACGAGCGCGCGACGAGCCTTCACTACCCCCTCGCGATGGCCCATCGGCAGCTCGGCGACCTCGGGGCGGCCGAGGCGCACCTCCGCCGTCGCGGCGCCGGCGTCCCGACGGTGCCGGATCCGTTGATGGATGCCTATTCGGACGTGCTGGAGAGCGCGCTCACCTACGAGACCCGCGGGATGCGGGCCCTCCGGAACGGGGAGCTGGCGGCGGCGGAGGACCTGTTCCGCCGCGGACTGGAGCTGGCGCCGGACGACCCCGCCCTGCGCCACCGGCTGGGTACGGCGCTGATGATGGCGGGGGACCCGGGCGGCGCGGTGGAGCAGTTCGAGGAGACCATCCGCCGATCTCCGGACTTCGCCCGGGCGCACTTCGGCCTCGGCCTGGTGGCGATGGTCGCCGGCCGCCACCCCGAGGCGGCGGAGCGTTTCGAGGATGCGGTCGAGCATCAGCCCGACTATCTGGAGGCGCGGGTCGGCCTCGCCGACGCGTTGCGGGTGACGGGACGGGCGGACGCGGCGCTCGAGCACTACCGGCGGGTGCTGGTGGCGGATCCGCGGTTCGCGGACGCCTGGACCGGATACGTGACGGCCCTTGCCGGCCTCGGCCGTGCCGAGGAGGCGCGCGAACGGCTCGGTGAGGCGCTGTCGCTTCTGCCCGGCCATCCGCAACTGACCGGCCTCCGGGCGCGGTTGCGGTGACGGGGGGGTGAGGGGACGAATGACGGGGCGCTGCGTTCGTCGGACGCTGCTCGCGGTCGCCGCCGTCGCTCTCGCGGCGGTCGAGGGGGCGGCCGGGCAGGAGGTCGCGGGCGACTCCGGCACCGCGGCCATGGTGGCGCGGCTCGAGGCGGTGGCCGCCGCCGCGGCGCAGACCAACCCCTACGCCGGCTCGATGCGGGCCCGGGCCCTGAGCGCGGTGGCCCCGCCCGCCGCGCTGCCGGACGTGCTGCGCTATCGCTCGGAGATCGCGCGGTACCGACTCTACGCCGGCCGAAGCGAAGAGGCGGCGGCGGCCTTCGAGGGTATCCTCGCCGAGGCGGCGCATCCGTCGATCTCGCCCCCCTTCGTCAGCGCGGTGCGGCAGCTCCTGGCCCTGTCCCACCTGCGCGCGGCCATGCAGCGCAACTGCGTCTCCGGCCCCGCCGCCGCCCGCTGCTCGGTGCCGGTGACCCGCGAGGCGGTGCACCCGGACGACGCCGCGGCCCGGCGGGCCATCGAGGAGTACGCGCGCGTACTCGGCGATCCTCCCGACGAGTCGACCGCGCTGGGCGCGCAGTGGCTGCTCAATCTCGCCTACATGATGGTCGGCGAGTACCCGTTCCACGTGCCGGAGCGGTGGCTGGTGCCGCCCGAGGCGTTTCGCGCCGAGCACGACCTGGGCCGGTTCCCCGACGTGGCCGGGCGGCTCGGCCTCGACGACGCGGGCCGGAAGGGCGGCAGCGTCATGGACGATTTCGACGGCGACGGGCGCCTCGACATCGTCGCGTCGTCGGCCGGCCTGTTCGCGGTGGCGGAGGGGGAGAACGCCAACCAGTTGCGGTATTTCCGGAACGAGGGCGACGGCACCTTCACGGAGCGGACCACCGAGGCCGGGCTCGACGGGCTCGTCAGCGGCCTCCACGTCATCCACGCCGACTACGACAACGACGGGTTCCTCGACCTGCTGGTCCTGCGCGGCGCGTGGCTCGACACCGGGCACCCGAACTCGCTTCTGCGGAACGACGGCGACGGCACGTTCACCGACGTCACCGAGGCCGCGGGCCTGCTCATGCCGGCCCCGACGCAGGCCGCGGCGTGGGGCGACTACGACAACGACGGCTGGGTCGACCTGTACATCGGCAACGAGTCCCGGCCTCCCCCGGGCGCCGCCGCTTCGGGCGGCGGACCCGTGTACCCGTCCCGCCTCTTCCGCAACAACCGCGACGGCACGTTCACCGACGTCGCGGCCGAGGCCGGGGTGGCGGTGGTCGGGTTCGTCAAGGGTGTCGTCTGGGGCGACTACGACAACGACGGGCGGCTCGATCTCTACGTGACCCGGCTGCGCCCCGACGAGCCCAACCTGCTCTTCCGCAACGAGGGCCCCGGCCCCGGCGGCGCGTGGTCGTTCCGCGACGCGGCGGCCGAGGCGGGGGTCGAGGGGCCCCCGGTGAGCTTTCCGACGTGGTTCTTCGACTACGACAACGACGGGTGGGAGGACCTCTTCGTCAGCGGGTTCAGCGGGGGGCTGGCCGACGTGGTCCTCGAGCGCCTCGGGCAGCCCCACCAGGGCCAGTCGCCGCGCCTCTACCGCAACGACCGCGACGGCACGTTCACCGACGTCACCGCCGCGGCGGGCCTGGACCGGCTCATGGTGGGCATGGGGTCGAACTTCGGCGACCTCGACAACGACGGGTTCCTCGACATGTACCTGGGCACCGGGGACCCCGACTACCGCATGCTCATCCCCAACCTGATGTTCCGGAACGCGGCGGGGGAGCGGTTCGAGGACGTCACCTCGTCGGGCGGCTTCGGGCACCTGCAGAAGGGGCACGGGGTGTCGTTCGGCGACGTCGACGCCGACGGCGACCAGGACCTGTACCACGTCTCCGGCGGGGCCTTCGAGGGCGACACCTTCCCCAACGCCCTCTACCTGAACCCAGGCCACGGCAACCGCTGGCTGACCCTGCGGCTCGAGGGCGCGGCCTCGAACCGGGCCGCCATCGGCGCGCGGATCAGGGTTGCGGTGGCCGCCCCGGAAGGCGAGCGCGAGATCCACGTCACCGTGGGGGCCGGCGGCAGCTTCGGGGGATCCAGCCTCCAGCAGGAGATCGGGCTCGGGGCGGCGACCGCGATACGGTCGGTGGCCGTCACCTGGCCGGCGACGGGGGAGACGGCCGTGTACCCCGACGTCGCGCTGGATCGTGCGTACCGCGTGCGCGAGGGCGATGCGGCGATGACCCCGGTCACGCTCGAGCCGCTCGACCTGAGCGCGGACGCCGGCGACCCCGGCGGCGCCCCGGCGGACCCGCCGGACCACCGGGCCCGGGGCCTGGACGCCGCCGCCGTCGGCGACTGGCCGGAGGCCCTCGCCCGGTTCCGGCAGGCCCTCGCGCTCGCGCCGGGCGACCCCATGCTGAACTGGTACCTCGGCATGGCCCTGCGCCTCTCCGGCGACGACGCGGAAGCGGCGGTGGCGTACCTCGCGGAGGCGGCGCGGCTCGATCCGGCCCTGACGGCGCGGGTCCACCTCACCATCGGCGCGCTGCGCGAGGCGGGCGGCCGCCTGGCGGAGGCCATCGGACACTACACGCTGGCCGCGTCCGAGGCCCCCGCCGGCGGCGAGGCGCACTTCCGCCTCGCCGAGGCGCTGCGCCGGTCGGGACGGGCCGCGGCGTCCCTCGCCTACTACCGGCAGGTCCCCGACCGCCGCGACGCCCGCTTCGGCGAGGTCCTGGCCCTCGTCGAGCTCGCGCGCTACCGCGAGGCGCACGACCGGCTCGCGGCCGGGGTCGCGCGGCATCCCTGGGAGCCCGCGTTCCCCATCGCCCTCGCCCGCCTGCTCGCCGCCGCTCCCGACGATGCGGTACGCGACGGCCCCCGCGCGCTGGCCCTGGCCGAGGCCTTGGCCCAGCAGCTCCGTACCACCGCCGTGGCCGAGACGATGGCGATGGCCCACGCCGAGCTGGGGCAGTTCGCGGGAGCGGTCGAGTGGCAGCGCCTCGCGATGTCCGTCGCGCAGGAAGCGGGGCAGTCGGCCGCCGTGCAGCGCATGTCCGCCAACCTGGCGCGGTATCTCCGCGGCGAGCCCTGCCGGGTCCCGTGGCAGGACGACGAGTTGGAGTAGGCTCGTGGCAGCGTACTTGCACCGACGTATCGTCGATGGAGACAGCCGACGCGACGAGTCACTCGTCCGAACGGGGTATCGGGTTTCAGGCTCTCGGGTTCGCCGTCGTGGGGTGCGCCAGCGTGGCGATTCTCCAGCTCTGGTCCGAATCGGGTTCCTGGGCGTACCAGAGCTTCGAAACCGCGGTTTCCCGCTTGTACTGGGCATTCGTGGTCCCGTTGGCCGCGTTGTTCGATTGGGGGCGAAGGATGTTTGAGACGCGTCAGGAGATCAGGAAGGCCGCGGTCGAGAAGGCGATCAAGAAGGCGGTCAGGAAGGAGCTCAAGCGTATCGTAGGGTCTTGGGAGGAGCTGCGGAAGCTGTCCCGGGAAGAGGTCGAGCGGAAGATTCTCGGGGGCCGACGCTCGAACGTCAACGGTTCCTGATGTCGGCGAGCGCCGCGTCGAGCCGGCCCTGCAGCTCGGGGTGATCCGGCGCGACCCGCAGCGCTTCCCGGAACTGCGCCACGGCCTCTTCCAGCCGGCCCTGCAGTTGGAGGGCGGTGCCCAGGTTGGCGTGGGCGTCGACGTGTCCCGGTTCGAGGTCGACGGCGCGGCGGAACTCGACCGTCGCCTCGTCGAGCCGGCCCAGCGATCCGAGCGCGATGCCGAGCCGGTTGTGGAGGTCGGCCGAGGCGGCCCCGAGATCGACGGCGCGGCGAAGCTGCTCGACGGCGTCGTCCAGCTCGCCCCCGTCGTGCAGGGCGATGCCCAGGGCCGCGTGCGCCTCTGCCGAGCCCGGGTCGATGTCGAGGGCCCGCCTGAGGCTCGCGACGCCCTCGTCGATGCGGTCCAGCGCCAGCAGGGCGTTGCCGAGGTTGGAGTGGGCGTCGGCGTCCCCCGGCGCCAGGGCGAGCGCCCGATCGTAGTGGCCGACCGCCTCGTCGAGGCGGCCCTGTGCCGCGAGAGCAGTGCCGAGGTTGCTGTGGGCGAGGGCGTCGTCGGGGGCCAGCGCGAGCACCTGCCGGTACTGCTCGACGGCCTCGTCGAGCCGGCCCTCGGCCTGCAGCTCGGTCCCCACGTTCAACGCGGTGATGGCCCGCATGTCGCTCATCGAGAGCACCGGCCAGTTGCAGAAGACGAGCAGACCGGCCGCCGCCGCGCCCGCCCAGGCCGTCTGCCGGGTCCATCCCGTCCGCTTCCCGCGCTTCACCATGTCCCAGACCGCAACCACCCCGGCCGCCGCGAACAGCATCAGGAGCGGCGCCAGCGGATGGCGGTACCGTCCCATCACCGCGAAGGCCACCACGCTGGCGGCATAGGCGGCGAGCATCAGGTGGAACGGCCGAAGCTGCCGGCGCCGGCCCCAAGTCAGGCAGAGGCCGGCGGCTCCCAGGGGCGCGAGCAGGCCGAAGTGCCAGACGTGGCCCGTGAGCCGCAGCGGGACCGACCAGTCGGCGTGGCTGAGCTGATCCTCGGTGTCGGCCACCTCCGATCCGTTGAGGGCCAGCACCACCTTGCGTCCGGTCAGCCGCAGCCAGTCGACGGGTTGCATGCGGATGTACTCGAGCGACCGGCCCGTCCAGTAACGCGAGACCTGCCGCGGGGTCAGCGGCGCCCCGACCTCGCGCTCGGCGATCCGCGTCGCGTCCCCGCGCTCGAACCGGGGGTCGCCGCGCCCGAAGACGAGGGGGCGGTAGGTGCCGTCGGCATCGGGGTTGTTGCCTATATAGAGGTTGGGCCCGAGCTGCGCCGTCGTCAGCACCGGCTCGCCGCCGACCACCTGGTTCCGCGCCGCCACCGGCAGCAGCACGAGGGCCAGCCCGAGCCCGAGCGCTCCCGCCCGCGCCAGGCGCCGCCGGCCCGCGTCGCGCGACAGCACCAGCCAGCCCAGCAGGACGGCGGCGAAGACGAGGGCGTTTTCGCGCGTCAGGACGAGGGCGCCGAGCACCACGCCGGGCCATACCCAGGCGCGCGGGCGGCCCGGCTCGGTGACCAGCCGGGCGAGGAGGGCGAGGAGGAGGCACAGCAGGAACAGGCCCAGCGCGGTCTTCTGCACCAGGCCGTCGAAGAAGATCGCCGGTGCGTAGACCGCGAGCATCAGGCCCGCCACCATTCCCGCCGGCAGGGAGAACAGCCGCCGCCCCGCCGATGCCAGCAGGGCGCAGGACGCCGCGCCCAGCACGACCTGGCTCAGGCGCACCGCGAGCAGGCTGGGACCGAAGAGCGTGTACACCAGCCCGAGGAAGTACGGGTAGAGCGGCGCCTGGTAGAAGGTCTCGCGGCCCACCCAGTCACCGCCGGCGATCTCCATCCCCCACGCGTGGTAGCTCTGCGCGTCGCCCATCGCGAGGTCGAAGAACGGGGCCGGCCGGAGCTGCCAGACGTGAATGATCCGGATGCCGAGGGCGAGGGCGAAGATGCCGAGCGCGAACGGCCGGAACCGGTGCGTGCGCCGTCCCGCGGAGGGCGCGTCGCGGCGTCGGTTCCCGTCCCGCGGGACCGGCTCGCGGCCCGGCGAGGCCGCCCGTCGGCGTCGTCGATGGCGGCCGGAGGACATGGCGGTTCAGTTGCCGCGCTGGGAGGCGCCGGTCGCGCCGCGTTCCCGCGGGCGGGGAGCCGGGCCGTGCGGCTCGAGCCGGGGCGTGTCGTCCAGTGTAGCAGACCCGCGCGGAGCGTCCGCGGGAGGACGCGATCCTCGGGACGAAAGTCCTGTTGACCGGCGCACCACAAACGGGTAGAGTGCACCGTTGATTGTGCGTAACGCGCTCACGGACCAACCGGTTGGATTCCGGTTCCAATCCCTTGGATTCTCCGTGGGGCCTGGGATGGCCCGAGTGCGTGGATATACGGGGATCGAGCGGCCGGGGTTCCGACCGCGCGGCTGGCATGGTGTTTGCGTGCAGTAATGACGCTGCATGGAGTCGCCGGCGCTTCGCATCAGCGCCGGCCCGTGGAGTCCGGACGGATGTCCGGCTGGATGCGAACGGTGGATTCGGTTGCGGAGGAGGTTGTGGATGATGCGTAAGCGTCTTGTTCTCGGGTGTGTTCTCGCGGTGTCGGCGGTCTGCCTGCCCCAGCCGGCGGCGGCGCAGATAGGCGGCGACGTGGCGATCGGGTACTCGTTCCTGTCGAACAAGGAGCTGGCCGCCAACGCGACGAACCTGCCGTTCGGGTTCTTCTTCGATTCGTCGGTGGAGCTGACCGACAACGTGTCGCTGGCGTTCGACCTGAACGGCCACTACCGGCGCGGCATCCCGCCGAGCTTCGAGTTCTCGGGCGGACCGAACGACCCCGTCGTGAAGTCGCCGGGCGACGTCGACTTCCAGACCTTCAACATCTCCCGGACCGAGAGCGAGTACTGCTCGCCGAGGCTGGCGGCCAACGTGTACCCGGAGTACGCCGGCGTCCTGTCGGACTGCGAGGTGCACATCCAGACCATCGGGGTCCTGGTCGGTCCCCGGTTCCATTTCGACGCCGGCGGCGCCCGTCCGTTCATCCACGGGCTGTTCGGGGTCGCGCGCGGGCTGCGCAAGATCAACTTCTTCAACCACACCGCGACCCACCTGGCGATTCAGCCCGGCGGCGGCGTCGACATCGACATGACGGAGAACACCGCGTTCCGGATCCAGGCGGACTACCGGATCACCTTCTTCCCCACGCCGAACCTCTCCGATCCGGGGGCGCACGCGTCGCTGTTGAACGTGGACGGCGCCGACTACCGGGACTTCTCGTTCTCGATCGGCGTGGTGGCGAGGCTCGGCTCCTGGCGGAACTGACGGCGGGAAGACGAAGATCCGGCGTGTGGACGGCGTTGTCAGAGTTGACGAGGAACAGAGAGTAGTCGTATCCGATTGGGAGGTGTGCACATGAGGTTGGGTAGGTTTCTAGCGGTCGCGGCGGCAGCGTTGCTGCTGGCGCCCGCCATCGCGGTGGCCCAGAGCTCGATCGCGGGCGCGGTCACCGACGACACCGGCGGCGTGCTGCCCGGCGTGACCGTCGAGGCGTCGAGCGACGTCCTGATCGAGGGGTCGCGCGTCGTCTTCACCGACGGCACGGGCCAGTACAACATCATCGACCTGCGGCCGGGCGAGTACACCGTCACCTTCACCCTGCCCGGGTTCGGCACCCAGGTGCGCGACCAGCTCATCCTCGGCGCCGACGTGGCCCTGCCCATCGACGTCGTCATGGCCGTCGGCTCGGTCGAGGAGACCATCACGGTGTCCGGCGAGACCCCGGTCGTCGACGTCCAGCAGGTGCAGCGCGTCGAGGTCATGACGCGCGAGACCCAGGAGGCCATCCCCACCGGGCGCAGCACGTGGTCGTACGCCCTGCTGATTCCCGGCGTCAAGGCGCGGGCCCCCGACATGGGCGGCACCGCCGGCGCGCAGCAGTCCGAGATGATGGGCCGCGGCCTCGACGCGTCGCACACCACCGTCGAGATCGACGGCATGATGATCAACACGCTCATCAGCGACGGGCGCTACCAGGCCTACATGAACCCGATGATGGCGGCCGAGACCTCGTACACCACCTCGGGTCAGGGCGCGGAGACCCAGAACGGCGGCCTCCGCATCAACATGATCCCCAACGAGGGCGGCAACCAGTTCAGCGGCAACATGTTCGCGGGCGGCACCCCCGGCGCCTGGCAGGCCGACAACCTGAACCCGCGGCTGCAGGACCTCGGCGTGCAGGAGACCCCCAGGGTCTCGCTCATCTACGACTTCAACGGGTCGTTCGGCGGCCCCGTCTTCCGCGACCGGCTGTGGTTCTTCTCGTCGGCGCGGCGCAACGTCATCGACGACGGCGTGCTCAACAGCTTCGAGCGCGACGGGTCGGCGGCCCTCGACCGCAACAGCATCACGAGCGCCAACGCGCGGCTGACGTGGCAGATGAACCAGCAGAACAAGATCTCGGTCATGTTCGACAAGGTGCGGAAGCGCCGGTTCAGCGAGCACCAGCCCAACGACGACTTCGAGACGGCGGCCCAGTCGTGGACCTCGCCGCACTACGACACCGGAACCGCGAAGTGGACGGGCACCCTCAGCAACCGGATGCTGGCCGAGTTCGGGTTCTCGCTCGTCTACGAGGACTGGGACCCCGGCTACTACCGCTTCAGCTCGATCGGCGACTACGACTACTTCAGTCAGACGAAGCCGGAAGGCGCCGGGCTGGCCCAGTGCTTCGAGACGCCCTGCTATGACGCGCCCGGCTCGGCCGCGTACATGGCGCAGACGGTGCCGTGGTCGCCGGGCTCCCCCACCTGGTTCAACATGGCTCCCCGGTGGGACGCGCACCTGGGCATGAACTACCACGTCGCCGACGACGACGAGCAGAACAACTACTCGCACCGCTGGGCGTACCAGGGCGCGGTGTCGTACGTGACGGGCTCGCACAGCTTCAAGTTCGGCACGAACTTCTCCTACGGCCAGAACCGGCACACGCGGTCCGGCAACGCCGACCTGCAGCAGCGTTACGACGACTCGCCGAACCTCTGGGGCCACACGCTCGACTTCGTCAACGCCGGGCACTGGGCGAACGAGGCGAACGCCGCGCTGGGCTTGGCCGCCGGCACGACCGGGGCGGCCGAGTTCGTCTCGGTCAAGAACTACCCGGAGTTCCGCGCCTACAACCTCGACTTCAACGGGGGCATCTATGCGCAGGACTCGTGGACCATTGACCGGCTGACCCTCAACTACGGCCTGCGGGTCGACTGGTCCCGGGTGTCGATTCCCGCGACGCCGAAGGGCCCGGGGCGGTTCACGCCGTCGACCGTCCGCGGCGGCCGGGCCTCGTCCGAGCTGCCGGCCTGGGGTCCCGACTTCTCGCCGCGGCTCAGCATCGCCTATGACGTCTTCGGCGACGCCAGGACCGCGCTGAAGTTCAGCTACAACAAGTACGTGCGGGACGTCGGCACCGGCCTGCCTGCCCGTTATCAGTACGGGGGCGCCCGGACCGACACTCGGGAGTGGTACGACTGCGTGCTGGACCCGGCCACTCTGGACACGAGCCCCGCGTGCGCCGCGGCGGGGTCGGACCTGTACATGATGTACGCCTCGAGCATGAACGACCACATCGCCCAGAACTGGGAGATCGGACCCCGCAATTCCGAGGCCTTCGGCCAGTTCTCGGTCGCCTCGGCCCAGCCCGACCTGAACAACTTCCCGCGCGAGTACAACCACATCTGGACCGCGGGCATCCAGCAGGAGATCTTCCCGGGCCTGTCGCTGAGCGGGGAGTACCGCCGCCGGTATTTCCGCAACACGTTCAGCCGCGACAACGAGGACATCACCTTCGCGAGCTTCGGCGCGAACCCCGACGGCACGCCCAACCCCGCCTACGCCGGCACGCGTCACATCCAGGTGGCGCGGCCCTATCCGATGACCGGCTCGTTCACGCTCTTCGGCCTCGACCCGGACCTGCGCGGCGTCGACGACAACGTCTGGGAGCGGCAGATGGTCGACGGCTACTCGAACATCTACCACGGGTTCGAGCTGAGCGCCCAGGGCCGGCTGGCCGGCGGCGGCACCCTCTTCGGCGGCTGGTCGATGGAGGACACGGGCCGCACGACCATCTACGGGTTCGACAGCACCGCCGCGGGCGGCAGCTACGGCGGCGAGACCAACCTGTGCGCCGACGTCATGCACCGCGGGGACAACCCCAACGAGATGCGGTTCTGCGACCAGCGCAGCTTCCCGCGCCCGTTCCGGCACGAGTTCAAGCTGTCGGGCACGCAGCCGTTCACGCTGCCGGGCCTCGGCGACATGCAGTTCGGCGCGTCGCTGCAGGCGTATCCGGGCGGCGGCAACATCCGCTGGGGCGCCTTCCAGGAGGGCCTCAACGTCCGCCGCTACAGCGGCGACCCCAACGAGCTCCTCGGCACCTACTCCGAGCAGCTCTACGGGCAGCCGGGGCACTGCGTGGCCCCGTGCGTGGTGGGCGAGCGGTTCGTCCCGGACACCATGCCGGTGCTCGGCACCAGCACGAGCAGCTACTGGGTGCCGATGGTTCCCCTGGCCAGCGTCAAGTTCCTGCCCTACTGGACGCAGCTCGACATGAACTTCCTCAAGGTGTTCAACGTCGGGTCGTGGCGCTACGAGGCGCGGTGGGAGTTCTTCAACATGCTCAACAACGGCGTCGAGCTCGAGTCGCAGTTCAACCACTCGGGCAGCACCGGCGCCGGCTACCAGTCCCTGGCGGGCTGGGAGCGCGCGAGCAGGCTGTTGCCCGGCCGCGTCATCCGCTTCGCGGTCACCGCTCGCTTCTAGGCGAGCTTGGCGGGGGCCAGGCCTGATCGAAGGCTTGGCCCCACCCCATCCTTGTCCCCGGGGCCGGGAGAGTTCTCCTCTCCCGGCCCCGGTTTTTTTGTGGGGGCGGCTCTGTGGCGGCGAGCTGGGCGCGGGCAGCCCTGCTGGACGGAGACAGTCTGACGCGCCGGCGGAGACCGGCGGCGGTGCGTTGGCGCTATTGCAGCCCGAGGTCCTGCAGTCCCTCGCGCGCGTCGGCGTGGTCCGGGTCGAGGCGCAACGCTTCCCGGAAGGCGCGCGCCGCGCGGTCGGGCGCCCCGGCCGCCTCGAGCGCGAGCCCGAGGTTGGCGTGGGCGTCGGCGTCTTCGGGATCGACGGCGACGAGGCGCTCGAAGTGGCGTGTCGCCTCGTCCATCCGGCCCTGCGTCGCCAACGCCACCCCGAGGTTGTTGAGGGCCCCGAGATGGTTCGGGTTGTGGTCGAGGGTGCGCCGGTACTCGGCGATGGCCTCGCCGCGCCGCCCCGTCCGATCGAGCACGAGCCCGAGCGCGTACCGGGTGAGCGCGCTGTCCAGGCCCTCGAGCGCGCGCCGCAGCATCGGCTCGGCCTCGGCGTAGCGGCCGAGGCCGGAGAGGCACCGGCCGATGTCGGCGAGCACCCCGGGGTCGCCGGGCCGCAGGCGGCGCTGCCGCTCCAGCACCTCCAGCGCCTCGTCGTAGCGCCGCAGCACCCGGTACATCGTCGCCAGCTCGGTGAGGGCCACGCGGTGGTCCGGGTCGAACTCCAGGGCGCGTCGAATCAGGTGCTCTCGCCAGGCCCAGTTCGTCGTCAGGTCGACGGTGGCGGCCTGCTGGAGGAGAAAGGTCGTGCTGCGGGACTCGTGGACGAGCGCCTCGGACAGCCGGTCGAGATAGGGTTCGTAGAGGGGCAACCGGTCCGCGGTCCGGAGCGCCCGCGCCGCGTCGTCGGCGCGGTCCAGCGTGGCGTACGCGTCGCCGAGCAGCCGGAAGGCCGGGCCGAACCCGGGGCCGGCGGCCGTTGCGGCCTCCAGGCGGGCCGCCGCGTCCTCGGCGTCTCCTCGCACCAGCGCCGCCCGGGCGAGCCCGAGCGCCGCATACGCGGAGAGCGGGGCCCCCGGCGCGCGTTCGGGCGACCCGGGGGGGGCGGCGGGCGAGGGCGGCTCGTCCAGCGTCAGCGCCCGGCGCCACGCCTCCACGGCGCCATCGAGCCGCCCCGACTTGAAGTCCGCCTCGCCGAGCCGCCACCAGGCGGGGCCGAACTCGGGGACGGCGGCGACGACCCGGCGCAGACCGTCGGCCAGCGCCTCGTTGTCGCCGCGCGTCCCGTGCGCGAGCGCCCGGTAGTAGGTCCACCGCCAGGCGCTGTCGCCGCCCAGGGTCTCGGCCAGCGCATAGGCGCGGTCCGCGTGGTCCAGGAACAGGTCGGCGTGATAGGCGAGGCCGAGCGCGCCGACCGCATCGGCGGACGTGGGCCGGTCCCGCGCGGCGCGGTCCGCGGTCTCGAGGTGCTCGCGGAGCGCGGGCGGCTGGCCCGCGAGCTCGGGGAGGGCGGGAAGCCGCGCCGCGTACGCCGCCCGCCTCGCCAGGGAGACGCCGGCGACGAGCACCAGGGCGGCGGTCGCGGCCGCCGCCCACGTCAGCCAACGGCGCCGCCGCGGCAGGTTGCGACGGCCGGCGGCGGGCGGTCCGGGGGGTGCGGCCGGGTCGCCGGCCGCGTCATCACGGGGCGGGGGCTCGCGGGGGGCGTCGTCGGGGCGTTGCCGGTCCGTCTCCGGTCGAGCCGGTGGTGCTGCCCGGGTCGCGCCCCGCCGGCGGTCGTCACGGCGCCGGCGAACCACCGTTGCTCCAGACCGTCACCCTCGACATGCGGTCGTAGGGGCCGCTGATGTGCATGCCGCCGGTGACGAGATCGGCGTCGCCGTCGTTGTCGAGGTCCCCGGCGGCGAGCGTGATGAGGTGCGTCGGCGAGCGGGCGATGCGGTGCATGGCGAACTGCATCTGCCCGTTGTTCTCCAGCCAGACGAGGCTGTGGGCGTTCTCGTCGTCCCACCGGTTGTAGGCGCTGACCACCGCCACGTCGAGGTCGCCGTCGCCGTCGAGATCGGCGGCCCGGGGGCTCGACGCGCCCGACAGGTCCGCGATGCGGTGCGGCACGAACTCCAGGCCGCCCCGGTTCTCCAGCCACTGCACGCCGTGCCAGGGACGGCTGTTCTCGGGCGCGTAGTCGAACGCGTCGCCGTTGCTGTGCAGGATGTCGGGGTCTCCGTCCCGGTCGAGATCGACGAGGGTGATCCAGCTCGACCCGTAGTCCGGGTTGGTCGTGCCCCAGAGCAGCCGCGGCCTCAGCTCCTCGCCCGGGAAGGCCCAGATCTCCTCCCATTCCTGGCTGATCAGCGCCACGACGTCGAGGGCGTCGTCGTCGTCGAGGTCGGCGACGAGGGCGTTGACGGCGCCGGAGAACCGCTGCAGGACGTGGGGCTCGAACGTCCATCCGCCCCGGTTCTCGAGCCAGAGCGTCTCGCCGCGGTCGTAGCCGAAGGCGGCCACGGCGAGGTCGCGGTCGCCGTCGCCGTCGAGGTCTCCGGCCTGCACGTCGGCAACCCGCGGGATGCCCTCGGCCGCCACGCGGCTCGTGAAGCGCTGGTTGCCGTCGTTCTCGAGAACGACGACCGAGCCGATGCGCAGGTCGCTCGGGAAGAGCTCTCCGAGGCTCGCGACCAGCAGGTCGAGGTCGCCGTCGCCGTCGAAGTCGGTCGGCTCCACGTGGGCCGGCGCGCGGATGTCCTCGGTGATGGACTGCTCGGTCCAGGTTCCCGCCGGGAACTGGCGGATCCAGGCGACCCGGTTGCGGACCGCGTCGCACGCCAGGATGTCGGGAAGGCCGTCGGCGTCGAGGTCGACGATCTCGACGTGGGCGATCTGCGGCCGCTCGCCGTCGCCGCGTGGCTCGCCGACGGGCCGGGGGGCGAAGAAGTCCGACGGTGCCCCCTCGGGCAGGATGGCGTCGCGCGCGCCGGTCGGGGCCTCGCCCCCCGGCGCGCCCCCGCACGCCCACGCCAGGACGCACAGCAGGCCGGCACCCATGCCCCGGACGACGGCCGGCGGTACGGTCGGTTGCGTCCCAGTTCGACTGCGTGACACGGTCTCGACTATACCAGACGCTGCCGCCACCAGACGCTGCTGCCGTCACCGGTCGGCTCGGCTGAGACCGCGGCTTCGCGACTGGTCGCGGCGAGCCCGTGCGGTCCCGCCCCGGGCGGCCCGCTGTCGTATAATCGGCGCGATATCTCCACGGCAATGCCTTCGAGTCGAGTCACCCGCCTCGGGCCCTCCCGCGTCGCCGTGCGACCCCGCTGATGCCATCCATTGCCACGGCCGCCCGCCGCGTACGAGCCCGCGTTGGACCCGCGCATCGCACCTGGACCGGCGACGGGTTCGCGGTGCGCGGCGTGACGACGGCGCCGGCCGGCGCGGCCGCCGCGGGACGCATCGCCGGTCGGGTGCGGCGGGATCCCCGCCGCGGCCGTCTGTTCCTCACTGTCGCCTGGGGGCTGGTCGCCGGTCTCTGGGCCTGCTCCCCGGCCCCCGATGTCGACGGACTGCGCCTCGCCGCGGAGCAGGGGGACGTCGAGGCGCAGCTCGAGCTCGGGTCGATGCACGACGAGGGCCGGGGGGTTCCCGAGGACGACGCCGAGGCGGCGCGGTGGCTCCGGATGGCGGCCGAGCAGGGGCTCGCGGCCGCGCAGGGCCGGCTGGGGGAGATGTACGCGGAGGGCCTCGGGGTCCCCCGGAGCGAGGCGGAGGCGGCGCGGTGGCTTCGCCTCGCGGCCGAGCAGGGGCTCGCCTCGGCGCAGGGGCGGCTGGGGGCGCTGTACGCCGGGGGCGGCGGAGTCGGGCGGGACGACGCCGAGGCGGTGCGGTGGCTCCGGCTCGCCGTGGACCAGGGGGACGCCCGGGCGCAGGGGCAGCTCGGGGCGATGTACGCGGGGGGGCGCGGGGTCGCGCAGGACGACGCGGAGGCGGCGCGCCTGATTCGGCTCGCGGCCGACCAGGGGCTGGCGGAGGCGCAGAGCCGCCTCGGGATGCTGTACCTGGCGGGGCGCGGGGTGCCGCAGAACGACGCCGAGGCCCTGCGGTGGGTCCAGTTGGCGGCCGCCCAGGGGCTGGCCGAGGCGCAGGGGCAGCTCGGGATGCTCTACGCGGAGGGGCGCGGGGTCCCGCGGGACCTGGCCGAGGCCGTGCGGTGGTACCGTCTCGGGGCCGAGCAGGAGGACGCGCAGGCCCAGGTCAACCTCGGGTTCGCGTACGGCGAGGGTCGCGGGGTCGCCCAGGACGACGCCGAGGCGGTGCGGTGGCTGCGTCTCGCGGCGGAGCAGGGGCACGCCATCGCCCAGGGGCAGCTCGGCACGATGTACCTCGTCGGCGGCGGGGTCACCGCGGACGAGGCGGAAGCCGCGCGCTGGATTCGGCTCGCGGCCGAGCAGGGGCTCGCCGAGGCGCAGTTGCAGCTCGGCATCCTCCACGCCCAGGGCGCCGGGGTTCCCCAGGACGACGGGGAGTCGGCGCGGTGGTTCCGCCTCGCCGCCGAGCAGGGACACCCGCAGGCCCAGGGCAGCCTCGGGGCGATGTACGCGGCGGGGATCGGCATGCCGCAGGACTTTGCGGAGTCGGTGCGGTGGTCCCGCCTCGCGGCCGAGCAGGGGGACGCGCAGGCGCAGGCGAACCTGGGGGCGATGTACGCCGAGGGGCGCGGCGTCGGGCGGGACCCCGCGGAGGCGGTGCAGTGGTTCCGCCGCGCCACCGACCAGGGACATCCCCAGGGGCAGTACTACCTCGGGCTCGCCTACCTGGAGGGCAGCGGGGTCGGGCAGGACGACGGCGAGTCGGTGCGGTTGATTCGGCTCGCGGCCGACCAGGGCTATCCCGACGCGCAGTTCTACCTCGGGTTCGCCTATACCGAGGGCCGCGGCGTTCCCCGTGACGATGCCGAGGCGGCGCGATGGGTGCGCCTCGCGGCCGAGCAGGGCCATCCCTTCGCGCAGGGCGAGCTCGGCCGCCTGCATGCCGAGGGGCGCGGCGTCGAGCGGGACCTCGTGGCCGCCCACACCTGGCTCAGCCTCGCCGCCCTGCAGGTGCCGGGGCCGGAGGGCGCCACCATCGCCCAGGGACGCGATGCGGTGGCCGCCCAGATGACGGCCGAGCAGATCGCCCGGGCGCGAGCCGGCCTGGAGAGGCTCTTGAGCGGCCGTTAGGCAGAGTCCGCGTTTCCGGTACCATGCCTGGCAGACCGCGTCCGTTCACGCACGCGCCGGTCGAGATCGGAGATCTGCTGCGATGTCTGGGCGTTGAGCACCGCGACCTGGGCGTCGACCCGGTCGAGCCGGGCGTCGAGTCCTTCGAGCCGGGTGTCGAGGTCGCTCATCCGGTTGTCGAGCCCTTCGAGCCGGGCGTCGAGCCCGCCCAGGCGGTGGTCGAGCGCATCGAGCCGGGTGTCGACCTCGTCCAGCCGGCGGTCGAGCCGGTCGAGCCGGATCCCGACGTCGTCGGTGCCGCGCCCGAGGCGGTCCAGCCGCGCACTCGTCGGATTCGCGGGGTCGTTGAGCCGCTCGTCCACCCGCTCGGCCGCCGCCTTGGCGAGGGCGCCGGGGATCCGGCCGTTGACCCAAGCCTCGATGATGAACAGCAGGACGACGAGATTGACGATGCCAACGAGCAGCGACATGGACCGATCATAACCGAGGCTCGGCGCTTCGCGCCCGGAGATCTGCCCGGTTTCCGGGCCGGACGCGGCTGGCTGGCCCGCCAATCGTCGCCCGCGGCTGCGCCTGGCTTCCAACCAACCCTCCAAGACGGCGTGGGCCGGACTGGAGCCGGACCGCTGCTCGTGGACGGCGATCCTGCACCGCGAGCACGGCGGCGGCGTCCACGTGCACATCCCGACCGTCTCCGCTATCATAGGCTGTCCGGCCAGGACCAGGTCGGTCGTGCGGCGCAGCAGTCCGGCGCGCCATGGGCCATGACACGGAGGTTCAGATGAGAGGTTCACTCTTCGGCCGCGCACTCGGGGTCGTCGTCGCCAGTCTGCTTCTCGCCTCGCCCGCGGCGGCACAGACGGTGCCCCAGCTCGATTCGGACGACGGGGTGGTCGTGCGGATCCTGCAGAGCAACAACGCGGGCACCATCCAGCACGTCATCGACCCCGAGCTGAACGAGGTCGTGGGGCTGATCAGAGGTTGTCCGAATCCGCACAACCTGACGATGCATCCCGACGCGCTCTACTACTACTGCGCGAACGAGCAGGACCATACGGTCGACGTGTTCGACACGAAGACGCTCGAGCTGGTCGAGCAGATCAAGCTGTCGCAGCGACCGAACAAGGTCGCGGTCAACAAGAAGCACCGGAAGATCTACGCGGGGATCGCACGGCGGTCGATGAATCCGCTCGGCCCCGGGGTCGAGGTCGATCCGAACCGGGTGTCGCCGGCGCTCGTCGATGTCATCGACATCGACACGCACGAGACCGTCAAGAGTATCGAGGTGCACTATCCGGTGCACAACGTCTTCGTGACCCCTGACGAACGGTGGGTCGTGCTCGGTCTCAGGGGCCCGGCCGGGCCGGACGATCCGACGATCCAGGTGATTGACCCCGAGACCGACACGGTGGCCTGGTCGCTCGGGCTGAGTGGATACGAGCAGTACGGCCGGACGCACCACGAGGTGCGACCGATGGCCTTCGAGGCAAACGATGACGGGTCGACCAAACGGATCTTCGCGCAGGCGACCGGGATCAACGCCGTGTGGGTCGTCGACTGGGAGAGCCGTGAGGTCGTCGACATGCTGTGGCCGCCCGAGCTGCCCTTGTGGGAAAAGAACGCCGACGGGATACAGACCGGTGACATGCACGGTCTCGAGGTGCTGGCGGATCGTTCCGCCGTGTGGGCCTCGAGCCGGCTCGACAGCCGCATCTACGGCTGGAGTCTGCCCGACCTCGAGTACATCGGCGGCGTCGAGGTGGGCCCGAGTGCCAACTGGATGACGTCGACACCCGACAGCAAGTACATGTATGTCGCGGTGTCCGGGTCTGACCAGACGCTGGCGATCGATCTGGAGAAGCTCGAGGTGGTCGCCAGCATCACGACCGGCGCGCGGCCGGCGCGCATCAGCACCGTCATCCTGCCCCCCGACCGCGTGAACCCCAAGGGCACCAACATGCCGTCGTCAGAGGAGTAGGCGTCATGATGACGAGAGTCGACCCGGGACTGATCCGCTGTCTGGCTGCGGTGGCAGCCTTGGCGCTGACGCCGGGCATCGTCGCGCCGGTCGCCGCCCAGACCCTGAGCACTGGCGAGCTGGAGACGTATCGCGGCACCGTCGAGAGCGTCTTCATGGAAGACCGCGGGGGCACGACTCGAGGCTATGCGTCGTGCGTGATGTGTCACACGTGGCAGACGAGCGTGCGCTTCAGTCTGGAGACCCCGAACTCCAATGCCGGCTGGAGCAGCGAGCAGTCGATGCGCAACTTCGAGGTGGTGAGCCAGCTCATCGACACGGCCGACCCCGAGAGCAGCCGGCTGCTCCTGAAGCCCCTGTCACCCGATGCGGGCGGACTGACTCACACCGGGGGGACCTACTGGACCTCCGCTGACGACCCGGAGTACGTTGCGCTGCTCGATTGGATTAGAAGCATGCCGGATGACGCCTTCGTGCCTCCGCCGGAGCCCGAGATCGACTTCGAGTTCTTCCGCGCGTGCGTTCAGCCCGTCTTCGCGAATCCGCGCGAAGGGCAGCTCCGCTGCAGCAACTGCCATTCCGGGGGTCTCATCGGCTTTGCGCCGGCTCCCGGACGTGGCGACGAGTGGAGCGACGAAGAGGCCCAGCGAGCCTATCGGCTGATCACCCGCGTGATCACGCCGGGCAACCCTGAGCAGAGTCGGTTTCTGCTGAAGCCCCTTCATCCCGACGGCGGCGGCGCTTACACGCACAACGGTCCGCGACGCTGGCAGAGTCGTGACGACCCGGAGTGGCGGATGCTGGCCGGGTGGGTTCGCGGGGAGCGAACCGGGTCCAGCTGTTCCTAGTGTCCCGAACCGTGGTTCGTGGAACGATTTCCGCGGCATTTCTCCCGTGTTTACAGATACTTGCCGCGATTCAGAGATTTCACGAACTTCAGGGCCAGGACACTAGTGTCCAGTCCCTGAAATGCGCATCAGAATAGGTGCCACCCGTGCCGGGTGATCGGCGATGAGCCGGCTGAGACGTAGCCAAGACGAACGGCGTAGGTCACGATGAGCGGGATCATCTGAATCACGATGCGAATTTGCGAGACGGCACACTAGAGCCTGACAGCGGGGCCACCGGCGCGCGTCGGTGGCCTCCGCCGGTCTCGGCGCCGACACCTGCCTTTCCGTTTACCGTGGCAGCGCGAGTTGCTGTATTTCAGCAAGTTATTTATTTACAGTCACTTACAGTCTGCCATTCAACTGTCATTCCCTCGTCGATTCCCACATGCTGAACGGGAATCCACGCGACCCCGGAAGGCGTGTTGGGATGTTGGGGACCGCTCCGGCATGCGACCCCTGAGCGCCGCTTGCCCGGTGGGACCGTCACACACGGCATCGTCGGACGCCTCATCCTCTGCGTGTGCTCACCACCGTCAAGGCTCTCCGCGCACGCTCACGACCGCTCTTGTCCGACGATGCCGAATCTCGACCCCGCTTCCACGCCCGCAGACGATGCGTACAGCGAGGCTCCCCATCTCAGAACCGATAGCTCACCCGCGAGGTCACCTGAGCCGTGTCGAAGGCGTCGTAGCTGCGAAGGATCCGCAGCCAGCGGACATCCACGCCGACCCCGAGGCCGCGCCACAACCGCACATCGACGCCCCCACCCAACACGAGGCTCAGGCCGAGCTCGGAGTACGCACCCGGCGACGGGAAGATGGAACTGTCGAAGAATTGCACGGTGTTGACGCCGTCGGGCCGGTGCTCGACCGATTCGGGAACCGGCGGTTCCAACGGGATCCATGGAATCGGATCGACGACGATGCTGAACCGTTCCGTCACACGACCCACCCCGCCGCCGCCGGTCAGGTACGGGAAGAGCCGCCCGTTCGCGACCGGGAACTCGATCGTGAATCTCGTCAGGAACGTCGTCACGTCCCTGCGCTGGTCTTCGATCCGCACGGACGGGAACCAGGAAGTGAATCCATGCGGGAGCGATGCGAGATCCTCCATGGCCGGATCCGCCGCGGCGGACGTGACAGAGACAGAAGTCGCGCCGTACCCATGCGTGGGCATGCCCGAACCGGCGGCGCCTGACAGGTGTGTCAGCTCCACGTCCAGGCCAACATGCGGCGTCAGCCGGATACCAGCGCCCGCGCCGGTCGCGACGAACGTGCCGTCGCCGAACCCGCCCCCCACCAGTCCGTAGACCAGCCCTCCGGCATCGAGGCTCTGCTGCGCCGCTGCCGGCGCCGCGACCAGCGCCAGCACGGCCGCTGCCTGGAACGCGGAACGACGCATCCGAGAGATCGGCATGGCGGCAGATTCTGCTTGCATGGCGTCCCCTCTCTGCGCGGTCCGCCCTACCTGCTTGCCATTGTCGCCGATCTGCGACTGCCTTTGCGCGCGGGACGTGAGCCGCACTCACAGAGCGGCGCGATCTAAGGTCGCTTGCGGTCGAAGTCGAACGAGCCCGCCAGCAGCACCAGCCCCAACACGGCCCCGCTCATCCATCTCCGGTTCCATCACCGGCGGCCACGTGCACACTCAGGGCGAGGAGCAGGTGGTAGAAGAACCCCGCGTGGCCAAGTTCTTCAGGAACGACGACGCGTTGCTGAGGACCACGGTAACCCCCGAGTAGCTTGGCGATCTCCAGCGGCACGATGATGTAGGTCGGGTACCCCAGATGCTCGATGTCAATGACAACCGAAAACTTCCCACTTCTGACAACTGAAAACTGCACACTTCAGGGGAGGACGTCTCGGGCGGATCCGTACGTGCTCCTGTCAAGTTTCCCCCCCGCGACACTGAAAACTGACCCCCGAAGAAACGGCGCATATAGACGGTTCCGCCGGGAGCGGTCGGCCGCGCCGACGGCTGCAACCCCGAGACGGCGGTTCCGGTCCGGCGCCCCGAATCCGGCGGTCCGCCGCGTCCCGTGAGCGTCGTGGACGGCCGGGACGCCCCGTCCAGGCCGGGCCGCAAGGCCCATAACTGCCATCTGAGCCGCGGGGCGGACGGCGTGTCACCCACAGGGCCGTAGCATCGCGGAGGACGCGCGCAAGCGCGTTGACACGCCGTCCGTCCCGCAGCTATGCGCCCCCGACCTCCCGACAAGCCAGCCGGGCGTCCCCGGGGCGAGTTCGACCGGGGAGCGCGACCCCGCAGGCATCAACGGGCCTCCGGACGCCGACGCCCGGCTCCCTTCGTGGCCGCCAACCGGAAGCTGTCGCCGGCGGTCTAGCCGTCACGTCCGAAGCCCCTGGGCAGCTCCACGGTCTCCAGCTCCGACAGGTCCAGATCGCAGACCTGCTCGAGCAACTCAGCGGTCGCGGAGCCGGCGAGGGATGCCGGCAGCGCGTCTCGCCACTCCCGGTACTGGTCCTGCAGCGCCAGGAGCGTCCCCACCGCGTCGTCCCACTGCTGTGGCCGCGACCTCCGGTCCACCGGCCGGCGGTACCGGATCCGGGACTCGCCGGTCTGCCGCCGCTCCCGATAACGCGCCTGCCGCTCCGCGTTCGTCAACGCCACGGCCACTCCACACCGTTACGTAACGGACCCGTGACAGGCGGCTCGGCCCCTGACGTTCGCGACGTCGAGCGTCGGCGGGCCCGGGGCCGCCGTGGACCGGGAGCACGGCCGCGGGGGCGGGCGCCGGCGGCGATTCCCAGCGGTACCGGTCCGTCCGGCAGCTCGGTGTCAACCGTTGCCCGTCGGCGGCCACCGGTGCCGCGTTGCAGCGGGCCGGCCCGCCTGACAACCACCACGCCGGCCGAAGGGCGGCGTGGTGCGGCACCGGCGCGTGGCCGTGAGTCCCTGTCTGTGCCCGCCACGGTGTCGGTCGCCTGATCATGACTGTCGGTCATCTCGCGACTCCCTCGCGGCGTTTCTCCGCCGCGGAACGCAGCCAGTCCCGGTGCTCCCGCATCCGGTAGCTGTTGCCCCGGATGTTGACGATGTGGCAATGGTGCAGCAGCCGGTCGATGAGCGCCGCCGCCATGACCTCGTCGCCGAGCACGCTGCCCCACTCCTCGAAGCCCTTGTTCGAGGTCAGCACCGTCGACGCCCGCTCGTGCCGGGCGTTGATCAGCTGGAAGAAGAGCACGGCGCCGTCCTGGCTGACCGGTAGGTACCCGATTTCGTCGACGACCAACAGGGCGGGATGCGTCAGCACCCGCAGCCGCCGGGACAGCTCTCCCGCGGCCCTGGCTTCCATGAGCGTGTCGATCAGGCCCGTCAACGTCCCGTAGTAGACGCGCCGGCCGGCCTCGGCGGCCGTGATCGCCAAGCTGATCGCCAGATGCGTTTTCCCGACCCCGGGCGGACCGAGCAGGATCACGTTCTCGGCGCGGTCGAGGAATCCCAGCTCGTGCAGGCTCTCGATCTGCTCGCGCTTGATGCTCGGCTGGAAGGTGAAATCGAACTCCGCCAGCGTCTTGACCGCCGGTAGGCGCGAGGAGCGCATCGCGGCCTGCAGGCGGCGATTGTTGCGCAGCGCGATCTGGGCGTTGAGCACCAGCTCGATCGCTTCGCCCGCCGTCACCGCGCCGCTGTCGACCTGCGCCAGCACACCGTCGACCGCTTCCAGGGCGCCCGGCATCTTCAGGTCCGCCAGCATCGCCCGCAGCCGGTCGCGCCGGTCAGGCGCCGCCGCCTTCATCGCGCCGCCTCCGCGTAGACCCGCAACGAGCGGCGCTCAACCTCGACGGTCTCAAGCACGCGCCGGCGGGCCGGCTCGACGGAACGGTGAACGCCGAGACGCCGGTAGGGGCGGCTGGCCAACGGACCCAGTGCCTCGCGCTCGTCCCGCTCGAAGCGGTCCACGGGGCGCTCGCCCGTCGTGCCGTGGCGGCGGACGTTGGCCGTGCCCTCCGCCCAGCCCGACGCCTGCTCGTTCAGGTCCTCGTCGTTCGCGAACGCACGTCCGTAGAAGAAGCTCTCCCGGACGTAGCGGATCGGCCGCTCCACCTTGCCCTTCGTCCGGGGCCGATACGGCCGGCAGGCCCGCGGGCAGAACCCCCAGTGCGCCGCAAACCGCAGGAACTCCGCATTCAACACGAGCTCGCCGCCGCCCACCCGCCGGTCCGAGAGCACGACCGCGCGCATCTGGTCGAACAACAGCTCCTTCGGGACACCGCCGAACCGCTCGAAAGCCGTCTCCAGCCCGCCGGTCAACACCGCCATCGTCTGTCGGCGGTAGAAGCGCAGCCACAGCAGCCGGGAGTGGCTCAGCACCACCACCAGGGCGTACCGACGGCCCCACGGCAGGGTGAACGTCGCGAAGTCAACCTGGCCCTGACGCCCCGCCGGCGTCTCGAACCGCACCACCGGCTCGGGCGCCTCCCGGGGACGAACCGCCCGGACGTAATCCCGCACGCGGCCGTAGCTGCCGACGTAGCCCGCCGCGCGAACCTCGTCAAACAGCCGCTGCGCCGACAGCCCGGGGAACTCCTCGAGGCGCGAATCGATGATCCCCGCGTAGGGATCCAGCTTGTGGGGCACCGGCGGCCGCGGCGAGTAGCGCGAGCCACCCGTCGACAGGTCCCGGTCCAGCTGCCCCGTCACGACCCACTCGTGGATCGTCCGGCGACTCACCCCGAAGCGCCTCGACAACTCGGCCTTCGAGACGCCCCGGTCCAGGTAGTGCTTCAGCAACATCCTCGTCTCCCATCCGTGCATCCGAGCCCCGCTCCTTCCCTGTTGACGACGTCAACAGCTTGGAACGCGGGGCCGAGCCCAGCAACCACCAAGGTGTGCAGTTTTCGGTTGTCACGAATGGGAAATTTACAGTTGTCGCCAACACTCGAACGACGCCCGAGCCCAGGGCCGTCGAGCAACGCCCGCGCCGCGCTGCCGACCATCAGGGCCGCCAGCGGTCCCGTGAAGACCCACAGAACAGCAGCCGTTCCCGTTCACTGGGCCCGCATGGCGCTCCCGCAGCACGACGAGCACCAGCCCGCCCATGATCGCGAGGTTTTCCGGAAGTCGATCTGGCGCAGCGCGTCGAGTACGGCATCGTCCGGAGCGGTGCCTTGCATGAACTGCCAGCAACGATGTAAACTGCATGGGAAATATATGTTGCATGCGTGCCACATATATTTCCAGCCTGCGACGCGACTGGCGTCGGGCGTGCGGATAAGGCAAGGAGGGACCTCAATTGACCTCAATGAATCCGACCGATGTTGCGCAGAACAGAGAACTCGGGCGGGAGCTGGCGGGAGTTCGGGAACTGGCTGAGCTGACGCAAGCGCAGTTGGCCGCACGCCTTGGCGTGAGCCAGACCGTCGTTTCGAGGACCGAGAGCGGCGAACGACGATTGGAGAACGCCGAATTCCACGAATTCGCCGAGGCGATCGGTACAGAGGAAGCGAGGAGGCTTGAGAGGCGTAGGTCATGTGAGTGGAACCAACTCAGCCGGCCATCGCTTGGTCACCCGGACCACGACCTTCTCTGGACGGCGGAGGTCGCGCTTCGCGACCTCCGGATCCTCCTCAGCCAGCCCGATATCGCGCAGGCGTTTGCCCGGTGCCTTGAGGTCCTGTGCGGGGAGATCGAGACCGCGGCAGCGCAGCTTCTGAAGCGGGAATGCAGTTTGGTTTTCATCGGCAAGGTCGGTGTCGGAAAGACCTCGGCGATCTGCCATATCGCTGATCTTGCAGTCTCCAAGGCTGGTGCACAACGGCCGAGCCCCGTGCTCGACGTAGGAGCGGGGAGGACAACACTGTGCGAGGTGCACATCAGGACGGGGCCGACGAGTATTGTGATCGAACCCTGCACGGACGCGGAGGTGCGTGCCCACGTGGCGGACTTCGCGGACAAGCTCCTGAACGCGACCAAGCAAGGCGGCGAGAGCGGCACCGTGCAGGACGACCAGATCATGTCTCGGGAGGTGGAGCGCGCGGTCCGGAACATGGCAGACCTTCGGCGACCGAGCGGACGCCGGGCCGATGGGCGTCAGACGCCGGACCCGGCGAGGGAACTGGCGATGCGAGTCGTCGCCGAGGACCAGACTCGAGGCGGGGGCGAGCAGGACGTAGCGTTGCGGCTGCAATTCGAGATCCTGTCTCGGATGCACGTGGAGCGACGTCAGCGACGGAACGTGCGGTGGGAAGAAGACACCGGAGTCACTCGCCTCCAGTGGCTAAGGTCTGAGTTCCACCGCATCAACACCGGCAACAATCCGGACTTTACGATTCCGAGACGGATTGACGTGTTCGTGGACGGGCCTCTGATCCCCGCCGACGGTGATGTTGAAGTGAGTATCGTGGACACAAAGGGAATCGACGAGACAGTCGCGCGCGCTGACCTCGAAAGGCACATCGGGGCACCGCACACGGTCCTGGTTCTGTGCTGCGGGTTCAACGAGGCACCTGGAACGGAGGCTACGAATCTTCTCCGCCGAGCGAGCGCGGCGGGAATAGAAGGCGACGGGCTTCCGGGAGTTGTGCTGGGGTTGCCGAAGTTCGACGAGGCCCTGCAGATGCTGGACGACGCGGGTGAGCCAGTCGGATCGCTGGAGGAAGGGTACCGGCTGAAGACAGGAGTCGTCGAGGAGACCGTGCATCAGTCTCTTGGGTTCAGTGACTTCTCGGTGAGGTTCTTCAATTCCCACGAGGACGATCCGGTCGACGTTCGGCACGACCTGAACCAGCGCGTTCACATGGTGTTTGATGGGTACCGGAGAACGGTCGACGAGCTCGTCGCGTCCGCCCGCGGACTCCTCGCGAACTACCAGGACGAGCAAGCCCAGGAAGTCGTCTGGCAGGCTGCAGTACTGGTCAAGAGTTGGATTGAGAACAACATGGACCTGACCTCCGTCGAGCAGGAGGCGGAGCGTAGTCTGCTGGGCGCGGTAGGGGGCGCTCATCCAGCCACCATTCACGCGACGATGCGACGAAAGGGCGGCTGGTACAACCTGGACTACGGGCATCATCTGGCCTACGGAGCGAGACTGGTTGTCTCGTCAGTGCTCCGTTCCCGCGTGCGGTCGTTTGGGGATCTCTGTGACACGTTTCTCGGCCCAGAAGAGCACCGTCACGCGCAGGCGCTTCTGAAGCAGGCATACCGCGTTCTGGAAAGAGCTTCGCAGGACGCTACTGAACGGGCGAAGCTTCTGGGCGAGACATGGTTTCACAATGGCCTAGAAACGGAGGACGCGTTCTGGGGCAAGGGCGTGAACAGATGGGGTGGTGGCGCAGGCTACGTTGACGACATCGTGGCCATGAACAGGTCATGGTTCTCCGACAACGGTGAACTCAGCGAAGACGTGCGAACGATGATCAGGCGTGAGTGGAAACGCGCGATGCAGGAGGTAGGAGGCCTGCTGGAGGGTGACTGAACGGGCTCGGATCTAAACGAGTCCACGCAGCTTGAGCCGCTGGGCTTCCAGGGCTCCAGCCATCTCGTCGAGCATCAGTGTAGTCGGCGGCCGAAACCGCCGCGCGGCGTCGAGGACTCGGCAAAGCGTCACCGCGACAACCGGTGTTCCCTGTCCAACTCAACGAGCCGCTCGATTAGCTCTGAATGACCCGTCACGTGGAAGATGTAGCGTGGCACCCCACGGCCCATGCTGCGCGCCATGAAAGGCTCGCCCCAGAAGCTCAGGAGGCACTCGGTCGCGCCGCTGGCGAGCGTGTCCGCCAGAATGAACGAGACATCCTCTGGCAGGCTTGTCCAGACGGGATCGGCGACCTTGCCGGCTCCGCTGCACGCCGACACCTTGGGTCGGACATCGCGTTCCCACCTCGGACGCTGCCCCTCGTCCAGGACGAAGGTGACGGCAGTTACCGACGGGTTCTCGATAGCCGGGCGCAGCAGCGCGTCGAAGAGCGGTTGACGCTCGAACATCGACAAACACACATTGTACCATACCATGTTTCCCTTGGCGCCCCGCGAGAAATCGGCGCTCACCTGCCGCAGGTCCCGCGGTCCGATGACCACGATGTCCGGCGGCTTCACGCTCCTGGCGAGCTGGCCCAGCAGGCGTTCCCCGCGGTCCACCCCGGCGGCGATGCGCCGCTGCCCGTGTTCCGACCTCAGCGACCGCAAGAACATCGCGGCGAGCAGCACGAGCGTGATCACCGACAGCACTTCGGTCTCGATGACGTGAAGAAGGTGCAGGACGATGGCGGCGACGGCCGCGAGCACGCCAGCCACGGCGTCCCACTCGATCCTTAGCATGCGGTGCATCAGGGCGAAACCTCCGTGACCGGAATCGTCTCGTACGGGTCATGAGACGCAGTTCAGCGTAGCCGATGATGACCGACACCTGCTACGACGGGCCGGGCCGGCCGTCCTCGCCGTGGTCACCGGCGGCATCGTCGGGCCAGCCAGCGTGAGCACGTGCTCGCCGGCGTCAAGGCTCTCCGCTCCGCTCCGACCCCGCTCCGCGGGGCAAGGCCTTGACGCCGGCTCCGCCCACGCTCGTACAGATTTGGCCCTTAGACGACGATGCCCCCTCAGACGCTCCCTCCTGTCCGTCCCGCGTGAACTCGTAAGGTCCATAACGGTCCCATTCCGTAAAGCATTACTGGTCAATAGTTTACATCGACTCCATGCTACACTCGGCCAGGACCGTACGCAGCGGAACAACAGGGTCACCAGCGCCAAGATCGCGCCGGTCCTCGGAACCAGGACCAACGTCGCTCCCCCGGACCACGACGGCCGGAACCGGGCGCACGGGACGAGGGGAACCGGAGCAGATGAGAGCCGAGCAATGCCGCCGACTCACCGGATCCCGACGACCCCGGTCCACCCGATCAGAGCGGCGGGAGCAGATGACAGTGGCGGCGGATTCTCAGGTCGGAAACGGAGCCGCACTTGAGGATCTGAACCCGCTCGACAGATCCGAAATGACCAGCTCACGAACGACGGAAACAGAGCACGGGAACGGCTGGCTCCCACCATCTGGATGGCGGGAGCCAGCTTACTCAATGTTGAACATTGAGGCTGGCGAGGGGCTGCTGCGCGCCCCTTCGAACCCCCTGCCGTTCGGGGACTGCGCCCCCGGCCCCCCCCTCGGCGGTGCGCCGTGGCTGACCGCCGCACCGTCATGGTCGCCGCCCGCGTCACGCCCGAGGAGCACGCCGCCTGGCAGGCCAAGGCCGAGGCGGCCGGCGTGTCGCCCTCCCGCCTGCTGCGGCAGGCCATGGCGCGGACCCGCACCTGGACCGCGGCGGCGGCCGAGGTCGAGCGCGAGCGCACCCGGCAGGTCGCCCGCGTCGGCAACAACCTGAACCAGATCGCCCGCTGGGCCAACACGCACGCGTCGCCGATGGACGCCGTCGAGATGATCGCCTACCTCCTGCACATCGCGCGGACGCTGGACAAGCTCGCCGGGGTCGGCCGCGAGACCGACGGTGCACGTTAAGTTCATCGCCCGCGGGACCGGCTCCACTAGGGCGGCGGCCGACTACCTGCTCGGCGAGCGGGACGCGGCCGGGCAGGTGCGCGACGGCGTCGAGGTCCGCCGCGGGGATCCCGACCACGTGGCCGCCGTAGCCGACGCGCTCGAGTTCGAGCACAAGTACACCTCCGGCGTGATCGCGTGGGCTCCGGAAGACCGGCCGACGGACGCCCAGATCGAGGCCGTGCTCGACAAGTTCGAGCAGACGGCGTGGGCGGGGCTCGCTCCGGACCGCTACGCGTGGACGGCCGTCGAGCACCGCGAGCGGGGCGGCGGCGTTCACGTGCACGTCCTCGCCGCCCGGTGCGACCTGGAGACGGGCAAGAGCCTCAACATCGCGCCGCCGGGCTGGCAGAAGACCTTCGGCCCATTGCGCGACGCCTTCAACCACGAGCACGGCTGGAGCCGGCCCGACGACCCCGCGCGGGCCAGGACGCAGCAACCCGGACACCGCGCCTACATCGACGCCAGGAAACCTGCGGGCCGGGCTGGCGGTCGAGGCCGACCCGCGCGAGTTGATCCGGGACTACCTGGTGCAGCGCGTCGAGCACGGCGTCGTCCGTGACCGCGCCGACATCGTGGCCGCGCTGAAGGAGGCGGGACTCGACGTGCCGCGCCAAGGCAAGAGCTACGTGACCGCCCACGACCCGGAGAGCGGGAAGCGGTGGCGGCTGAAGGGAGCGTTGTACGAGCAGGACTTCGACCCGGAGCGACTTGTCGGCCCGGCTGCGGCAGAAGTGGGAGACCGACCGGCGGGAGATCGAGCAGACCGGAGCGGCGCCGCGGCGGCGGCTTGGCGAGAGCTGGAGCAGCGCCGCGAGCAGCGCGCAGCGTTCCATCGAAGCCGATTCGGCGGCGTGGGCCGGACGGACCAGGGCCGTGCCGAACCGCGTGTGGCGCCTGACCACGGCGGCGGGCCTGAGCGTCTTGGTGGCTATCTGCGGCGGCGGCTGGGGGACGATGCGATGGTTGTCGACGAGCATCGAGAACCGGCTCGACGCCCTGACGATTCTCAACCTGGACATCGGGCAGACCCGCCGGACCTTGGCGCCGTGGGAGGAGACGGCCTGGCGCGTCGAGTTGCGCGAAATCGACGGCGAGCGGTTCGCCGCGTTGCCGGTTGGCTCGACGGAGCCTCCGTCCTGGACCGTGGGCGGGCGGCCTGCCGTGAAGCTGTCGAGCGAGTGAGGGAGTTGCATGAGCGAGCTGGAGCTGGAACGGCGGTTGTTGACGGCCTTTCGCGCGTTGTCCAGGCAGTACGAGACGGAACAGCAGCGGCACTGCGAGCAGGTCGAAGCCTTGCAGCAGCGTGTCGAGCAGCAGACCGCGGAGAACAGGACCTTGCGGCGGCTGGTCGAACACTTCGGCGGGCAGGTGACGCGCTTGACCGCGGACTTGAGGACGCTCGCCGAGTCGTTGCGCGGACCGTGGAGCTGATCCGGCAGCAGGACCGGCATCGTGGACCCGACCGAGACTATGGCCCGAGCCGCTAGCGCCGCAGCGGGACCGAGCGCATCAACGACCGTCGCGGGCGAGGTACCTCGCCCAATCGTCCATGAGCAGCCGCCGACGCTCGAACAGGTCCGACCGCGCGTAGGCCGCCTCGACCTTGTTCTGGACGACATGCGCCAGCGCCGCCTCGATGACCTCCCGCGGATGGTCGGTCATTTCCGCCGCCCAGTCCCGGAACGAGGAGCGGAAGCCATGGGCGACAGCGGGGACCTTGTGGTACTGGAGCATCTTCGGCAGCGTGGACGGCGAGATCGGCCGGCCGCTCCGCATCGGGAACACGAGGCCGCTGCCGTCGCCGAGCGCCCGCGCCGCGTCGAGGATCTCCAGCGAACGCCCGCAGAGCGGGACCCGGTGCTCGCGCTTCGCCTTCATCCGCAGGGCGGGAACGGTCCACACGCGGCCGGCCACGTCCATCTCGTCCCACGTCGCCAGCCGGACCTCGCCGGACCGCGCCGCGGTCAACACCAGCAGCTCGAACGCCAGCTTGACGGCGGGCTGCGGCGACTTCGACTCCCGCACCGTCTCGATGGCCGCGGCCACGTCCTGGTGGGGCAGCGCCTGCCGGTGCGTCACGATGTCGTTCTGCGGACCGAGCACCGGTACCACTCGATCACAGGGGTTGTCGTTCCGCATGTCCAGCGCGATGCTCCACTCCAGCACAGCGCGGATGCGCTGGCGGACCTCCCTGGCCGTCGCCGCCTTGACGTGCCAGATCGGCGTGAGGATCTCCAGCACGTCGGCCGTGTTGACCTCGGAGACGGGCCGGCCGCCGATGCGCGGGAACACGTACCGCTCCATGCTCCGCCACCAGTTGTGCACATGCCACCGACCGCGCCAGCCGCCGCGCTTCTGTTCGAGCACGCGTTGGGCGGCTTCGGCGAAGGTGGGAACGCCCTGGACGCGGCGTTTCTCCGTGAGAGGATCGCCGCCCGACCGGGCCAGCATCCGGTTGGCGAGCGCCTGCTCGCGAGCCTTGGCGAGCGGGACGAGCGTGGCGGCGCCGAGCCCGAGTTCGCGGCGCCGGCCGCGGATGACGAGCCGCTGGACCCAGCTTCGCGTCCCGGAGGGCTGGACGAACAGGTACAAGCCGTTGCCGTCAGCGTGTCTTCCTGGCGGGGCGGAACGGACGAAGGCGGCCGAGAGGGCCTTGTCGGGGTGGCGTCCTCGGCGCTTGGTTCGACGGCGTGTGGGGGCGGGTTTGGCTACAACATCCATTCCCCCATTATATACGGGATTCGGCTGGATTCCGCTACGCGTCCTGAGCCGCGTAGCCCGTGACGACGAATCATAAACGACTACTTATCAGTGGTTTATGGCCTGTATCGCACGGCCCCGGACGCTGGCGGACTACCATTGGTTGTCAAGGCAGCGCGAAGACGAACAGGTTGTTGCCGTTGCTCGGCCGCAGCTCGGGCGTGAGTTGCAGGAAGCTGCGGGTCGTCGCGGCGCCGCCGGTGCCCACCGCCACGTACTGGCGCCCGCCCACCGCGAAGCTGACGGGGAAGCCGCTGACCGGCGAGCCGAGGTTGATCTCCCACAGCACCTCGCCGGTCTCGTGGTCGAAGCCGCGGAACCGTCCGTTCGCGTCGCCGCCGAAGACGAGCCCGCCGCCGGTCGCGACCAGGGACAGGGTCGCGGCCCGCTGCTGGTGCAGCCAGCGGGTCTCGCCGGTCTCGGCCGAGATGGCGTACACCGCGCCGAGCTGCTCGCTGCCCGGCGCATGCTCGTGGCGCACGGCCAGCGCGTAGATGCGGTGCGACGCGTCGGGGGAGGTCGTGGCGAGCAGGCGCTGGCACATGTTGCGCATCGGCATGTACAGGGTGTTCGTCAGGGGGCTGTAGGCGCCCGCCTCCCAATCCTTGCCGCCGTGCATGTTGGGGCACGCGAGCACGGTCTGGCCCTCGGCCGTGAAGATGACCTCCGCGTTCTCGGTCACCGCCCCGGTCGCCCCGTCGATGTGGTCGATGACGTTCTGGGCGACGGTGGGGGTGGCCCACAGGAACTCGCCGGTCTCGCGGTCGAGGGTGTAGACCACGCCGGTCTTGCCCGGGATGCCGGTCATCACCTTCCGCACCTCGCCCGGCCGGATGCGTGGGTTGATCCAGCTCACCGCGTCGGGGTCCGGCGCCACCGCGGTGTCGACGAGGATGCGCTCGAAGGGGTGGTCGAGGTCCCAGTGGTCGTTCATGTGCTGGTAGTACCAGCGGATCTCGCCGGTCTCGACGTCGAGGGCCAGGGTCGAGTTGTGGTAGAGGTGGGTGTTCTCGACCCCGCCGAGCATGAACTTCGGGGCCGGCGAGGTGACCGACGTGCCCTGGTAGATGAGCCGCAGCTCGGGGTCGTAGCTCGCCGGCATCCACGTGCCGACGTGGATGCGCTGCTCGTAGGGCACGCCGCCCCACGTCTCGTCGCCCGGCTCGCCCGGGGCGGGCACCGTGCGCCGCCGCCACAGCTCCTCGCCCGTCAGCGCGTCGTGGGCGACCACGACGCACGTCTCGGGGCCGCCGCGGGGCCGGCAGCTCCGCCCCGAGACGACCCGGCCGTCGGCGATGATGGGGCCCGAGCTGTGCCCGGCCGGCGTCTCCCGGTAGTCGAAGATCCGCGTCTCCCACGCGATCTCGCCGGTCTCGGCGTCGAGGGCGAACGCGTAGTTGTCGTCGCTCGTATTGATGATGAACCGGTCGTAGATGGCGATGTTGCGGTTGTTGCGGGCGTTGCCGCCGACGAAGTCGTAGACGTCGTCGGGCAGGTCGCGGCGGTGCTGCCAGATCAGGTCGCCGGTCGCCGCGTCGATGGCCTCGATGACGTCGCTGGCCTGGGGCATGTAGAGGACGCCGCCGTAGGCCAGAGGCGTGCCTTCCTGCCGCCCCGGCGCGAGGGCGCGCGACCACACCATGCGCAGGTCGCCCACGTTGCCGCGGTCGATCTGGTCGAGGGGGCTGTAGCCCCACCCGTCGAGGGTGCGGCGCCACGTCAGCCAGTCGCCGGGGGCGGGGTCCTGGAGCATGGCGTCGGTCACCGGGACGAACCCGTCGGGGGACGGGGTCTGACCGGTCGCGGGCGCCTCCGGCGTCAGGCAGGCGACGGCGAGAGCGACGAGCATCGCGCGGCGTAGCCCCGCTCGCGCGGTTGCGGACTCGCCCGAACGTGGACTCCGGATCGAGCGTGGACGCCAGGTCGAACGGGTCCGGGGGCGCGTCGTTCTCGTGGTCATGGTCGTCAACCGTAACACGATCCGGACCGGTCCAACCCGCTCGCGACGGCGGTTTCCCGCTTGGCCGACGACCGTTAACGGCGATCCGGACCGGCTCGCGGCCGCTTCAGCGCGGCCACCCCTCCGCTTGGCCGATGTCCCCCGAACGAGTAGCATTGAGACAGGAGTCCAGTATTGGGTCTGACAGATCGGTTGTTCGGCCGGAAACCGAAGGAAGACGCCCCCGATCCCCTCGCCGATCTGGTGCTCCGGAAGCTCAAGGTCGGCTATCTCGTCGACCACGATCTCCGCACGTGGAGGGTGACCGGCTATTCCCGCTATCGGTTCTCGGGCCTCGACGACGACCTCGAGGAGTGGGAGCTGACGGCGAGCGGCGAGCAGCGGTACCTCGAGCGGGCCGGCGACGCCTGGTCGCTGTCGCGCCGCATCGCCGTCGGCGACATCGCCGGCGACGTCCGGCGGCACATCCTCGACCACGACGACCCGCCGGCGCGCATCGTCTTCGAGGGGGCCGAGTACCGCCTCGACGCCTCCTACGCGGGGCACATGTTCCCGGACGGGGCCGGCGCCGGCGAGCCGCTGGTCCGCTGGGAGTTCGCCGACGAGGCGGAGACCGCGTTCGTCGGCGTCGAGCAGTGGGGCGAGACCGAGTTCACGGCGGCGGCCGGCCGCGTGGTCGAGGAGTACCAGTTCACCCACATCCTGCCCGGGAGCCCGGAATGAACCGCCGCCCTTCGATGGTCCTCTGCGCCGCCGTCCTGCTCGCCGCCGTCTCCTGCGCCACCGAGACCCCGCTCGAACGGCTCGCACAGCAGCTCGACCGCTACCCGGAGTACTCGGTGGTGCTGCAGGACATGAGCGACGAGGGCTTCGGCTACGCGCACCAGTACCGGGTCGTCGTCGGCGAGTCGCAGGCCGGCTCGGACGAGATCGTCCACCGCGAGGCGGTCCTCGACTGGCTGGAGGTCGATTCCGGGACCTACGCGCGCTACGAATCGTCGCTGGGCATGGTGGTCCTGTCGAAGGGCCGCGACGGGACCGTCGACCGGGACGAGCACCCGCCCGGTTACCAGCAGGTGGGGGACGAGCGGTACGGGCAGTGGCGCGACGACGGGGGCGGTCGGTCGTTCTGGGAGTTCTACGGCCAGTACGCCCTGCTGAGCAACCTCATCGGCGGCTTCGGGCGCCCCATCTACCGCGACGACTGGGACGGCTACCGGGACTCGCGGAGCCGCGGCCAGACCTATTATGGACCCGGCGGCGGCGTGTACGGCACCAACGGGTCCACCACCCGGCAGACCAGCCCCGACTTCTTCCGCCGGCAGCAGGCGCGCCAGGCCGCGCAGGGCCGGTCGTTCGGCCAGCGGGTCCGCAGCCGCATGGCGGGCGGCGTCCGCAGCTTCGGCAAGTAGCCGCCAAGCCTCGGGAGGGCGTGAGATGTCCGTGGATCAGATAGTGGCCGGCTTCGTCTACCTGGCCGTCATCCTCGTGCTGCTGGCCGTCGGCAAGTGGGTCTACGACGCGCTCCACCGGCGTTTCGTCCTCCGGGTCGAGCTGCTCGAGAAGGACAACCTGGCGCTGGCGGTCACCGTCGCCGGCTACTACCTGGGGCTGGTCATCGTGCTCGGCGGGGTGGTGTCCGGGCCCGCCTCGGTCAGCCTCCTCGACGACGTCATCGGCCTCGTCATCTTCGGCGGGCTCGCCATCGTGCTGCTCAACCTCTCGGCCTGGGTCAACGACCGGCTCGTGTTCTCGCGGTTCGACAACGAGCGCGAGATCGTCGAGGACGGCAACGTCGGCGTGGGCATCCTCGAGGGGGCCAACTACGTCGCGGTGGGGCTGATCACGGCCGGCGCGCTGTCCGGCGAGGGGGGGATGGCGTCGGCACTGGTGTTCTGGGTCACGGGCCTCGCCGCCCTCGTCGTCGCCGGGGTCCTCTACGACCGGATCACGTCGTACGACCTCCACGATCAGATCGAGGGGGGCAACGTCGCGGTCGCGGTCGCCTTCGCGGGGGTCCTCGTGGGGTTCGGCAACGTCATCCGCCTCGCCGGCGAGGGCGACTTCGTCTCCTGGAACGAGAGCCTGACCGAGTTCGGGTACTACCTGGTGGTGGGGCTGGTCCTGCTGCCGCTGGTCCGGCTCTTCGCCGACAGGGTGCTGCTGCCCGGGGCGCGGCTCGCCGACGAGCTGGTGAAGGAGCGGCCCAACCTGGGGGCCGGGGTCATCGAGGGCGTGACGTATCTCGCCGCCTCGATGCTGATCGGCTTGACGCTGTAGTGAGCTCCTTCACCTCCGCAGTGGGGCAGACTCTGGGGCGGCTCCTCCGCTTCATGCGCCGCGAGAACCTGTTCCGGCTCCTGGGCGTCATCGCGGTGCTGATCCTGGGCGGGACGGCGGGCCTCGCGTACTTCGAGGACCGGTCGCTGCCCGACGCGCTGTGGTGGTCCGTCGTCACCCTGACCACCGTCGGCTTCGGCGACATCTCTCCCGTCTCGCTCGGCGGCCGCCTGATCGGCGTCGTGCTGATGTTCTTCGGCATCGGCGTGCTCGGCATGTTCACCGCCACCATCGCCGGCGTGTTCGTCGAGCAGCGCATGAGGAAGGACCGGGGCATGGGTTCGTACGACTTCCAGGGGCACATCATCCTGTGCGGGTGGAACGGCCGGATGAAGGAGATCCTGGCCGACCTGCGGGCCGACGCGCGCTCCGCCGACCACGACATCGTGCTGGTGGCGGACATCGACGCGAAGCCGGTCGCCGACGACAAGCTCCACTTCGTGCGCGGCGACGTGACCGAGGAGAGCCTGAAGCGGGCCGGCATCGAGACCGCCGCGACCGCCGTCATCATCGGGGATCGATCGCTGGACTACAGCGCCCGGGACGCCAAGACGGTGCTGTCGACGCTCACCGTCAAAAGCCTCAGTCCGAAGGTCTACGCCATCGTCGAGCTCGCCACCGACGACAACGTGCGTCACTGCCAGCGGGCCAAGGCCGACGAGATCGTCGTGGGGGCCGAGCTGTGCAGCCGGGTCATGTCCACCGCTGCCCACGACCACGGCATCTCCACGGTGTTGCGCGAGCTGCTGAGCGCCAGCGTCGGGCACGACCTGGTGACCGAGCCGGTGCCGTCCGCGCTGGCCGGCCGGCCGTTCTTCGACGTGTTCTCCGCCCTCAAGCGGGAACACGACAAGATCGCGGTGGCGCTCCAGCGCGGGGGGAACGGAACCATCGAGACGAACCCGGGCGCGGACACGTTGGTCGCGGCGGCGGATCGCCTGGTGGTGATCTCGGCCCGCGAGCGCCGGGGGGCCGCCGCGAATTGAACCCGGCGCCCCGACGTATCGTCAATCAGAGAGAATCTCCGGCGCCGCCCGTTCAGAGGGGGAACGAGAAGCCCCGCCTGCGCCCCGCGGCGAGCGCGGCGTGGGGCGTCGGTTTCGGCCGACAGGACGGGCGCGCACGGAAGGAACGCGCGAGGAGGCGCGATGAATGTCTGAGCAACTGGAAACGGTCAAGGGCCACCTGCTCGATCTCGGGCTCACGATCACGGGGGAGAACGAGGTCGACGACCTGGTGGTGGTCGACGACGAGGACAACGGCATCAAGCAGCTCGTCATCGACTGCGAGCCGCCCATCGTCATTCTCGAGCAGCTCATCGGCGACGTGCCGCCGGAGCCGGGCGACCTCTTCACCCGGCTCCTGCAGATGAACAACACCCTGGTGCACGGCGCGTTCGCTCTCGACGAGACGGGCCGGCGCATCTTCTACCGCGACACCCTGCAGCTCGCCAACCTCGATCTGAACGAGCTCGAAGGCTCGATCCGGGCCCTGTCGCTGGCCCTCGCCGAGAACGGCGCCGAGCTCCTCGCCTACTGGAAGAAGTAGCCATGAGTATCTTTCGCAGAATGTTCAAGGTCGCCCAGTCGAACGCCCACGCCGCCGTCGACCAGTTGGAGGACCCGATCAAGATGACCGAGCAGGGCATCCGCGATCTCAAGAAGAACCTCCAGGCCGCGATGGTGAGCCTCGCCCAGGTCAAGTCGCTCGCCATCCGCCTGCAGAAGGAGACCGACGACCACAAGAAGCGGGCGGCGGACTACGAGCGCAAGGCGATGCTCCTGCTGCGGCGGGCCGAGGCCGGCGAGATGGCCGCGGCCGAGGCCGAGCGCCTCGCCACCTCGGCCCTCGAGAAGAAGGACGACGCTGTGAAGCAGGGGGCCCGGGTCGGCACCGACTACGAGACCCAGCGGCGCATGTCCGACCAGCTCCAGGCCAAGGTCGAGGACCTCAAGCGGCAGATCGCCAAGTACGAGAACGAGCTGATCACTCTGCGCGCCCGCGCCCGCACCGCCTCGTCGATGCGCAAGATCAACCAGCAGCTCGCCGGCGCCGACGCCTCGGGCACCGTCGCCATGCTCGAGAAGATGAAGCACCGGGTGCAGGAGGAGGAGTCGCTGGCCGAGGCCTACGACGAGCTCGCCGACGTCGGCGGCACCATCGACGAGGACATCGACCGCGCCCTCGCGGGGCCCTCGCCCGGCGCCGGGGCCGACTCGCTGGCCGAGCTCAAGAAGAAGATGGGCATCGCCGCGACGTAGGGCTTCCGCGGGGCGGACTCGTGGGCCAGGAGACCGCCCTGCCGCTCTACTCGCCGCCCGTAGCACTCCCGGGCGTCCGCGCCGTCCCACGGGCGCGGACGCCGCGTTGTCGCGACAGCCACGTCGAGCCCGTGGCGGCTTCCCGCCCGCGACCCCTTAGAGCGACGTCACGTGGGCGTGCCCCAGCGCCCGCATGACCTCCTCGGCCGCCCGCACGCCGTGGTACTGAGCCTCCTCGAAGACCGAGATGCCGCTCATGTCGGAGTGGGCGAAGCGGATCGCGCCGTGAGGGGCGACGGCCCGGCGCCGCGCGTCGCCCCAGATGAAGCCGGGCGCGGGCCGGATCATGGCGTGTCCCCAGAGCATCACGTCGATGCGGGACACCCGGGACTCGATGTCGGGATGGGCCTGAACGAGGTCGGCGAGTACGAGCGAGGCCCAGTCGCGCCATTCCTGCTCGAGCATCCAGGCGCGGGCGGCGTCGGGGTTCGGGACGGCGAGGGGCAGGTACCAAGTCAGCACGCTGGGGCCCGGCGCCGTCCGCAGGTCCTGGTGGGTCGCGACGACGTAGCCGAGCGAGGGGCTGTCGTAGAGCACGTTGTCCCACGCCGCGCCGTCCGGCGGCCGATCGACGGTCAGGTTCGCGACCACCCACGGGCTGTAGGTGAACGACTCCAGGCCGTCGAGGGCGTAACCTTCGATGGCGTAGGGCGCGGTGAACCGGGGGAGGGCGTAGATGCAGTGGCGCGCCCGGAACCGGACCGCGGTCTCGGTGCGCGTGTCGAGCGCGTCGACCTCGACGCCGCCGGCCGGGACCGCGCCGGGGGGAACGGCGCCGGCGGGAACAGCGCCGGCGGGGGCCGCGCCGGCCGGACTCCTGCCGGCTGGGGCCGCCCCCGCGGCACCGCCGCCGGCCCCCGCGCCCTCGGTCGGGCGCACGTGGTAGACCAGCATCCCGGTCCGGACGTTGTCCCCCACGCGGTCGAGGAAGTGCCGCACGATGCGGCCGTTGCCCTCGGGCCAGGTCAGGTACTCGACATCGTCGGGGCGCGAGCAGAAGTAGTGCCATCCCGCCCAGGCGGAGGTCGTGTCCAGCGTGCAGCCGTAGTCGTCGCGGCAGCAGTAGTCCACGTACCAGCGCAGGCGGCGGGACGACCACCCGGCGCGGTCGAAGTACTCGCGCATCGACATCCGGTCGAGCCCGGCGATCTCGGCGTCGTCGGAGCCGGCCGCGACGGGGAGGGCGAAGGCCCGGCGGCCCCGCGCGTCCCGGTAGTCGCGGAACCGCCGCATGTCGGCCTCGAACGCCGCGAGCTCCGCCGCCTCGGGGGATCCGGCGGCGGGGGCCACCACGTCCCGCGCCGACAGCCCCTCGCGCCACCCGCCGTCGACGAACAGGCGCTCCTGCGGGGCGTGGCACAGATGGCGCGGGTCGTAGACCGGCTCGCCGTCGGGGCCGGTGTCGAGGACCAGGCCCATCTCGGCGACCAGCTCCCGCGTCGCGGTGGCCTCGGCGGTGGGGACCGGCAGGTAGTGCGCGCCCCACGGATAGGCCGAGACGTCGTTCTCGCTCCACCTCGCGTTGCCTCCCGCCTGCGGCTCGAGCTCGAGCACCACGAAGTCCCGCATGCCGCTGCGCGCGAGCTTCCACGCCGCGGACAGCCCGGCGACGCCCGCCCCGACGATGACCACCGGAACCTCGCGGACCTGCGGCGGTTCCGGCCGAGCCCCGTCCCGCAGCCGATGGCCCAGCCGGTGTGAAGCGCCCACGATGGCGCCCGCGATGCGACCGGCGTCGAGGGCCCTCTCGGTGGAGGCGGGCGGCCGCGGCGTGCAGCCGAGCGCCATCGCCGCGGCGGCGCCGGGACCGAGCCGCAGCACGTCTCGACGCGTCAGCCCACGGTTCGGCGGGTCTCGTCGCCTGCTCATGGGTGGGTAGGGGGCCGGTTCCCCGCGTACTGCGCCCAGCCATCAGCGTGGTACTGCACCAGGATCTGGTTGTTCAACCGGTTCACCTCCACCGGCACCGGCGCCATGTCGGCCGGGAACTCGAACAGCGACGGCGCGACGGCCGGGGTCAGGTACCGCAGCCCCGGCGGGAACGCGTTCGACAGCGCCAGAGGCTCCCGCGACGCCAGCACGTAGCCCCACTCCCCGAAGGTCGGAACCGGCGCGTGGTAGGGCCGGGCATGCAGCCCCGCCGCGCGGACCGTCTCGACGACGCACCAGAACGCCCGCCGCGAGACGAGGGGCGAGGTGCTCTGGATGGCGGCCACCCCCCCCGCATTCAGGCGGCTCGCGAGTCGCCGGTAGAAGGTGGTCGTGTACAGCTTGCCGAGCGAGTAGGTGCGGGGATCGGGGAAGTCGACGACGATGAAGTCCCAGCCGGCGGGGTTCGACTCGAGCCAGACGAAGGCATCGGCGTTGACGACCTCGACTCGGGGCGATCGCAGCGCGTGGTCGTTGAGGGCCGCGAACGCCTCGTGGTCGCGGAAGATGTCCGTCATCATCGGGTCGAGATCCACGAGCGTGACCTCCTCGACACGCTCGTCCTTCAGGAGCTCGCGCGCGGCCATGCCGTCGCCGCCGCCCAGCACCAGCGCGCGGCGCGGCGCCGCCACCGCCGCGAGACCCGGATGGACCAGCGCCTCGTGGTAGCGGTACTCGTCGAGGGTCGAGAGCTGCAGGTTGCCGTTCAGGAACAAGCGGACCCCGTCGCCGCCCCGGGTCAGCACGATGCGCTGGTAGGGAGACGAGCGCGACAGGACGACCGGGTCCTCGTAGAGCCGCCGCTCGGACCAGGTCGTCAGGTCGTCCGAGAAGACCGCGCCCAGCGCCAGCACCGCGAACGCCCCCCAGGCCTGCACCGCGAGCCGCGGCCGCCGGTGGCGCCGGCGGAAGTAGTGGCAGGTCCACACCGCGACCAGCACGTTCAGCCCGCCGAACACGAACGACGACCGCATCAGGCCGACCTGGGGCACCAGCCACAGCGGGAACAGCAGCGCCGCCGCCAGCGCCCCCAGGTAGTCGAGCGACAGGACGCGCGAGACGAGGTCGTGCAGCGGGAACTCGTCCTTCAGGATGCGGATGAGGAACGGGATCTCCAGGCCGACGAGCACCCCGGTGGCGGTGACCCAGCCGTACAGCACCACGCGAAAGGCGTCGACCTCGGAGAACGCGAAGAAGAGGACCGGCGACGAGAGGCCGCCGACGAGGCCCACGAGGATCTCGATCTCGATGAAGCGGACCAGCAGATCGCGGCGGACGTGGCGCGACAGGTACGACCCCACGCCCATCGAGAACAGGTAGACGCCGATGACGGTCGAGAACTGGGTGACGCTGTCGCCGAGGAGGTAGCTGGCGATGGTGCCCGCGAGCAGCTCGTAGACGAGGCCGCAGGTGGCGATGGTGAAGACCGCGATCAGGAGGACGCCGGTCCCCGAGCCGAGGGGGCCGGCCGGGGCGCTGCGCGGGTCGCCCACGGGGCCGTCGTGCGGCGCGTCGGTGGGAGCCACTCCCTTACGATACCGCAGCGCCGCCCGGTTCGCCCCGAAACGGCGCGGACGCCCGGAAGATCGGTCAGGGCATCGCGCCGCCGCCGGCCGCCGAGGCCGGGCGCCTCAGCGCCGAGTCCCGCGGGACGGCGTTGCCCCGGCGGCTCCAACGGCGCCTCTTGGAGGCCGCGACCCGCCTTAAAAAAACTGTAACACTTTGGCCCCCTGAACTCTCTTATAGAGTGAAGCCCGGACACGCCGGATCGGTCGATCTCGGCGCAGACCTGGAGGGAGGTCCTGATGGTCCTGATGAGCAGTCCGCAGCGCGCGAGCGATGTCGTCACCATCTCCAGCATCGATCCGGGCTTCGAACGGCCCGGAATCGTCCTGCGGATGCAGTAGATGAGGTTCATTGCCCTGGTGAGCGCTCTCGCGGCCGTTCCGGCGGTCGCGGGGGCGCAGCCCGCACAGACGTTCGCCGACCTCGCGGGGCTGGTCGCCCTCGAAGAGGGCATCACCGTCACCACCGAGGCCGGAGAGACGATCGAGGGCAGTGCCCTGGCCGTCTCCCCATCCTCCATCCATCTTCTCGTCGGCGGCGACCGGGTCGTGCTCAGAGAGCCCGATGTTCGGTGGGTTCGTCAACGGTGGGATGACCCTCTGCGGGACGGCTACCTCACGGGGTTCGCGACCGGCGCTGGCGCCCTATGGGGCATCGGCGTGGTGTTCATCAGGCTCGAGGGAGAGTTGCCGACTGCGGGAGTGGCGTTCCGCATGTCGGTGGCCTCGTGCCTGACTGGCCTGCTGGGGGCCTGGGATCGGCGGGACCATCGACGCCGAGTACAGGGCGGTGCGGGAGATCTACCGCCGCCCGCCGCGGGTGGCGGTGGCGCCGTTGAGGAGCGGCGCCGCTCTGTCGGTCTCGTGGTGAGGGCTCAGGTTCTTTTCCGAGACATTCGACGCCGAGGGTCGCCAGCGTCGGTCCTGCTGCTGCGCGGGTAGCAGTGATCCGTCCCGGGGGATCCCGGGACGGCGTGTCGACGGGGTCGACGGCCTTTTCGCCGGTTTCGTCGGCGGTGACGGCAACTTGGTAGTGCGAGGCGACGCGGGAATGCTTTGTCTTCATCGGTGTTCGAGGAGGACTCTGACATGATCAGGAATCTCGTTCCCATGTTGGCGGCGGCGTCCTTGTTCGTGACAGCCGGCGCGGAAGCAGCCGACGAACCCGTCGGAGACACGCGTCTCGAAACGGCCGACACGATGATCCGGATCGGCGATGTAGGCGGGGCGGCGGTTTGCATCCTCGCGTTGACGGGCGAAGTGCGCGGCTACGATGAGACGTGGTTGCGTATCGGGTTGGCGGCGGGCGTCGGTGCGGTCGTGACCGGGATCATCGGACGCAGGCTCAAGCGCAATACCGAACGTGCGGATCGGCAGCACATGGTATCCGTGTCGTTGCCTGCATCCGGCAGGGGCGTTGCCGGTGCGTGGACGATAAGGTGGTGACCCGTCCGCCTGAGGCGACCCCGATGCGCATGGAAGCACGGTGTCGAACTGAGATGGGTGCGGCTCTTTTTCGTCGACGGAGAGATGTTCATGGGGTTCTGCGGGCGGCATGACAGAGACCTACTTGGCATGGTCAACTCTCCCGCAGCCGCCGCTTCGCATCCCGGACCAAAGGATAGACCAGAACGGTCTTGGGCGCCTCGCCGACGCGGCGGCAGTGCCGGTCCATGCGCCCACGGCCGGTGGTGGCGCCCAGCGCGACCCCGTTGGCGGCGCGGTACGAACCGCCGTGGTGGCGGCGGGGGTCCACCAGCGTCTCGACGAGCCAGGGCTCGAGCCGGTAGCGGCGCGGCCAGTCCGCCGCCAACCGCCCGAGGCCGCGCGCCAGCACCGCGCTGGCGAGGTTCTTCACCGCGACCCACGGCAGCAGCAGGAAGCGGCTGTTGTTGACCACGCGTTGGAGATTCCGCGCCCGTACCGCGTCGTCCCAGCCTATCCAGCGGTCCCGCGCCGCCATGCGCCACGCCGGACTGGAGAACTGCAGGCAGCCGACCACCGCGCGGGCCGGCCTCGACGCGAACACCAGATAGCGCAGGTGGGCACCGAAGGGAACCTTGTGCCCGAGGTAGTGGGTACCGTCCCACCAGCTCCCGGAACAGCAGGCGTTGGGCGGGTTCGCGCACCAGCTCGACCTCGATCGGCTCGACGTCGCGCACGGCGCCGCCGAGCGAGGGCCCCGGCTCGCCCGCCGCCGTCCGGGGCACGCGGGTGACCGAGCCGACGGCGCGGCCCCGGCGCTTGTCCGGCAGGGCCAGCGCCCCCTCCGCGTCGAGCCGCTCCAGGAACTCGCGGCACTCGCGGGCCTTCAGCTTCCCGTTGGGCCGCCGCCACCGCAACAGCTCGCACACGGTGCGGGCCAGCTCCATCCGGCTCAAGCCCGGACAGTCCCGCACGATCTGGCGGATCAGCGTCATGTCCCGCGCGCTGAAGGCGCGTCCCGAGAACCTCGTCGCCGCCGGGGCCATAGCAGGGGCGTCTCCCTTCCCAAGGCACCGTAGCAGAACGCCGCGGGAATGTCCAGGGGTCGCGGGAGACGACAGACCGGCGTGCCGGCGCCGAGATGATCAGGTCGGACGGCTGCCCGAGAGAGGCGGGTGGAGGCGCTGGCCGGGTACTGACCCCGACCAAAGCGTACCGAAGTGGCGGTGTCCTCGGGCGTAAACCCTTATGGATGAGTGAGATAGCACTCTACGAAAAAGAGCCGCACCCATATAGCAGGGCCGACGCGACTATCGAGGAGATCGCCGGCGTCGACCCGGCGGCCTTCGGCGACGTAGTACCAGTAGGCTTTTCCGCGTCTGGAGCGACACTCATTCCGGGAATCGTCATCCAGGCATAACTTGTCCAAACATGACTGGTCGTAACATGACTTGACGAAGTGACGGAGCCGCCGCATACTGGCGGCATGGCGGACTTCATCGGGCGTACCGCCGAGCTGCGCCTGCTGGCGAAGGCGTTCGAGTCTCCCCGTTCGGAGCTGATTCCCATCTACGGCCGGCGCCGGGTGGGCAAGAGCGAGCTCATCCTGCAGTTCATGGCCGAGCGGCCCGGCGTGTACTACCTGGGCCAGCAGTCGGCGGCGGCGCTACAGGTGCGCGAGTTCCTGGCGGAAGCTGCACAGGGGCTCGGCCTGCCGCTGCTGGCGGAGCTCCGGGCCGGCGACTGGCGACAGGCGCTGCGGACGGTGGTCGGGCAATGGGACGCGTCTCACTCCGGCTCGAAGCTCGTGCTGGCTCTCGACGAGTTCCAGTGGATCGCGGCGTCCAGCCCCGGCCTCCTGTCGGCGTTGCAGCACTGCTGGGACCGGGAGTGGAAGCGCGCCGGCAACGTGGTGTTGCTGCTGTGCGGTTCGTACCTCGGGTTCATGGAACGCGAGGTGCTCGGCCGGGCGAGCCCGCTGTTCGGGCGCCGCACGGCACAGATCCACCTGCAACCGTTCGGCTACCTGGACGCGGCCCGGTTCCATCCGCATTGGTCCCCGGCGGATCGGGCGCGAGCGTACTTCCTCGTCGGCGGTCTTCCGCAGTACCTGCTCTGTCTCGATGACGGCCAATCCATCGATCGCAACATTCGACACTCCCTCCTCGACGAGTTCGCGCCGCTGTTCCACGAGCCCACGTTCCTGCTGCGCGAGGAGCTGCGTGAAGTGGCGCCGTACCACGCCGTGCTGTTCGCCGTCGCCTCGGGCCACGGTTCGCCGCGCGACATCGCCGCCGCCACCGAGCTGCCGGAACGCAACCTGCACTACTACCTGCAGCAGCTCGTCAGCCTGGGGTACCTGCAGCGGCGGTACCCCCTCGATCGCCGGCGTCCGAATCCGAGGCAGGTGCGCTTCGGAATCGACGACCCGCTGCTCCGGTTCTGGTTCCGCTTCGTCTTCCCCAACATGAGCGCGATTCGTGGCAGCGGTGCCGCACGTGTGTTCGGCGACCGCATCGCGCCGAGCCTCGACGCATGGTTCGGCGCCGGTTTCGAACGGCTGTGCCGCGAGGCGCTGCCGCTCGTCTATGCGGCCGAGGGCGTCGCCGCCGGCTTCGAGGTCGGCGAGTACTGGAGCCCTCGGCGAGGAAGCGCGAGACCCACTCGAGAAGAGCCTCCTGCACAGATCGATGTCGTCGGGCTGCGCGACGACAACTGGACGGACCTCGGCGAGTGCAAGTGGGGTCCCGTGAGGTCGCCGAGAGGCCTGGAAGCGGAGCTGGACCGCAAGGCGCGCGCGTATCCCAACCGCCGCGGCGCGACCCTGGGCCGCCGCTACTTCGTGCGCCGCAAGCCGGCCGCGAGAGCGGCGTCGCCCGGCTGGCACTCGCTTGAGGATCTGTACGCCCTGACCGCACAGGACAACGACCGTTACGAACCGCGGCCCTGATGCACCCCGTCTTCTACGGTTTCGACGGCTCCCGGCGCCCGCCATGTGACCAGGTGATTCCCGTCACCGGCCTTGGCGCTGCCGCGCCAAGGCGACCAGGCGCGGGCAGTTCGAGCTCTCGTCCGCCCCGTCCGGATCGCGCGACCGACGCCGGTCCCGAACGCGGGGCGACGGGAGACCCCTGGCCGTGCGCCGTCAACGGACCCCACGCCGCACCGGCGGCACCTCAGTACCGGAAGAGATACTGGAGCTTCAGGAAGACCGCGCGGTTCGTGCGCTGGCGCCAGTTCCAGGTCGAGCGCCCGCTGCCGACGTCGTGCCAGTCCAGCAGGTCGCCGTCGATTCGGTCCGCCTGCCGATAGTGGTCGTCGTAGCCGGCGTAGAAGACGGTCCCCGCGTTGACGCGGTAGGTGAGCAGGAAGTTCAGGTCCAGCGTCCCTCGCAGCGTGTTGTACTCGCTGATGTTGCGGAAGAGCAGGCGGTTGCTGAACTGGTAGGTGGTGAGGGCGCGGTAGATCTGCACGTCGAACACCGCGCCGCCCCCGCGGCGGGGGTCCGTGAACCGGTTCGTGGTGACGTTGATCGCCGACCGCAGGCGGGGGACGGGGCGAAGGTTGAGCCGTGCGGTGATCCCCTGCTCGCGGCCGAGGTAGGGCGACTCCTCGTCGAAGCGAATCTGTTCGCCCCGCCGGTACTCGAGCGACACCCCGATCCGCCGGCTGGTGTCGACGCGGCCGAACACCCGGGCGCGGGTCTTGTGGAAGTCGATGCCGCCGAAACGCTCCAGCTCCCGCCGCACGTTGCTGGCCACGAACATGTTCCGGGCGAGGGCGAGGTTGATGCCGGCGTCGGCGACCTCGTCCTGCAGGACGCCCGCGAAGTCGTGGTTGCGCCCGTAGACGAACTCGGGCCCCCAGTTGCGGAGCCAGTGTTCCGGCCACCAGCGGTAGCCCCCGGTCGCCGACGTGTAGCGCTGGTCCGTGCGGCGGACGAACCCCACGTCGGTCCTGAACTCGGGCGACAGCGAGTAGGAGGACACCGCGTAGCGCAGGTTTCGGCCGCTCTTGCTGAACCGCGCGTCGAGGAGACGGCCCGTCGTCTCCGCGCCCCCGCGGTCCCGGTGGTCGGTCGCCATGGCCCGGAACGCGACCGCGTGGGTGTCACCGAGGCGGAAGTTCGAGTCGACGCCGGCGAGCCGGCTGTAGCCGTCGAGCAGCTCCCGGTCGGTGAAGACGGCGCCGACGTGCGACTCGGCGTAGAGGTCGTAGCGCGCCCGGCCCACCAACGTGTGCGCGGCCTGCCCGAACGCGGGGTCGGTACGGTCGTCCACGTTCCCCGGTTCCGCGTCGTTGGCGTACATCAGACCGAGGGTGGTCCGCCCCACCTTGCCGGTCAGCTTGGCCCCGTACGCGGGGTCCACGATGGTGCGGGTGTGGACGGTGGTGATCGGCGCGCGGATGTTGAAGATCTCGGCCCCCTCCAGGAAGAACGGGCGTAGCTCGGGGTAGAAGAGCGCGAACCGCTGGTTGATCTCGATCTGCGGCAGGTCCGACTCGATCTGCGAGAAGTCGGGGTTGAACGTGAAGTCGGCGGTGAGGTTGGACGTGACGCCGTACTTGACGTTGACGCCGCCCTCCGGCGACAGGTCTCCCTCGTCGAACCGGCCCGTGCCGCGGTCGAGGGCGCCGAACCGGGTCGCGGTGACGGTGGGCAGGATCTCGAGGTTGTGGCTGCGCGAGAGGTCGGTCATGCCGTCGAGCCGGCCCATCTGGGGCAGGAAGCCGGCGATGTCGCGCGACGTGCGGGACCACACGTCGGCCTCGTCCTTGCCGCCGATGGTGCGCGCGATCTGCAGCCCCCACCGGTGCTCGGACCCGGCTTCCCGCCGCGGGTATCGGAGGCTCTTGAACGGGATGGCCATCTCCGCGACGAAGCCGTCGGCGACGAGGCGGGCCGCGGTGTCGAACAGCACGTCCCACGAGGCGTCGCCGCGGGGGACTCCGAAGCGGCCGCCCCCGAGGGCCCCCGCCCGCAGGATCGCGTCGCCCTGCACCCCGTACCCGTTCACGGTGAAGACGTAGGCCCGCTGCTGGTCGAGGAACGGGTCGAAGTAGACGAGGAACAGGTCGTCCTCGACGGTCTGGTCGCGGTCGCGCCGGTTCGCCCGCATCATGCCGGGGTCGCTGTAGTGCGCGTGCAGGCCGAGATAGAGGTGGTCGCTGTCGTAGGCGACGTAGACGTCGCTCGCCTCCGTCGCCGGGGGGCCGTCGAGGGGCCGGCGCTGCACGAGCTCGGTGATGTGGGCGGCGCGGCCCCAGACCGGGTCGTCGAGCCGGCCGTCGATGACCGGCGGGTCGGCCACCCGCGGCGGGCGGACGACGGGGCGCGCGACGCCGTCGTTCCCGGGGCGAGGCCGGGTCTCCGGTTCGGGCCGGGCCTCCGACGGGGGCTGGGCCTCCACGGCGGGAACGGCCGCCGCCGCGAGCAGGATCGCCAGCGCCGCCGGAAGAAAGTGCGCCGGCCGGCGCGGCCGCCTGTGAAGTTCCCGGAGCGCCGTGCCGATACAGTCGGTAATCCCACCGGGAGTCCGGGCCACGGAACGGCGCGGACTCCTGCAGGGTTGGTCGGGCGCCCAGCGGAGCCGCCAGGCGACGGTGGGCGGGCCAGGTGGGATGCGTCCCGGTGCGAGCCCTTGTCGTCCACGATGCCGGCGGGGCAACGCGGAGGGGCTTGGGCAAGGCGGATCGGATCCGGCAGGGAGGACCCTCATGCGAGTAATGGCATCGGTAGCGGTGGCAGGGGGCGCGGCGCTGTTCAGCGGCTGCCTCGCCACGACCGGTCTCGTCGAAGACACCGCCGCGCAGATTCAGGCGCAGGTCGGCGCCCAGATCTCCGAAGTGCGCCGCGACCTGGACGATTCGGAGGCCATCGTACAGCAACAGGGGGCGCGGATCGACGCGGTCGAGCAGACGGCCCGGAACGCATTCGCCGTCGCCAGCTCGGCGGAGACGGCGGCGGAAATGGCGCGGAGGACCGCCGACCAGTTGGGCAACACCCTCGAGAACGCGAACCGGCGTCTCGTGTACGAGATGGTGATCGACGAGAACGTCGCCGGGTTCGGGATCTCGCAATCCGCGCTGCCCGACGAGGTCCGCGCGTATCTGGACCAGTTCGTGGCCGACCTGCGCGCGCTGCCGATCGCGTCGTTCGTGGAGATAGAAGGGCATACGGACGCCACCGGCTCGGCCGTGAACAACGCCCGCCTCGCCATGCAACGCGCCGACAACGCCCGGCGGTATCTCCACGAGGCGCACCAACTTCCCCTCCACAAGATGGGCATCATCAGCTACGGCGAGGACCAGCCGGTGGCGCCCAACGACACGCCGGAGGGGCGGGCGCAGAACCGGCGGGTCGTGCTACGCGTGCTCGCGTAGCCCCGCAAACGTCGGCTTTGGCTCCGCTTGCCGCCCCGGGCCTGCCGGGGGAATCTGCACCGCGCTCGGTGCAGACCCCCGGCCCCCGCAAACGTCGGCTTCGGTTCCGCTTGCCGCCCCACCGGCCCTGCGGGGAATCGGCACCGCGCTCGGTGCGGACCCCTGGCCCCGGTGAACGTCGGCTTCGGCTCCGCTCGCCGCCCCGACCGGGCCTGCGGGGAACCTGCACGGCGCTCGGTGCAGACCCCGGCCCCAGCGAACGTCGGCTTCGGCTCGGCTTGCCGCCCCACCGGGCCTGCGGGGAACCTGCACGGCGCTCGGTGCGGACCCCGGCCCCAGCGAACGTCGGCTTCGGCTCGGCTTGCCGCCCCACCGGGCCTGCGGGGAACCTGCACGGCGCTCGGTGCGGACCCCTGGCCCCGGTGAACGTCGGCTTCGGCTCCGCTCGCCGCCCCACTGGGCGTGCCGGGGAATCGGCACCGCGCTCGGTGCGGACTCCTGGTGCGCTACTCCACGATCGAACGCCAGTTGTTCACCACGTGCTCGGCGGTGCGCCACGCCAGGGCCTGCACGGTCAGGGTGGGGTTCCGGGCGCCGCTCGTCCCCATGACCGAGGCGCCGAGGACGCCGAGGTTCGGCACCTCGTGCGACAGCCCGTGGCGGTCGACCACGTTGGTCTCGGGGTCGTCGCCCATGCGGGTCCCGCCGTAGGCGTGGGTCGAGACCCCCATCTGCCCCCCGAGGCCGCCGCGCTGCACCTCGACCGCCCCCGCCGCGCGGTACCACCGCTCCATCCTGTCCTGCAGGAACTCGGCGATGGCCAGCTCGTTCCGCTTGTACTCGGCCGTCACCCGGATCACCGGGTCGCCGACCGGATCGGTGACCACCGGGTCGAGGTCGAGGTAGTTCGACTCGTAGGGCAGGGTGGTCTTCTGGATGTAGGCGCTGTTCGTCCGGTCCGCGTTCTCCCGGACGAACGCCTTCCACGCCGACCCCCAGGCGGGGGCGCGCCCGAACGTGCTCATGCCCGCGGCCGTGATGGGGCGCCGGTCGGAGTAGACCCACAGGTTGCCGCCGCCGATGAAGTCGAGGCCGCCGTGGTCGAAGTTGTCGTCGGCCCAGTCGTCGACCGCGACGCCCTGTGCGGGCAGGCCGTACCAGGCGTGCGTATCGTAGGGGAACAGCGCGGTCACCCCCGCTCCCTGGTGGTGGCTGAGGTAGTGCCGGCCGACCTGCGCGCGGTTGTTCGAGAGGCCGAGGGGCCAGGCGCGCGACTTCGACAGCAGCAGCAGGCGCACGTTCTCGTAGGTATAGCTGGCGAGCAGGACGAACCGGGCGGGCTGGAAGACCTCCTCCCGGTCCTGCAGGTAGGTGACGCCGGTCACCCGGCCGCGGTTGTCGGTCTCGATGCGCCGGACGTGGGCGTGGGTCACCACCTTCAGCCGCCCGGTGGCCTCGGCGCGCGGGATCGTCGTCACCGCGGGCGAGTTCTTGGCGTCGACGTGGCACCCGCCCCGGTTGCAGAAGCCGTGGTACATGCAGCCCGAGCGACCCTGGTAGGCGCGCGAGTTGATGGCGGCGGGCCCGGGAAAAGGCTGCCAGTCCAGCGAGCGCGCCGCCTCCGCCATTCCCTCCAGGAAGCCGGTCCAGCGCAGCGCCGGCATCGGATAGTCGCGGGCGCGGGGGCCCTCGAACGGGTTGCCCCGCCCGTCGCGCCGGCCGCCGATGTTGCCGGCTTGTCCCGAGACGCCGATCTCGTGCTCGACGCGGTCGTAGTACGGCTCGAGCTCGGCGTAGCCGAAGGGCCAGTCCTCGACCGTCGTCCCCTCGGGCAGGCGCGAGCGGCCGTAGCGCCGCGTCGTCGCCGAGACGACCTCGAAGTCCCACGGGTTGAGCCGCCAGCTCTGCGCCCAGTAGTGCAGGGTGGTGCCGCCGACGGCGTTCATCATGGGGTGGCCGCCGCCCTGGACCGCGGTCTCCGACCGGGTGCGGCGCAGGGTCGGCACCTCGCTGGCGCACTTCTGGACCGAGAACGGCCACGCCCGCACGTTGTTCCGGATCTCGTCGGGGGCGAAGTCGCGGCGGGTGAGGCGGCCCCCCGCCTCGAGCCCGATCACGTCGAGCCCGGCCTCGGCGAGGGGCAGCGCGGCGACCCCGCCGGCCGCCCCGAGCCCCACGATGACGACGTCGGTCCCCGGCAGCCTAGTCGCCATGGTGCGCCTCCCCCCTCGCGGTCCTGACCACCGCCTTGTCGAAGTACTCGGTGTCGTAGGCGGACCGGCGGGCGGGCTCGAGCTCGCCGGCCTCGAGCTGCGCCTGCAGCCGGGGCCAGACGGCGGTTCGCACGCCGGGATAGTCGATGAGGTCCCAGCCCACGTAGTCGCGGTTGCCGCCGTAGTAGGGGTCGCCGAAGGTGCCCTGCAGGACATGGCCGCGCACCATGTTGAAGAACGCGGCGGAGCTGCCCGCGAAGCCGGTGCGCGCGCCGGTCGCGGCGCCGGTCTCGACGTCGATGAGGGCCGACACCTGGTCGACGTGCGGCAGCTCGCGGAACGGCGCGCCGCGCGAGGCCCGGCAGTAGCGGTCGAACGCGGCGAGGCCGGCGCGGTAGGCGCCGCGCGATTCGGACAGCGCGCCGCCGAGGGCCCGATCGATGTAGACCACCGCGCCCGCCGCCACCGCGCCGGGTCCGAGCTCGTCGCTCGGGATGAGCTGGTCGGCGATCGCTTCGAGCAGGTCCGCCTCCTCCGCCGTCAACTGCTCCCAGGCGGCGCGCGGCGGCGCCGGCGCGGGGGCCTGGGAAGCGCCCGGAACCGGTGCGGCCGGCGTCGTCGCGGCCGTTTCCGCGGGCGTCTCCGCCGCGGCCGGCACCCCCGTACCGGCTGCCGCGCCGGCCGCCGCCGCGGCGCCGGCGCGACGCAGCAGGGCGCGCCGGGAGATGAGCTGTGGACGCTTGTCTTCCATCGGTCGCTCCTCTTGTGTTTGACGGCCCCACGCCACTGGATCGTGCCGTCGCGGCTCCTTCCCACCAGGCCGGGCTTAGCCGCTGTCCGGGCCGTCGCTCGGCTAGAACCGCTCGTAGATGGGCACCAAGTCTCCCCGCCCGATGACGTGGCCCTCCATGGCCTCGAGCAGCTTCCGGCGAGTCAGGCCCGGCTCGAGCCCCAAGGCCTCGTCGAGCGCGTACACCGTGAAGTGGTACAGGTGCGGGGTGCCGGCCGGTGGCGCCGGCCCCCGGTAGTAGGGCCGCCGCCACCCGTTCAGCCCCTGGATGGCCCCCTCCAGCTCCGGGGGCATCGGCGTCTCCGGCAGGATCGGCAGCCCCTCGGGCAGCCCGTCGGCGGTGGCGGGGATGCCGTAGACGATCCAGTGCACCCATGGGGGCGGGCTCCCGGCCCCGAAGTCGGCGCAGACCACAGCGATCTCGCGGGTGCCCTCGGGCAGGCCGCTCCAGGTGACGGGCGGCGACACGTTGTGCCCGTCCGGCGTGTACCGCCGCGGCATCGTCTCGCCCGAGGCCATGGCCGGGCTCTCGACGCGTATCTCGTGGACGCGCGGCTGCCCGTCGGCGGACGCCGCGAACAGACCGGCGGCGAGAGCGAGACCGGCGGCCGGAAAAGGGCTGCTTGCAGTCATGGCTGGTACTTTACCCTCGAACCGGCTTTTCGTAGACTGCCCGTAAGGGTGGGTCCACCGCCTTCCCGATCCGGCCGCCGGCAGCCGTCGCGGTTCGGGACCCCGTCAGCGGTTTCGGTTTCGGATCGGACGGTGGCCGGCGGGTCGCCGACATTTACAGCCTCGGAAGCGCGGACACCCGGGAGCGGCGGCGCTTCGATCCGCGCGGGCGGCGCCGTCGTCCGCGACGCGGACCCCGGCGCATGCTGCGCGCGTCATCGTGGAGGAGACGGCCATGAGAGCTAGCCCGGAAATCGTCGCCTTCGGCTCCGATTGCCGCCCAACCAACCCTGCCACGAGTCTGCGCCGTTTTACGGCGCAGACTCGTGGACGAGCCTGGTTCCTGCTGGGGGCGTTTCTGGTGAGCGCCCCAGCCTTCGCACAGAACGACGCCCTGCACGGCACGTGGTCGGGCCAGTGGATTCCCGAGTCCGGCTACGACGCCTCGACGGTGCGGTTCGAGGTCGACGGCGACACCATCACCGGCGAGATGCTGAACCCCGCGAACGTGGCGTTCGACGTCATCGAGTTCGATGCCGACACCCTCGAGCTCGTCGCCGAGGCGACCCACCCCGAGCAGGGGCACTTCCGGATCGAGGCGCGCATCGAAGAGGTCACGCGTCTGAACGGCACCCTCTTCCACGACGGGGCCGGCGGCGCGCTGCGGCTGACGAAGTGGACCTACCGGCCCCGCCGCTGATGCCGCCTGCCGGCAGGCGGCGGCTATAATGGAGGCAACATGCGAACAGCCTGGTGCCTGTGGGTCGGACTCTGTACGCTCGTCGCCGTGCCGGCCGCCGCCCAGGAGGCGCCCGCGGCCGGGAACGGCGGCGGCCCCCTGGCCGACGGCCAGTCGCTCGTCCTCGAGGGCGGCGACGCCCCGCGGGCGGGCTTCTCCCTCGGCGCGTCGCTGCAGGTGCAACCGCGCCGGGTCGAGCGGCCCCCGGTCGTGGACGGTCGGCTCGACGAGGAGGTCTGGCTGTCGGCCGCCGTCGTCGACGACTTCGTGCAGCAGGAGCCGGCCGAGGGCGAGCCGGCCACCGAGCGCACGGTGGTGCGCCTGCTCTACGACGCGCAGGCGCTGTACATCGGCGTCGAGGCCTTCGACTCGGTCCCCGAGGCGGTCATCGCGACGGAGATGCGCCGCGACTCGCTGCGGCTGCTCGACGAGGACAACTTCCAGGTCATCCTCGACACCTTCCACGACCGCCGCTCCGGCTACATGTTCGTGACCAGCCCCCTCGGGGCGAAGCTCGAGCAGCAGGTGTCCGAGGAGGGCGAGGGGGGCTGGCGGGGCACCAACACGTCGAACATCAACGTGAACTGGGACGGGGTGTGGGACGTGGTGGCCCACCGCACCCCCGAGGGCTGGACGGCGGAGATCGCGATCCCGATGATCACCCTGCGCTTTCCCGAGAACGAGGAGCAGGTGTGGGGCGTCAACTTCATGCGGAACATCCGCAGGAAGAACGAGCAGGTGTACTGGTCGCCGATCTCGAAGGAGTACACCCTCACGCGGGTGAGCCTCGCCGGCACCATGACCGGCATCACCGGCGTCGACCAGGGGATGGACCTGCGGGTGACCCCCTACGTGCTGACGGGCGGACGGCAGGACCGGGTGGGCGCCGGCGGGCTCGACGGGAGCGGGTTCCGCGCCCTCGGCCTCGACGTCAAGTACGGCCTCGCTTCCGGCCTCAACCTCGACGTGACCCTCAACACCGACTTCGCGCAGGTCGAGGTCGACGAGCAGCAGGTCAACCTGACCCGGTTTCCCCTGTTCTTCCCCGAGAAGCGCGACTTCTTCCTCGAGAACGCGGGCATGTTCAACGTCGGGGCGTCCTCCGGGTTCAGCCGCCTCGCGGACCTGTTCTTCACGAGGCGCATCGGGCTGTCCGACCGCGGCCAGCCGGTGCCGATCGTCGGGGGCACCCGCGTCTCGGGCAAGGTGGACCGCCACAACGTCGCGGCGATGAACATCACCACGCAGGAGGCGTTCGGCAACCCCGGCGACAACTTCTTCGTCGGGCGCTACAGCCGCGACATCCTGGCCCGCTCGAAGGTCGGCGGCATCGTCATCGACAAGAACTCGGTCAACGACGCCCACTTCAACCGGACGCTGGCCGCCGACACCACCCTCGCCCTGCACCGCAACTTCACGGTGAACGGGTTCCTCGCCAAAACGGAGACGGCGCTCTGCGGCGCGAGCGCCGTGACGCGGGGCCGATGTCCCGGCGAGTCCGGGCGGGACATGGCGGCGTACGCCCGCGGCACCTGGCTCAGCCCGTCGTGGAGCATCTACGCCGAGTACATCGACCTGCAGGAGAACTTCAACGCCGAGGTCGGCTTCGTGCCCCGCGTTGGCATCCGCACCTCGAAGTTCCACGGCGAGTGGGACCCCCGCCCGGGGCGCTGGGGCATCCGCATGTTCGACCCGATGTGGAACATCACCTACACCACCGATCAGAACAACCGGCTGCTGACGCGGCGCATCCACCACATGATCGGGACCTACTTCGAGAACGGCTCGTCGATGACCGTTTGGTACAACGACCACTTCGAGCAGCTCGACATCCCGTTCGAGATCTACGGCCAGGGGGTCACGATTCCGCCGGGCACGTACCGCTTCGGCGAGTGGAACTACCGCTACCGCAGCGACCCGTCGCGCCGCCTCTACGGCGAGCTGGGCTACTCGCCCCAGACGTTCTTCGGGGGCACTCGCGTCAACACCCGGGCCACCCTCGGGCTGCGGGCCACGAGCCGCATCGCCGCCGAGCTGAGGTTCGACCGCAACGACGTGGAGCTGCCATGGGGCGACTTCGTCGCCGATCTCTCGTCGCTGCGCCTCGACTTCGCCCTCTCGCCGGAGATGACCCTGCGCACCCTGACCCAGTACAACTCGACGGCCGGCGAGCTCAGCACCAGCGTCCGGTTCAACTGGATCTACAGCCCGGGCAGCGACATCTACATCGCCTACGACGAGATGCGGCTGTACGACGAGTTGTGGCAGTACACCCCCGGCATCTACCGCCACTACGATGCGCCGTGGCTCCGCAACCGCCAGCTCGCGGTCAAGATGACCTACCTGTTCTCGCGCTGAGCGGAGATCGTCGGCCCGCGGTGGCCTCCGAAAAACAGGTATTTTCCGCATCAGCGTTGCCAGGATCGCCGGCTTCGACACCGAGACGGGGCCGGGCGCTTCAGGCGCGGCGGGTTGGGAGTCCGCGCCGCAGGCCGACTCCTGGGGTGTCCATCGCGCTGACGAAAGGGTTGCGCGGCCGCTGATCAGGCGGGGTGCAAGCCCGTCGGCCTCGTCAGCCGGGTGGGGAATCGGTCACGAGCCCTCCGCCGGCGTCAGCACGTCGCCGAGACGATCGAAGTCCTTGTCCGCGGACTCGAGCGCCGCACCGTGGCGGTGGGCGCAGGCCGCGATCAGCACGTCGGCGGCGGGAACGTTCACGCCGCGGGCGCGGGCGCGGCGGGCAAGGTCGTACGCGGCGGACCAGACGTCGGCGTCGATGGGCAGGTCCGGAAGCACGGCCGCGAAATGGCGCAGCCCCCGCTGCTCCGGGCCGCCCCGCGCGCCGTTCCACAGCTCCAGTTGAACGACCGGGCACCAGCAGGCGTCCCCGGCCCTCAGCGCGGCCTCGACACGGTTGCGGATCGCCGAATCGCCGTCGGGGCGCAGGAAGTGAATCCAGGAAGAGGTGTCAATCAGGATCAACGGACGTCACCCGTTGCCGGCGCTGTGCCCGAAGCTCGTCCACGGTCATGAGATCCGGGCACGTGCCGCCGTACCGGACGAGCTCGGCCATGCGCCGGCGCCGATTGAAATCGACCAGCGCCGTGACCACCGCCTCCCGCTTGGTCTTCGCGCGAGTGAAGCGGATGGCATCCGCCAGCTCATTCTCGGGAATATCAATCGTCGTCTTCATGAAGCTATTCTAGCGTGTCCGGGATTCCGTATCAATCGCGTCCGGAAGGCCGGCGACCTGGTCGAGGTGACGACGACCGAGAGACCCCGATGGGCGGCCGGGAGTCCGCCGTCAGCGCCTCGCGATTCGGCACGGTCTCCAACTGCGGGTCCAGTGTTCGTCCGTCTGCACGTGGCCGACGCGGACGCTCTTGCAGACGTTGTCCCGGAACTCTGCCGCCGGGAACCCGCGCGCCAGCCGCAACACCACGCCCTCGCGCTCGCCGCCGAGCGCCGACGGCTCGCCGTGGGCCCGGTTCACGAACGCCCGGACCTCGGCCACCGAGCGGAAGCAACCCCTGAACACGACGGGTACGACCGGTATCTCCCGGCGGCCCGCGTACTCCTCGACCTCGGCGAACGGCGCGAATCTGCCGTCGCCGCTTCGAAGCGCGAAGGCATGGAACGTCCGTTCCTCCGTCACGGGCCCGTACGCGATGCTGTGCACCCCGTAGATGTCCTCGCCGTAGAGATAGACCTCCGGTTCGGTGACTTTCCAGGCATGGTGCTTCTTGACCATGGCCATCCACTTGGCCCCGGAAGGCGCCGAGACGCTCCGTCCGTAGACAGCGCCGGCATGGAGGAGCGTATTGCCGCCGTCCAGCTTCTCGGTGACCACGACGGCGTCTCCGACGAAGCGCTCGGGATTGGGGTGCATGTCGTCGTCCCGACCGAGGGCTGGCGACCATGGCCAGTACGGAGTGCTGGGATACTTCGGGATCGACCGCATCCCGGGGCTCACCCTCCTGCGTCAGGACGCCGCCTGGCCGCCCTTCGACGCATACTGCGGACAGAGCTGGCGGAGTCGTATCCGTAGGCGGCTCAACAGCGCCTGCTGATGGTACCAATCGCTGTCGGTCGCATTCAGGATGACGGCTTTCGAGACGACGGCGACGGCCAGGAACTTGCGGTCCGAGCGATCGAGCGTGTTCTCCGGGAGCTCGTCAAAGCCGCGTCGATCGTCGGCCAATGCGGTCACCGTGACCCTTCGCACCCGACGAGGTTGGTATTGGTGGTCGAACAGGTGCTTCAGGAACGCGTCGCCGACGCCCGGCTGTCCGGACTCGACGGAGGCGTTTCGCGTACTCCTCGAGAATCGAGCCAGCGTCGTCGACTTCGCGCCATGCCTTGAAGTTCTCTATCTTCAGGCGGTTCAGCATCGCTGTAGCTCCCGCCGGGATTACTCGCCCGGTAGACGCGCCTTGCCAACTTGACGGCCATGTCGTCAGTCCTCGCGCGGCCTGCCGTCCGGCTCGCTCGTCATCGCCGGATCGTCGGGCAGCCCAGGCTCGACGCCCTTGTCCACCATCTCGGCGACCAACTCACGCGCATGGCTCCGCACGTCAGCGGCTTCCTTCCGCAGCCAACCCGACGCCTGGTCGCGAATGTCTGGATTCAGACTCTCGTCCAGGAGTCTGCGCCGTAGAACGGCGCGGACTCCTGGAGGGTTGGTTGGGCACCAGACGGAGCCGCCAGGCGACGGATGGTGGGCTAGATCAACGTCAGTCGCTGCCTCGTCCAGGGCACCGGCGGCACGTATGATCGCGTTCCCCGTGTGAGACTCCATGCTCATCCTCCGGGGATAGAGGCCACGAAGAGCCGGCGCAGCAGCCGGTCGCGCCGTTCCTCGTCCCACGCGAGCCAGCGACCAATCGCCTTGCCCGCCCAGTCGGTCCACAGCGCCCCGTACGGCTGGCCGTGGTACGACGTGCGGACCGCGGGTCGCGTCGCCGAAGGTCGGCTGGGAGTTCCCCGCACCGTAAGCGTCGACCACCGTCACGCGGGCCCCCAGGCGCTGCAGATGCAGCGCCGTCCACATGCCGAAGGTCCACGCGCCGACGACCGTCCCGTCGGGTGACGGGCGCGGCTGCACCGCGACCGCGCCCGTTCGCGCAACGGCGCGGGCCGGCGGCGGCCTGCCGCTGGTGGCCAGGGCGGCTCCCGCTCCGGCGCTCATCGCCTGCAGACAGCGGTGCTGCCCGACCGGCGCAACGGACCGGGGGGTGGTGACGGTGGTGCGCTCGGGGTTGCTCAACGGGGCCTCGTCTCCGATTCACGCTGCCTCGCGGGGACGGATCGCCTGCAATGCGCCGGGTGCCGTCCGCTCCACGACCAGGAGTTCGTAGCGAGTCTGAAGGTTCATCCAGCTCTGCGCTTCGGTGCCGAAGTATCGGGCGAGCCGGAGCGCCGTGGCGGCGGTGATGTCGCGGCGGCCACGCACGATGGAAGCTCCGAATCATGATTTTACCGTAGGTCGATCGCCGACAGGCCGGACAGGCCGGACAGGTCGCCAGTAGTGTTCGCAGGGTCTTTCCCGGCGACCTCTGGTACGGTCTTCGCGATCCGGGATGCGGGCGAAACCGTTTCGCCCGCCGTGGCGTTCTCCGGGAGCGCGAGCGTCCCCCCCGCATCCTGTCCCGTCGCGTGATAGCCTGAATCCGATCCGTCTGGGCCGGTTGCGGCGCGACGACGGGTGCGCCCATGACACTGGCTCCAGGCGTGAGGCTCGGGCCCTCGTTTCTCGCGTCGAACTGACCCGCGCGCCATGCCCGCGCCTGCCGTGTCCGGTTGGGAAACCGCATCGAATGCCTCTCGAAGCCGACCCTGGAATCGAAGCGGCGGCCGAGGGCGACCGGGCGCTCGACCCGGCGTCGATCAACGCGGCGCGGCTCGCCGGCGCGATCGGGGTCGCGGCGGGGTCGCTGTCCGGCTTGGCCGCGGTCCTCGTCGCTGCCGTCGCGACGCCGCTCGGCTGGCTTCCTGCGGCCGGCCTTGGCGCCGCGGTGCTGGTGCTGTCGGCGGCGGGCGCCGCGGCGTGCTACCTGTGGCCGGCGGTGCGGTACCGGCACATCCGCTACCGCCTCGACGCTCACGGCGTCACCATCCGCCGCGGGGTCGTCTGGCGCACGGTCACGTCGGTGCCGACGTCGCGCGTGCAGCACACCGACGTGTCGCGCGGCCCGGTGGAGCGCTACTTCGATCTCGCCACGCTGGTCATCCACACTGCCGGCACCCGCGACGCGTCGGTCGCCCTGAGCGGTCTCGGGCATCGCGAGGCGGTCGCCCTCCGCGACCGGCTCATCGAGGCGGGAGGCGGCCGTGGCGTCTGACGACCGGCGCCTGCATCCCCTGTCCTGGGTCTTCACCGCCGCGCAGTTCGCCAAGGGGTTCATCGTGCCCGCCCTGGTGCTCCTCGTGGCCTCGGGCGGCGGCAGCTACGAGCTGTGGGGAGGGCTGTTCATCGGTCCCGTCATCGCCGCCGCCCTGGTCCAGTACCGGGTCTACCGCTACCGCCTCGCGACGGACGAGATGGTGGTGCGCGACGGCATCCTGACCCGCACCGAGCGCCACATCCCCTACGAGCGCATCCAGAACATCGACCTCGTGCAGAACCCCCTGCACCGCCTCTGCGGGGTCGCGCTCGTGCGGGTCGAGACGGCCAGCGGCACCCGGCCCGAGGCGGTCATGCGGGTGCTGTCGCTCGAGGCGGTGGCCGAGATGCACGCCCGCGTGTTCGCGGGCCGGTCCACCGCGCGGGACGCGCGCGGCGCGGCGGGGGTCGTCGCCGGCCGCGGCGGGCGGCTGGCGACGGCGGCCGCCGCCGACGGGCCGGCCGGGGGGCAGGCGGGGGTGCTCGCGGCCGCCGGCGAGCCGCACGATCGTCTGCTGCTGCGGGTCCCGACCGGCGAGCTGGTGAAGCTGGGAGTCATTTCGAACAAGGGCATGGTGGTGGTCGCCGCCGCCCTCGGCTTGCTCGCGCAGAGCCGTCCGGACGGGGACTTCCTCGAGCCGGTGTGGCGGACCGCCGCGGAACGGCTGCCGCTGGGGGCGGCGGCCGAGTGGCTGATCGGGCTCCGCATGGCGAACCCGGTCCTGACCGGGGTCGTGCTCGCGGTCACGCTGGTGGCGGCGGCGTTCGTGCTGCTCCGCGTGCTGTCGGTCGCCTGGTTCCTGCTGCAGCTCCACGGCTTCACCCTGACCCGCCGCGGCTCGGACCTGCGCGCCGACTACGGCCTGCTCACCCGCGTCCGCCGCACCATTCCGACCGCCCGCATCCAGTCGCTGACGGCGACCGAGTCGCCGCTGCACCGCCGGTTCCGCCGGCAGTCGCTCGAGCTGCGCACCGTCGGGGGCGGCGCCTCGACCGACGACGACGTCGACTTCGATCCCTCGTCCGACGGCGGAAAGGCCGAGAGCCAGTGGCTGGCCCCCATGGTGGAGACGGCGCAGGTCCCGGTCCTCCTGCGGCAGGTCCTCCCGGAGGTCGATCTCGCCGGCGTGGCGTGGCGGCGGCTCGCGGCGGGGGCGCGGCGGCGCATCCTCGTCCGCGGGCTGGCCGTGGCCGCGGCGGTGACCCTGCTCGCCACCCTGCCCGCCGGCGCGTGGGGGCTCGCGCTGGCTCCCCCCGCGGCGCTCGCCGCCTTGCTGCACGCCCACCGCTGGGTCGCGCACGCCGCGTATGCGGTCACCGCGTGGGGGGTGCTGTTCCGGTCGGGCTGGTGGACCCGCAGGCTGGCCATCGTGCCCCTCGCCCGCATCCAGACGGTGGGGCTCGCCGAGTCTCCCTTCGACCGCCGTCACCGCATGGCCTCGGTGCGCATCGACACCGCCGGCGCCGCGGCCGCCGGCTACACCATCGCCATACCGTACCTGGAACGCGCGGTCGCGGCGGAGATCGCTCGCGGACTGTACGCCGAAGCCGGGCAGCGCGCCTTCCGGTGGTGAGCGGTCCGAGCCGCGCTGCGCAGCCGCGCCGTCCACGGCGCAAGCCGCTCCTGGAGTACAGTTGTCCTCTCGACGCGCTCGATCGGAAGCTCGGGCGAGAAGCCCCGGGCGCGGTCGTCGCGGGCGCGTCCTGGTGGGAGGCGGGGGCGGAGGCGAAGACGAGCGCTTCACCGGCCGCCCGGTTGCGAGTGCCCACCGCCTGAGCGCCGAAGATGAAGAGCACGGACGGCGTCCGGTTCGACCGCGACGAGATCGAGCCGGGAGTCGTGCGCGGCTCGTGGTGGCATGCCCTCGACGACGGGCGCGTGCAGTGCGACCTGTGCCCGCGTCTGTGCAAGCTGCACGACGGGCAGAGGGCGTTCTGCTACGTGCGGGAGGCGCGCGGCGGCGAGGTCGTGCTCGCCAGCTACGGCCGGGCCAGCGGCTTCTGCATCGACCCCATCGAGAAGAAGCCGCTGAGCCACTTCTACCCGGGGTCGAGCGTGCTGTCGTTCGGCACCGCCGGCTGCAACCTCGGCTGCCGCTTCTGCCAGAACTGGGACATCTCGAAGGCGCGAGAGGACCACGCGCTGTCGGCCGCCGCGTCTCCCGCGGGCGTGGCCGAGGCCGCGGCCGGGGCCGGCTGCACCAGCGTCGCCTTCACCTACAACGACCCCGTCATCTTCGCGGAGTACGCCATCGACTGCGCGAAGGCGGCCCGCGCCCTCGGGATCAACAGCGTCGCGGTGTCGAGCGGCTACGTGTCGCCGGCCGCCCGGGGGGACCTGTTCGCCCACATGGACGCGGCGAACATCGACCTCAAGGCGTTCACCGAGACCTTCTATCACCGCATCTGCTTCGCCCACCTCGAGCCGGTGCTCGACACCCTGGAGTGGATCGCCCGCGAAACGGAGGTCTGGCTCGAGATCACGACCCTGCTCATTCCCGGGCAGAACGACTCGCGCGACGAGGTCGACCGGCTCTGCGGCTGGCTGGTCGAGCACCTCGGCCCCGACGTGCCGCTGCACTTCACCGCGTTCCACCCCGACTTCAGGATGCTCGACGTGCCCCCCACGCCGCCCGACACCGTTCGCCGGGCGCGCGAGCAGGGCCTGCGGGCGGGCCTGCGCTACGTCTACACCGGCAACATCCGGGACGAGGACGGGCAGTCCACCCGCTGTCCCGGCTGCGGCGACGTGCTGATCGGCCGCGACGGCTACCGCATCACCCGCTGGCGGCTCGATGCGGCGGGGCGCTGCCCGGCCTGCGCGGCGACGTTGCCGGGGCGTTTCCTCCCTCAGCCGGGCGGGTGGGGTCCGCGGCGGCAGCCGGTCGTTCCCTGATCGCCAGGCGGCGAGACGTCCGGAGCGCCTTGACTCACCGGCTCGGTTCGCGTGCGACGGGGGCGGCGCCACCTCGCAGAATCGCCCCGGCGCCGCGTCCGGCCGGTCCGCCCGCGCCTCACCGTTGCGCGGCGGCGGGCGCGTCGAGCACGACGCGTTCGTCGGGGTAGATGGCGGTGACCCGCCCGTCGAGCAGCTCCAGCGCCGAGGCCCGGCCTCGGTAGGCGCTCTCCAGCATGCCGGTGTCGATGAGGAAGACCCGCTCGCCGAAGCGGCCGGTGATGCGCCGGGACGTGGTGACCGAGTGGCCGACCACCGCGCGGGCGACGCCGAAGCGTTCCAGCACGTCGCCGATGACGGCGTCGGCGTCCATGTCGGTCCACTCGGCGAAGCCGCGGAACCAGAGCGGCCCCTCGAGGGCGGTGACCGACCAGTTGTTGATGGTCTGCAGGTCCATGAGCACCTCGACGTGCGCTCTCTCCCGGCGGGTCAGCGACCGGGGGCGGCGGAGCGGCGCGAACGGGCGGGGCAGCAGCCGCTCGGTCCAGACCTGCAGCTCGACGGCCACGGCCGCGAACATCTCCTGCAGCGTCGAGAAGGGCAGGATGACGCCGGCGTCGACGAGGTGGCCGCGGTGCCGATCGAAGCGCTCGATCTCTTCCCGCGCGGTCTCGTTGAGGGCCTCGACGCTCGTTGCCGCGAGGCTCGGCGCGAGGCCGGCGTGCAGGAAGATGGTGTCGCCGACCACGGTGGCGACCGGCTTGTCGCGCAGCCATCGGCCGTATCGCCCGTCGGGCCCCATCGCCTCCAGGTACTCGATGAAGCCGGGCGGGTGCGCCCGCATCCACGCGTCGCGGGACATCGGCTCCGGGTGTCGGGAGCCGTCCCGGCCCCTCCGCCGTCGCGACGCGTGCGCCGCGTACTGCCGATAGGCGTCCTCGCGCCGCCGCTCCGCGTCGTCCGACGCGAAGGTGGCGAAGATCGCGGGCGTGACGTCCCGGACGTCCGCCATCATGTTCATCGCCTCGTGGTTGCCGAGCAGGATCCTGACCTCGCCGCCGTCGCGGCGCGCGTCCTCCTCGAGCGCCATCAGGAGGTCCATGACCTCGCGGACCTGGGGACCCCGGTCGGTGAGGTCGCCGGTCTGCACCAGGGTGGCGGTCCCCCCGCTCCAGCCGCGCTCCCCGTCGATGAGGCCGGTCTGCCGCAGGAGCGCCTGCAACCGGTCGCCGGCCCCGTGGATGTCGCCGATGGCGACCACCCGGCCCGGATCGGGCTGGACCTCGGCGCGGGCGGGCGCTCCGGCGGCCGCGAGCAGCGCCGCGAGCACCACGGGAACGGGGGCGCGGCGGAGACGGGGGCGCAGGCCCGGCTGGAGCGAGGTCGTGGACGCGGGGACAACGAAGGCCTGCATGCTCGGATTCCTTCGCCGGGCGGCTGGTGGACCGTCCCGGAACGAACTTGCCCATGCTTCGGCCGATCCGCATCGAGCGTTGCCGGCGGAACGACCAGCGGCATTGGACCGTTTCTTCAAGGACAGTTCACTGGTCGATGACCACGCCGCCCTCGCCGTTGCGCGCGATGCGGTCGTCGAAGTGCTGCAGCAGCAGGTCGCGCCGCCGCATCAGGCTCGACCGCTCGCCCCGGGTCAGGGTGCCGTCCACGGCCGCCTCGACGGCGTCCGCGGTCAGGCCGCGGAGGTTGTCGAGCAGCTCCCGCTCGATGCGCGTCATCCGTTCGGGCCTCGTCAGCTCGACGTCCTGGCGAAACGCGCGGGTGTGGTCGATCAGCCACATCTTCCAGTCGGACGTCCAGAGCATGTTGCCCTGGTTCCGGTCCCGGTTCTGGATGAGCTCGTCGAACACGTACTGCGTGTAGAACTGCCGGCTCGTCCGCGCGGGGTCCGGCCCGAGGGTGCGCTGCTCGATGCGGTCCCCCTCCGTCATGGCCACGTCGTCGACCCACCACGTGACCGCGGCGGGCTCGCCGTCGATCTCGCGCAGCACCGACATGGGCACGCTGTCGATGCCCAGCAGGGCGGCCAGGCGGTAGGCGGCGATGTTGTATCGGTACGAGTCCCTGAAGTTCAGCTCGACCCGCGCGCCGCGGGCGACGAAGCGCGACCGGCTGACGTCCACGGTCTGGATGTGGACGTCGTGGGTCAGGCGGCCGTCGGTGGCGGTCGCGCGTTGCGATCCGGTCACGCCGGCCCCGGCGCCGCGGACGTCGCTCAGCTCGGCGTCGAGGAGGAACGCCTCCATTTCCGCCGGGGTCAGGGCGGGAGCGGCCTGCCGGGCCGATGCGAGGAAGGGCAGCCACAGCACGAGGGCCGCCGCCGCCGCGATGGCCGTGAACCGATGGGACGTGTGCATGCGTGGCCTCCAAGCGAGCCGGCCGGGAAGAACACCGCCGGAGGCCTGGCTGACCCGTCCGGCGAACCGCCGACGGGAATCACCTGTCCTTCGACGCGGGCGCGCGACGGTACCGATGCCGGCCTGCCGGTCCGCGGCGGAGGCTGGCCCGCCCATCGTCGCCTTCGGCTCCGCTGGACGCCCAACCAATCCTACAGGAGTCCGCGCCGTTCCACGGCGCAGACTCCCCGCCCGGAGAGCGTCGCCTACGGCTCCTGGCCCGCGGTCGGGCGCACTCCGGGCCTCAGCGCGCCGGTCCGGCCGCCGCCGACAAGGAGCCCCGGTTCGCGAGGGCGCCGCTGAAGAGATCCTGCAGCAAGTCGACCCGGTCGGACAACACCGCGAACACCTCGTCCCGTTCCGCCCGCAGGACGCGGCACGGTCCCTGCGCGACGGCCCGCCACCCCGCCGGGGCCCCCGCCAGGGTCTCGGCCACCAGCAGGGTTCCGCCCGGTCCCGCCGCGATCGGCGCGGCGCCGGGCGATTCCAGCCGCAGGAAGCCCGCCAGCACCAGGCACAGCGCGGCCGGGTCGTCGTCGTCGAAGAGCACCCCGCCGTCCTCGAGCTTCAGCTCCCGCGCCGCTCCCACGAGGGCGACGAGCTCGGCCGCCGCCGCCCGTTCCAGCAGAGGATGCTGCCTCAGGAGCATCGCCTCGTCGAACGGCTGCAGCGCCGTGTTCGGCAGGGTCACGGCCGGCAGGTGGGCCGGCCTGCGGCCGCCCCCGCCGTCGGGCGGGGGCAGGAGCAACCGGAACAGCCCCTGCGCCAGCAGGACGTCGTCGGACACCATCGCCATGAAGTCGGCCGCCCCGATGCGCAGGCAGACGGAGGGCTCGTTCGCCCAGGTCGGCTGCGTGGTGGGGGCGCCCTGCAGCACCTCCTCCAGGCCGAGGACGCCGGGGGCTCGCAGGGCTTCCGCGCCGCCGGCGGGGGAGCACCGGACCGAGCCGGCGATCAGCAGCTCGACCGCCTCGGTCGCGCCTTCGGCGCCGACCGGCTGACCGGCCGCGTACCAGACCTCGCGGCCGGACTCGATGACCCGGAACAGCTCGTCCACGGAGACGAACTCGAAGATCGGGATGCGGCTCAGCCGATCCGCGAGCTCCACCGTCGGCAGTCCGTGCACGTCCCTCGGCGTCGTCCCCTGACCGGGCGTCCCCAGGGACAGCGCCCACGAGGCGGTGTCGTTGACGTGCGGGTCGGTGGCGTCGCGGTGGGCGTTCACCCACTGCAGATCGTCGATCAGGGTCCCCGGGGCGTGCTCCACCACGAAGTGGATGGCGGTCGCCGCGATCACCGGGTTGGTGTCGTGAATCAGTTGCGCGAGGGTGTCCTCGAGGTCGCGCGGCCGCGTGCCGAGGAGCACGTTGGCGTGCTCGACCTTGGCCGACAGGGGCGTCTCGTCGATCAGGGGCAGGATGCGCTTGCGCACGCTCCCCGGCAGCACGTTGTCGAGGTACTCGAGGGCCCGGGCGCGGCGCCTCGGGTCGCCGCGCTCGATCGCGTGCCGGGCCGCCGCGACATCGCCGACCTCGTGCAGGATCCCCAGCAGCCGGTAGATTCGGTCGAGGTTGCGTTCGAGGAGCTCGCGGAGGGCGCGTTCGAGCAGGGTGTCGTGCGGGGCGAGCGTCGCCGCCCGATCCGGATCGCGCCGCTCGACGTCGCGGGACTGCTCCAGCCGCGCGTCGTGCGGCGGCGGTGCGTGCCTGAACAGGTTGTTTCCCAGCGTCAGGATGTTGCAGTGGCGCCTCGATTCCCGCATGAGGAGCGTCTCGATGGCGGGTTGGGGAACGGTCAGCTCGGGATGGTTGCGCCGGAGGCGCTCGATGGCCGCGATGATCTTGTAGCGCAGGAAGCCGTCCGGCGTGCCGAGGTTGCCCACGAGGGCGTCGATCGCCGCCTGCCGGGGCAGGAGGGCGAGGGTGGACGGGATGTGCCGGCGCACCCAGACGTGCTCGTGCGGATTCTCCAGCGCATAGCGGAGGGCGGGGATGCTCTCTTCGCCGTAGGCCACGAGGGTCTCCCGCGCCGCATGCTTCAGTCCGCGGTGGCCGAGCCTCGACAGGAGCCCGGGGAGGAACAGCCCGTCCGCCGCGCCGAGCGCCCGTGCGCTCCGGATGGCCTCGAGGACGACGTCGGTCCGGTGGTCGTGCAGCAACGTCGCCAGCAGAGTCCGGAAACGGCGGTCTTCGACCTTCGCGAGGGCCCGCGCCGCCTCGCGTCGTCCCTCGGCCCCGGTGTCGCGGGGGTCGTCGATGAGCCGCTGGAACGTCGCGGCGGCGAGCAGCACGTCGGGCTCCCGTCCGGACCGGGCGAGCGCCGTGGCCGCGGCCACCGCCACCCGCGGCTCGGGGTCCTCCAGATGGTCCGACATCGCGGCCCCCGCGTCCTCGTCCGACAGGCTCGCCAGGGCCTCGAGCGCGGCCGCGCGCACGTCGACGTCGTCGTCGCGGGTCATCCGTTCGACCACGCCCTTCCAGCGGTGCGCCACGCGCGAGCGGCCCGACGCGAGCGCCCGGAGCGTCCGTACCCGTACGGTCCCCGACTCGTGACGCAGCAGCAGGGGGGTGACGAGGTGCGGCTTGTCCAGCGCCTCGAGCATCTCGATGGCGTAGAGCACCGCGTCGGGGTCGGGGTTGGACAGCTCCTCCACGAGGGTCTCGACGGTGGCGGCCTCGCCCGCGCGCGTCGTCACCGCGTCGGGGGTGATGGTCCGGGCGTCGATGCTGGCCCGGAAGGATCGCAGGTACTCGCGCCGCGCCCGGATCGCGACCGCGATCCAGAGCCCGACGATGGCGAGGGTCGCCCAGCTCAGTTGGCGCCAGTCGAGCCCGAGCCCCCACGGCTGGATGAGGGCGAGCAGCAGCACCGCCGTCACCGCCTTCGCGAACCGGTCCATGGTGACGTCGATGAACGGCTTGACCCGGTGCCGCAGCTCGGCCGAGAGCGGCACGAAGAGGACCTCGCGCGTCGTCTTGTCGAGGGTGTAGCGCAGCGTCGAGCCGAGCACGCGGGCCCCCGCGACCGCCCAGAGCGTGCCCGTGACGAGGATGAGCGCCGCGCTGGCGCTGAAGCCGATGGGCAGCATGAGCAGCGCCACGCCGATTCCGGCGGACCGGTGGATGCGGCTGATGAGCGCCACCTGGACGACGAACCCCCCGAGGGACAGGTACGCCGTGACCTCGGCCAGCAGGGCCGCGATGCTGTCGCCGCCGCCGTCGCCGCGCATCGCCTCGGCCGCCATGTTCAGTTGCTGGTCGACGACGGCGGCGCCGGCGGCGGCGCACCCGACGGTCAGGGCCAGCACCTGGAGCGGGCGCGACTCCGAGAGGAGCCGGAGGGCCTCGCGTCCTCCGACGCCGGCCTCGGGTGCGTCGAACCCCGGGTGCTCGACGTGGTGGCGGCGCAGCAGGAGCAGCACGATGCCGGTGCAGCCGGCGAGGGTGGCCGCGCTGACCAGCACCAGTTGCTCGGAGCCGACCTCCTCGACGACGAACGCCGTGATGCCGGCGCCCAGCGCCCCGCCGAGGCTGGCGCCGCCGCCGATGAACCCGAACAGGCGCTTGGCCTGGCGGGCGTCGAAGATGTCGTTGGCGAGGGTCCAGAACTGGCTGATGAGCAGGATGCCGAGAATCAGGCCGAAGAAGTAGAAGGCGACGGTGACCCATCCCGCGCCGGTCTGCAGCAGTCCCCAGAACAGCACGAGCAGGCCGATGATGACGGCCTGGGTGACCGGTATCACGTGCCGCGGGGGCAGGCGGCGGATCGCGGTGGTATAGAGGTGCATGACGACGCCGATGAGCATGCCGGCGACGAACAGCACGTAGGGCAGGTTGTCGGAGCCGAGGGCGGCGATGAACTGCGACCGCGTCAGCGGCTTGACGATGTTGTACGACGTCATCGCGAGGAACGAGTACGCGAACATCAACGCCACCGGGGCCGCTTCCTCGGGACGAATGGAGGTGGTCGAGCCGAGTAGCCGGTAGAGGAGGGACCGCATCGCCATCAGATCGCCGAGACGCCTGGACGCAACAAGTATTCGACGTGACCGTACCGTGAATCCGGGTTGCACGCAACCACGCCGCAGCGGCAGGCTGGCCGCACGACGCGGGTTCGGCCGGTGCGCCTCGAGCGGCCTCCGGTTCAAGGCGGCGGTCCTGAAGTGAGCGCGCCGAAGCGACCGTCGGCGGGGGTGCGCGGCGAGGGTGTCCGAAGGGACTTGGGGCGACCGCCAGCCGCGTTCGGTTCGCCGGGTCTCGCGGCTCCGGCGGGGTGCCTGGCGCGTCGAAGGGCGGTGGGCCTTTGCCGCGGGCTCGCCAGGGCGTACACTGGCGTACCCCGCCGCGGCGGTGAGCGGCCCGCGGGTGAAGACGAATGCGGTGCCGGCCATGGTGATTCCTGTCCTGAAGCGGTGCTCGTTGCTCACGACCGTCGCGGTCGCGCTGGCCGCGGGGCCGCCGGCGTCGCTTGCCGCGTCCGGCGAGCGGCGGCCGGGGGTGGCGCCCCCGGCGGCGGAGACCACAGCCACCGTTCACCGCGAGGTGCTGGACCGGTACTGCGTCACCTGTCACAACGCGCGGATCGTGGGCGGCGAGGCGGGCGTGGCGTCCCCGCTGGCCGCGCAGTTGAGGGCGGCGGGGCTGACGCTGGACACCCTGGACCTCGACGCCGTCGGCGACCGCGCCGAGGTCTGGGAGCGGGTCGTCCGCAAGCTCCGGGCGGGCATGATGCCGCCGGCCGGCCGGCCCCGGCCGGAGCCCCGCGTGCTGCTGGCGGCGGGGGCCGACCCGAACGCGGCGATGCCGGGGGGCGAGACGGCGCTGATGACGGCGGCCCGGGCGGGGCCGGCCGACGCGGTGCGGGTGCTGCTGGCGGCGGGGGCCGATCCCGACCGGCGTGACGAGGTGGGCGGCCAGACGGCGCTGATGTGGGCGGCGGCGCGCGACAACGCGGCGGCGGTCCGGGCGCTGGCCGAGGCGGGCGCCGACATTCACGTTCGCACCGCGGGAGAGCCGCGGCCGAGCCGGAGCTACTTCCGGGCAACGGAGCCGACCGGGTTCACGGCGCTGCTCTTCGCGGTCCGCGCCGGGGCGATCGCGGCGACCGAGGCGCTGCTCGATGCGGGGGCGGACGTCGACGACACCCTGTCCGACGGGCAGAGCGCGCTGGTGGTCGCCGCCGCCAACGCGCACTGGGAGCTGGCGAGCCGCCTCCTCGACCGGGGCGCGGACCCGACGGCGGCCGGCGCGGGCTGGAACGCGCTGCACCAGACGGTGCGCACGCGGCGGCCGAACCCGAGCGGCGGGGTGGCGGGGCCGATTCCGACGGGGCGCGTCGACAGCATCGACCTCGTCCGCAAGCTGATCGCCCACGGCGTCGACGTCGACGCGCGGATGACCACCAACGGGATGAAGGACGGCCAGCGCAGCCGGCTGAACCGACTGGGGGCGACCGCCTTCTTCCTCGCCGCCAAGAACACCGACACCGAGGCGATGCGGGTGCTTCTCGAGGCCGGGGCCGACCCCCTGATCCCGAGCGCCGACGGCACGACGCCGCTGATGGTGGCGGCGGGGGTCGCCATCTTCATCCCCGGCGAGGACGGCGGCTCGCTGCCCGGGCAGGAAGACGAGGTGCTCGAGGCGGTGCGGATGTGCGTCGCGGCGGGCGCCGACGTCGACGCCGTGAACGACCGGCGCGAGACGGCGCTGCACGGGGCCGCGTTCCGCGGGGTGAACGCGGTCGTCGACTACCTGGTCGAGCAGGGCGCGGCCCTCGACGCACGCACGGTCGAGGGGTGGACCCCGCTGGCCCTCGCCAACGGCCTCAGCTACTCCGACTTCTTCAAGGCCCAGACGCACACGGCGGACCGGCTGCGAGCCCTGATGGAGGCCCGCGGCCTCGACGCCGCCGGCCACGACATCGACCCCGCGGTGTGCCTCGACTGCTTCCAGACCCGGCCCGACCAGGTTCGCGCGGCCATCGCCCGCGACCAGCGCATGGCGGAGGAGCTGGCCGCGGGGCTGCGCTGACGCTGGCGAACCGCCGCGAGCCCACGTCAGATGACGATGACGAAGCCGACGATCCTCGTCTTTCAGCACATTCCGATCGAGCATCCCGGCGTCTTCCGCGACTTCATGCGCGAGGACGGCGTCGAGTGGCGCGCCGTCGAGCTCGACGCCGGCGAGTCCATTCCCGACCTCGGCGACCATGACGCCCTGTGGGTCATGGGCGGCCCGATGGACGTCTGGGAGGACGACCTCCACCCCTGGCTCGAGGCCGAGCGCGCCGCCATCCGGGAAGCGGTCCTCGAGCGGCGGATGCCGTTCCTTGGTTTCTGCCTCGGGCACCAGCTCCTCGCGCGGGCCCTCGGGGGCGAGGTAGGGCCCGCGGCAGAGCCCGAGATCGGCATCTTCGACGTCGAGCTGACGGAGGCGGGCCGGGCGAGCCCCATCTTCGAAGGTGTGCCGACCGTGCATGGTTGCCTGCAGTGGCACGGCGCGGAGGTGCTGCAGCCGCCGTCCGGCGCCCGGGTCCTCGCGGCGTCGCCCGCCTGCGCGGTGCAGGCACTCGGCGTCGGCGGCCATGCCTTCAGCATCCAGTATCACGTCGAGATCACGGCGAGGACGGTGCGCGAGTGGGGCGCGGTGCCCGCCTACGGGCAGGCCCTGGAGCGCGCGCTCGGGACGGATGCCCTCGCACGCTTCGAGGCCGACGCGGCGGCCGGCATGGCCGGTTTCAACCGCAACGCGCGCCGCCTCTACGACAACTTCATGCGGATCTCGGGAAACAGGATCTGCGGGAGCGAGCGGCGCGAGCGGGTGGCGCCGCCGAACCCGGTCGCGCGCTCGTAGCGCTCGACGGTGCGCAGGGCGACGGCGAGCGAGTCCTTGCGGGTCGCCTCGAACTCCACGCACTCGACGGCGCGCGGGCCGGTCGAGGCGCGGTAGTGCGCCACTTCCATGTCGGGGAAGTCCCAGACCGTCAGATCCTTGACGATGACGCCGCTCCAGATCACCCCGAGCCGCTCGACGAAGGCGTCGACGGCGCACGCCTGATCGCCCGCGTGGTGGCCGAGGTCGAGATTGACCTCCGAGCGCACCTCCGTGTCGCGGGCCAGCGACTTCAGGGTCAGATGGTGCAGCTCCGAATCGTAGCGGTGGCGGAGGATGAACCGCCCGCGCCGCCCCGCCTCGGTCAGGAAGTACCGGTCGCGGACCCGCAGCGCAATGGTCCGCGTCGGATGGAGCCGTTCGATAGCGGCGCGGAAGCGCGTCAGGTCGAAGTCGTCGCCGACGACGAACTTGTGCTCGATCTCGGTGAACCGAAGGTCGTCGGGCATCACATCCACCGCTTGAGAGGGCCGAGCAGCGCGAGGCGCAGCCGGAGGCCGGCCGGGAGCTCCCGGCGAAAGCCGCGCCCGACCGGCGTGTTGCGCGGGTCGGCGCGGAGCATGTCGAAGATCTCGCGCGCCGGAGCGACCGCGGCCGGGTGGCGGGTGGCCAGCATCGCCTCGGCGAGCCGGTCGTGCGCCGCGTCCTCGAAGTTGTAGCTGCCGAAGGCGGCCCGGGCGTCGTCGACGAGCACGATCTTCGAGTGCTCGCCGGCCCGATTCTCGTAGATGCGGACCCCCGCGTCGAGCAGCCGCGGATAGCCGGCGGCGGCCGCGATCCAGGCGAGGTCGGTGGCCGGCAGCGCGTCGCGGTGCGAGTGGTGGATCTCGACCTCCACTCCCCGCCGCGCCGCCGCCAACAGGGCGTCGAGCAGCGCCGGGGCCGGCTTGAAATAGAAGGTGGTGAGCTCGATGCGCCGCCGGGCGGCGTTCACCATGTCGATCATGCGCTCGGTCACCACGTTCGGGCCGCGCCAGCCGAGGGGCCCGCGGCGGCCCTGGTGGAGATTGGGATTGCATATCCAGTAGTCGAGGTCGATGTCTCCCGGCGTTCCCGCCGCGCACCGGTCGAGGTCGCGCAGGTGGGCGGAGTCGACCTCGCCGCCGATGGTCCGATAGCTCTCGAGCAGGGCGCGCACGACGGGACCGCGCAGCGCGACCGAGTACTCGTTCCAGCCCTCGAAGGACGTGCGGGTGACGTTGCTGCTGCCGAAGATGGCCTCGCCCTTCTCCGAGACCTGGATCTTGACGTGCTGGCCGCCGCCGAGGCGCCGCTGCACTGCGTGGGGCGGGCGGTAGACGGTCACCACGGCGCCGGCGGCGCGCAGCACGTCGAGCCGTTCGTTCAGGGCCGACTTGACCGCCGCCGACATCAGGACGCCGCCGAGACGCTGGCCGAAACCGTCGATGAGCAGGTTGACCGCGACCCCGCGCCGTTGCGCCGCCAGCAACAGCGCCATCAGCTCGGCGCCGTAGTCGTCGTACTCGATGTAATAGGTCGACAGATACAGGAACCGCCGCGCTTCACGAATCAGGCGCAGCCGGCGTTCCCACTCGGCCGCCCGGTTCCAGAGGGGACAGAGGGCCGTCGCGGTCAGCGGAGTCGGCGTCACAGCCGGTATCCGCCGGAGACGTCGATGTTGACCCCCGTCACGTAGGAGGCGTCGAGCAGGTACTCGACGGCCTGGGTGACGTCGTCGAGCCGGCCCGCCCGCCCCAGCGGGACCCACTTGCCGATGGCGTCGGGCGGCGGCAGGTCGACGGAGTTCTCGAGCTGTCCCGGCGACACCATGTTCACCCGGATGCGCCGGCCGGCGTGCGCCTTCGCGAGGGCCCGGGTCAGGACGAGGAGCCCGGTCTTGCTGACGTAGTAGTCGGCGCCGTGGACGTTGGCGCGGATGCCCTCGAGGCCCGCCATGCCGATGCTGACGATGTTGCCGCCCTCGGGCATGAGGCGCAGGGCGTGGTGGCAGCAGTAGAACGCGCCCGACAGGTTGGCGGCGAGGGTCGCGTCCCACCCCGCGGGGTCGAGCCGGGTCACCGGCTGCGGGTTGTAGTTGCCGACGTTGTTCACGAGGAGGTCGACCCGGCCCTCCGCCGCCGCCACGTCGTCGAAGACCGCCGCCACGTCGCGCTCGACGCCGATGTCGGCGGCGAGTGCGCGCGCGCGGCGTCCCGCCGTCTCGATCTCGCGCACCAGCGACCGCGCGTCCCGTTCGGAGGCGCGGTAGAGCACGACGAGGTCGTAGCCCCGCGCGGCCAGCATCGAGCACAGGCGGCGCCCGAGGCGGCGTGCGCCGCCCGTCACCACCGCGACCGGGGCGTCCTGCGCGGGGCTCACGGGCGCGCGCGCTCCACCCGGACGAAGGCGCAGGCGGCGGCGGGGACCGCCCGGGGCTTGCGCACCTCCAGCCGTACGCGTTGCGCGCGGTCGATCCGGTCGAGGAGCAGCGCCGCCGCCGCCTCCGCCATGGTCTCGAGGAGCGCGAACCGCCGCCGCCGCACGAGATCGCCGACGGCGGCGGCGATGCCGTCATAGTCGATGGCGTCGGCCAGCGCGTCGGACCGCGCGGCGGGCGCGAGGTCGTAGTCCACCTCGATGTCGAAGACGACCGGCTGGGGGCGCTCCCGCTCCCGCGGGTAGACGCCGACGATGCCGGTCACTTCCAGGCTCTTGAGTCCCGCGGTTCCCACCATGCGCTGCGGCCCCGTGCTTCCTTCCAGGCGTCCGCGTCTTTGCACGACGCGGACGCTATCCCGGCTTGCGGGCGATCCAGATCTGCTCGGCCGCGGTGTCCATCGAGAACGGCGTCCCGTCGAAGCTGCCGAGGCAGGCGTCGATCGTGAACCCGGCCCCGAGCAGCAGCATCCGGGCCTGGTCCGGGTCGAGCCAGCTCAGGTCGAGACGCCGGTAGCGGCGCCATTCCGGTCGCCCGTCGACCGTGAAGTGGTCCTCCCAGGTGATGACCTCCATCGACCGGGTCCTCTCGTCCACGCGGGAGGTGACCCACAACAGGATATCGGTGCCCGCCGCCGACGGATAGGCGGCCCGAAGCTGCACCTGGCGCATCCGGGCCACGATGCTGGGCGTCATCACGAAGTCGTCGAAGATGAACCGGCCCCCGGGGCGGAGCTGGCTGAACACGTGGTGCGCCACCTGCCGCTTGGCCGGCATGCCCGTCAGGTGCCCGATGCTGTGGTACGGCAGGGTGACCAGCGCGGCTGCCTCGTCGGTGCGGAAGGTGCGGAAGTCCGCTTCCAGCAGCTCGATCCGATCGCCCACGCCGGCCTCCTCGGCGCGCGTCCGGCACCGCCGCAGCATCACCGGCGAGGCGTCGACCCCGATCACCCGGCAACCGCGCGTCGCTGCTTCCACCGCGATGCGCCCATCCCCGACCCCGAGCTCCACCACCGGTTCACCGGCGGCGAGATACGCATCGACGTAGAACCGGCGGTTCGACTGGGCCGCCGGCGCCGTCTCCGTCCATATGCCGTAGATGTCGGCGAAGCTGTCGTACTGCGCCGCGAGTCCGGTGGCAGAGAGTCGCGACGATGGCACGGCTCAAGTTTAACCACTCGGCCGGCCGCTTGCCGATCCCGAGGTGCAGGCCCCGATTCGCGGGAAGACCTCCTGACCCGCCGCACTCGGCCGCTGTTCGCAACTCGACCGACGACGACCTCGCTGACCGCGCGTCGGCGGCCGGCGCATCGCCGACGGGGGCACGCAGATTCGTGAGACGACCGCCCGGGACTGGTCGGGCCCGCGACCCGGTGTCCTTCTCGGCGGCGCCTCCACCATATGTTGTCGTGCACCCACTGCCGACCGCGGGGCTGCAGTTTGCGTCATACTGTGTGGCACTAGGTCATTCCAGCGGAGGGACATGGAGGCGACGACGATCGGCGTGCGGTGGGCGTGCTCGGGCGTGCTCCGTTCGTGTGGCCTCCGACTGTGTGGGCACTGGATCGGGGCCGGGTCGTGCTGGTCGACTTCTGGGCGACCTGGTGCGTGCCGTGCATCGCCGTGCTGCCGGACCTCAGGAGGCTGGTCGAGGAGCTGCCGGCGGACCGGTTCACCCTCGTCGCGATCAGCGTGGACGAGGAGCTCGAGACGGTGACCCGGTTCATGGAGGACGAGCCGATGCCATGGACGAACTGGCACGCGGGCCTGGGGAGCGACATCACCCGGCTCCTGCGTGTCCAGGCGTACCCCACCTACGTGCTCGTCGACGAGAACGGCAGGATCCTGGTCAGGCCCAGGGGTCGGTTCCAGGAGATGGCGCTTCCGCCCCGCGCACCGCCGGACAGCTTCCCGGGAGTTCCTCCCACCCTTCCCGACGTGATCCGGGAGGCGCTGGCAGGGCTCCCGCCAGCGTGACGCAGCGGACCGACCCGAGGTCCCGTTTGCGCCTGGACCCGCTCAGGCTGGCGACGTTCGCTCAGGACGGACGAACGCGGTTTCGGCCACGGCGACAGCGCCGGGGCCGCTCAGGCGGTCCGGTGCAGTCCGGGCGCGTTGACGTGTGACCGCAGGGTTTCGCCTTGCTCGTCAACGCGCCCGGTCAGCGATGACAATCTCCATCCGCTCGAGCAATACCCCACGGAACAATCGTCCGGCATCGCTGCCAAACGTCGAAGCGCGGACCGCGCCGTTCTACGGCGCAGACTCTCAGGGCGCGGATCCTTCCTGAACGGTCCCCGCCGTTCGGTCCCGGCTCCGGCGCGCGCGTGACACGATCTCGTCCGCGTCCTCGGGCAGGAGCAGCCGGTCCTCGACCAGGGCCTCCGCCGCCTCGCCGACCGCGCGCACGTAGGCGGCGTGGTCCGCGTAGCGCTCTTCGAGCGATGGCCGGGGATCGCCGGACGCCCGGCGGTCCGCCCGGGTGGCCGCGAATGGGATGAAGGACCCCGTGCCCCGGCACTGGGCGCCCTCCGCGAACCCTTCCCGCCGCAGGTTCCAGCCCGTGAAGGTGCCGATGGGCGCGGCGAGATTGGGGTGCCGGACGCCGTCGACCATGTTGCCGTCGGCGTCGGTGCGGCCGACCAGGACCGTGTAGGCGTCGCCCCGCATCGGGGGCAGCGACCGGTGGTCGGCGAGGCGCAGCGGGTTGTACGACCCCGACCAGGTCACCCCGGGGACGGCCGGGAAGTCGACGGCGGACGCGGGGACGAGCCCGCCGCCTCCGGCGGTGGGGAAGCGGCTCTCGGGCGGCGCGACGCCCTTCTCCACCCAGTCGTGCAGGGCGAGGCTGAGAGCGGTGCGTACCTGGGCCAGGGCCAGCGGGTTGCTCGGGTTCTGGCACAGGCCCGCGCTCGGCCTCCCCACGTGGACGCCGGGGCCGCCGCCGTGCTGGGTGCCCGCGAACAGGTACACCCGCACGTTGTCCGGCAGCTCGATGGGCCCGCCCGCGGTGTCGGTGACCACGAGGGACGCCCGTGCCTGCCACAGCTCCGCCTCGCTGTCGCTGTGGACGATCTTCGGGCAGGTGCCGGAGGCCGAGCACGGTTCCTGCAGCCCGTCGGTCCGGCCGCTGAGGGGGTCGGTCAGGGTGGCGTAGGTGAACGGGAACTGGTCGCCGGGATAGACGTGGTCCTCGTGCTGCTTCTGCCAGCGCCCCGGCTGGCCGAACTGGTAGTTGGTGAACGTCTTCCGCGACCCCGCGATGTTGGGGTGGATGCCGTCGAAGACGATGCGGCCCTCGACGTCCTCGTTGAACCCCTGGTACAGGAAGTCGCGCAGCATGCGGCCGCTCTGGGAGATGCCGATCGAGATGGCGGTACGGGGCAGCCCGGTCTCCGCCAGCGGGTTCGGATTGCCGGCGGCGTCGGCCGCCTCGTAGCGCAGGAACGAGATGGCGTCGCGCATCGCCGCGAACCCGAGCCCCAGCACGATGGGGTCCTTCGCCTGGTAGATGAACTCGTAGATGGCGCCGCCGTCGAACCCGGCGGGCCGCGCGACCTCGATCTCGGTGTCGCTTACCCACGTCCACGCGAGGTCCGGGGGCGCCTGCCGCCGGCCGGTCTGGGTGGCCCGGACCGAGAGCATCCCGCCCGACGGCTCGCGCGAGGCGGTCGGATAGGTCAGGCGGTAGCGGGACCGGGACGCCTCGTCGTCGAAGATCATCTCCTCGAGGGCCGCGCCGACGATGGGGGAGCCGTCGGCCCGGGTGGCGACGGGCAGCTCGGCCACGATGTTGGTGTCGGTCGGCGCGATGTCGCCCTGCCAGCCCACGCGGACGAGCGCGAACCCGCGCTCGAGGAGGGCGCGCTCGGCCGCGCCGGCCCCGCCCCGGTTCGGGACGGTGTGGTAGATGGCCCGGTTCCACCGGGTCATGTCGACGGGCCGGTAGATCTCGACGGTGGCGCGGTACTCGACCCGGCCCCGGTCGTTGCGGGGGGCGCGGTCGAGGTTGACGACGTGGCGGTGGCGGGGGTCGTCCGGGTCGACCTCGCCGGTGACCACGCCCCGCAGGCGTTCGTAGCGGCCGGCGGCGCCGAACGACTCTCCCCCGAGGGCCGGCGACTCGACGACCGGCAGGTCGATGCGCGTGACCTGCGCTGGTGCGGTTCCGCCCCACAGCATGGCGATGACGGGCGCGACGACCATGGCTGGATTCCGCAGGAGTCTGCGCCGCAGAACGGAGCCGCCTCCCTCGCGAGGCGCCGAGTCGTCTGCGGGTCCGGCGCGCCGCGCTGCGGCGCCGCCGGGCGGCGGGTTCGGGGCTTGGGTCATGGCGCCTCCTTGTCGGGCTCATGATATCCCGCCGCGCCGCCGCCGGTGCGGACCCGCGAGGGGAAGCCGGGGATCGACGGGCGGCGTACCCCGTGCGGCCCCCGCATGGCGGGGACGGGCCGACTGGCCAAGGGTGCACGAGAGATCGGATGTGACCGCCCCGGCCCTGGTCGGGCCGGCGGTTTCGGTGTCGTTCGCGGCGGCGTCTCACTCCCTGTCGTGCACGCCCTGGCGAGTTCCCGATTGATTGCCGTGGCGCGGGCGACCGACAATACAGTCCTTCGGCCGTGCGCGAGCGTCCCGCCGCGGCCGTCATCGTCACCATGAGCTCCCATCACCCCCACGCGGCAGATTCGCCCGCCGGCCCGGGGCATGCGCACGCGCAGCACGGCGCCGGCGGTCACGACCATTCCCGGGAGCTGCGCGGAAAGAGCAAGCGGAGCCTGGTCACCACGCTCGTCCTGATCACCGGCTACATGGTCGCCGAGGTCGTCGGCGGCATCCTCTCCGGCAGCCTCGCCCTCCTCGCCGACGCCGGCCACATGCTGACCGACGCCGCGTCGATCGGCCTCGCGCTCCTCGCCATGCACGTCGCGGAGCGGCCGCCGTCGGCGCGGCGCACCTTCGGCTACCACCGGATCGAGATCCTGGCCGCCCTGTTCAACGCGCTGACCCTGTGGCTCATCGTGGCCTGGGTGGTCGTCGAGGCCTGGCATCGATTCCGGGACGTTCCCGACGTGGACGGCGGGCTGATGCTGTCCATCGGCACCGTCGGCCTCGTCGTCAACGTCCTCGCGGCCTGGGTTCTCGGCCGCTCGGCCGGAGACAGCGTCAACGTCGAGGGCGCTTTCCGGCACGTGATGGCCGACCTGCTGGGCTCGGTCGGCGTCGTCGTGTCGGGGGGGCTCGTCTGGGCCTTCGGGTGGACCCTCGCCGACCCGATTCTGAGCGTGGTCATCGGGATCCTGATCCTGCTGAGCACGTGGCGCCTCCTTGCCAAGGTCGTACACGTCCTGCTCGAGGGCGCTCCCGACCACGTCGACGTGTCCCGTCTCTGCCGCGAGCTGGAGGGGGTGGAGGGCGTCGTCGAGGTCCCCGACATCCACGTGTGGACCATCGCCGAGGGCTACGACGCGCTGTCCGCCCACGTCGTGGTCGACCCCGACTACCCGGGCAGCCGCCTCGAGCCGGTGCTGCGCCGCCTGCGGGCGATCGCCTCCCGCGACTTCGGCATCCACCACGTCACCATCCAGGTGGAGCAGTCGCCGGACCACTGCAGCGAGCATCACCCCGCCGACCACCTGCACGGGCCCGAGCGTGCGTCCGAGGCCTGACGCGCCAAGCGGCGCCTGGTGGGACAGGAGAGACGCTGCCCCCCGAGCTGCCGAGGGCCATCAACGCTGACGGCGCCGTTCACTGAAATCCCCACGGGCTGGCGCAAACCGGCGCCCGTGGGGTAGTCTTGAGCGGATGGAGGTTTTCATTGCGACTACCGCTGCCATCGCTGCCGTTGGTGCCGTTGTCGGCGCCGTGGCCGGGCTGTACTCGGCTGTCGGCGTGCATCGCGTCGAGGGGAAGCTGGACACGCTGACCGGCCGCGTTTGACGAGCAAGGCGAAACGCTGCGGTCACACGTCAACGCACCCGGACTGCACCGGACCGCCTGAGCGGTTCCGGCGCTGTCGCACGGCCGAAGAAACCCCGCGGCCGCCCGCGTTCGCCCATCCTGAGCGAAACGTTGCCAGCCTGAGCGGCCGTCCGGTCCCCATTACCGCCCTCCGCCGGTTGCCGGGCACCCCCCGCGCGCCCGCTTTCTCCCTTTAGGGGAAGGCTCCCGAGCGGCGCAGAACGCCGTCACGCCGTAGCGGCAGGCGCCAGCCTTCGTCACCACGCGACGGTCACGCCAGCGCCGATCGCGTCCTTTGACAACAGCGGCGTGAGAGTCGTCCTCGAGCGGGACGGCGCGCGGTAGATGACCCGTTCCTCCAGGACCTTGCTGTCTATGCCGCGGCCGATCGCCGCACCGCCCAAGGTCAGGATACCGGCCATGAAGCGCAGCGAGTTGGCCGAGGTCAGGTCCGACATCCCGAGGTCGTTCTGCGCCAGGAAGTACATGAGGAATGCGGAGCCGAGGCCGACCCAGAGGCCCTTGGTGGTGCCGTCGCCGAGAGGGTCGGCGAACCGATGGCGGACCAGTCGGACGTCGCGCCTGCTGACGTCGACCACGCCGGCGGAGGTCCACACGGAGAGCGAGTCGGGCGTGATCCCGAGGACGGATCCGCTGAACTCCTGACCGGTGACGTCGGTGACGGTCAGGGTGTCGCCCGCTGCCTGATCGACTCGAAGATCGAGAGTGCCGCCAGGAGCCCTATGCCTACTACTGCACCCATCGTGGTCTCCTCTCTTGATCAGTCCGTCGTGAAGCTGAACACAGCGACGAGGTGCAGTCAGTAGCCGACGAAGCGCGCCCCGGTCCGAAGGCCGAACTTCCGATTCCTGGTCGCTTGGATGCCGTACATGACCTCGGCGTACGGGAGGGACACCCACTCCGCAGCTCCGCGCTCGCCGCCGCTGCTGTCGACGACTCCTGGCCCGATGCCGAAGTGGAGGGAGTGACCGCGAGGCAGCCGGCGCTGGTACCTGAGCGCCGGTGTGAACAGCAGCCCACCGGCCCCCACCGGCCCCGCCCAGAAGTGGTAGAGTGCCCCACGCGCCCAAGCCCCAGGTTCCCGATCCAGCCATCCTGCACCTCCTTCCAATCTGGAATGCGCGAACGCCCGCCATGACGGGCTCATGGCCCATCACAACCGTTACCACCGTGGTGGAAGCCCCGCCCGATGTTGAAGACTGTGCCTTGGGCCGTCTCGCCGACGAGACGGCGGCTGGGCGAGCTACCGACCGAGAACGACGTCGGGCATGTGTACGAGAACCGCGAAGAGGCCGAGCGGTGCGGAGCCGCGCTGGGTCGTGCGCCCGAGCAGGAGCGGCTGGACGAGATCAGACCGGCGGGAGCCGCGAGACGCGGTATCATGATCCCCGTGGACATCGGGGCAAGGGAAGAGAGCACGCGCGTGGCCACCGCGCAACCCGCCGTCAAGCTCACCTACGAGGACTACTGCGCCGCGCCGGCGGACAGCCGCTACGAGCTGCTGGACGGCGAACTGATCATGGTCGCTGCCCCGAATCTCAAGCACCAGAGGGTGCAAGTAAAGCTGACGACCCGACTCGAGTTGTTCATCGAAGACCGGGCCTTGGGAACGCTGTTCACAGCTCCCTGCGATGTGCTCCTGTCCAACAACAACGTAGTCCAGCCAGATCTGCTGTTCGTCTCGCGGCAACGGGAGCACCTGCTGCGCGACGGCCAGAAAGTGCAGGGCCCACCCGACCTCGTGGTCGAGATCGTGTCTCCGTCAAGCGAGATGCAAGATCAGGGGACGAAGCGGGCACTCTACGGGAAACACGGCGTGAACGAGTACTGGCTGGTCGACCCAGTCGCCGAGACCATCCAGATCCATCGCCTGCAGGGCGAAATCCTGATTCCGACCCGCACCTTCGGCCGGGAGGAGACGCTGCGCTCCCCGCTGCTCGTCGGCCTCGAACTCCGCCTGGACGACATCTTCTCGTCTTGAAGCCCAAGACGGCGCCGGGTTCGGAAACGCCGATCCGGGCGCACCTTGAGCGACGAGGCTGGACGCAGGGCGAGTTGGCGGCGCGGTCCTCGTTGAAACCGAATACGATCGGCGCGGTCCTGCGGGGCGACCCGACCAGCACCCGCACCCTGACCGCGATCGCCGCCGGATTCGGCGTCGGGGTCGCCGCGCTCTTCGACTGCGGGGCCCCTGAGCCGGCCGACCACTGGACCGCGGCGCTGGAGCAGGCGCCCGCCGTATCCCCGTCAACGCTCCATCTGAGCGGGACGGCTGGCAAGTCTTCAAGCCTGACGACGAACGCGAGCGGTACGCGGCCCGCGCCGCGGCGGGGCTGTGCGGCCGGTGTCCGCCGCGGCCCGGCCGCAAGACGTGCGAGGGTTGCGCCGCGGCGCAACGGCACCGCGCCGCCGCGATGCGGGCTCGGCGCCGCGGCGCCGGGCTGTGTATCCAGTGCGGCGAGCCGGCCGGCGGTGCCGCACGGTGCGAGTTTCGCCGGGTCGACTACCGGGCGGACACTGGTTGGGAGGCGACAGTCGGCGCCGGCGAGCCGAAGAATCAGGGCAACGGCGACGGCGCCCGCTGGTGTCCGTCGTGCGGGTGGTGCGACCCGGTAGCCGGCCCGCGCGCCGTCTACGGACGCTGTGCGGCCTCCTGGATGACCTTGCCTGTATCGTCAGACGAGATTACCGCTCTCGGAGACATCTCGCCGACGAAGGCTGAGCGGCCGCAGCGTACGTCCCGCAGCCCTCGCAGGAATACCCTGCTGGTGGGGAGATACGCACACTCACCCACGGGATGTCCGCCCCGCAGATGTCGGGAATAGTCAGGACCTCTTCGATTCCGGTGGTGCAGCCCGAGTCACCGGGATTGGTCACCGGGCCAGCGCGGGATGGTAGTGTTGTCCGCGGAGGTGAGTCAGGTACAGGTGCGGCCGTGGGCGCATCTTCGATCCGGCCCCGCCCTTGCGACATGCTGACGCGCGGCGCCGTGTGCCAGTTTCACGCGGGCCGCGCACAGCCCGCGGGTGGACCGGACGCTGTGGTTCCCGTCAGCGTTCGTCGCGGGCTCGTAAGATATCCTGCCGCGGCTGGCGCTCGCATGGGGTTGACGTGACATTGGCATCGGGGCCGGACCGTTCGCCGCTGCCCGGGGGGCGCTCACTGCCGTTCGGTCTGCCGTCCGTGGTTGCGAACGTGGTACCGTCCGGCGCAGACTCGCTGATTCTGCCCGGGCTCATTCACGTAGTCGGCAGTTGCCGGTAGACCGGTGTGGACTCCTGGAGGGGTGGTTGGGGGCCAAGCGGAGCCGTCGACGACGCTTGGTGGGCTACGATCGGGTGCAAGAGAGGAGTGCGCCCATGGCCGTCGTCGCACCGTTGCTCGCCCTCGCCGTGGTCTCGTTGCCGGCCTTGCAGGCCGGAGGGCCCGGCTTCGTGCGCTGGAGCGCGGCCGAGCTGGAGCGGCGCAACGCCGCCCTGTCGGAGGCGATCCGGCCCGACGGGTCGGCGCGCGAGACGCTGGCCGACTACGAGGTCGGCGGGTCCCACCGGTTCCGGTTCATCCGCCGCGAGGCCGACGGGTTTCCCGAGCAGCACGCCAGCATCGAGGACGTGGTCCTCATCCAGAGCGGGGCGGCGACCCTGGTCGTGGGGGGCGAGCTGGTCGGCCGGACCGGCCGCGACGGCGAGTACCGGGGGACCGACATCACGGGCGGCGTGCACTATCCCATGGCCCGCGGCGACATCGCACACATTCCCGCCGACACCCCCTACCGCTACCTCCTGCCGGAGGGCGGGCACGTGACCTACGTGCTGGTGCGGCTGCCGGCCCTCACCGGCGAGCGCGTCCTGCCGCCGGACGCCCCCGCTCTCGACTTCGAGCCGCCCGGCTTCGCCCTGTGGCGGGCGCGCGAGCTCGACCGGCGCCGCGCCGATCTCGACCGGCGGATCCGCCCCGACCGCTCGGCCCGCGAAACCCTCGCCGACTACGGCAGCCTGACCCGGTCGCACCGCTTCCGCCACATCCACCGCGACGCCGACGGGGTGCCCGAGATCCACGACGACATCATCGACGTGGTGTTCGTGACGAGCGGGGAGGGCGGGGTGCTCGCGGGCGGTGAGATGATCGACCGGGACGGGAGCCGCGGGTCCGGCATCGCCGGGGGGATGCGGCACCCGGTGGCCGCCGGCGACGTGCTGCACATACCCGCCCGCATGCCGCACGGCTACCTTGTGCCCGAGGGCGGGCACGTGACCTACGTCCTCGTGCGGGTTCCCGCCGTGGTCCCGCGGTAGCACCCCGTGGGGCTCAAAGCGCTTCGTCACCAGCGACGCTGGTGCACGCTGAGCGTCCTCCTGATGACGCTGTTGCCGGCCTCGGCCGCCGCCCAGCAGCCCCGTCTCGCCGCCGGCTACTGGACCCGGGGGCTGTCGGGCGGCTGGGGCGATGCCTGGAAGTACGGCGTTCCAGGTTGGGGGAAGACGGAGAGCGACGTCCGCTTCGCTGCGTTCCACCCGCAGCTCGGACGGTTCGTCACCGACCACCTGGAGATCCATGGCGAGGCCGCGCTGCTGGCCTACGGCCGGCCGGCCCCGGCCGTCAGCGGAGGGCTCGGTCTGGGGGGCCGTTATCACGTCTGGCGGGACCGGCGATGGACGCCCTACCTCGCGGGCGGGGCCGGGCTGCTCTGGACGTCACTCGACGTGCCGGAGATCGACCGCGTCTTCAACTTCACGATCGTCTATGGCCTGGGGGTGCGGACGGTGCCGCGGCGGGGGCCCGGCCTCGTCGTCGAGCTCCGCAACCACCACATCTCCAACGCCGGCACCGCCGGGGAGAACCTCGGCCTGAACGCGGCGGTGGTGGTGGCCGGGGTCCAGTGGGTCCTGCGTCCGGCCGAGTGACGCCGTTTGCGGCGGCCCCGCGGCGGCCGGCCGGTGCGCCTGGCGCCGCGGTCCTCGCCGCGCCGTCGGTCGCTTCGCTCCTGCCGGCCCGCCGCGCGGCCCGCGTCGACCCCCTGATCGCGCGACCGACCTCCTGACAGGTTCTGACACACCCCTCCTCTATCCTGCCGATTGTCCACCCGACACGGGACATGCGGCGGCCGCCCCGGTCCCGGGCGCGGTCCCGCGGAAGCTGCACACGAAGGAGGACGAGCCTATGGACAAGAGCACGGCCGGCGCATTCGTCGATCTGGAGCGGGCCGCCATCGGACGGCCCGTCACCCGTCTCGGCGTCTCGTTCTTCCCCGTCTACCTGATGGACAACCCCCTGCCGGCCATCGCCACCGGCCCGAAGTCGGGGCGGGTCATCGAGGAGCTGCCCGACGCGTCGGTGCCGACCCTGACCGCGGCCAACCCCACCGACCGGCCGATCCTGCTCGTCGAGGGCGAGCAGTTCCTCGGGGGCGACCAGAACCGCACCCTCAACGTCAGCGTGCTGGTGGCGGCCGGCGCCACCCTGAAGATCCCGGTGTCGTGCCTGGAGGCGGGCCGCTGGGGGCGCCGGCGCGACTTCGCGGCGGGGTCCACGTACACCCACCGCCGGGTGCGTCGCGCCAAGAACGCGGCGGTCGCCCGGCAGGCGGCGACGGCGGAGGCGCGGCGGGGCGATCAGAACGCGGTGTGGGGCTCCATCGACGCGGAGCTCGACGACCTCGGGGTGGCCGCGCCGACGCGGGCCATGGCCGCGGCCGACGGCGTCTACGAGCGCGAGCCCGACCGGCGGGCGGGGGCCGACGAGCTCGGCGCCCTCGGCCCCCTGCCCGGCCAATGCGGCGTCGTCGTCACCCACGGCCCGCGCGTCGTCGCCACCGAGGTCTTCGGCGCCCCCGAATTGCTCCGGTCCCACTGGGGGGCGCTGGTGCGCGCCTGTTTGCTGGAGCGGCCGACCGGCGCCGGACGGCCCTCGGCCAGCCGTGTCCTCCGCAAGCTCGGCCGCGTCAGCAAGGCCGCCTGCCGCGAGACGCCCGGCCTGGGGCTCGGCGTCGAGCGGCATCTCGCGGGCCCCAAGGCAGTGGGTCAGGCTCTCACGCTCGAGAGCGCGATCGTGCACGCCTCCGTGCTGAGCGGCTGATCGGACGGGCCGTCCGTCCGCTACCGGGCGATCACGGTCTTGAAGCGCCGGACGAGGAGCGCGATCAGCAGCGACTGGTAGGCGAGGCCGGCCAGGAAGTAGAGCCAGACGCGAGGCTCGCCCGCTTCGAGCATCCAGAACACCTTGAGGGGCCAGTAGAGCGGGTCGAGGCCGAACGCCACCTGCCACGGCGAGGCGACGAACCACGCGACGACCGGCGGCCACGTCAGGACGCCGACGCCCTTCAGCAGCGCGAACCCCTGCACCTTGTTCGTGGCGAACGCGGCCGCGAACAGCGCGAAGAGCGGCGCGGTGGGCGCGGCCTGGGCGGCGGCGGCGAAGGCCGGGACGACCCCCATCGTCGCGAGGTCCGAGATGGCGATGGACGCCATCATCACGGGCACGCTGACGACCATGGGGACGGCAATGCGGTAGGCGAGGTAACCCTCCACGGTGAGCGGCGTGACCTGGAGGGCGGTCAGGGTGCGGTCGTCCCGCTGATCGAGCAGCAGGAACCCGACCACCGCGCCCACCAGCGCCGGAGTGATCAGCACGAGGAAGCTCGCCAGCAGCGGGTAGTGCGGCGCGAGGTCGAACCCGTATCGTTCGTCGAGCCAGACGCGGAGGACGGGGACGCCCCACCGGAAGGCGAGCGCGTAGGCGACGGGCGCGGCGACGAGCCAGCGCAGCATGCTGTCCCGCGCGACGCTCCTGGCGTCGATCGGGCCCAGGGCCCGGACCACCGCGGCCGCCGTCGGCATCAGCGCCCTCCCTCGCGCGCGACGATGAACCGGTCGAACGCCCCGCGGGCGGCGACCGGCGGCGGTTCGGCACGGGCGGCCGCCGTTGACATCAGCGCCCTCCCTCGCGTGCGACGATGAACCGGTCGAACGTCCGGCGGGCGGCGAGCAGCAGCAGCCCGGCCCAGGCGGCGGCATAGAGCACGCCGTAGGCCCATTGCCACGACGGTATCGGCCGGAAGGCCCCGGCCAGCAGCACGAGCGGCGCGGTGAAGGGATGGAGGTACAGCAGCCCGGTGTTCCACAGGCCGAAGTAGTGCAGCATCGGGAGCGAGAGGACCGCCGTGAAGAGGACGGAGGGGAACATGTACTCGTTGATCGACCGGTAGCGGGCGATGAGCAGGAAGCCGACCAGGGTGTAGAGGACCGCGGCCAGCACGATGCCCGCGACCAGCGGGACGCCCGCGAAGCCGCCGCCGTAGGCCGACCACACGATGACGACCTGCTCGACGAGCGACAGCGCGGTCAGCGTCGCCGTCTTCGACGCGAGGTACTCCCAGTCGGCCAGCGGCGTCACCACCTGGGCCTCCAGCGTCCCCTCGCCCTTCTCGAGGAGGACGAGGCCGGCGATGAAGTAGAAGTTCACCATCACCAGGTTCCCGAACACGACGGCGGGCAGCACGTAGCCCCAGTCGATGGCGGGGAGCCGGGTGAGGAGGAGGAACCAGCAGGCCAGCACGAAGGCCACCGCGTAGTAGAAGCCGTTCCGCAGTTGCAGGCGGAGGTCGAGGCGGATGGTCGCGGCCAGCCGGTGCATGGGTTCACTGCAGGGTGTGGCCGGTGACGCGCAGGAAGACGTCCTCGAGCGTGGCTTCCTGGGTGTGCAGGGTGCGGACCGTCGCCTCGCGAAGCAGGGCCAGGAACCCGGGGTCGTCGCCGAGGCCGTCGAGGGGAAACTCCCGCCGCCCGGGGCTGCCGCCGAGCTCGTACTCCACCGCCACCGTCCGGGCGCCGTGGGCCAGCTTCAGGTCGCGCGGCGAGTCGACCAGCCGTATCTCCCCGTCGACGATGAACGCCACGCGGTCGCACAGCTCGTCGGCCACCGTCATGTCGTGCGTGGTGAGGAACACGGTGCGGCCGCTCTGCTTCAGCTCCCGAACGAGGCGCCTGACGCCCCGCCCGCTCGCGGGGTCGAGCCCCACCGTCGGCTCATCCAGGAAGATCAACTGCGGGTCGTTCAGCAAGGCGCGCGCCACCCCCAGCCGGGTCTTCATCCCCTTGGAGTACTCGGCCACGAGGCGTTCCCCGTCGTCGGCCAGCCCCACCATCTCGAGCAGCGCCTCCGGCCGGCGGGTCTCGCCCCGGTACAGGGCGCGGAAGTAGCCGAGGTTCTCGAGGCCGGTCAGCCGCAGGTAGTGGTTGGGCAGCTCGAACGAGACGCCGATCTCCTCGTAGTAGTCGCCTCCCCACGCCGCGAGGTCGCGGCCCAGCACCGAGACGGCCCCGCGGTAGCCCCGCAGGAGCCCGATCAGCACCTTCTGGGTGGTCGACTTGCCGGCGCCGCTCGGCCCGAGGAACCCGAAGATCTCGCCGCGGTCGATCCGGAACGACAGGTCCCGGACGGCGGGGCTGGCGCCCGACGCATAGGTGAAGGTCAGCCCGTCGACATCGACCACCGGCATGCCTGCGTCTCCGCGAGTCTGGCGGTTCGGGACCGACGGGAGCGGACCGGGCCGGGGTCGACCGGGGCCGGCGTCGCGCCGCCGCGTCGGCATCCTACCACCGCGAACGTGGTCCGAGCCGCGTCTACGGCAGTGATCGGCCGGCCTGTGCCCGGGGCATCGTCACCGCACTTCCCGAGCCGCATCTCCGGCCGTGATCGGCCGGCCTTGCCCGGGTATCGTCACGGCGCCTCGTCGAAGCGGGGGACGACGGCGGCGTGCTCGCGAATCCACGCGTGATAGGCGGCGACCAGCCGGTCGAGGGTGGCGGGGTCGTCGTCGGCGCGGTCGTCGAGCTCGGTGGGGTCCTCGGCCAGGTCGTACAGCTCCCACTCCTCGGCGTTGACGCGCACCAGCTTCCAGTCGCCGATGCGGACCATGCGGAAGCGCTCGGTGAACCCCGAGACGAGGATGTCGGGCGCGGGGCGCGTCTCGCCGCGGAGCACCGGCAGCAGGCTGCTCCCGTCGAGCACCGGCGTGGGACGTCCGTTCGCGGTCGCCGGATAGTCGGCGCCGGCCGCGTCGAGCAGGGTCGGCAGCAGGTCGGCGACGTGGGCGGGCTGGTCCGAGAGCCCCGGCTCGACGACGGCCGGCCAGTGGGCGATGAAGTGGGTGTGCGAGCCCCCCTCGTGGCCGTACTGCTTGTAGTACCGGAACGGGGTGTTCCCGACGTTGGCCCACGCCGCCGACAGGGTCCGGTACGACGCGGGTCCGCCGGGGGGAATCGAGAAGTCCCGGTTGCTGTCGTAGGGGCACGACCCGTTGTCGGACAGGAAGAGGACGAGGGTGTCGTCGAGCGCGTTCATCTCGTCGAGGCGGGCGAGGAGCCGGCCGATGTTCTGGTCCATCCGGTCGATCATCGCCGCGTAGACGGCCATCTCCAGGTCGAGCGCGTCCTTCTCGGCGTCGCTCAGGCTCTCCCACGGCCGATAGTGGTAGACATCGCCCCGGAACGGCCCGCGGTACCGGTTCACGTTGTCCTCCGGCGGGCTGAGGCGCGCGTTCGGGGGAATGACCCCCAGCTCGCGCATGCGCGCGTAGCGCTCCGCGCGCACCGCGTCCCATCCCCGGCGGTACGAGCCGCGGTAGCGCGCGATGTCCTCTTCGCGGGCCTGCAGGGGATAGTGGGCGACGTGGTACGGCACGTAGAGGAAGAACGGCTTGCCGCTCGCCTCCGCGTCGTCGAGGAAGCGGAGGGCGTAGTCGGTGAGGACGTCGGTCTTGTAGAACGGCGGGTCCGAGACCGGCATGTCCTCGACCGCAATCTCCTCGCCGTCGAGGAAGAACGGGTTCTGCCACGCCCCGTCCGGGGGGATGAAGAACTGGTTGATGACCGGATAGGTCAGGGCGTCGTCGAAGTTGTGCCGGGCGTAGACGTGGTCGGGCACCCAGGCGCTGAAGTGCTCCTTGCCGGTCATCGCGGTGTGGTAGCCGGCGTCGCGCAGCAGCCCGCCCAGCGAGCGCGCGTTGCCGGCGTCGCGCTTGGCGAAGAAGAGCCCGGTGTGCAGGGCCGCCCGCGTCGTCTCGCACTTCGCCATGTTGTAGAACTGCGTGAAGCGCAGTCCGCCCTCGGCGAGCCGGTCGAGGTTGGGGGTGCGGATCTCCGACCCGTAGGGGCCGATGTCGGAGTAGCCGACGTCGTCGGCCATGATGAGGACGATGTTCGGCCGTTGCGACGGCTGGCCGGCGGCGGGGTCGGCGGGGCCGAACGCCGCCGTCACGGCGAGCAGGGCGATCAGGACGCGGGCGGGGATGATGCGCATGAGTCGGTTCCGGAGGCGCTCTCGCCTCGATGTCGAATTCGCGGATCCGCGGATTCCGGCCTTCGCCGGGACCACGGTCAGGGGTTCCGATTGCCGCACCGCCAACCCGGCGGGAGCCTGAACCCTTCCGCTGTCAGGACCCCTGTCGCAGGTCCGACCGCGGCGGGAAGTCGTCGGCACCGCCCGGCTGACGTTTGCCGGTGGCCGTCCACGCCAGCACGCGCCGGATCAAGCCGTTCAGAGCCCCTACCGCAGGCTGACGCCGGCCGCGGTGGGGAAGTCGTCGGGCACCGGCTGGGTGACGTTGCCGGTGGCCGCCCACTCCGCCGCGCGCTGGATCAGGGTGATGAACCCGACGCACTCGATGGCCGGCCAGGGGCCCGACCCGGGCGCCGCGCCTCCGTCGACGTGGCCCATCGCGGTGCCGACGATGCGCCCGCGGCCGTAGCGCACGGTGTGCACCATCGGCTCGTCGTCGCCGGTGCCGTGGGTGCGCACCCCCCAGTGCGCCTCGCGGGCGGGGTCGGACCACGCGGTGGCCAGAATCGTCAGGTTCCTCGCGGGGCCGCGCTGGTTGCTGTAGAGCTCGTCGGTGCCGTGCAGCCAGACGCGAGGCAGCCCGCGCATGATGGGGTGGTCCGGCTCGCGGGTCACCACCGGGTACTCGTGAGGGTCGACGCACTCGCCGGCGTGGCCCGGCTGGTGGTCGAGGAACAGCCCGCCGTTGCGGTACTTCACGAAGGGGCCGTGCCGCTCGTCGCGCCCGCCCCACGCGCCGAAGCCGATCATCTCGTTGAAGGCGGGCCAGTCCGCGAACGTGTGGTTGACGGCGTGGCCGTAGACGAGGCCGCCCCCGTTCAGCATGTAGCGCTCGAACGACTCCCGGACGGGCGCCGGCCACATGTCGCCGTTGTACTCCATGACGACGACGTCGTAGTCGGAGAACGCGGGCGCGAACCCGCTCATGTCGGCCCCCCGCGGCGGGCTGGTCACCACGTCCACCTCGAACAGGCCGGTCTCCTCGAGAATCGACCGGTAGTGCTCGCTCAGCACCTGCCAGCCGTGGTTGTTCTGGCCCGTCAGCACCATCGCCCTCAGGGGGCGGTCCTGGGCGTCGAGCACCCCGGCCGGCCCGGGGCCGGCGCCCGGCGCCAGCAGCAGACAGAACAGCGTCGCGAAGAGTCGGACGTGAAGTCGTCTCGCCATCTTGCTTCCTCCCTCGTCCCGTGCGGAGGTCTTGCCGCAATCGTCTCGCAAGCGCCACTACCGTGAGGGTGACGCGCCCCGCCGCGGCGATGCTCTCCGGACCGCACACCGGCGCGTCAGGCGGCATCACGCCGCTGCACCACCTTGTGCGCCAAGTCGTGCCCGTCGAGCCGATCGCCCGTTGCCGACCGAGTGTTACTACATCACATCGCGGCTGCCGCCGCCATGGCGACTCGTGACCGTCGGTCAGGAGCTCGCGCCGCAGAACGGTCCAGGCTCCTGTGGGGTTGGTTGGGGGGCCAGGCCGAGCCGCCGGCGACGATTGGCGGATACAATGAACCGAGGGCAGACCGATGGGTGCGACACATGTCATGGTCACGATTCGCAACCCGGCGGATCCGGAGAGGCAGTGGACCGGGCGCTTCCTCGTCGACACCGGCGCCTTCGATTCCCTGGTCCCCCGTCCCCACCTGGAAGCCATCGGCCTGACGCCCCTCGCCAGCGAGCAGTACGTCCTGGCCGACGGCAGCTCCATCGAGCTGGGCACCACGGTCGGGCGCCTCGAGTTCATGGGCAAGACCGTCGGCGGCACCCTGGTGTTCGGCGATGCCGACGCCGAGCCCCTGCTCGGGGTGACCGCGCTGGAGTCGGGCGGCTTCGAGGTCGATCCGCGAACGCAACGGCTGAAGAAGCTGCCGGCCGTGCTTCTCAAGGGCATGCGCAAGTCCGGCGCCGGCCGGCCCCCGGTCAGGAGTCTGCGCCGCGGAACGACGCGGGCTCCTGGAAGGTTGGTTGGGGCACCAGGCGAAGCCGTAGGCGACGATTGACGGGTTACGCCAGCAGGCGCCACACCTGAGTCAGCAGGAAGCACACTGTGACTCCCATCGCCACTGGCAGCAGGGCCGCGACGGTGGTCCAGCGGGCGCTGCGCGTCTCCTTGTAGATGGTGTAGAGGGTCGTCGAGCACGGGTTGTGCAGCAGGCTGAACAGCATGAGGTTCACCGCCGTGAGCAGCGTCCAGCCCCCCGCCCGCAGCAGGTCGCCGGTGGCGTCGGTGCTGTCGAGCTCGAACATCACCCCCGCCCCCTGACCCGCCCCCGCCGCGTTGGCGGTCAGCACCGTCAGCATCAGCACCGTCGGGATGACGATCTCGTTCGCCGGGATGGCGACGATGTAGGCGAGCAGGATCACGCCGTTCAGCCCGATGAGCAGGCCCGGCCCGTCGAGCCACTCGACCGAGTGGGCGGCGAGGCTCGCGTCGCCGAGGGAGACGTTGGAGATGAGCCAGATGACCGCGCCGGCCGGCATCGCGAACAGCACCGCGCGCCAGAGGACGATGAGGGTGCGGTCGATCACCGACGTATAGAGGGTCTGGAGCACGCGGGGCGGGCGGTACGGCGGCAGCTCGAGGCTGAAGCTCGTGGCCTCGCCCCGCAGCACCGTGCGCGAGAGCAGCCACGACGCCGCGAGCATCGTCGCGATGCCGAGCACCGCGATGCCCACCACCGCCGCGGCCGAGACGAGCCCCGCGAGGTGGGCCGGCGCGAGGGCCCCGATGAAGATCGACGCGATGAGGATCTGCGTCGGCCAGCGCCCGTTGCACAGCGAGAAGTTGTTCGTGATGATGGCGATGAGCCGCTCCCGCGGGCTGTCGATGATGCGCGTCGACACCACCCCCGCCGCGTTGCACCCGAAACCCATGCACATCGTCAGGGCCTGCTTGCCGTGGGCGCCGGCGCGGCGGAACAGCGAGTCGAGGTTGAACGCCACCCGGGGCAGGTAGCCGAAGTCCTCGAGCAGGGTGAACAGCGGAAAGAAGATGGCCATCGGCGGCAGCATCACCGCGATGACCCACGCGGTGGCGAGGTAGATGCCGTCGAAGAGGAAGCCGCTGAGCCACCAGGGCATGCCGAGGGCCTCGCCGGCGCCGGTCAGCCACGGATGGACGGTGTCGATCAGCAGGGTCGCGAGCAGGCTCGACGGGACGTTCGCGCCCTCGATGGTCAGCCAGAAGACCACCGCGAGGATCGCGAGCATCAGCGGGAACCCGAGCCACCGGCTCGTCAGGAGCCCGTCGAGGCGCCGGTCCAGATCGAAGCCGGCCCGCCCGAGGCCGCGGCGCATGGCGCCCTCGGCTATCTCCTGCGCGGCGTGGTAGGTCCGTTCCGTCACCGTGTCGTGGAAGTCGGGGGGGAGGTCCCACTGGAGCTGCCGGGTCCTCTGCAGCACCTGCTCGCGGGCCGCCTCGGGGGCCGGGGGCAGGGCGGCGTCGTTGACGTCCGCGTCGGCGTCGGCGCCCGCGCCGCCGTGGGCGTCGGCGTCGGCGTCGGCGCCGATCTGACCCAGCTCGCCGGAGCGCACCGCCGTCACCACGGCGTCGTCCGCGTTGAGCAGGCGCTCGGCCACCCAGCGGCTGTTCGCCACCTGCGGGAACGCCGCCTCGACCGTCTCCGACAACGCGGCCACTGCCCGCTCGACGGCGGGCGCGTGCCGGACGAGGCGGAACGGGGTGGTGCGGACCTCGCCCCTCGCGACGCGGTGGGCGGCGTCCAGTAGGCCGTCGACGCCCACCCGGTTCCGCGCCGAGCCGGCGACCACCGGCACCCCCAGCTCCTTCTCGAGCCGGTGCGCGTCGACGGCGACGCCGTGGCGGCGGGCCTCGTCCATCAGGTTCAGGAACACCACCACCCGGTCGGTGATGCCCAGTATCTGCAGGACGAGGTGCAGGTTGCGCTCGAGGCGGGTGGCGTCGACCACCACCACGGTGACGTCGGGGCGCCCGAACAGCAGGAAGTCGCGCGCCACCTCCTCGTCCGCGCTCCCCGCCTGCAGCGAGTAGGTGCCCGGCAGGTCGACGAGCTTGATGCGCGAGCCGCGGTGGGCGAAGGCGCCCTCGGCCCGCACGATGGTCTTGCCCGGCCAGTTGCCGGTGTGCTGCCGCAGGCCGGTGAGGGCGTTGAAGACGGTGCTCTTGCCGACGTTGGGGTTGCCGGCGAGGGCGACGAGCACGTCCCAGCGGTCGGGGCTCAGCCCGAGCCGGACCAGGCTCTCGGCCCGGTGCTCCGCGCATCCGCCGAGCCGGGGCAGGAGCCCCGAACCGCCGTTCGCCATCAGACTGCCTCCTGTGGCGCCGCGCCGTCCGGCGGCTCGATCCAGATCAGCCCCGCCTGGGCGCGCCGAAGCGCGATAAGGGCGCCGCGGATGCGGTAGGCGACGGGGTCGCCGGCCGCGCTCGTCAGCTCGGGGGTCACCGCGGTCCCCGGCACCAGCCCCAGGTCGAGCAGGCGGCGGCGCTGCGCGCCCTGGCACGCGCGCGAGATGCTGGCCACCCGCACCGTCCGTCCCGCCGGGGCGTCGAGCAGGGTGGTTGGGGTGGTGTCGGCCGCCTCGTCCTCGGCCAAGTAGCGGACGGTGACGTTGTCGGCGGTCACCGGGTCGAGGTCCCGGGTGCGGCCGTGCGAGCGGAGGCGGATGGTGTGGTCGGTGCGCTCGACGATCTCCAGGCGGGCCCCCAGCGACAGCCCGCTCTCGAGCAGGGCGTCGTAGATCTCGCGCGGCTCGTCCTCCAGGTGCAGGACCTCGACCGTCCGCCCCGGCTCCGCCCCCGGCAGGCCGAACCCGGGCTCGGGCGGCATCTCCCCGGCCGGCGTGGGAATCGGGTCGCCGTGCGGGTCCCACACGGGATGCCCCAGGCGGGCGTCGAGGGCGTCGACCTGCGCGGCGGAAAGGCTGTGCTCCATCCGCTCCGCCTCGGCGTGCCACTCGCCGGCCGGCACGCCGGTGCGGTCGGCGAGATAGCGCTCCCACATGCGGTGGGTGCGGACGATCTGCACCGCCGAGCGCTCGCCGTCCGCGGTCAGGGCGGGGCCGGAGGCCGGCGTGCGCACCAGCCGCAGCTCGGCGAGCCGCGAGATCAGGGTCGCGGCGCGCGCCCGCGACACGCCCAGCCGTCCCGCGAGGCTGTCGAGCGAGCAGCGCTGGCGCGCCCGCTGACACCGGTAGATGTGCTTGATGGCGTCCTCGAGCCGGACGCGCTCGTCGAGGTCGGTGAGGCGGCGAATGCGGCCGACGAGGCCGCCAGCGGGCCAGAAGAGCCCGACGACGGCGGCCGCGAGCAGCGCGAAGACGAGGAGGGCCAGGACCGGGTCGGTCATGTTTTTGAGTATACAAAAAATCGTCTTTGCTGTCACCAAAACCAACTCCGGGACCGGGGCCGGGTGGGGATCAGACGGACTCTCGGCGGGTGTGCCAGAATCGGTGGAGTTCCGTACGTCAACTTCAGCGGGACGCGGAGGAGGCGCAGTGTGGCCGCCATCAAGCCGATCAGGAACGAGAACGACTACAACGCCGCTCTCTCCAGGGTCGACGAGCTCATGAGCGCGGAGCCCGGCAGCCCCGAGGGCGAGGAGCTTGATGCGCTCGCCGACCTCGTCGAGCTGTACGAGGCCAAGAACGAGCCGCTCGGCTATCCCGACCCTGTGGCGGCCATCGAGTTCCGCATGGAACAGGCGGACCTCGGGCCGCGCGATCTGGTCCCGCTCATCGGCAGTCGCGCCAAGGTTTCAGAGCTTCTGGCCGGCAGGCGGTCCATCACGGTGCCGATGGCCCGTGCGTTGCACGAACACCTCGGCATCCCCGCCGACGTACTGCTGCGCCGGATCGAGGCCTCTCACTCGACATCGTCAATCTGAAGGCGCTCGCCGAGCTGCAGATCGTCCAGGATCTGTCGCAGGTCAGCCAGGAGAGCATCGGTTCCCGGTCCGTCGGTGGTCAGCTCGAACGTGACGCCCACCTTCAGATCGCCACCAGTGCGGAGCTTTGTCAGGAGGCGTGTTCCGACCCGGTTCCAGACCTCGGGCGGGATGTCGCCGTGGATGCGTAACGACCTTCTTGCCTGCGGCTCGGGCGGTGTCGGAGGTTCCGGTCCGGGCGGAAGGTCCGGCTCCGGTCCGGGAGCTGGCGGGCCATCGCCCGATCCGTCGGAGCGGGATCCCGGTCCGGGCGGCGGTTCAGGTTCGGGTGCTGGCGGCGCCTTCAGTTTCTCGACGAGGCCTCGGGTCAGCAGATAGACGTCCGCCTCGAACATCACGTCCTCGGGCGAGACGGTTTCCCGGAACGACGCGCGCTCGAAGCGACCGTCTGCCCTCCGTCCCGAGCCGAGCCCGAAGTCGCCCTTGGCGACGAACTCGACGATCTTCCGGCGCAGCACAGCGTCCGGGTCGACGAGGCGCGTCAGAGAGCCGTCGAGAAAGCTCTGGCGCAGACTGACAAGCGGCCAGGCGCCGTCCGCTTTCAGGGCCGGCGGCCAGTTGCGTTCGAGGTAGCCGGCGCCGACAGATTCGTTGAGCAGGGCGCTGGACTTGAGCGTGGAGATCACCCGCCCGCAGAGGCTCTCGCTGCTACTGGAGTGACCGGCGCCGAGGTCGATGGCCTTCAGCCCGTCACTCTCCGAGGCGTCGGCAATCACCATCCAGCGATAATCGCCCCAGACCTCCTCGCGGGCCGCGTCGGCCGCTTCCCTCACCTTCGTCCTGATGTCCGAGAGCTCGGCGCGATCGAGCTCGGTCCCCAAGGTGCCCGCCGCCGCCTCGCTGGCGACACGCTTCCACGCGAGCCACTGCTCCACCTTGTCCCGAAGCTCGCGGCCCGGCTTCCTGACCGCCCAGACAAGCGCGCCCGGATACAGCCGGGGCGACCCGCTGCGAGCGCGAGTCCACGCCGCGATGCGTTTCCGCACTTCGTCGTCCGTGCCGGTCCACTCCGCCTCGGGATCCGTCACCACCAGCGTCAGCCTGGGGGTGTCTGTAATCGCCGCGGCGTCGGCGGGGAAGCAGACGCGGGGAATGGTCGCGCCCCGGTCGAAGTCGTCCTTGACGAGACTGCGGATGGCGGGCTGGATCTCGCCTTCCTCGTCCAGCGACGCGCGCCGGTCGTTGACCACCTTCTTGATGGTGGGCCGGTAGCTGATGCGGAAGCCGTCCGAGCCGACGCGGCGCAGGAAGTACGAGCGCTCCTCCAGGGCCATCGCCGCGTTGTCGACCGAGGTGGTCTCGATGGCCGGCTCGCCCAGCGCGAAGCGCAGCTCTGGCAGATGGGCCACCCGCTCCACCTGTCCGCCCGACGACTCGAACAGCATCGTCGTTCCCACCCGACGGTGGATGTCGCGGAGCGCACCCTTGCTGTCGGCGTCGAGGGCCCGCGCGTGGGCCTGCGCGCCGGTGATGTCGGCGTCGATGGCCGTCGACAGGCGCGACTCGCCGAGCTGGCCGAGTACGACACCGGCGAAGTCGGAGACGTCGAGCGGGGCCGAGCCGAGGGTGATCAGCGGCTCGGTGCGCGCCTTCGTGAAGCCGTCGCGGTGGGCCCACGAGATCCACTGGGCCAGCATAGCCAGCGTGCCGCGGGTCTGCTGGAACTGCGGCAGGGCGTTCCACTTCCGCTGGAAGACCGACAGCGTGGCGGGATGGAACGGAAAGCAGGCCTCGAAGCGCGCCCGCAGATGCTCGCGCGCTTTCGCCTCGGTGGCGGCGCTGTCGACCAGCGTCCACTGCGGCGGAAGCCGCTCGCGCCGCTCGAAGCACCAGTCGGCGTAGAGCCGGGACACCTTCCTCCGGAGCCGCTCGTCGCCGATGTGGTCGAACAGCCGCCGCCGGACGACCTCGCTCACCTCCGTCTCGTCGTTCGCGAGCAGGTCCTTGGCGACGCGCCGGACCACCTTGGTGATCTTGTCCTGCCACGCCAGATCGAAGTCCGACATCTCGACCTGGCTGCGCGGCAGGCTGATGACGGCGGCTCCGTGCGTCGTCCCCGTCATGGCGACGGTCAGGTTCTGGATGAAGGCGTGAAACGGGTCCGCCATTCCCCGGTAGCGGTTGACGAAGTTGAGCACCTCGTCGAACAGCACCAGCACCGGCGCGCCGGCCGCGGCGAACACCCGGCCGAGAGCCTCGGTGCCCGGCGGCGTGGTCGCCGCGTTCGGGCCGAGCAGCTCGACGCCCCGGTCGCCGGCGAGCTGCCGGGCGACGTCGACCCAGGGGGCTTCCCGGCCCTCCTGCGGATCCCAGGCGTTGCCGACGAAGACCGCGACCCGCGCTGACGGTGCCGCCGACAGTCCCGCATCGAGCAGCAGGTCGGTGACCTCTGGCAGGTCCCCGATGGCCTCGCGGGCCGTCACCAAGTGATACAGCGCCGTCAGCGTGTGGGTCTTGCCCCCGCCGAACTGCGTGACCAGCGTCATCACCGGCGACGTATTGGCCGTCTTGCCCGCCAGACGCCGCAGCACCATCCCGGCGTGATCGCGCAGCGCCCGCGTGAAGCACGTGCGGGCGAAGAACGCCCCGGGATCGCGGTAGTCGGTCGGGGCGGTACCGCCGACGACCTGTTCCAGCGCGATGGCGAACTCGTCCGGGTTGAACGAGCGCCCTTCGCGGACCTCCTCGCGGGGGAGGGCGATCTTGTACCAGGGTTCGAGCGCCATTGCCGATCTGTCTCCTCTTTCCGCCGACCAGCGACGTCACGGCGTCGCGGGGCCCGAGCAGCGTTCCCCAAGAACCTGCTGCACGAACTTCTCTTCAACTCGTCCCTCCGCCGATGCCGCGGGGCGGATCACGGGCACCCTCCGATGAGGTTCTTCTGCCATATCTCGCCGGTCGTGTAGCCCTCTTCGAGCCACCGTCCGAAACCCGCCACCTCGGGTCGGCTGAACGTCGTCCGGCCGTCCGCGAGGTTCAGCACGAGGATCTCTTCCAGGTCGAAGGCGTCGACCAACAGCGGCGACTGCGTAGCCACGATGATCTGCCGGTCGGCGGCGAGCGAATTGATCATGCCGCCGACCAGGGTCACTGCGGTCGGGTGCAATCCGAGCTCCGGTTCGTCGAGCAGCAGCATGCTCGGCAGCATTGCCGGCGGCAGGTTGAGCAGCGTGACCAGCGCGAAGAGGCGAAGAGATGCGTCGGAAGTCACGTGCGCACCGAGGGTCTTGTCCGTTCCGACCGCCGTCCACCGCAACGACACCTGGCCGTGGCTCTCGACGACCCGGAAGCGGTCGAACATCGGCAGCACCCGCCGGACGTCGGCAGATCAGCTCGAACCGCCCCAGGTCTTCCTGCTCCAGCCGATGGAGTACGGCGGCGAGATTCCCGCCGTGCGTGCGAAGGCAGTTGTTGTCCTCAACGTCCCACGGTTTCCTGAAGTTCGACGTATCCGACGTGTCGTGGAACTGATGAACGGAGCAGTTCCCCAAGAGGCGGACGATGACCCTGGCGATGGCCTTGTCGACACCCCGTGACGGCGACCCTTGCGCGATATCCACGATCGTCGCCCTCCGGCTGGCCGCTGGCGACGTGTTGCCAGGGCGCTTCCGCCGCGAGTTCGGCAGTGCAGCGAAACGCCTCGTCGCTGAAGACGAAACGGTCAGGATCCGCGTGGGCCAGAGCGAAGCGGTACTCAATCCGGCCTGCCTCGGTGCGCAGTGCAAGCTGTGCGTCCATGCCCGGCGTGACGCTCTTGCCTCTGGACAACTGGTCGTCTGCGCCGCCCCGCGTTCCGATGAATTCCCCGAGTCGCCGCAACCGCAGCATCCAGCTCAACATCTCGAATAAACGGATGAAGTTGGATTTTCCGGAGCCGTTGGGGCCAATCAGCACGTTTGCGTTGCCGAGGTTGGACAGATCGACGTCCGCGAGCGACCTGAACCCCCTGATGCGAAGCGACTCGATTCTGCCGGCGCTCATCGACCACATCCTCGAACGGATCCCACACGCAGGGGCGCGAAGCCCGCCACCCAGGAGGGCGATTCGTCAGCCACGCCGGCATCGATCGGCCGGTGGCGATCAGACCATCGCACGGCGTCTCAAGTGGGTGACGTGCCACCGAGCAGTCGCAGGGCCTCGGCGATCCGGTCGAGCTTCTCGATCACCTCGGGATGAATCTCCCTGTCGGTCATCGCCGACGCCAGCAGGTAGAGGTCCTTCTTGGGCGTCGACCGCCCCAGTCGCTCGAGCATCGGCACGAGGAACTCGTCGCTCGCCTTCACGCGCACCAGCGAGACGTGATCGCCGAAGAGATCCGTTCCCCGCGGCACCTGCCGCCAGAACTCCTCATCGACCTGCGGCTCGAGGCTTGGCCTTAGCAGCTCGAAATCCCGCAACGCGAACCGCACGATAGCATCGGGCTGCAACAAGTAGTTCTCGATCTCGTAGCGGCGCCAGCGTAGCACGACGAGGCCGGCCCGGGTCGTCTGCTCGTCCGGTTCGTCCCGATTGTCCCCGTCCAGCAGGCACGCCGCGCGCAGGGCCGGGAACGCCGCCCGGAGCGCGAAGAAGTGCGCCCTCGCCTCGCGCAGACTCCGGCCACCCAGCCAGTGCACGAACGCCCGATCGAAGAAGACCCGAGCGGGATGGTCGAGCGTCCGCGCCCACTCGCGGAGGATCTTCTCGTCGGTTTCGCCCTCGACGTACAGGATCGCGCCGACGTCCCGGCCGAGCAGGAGGTCGGTGGTGGTGATGCGCTTCAGCGCCTCGCGAAGCTGGTCGCGTTCGTCGCGTCCGGCCAGCACGCGGGGCGCCTTGCCGAAGAACCCCAGCACGCGCTCGGGGGCGGTGGCGTCCAGCACGACCTCGGAGTGCGTCGCCAGCACCACCTGGCCGCCGCGCTCGCGGGCGACCCCGCGAATCAGGTCGTAGACCTGTCGCTGCAGGATGAGGTGCTGATGTGCGTCGGGCTCGTCCAGCAGGACCACGGTGGCCGGTCTCGCATACAGGAACGCCAGCATCAGCAGCACTTGGAGCGTGCCGCTCCCGGCGTTCGCGAGATCGAGGGGTCGGCCGTGACCCGCCTCCCGGTACTCGCAAACGATGTACGGCTGCGCCGATGAATACGCCGGCCTGATGAGCTCGATGCGGAAGAGCTCGTGAACGTGGCTGGCCAGCGCCCGCCAGCCCGTACCGTCCCGCTCGGCGATCTCGAACAGGAGATTCCGCAGGATCTCGCCCGGCCGTCCCTGGCCGACCAGCAGATCCTGCATGCCCCGGTCGCGCCGCGGCTCGTCGCGCTCGATGCCCGACAGCGGCGGGACGTGGACGATGCCCAGTTCCTGCGCTTCCGTCGGCGGGAAGCTTCGAATCGTCTCGCGGTCGAGATCCTTCGCGCCGCGGGGGCGCGCGTAGACGAGTTCGCGGTTGGCGTACTGGAACTCGATTCCGCAGGTCCACGTTTCCCCGCCGGCCTCTCCCTCCACGACGATCTCGATGAGCCGCCGCGTGTCCGCCATGCCGGCTGGCCCGGTGACCTTCCGGTCCTCCCACAACAGGTTCATCTCGCGGAGCGGCGCGGCCGTGAAGTCCGCGCGCGTGATGGCGACGCCTGAGCGCTTGACCGCCCGGCCCCCCTCGCGCTGCGCCACCCACCGATCGAGCCCGAGCTTCCAGGTCGCGATTGCCTGCAGCAGCGTCGACTTGCCGGCGTTGTTCGGTCCCGCGAGCACCACCGAGTCCGCGAGCTCGAACGCCTGCTCCCGGAAACGCTTGAAATTCCGAAGGGTCAGCCTGCTGATCATGACCGCTCACCGCCCTGCGACCGCGGTTCTCTCAAAGTCTGCTGCGAAGGTGAATCCCCTTGCGGATCCCGTCCGCCAGGAGCCGCTTGTAGCGCTCGAGCTTGCACTTCTCCGGGCCGACCACCGGCCGGAAGCCTACCACCCCGCGGAACGAATCGGGATCCGGGGCGTTCGCCGCCTCAGCAGACAACGTTCGGCGCCACGGTGCCGATGTCCGCAATCGAGCCGCTCCCGCGGATCCCTCGAAGTCTTCGTCGAAGATCGCCGACGAAGGCCCTCAACGACGAATCGCGCCTGCCGGCGCGGTACAGATTCATCGCCTCGACCAGTTCGGCGGCGAACTCGAGGCCGCCCAGGGTGGCCGGTTGGTTCCCCTTGCGGATGGCGTCTGCCAGGAGCCGCTTGTAGTGCTGTCGCTCGCACTTCTCGCGGCCGACCGCCGGCCGGTAGCCGACCACCTTGTGGAACGAATCGGGATCGGCCAGGAACCAGCGCTCCACATGCGGGTTGGGGCAGCCTGCGACGAGCCGGTTCAGGAGACGGGGCCGTGTCGCCTGCTGGATCTCCGCCCGCTTCTGCCGAGATGTCGAACAGTTGCCATCGATGATCACGACGACCAGATCCGGTGTGCGCCTCGTCATGCCCCCGTCTCGATCAGTCGCTGATAGGCGCCGAACTCCTCCAATGCGCGGGGATGGCCACCACGGGCCGACCGAGCCTGCACGCTCAAGACGACCTGCTCCTCGCGGGCTATGCGGCGGGCCAGCGCGCCGACGAACACTTCGTGCGCGAGGTCTTCGACGAAGAGATCTGCGACCAGCGGATCACTCATCGATCAGCCCCCGCAGCATCAGGTTCTCGAACAGACCGTCCTCGGCCTGACTCGTCAGCGCCGCGGCGATCTCCGAGTCCTTGAACAACGGGCCGGTCGCGTCGAACGGCTCGATGGCAGTGGTGTGATCCACACGGCGGACGTTGAGCAGGCCCACGTCTCCCGGCATGGACCGGGCCTGCTTCAGTACGGCGTCGCAGAACAGCGGCGAGTGAGTGGTCACGATGACCTGGCGCCCCCCGGCCGTCGCCAGCGACAACAGTAGGCGGGCGATCAGGTCGAGCCGACGAGGGTGGACGCCGTTCTCCGGTTCCTCGAACGCGAGCAGAGAACCTCCCCAGGGGTTCACGGCGATGGCGCACAAGGCGAGCACGCGAAGGGTGCCCTCGGAAACGACGCGTGACGAGTACTCCACGCCGCCCTGGCGGATCAGGATATCGAGCGTGCCGCGCCGCTCGTCCAACTGCACCGCCAGCGATTCGACGCTGGGCACGATCGATCGCAGCGTCCGCAAAACGGCGCCGAAACGGCTCGGCTCCTCCGCCCGCAGCTTGTACAGGAAGGGGCCGATGTCTTCCCCGTACACGCCGATGTCGAAGACGTCCGCCGGCGCACGCGGAGCCCGCATCGCCAGCCCCGGATCGAGATAGTGCGTGCACCATTCGCCCAGCTCCCGACGGACGGCTTCCAACCAGCGGTACTCCTCGCCGGCAAGACTCCGATCTGACAGGATCGCGTGGTTCAGGCCGACCGGCTCTTCGCGCGGGTGGGCCGGCTTGCCCTTGCGGCGCACTCGCAGCTTCGAGTCGACGCGCTCTATCGCCGGGGTGCCCTTCGGGTTGCCGGTCCGTCCGAGAAGTGACAGGTACTCGTCGGTCACGCTCAGGCGGCCCGACCCCAGCTCGATGCTCGGTTCCACGCGGTACCGGTAGCGCTCCGTGTCCACCGCCAAGTCGGCTTCGAGAGAGAACCCGGCGTTCCGTTGCTTCACCAGAGCCGGCAAGCCTCCGGCCGGGAACGAAATCGCCTCGAACGCGTGGCCTCGCACCGGCAGCGGTCGATCCAGCACGTCCGAGAGCGTACGCGCGTTGCCGATACCTGAGAGGGCCGCGATGGCATCGAGGAGGTTGCTCTTGCCGGCGGCGTTCGGACCGAAGAGCACCGCGAGACGCGGGAACTCCACGGTCACGTCGACGAGCGACTTGAAGTTGCGGACCGTCAGTTTCGTCAGCATCGCTGGCTACCTCGGCGCCGCCCTCCGATGAGTGCACAGATTCCGGTTGGCCAGCAGCCGTCGATGCGCCGGCGTCAGGTCGTCGTGAGTCCGCGTCGAGTACACCCTGCCCCGCGGCCGGTCAATCAGCGCCTTGTCACGGAAGTCGGCCTGGAGATCTGCATCGTTCGTGTACAGCAACCGCGCCCCGCTGACCTGAGCCGCGGCGACGATGTGCGGATCGTCCGAACGGCAGGCGTTCCGTTGCTCCAGTGCGTGAGCTCTGCCGTCCACCGCCTCGTCGTTCAGGAGCGTGATTCGCCCCGCCAGAGCCGCCTGAAGGCGCCACTTCCGGAAGTCGCGACTGCTGCGGTCGAGTTCGCGCCGCAACCGACCGCCGACCACAAGGCGCCCGGGACCCGAGTCGATCCACCGGAAGAATGCCTGCCCTGCCGCCGGCCGCTCCGTGCCGAACACCTGCCCGACCGCGTTGGCGTCGAGAATGGCGCACATGCTACAACCTCAGTGACCGTCGCGTTTCTTCCATGAAGAAGCGGCGGTAGCCCGGCGGCGCATCCAGCACGTTGCCTTCGCCGTCCAGTCGCAGCGAGTGAATGCGAACTTCCAGGTCACCGCGCTCGAAGAACAGGATCGAGACGTCGTCCGGCGTCAGCTTCCTGCGGCCATCGCGAACGTCCATTCGCACGCGGTCGAGCAGGTGGTCGCTGTGCGTCTCAACCACGAGCTGACGGCGCGGGCCGGCTATCCCGCAGAATAGGCTGCCGAGCGCGGCTTGGGCGCTCGGATGGAGATGTACCTCCGGCTGCTGCAACAGGAACATCGACGTCTGGTTGTCTCTGAACAGTTCGGTGAGGATGGGCAGCACTTGGCTGACACCGTAGCCGACATCGATCAAGTTGCGCATCGGTCCCTTGGCTCGCGGTCCGTGTTTTCGGACGTGCATCTGGAACGGCACGCTCCCCTTCTTGCCGAGGGGCCTCAGGGATATTTCGTCGAAGAGACCGGCGTCGCGACCGAAGTCCTCCAAGTGGTATTTCAGAGTCCTCCACGACTGCCTGTCCTCGAAGAACACGGTGGAGAGGTACATGGGAATGTTCTCGCCTTCCGGATCTCGTACGGGGAGAGCAGGGTCGTACGTCCGGCGCGGCTTCGAGCGGACGGGGGCGCTGGCGAACGGCCTCTGCTCGCGCGAGGGAAGTACCGCGGCGAATTCCTCGAGGAGCTCAAAAACCTGCCCGTGGTCCCGCGGAGTGACGGACGAGGAGCCCGCCGACGGCAGGAAGCCGACCTCGGGCGGACTCGAGCCTCCATCGAAGAAAGAACCGAACACCGGACTGAGCACGTTGAATCCCAGCAATCTGTTGCGAGGGCCTACGGCGAACACACCCGACGTTGGGATGTTGCGTTGCCATTCGCCGTTCGCCGTGGCACAGTGAATCGAGCGAGACGGGCCGGGCTCGAGACGTTCCTCGATCCACACGTCGCCGCGCGCGAGCCGCCAGCGCCCCGGAACGGGAGTGGTACCCTTGCGCACGAACCTCACGTCTACACGGCAGGGTCCATCGTCGTCGGCTTGGTGCTCTCGGGGGAGGACAATCCCCGCCTCGACGTGTTCCACGACGCTCGCCCCCCTGCCGCGGTGATGGAGGATCTCATCGAAGCTGCCGAGATCGTAGGGACTCTCCTTGAAGTCGGGAGCCGCATGCAGGTACACGGTATCCCACAGCGCCCGGATCAACGCCATGAACGAGGTCTTGCCGGTGCTGTTCTCGCCCACGAGCAGGGTGAGCGGGGCCAAGCGGGCGGTCTGTTCTTCCCGAAAGCAACGGAAGTTCTTCAGTCGTACCTCGTCCATCGGTCGGCCTCGTGTCGGCGCGGGAGGGGCTACCTCGGTACCGCCAGCAGCATGGCGTCGAGCAGGCGCTTCTCCTCGCTGCCCCGTGGATAAAGCGCCGACAGAGCGTTGGCCAGACGCAGGAAGTCGGGGCCGCGGTCGCGCTCCGCCTGCACGAGCGCGCGCAGGGCGTTCGTCTGGCCGCCAGCCTGGAGCAGCATGGCGGTGTGGACGCGGTCGAGGGTGGTCGTGGCGGGCGCATCGGCTGAACGGTCTCGTGGCGCGCCGTCGTCGTCCGTCTCGCCGAACCTCGGCCGCCGCTCCCGAACGGTCAGGGCGGACGTCGTCGGCGGGTCGGGGAAGAGCACGCCCTGCAGCGGGTCGGCGCTGGCCGCGGCGTCCTGCTCCAGCCAAGCGGCGACGGCGTGCGCCCCTTGCTGGCCGAAGAGCTGGGTGGCGCGCTCGGCGACCGGCAGCAGCCGGACCACGCCCTTCCTGGTCTCCACCGTGCGTCGCTCCCACTTCTGGAGGTCGATGCCGAGCGGCTGCGCGAAGCGGCGCACGACGTCGAAGACGAGGGAGAAGCCCGCAGCCTTGCCGGGGGCGTCGCCGTCGGCGCCGATGTCGTTCTCGCCGGCATCGTCGGCATCACCGGCGGTCGCGGCGTCGTCGGACGAGCTCCTGCCCTGCGTGGCGGTGTCGCCAGTGGCGTCGCTGGCCGTCGCTTGCAGGGTCCAGAGGAAGAGCGCCGTCAGTCGCGCGTCCTCCTCCAGCGCGCCCGCGAGCCCGTTGCGGGCCTTCGCTTCGTCGGCCCCGAGCACCCGCTCCAGCGCGGTGCGGCCGACGACCTCCCAGACCTTCTCCAGGTACTCTGCCAGTCCCACCGCGCGGCCCTCGGCGGTCTCGACGGCGCGGTGGCGGCTGAAGATTTCCAGGGCGGGGCCGATGCAGGCGAACACGAGGTCGGCACCGCGGATGCCTTCGCCCTGCAGGCGCTCCATCCAGTCGGCGACCCGGCGGGGCAACTCGTTCAGCACGTCGGCCCAGTCGCCGACCGGGGCGTCGTTGGGTCGCGGCCGGCAGACCAAGTGGACGCTGGTGGCGAGGGCGGCGGAGTCCTGTGACCGAAGCCGGCCCGGCCTCTCGGTTGCGATGGGCCATGACGCCGTAATGGTCCATCCGCCGCGGATCATGCCGGAGAGCAGCGCCTCCCAGCCCTCGGTGGTCTTGTGTGCGAAGACGACCGAGCCAACGCCGTCCTCGCACAGCACTCGGCGACCCTCGGCGAAGGCGCGAGCCATCGTCGCCTCGAACCACGCGCGGTCCTTGGGCTGTCCGTCGACCTGCTTCGTCTCGTCCTGCACCGCCTCCGCGGTCTTCGGAGAGAGCGGGTTCTCGAACGGATCGCGAAGCAAGGGGTGAGCAGAGAGCGTTCGCTTGAGCCAGACCAGGAAGAAATCGGACAGATCGGAGTAGGGAATGGCGTCGTAGTAGGGCGGATCGGTGAACCAGACGCCGGCCGATTCGTCCGGCAAGGGGTGTTCGGTGGCGTCAGCCTGCTGGTATTGACCGTCCCTGGAACCCGGCCAAGAATCGACGACTCGTCCGACCCAATCTACCGCACCTTCGAAACTCCCCGAGGCATCCCGGAACTGAACTGGCTCGGCGAAATCCCATACGATCGGGAGTGCTTGTCTCCCGAAGGTATGCGCTACGAACTCTCCCTCCTGCGCCCACACAACGCCTGCACTACTGTAGTCGGCGCAACGGCCGATTACCATCGCGAGGAGCGCATGCACTGCTTGGGTACTACTGGTGCTCGGTTGTCCCAACGAGATCAGCGCCGCCCTCTGCCGGGCCGTGAACAGGTCGCCCCACTGCAACATGCCGTAGCGCTGTACGCTGAACGCGCGACCGGCACCTGAACCACCGCCGGCTGGTGTCGGCTCGTCAGGTATGGGACACAATTCCTCCCCGCCGCCGCGCTCCCACTCGGCGAGCAGCCGCGCCACTCGTTCTTGGGCCCTGCGGACTGCCGCGTAATCCGCCTGCGCCGACACACGGTAGTGGCGGCCGGTCTCGCCCGGTCGCAACGTCACCACCGCCGTCAGGCGCGCCCCGCCGACGCGTTGGCCCTGCTCGTCGAACACTACGTCCGCGCCGCCCCGCTCGGCCGCCAACTGCGCCCGCACCCGCTCCGGGGTTAGCACCGTGTGGCAACAGAGGCACGTCGCCCGAGCGCGCGACACCGCGCCGTTCGGCACGTCTTGGTCCGCCCGCGGCTCGAACACCTTGAACGCCACGCGCGGTGGTTCGCCCGCGGCCCGCCGCACCTCGTACCGAAGTGCCCGCTTCCGCCGGGTCTTCTTGCACAGCCAGAACGAGCGCATGAGCGGGATTTCCGCTCCGCAGTTCGGTGCCTCACAGCGCACCGTACGCGACCACAGATAGGCGATCGGCGTCGCCCCGTCCGCGTCCGCCGGATACAGGTCGGCCAGCTCCTTCTCCGCAGCCGCCTTGATCTCGGCGCCGACCCGGCGTAGCTCGTCGGCCAAACTCGGCCCGTGACGCGGGATGTCCTCCAGCATCACCTTGAGGATCAGACACGCCACCGGGTTCAGGTCGCTCGCAAACGCCTCGCAGCCGAGGCGAAGTGCCTCCAGTGGAATCGACCCGCCGCCCGCGAATGGATCGACCACCAAGGGAGTGTCGTCGCCGTGCGATGCCCGAACGAGGTCGCGGCACACGCCGAGGAACGGTTCCGCGCTCGACCACTCCCACGCTGCCCCCTGCGCCACGATGTGCAACAAGGCGCTACGGACGCGGAGCGGTGTCCAGGCCCCCGTGTGCGACGCCAAGTCGCGCCAGATCCCGACCCGGCGCAAGGCCTCCCGTTCCGCCTCAACCCGGGTTCGCGGCTTCTTGCTCCGTAGGTCCGACTTCAGGTCCGCGGTCAGCAGTGCCGACCCGGCTCGGGTTTCCGCGAGATGCTTGGCGAGCTCGCGGATGCGGCGAGCAGCGGTGTGGCGGAACGGCTCGGGGCAGAGCGGGTCGCACGGGTCGGGCAGCAGGAGCGCTAGCAGTATGGCCCGGCACGACGCCAGCGGCCGGCGTGCCCACCACAGATGGAGCGTCGACGGATGCCCGTGACGAATCGACTTCTCCCGCGCCGCGTGCCTCGACACGACGGCGATGGGAAAGTCCACCTCGGCGAGGCGCTTGCATGTTCTGGGGATCACTGGTTCCTCTTGACTCTTTAGGTCGTCGCCGTGTCGAGCGATTTCCACCACCTCAGTATTGCGTTCCGACCAATATACTCGAAGACGTGCAGTAGCATCGGCGTGTCCTTGGCCTTCCAAACACCACCCAGCATTGACGTCGCCAGCCCCGTCGGTATCTCGCTTGGTCCATCGGCATCTGGGATAGCCATTGCAGGCTCACACATCGGAGCGGGGAACGGCACCCCTGTGTGTAGAGCCTTTGATCGGTACTTGTAGACTAGACTAAAGGCCTTCTTTAAGGGGGATTCTGTCCATGAGAGCTGGGCCCATTGCGGAGGTCGTTTGCTCGGAGGAGGAGGCCGATGCTCCAGAAGAAAGTTAATGAACTTTCGTGTCGAACTGATGGTGTCGGCAAATTCAGTTGCGACTCGATTAACTAAACTTGGGTCGCCATAACGCCAGAGATAGTTCACCAGATCCGGCTTTGCTGCAGTGAATCGATCGGTAAGTGACCCTGTCTCCTTGTACCATTGATTGGCCGCCGACTCAACACTCGAGACCATCAGAAGCCACGCCAAGCCGGGATTTGATTCGGCGACCCACAGTCCCTCCTGGTACAAGCGAGCGGACCGTACGAAGGCGATGGCGTCTAGGGCCCCAACCTCCGGCAAAATGGACAGCACGTTGAGTCCGTTCAGTGAGCACTCCCTCGCCGCGGTGGGAATCACTCGTCGGATAGGATTGATGTGCATTACGGGCTCGGGTCGGGAATCCCATGCGATGGGTCGGCCCATTGCATTCGCCGTCTTCTCGAAAATGCGGCTTGCTCCACCTGCCTTCATGCGAATGCCCAGGCTCAATGACGCGAGTGCCGCCATTTCGTCTGCGAACGTTCCACCGTGATATTGGGTTTGGTCGGTCCTTGACCAGTCGGGCCTTTCGTCCGGCAGATGCATATCGCTTCGAAGGATCGCGGCGGGTCTGGAGACGCCGAACTCGGGGCGGATAGCGACTAGGTTCAAGAAGGCATAAGGTCCGAGTTCTCCATTGACTTCGCCCGTAAGCCATGCGTCGGTATAGAGGGGCCACTCGACAGATTCATGAAGAGGTTCACTCCTTAGAGCTGCTTGCCAATTGTGGTGGGAAATAGGCCCTTTCGGCATGTTGATTGATCCCGGTCAAGACGCGTGAGATCGGGCGATACCCCGGCCCGTGTGGGACGCCGGGGGGGAGTTCGGCGTGGCCTCCGGCAGCGTGACTTCTAGGAGCTCACGAAGGCTCGGTGAATCGGCGAGTTGCCACGCGGTTGCCCGACCGGGATGGAGACGCTTGAGGTAACGGAGCATCGGCATCCGGAAGTAGCGGTGCGAGGGCATACTAGGTAGAGTAGGGTGGCCGAGGCCGTCGCCGTAGAGCGTCGGGCACTGTGCTTCAAGGAACGCGCGGAAGACCGCACGGGGCGGCGGCTGGCTCGTGGCGGTTGACAGCGATGGGCACCGCCAGGGGAGATAGTACTTGCGCGTTGTCATGGGAGCCAGTGTAGGGTGCCGGATCGATCTTGTCGATCCCGCAAGGGGGGGAGTCTGGCTGCTAGTCGGGCAGCCGGCACGAAGGTCGCGCAACGGTCCTCGGCGTCCAGGTCCGGGAGCGCGAGCCACGGCGCGCGACGGGCAACGTCGTTGTAGCCGGCGATCCGGGCTCGCAGGAAATGCGTTCTTCCAGTTCCGCAGACGCAGCGACCGGAACCCCAGACCCGTGCTCATCGGACCTCCCGGCCGCTCAGGTCTCCGCCGCAGTCTCACCCAAGCGACTCCAGAACCTCCTCGGGGCTCCTGTCCGGTTCCGCGAACGGGTCGACCACGCAAAGTCGTCGAATACCTGTCCGTTCTGCAGGTCCTCGGTCAACAGGAGCGGACAGGCGGCGGCCTGCGCCGCGGCGACGACGAGGGCGTCCCACCACGCGAGCCGGAACCGCTGGTCGATGGTCCAGCCTCGGCGCAGGATGTGGAGATCGATGGGGATCGGCTGCCAAGCGGTGAGCGCTTCCACTATCTGTTGGGCGTCCCGGGGATCGAAGCTCAGCCGCCGCGCGCGTGTCAGGGTCGCGTACAGCTCCTGAAGTATCTGAAAGCTCAGTCGCCCCGCACGGCGGCTGGCGAGCAGCGCGATCCACTGCAGCGCCCGGGGCTGCTTCGCGGGTTCGGATGCATCGTGCCGATAGACGAAGACGTTGGTGTCAACGAAGACCGGGCCGGTCATACAGCTCCTCGCGCGTCGGCTTGCGGCCCCCCGGCCATTCGATCCTGCGCGGCTGCATCGCCAGGTAGCGCTGCATCGCGACGTCGTAGTCGTCCTGCTGGCGGCGCATCCGCTCGAGGAGCTCGGCGACCCAGCGGGAAACGCTGCGATCGTCCTCGGCCGCCTTGATGCGCAGCCAGCGGGCTACGTCGTCCGGCAACGTGATCGTCAGGTTCTTCATCTCGCCAACCTCCGAGACTCGACACAAGCAGTCGAGGCTCGACCCGAAACAGTGTAACGCGGGACCGTGGTGCATGCGCCAGCATGCGCTCATGTCTCCGCCGTGTAGTCCGGCGGCCGCTCCCGCACCCGCATCGGCCGGGTCATGGCGTCCACGCTCAGATAGTAGTGTTGCACCTTCGTCACCTCGTGCCAGGGGAACCGGGCCGGGTTCGCGATCGGCTCCTGCAGGACCGGCGTCCCGCCGCAGTCGGTGACGACGTACAGCCAGTAGCAGTCGGGCCGGTCCTCGGCGACGCGGCGCTCGTTGGGGGTCAGCAGGATCGTGCCGGCGGCGGCGGCGAGGCCCTTGACCTCGATGAGGCGGAGGTCGCCCGACGCGGTGTCGAGGCTGGTCACGTCGTAGCCGAGGTTCTTCGCGCTCACGTCCTCGACGCGCCGCCCCCGACTCCGCTCTTGGTCCATGACGACCCGCATGGCCGTGGCTTCGGTCGCGGGGTCGGGCTGGTGGCGCGTCACCTCGGCGGCGCCGCGGTCGGGGTGCGGCAGGACGAGCACGCTGGTCATCCGCTCGACGCCCTGGAGCGAGAGCGCCTGCTGCCGTTCGAGCTCCTCGCGCCGCCGTTCGCGGCGGGCGAGCAACTGCGCGTGCCGGTCCTCGGCCATCGCCAGCCGGCCTCCCGCGCCCTGCCGGCCCTCCTCGACGTCGCCCGCGGCCCGCCCGATCTCCTCGTCGGTCCGCTGCAGGAGCGCCGTCAGCGAGAGCTCGACGTGATCGGCGACGCGCTCGACCTCGGCGAGGCGTTCGGCGCGCGCCTCTTCGAGGAACGGCTCCAGGACGTGCTCTTGGAGCCAGGCCGCCGGCTCCGGCCGGTGGGCGACCGCGGGCAGCGCATCCGGGACGGTGGCCGGGGCCAGGTCGCCGAGCACGCCCGGCTCGCACCGTCGCGGCCCGCCGTCGCCGGCCAGCTCCAGCGCGAAGACCGTCTCGTGCACCACGTGGCCGAGTCCGTCGACGACCCGGGCGCGGTAGAAGTCGATGCGGGCCGGTGCGTCGTGCGCGAGCGAGTGGAACGTGGCGCCGCGGGCGAGCGGATCGAGCGCCCGCTCGCGGGCATGGCGGCGGACCGCCTCGAACAGGGGGTGGCCCGGCGTCACCCATTCGAGCGCGTGCGTCCGGGCGGTGTCCCGGTCGGTGCTGCACCGCGGATAACGCGCGGCCAGCTCCGGCAGCCGCCAGTCGGGCTCGCGCTCGTAGCGGCGCAGCGAGGCGGGTGTTCTGGCCGGCTCGAACGTGTGCGGCAGTCTCCCGACGAAGTCGAGCCTCAGCGGAACGAGGGGGGCGGCGTCGCGCAGGAAGCGGGCGATCGTCTCCGGCACGACCCGGCGCTCGCGGGCGCGGGCGCGGCGCTCGACGAGCATCTCCAGGTTCAGTTTCTTCGACGCCAGCCCCTCCAGGGCGTTCCGGCAGATGTTGCGGAAGTGCCGCTCGTCGACGTCCCGCAGCAGGCGCTCCTCCAGGTCCGCGTCGCCGAGCCGGCCGGCGTAGTAGTCGCGCAGCACGCGCTCGACGTGGGCCGCCGGCAGCACCTCGCCGACGACGTTGAAGACGGCGTCGTCGTCGAGGGCGTCGCGAATCTCCTGCAGCTTGTCGAGCAGGCGCTGCAGGACGCGCCCCTCGATGGTGTTGGTGGCGACGAAGTTGAAGATCAGGCAGTCCTTCTCCTGGCCGTAGCGGTGGATGCGCCCCATGCGCTGCTCGAGACGGTTGGGGTTCCAGGGGATGTCGTAGTTGAAGAGGACGTTGCAGACCTGCAGGTTGATGCCCTCGCCCGCCGCCTCGGTCGCCGCGAGCACCTGGACCGCGCCCTCGCGGAACCGCTGCTCGGCGTGGAGCCGCGTGCCCGGCTCGTCCCGCGAACCCGGCTTCATGCCCCCGTGGATGCTCGCCACCTTGAAGCCCCACGCTTCGAGCTTCTCGATGAGGTAGTCGAGGGTGTCCCTGAACTCGGTGAAGATGACCAGCCGCTGGTCCGGCCGGTCGAAGAATCCCTGGCCGCGCAGGAGGTCTTCGAGCTTCGCGAGCTTCGCTTCCACGCCGGCCCGTTCGACCTCCTCCGCCCTGACGGCCAGAGTACGGAGCTCGGCGACCTCCTCGCGCACCCTGTCCGCGTCCCGGCCAGGGTGATCGCGTCGAGCAAGCGTTCCAGCCGTTCGCGGTCGCGGTCCTCCATCTCCTCGAGCTCGTCGAGGTCGGGCAGGACCGGCGGGGCGGTCTGGGCCCGGAGTTCGCGCCGTGGAACGGCGCGGACTCCGGCAGGGTTGGTTGGGCGCCAAGCGGAGCCGTCAGGCGACGATTGGCGGGCGAGGTCCTGGGCCTCGTCGAGGGCGCGCTCCAGCCGGTCGGCCCGGTTCGCGAGGCTGCGCCGCATGGCCCGCGTGCTCGAGGCGAGGCGCCGCTGGTAGAGGGCCATCAGGAAGCCGACGGCGCGGGCGCGCGGATCGTCCCCGGCCGCGGCGGCGCGGGCGCTCTGGCGCTTCACGAACCGCGTCACCTCCCGGTACAGCTCGAACTCCGGTCCGTCGATGGCGAAGTCCACCGTGCCCGGGATGCGCTTCGTGAAGATCCTGCGGGCCGTCCACCGCCCGTCCTCGTCCCGCTCCGGGAAGTGGACCATCGCCTCCTTCGTGCGCCGGAGGTAGAACGGGGCGCGCCCCGCGTCCATCGCCTGCCGGATCGAGCGCACGTCGGCGTAGGCGTCGCGGTCGAGCAGCTGGAGGAAGAGCGAGAAGTTGTCGGGGTCGCCCTTGTGCGGGGTGGCGGTCAGCAGCAGGAGGTGGTCGGACGAGTCGCGCAGCAGCTCGCCCAGCTTGTAGCGCTGGCTCTTGTGCGACTCGTCGCGGGCCGACATGCGGTGGGCCTCGTCCACCACCACCAGGTCCCAGCGCGCCTGCCGCAGGCCGGGCAGTATCTCGTCGCGCTTCGCGAGGTCGAGCGAGGTCACCACCTTGGGCTGCTGCATCCACTGGTTGACGCCGAATTGCGCCCGCAGCTCGCTGCCCTTCAGCACCATGAACGTCTCGTCGAACTTCTCCTGCAGCTCGCGCTGCCACTGGAACGCGAGGTTCGACGGGGCCACGATCAGGATGCGCTCGGCGAGCCCGCGCAGCTGCAGCTCGCGGATGAGCAGCCCGGCCATGATGGTCTTCCCCGCCCCGGCGTCGTCGGCCAGCAGGAACCGCACGCGCGCCAGCTTCAGCAGGTGGTCGTATACCGCCTCCAACTGGTGCGGCAGCGGGTCGACCCGCGAGACCGACAGCCCGAAGTAGGGGTCGAACTCCCACGCGATGCCGAGCGCGTGCGCCTGCAGCCCCAGTCGCAGCAGGTTGCCGTCTCCGTCGTACCGGAAGCCGCTGTCGAGAACTGTCAGCGCGGCCAGGTCCGCCGCTCCGAGCGAGACCCTGCGGAAGCGCTCGGACCGCGCGCCGACGAGCCCGAGCGTCCAGCCGCCGGGCCCCGTCTCGGCCACGGTCTCCACGCGCATCGGCTCGTTGAAGAGCGGACCGGTCAGGAGCTGACCTTCGGCGGGGGGAGCGGGCGGGTTCATCGTTGGTTGTCGCAGGCTCGCCCCAGGAGGCATGCCCCGCGTGCTCGTTGAACCCGATTGATGAGACGACCGCCGGGGTGCCGCGGGGACGAGGCCGAATGGCCAAGTCTACCCGACCATGCTCTCGCTGCCGCGCCGGCAGGGGCGCAGTCGGCGGTCTCTTCCCCGGATTGGGCGCCCGCAGCAGTCCGTGGCGGAACCCCGCGTTGCTCCGAGACCGGCAGGAGTGCCCGCGGGCGGCCGGGCGCCCGCGCCTGACAAGGCGTGACGGGAGCATACCGGGCCTATGGTGACCACGGTGCGAAGGGCAGCTCCGATGAACGGCGCAGTCAGGCCGGATGCGTGGTCGGTCGAATGCAGCGGGCCTCTGCCACGGGCTGCCAGGCTCGTCGCGGCCGCCGGGAAGAGGCTCGGACCGGCATTGACAGCCCCCGGTTACCCCCATACGCTATGGAAACTCGTGTCAGGTTCCGGGCGCCGGAGGCGGGCGGCCAGCGTCGGCGGCGGCTGCCTCGTCCCCGAGTGCTCCAGCGGCCCGCAGCAGAACGCCGCGTTCGCACCGGGATCGCCGGTCGAACCCAGCGCCTTCCGTCGCGGGCCGCGGTCGTGCAGAGCGTGCAGGTCTCGTGCGGGCCGCCGGCCCGGCCCGAAAGGAGCACCGATGCCACACCGTGACACCCGCCCCCCGTCCCGGCGCAGCCGCCGGGGGTTCCTGAAGGCGGCGGCCCTGGGGTCGGCCGCGGTCGCGCTTCCCCCGTTGCCGGCCTCCGGGCAGGAGCGCACAGGACGAAGGCTCGGCGCGGGGGTCAGCGCCTACGGCGGGCGTTCCCGGTTCGAGGCCGCGTCCCGTCGGGTGCGCGGCGGGCGCTACGACCAGGCGGCGGGCAGCCTGACGCCGCTCCAGGACCTCGACGGGACCATCACGCCGTCGGCCCTGCACTTCGAGCGGCACCACGCGGGGATTCCCGACATCGATCCGGCGGAGCACCGGGTGGCGATCGGCGGCCTCGTCGACCGGCCGCTCGTGTTCACGATGGCCGAGCTCCGGCGGCTGCCGGCGGTCACCCGGGTCTACTTCATCGAGTGCTCGGGCAACGGCCGGGTGAAGTGGTCTCCCGCCCGGCCCGACACCGACGCCCAGGGGGCGTTCGGCATGACGAGCTGCAGCGAGTGGACCGGGGCGCCGCTGTCGGTGCTGCTGCGCGAGGCGGGGGTCCGGCCCGAGGCGCGCTGGCTGGTGGCCGAAGGGGCCGACGCGTGCCGCATGACCCGCAGCGTGCCCCTCGACAAGGCGATGGACGACGTGCTCGTCGCCTACGGCCAGAACGGCGAGGCGCTGCGCCCCGCCCAGGGGTACCCGGTCCGGCTGCTCATACCCGGGTGGGAGGGCAACATCTCCATCAAGTGGCTGCGGCGCATGCACCTCGTCGACCGCCCCTGGCAGACCCGCGAGGAGACCTCGAAGTACACCGACCTGATGCCGAACGGCGAGGCCCGGCAGTTCACGTTCGTGATGGACGCCAAGTCGGTCATCACGCGGCCCTCCGGCGGGCAGCGGCTCGACGGGCCGGGGTTCCATCAGATCTCGGGGCTCGCGTGGTCGGGGAGGGGCAAGGTGCGGCGGGTCGAGGTGTCGACCGACGGCGGCGCCTCGTGGACGGACGCCCGGCTCCAGGACCCGGTGCTGCCGCTCGCCCACACCCGGTTCCGCCTCGACTGGCGCTGGGACGGATCGCCGGTGACGCTCGTGTCCCGGTGCATCGACGAGACCGGCGACCGGCAGCCGACGCGGGACGCGCTGATCGCGGTGCGGGGCACGCGGTCGAGCTACCACAACAATGCGCTGCAGGCCTGGCGGGTCCGCGCCGACGGCGGGGTGGAGAACGTCGATGTCTGATTACCGTGAGACACCACCTTGCTCCGGCGCACGACACGCGCGTCGACCGGCTCGTTCCCGGCGCCTCAGTGGGCGCGAGGCTGCCGCGTCCGGCGCGACGGCGGGGTGGAGAACGTCGATGTCCGGATGGGCTGACGCGTTCGGCGCGACGGCGGGGTGGAGAACGTCGATGCCTGGATGGCGCGTGCGGGCCGCTCTCGCCGGCGTCGCGCTGCCGGTGATCTGCGCCGGCGCGGTGTGGGCGCAGACGCCGTCCGGCGGCGCGCGGCTGACGGACCTGGGAACGCCGGCGACGGCGGAGGAGCTCGCGGCTTGGGGGCCGATCGTCGGGCCGGACGGCGAGGGGTTGCCGGCGGGCGGTGGGACCGCGGCCGGGGGGCGGGCCCTCTATGACGCTCGGTGCGCCGCCTGCCACGGGCCGACGGGGCAGGAGGGCCCGGACGACCGGCTGGCCGGCGGGCAGGGATCGCTGGCCGGCGACGGGGCGCGGAAGACGGTGGGCAGCTACTGGCCCGCCGCCACCACCCTGTGGGACTACGTGAACCGGGCCATGCCGTTCAACCAGCCCGGCTCGCTCTCGACCGACGAGGTCTACGCGGTGGTCGCCTACGTGCTCTACCTGAACGACCTCGTCGGCGAGGACGACCCCGTCGACGCCGACACCTTGCCGCGGGTCGAGATGCCCAACCGCGACGGCTTCGTGCCCGATGCCCGCCCCGACGTGGGTGTGGCGTCCGGCGCCGCCCGGCGGGGGGCTGCGGCCGCCGCACGGGCCCCGGCTGCCGCACGGGCCCCGGCTGCCGCACAGGCCCCGGCCGCCGCACAGGAGCCGGTCGCCGCGCTGTCGCCGGAGGCCGCGGTGGCGGCCGCCCGCCCGGCGGCACCACGCACGCCGTGGGGCGACCCCGACCTGCAGGGGGTCTGGAACCACGGCACCATCACCCCGCTCGAACGCCCGCCCGAGTACGCCGGCCGCGAGCGGCTGACGGACGAGGAGGTGGCAGCGGCCAACCACGCCTCCGAGATCCGGGCCACCTCCGAGCGCCGGTCCGAGCTGACCCGCGAGCAGGACGTGGCCCTGGCCTACAACCAGTTCTGGTGGGACCGCGGCATCTCCACCGGCCGCACGTCGCTCATCACCGACCCCGCCGACGGCCGCCTGCCGCCGCGCACGCCCGGGGCGCTGGCCCGCGCCGCCACCCCCGAGGCGCAGCGTCTGGCCGCCGCCAAGCGCGGCCGCGTGCCCGCCCACGGGCCCGAGGACATGGACCTGGGCGACCGCTGCCTCGTCTACCGGCCGGTGCCCATCACGTCGAGCGGCTACAACAACCACGTGCACGTGCTGCAGTCACCGGGGTGGGTCGTCATCTTCCAGGAGCAGATTCACGACATCCGCTTCATCCCTGTCACTGACCGGCCGCCGCTGCCCGACCACGTGGTGCAGTGGCTCGGCATCTCGCGCGGGCGGTGGGAGGGGGACACCCTCGTCGTCGAGACCGGCAACTTCTACGAGCAGGCCGACTACCTCGGCTCGAGCGTCGGCCGTCGCGTGACCGAGCGGTTCACCCGCGTGGCCGACGACGCCATCCGCTACGAGTTCACGGTCAGCGACCCGTCGGTGTGGACGCGCCCCTGGACCGGCGAGGTCCCGTGGCGCCCCGCCGAGGGGCCGCTCTTCGAGTACGCCTGCCACGAGGGGAACTACGGGATGACCAACCTGCTGGTGTCGTCGCGCGCCGTCGAGCGCGAAGCCGGAGGTGAGCGGTGAGGGGCGTCGGTGGCGTCGTTCTCGCCGCGCGGGGCTTGAAGGCCATGCTTGGGGCCGCCAAGGGCCGCCGTGCGCAACGACCGCTTCGCGCCGTCGCTCGACGGGGGCTGGCGGCGCCGGCACTCACCTTTGCTCTCGTTGCCGGCCTCGCCGCGGGCGGGGCGACCGGCGCTCCGACGGCGGGCGCGGCGGCGGCGCAGTCGTCCGCGGGCTCGCTGCTCGACGGCGTCTTCACGGCGGCCCAGGCATCGCGCGGCGAGCGCACGTTCAGCGACGTCTGCGCCGCGTGCCACGACACGGGGGAGTTCTCGGGCGGGCGGTTCCGCATAAGCTGGGTGGGCCGGCCCGTCGGCGAGCTGTTCGAGACGATCTCGACGCTGATGCCCGAAGCCGATCCGGGCAGCCTCAGCCCCGCCGAGTACGCCGCCATCGTCGCCTATCTGCTGCAGGTCAACAACTACCCCGCGGGAGACACGGACCTGCCCACGAACGTGCGCGCGCTCGGGCAGTTGGAGATCGTCTCGCCGCCGGCGCAGTAGGAGGCGTGGCGGAACCTCGCGATACCGACACGCCGGCCACGCTGGAGACGTGCGACGGCCGCCGGGGGCAAGAGGCGTGGCAGACCACTCGCGCCACCGACACGGGGCGGGGGCGTGCGGTCAAGGCGCCGGCAGGCTGAGAGCGCGCGTGCGGTCAGGCGGGAGGAAGCCTGCGGGGTTGCGTGACCACGGACCAACGCAGTCCACGCGCTGTGCGCAGTCCAGGAACGGTGCAGCCCGGCAGGATGCGGCGCGCGGTTTCGGCGCTTGGCCAGGGTGCCGGTGTCGGACCGGAAACGAGCGAGAGAAGGGGAAAGCGGATGAGAACCACTGCGCAGCCCGGCCGTGGACTGCTGACCGGCATCGTCGTCGCGAGTATCCTGCTGGCCGCGTCTCCAGCCCTCGCCCAGGACGCCGGCGAATGGCGCTACATCGGCGGCGACGCCGCGCACACCCGCTACTCCGCCCTCGATCAGATCACCGCCGACAACTTCGACGACCTCGAGGTGGCGTGGGTCTGGCGGGGCGACAACTTCGGGCCCTCGCGGCTCGGGGTGTCCCGCTCGACCCCCATCTACGTCGACGGCACCCTGTACACGGTGGCCGGCGAGCGCCGCACGGTGGTCGCCATCGACCCCGCGAGCGGCGAGACCCTCTGGACGTTCCGCGAGCCGCACACCATCCGGTTCGACCGGGGCATGCGCAACGGTTACGGCAAGGGCGTCGCCTGGGGCGAGATCGACGGCCGCGGCGTCATCTACACCATCAGCCCCGCCTTCTTCCTCTACGCCCTCGACGCGCAGACCGGGCTGCCCCTCGAGGACTGGGGGACGGCGGTGCCCCTGCCGGGGTTCCCGTCGACCGGCGTGGTCGACCTGCTGCCCGACCTCATCGCCGACTGGGGGCCGTGGCTGAGCTGGGACGGCGCCTACGACCCCGACTTCGGCATCCCCCGCGAGCTGGGCTACATCACCAGCTCGTCGCCCCCGATCGTCGTCGACGGGGTGGTCGTGGTGGGCAACTCGGCCGAGCAGGGCTACAACCAGACCCGCATCGAGAACGTGCCGGGCGACATCCTGGGCTACGACGCCCGCACCGGCGAGCACCTGTGGAAGTTCCACGTCATTCCGCGGCCCGGCGAGTTCGGCCACGAGACGTGGGAGAACGACGCCTGGGAGTGGACCGGCGACGTGTCGTCGTGGGCGCCGATGTCGGCCGACGCCGAGCTCGGGCTCGTCTACATCCCGACCAATCCGCCCACCATCGACTTCTACGGCGGGTTCCGGCCCGGGGACGGGCTCTTCGGCACCAGCGTCATCGCCCTCGACGTCCGGACCGGCGAGCGCCGCTGGCACTTCCAGACCGTGCACCACGACATCTGGAACTTCGACAACCCTACCGCGCCGGTCGCCCTCGACGTGACCGTCGACGGGCGGCCGCGCCGCATCGTCGTGCAGGCCACGAAGCAGGGCTGGGCCTACACCTTCGACCGGGCGACGGGCGAGCCCGTCTGGCCCATCGAGGAGCGGCCGGTGCCGCAGTCCGAGGTGCCGGGCGAGCGGCTCTCGCCCACGCAGCCCATGCCCACCCGGCCCGCCGCCTACGAGATGCAGGGGCTGACCGAGGACGACCTCATCGACTTCACCCCCGAGCTGCGGGCCGAGGCGCTCGAGATCACCCGCAACTACCGCCTCGGGCCCATCTTCAACCCGCCCATCCAGCGCGGGCACCCGTCCGGCCTCCGGTCGTTCGTGAGCTGTCCGAGCGGGGCGTCGAACATCTTCGGGCCGACCTCGGCCGACCCCGAGACCGGCATCCTCTACGTGTCGACCCGCCGCGGCTGCCGCTCCGAGAACATCGTGCCGGGCGCCCTCATCGACGTGCCCGAAGACATCAAGACCACCGGCCGGACCATCGCCGAGTTCGCGGTGCTGAACCGCGGCGACTTCCGGGGGCCGCAGGGGCTGCCCATCTTCAAGCCGCCGTACAGCCGCATCGTCGCCATCGACATGAACACCGGCGAGCACCTCTGGGAGACCCCGAACGGCGACACCCCCGAGCGCATCCGCAACCACCCCGCCCTGCAGGGGGTCGACCTGCCCAACACCGGGCTCCTGTCGCATCCGGTGACCATGGTCACCCGCACCCTCGTCGTCACCGCCGAGGGCACCGGCGGCACCCCGCGCCTGCACGCCCTCGACAAGCGGACCGGCGAGCGGGTCGGCACCGTCGAGCTGCCCGCCTCGGGCCAGTACGGCATGATGGGCTACCTCCACGAGGGGCGGCAGTACGTCGTGGTGCAGGTCGCCGGCCCCGGCCTTCCCGGGGCGCTCGCGGCGCTGCGCCTGCCGTAAGCGTGCGCTGTCGTCAAAGGTCCAACGCGGCGGCGTCCGGGCCGCCCACGGCGTTGCGAGCCGCCGCGGGCCCGGTCGGCGGTCGGCGATGCCCTGTCCTCGGCGAAGGTCCGCGGCGGCGGCGACCGGGTTGCTCGCGGCGTTGCGGCTGGCCTGACCGCGGGCCCCCGTCGGCGGTCGGCGATGCCCTGCCGCCGGACTCGTGCGGATCGGGATCGATACTCCCGAATATTCGTGCAAAACGGGAGTACGTGTCCCGGAATACCGCCGGTTCCAGTGTCGCCGCCTCGATCCCTCCGATTCGGCCCGGGGCGCATCCGCGTTGTCGAGAAACATCCGCGGGTCCGATAGCGTCTCATCGATCGGGGCCGACGACGCGACGGACCCGGAATCGGGGTTCACGGGTCGGTGCGATACGGCCGATACGATACGAGAAGGACACGCGGAGGCAGGGCATGACCAATCTGGAAATGTCGGCGGACGCGGAGCGACGGTCTCACGGTTCGAGAATCCGCACTTCTCGGCACGGCAGGCTGTGCCGCCGTTGCGGCAGGCGCGACGCGTTCTGCACGCGCTATACCCGGAAGCGGCGGGTCAACCGGGAACGGCACCACGACCTTTGCTTCAAGTGCCGTCGCGCGGTGCGCGACGCGACGCGGACCTGCCGCGCCCGCGTCTCGTAGGCGGACCACCGCATTCTCGCGTGGAACCACCGTCGGGCGCGCTGTCACGAGCGCCTCACCGGCAGCCGCACCGCCATCCGGGTCCACCGCAACTCCGGTCGGTCCAGGTGGTCCTCGTCGGCGACGCAGCGCTCGACGAAGGCTTCATGGTCGGCGGCCAGTCGGCGGATTTCGTCGGCCGAGACCGGGTGCATCGCGCGAGCGGCCTCGGCCGGGCCGTGGCGCAGGCTGAGGACTATCAGGCCGCCGGGCTCCAGCAGGTGGACCAGCGTGCGAAACGCCAGCGGCCTGTCCGCCGGCGCGACGTGCATCCACACCGCGCTGAGCAGGATCAGGCCGAAGGCCAGATCAGTCTCGACGGTACGTTGCAGGGCCGGCAGCGAGTCCGCCAGCCACCGGATCGATGGCTCGGGATGGCGTTCCCGCGCAATCGCGCGCATGCCGGGCGAGGGCTCGACCGCGACCACCTCGTAACCCCGCGACGAGAGCCACGCCGCGTCGCGGCCGCTGCCTGCGCCGACGTCGAGGGCGGCCGCCGGCGTCGCAGGCATCAGGTCAGCCACCCAGGCATGCATCCGCTCGGGCGCGACGCGCTCGTAGCGGGCCGCGGCCGCCTCGGCATTGGCGTCGTACCAGGTAATCGGATCAGCCATTCTCAGCGGATTGCCGCTCATCGCCGCCGGTCGGTGGACGGCGATATCGGTAATACGAAACACTGGCATGTTTCGTCATATCGATGGTATGATTGCCGTTCCATGCCGAAGAATCCCCAAGAACATCCGAAGTCCGCCAGCAGAACGCGGATGACCGTGTCCGTGCCAGCCGACATCGCCGAGTATCTCCGATCGACGTCCAATGCGAGCGCCGTGGTCTGCGAAGCCGTCGCAGTGTATCGGGCGCGTGAGCTCGACCGTCGCCTGGAAGAGGCTTATCGGGCGGACGGCGCGGAGGCGGAGCAGCTCAACCGGGAGTGGGAGGGTGTCGACGCCGAGGTCTCGGAATGAACCCGCCTCTGGCGCGCGGCGGTGTCGTGCTCGTTCGTTTCGACCCTGCCGAAGGGCGTGAGATCAGGAAGACACGGCCCGCGGTCGTCGTATCCAACGACGTCGCATGCCGTCATGACACGGTCGTGCAGGTCGTGCCCATCACGAGCCTGCCCGACCGGGGGCTGCGGCCCTACGAAGCGCGTTGCGGCTCGAGTTCGAGTGGTCTCGCCCACCCGTCGAGGGCCGTGGCCAACCAGATTCGTACCGTAGCGCGACATCGGATCGGCCAGTTGCTCGGGCACCTGACTCCGGATGAGACGATGGACCTCGACCGAGCGTTGCTGATTCAATTGGGGTTCGACGCGACGTAACGGCGTCGTCACCGTCATTCCGCGCAATCGGACGCCAGGGCCCGTTCGAAGGCAGCCTTCACGCGGGGCTCGAAGCAGACGAACGTGACCTCCTCGATCGACGGCGCGCCGGCGAGCGCGGCCCGAACCGCGCCGACCGCCACCGTCGCGGCCTGGTCCGGCGGGTAGCCGTAGATGCCGCAACTGATGGCGGCGAACGCGACGGTCTTCAGGTCACGCTCGCCCGCCAGCTCGATGGCCTGTCGGTAGCAGCCCGCGAGCTGTTTGGCCTCGCCGCGCGTCCCCTCGTGCCAGACCGGTCCCACCGCATGGATCACGTGGCTCGCCGGCAGGTCGTGTCCGCCGGTGATCTTCGCGCTGCCGGTGGGGCAGCCGCCCAGGGTGCGGCACTCGGCGAGCAGGCCCGGCCCCGCCGCGCGATGGATGGCGCCGTCCACGCCTCCGCCGCCGAGCAGGCGGGTGTTCGCGGCGTTCACGATGGCGTCGACCGCCAGGGTCGTGATGTCGGCGGTGGAGATGGCGAGTCGTGCGTTCGGCATGTCGCCGTGTTGCGGTGGGCGCCTCCCGGCGTCCCCGGGCGCGGGGACGCCGGGAGATACAGTCGAAGACGACGTCCTCTCCGGCCATGAAGAGGACCACGACGACCTCGTCGAACGAGGCGGTCAGTCCAGCGGGGCCCGCGCGATGCGGATGCTCTCGCCGACGCTGCCGACCCAGAGCTCGTCGCCGACCTGGATGGCGGCGGTGCCCAGCCGCAGGTTGTCGCTGCTGGGGTAGGAGAAGATGGTCTCCGCGGTCCCCGCCTCGGTGTCGACGCGGGCGACGTGCGACGTGACCCCCTCGCAGCTCACGCCGCGGACGCACTCGCCGACGCGGGCCCGCTCGGGGGCGCGGTGGCCGGCCGCGAGCAGGGTGCCGTCGGGGGCCCAGTGCACGTTGTCGATGTAGAAGCCGACCTCGATGCGGTCCGTCGGCATCGCGTCCGGTCCTCGCGGCAGGCGGATGATCGACTCGGCGGCGTAGCCCGCGACCAGGTACGACTGGCCGTCGGGCGCGATCTCCAGCCCGTTGGGGCCGATGCCCTCGCTGCCGGGCGCGCGGGTCCAGTCGCCGCCGGGCTGCCACTCCCAGATGTCGCCGGTGGCGGGGCTGGTCGCCGCGAACCCGCCCTCGGGCAGCGGCACCACCGCGTTCAACCCGAGGCCCTCCGGGGCCACCACGCACCCGACCCAGGTGAGGGACGGGACGGCGCCGCCGGCGTCGACCTCGAAGACCTCGATCGCCTCGCGCTCGGTGTGGCGGACGACGTACAGCGTGTGGGTGTCGCCCTCGCCGTGCCGCAGGCTGACGCCGTGGGCCCGGAACTGCTCGGTGGTCATGCCGGGGCAGTCGCCGTAGCGGGCCATGTCGTGGCGCCCCCGCGACGGCGTGGTCATGGTGGGGAACAGCCGGACGGTGCTGCTGTCGCGGCTGTCGGCGGCCGACAGGTAGCCGTCGTCGACCATGCTCGCCACGATGACCCAGGGCGAGTCGGGTAGCTGGATGAGGTCCTCGGGGCTGATGGGGCCGCAGACGAACTCGATGTCGCCGTCCGGCTCGCATTGCGCGGCGGCCGTCGCGGGCATCGCCAGCAGGCCCGCGGCGGTCAAGAAAAGCACGGGAAACAGTCGCTTCATGATTCCTCCTGTCGCCGGGCGAGGTCATCTTCCCGGCTGGGTTGTCTGCTGTCGGGGCGCGCCGCACGGGAGGCGGGTTCGGCGTGCCGGCCCACCCGTCGCCGCGCGGCCCTTCGTTCACGGCCTGTCGGTGATCGCCCGGCGCGAATCACGTCCATCTGTTGCGGGCATTGTAGCCGACCGGCGCGTCCGCGCGGATCCGGGAGTCGGGAAACCGGACGAAGACGGTGGCGTCCCGTGGCAACGGTGCCGCCGGACGAGTCCGGCGATTCAGTCCCAGGCGTCCCGCTCGTGGGTGACGGCCGATGGTGCGGCGAGCAGATCGGGCTATTCAGATGCCGGAGCTTGAGGTATAAAGGCATGATCTGGACGAATCTGCCGGATCGAAAGGTCGTGAGGATTCGCTGATGACGAAAAGACACCACCGTGCGGCCGCGGTGGCCGGTGCCTTGCTCGCCTGCCTGCTCGCCGGCACCGCCGCGACGGCTCAAGGTCCCGTCTGGTCGCCCGGACCCGCGGAGTGGGCGGGAGACCTGACGCCCATCACCGCCGCCGACTGGAACGCCGACCGGGCCGCGCACCTGCTGGGCCGGGCCGGGTTCGGGGGCGTGCCCGAGGAGATCGCCGAGCTCGCCGGCCTGGGTCCCGAGCAGGCGGTGCGGTCGCTGGTGTACTACGACGACACCGCCAACGGCCACCTCGCGCCCTTCGAGCACTCGGGGCTCTGGGACGAGGGGCTGCTCGACTTTCCGCCGAGCCGGCCCGCCGCCACCGATCTGGGGCTGAGGAACGGCGAGAGCATGGGGGTCCAGGTCAAGCCCGACCACGTCAACCGCCACGCCCAGCCCGTGTCCGATCGCTTCTTCTACTGGCTGCGCGCGACTCTGCTCGAGACCCGCCGCGTGGGCTACTGGTGGGCCGAGCGCATGCTCGACACGAACCGCCCGCTCGAAGAGAAGATGGCCCTGTTCTGGCACGGGCACTTCGCGACGGCCGAGGGCAAGGTCCGCGACTACCGCAAGATGCTGCTCCAGATCGACACGTTCGAGCGGCACGCGACCGGCAACTTCGGCGACCTCCTGATCGCGGTGGCCCAGGACCCGGCGATGCTCTACTACCTCGACGCCGGGGTGAACGTGAAGGGCGCTTCCAACGAGAACTTCGCCCGCGAGGTGATGGAGCTGTTCACCATGGGCGTGGGCAACTACACCGAGCCCGACATCCGCGAGGCGGCCCGCGCCTTCACCGGCTGGAACTTCGAGAACCTCGACTTCGTGGTCCACCCCGCGCAACACGACGACGGCCCCAAGACGTTCCTGGGCCGCACCGGCAACTTCGACGGGGTCGACGTGCTCCGCATCATCCTCGAGCAGCCGGTGACGGCCGAGTACATCGCGGCGAAGATCTACCGCTTCTTCGTGCGGGACGAGCTGTCGGCCGACCTCCAGCGCGAGCTCGGGGCGATCCTCCGCGACAACGACTACGAGCTGCGCCCGCTCCTCTCGACAATGTTCCGCTCGCGCGACTTCTACAGCGAGGCGAGCTACGGCGCCCACATCAAGGGGCCGGTCGAGCACGTCGTCACCCTGCTGAAGCACCTCGGGGCCGAGGACGTGCCCGGCGTGCCCGACTTCAACCGGACCACCACCGCGCTGGGCCAGCACCTGCTGAACCCGCCGTCGGTGGCGGGCTGGGCGCAGGGCCGCGCGTGGATCACCCCCGCCCTCATCCAGGAGCGGGGCAACGTCGCCTTCGACTACCTGTTCCCCGACATCGTGAACTTCCGCGACCCCAACTTCCTGTCCCGCCGGGGCGCCGGCGAGGTGGGAAACCGGCTGCGGGAGGGGTATGATTTCGGTAGCGCGATCGCCCTCGACGACCCGGCCAACATGTCGGCGTTCGATCTGGCCGCGCTCGAGCGGGACGAGCTGTTCAACACCCGCGTGTCGACCTACCGCGGGTGGGAGCGGGCGGTGCGCAAGCTGATTCCGACCCCGCGCGGCGGGGCCCGGATCGACATGACCCGCATGATCCGGGATTCGGGGGCGGCCACGGCCGGCGAGGCGGTAGACTACCTGCTGGGCCGGTTCCTGCGGGTGCCCATCGCCGCGTCGACCCGCGACGCGCTGGTGGCGCTGCTGGAGGACGAGCTGGGCACGCCGGACATCGGCCGCGCCGAGACGTACATGGAAGACCCGTTGCGCATGGTGGCGCATCTCATCATGAGCACGCCGGAGTACCAGATCAACTAGATCAGCCAGAGGTGGGACATGACGATGACGAATCGAGGCCGGCGGTTGTGCGAAGCGAGCGGCGTGTCCCGTCGCGACGCCCTGAAGATCGGCGCCCGCGGCATCGCCCTCGGGCTGGCCGGGGCGGTCAGCCCCCTGCCGCCCCTGTTCGGGGCGGCGTCGAAGGCGGTCGCGGCCACCCCGGGCAAGATCCTCGTGGTCTTCGAGTGGTTCGGCGGCTATGACGGGCTGAGCACGTTCGTGCCCTACAGCAACGACGCGCTCTACCGGCACCGGCCCAACCTCGGCGTGCGCGAGGCCGACGTCCTCAAGGTGGACGAGCACTTCGGCTTCCAGAAGTCGATGCTCGGGATGCACCGGCTGTGGAACGACGGCAACGTCGCCGTCATCCACGGGGCCGGCTATGACCAGCCGTCGTTCTCGCACTTCACGTCGGCTTCGTACTGGCACACCGGCGCCCCCAACAGCGGGGAGGAGTACGGCTGGTACGGCCGCACCGCCGACGCCCTCGACCCGTCGGGGACGCCCAACTACCTGGTCAACATCTCGTCGACCCAGAGCCTCGCGGTGCGGGCCCGCCAGCACGTGCCGGTCGTCTTCGACCAGCCGTCGGCGTTCACGCGCGCCGTCTTCCACCCCCAGCAGTCGTTCGTCGACCACCTGGGGACGGGACAGGAGGCGCGCACCTCCGCCCACAAGTTCCTGCTCGACGTGAACCGGAGCGCCCGCGACGCCTCGGCCCTCGTCAGCCAGGCCTGGGACAACTACAACCGCACCCGCAACCCCGACCTGCGCCTGCTCGACCTCGACAAGGTCGTGGCCCTCATCGAGAACGACTTCCCGGCCCGGCTCTACTACGTCCGCCTGCAGGGCAGCCTGTTCGACACCCACGTCAACCAGGAGAGCCCGCACAACCGCCAGGTGCAGTACTGCTCCGACGCGGTCTGGTCCTTCTTCGAGGAGATGAAGCGCCTCGGCAAGCAGGACGAGGTCGCCGTCTTCATCCACAGCGAGTTCGGCCGCCGCGTGCCCGAGAACACCAACCTCGGCACCGACCACGGCACCGCCAACGTCTCGTTCGTGGTCGGCGGCGGCGTCCAGGGCGGCCAGTACAGCACCCCGCCGAGCCTCACCGAGCTCGTGCACGGCGACAACCTGCAGCACACCGTCGACTTCCGCCGCGTCTACGCCAGCCTCATCGAGGAGTTCCTGGGGCACCCCGACTCGGAGAAGGTGCTCGGCGAGAAGCTGAAGACGATGGGCCTGTTCGTCTGACGGCGGGCGGCCCGCCGCGATCCTGGAACGCCCCCTCGCGGGGGCCTTCTTCGTTGGAGGTCGAATGTCCGTGTACCTACGGGTGCGGCCGCCTCGGTTGTTCTGGCCTTGTTCCTTGGTGTTGGCTGTGGTTCAGCCGGAAGTAGCGATGTGAGTAGTCCCGCCGCTACCTATGACTTGGTTGTGTTTCCGGAAGATTTCCCGGGGTGGGAAAGCCATTGGCCAGCGGGTGAGCCCATCATCGCAGAGTGCTGGCGAGCACCAGGCACATCCCATGTCACAATCAGGACAAGGGCTGGGGAGCGCTTCGCATTTACGACTGCCCTACCTCCAGAGCTTCTGGAGCTCGATGGCGCGATTCGCCAAGCCGCCAACATGTTCCCGGATGAGCGCAGCGAGAGCTGGAGGGACGCTGAGTCGCCACCGCGAGCATCGCATCCGCCGGTCGCCCGTGGAACTCCCTGGTGGGAGATGCCCAGCGACAGCCCCTTCGACCCCCGTCGAGCACTGGTCGCCGGAAGTCCGCTATTCAGGGCTGTTGAGATGGCCGCGACAGTAGCCTGTCGCTAGGCCGTGGAATCCATTCTGACGCTGCTGAGTGCGGGGATGAGCAGCGAGGAGATTCTCTCTCAGGGAGTAGATGTCCAACTTCTCGTCGATGTGATCCGCCTGCGGCGATCTGCTCTTGCGTAGATCCTCAGGCGATAGCGCGCTATGGCAACGAAGGCTTCGTCGGCGGAGTTGCAGAAGGCTGGAGACGGATTGGCCCTCGCTCCAGAAATCGTCGAAGTCCTGAGAGGTGAAGGCGGCGGACAGATCAACATCAACATTCTGCTGCAACATGTCACCGAGACCGCGGAGACCCCCGAGCGGTTGCTGCAACATGCAGATGCGCTGATCACATTGTCGGCAAGATACGAGGACCACAGGATCGAGGCGTTCCGAGCTCGAACGCAGGCGATCATCGACGCGAAATTAAAAGATCCAGACGAAATCGAGAAGCGTTCGAACAATCTTGTCCGCCGACAACTGAAGAGAGTGATCGCGGTTTGTGCGATCTCGGGCATTCTGGGAGCTCTTGTCTCCGTCGCGGGTGGCGGTCCGATCGTGGTGACGGGGTTCCTCGCGGCGATCGGTGTTGTGTCTATCGCCATGCTGGGCCCGCTTGCGTCAGGGGAGTCCATCAGCTCCAACGATGTGGTTCGAATGGTGAAGGCTCTCGGGGATGTGGTCAGCATGAACAGAACACCCGGCCCCGACGGTCCAGAGGCCAAGCAATGAAGGCGGCGGTATGCGACTGAGAGTTGTAGCCGGAGTGATGCTGTATCTCGTGGCGATCGCGGCGCCGGTTTCGTGGTTGTACATCAAGTACGGACCGTTGACGCCCGTGGACGCCGGCAGCGCGAACGACATGGTGGCACTTGCCGGGACGACGGCGGTGGCGTTTGTGCTTGGACTCTGTGCCTCGAAGGTTAGCCATCCCGGGAGTCTGTCACTGTTTGAAGGATTCGCGGAGGTCGTGCGAGGGCTGCGTAGCGTAACCGAAGACGGCGAGCCCGGGCACCGCGCGCAAGAGAGCAGGTAGTTTGGCCTCGTGCGATCGTACGGTCCCGCGGCGAGGCGGACGGATCGACGAGGGGTGACTCGGGCGTCGTTCGCCTGGCCTCGAGTGTGCCCCGGAACCGTTCCAGCCCATGACCGTCGCTCTCATCATGTTACAGGCGCCGGTTTCGCGGAGCGGCGCGCCCTTGGATCGGCACGGAGGCCGAGAGAGTGCGGTCATGGCCGAAGAGAACGGGAGGCGTTTCCTGCGTGACCACGGTGGACCCTTCGTCAAGACTCCTTGAGCGAATCACCATCGACCCGGAGGTCTGTCACGGCAAGCCGCGCATTCGGGGAATGCGGTATCCCGTCGACATGATCCTGACGCTGTTGAGTGCCGGGATGAGCCATGAGGAGATCCTGTCGGACTACGAGGACTTGGAGCCGGACGACATTCTGGCTGCCTTGGCATTCGCAGCGCGCCTGAGCCGGGTCAAGCAGGTGTGCGCGGTCGTCCCGTGAAGTTGGGTGCGGCTCTTTGCGTAGATTGCTATCTCACTCATCCATAAAGGTTTGTGTTCGAGGGCGCTCCCTCTTCAGTGCGTTTGAGGGGTGACAGCCGTTCGCCGAGCCCAATTGAGCCGACCACTACATCGACTTGCTCGCTGTTCTCGCCCTTGACGGAGAACGGGGCCGAATCAAATTCGAACTTGTCAACATGTGCACGGAACCAAACGGCCGTGATCCCTTCCGCGTGGTAGTCGGCTTCATCGACGATAGCGATGTGCTGGTCAAGGCCGCCCTCGCGGGGGCCTAACCTTCGATCTCGGACTCACTGATGCGGAGGCGTTCTCTCGTAAAACGAGGATTCGGGCCCTTCAGCCACGGGTTCTCGCGGCTTACGATATCCTTGAGAGCGAAGATCGACTCGCGACCGCGCTGGCAGCGGTCGAGGCACTTCGATGCTCCGACGTTGACATGGACGCTATGGGCCAACGGCTCCGCACCGCCGGCTGGGAACTGCGCGAGACAGGATTCGTCGTGCGGTCACGGGAAACGCGAGAAGTATTTTTTCCGAAGGGCTCGCCGTGGGACGCTTTCGTCGTTCTGCGGAATCTCTTCACGGAGGCGAAGCAGAGCATCACTATCGTCGACGCCTACTGTGACACAACGGTATTCCAGTTGCTTCAGGGAGGCTCCATGGATGCGCTCGGCCTTCGGGTCCTCTGTGGGCGGCATGCAGAGGAGGTAGCCGCAGAGGCTGGGGTGTTCACGAAACAGTATCCCAACGTGACCGTTCAAGTCAGGACCACGGCGGACTTCCACGATCGCTTCATCGTGCTGGACGGGACCGTCTGCGTCCACGTAGGGGCGTCAATCAAGGATGCCGGCAAACGAGCTTGCATGGTCAGTAGAATCGAGGATGTAGGCAATCGCGACGCGATGTTGAGACAACTCAACGAGAGCTGGGATGCGGGGAAGCACGTGTTGTAGCCGCGGTCCGCATGGTTTCGACGACGGTGGCCCACGCAGTCTGCAATTGCGATCGGTGATGAAGCTCGGTCGGCGTGCCGGCGTACACGGCGTGCGCGCCGCTACGTCCGTGTGGCGAGCCGGGCGGCGAACCGGCGGTGCTCGGGTGAGTCGATGCTCCGGTTCACCGCGTCCAGCGCGGCAGCGAGGTTGCCCGCGAGCAAGGCGGGGACGGCGATGCGGAGACCGGGGAAACGCCGGCTTTCGACCGCGCCGTCGTCGTCGGGTGGCACGAGACGATACTCGCCGCCGGTCAGCTCGAACCAGTCGATGCGCCTTTCCCGGGTTCGCCACACGACGTACTCGCGGACGCCGTTGCGACGATAGGCGCGCAGCTTGTCGTGCAGGTCGACCGACGAGCTGGTGGCCGCGACCTCGACGATGAGCTCCGGCGGACCCTCGATGTAGCCGTCTTCGCTCACCCGCGACTGGCCGCCGTGTTGGGGATCGATGCGCAGCAGCACGTCGGGTTGCGGCTCGTTGTCGAGGTCGAGACGCACGGTGGCGTTGTCGTAGCAGCGGACGCCGGGCGTGAACGCGACGTACACGAGGAGGATGCCCAGAATCATCGCGTGCGGTTCCGAGTGGGCCACGCTGACCGGCGACGGCATGTAGACGACTCCCTCGATGAGTTGCGCCTTCTTCAGGTCCGGCCGCAACGCGTAGAGGCGCTCGAACTCCTCGCGCCCGAGCCGGTCTCCGTGCCGCAGTGCCGGTCTCCGCTTGGCGGCTCGCTGCCCCTCGTCGCCGGACCTGGACGCCACGCCGGGCTCAGCCATGAATGGGATCCCTCCAGCCCTCGATCCGATCTCATCATGTCACACGCGCGCCGGTTCGCCGCGCCGGGCATTCCGGGGTCGGCGCGATGACCCGCGACCGTCTTGGTGGACCTCGCCGGCCGGCGAGGCGTGGGCGGCATCGAGGGCGAGGGCGGCGCGGCTCAGGGGCGCACATTGGTGGACGTCGCCGGCCGGCGAGGGGTGAACGGCATCAAGGGCGAGGGCGGCGCGGCTCAGGGACGCACGTTTTCCTCGATCGCCTTCTTGACTTCCGCGACGAACACGGTCGTGTCGGCGAAGTAGTTGGGGTAGGCGCGGCGCAGCGCCTCGACGGAGCCGACCTGTACGAGCACCGTCTCGGCGCCGAGGAAGCGGCGGATGGCGGTCTCGACCTCTTCGTAGGCGCGAATCGCTTCCTCGCGCTCGTCCGCGGAGTACTCGTTCCAGCGGACGTTCTCGCCGGTGAGGTCCAGGTAGATGTGGAAGTAGGCGGCACGGCCGTTTCGGACGTCGCCTTCGAGGACTCTCAGGGTGCGGCCGTACGCCTCGAGACGGGCGACGGCATCGAGCTCCGCCGCCAACTGCGCGAGCTCGCGACGCAGCGTGCCGCGGTCGGCGGGTGTGCCGGGGACGGGTGGAAGCCCCTCGGTGCAGGCGAGCTCGGTCGCCATCAACGAGAAGAAGCGCAGCCACGCCTCGTGTCCCTCGCTCGACTTCAGCGCCTGGCCGGAGAAGGTCCCGACGGTCTCGACGGCGGTAGCCCACGCATGCTGCAGCCGCGACCGAAGCTGAATCTCGATCCGCATGCCGGCGTACACGGCGTGCGCCTCGCTCCTCGTCCGGTAGCTGTAGACGAGATGGACGCCGCGGTAGCCGCTGTCTCGCGGGGACGTGAGGTAGTCGTAGCGCCGCAGGGGTTGGTGCAGCGCCCGGCTCTTGTCGTACTTGCGGACCACGTCGAGAACGTCGTCGGCGAGGGGAGAACGGCACGGCAGCCGCCGATGTCGTGCATCCGGGCGAGCTGCATGTGGTGGGAACGGCGGAGCTTGGCCTCGATCGACGACAGGCGTTTGAGCCGCTGGGCCACCACGGCCGCCTCGCCGAACCCGGCGACGGTGTTGCGCAGGTTCAGCTTCAGGGCATTCAGCGGGAAGCTGTGCGCGGCTCGCCAGTTGTTGACGATCGTGCGGGCCCGGGACTGGTCCCGCGGTGAGGCGGACGAATCGACGAGGGTGACCCCCGCGTCGTTCACTTGGCTTCGCGAGTACTCCGGCTCCGTCCAGGCCATGGGCGTTTCGTCCGGGTCTTCGAGGCGACCCGGTCCAGTAGAATAGCTCATGGTCGCAGCGAAGCCGGCGGCGTCTCGCCGCACGGTGCTTCGCAGGCGGAGGGAGGTTCCCATGAGAGGCCGAGGTTTCACGGCATGGGCGGCGATGGCCGCGGTGATCGCGCTGGCGCCGGTCGCGGCGCACGGGCAGGACGACTATGCGGCGCCCCGGAACGCGTTCGGGCAGCCCGACCTGTCGGGCATCTGGACGAACAACAGCGCGACGCCGCTCCAGCGTCCCGAGCAGCTCGCGGACAGGGCGACGCTGACGGACGAGGAGCTGGCCGAGCTGACGCAGACCATCGCGGAGTTCCGCGACGCCGAGCAGGCGGGCGACCTCCTCGGCGACCGGCTCATCCAGCAGGCCCTCGGGAACGCGGAGTTCCAGGACTTCGACGTCGTCACCGGCAACTACAACGCGTTCTGGCTGGTCGAGCGTCATCTCGACAACCGCACCTCGCTCATCGTCGATCCGCCCGACGGGCGCATTCCGGCGCTGACCGAGGCCGCGGCCGCGCGGGCGGCCGAGCGGCGGGCCTACGCGGCCGAGCATCCGTCGGACGGCCCCGAGGACCGCACCCTCGGCGACCGCTGCCTGCACTTCGATGCGCCGCGCATGGGGGCGGGCTACAACAGCTACTTCCAGCTCCTGCAGACGCCGACCCACGTGGCGATCTTCCAGGAGATGGGCCACTTCAGCCGGGTGATTCCGCTCGACGACCGGCCGCACGTCGACGACGGCATCCGGCAGTGGGCCGGCGACTCCCGCGGCCGCTGGGAAGGGGACACGCTGGTCGTCGAGACCACGAACTACTCGCCGCAGGCGCGCTTCAGCGGCGCGACGGAGAACCTCCACCTCGTCGAGCGCTATACGCGGATCGCCCCCGGCGTGCTGCGCCACGAGATCACCCTGAACGACGCCGACACCTGGACGCGGCCGTGGACGGTCGAGCTGCTCCACGAGTCGACCGTGGACCCGATCTTCGAGTACGCCTGCCACGAGGGGAACTACTCCATGCCCGGCATCCTCGGCGGCGCGCGCCTCGAGGAACGGGAAGCGGGCGGACAGTGACGTCGACCGCCGTGCCGTTCGCTTCGGCGCTCGCCGAGTCGGCGGGTGCGGTGGTCGGGCACGGCGGCGGCTGGGAAGCAGGGCCGCCGGCAGGCTCGGAGGCCCGCATCGCGCGACGCTCGCGCGGGAGCCGGCCTCACTCCAAGGCCTCGACGGCGGCACGCAGCTCCATCAGGTGCACAGCCTGGATGGCGGTGGCTCCTGCCGGCAGCTCGGGGTCGGTGTAGGCCGGCGGTGGCCGGCCGGCCGCCGAATAGGCCTGGGCGAGCGCGGTGCGCAATTCGGTCAGGTGGGTCCGCCTGACCGCGGTGAGGCCCGGCGTGAGGACGGGATCGGTCCAGCCGAACGGCGACAGGCCGGCCCGCGTGCGCAAGCCGTCCACTCGCGCCCGGAGCTCGAGGAAGTGCACCGCCCTGATCGGGGTCACGCCGGGCCGGAGTGGGTGGTCGGTGAAGGCGGCGGTCTCGACGACCGTCAGCACGAAGCGTTGCGCCGCGGTGGCGTTCGAGCCGCCGAAATCGGTGGCGCCCACCGTTACCGTGGCCGCGCCGGCGGCGACCGGGGTGAGCGTTACCTGCGTGCCTGCCGCCTGCGCCCGCGCCACCGCCGGCGCCGATGAGGCCGCCGCGTAGGTCAGCGCGTCGCCGTCCGGGTCCCGGAACACCCCCGCCACGTTCACGATCTCCGCCCCCCCGCCCAACGGCAGGGTCCGGTACGGCGGCCTCCCGACCGCCATGGGCGGCCGGTTGGCGCGGTTCCGGCGGAGGTTGGCCACCACCGGGGCGGTGGCGTCGAGCACCGCCGCCGCGTCGGCCGGGCCGCCCGCGCCCATCGAGTCGAGGTCGGCGCGCACCCCCAGCGCGTCGCCCAGCCAGGACTGCCGCGGGTTCGAGAAGCGGAGCAGCGAGGTGCAGCGCACGTCGTTGGCGCGGCACTGCGTCCAATAGGCCATGATCGTCAGCCACCGGTCGTCGTCGTCGGTGCGGAGGCCGAACGCCCGCTGGTTGACGTAGCCGTAGCCGGGATGCAGCGACAACGCCCGTTCCTGCCTTACCGACAGCTCGTACCGGTCGTGGTGGAGCCCGAGGTTGTGGCCCAGCTCGTGGGCGAAGGTGCGGCCGCCGCAGCCGTGGCGGGTGATGCCGACCGCGCCGCCGAGGGCGGCGACGCCGCATACGTTCAGCTCGGCGACGATGAGGTGCACGAGGTCGGCCCCGGCCCGGTCGCGGACGGGGTGCACGGCGTCGAGGTAGCCGTCGGACGGATCGCGCAGACGGTCGATGTCGGTCTCGTACTCGCCGGTCTCGGCGTAGTCCACCTCTTCGCGGGCCACGAGGGCGACGCGGGCGCGAGTCCCGCTCTCTTCGAGGGCCCGGTTGGTCTCGGCGACGTAGAGGTCGATCGCCGCCTCGATTCCGTCGGGCCCCCCAGCGGCGTCGCGGGCGGCGGCCGTGTGGAAGACGGCCACGTCGAGCACGTCCGACGGCGAGCCGCAGACCGCGCCGTGGTAAGCGAGCGCCTCCAGCCAGGTCAGCCAGGCGGCGGGCGCGCACGCCTGGGTGCCGAAGACGTCGAGCGCCTCCAGGTGCGACAGGTCGAGGCTCCGGGGCAGCGGTCCCACCAGGCCCCAGTTGTAGGAGAGGTCCAGCCGCCGGAGGTTGGTCAGGTTCCTCAGCCACACCGGGAGCGGCCCGGTCACGTTGGCGCGGGACAGCGAGAGCGCCTGGAGGCCGGTCAGGCTGCTCATCCACTCGGGAATCCGCCCCGCCGTCAGGTCGTTGCCGCCGAGGTAACAGCGTCCGGAGCCCGGTCAGGCGCCACAGTGACGCCGGGATCGGGCCCGTCAGCCGGTTGCGGTCGAGGCGCAGGCGCCGGAGGTCGGTCAGGTTGCCCAGCTCGGCCGGGATGTCCCCGGTCAACCGGTTGCGCGACAGGACGAGGTCGCGGAGGCGGGTCAGCCTGCCCAGGGCCGCCGGGATCGGGCCGGTCAGGTCGTGGTCCCAGAGGTCCAGCCGGGTGAGGCTGGCGAGATTGCCCAGCGCGGCCGGGATCGTTCCGGTCAGCCCGTCGTCGTCGGGATCCAGGAGGTCGTCGTCGTGCCAGAGCGACAGCTCTTCGAGGGCCGCGAGGTCGCCCAGCTCGGCCGGGAGCGGACCGCCGAACCGGTTGCCGCCGAGGTCGAGCCGCCGCAGGCGGGTCAGGCTCCCGAGCGCCGCCGGGAGCGTTCCCACCAGGTTGTTCTCGGGCAGCGCGATTTCCGTGACCCGGCCGTCCGCGCCGGTCGCCACGCCGTGCCACGCGTCGATCGGCTCGTCGGACGTCCAGCCCGCGCCGTCAGTCCAGTCCGGCCCGGCGGTGGCGTGGTAGAGCGCGACCAGCGCGGCGCGGTCGCCCGAGACGCCGCCTTGCGCGGCGGCGTCGATCGCGGCGCCCGCGACGGCGGCGAGCACGAGGCCGCGCGCGACCGCCCGCGCCGCGCCGACGACCGCCCGCGGTCGCGGGGCCGAGGTTCCGGCCGGCATCGGGTCGCCGGCCGGCGGGTGCCCGCCCGCGAGTGCCCCGAGCGCACGCGTTCCGCCCGTTCCGGACGGCATGGGTCGATCCCCGCCGCGGTGCGCTGCCGCCGGCTCAGGCGTGCACCGGCTCGGGGTGGACGACCTCGAGCTGGTCGAGCCAGTAGGCCTCGTCGTTCCGGCGGCGGATGAAGAACCGCCCCAAATCGCCGGGGAACTTCGCCTGGTGGTAGCGCAGGTACACGTGCTCGGCGTCGATGCCCAGCACCTCGACCTTGCCGGTCTCGTGCGACATGCAGTAGCGGGCCCGCCGCGCGAGGCCCGACCCGCGGGTCAGCGCCTGCTGGAAGATCGACCAGCCCTGGACGAGGGGCACCTCGTAGGGCTCGTTGCCGGCCGTCGGGCGGCCCTGGAACAGGTAGTAGGGGGGACAGCCGATGTACGACAGCTTCGCGTACATCTCGGCCAGCACCCGCGGGTCGTCGTTGATGCCGCGGATGAGGGGGCACTGGTTCACGCAGATCACGCCGTTGCGGATGCAGGTGTCGATGCCCTCTATCGCGAGGTCGGTCAGCTCGCGGGGGTGGTCGAAGTGGGCCATCAGGTAGATGCGCTGGTCGCGGGTGGAGTACTTGCGGAAGGCGGCCTGCAGATCGGGGTCGCGGAGCACCCGGTAGGGGTCGAAGGCGGGCATCTTCGACCCGATGCGGATGATCTGCACGTGGGGAATCGCCCGCAGCGCCTCGAAGATCTCCACCAGCCGCCGGGTGCTCATCAGCAGCGGGTCGCCGCCGGTCAGCAGCACGTTGGTCACCTCGGGATGCTCCGCGATGTAGCGCAGCCCCTCGGTCGCGTCGTTGGTGGCCTCGTCGTTCTCGTCCATGAACAGGCGCTTGCGGAAGCAGTAGCGGCAGTACGCCCCGCACACCTCGTTGCACAGCAGCAGCACCGTGTCGACGTACTTGTGCTGCACGCCGCGGGCGACGGTGACCGACTCCTCGTTGCTGGCGTCGAGCTTGCCCCACTCCGTCAGCTCCTCCTCGCGCGGGATGATGAGCTGGCGGATGGGGTCGTGCGGATCGTCCCAGTCGATGAGGTCGAGGTAGTAGTCGTTGGCGCGGAAGACGTAGCGGTCGGCCACCGGCCCCAGGCGGTCGCGTTCCTCCGCGGAGAGCTGGTCGATGTGATCGAGCTTCCGAACGTACTTCACGCGCTTCGGGCCGTCAGTCGCCGCCGAACCGCGGCTCACGGGATTCGCATCAAGCATCGTCTCGAGCCCCCGCGCCGGCCGCGGTCCGGTCGCCGGGTTCCCGAACCCGGCGTATCGACGGACCGTCGTGCGGCGCAAAAAGGCGTCCGATTCGGGGGGCCTCGACGCCGCTCGGCAGCGGGTCGGTCGGGCAGCGTTCCCCTCACCTGGGACGCCAGAGTTCCGGAATGCCTTCGCTACGCATGCCGTAAGACGCGTCCCGCCGGGCCGCTCACGAGCGCGCGGGGTCCGGGGCGTTACGTGTCTACAGCGACGCGATCCGAACCCGGCAGGTCTGGGCTGGCAGCCCGGCCGAGCACGCTCCCGCGAGACGTCGCTGGGAAGATGTCGTGTCGCCGGCGCCTGTCGGATCGGAGGCGGCCTCGGCCCGCTACGGGGCCGCCGGCCGCGCTCGTTCCGTAACTCTATCACTACTTCGGCCTCTCCCGTCAAAGGCCCCGGCGGGGGTCCGTTCCGCCCGCGTACCGGCGCGAATTGCCTGGTCGAGCGGCGATCCGACGGGGTGCATCGCACCCGCATTCCCCCCGGATCGCCGGTCCGAACATCGGGTTCTCTGCCGAGGGCCCCGGCAGGTGCGGCCACCCGCGTCCCGTCGCGAACGGCCGGCCCGAGCGGCGGTCCGATGGGTGCATCCCACCCGCGTTCCGCTCGGATCGCCGGCCCGAACCGGCCTCTTCCAACGAGGGGCCCCGACACGTGCCGCTTCCCCGGCGTCACGCTACGAAGGGTCGGGCGAGCGGCGAATCCGGCGGGGTGCATCCCGCCCCCTGTCCCGCCCGGATGACCCCCCGAACCGGGAATCTGATAGAGAATGGATGGAGGCAGACAGGGAGGAGACCTGTGAATCGAGACCGAATCGAGCAACCGTGGCGGGCGCCGCTCGGGTGGCGCCCGGCGGCGGCGATGGTGCTGCTGGCCGGGGTCGGGGCGCCGGCCCTGGCCCAGGGCCCCGACGTCTACGCGCTGCGGCAGGCGGCCGAGGAGCGCGCCCGCGCCGTCGAGCCCCAGGTGGTGACGTGGCGGCGCGACATCCACCAGCATCCCGAGCTGAGCAACCGCGAGTTCCGCACCGCCGCCCTGGTGGCCGACCACCTGCGCTCGCTCGACATGGAGGTGCGGACCGAGGTCGCCCACACCGGCGTCGTCGCCACCCTGCGGGGCGGGCGGCCGGGGCCGGTGGTCGCGCTGCGGGCCGACATGGACGCCCTGCCCGTCACCGAGCTGGTGGACCTGCCGTTCGCGTCGCGCGAGCGGGCCATCTACAACGGCCAGGAGGTCGGCGTCATGCACGCCTGCGGCCACGACAACCACGTCGCCATCCTCATGGGGGTGGCCGACGTGCTCGCCTCGGTGCGCGACGACCTGCCGGGCACCGTGAAGTTCATCTTCCAGCCGGCCGAGGAGGGGGCGCCGGAGGGCGAGCGCGGCGGCGCCGAGCTGATGCTCGAGGAGGGCGCCTTCGAGAACCCCCGGCCCGAGGTCATCTTCGGGCTGCACGTCGGTCCCGCGCGGGTGGGGCAGCTCTCCTACCGGGCCGGCAGCACCATGGCCAGCGCCGACTGGCTGCGCATCGTGGTGCGGGGGCGGCAGACCCACGGCGCGGCCCCGTGGGGCGGGGTCGACCCGATCGTGGTGTCGTCCCAGATCGTGCTGGGGCTGCAGACCATCGCGAGCCGCCAGCTTCCCGTGACCCTGACCCCGTCCATCGTCACCATCGGCAGCATCCACGGCGGCGTGCGGGGCAACATCATCCCCGACGAGGTCGAGATGGTCGGGACCATCCGCACGTTCGACGCCGAGGTGCGCCGGGACATCCACCGGCGCATCCGCCGCACGGCGGAGCAGATCGCGGCGAGCGCGGGGGCGACGGCCGAGGTCGAGATCACCCACGGCTACCCGGTGACCGTCAACGACCCCGGCCTGACCGAACGGATGGTCCCGACCCTGCAGCGGGTGGCCGGCGACGACCCGGTCGTGGTGCAGGACCTGATGACCGTCGCCGAGGACTTCTCGTACTTCCAGCACGAGGTGCCGGGCATGTTCTTCTTCCTCGGGGTCACTCCCGAGGACCAGGACCCCGCCACCGCGCCGGTGAACCACTCGCCGCTGTTCTTCGCCGACGAGGGCGCGCTGCTGGTGGGCGTCCGCGCCCTGACCAACCTCACCCTCGACTACATGACGGCGCCGTGAGCGTCCGCGGTTCGGGGGGCCGGGTGCCTTGATGGCGGTTCGCCGGCTGGTGCGCTTCTTGCGGCCGGCGAACCGCGGCCGAAGGGTATTCGGGGCGGCCCGCTGGTCGGGGTCGATCGCGCGGCAGGTGCCGGGCCACCCGGATTGTCATAGACACCGGCCCGCCGCGGCACCCCGGCAACCGCCATCCGCGGCCTCATCGAAGGCCGCTCACAGTGCCACCGCGAGGCCAAGGCCGGACGCCGCCGCGATGAAGAGCCCCAGCAGCGCGATCCGCAGGCCGTGCCGCCGCTCGAACCAGTCGGCGAACGGCCAGAAGACCCACCGTACGGCCCTGCTGAACGCCGCGAGGCCCAGCCCCAGCGCCAGCCACCACGCGCCCGCGGCCGCGATAATCAGCAGGGTCGCGCCCGGCCAGAACGGGTCGGGGAGCCAGCCGAAGAGAAAGCCGCGCACGGCAAGCAACTCCAGCGGCAGCCCAGGCGCCGGATCGACGGCCAGCACCAGCCAGGCGAGGGGCGGGAGGAGGAGGGCGACAACCGCCAGGTCCACGTAGATGAACACGAGCGGCGGATAGAGGAACCACTTGCGGGCGCCGGCCGGCTCGCCCCGTTCATCCATCAGCGCCAGGCCGGCGCGCGCGACGAGGATGCTGGTGAAGAACGCCAGGGGAGCGGCGGGGCCGAGCAGCGGACAGCCGACGAAGAGGCCCAGGGCCAGGTAGGCGAGCCGCCAGTCCTCCCGTCCCGAGCTGAGCTGGAGCAGCACCTTCCGCCACGCCGGCAGCTCGTCGGCCGGCACCCAGTCGCCGGGGCTGCCGAGCCGGTCGAGCACGCTCCTGAGGCGCTCGGCCGTGACCGGCGCGGCCGCGCCCTCGAGCTCGGCCTCGATGTGTCCCCGAATCTCGCGCTCGACGTCGTCGGCGTCGACCGACGGGTGCGGCCGAAGCGCGCTCTTCACGCGGCCGAGGTACCGTTCGAGGTCGCCCTGCGCGTCCTGGGTCAAGCTCGGTAGCGCCGTCATCATGATGGAACCTCCTTCTTGAGGGCGTCCATGCCCCGCTTCAGGACCTCCCAGTAGGCGTTCATCTCCCCGCGCACCAGCTCGCCCCGGGGGGTGAGCTCGTAGTACTTGCGGGCCGGGCCCTCGGGCGATTCCTGCAGCGACGTGTTCACCAGGCCGTCTCGCTTGAGACGGCTGAGGATGGGGTAGACCGTGCCCTCGCGGATGACGAGGGCGTCGACGCCGCGGAGCCGCTTGACGATGTCGTAGCCGTAGACCGGCGCCTGGCCAACGACGTTCAGCACGCAAAGCTCCAGCACGCCTTTCCTCAACTGCGTCGTCCAGTTGTCTGTGACGTCCATGACGCTACTATAGTTCCATACATGGTAGCTGTCAAATAAAGGTATATGGCCGAGACTATCTCGGCCAGCCCGCGACGACATGACCTGCTCGGGAGTTGCGCGGACGCGCAGCCCGTTGCCGTCGCAGTGCCGCCGGGTCTGCGCGGACGCGGAGGAACGGGCCGCGAGAGCCCGGTGAGGAGGGCTACGTGATGGGAGCCGCGCGAGTCCCGTCTGCCGCCCTCACCCGGAGGGCGCGGCGGGGTACGGCGCGTTCTCTTCCCGCACCCGCACGCTGGCGCGCTGCCGGCGGCGCACGATGTGGGCCACGGCCGTGGTGCGCTCCTCGCGGGTCAGGCTGACGTGCACCGCGTCCACGGCTTCGCGGACGTCGCCGGGCGTGAGGGCGGCCAGCACGACGGAGGCGGCCAGCCGGCGCGGCGCGGTCCCGGGCCGCAGGCCGAGGAACTCGACCTCCACGTCTCGTGACCCCTTCCGGCCGCGCAACCGCCACAGCTCGCGGACGCCGATGTCGCCGTAGCGTCCGATCTTGCCCTGGTCGGCATGGATGATCTCGGCCTCGACCGCGAGATCGGGCGGCGTGCGCTCGATATAGGCTCCGGCCGCGGCCTCCCCTTCCGCCCACGCGGCGCGGTAGCCGTGGGCGCGCTCGCCGACGTAGAAGGCGCAGTCCGGCTCCATGCCCGTGCCGGGCGGCTCGCCGGGTCCCCGGAGACGGGTCGAGCGGAGGCCCTTCACGGCGCCGGTGATGGCGCTGGCGGCGGCGTCGACGACGTGGTCCAGGATGTCGGCGAAGTCCTCGTGAAGGTGCGACGGGCTCATCAGGGTGATGAGCCCCCGGACCGGATCGAGGCAGACCCGGCGGAACGACGCGCTCCAGTCGACGGCGGCGAGCTCCACCACGGTGCCGGGGTCGGCGCGGAGGACATGGATCCGCGAGCCGAGCGGCCCGGTGTACGTCGTTGCCGAATCGTCCATGGTGACGACTCCTCAGGGCTGCGCCATTCAACCGCGCCCGCCCACTGCTGGTGGATCCGTGGGGCGGTCCGCGGGGCCGCCAGCTCTCGCCGGGAGGGCTCGCGGCCGTTGCCCGCCGCGCCGGTCCTGGGCTGCCCGTAGCCATCATGACACGTCATGCCGACTTCCTGCATGTGCCGGGAGATTTCAATCCCGCTGCTCTCTGCCCCTGCGCGGTGCCGCGGCGTCTCCGGCGCTGACCCAGGAGAACCGTGCGCCGGGCCCCAGGTACGTGACCCGTATGCCCGGTGGTGTGACGGGGAAAGCTCGCGAGGGCCTACCTATGTCAATCAATGATCGTTATGACCAGTTGGTCATAACGATCAGGCCTCGATGACCGCTGACCGTCTGCGGAGTGCGGCTGGGGGTCGCGCAGGGCGATTACGTCTTTACCCAACGTCTGTCCCGCTTCTCGGCAGGTGCCGCCTACGTGTCGGCGACGGCGCACGCGGCCGAATCGTGATGGCCCGACTCGAACGCTTGACCTCGGTTGAGACGCCGGCTTCTGCCCCCCGCTACGAGCTGCGGTTACGCCGACGAGGCCCGGCCGAGGCCCAGTACGCCGTCTGGCAACTGCCCGCCGCCGCATGTACATGTGCCACGAACACACCACCATGCCGGTCTGTTCCCGCCACAACGCAAGCCTCAGGGACGGTCAAGGCTCCCCAGAGGCAACACAGCGAGAAACTTCGCGACGAAACCGAGGCCGTCGGTCGCGACGACAAGACCCGCCCCGAGTGTATTCGGTTACGGGCGCCGTGAAAGGCGTCGTCATCCAGCAGGTGGGAGTCCTGCCCGAGGAGTTGACGGTTCACCTCGGTAGCTACGGAGCAGGCGCCGGGGGCAACTGCCGTGCTTGAAGCCTCCGGACAGAAGCTCGATGTAGTCGAGCTGCAACACGGCGGGCCGTAACGCGCGTGAACTCTGAACAGGCCCCGAAAGACTGTCGTGGACGCCGACCCGCCGTAACCACGGGGAAGGCCGTCGGGTTCGACGCGACACAACCGTCAGGCGTCGAACTGTCCACCGGGGTAGTGGAGACGGCACGCCGTGAAGGATGGCGGGGCAACACGGGAGACCCGTTGCCGTGGGCGCTCGCCACGCCCAACCGACCGTAGGGGTCGGGCGGTGACGGGAGTCGGAGGGGCTCGTACTACCGTGGAAGCCGGGTAACGCCGGTGGAGGGAAGGAGCCCTGGTTCTGGGTGCTTGCACGGGAGTGGAGGGTCAGGGAGATTGGCATGCGCCTTACAACCCCACCAGCGATCCGGACGCTTCAACGCAAGCTGTACGTCAAGGCCAAGACTGAGCCGACCTTCCGGTTCTACCGTCTGTACGACAAGGTCTACCGGGCCGACATCCTGTCCCACGCGTACGCACTGGCCAAGGCCAACGATGGTGCGCCGGGCGTGGATGGGGAGACGTTCGAGCAGGTCGAGTTGGCAGGACGGGAGGATTGGTTGGCGCGGCTAGGGGAAGACCTGCGTACGCGCCGGTATCGGCCCGCCGCGGTTCGGCGGGTGTACATTCCGAAGCCCGGCGGAGTCGGGGAGCGTCCGTTGGGGATTCCGACCATCCGCGACCGCGTCGTACAGACGGCGGCGGTGCTGATGCTGTCACCAATCTTCGAGGCGGACTTCACCGACGCGATGTACGGATACCGTCCGCGACGCAGCCCGCAGCAAGCGGTGGCCGCGGTGCATGAGGCGCTGGACGCCGGATACACCGATGTCGTCGACGCGGACCTGTCCCAGTATTTCGACACGATTCCGCAAGCGGACCTGCTGAAGTCGGTCGCGCGGCGGGTCAGCGATGGAGCGATGCTGCATCTGCTCCGTCTCTGGCTCAACGTGCCTGTCGAGGAGCGGGACGCCGGGGGCCGTGTGACTCGGACGGGCGGCTGTGGACATGGGCGGGGCACGCCGCAGGGCGGTCCGCTCTCTCCCTTGCTGGCCAATGTGTACATGCATCGCTTCCTCCGGGCGTGGCAGGAGCGGGACATGGACCGGCGCTTGAAGGCGAAGGTGGTCTGCTACGCGGATGATTTCGTCATCCTGTGTCAGGGACCGGCGGCTGAAGCACTCGCCATCGCTCGGCGATGGATGCAGGCGTTGCAGCTGACGCTGAACGAGACGAAGACGCGCACCTGCGACGCGACGCAGGAGCACTTCGATTTCCTCGGCTACACCTTCGGCCCGATGGTGCATCGGCCGACGGGTCGGACCTACGTGGGGGCTCAGCCGTCACGGCGGGCCGCGGCCCGTTTGCGCGCACGGGTGCGGAGCATACTACGTTCTGGCAATCAGGCACCGTGGCCGGAAGTGGTGCGCCAAGTCAACCGAGTGGTTGGCGGCTGGCAGCGCTACTTCTCGTACGGGACTGTGAGCCGGACGTACTGGAACTTGGACAAGTTCCTGCTGTGCCGCGCCCGTGGCTTCCTGATGCGTCGGCACAAACTCCCTGGGCAAGGGACGCGGCGCTTTACGGCGGCACAGGTCTTCGAGCGTGACGGCCTGTTCCATCTGGGCGCGGCGCATCGTGCGGCCCGGTCGCATGCGTTGACGTGAAACCAGTCCGAGAGCCGTGTGCTGGAAAACGGCAAGCACGGTTCGACGAGCGCTCGCAGGAAACCGGGTATGGCCGGTGGGACTGAGGCGTCGCCCGAAAGGATGCAACGAAACCCCACCCACGGCCTGCAGCCGCGGCGCCTGCGTTCGACTCTACCGGGTCAGGGATCGGCTTTTGCCCGTGGAAAGTAGGAGTGAATGGGTCGGACGGTCGGAAAGTTACGGCTCAGCGGGGCTGCGCCGTCGCACGGATTGTCGATTCTGGCGGGTCGACCTTGGTGCCTGGAAACAGAACAAGCTGCTTGGTTGGGTGGCCTGCGCGAGCAAGCCCGGTTGGGACGTGTGGGGGGGTACTCTCGTGGCGGACGCCGCAAGCGGGCACGTGGCCTGGAGGGTCGTCGGGAACGCCGGCGGTCACTCGTGGACCCTCGGTCCGGCGTTCCAGGTGGAGCGGGCGCGGGCGGTTGCGCTCGGCGCGACGCGAGAAGGGTGGTGCGGACCCGGGGTTCGCAGAGCTTGGATGGCCGGCGTCAGGAGGGTGGCGGCAGGGCAAGCGCTTCGGGCACGACGGGTTCGCGGGCGCATAACATCGTGGTGATCAGAGCGCGGGGGTCGAGATGGCGTTGGCGGGCGGTGCGCACGACACTGGCCAGCACTTGCTGGGTGTCCGCCCCGCGCCGGGTGCGGTTGCCGCCGCAGACCTTGCGGGTGACCACCGCGGGGCGGATCGCCTGCTCGGCCCGCCAGTTGGTGGCGTCGATCGACGGGTCGCACAAGAAGAGGAACACCGCCGGGAATTCGTTGGCCAGGTGCTTGGCAAAGCGCTCGGCCAACGCCAACGGCGGCGGGGTGTCGATCAGCCGGCCGAGCCGGGCGGCGAGCCGGCCGCGGGCCGAAGCCAGACCGTGCTCGCTGATGTCGCCGGCATTGCAGCGGTCCCGCAAGGCGAGACCGTCCTGCAGCACCGCCTGCACCTTCCCCGCCCAGGGACTGTCGGGATGAGCGGCCTGCAAGTCCTTGCAACGGCGCAAGAGGTGACCGACGCACGTTTGGGCCGGCGCGTTCTTGAAGCCCCGATAGGCCACCCAACCGTCCCGCACCAGCACGCCGGAGAAGTTGGGACCGAGGACCGCAGCCGCATGCTCGAACCCCCGCCCGTCGCAGATGGCGTAGACCGTCGTCTCCGGGGTGGAGAACGCCCACAGCCAGTAGCGGAGTGCGTTCACCCGCCAGCCGGTCTCATCCGGCGTGACCACCGGACTGCGGCGGATCTGCTCGCGCAGCGCCCCATACGCGGGCGCCGCCGCGTCGGTGGTACGGTGCAGCAGTTGGACCAGGGCGCCCTTGGTCACGGGCAGTCCGAACTCGTTCCGCAGAACGCGGGTCACCTTCTCCAGCGGCATGCCCAGCTCGGTGTGCAGCTCGACGACCAGCGCGGCGATGTTCGGTCCCAGTTGTGCGGCAGCTGCGCCCAACGCATCCGAGGTCTGCAACGGGTGCCGGCCCTGCACGCGACGCCGACACTGCGAGCAGTGACCCACCTCGACGTTGAAGCGCCGCACGAGGGGGCGCACCGCCGGCAGGTCTTCTTGATACTGGGCCTCCACCCGGTCCGGCGCCGAGGTAGCGCGACCGCCGCCAGTGTGGGAAAGCCAACCCGATGAACCGTAACAGTCCCACTCCGTGGTGCAGTTTAGCTCAAAGCTGACGTCCGGGTAAAGCAACTGGTCGACCAACGAGTCTGAATGAGAAGGGAAGCCGTCAAGCTCCACGAGATTCATATGATTGCCGCGTACCGTCATGACCTCGCCGAAGCTCTCGCAGGTCCTGTTAGACAGACCCTGGTACGTGTATCCTCCGTACGTGTTTGTACTATCAGGATCTGCCCTCTGGGTGTGGTAGTTGTCGTGATTATATTACGCCGGATTCGGTGCCAGGTAAACCCTTGTGCAAGAATTCCATTGCTTGAGGTCGCAGTGAAGAAAGCCAAGAGTGCATTCCGAATGCCAGCCCGCGAACTGAAATCCGTTCTGTCGGGTCCCGGCATTCGAATCGACGCCCCAATTTCCAAAAGGTGAACCGTTGGAACACACTGTCACCAGGGCACTCTGCCGCAATGTCGGTGCCGATGTCGGCGCCGTCGGTCAGCAGCCGCTCGACGTCGGCGCGGTCGTGCCTCTTCACCGCGTCCACGAGCGGTGTGTCGGCACGCGCCACGAGCGCCGGGCTCGACGCCGACACTGCCGCGCCCAGCATCACCAACGCGACGGCGTTGCGTCCCATCTGCGCGCTCCTTTCCCCGACCGAAGAGGGGATGGGTCCCGTGTCTTCTCAATCCTCGCCCGCATCATCTTCGCCCGTAGGTAGGCGCCTGCGGGCGAAGATCCCGTCCCCATCCCAATCCTACAGGAGTCGGCGCCTGCTGCGAGGAGGCGCCGCCGTGCGCGCGGCGCAGGCCTCCGGCCCTGCGGCCGGAAGGCGCCCCGCGCGGGCGGCCGAGCGGCGCCTTGGCCCGCGGGTTCCCGTGGACACCACCGTCAGGTGTGACTATCATCAGCGGAACCCCGCACGACTCATGCGACAGGCCGCTCGCAGGACCCTCCCGGCCGGCCTCGTCTGCGCCGCGCTGATCGGCGTCTGCGTCCTCGTGTCGCCCGAGCCGTCGTCCGCGGCCGCCACGTCTTCCGCCGAGCAGCCCGCCGCCGGCACGCCTACCCCGGTCCCCGCGGACCACCGCGCGTTGCTCGACCGCTACTGCGTCACCTGCCACAACGACCGGCTGCTGACCGGCGGCCTCTCGTTCGAGGAGGACGGCTTCCACCACGTGGGCCGGGACACCGAGGCGTGGGAGAGGGTCGTCCGCAAGCTGCGGTCGCGGACGATGCCGCCGGCGGGGCGGCCGCGGCCCGAGCCGGCCCGTTACGCGTCCTTCGCCGCTTGGCTGGAGGCCACCATCGACGGGGCCGCCGCCGCCGACCCGCGGCCGGGCCGGCCGACGGCGCGGCGCCTCAACCGGACCGAGTACGCCAACGCGGTCCGCGACCTGCTGGGGCTGGAGACCGACGCCCGCGCCCTGCTGCCCCCCGACGACCGGGCGCACGGCTTCGACAACTTCGACAACAACGCCGACATGCTGCCGATGTCGACGGCGCTGCTCGAGCGCTACCTGTCGGCGGCCGCGAGAATCAGCCGACTGGCCGTCGGCGACCCCGCCCTCCGCCCGTCGGTGACCACCTACGACGTCTCGCGGCTCCGGCTGCAGGACGGCCGGGCCGGCCCCGACCTGCCGTTCGGCAGCCGCGGCGGCGCGGTGGTGCGGCACTACTTCCCGCTCGATGCCGAGTACGTGGTGACCGCCCGGCTGCGACGACGGCGGTTCCGCGAACCCCAGCAGCTCGACCTCGCCGTCGCGGGCGCCCGACGAGCCTCTGGCGGTCCGCGTCCGCGTTCCGGCCGGGCACCATCGCGTCGCGGCGACGTTCGTCGAGAGGATGGCGGCGCCCGAGGGGGTGAGGCCCGCGTACCTTCCGGTGGCCAACATCGCCTTCGGCGGGGTGCGCGGGGCCGAGGCGCGTCTCGAGGCCATCGACATCGCCGGCCCCTACGACCCGACGGGAGCCGGCGACACGCCCAGCCGGCGCCGCATCTTCGCCTGCCGTCCCCCCGACGACGCCCCCGGCCCCGAGGGGGAGACCTGTGCGCGGCAGATCCTGTCGACGCTCGCCACCCGGGCCTACCGGCGTCCGGTGGCCGAGGGAGAGCTGCAGACGCTGCTCCGGTTCCATCGCGGCGGGCGCGCGGAGGGCGGCACGTTCGACGCCGGCATCCGGTTCGCGCTCGAACGCATCCTCCTCGATTCGAGCTTCCTCGTGCGCGTCGAGCGCGACCCCGTCGACGCGCCGCCGGGCGCCGCGTACCGCCTGGGCGATCTCGAGATCGCGTCGCGTCTGTCGTTCTTCCTCTGGAGCAGCCTGCCCGACGACGAGCTGCTGGCCCTGGCCGCGGACGGGGCCCTCGGCGACCCCGCGGTGCTGCGGCGGCAGGCCCGCCGCCTGCTCGACGACCCGCGCGCGGCGACTCTCGTCACCAGCTTCGCGTCCCAGTGGCTGCACCTCGGCAACCTGCGGGCGGCGGCCCCCGACGTCAACGCGTTCCCCGAGTTCGACGACGACGTGCGGGACGCGTTCCGGCGCGAGACCGAGCTGTTCCTCGAGGTGCAGCTGCGGGAGGACCGTAGCGTCCTCGAGCTGCTGACGGCCGACTATGCCTTCCTGAACGAGCGGCTGGCGCGGCACTACGGGATCGACGGGGTCCACGGCAGCCACTTCCGGCGCGTGACGCTGGGCGGCGGCCGGCGGGCGGGGCTGCTCGGGCACGGCAGCATTCTGACCGTGACCTCCTACGCCAACCGCATGTCGCCGGTGGTGCGGGGCAAGTGGCTGCTCAAGAACGTCCTGGGGGCGCCGCCGCCGTCCCCGCCGCCCGACGTGCCGCCGCTCGAGGCGGCCGACGTGAGCGGCGCGCGCTCGATGCGCGAGCGGATGGAGCGTCACCGCGAGCACCCCGCGTGCGCGAGCTGCCACGCGCAGATGGACCCGCTGGGCTTCGCCCTCGAGAACTTCGACGCCGTCGGGCGTGGCGGGACGCGGCCGGGGACGGCGGCCCGATCGACGCGGTCGCCGCGTTGCCCGACGGCAGCCGTTTCGCGGGGCCGCGCGGCCTGCGCCGGATGCTGGTCGGCCGGGCCGACGAGTTCGTGGCCAACCTGACCGCCCGGCTCATGACCTATGCGCTCGGCCGAGGCGTCGAGGCCCACGACATGCCGGCCATCCGCAAGATCGTCCGCGAGGCCGAGCCGGATGGGTACCGCTGGTCGTCGATCGTCCTCGGCGTGGTCGAGAGCACGCCGTTCCTGATGAGGAGCACGGAGCCATGATCATCACCCGAAAGGCGCTGTCGCGCCGCACGGTGCTGCGCGGGATCGGCGCCGGCGTCGCCCTGCCGCTGCTCGACGCGATGGTGCCGGCCCACGCGGCGCTGCGGACCACCGCGGCGAGGCCGACGCCCCGCTTCGCCGTTGTCTACGTGCCCATGGGCGCGGTGATGGAGAACTGGACCCCGGCCACCGAGGGGGCCGGGTTCACGCCGTCGCCCATCCTCGGTCCGCTGGCCGCGCTGCGCGACGAGCTGATCGTCGTATCGGGGCTCGACAACCAGCCGGCCGTCGCCCTGCCGGGAGAGCCGGCGGGCGGGCACGGCCGCATCGGCGGCGCGTTCCTGACCGGGGTCCACGCGAAGCCGACCGAGGGGGTCGACTTCCGGGCGGGCGTGTCGATCGACCAGATCGCCGGCGCCGAGCTCGGCCGCGAGACCCAGCTGCGGTCGCTCGAGGTGGGCCTCGAGACCACCGAGCTGGCCGGCGTGTGCGACGTCGGCTACAGCTGCGCCTACGTCAACACCCTCTGCTGGCGCACCCCCACCTCGCCGCTGCCGATGGAGAGCGACCCGCGCGCCGTGTTCGAGCGGCTCTTCGGCGACAGCGAGAGCACCGACCCCGCGGCGAGGGCGGCCCGGCGGCGGCGCGACCGCAGCCTGCTCGACTCGGTCCGGGAGAGCGTGGCCGATCAGCGCCGCGATCTCGGGCCGCGGGACCGGGCGAGGCTGGACCAGTACCTGGAGGCGATCCGCGACGTCGAGGCGCGCATCCAGAAGGCGGAGGCGCAGAGCGACCGCGAGCTGCCGGTGTTCGAGCGTCCCGCGGGCGGGGTTCCCGAGAGCTTCGAGGCCTACGCGAGGCTCATGATCGACCTGCAGGTCCTGGCGTTCGAGTCGGACCTGACGGGCGTGATCACGTTCATGATCGGCAAGGAGCTGAGCAACCGCACGTTCCCCGAGATCGGGGTGCCCGACCAGCATCACCCCCTGTCGCACCACCAGAACAACCCCGAGAGGCTCGACTATGCGGAGTGCCGGACTATGCGGAGTCGGTTGAGGATTTTTCTCCCAAGTACCTGTCAGAAAGAGGGTTACGTGAGCTGACCGGTTCGCGATACTCCGCATAGTTTGGGATGCTCTGTCCGGCCTGATTGGCCGGAAAGGAGCATTCCATGACCGTTCACGGCTCGTGGACCGTCGACCGCCTCGTCGACGAGTACACCCACCACCAACGACGTACGCGCGGCTTGCGCCCTCACACGTTGCGCTACCGTGCCTGGTTCGCCCGGAAGCTCGTCCGGGCCGCTCTTGGCACGGACCCGATCGACCCCAGCCGCCTGACGCCGGCCGCCGTGGTGGCGTTCATCACGTCGCTGCGTCACCGATTCTCCCCTGCGTCGATGCGGACCGTGCGGTCATCGTTGCGGTCGTTCTTCCGGTTCCTGCGCGTTGAGGGATTCTGCGGCGACGCACTCGAAACGGCTCTCCCGACCGTTGCCCATTGGCGGCTTGCGACGCTGCCTCGTTCCCTGACCGAGCAACAGGTCGAGCAAGTGCTCGCGTCGGTCGACCCCTCCACCCCGTGCGGACAACGCGACCAGGCAATCGTGCAGTGCTTGGCAACCCTGGGGCTGCGGCCCGGCGAGGTGGCCAACCTGTGTCTGGACGACATCGACTGGCGCGGCGGTACCCTGCAGATACGCGCTCGAAAGAACCGTCGAGGCGCTGTGCTGCCGCTGCCCCGCGTGGTGGGGCAGGCGCTGGTCGCCTATCTGAGCCGGGAGCGTCCGGCGACCGACGAACGCCGGGTGTTCGTCGTGCACCTGGGAGATCGTCGCGGCAAGCCGCTCTCGAGCCCTGCCGTCTCACGTGTCGTGGCACGCGCGGTTCGCCGCGCGGCAGTCGACGCGCCGCACGCCGGCGCCAACGTCTTCCGGCACACCGTCGCCAGCCGCATGGTGCGAGCGGGAGCCAGCCTCAAGGAGGTCGCTGACGTACTCGGCCATCGCAGCCTCGACACCACGACGATCTACGCCAAGCTCGACCTGCCGCGGTTGCGTGAGGTCGCGCTTCCCTGGCCGGAGGTGCTCCGATGACGCCTCCAAGCTTCCATCATCTGGTCGACGAGTACCTCAACGCGCGTCGCGGACTGGGTTTCGGCCTCGAAACGCAGGAGGGGTACCTGCGGAACTTCGCCCGCCATGCAGAGCGGAGCGGACACAGCGGGCCCTTGACCATCGAGCTCGCGGTCCAGTGGGCACTATCCTCACGCTCCACCAATCCGGCGCAGGTTGCACGCCGACTGACGATCGTGCGGCAGTTCGCCCGGTACCGCGCACTCGTCGATCCGGCCACCGAAGTGCCGCCGGTCGGGCTCCTGGGACGCGACTCCAGGCGCCGCTCGACGCCCCACATCTACACCGAGGCGGAGATCGCCGCGCTCCTGCAGCAGGCACGCTGCTTGCGGCCCCGAGGCGGGTTGCGACCCGCCACCTATGTCGCGTTCTTCGCCCTCCTGGCGTCGACCGGCCTGCGGCTGTCCGAGGCCCGCTGTCTCACGGCCGACGACGCCGACCTCGTCAACGGCATCCTGACCATCCGCGAGACCAAGTTCCGCAAGTCCCGACTCGTCCCGCTCCATCCGACGGCGACCCGAGCACTGCGTCGCTACGCCGACCGCCGTGACGCGTGTCTTGCTGCACGCCGGTCCGAGTACTTCTTCCGCACCGAGCAGTCGCCCGGGCTCACTCTCACCGGGATGGAGACGACGTTCCGCCGGCTCAGGCGGCGTCTCGACTGGACCGCGCAAGCGCGTACGCGCCAACCGCGCATCCACGACCTACGCCACACCTTCGTCGTCCGCCGGCTGCTGCGCTGGTACCAGGAAGGCGCCGATGTAGATCGCAAAATCCTGGCTCTCGCAACCTACCTCGGCCACACCAAGGTCGCCCACACCTACTGGTACTGCACCGCTGTCCCCGAGTTGCTCGCCAGCACCGGACAGCGTTTCGAACGCTTCACCCACCGAGCGTCGGAGCGCCCGTCATGACCGCCGTCGAGCGGGCGTTTCCCGCACTCCTGCAAGAGTTTCTTTCACCGGCGTCTCATCGCACAACGGGGCGCCAGCGCGCACACGATCGCCAGCTACCGCGACACCTTCACGTAGTTCCTCGGGTACGCTGCAGAGCGCACCGGACGCACCCCCTCGGCGCTGACCCTCTCGGATCTCGATGCACCCATGGTCCTCGGGTTCCTCGACCATCTCGAGACCGAACGCGGCAACTCTGCGCGCACCCGCAACCTCCGGCTCACCGCCATCCGGTCCTTCATGCGCTACGCCTCGCTACGCGAGCCATCCCTGCTGCCCGTCGCGCAACGCGTCCTCGCGATTCCCGTCAAGCGCTTCGACCGGCCCGTCCTCGGCTACCTGTCCCGCGACGAGATCACGGCCATCATCGACGCGCCCGACCGGTCCACCTGGAGCGGACAGCGCGACGCCGTCCTCTTCGCCGTGCTCTACAACACCGGCGCCCGCGTCTCCGAGATCACCCGTCTGCACGTCGCCGACGTGCTTCTCGACCGAGCGTCCTCGCTGCTTCTGCACGGCAAGGGACGCAAGGAGCGTGTCGTCCCGCTCTGGAAGAGCACCGCAGCGCAACTGCGGAGATGGCTCTCCCGAATCGATGGAAACCCCGACGCTCCCGTGTTTCCCAACCGCGCGGGCAAGCCCCTGTCGCGCTCCGGGGTCGAGCATCAGCTGCGGGTCGCCTGTCGAAAGGCCGCCGAGCGTCACCCATCGCTGGCGACGCGGCGGATCTCGCCCCACACGCTGCGCCACACGACCGCGATGCATCTGCTCCAGTCCGGAGTCGACATCACCGTCATCGCCCTCTGGCTCGGCCACGAGGACACCGTCACCACCCACCAGTACGTCGAAGCCGACCTCGCCATGAAGGAGGCGGCACTCCGGCGCGTCGACGATCCCGCACCTCAGCCACTCCGGTTCACCGCCACCGACCGGCTCCTCAACTTTCTGGAAGGCCTCTGACTATGCGGAGTACCGCTCCAGGCAAATCCCCCGAGTCAACGCGGGCCGCCGAGCCAACTCCGCATAGTCCGGGACTCCGCATAGTCGCCCCTATGCGGAGCTCCGCATAGGGGCGAGAAGCTCACCCGGGTGCAGATGTTCCAGACCGGGCTGCCGGCGTACTACCTGGAACGGCTCGCGGCGACCCCCGACGGCGACGGCTCGGCGCTGGACCAGGTCACGCTGCTCTACGGCAGCGGCATGAGCGACAGCAACCTGCACATTCCGCTCGGGCTCCCGATCCTGCTGGCGGGCGGCGGCGCCGGCACCCTGAAGGGCGGCCGTCACCTCTGCTATCCGGCGGGCACCCCGCTCGCGAACCTGTACCTGACGCTGCTGAACAAGCTCGGCGTGCCGGTGGAGCGGATCGGCGACAGCACCGGGACGTTCAGGGAGCTGTCGGCGGTGTAGCTGCCTTGCGCGGTCGCCGCGCTCGCCAGCATCCTGCCAACCAACGTTCTCGCGCACGCGCCCCCCCGGGGGGGCCATCCTCGTTCCAGGGCTGCACTCCGCGCACGCTGCGTCGGATCTCCGGGCGCCTTGGACGCCTGGACGGGACGCGGTAGGATGGCGGCGAATCGCGGGCCGGGCACCGGGACGGTCCGGCGAACGAATGGACAACCAATCATGCCTGAACGCTTCAGATCGCGGGTGTTCGTTTCCCTTGCGGCCGGCGCCGTCACGCTGCTGGCCGCCTCGGTGGCGCCGGCCCAGCGCCTGACGGGGACCGAGAACGGGGAGTGGCGCTACCTCGGCGGCGACGCAGGGCACACCCGCTCGTCGGCCCTCGACCAGATCGGCGGCGACAACTTCTCGGACCTCGAGGTGGCGTGGATCTGGCGGGGCGACAACTACGGCCCCAACCTCGACTACTTCAACCGCGCCACGCCGATCTACGTCGACGGCGTCGTCTACACCGTGGCCTCGCCCCGCCGGCAGGTGGTGGCGATCGATCCGGCCACCGGCGAGACCCTTTGGACCTTCCGCGAGCCGGAGACCGTGCGGCACCTGCGCTCGCCCCGGCAGGCCTACGGCAAGGGGGTCGCCTACGCCGAGGTGAACGGCCGAGGGGTGATCTTCGTCACCAGCCCCGCCTTCTTCCTGTGGGCGCTCGACGCCGAGACCGGGCGCCCCCTCGAGAACTGGGGCCGCCAGATCCCCCTCGACGGCTTCCCGCAGTCGGGCGGCCTCGACCTCATCCCGCCCCTCGTCGAGGACTGGGGGCGCTGGCTCGACCGCGCGGCCAGCTACGACCCCGGCTACGGCATTCCCCGCGAGCTCGGCATGGTCACCGCCTCGGCCCCGCCCATCGTGGTCAACGGCGTGGTCGTGGTGCTCGTCGGCCACCAGCCGAGCTACGGGCAGACGCGCATCGAGAACGTGCCCGGCGACATCATGGGCGTCGACGCCGCGACCGGCGAGGTGCTCTGGAAGTTCCACACCATCCCGCGCCCCGGCGAGTTCGGGCACGAGACGTGGCACAACGACGCCTGGCAGTGGTCGGGCGACATGTCGACGTGGGCGCCGGCGTCGGCCGACCCCGAGCTGGGGCTCGTCTACCTCGTGACCAACGCCTCGACCGTGCAGAGCTACACCGGCCACCGGCCGGGCGACAACCTGTTCGGCGGCAGCGTCCTCGCCCTCGACGTCGAGACCGGCGAGCGGCGCTGGCACTTCCAGATCCACCGCAGCGACCAGTGGAACTACGACCTGCCGACGGCGCCCATCCTGATGGACCTGACGGTGGACGGCGAGGAGATTCCGGCGCTGATTCAGAACACCAAGCAGGGCCTCGTCTTCGCGTTCAATCGCGAGACCGGCGAGCCGATCTGGCCCATCGAGGAGCGGGACGTCATCCAGACCGAGGTCCCCGGCAACTACACGTCGCCCCGGCAGGCGTACCCGACCCGGCCCGAGCCCGTCGACCCCATCGTGCTGACCGGGCTGACCGAGGAGTTCGTCATCGACTACACGCCCGAGCTCCGGCAGGAGGCGCTGGCCATCCTCGAGCACTACCGGGTCGGCGGCCTCTACGTCCCCGCGCTGCCCGAGAACCACACCAACGACTTCTACAACAACGTCGGCTGCCTCGGCGGCGGCAACGTCATCCCCCACCCGCCGGTTGCCGACCCGAGCACGGGGATGATGTTCAACTCGCACCGCCGGAGCTGCAACGCGCCGTCGTTCATGCGGCCCACCGGCGGCGTCGACGAGGACAACCCCGACTACGCGCGCCCCGGCCCCGGCGGCGCCACCCCCAACTCGACCCCCACCACCGGCACCACCGTCGCCGCGTGGCTGCCCGGCGGCTTCCGCCGGCCCACCCCCGAGCAGGAGCCGTTCGTCTCGGTGTCCGGCCTGCCGCGCATCGACGGCCTCCGGCTCTACAAGCCGATGGACAACCAGCTCACCGCCTACCGGATGAACACCGGCGACAAGGCGTGGTCGCTGCCGGTGGGCGAGACCGCGCAGGTCATCCGCGAGAACCCGCGCCTCGCGGGCGTCGACATCCCGAACGTCGGCGGCGCCGGCTTCTCGATCCAACTGGTGACGGGTGACCTGCTGGTGCAGACCCGCTCGCTCAGCGAGGGGACGCGGCAGATCGTGCCCGACGCGCCGCTGCTGCTCCACGGCCGCGACAAGTACACCGGCGAGATCCTCGGCAGCGTCGAGCTGCCCGCCCCCGGGCAGTACGGCATGATGACCTACCTGCACGAGGGGAAGCAGTACATCGTGGTGCAGATCGGCAGCATCCAGACCGGGTTCCCCGGCTCGTTGGTGGCCTACGCGCTGCCGTAGGAGTCCATTGCTTCGATGGAGGTACCCGGGCAGCTGCGCAAGTTGGGAGGAGGGGTCGCGGAAACGTTGGTCTCATCCGCGGAGGCAGCCGGTCAGTTGGGGCGAGCGCCTTCGACCCAGACGCGCGCACCCAGCTCTTGCGGGCCAGCGTTGAGTTGGTGGCGACCCTCGGTGTGCTCCATTCCCTGATTCTCCGTTCGAGCGGAGATCTCGACGACTTCACGCGGTAGCGAGCATGGGTCCCGCCTCACCGGCCCCGCGTCGTGCGGGTGTTGGACGGCGATCGGAGCCGGGAGCCGAGCCCGGGCTGCCAGTGTCGCCAGCGGGAATGGTCTGGCGAATGCAGGAGCACTCCTACTATGGCGGAACGAATCTACGTCATGAAGGACGCAGGGAGTCTGGAACCCCTCACCGAGAAGCCGTTCGACACCGAGGACATCCTGCAAGCGTTGATCGCCGACCATCCCGAGTTGCTGGACGGAGAGCAGATTCGCCCCGGCGACCCGCGGCGTTGGTTGCTGGTCACCCGGGAGAAGGGGATCGCTGACGCGCCGGACTCCGCCAACAGGTGGTCGGTCGACCACCTGTTGCTCGACCAGGACGCCGTGCCGACGTTTGTGGAAGTCAAGCGCAGTTCCAACACCGAAGTACGCAGGTCCGTGGTGGGCCAGATGCTGGACTACGCTGCCCACGCCGCCAGGACGATGGAAATGGCCGCGGTACGGCGGGATTTCGAGGTCGGCCGCGGCGCGAAAGCCGATGACGTCCTGCTCAAGTTTCTCAAGCCGGACGCTGACGACAACCCCGATGCCGTCGTGGAGGCGTTCTGGGAGCGTCTTGCGACAAACCTCGCGGCCAAGCGTGTCCGGCTGCTGTTCGTAGCCGACAGGATTCCCGACGAGTTGGCGCGGGTCGTGGAGTTCCTGAACGAACAGATGCCCCGCATCGAGGTGCTGGCGGTTGAGATCAAGCAGTTCCAGGGCGCAGCCCTGCGTACTCTCGTGCCGCAGGTAATTGGACGCACCGCGGCGCTTCCTCTGCCGCGCGGTGGGCGGCCGGGTCCGCGCACCCGGTTGACAATGGAACAGTTCTACGGGCAACTGCCCGACCAGACCGCGGTTCACGCAGCGGAACAACTGATCGCTGCCGCCAAGAAACGCGGCGCGATCGTCGACCGCAAGCAGAGATCGCTGACCATCAGCGTCAGGTCGACGCGTTACAAGAATCCGCTCACCGTCGCATGGCTCTTCCCGACCATGAACCCGTCCTGGAACGGTCTCAAGGGATTCACCATCGGACAGGTCAACTGGATCGAACTGCCGGAGGAAACGCAAGTCAGGTTCGATGAGCTGTATCAGCAGATGTCTCGTGACGGCTTCACAGAGAGAGTTGGCAACGACAGGGAGGGAGGAGCGCGAGGTTGGGCAATGGACCCGGCGATTATCGCGCAACACGTCGATCTGGTGAAGGAGCGATTGAAGAGGGCCATTGCCATACTCCAGTTCCCGTGAGCACTGGGAGCACTGGGGAACCCACTGTAGTGACCCCTGCGGTGAACGGAGGACGTGGAGCTTGTGTGGTGCTACCGGGAAAGGGCGTTCGGTGGACGGCGGTAGCGGAGAGAGACGAAAGTCGGAGTCGGCGGCAAACGGCGCGGGGTTGGCCGAGATGTCCGAATCCGCCGCTCTTGAAGAGTGGGCCAGGGACCAACAGGAACGCCGCCGCCGGTTCGACGAGGAGGCCCGGAGCTGCAGGCTGAAGCCGCCCGAGGCCTTCGGCGACGAGCCGGCCCCGCCGGAGGCGCTTCGGCGGCTGTGTCCCGGCCACGATCCTGCCCTGACCGGCCGCAGGAGCCACGCCGTCGAATGGCGCATTGCCCGAAGCTGCTGCGGCTGGGGGAGGCCGCCGACGACCGGGGAGTTCTACGACGCCTTCCACACGGACGCGCCCGACCGGCGGCAGAAGAGCATCATCTACATGTGGGGAACGGAAGCCACCTTCACGGAGCTCTTCGAGGCCTGGGCCCAGCGTGCCTACACGTTCCGCGACCTCGTGCGCGCGCTGCACCTGGCGGACTTCCGGTGGTCCGAGCGGATCGCGGAGATCAACCAGTGGGCCGACCCCCGTTACCCTGAACGCTAGCGCCGCTAGCGACGAGTGATCCGATGTCGGCGCATCGTGGAGTGCAGCGCGATCTTCCCTGCAACCAGAGCCGGCACGCGGATCAGGACCTCGCCGGGCGAGCGCGTACCGGGCGTCGGGAGCTCCCGTCCGCGCTCCACGTAGCAGCGGCTCAATGCGGTGACCAACGCATCGGCGGCAAGCTCGACGGTCTGTTCGTAGTCGCCGCCCCCGGTGAGCGCCTCCGGGACGTCCGGGAAGGAGGCCACCCGGCCGTCTCCGTCGGGCTCGATGCGGCAAGGGTAGCTGTACTGCATCAGAGTCGTCCGACGGCCAGGTCAGACGCGCATGGCCGAGTAGACCGCCATGTGCGCGCTCACGATGAGCCGCATCGCCTCCTGATTGGGCTCCCGCGACCACACGCCCCGCTCCGACGTGCCCCCGAGGGCGATGCCGTCGTTGCGCGGCTGCATGTGGACGCCGAGGACGCCGGGAGGCGCCCCGTCGGGCGGGCCGCCCTGGATGCCCCAGTCGACGTCCGTCTGGGGGACGAGCACGGTGAGCTGGCCCTTCAACGGCATCATCTCGTCGTCGCGGAAGAGGTCGCGCGCGCCCAGCCCGGTGCAGTTGACGACCAGCGGCTCGCTCAGCGCCGCCAGCTCGCGCGGCTCGGTGAACTTGCGGATCTCGATGCGCCCGCCGAAGGCCATGAAGTCGTGGACCAGCGCGTCGAGGTAGATGGCCGGCTCGATGCGCAGGCGGTTGCTTCGAACCGCGTAGCGGGTGGCGAAGGGGTGCTCCCCGGGACCCAACGTGAGCTGGCCGGTGCGCAGGTGGTCGGGAAGCAGCCGCTCTTCGTCCTCCTCGGCGTCGTCCCCTGCGTCGCGCGGGGGCGAGTCGCGCAGGCTGTAGCGGTCGATCCAGGAGACGCCGAACCCGCGCCCCGCCAACTGCTGCAGCTCGCGGTAGGAGATCTCGGCGGCTTCGCGGAACTGGGCGTCCCACGCGGGGGTCCTGAGGTCGCGGTCGATCAGCCCGGACGTGGGGGTGAACCCGGCGAGCGACATGTTCGAGGTCGTGTTCGGCGGCACCGACATGGCGTAGATGGTCACCGCGAACCCGCGCCGCTGAAGCTGTCGCGCGGCGGTGAGGCCCACGGCGCCGCAGCCGACGACGGCGGCCCGGCGGTTGTCGTGGGCGAGGGCCATCTCGGCCGCCATCCGGCCGGTGCCCCACGAGAGCGACATGCCGGAGCCGCCGTGGCCGTAGTTGTGGATCACGGTGGTGTCGTCGAGCCGGTCGGCGCGCAGCAGGAAGCCGGAGGGGCGGTGCGGGCGCAGCCCGACGGTGGTGCGGATGATCCGGTCCCACCCGGCGCGCACGGGCGCGAGCCGCAGGGGCGGCCGTTGCGGCGGGGGCGCCGGCCCGCGCGGGGCCGGGGCCGTCCGCGCCGAGCAGCCGACCAGGCCGGCGCCCACGAGCCCCATGCCGCCCATCTTCAGGAGCGTTCTTCGATCCACCTTCGCCTCCCGGGTGGTTCGTGCCATGGCGGGTGTCTTCGCCGACGCCAATCTTGGATCGTCCGCCCATGATGGGCAACTCCGTTCGATGGGCCGGTGCGCCCGTTGCAGCACTACGCCGGGATCTGTGGTTGAATGGAGCGCACAACCGGGGAGAATCGCCGGCGCAGTGCCGCGACCGCCCCGCGGCCGGCGCCCCCGGAGGAGGAGGGCATCCATGCCTCGGCGCCAACGCTCACTCGTCGTCACCGTCGCGTCGGCGGTCGCGCTCGCCGGGCTCGCGGCCGGCCTCGCCGCCCAGGCGCCCGAGCCGGGCCGCGGCTACCCGTCGATGGACTGGCCCTTCACCGGCGGCAACTGGTCGAGCTCGCGCTACACGACGCTCGACGCGGTCACGGCCGACACCGTCGATCGCCTGGGCGGCGCGTGGGTGACGCCGCTTCCCGGCGGCGCCGCGTCGCGCGCGACCCCGGTGGTCGACGACGGCGTGATCTACCTGACCGGCGGCGCCAACGTCTTCGCGTTCGACGCGCGGACCGGCGACCCCGTCTGGCGCTGGGAGCCGGACCCCGAGGCGGGGCGCGTCCCCTCGTGGCAGGGCGTGGGGCTGGACGACGACCGCGTCTTCTTCGGCACGCGCAGCGGCGAGGTCATCGCCCTCGGCCGGGACACCGGCGAGCTGGTCTGGGCGACCCGGGTCGGCAGCGAGGAGCGGACGCGGGGCGAGGTGGTGACCACCGCGCCGATGGTCGCCCGCGGCAAGGTGTTCGTGGGCCTCGCCAACGGCGACATCGGCGGGCAGGGCCGGGTGCTCGCCCTCGACGCCGCGACCGGCGAGGTGGCGTGGACGTTCTTCGTCGTCCCGCGCCCCGGCGAGTTCGGCCACGAGACCTGGCCGCAGGACAGCGACTCCTGGGAGTACGGCGGCGGCGGCGTTTGGCTCGTCGGCACCGTCGACCCGGACCTCGGCATGGTCTACTTCTCGACCGGCAACCCGGTGCCGATGTTCGGCGGCGAGCTGCGCGACGGCGACAACCTGTTCACCGCCTCGGTCCTCGCCCTCGACATGGAGACGGGCGAGCGGCGCTGGCACTACCAGGTCGTGCGCCACGACATCTGGGACGCCGACATCGCCACGCCGCTCCTGCTCTACGACACGACCGTCGACGGCGAGCCCGTCAGGGCGGTGGCGGCGATGCGCGCCGACGGCTACCTCTTCCTCTTCAACCGCGAGACCGGCGAGCCCCTCCTGCCCATCGAGGAGCGCGAGGTGCCGCAGGACCCGCACCAGCTCACGGCGCCGACGCAGCCGTTCCCGACGCAGACCGAGACCATCCTCTTCGAGTGCTCGTACTGGCGCGACCGGGTGCCGCCGCCGTTCCAGCTCAACTGCAGCAGCTACACGCCGCCGTCGGTCGACGAGCAGACGGTGGTGGCGCCGGGGGTGCCGATCCCGCTGGTGCGGGTCACCCCGTTGGCGTTCTCGCCGGATACCGGCTACATTTACGCGCAGGGGCGCGCCCACGTCGGCCGCGCGCGGCGCTTCGCGGACCCGTTCGTGTGGAACACCGCGCGCTTCCACCTCACGCTGCCCGACGCGGTCGGGGTGCTCGCCGCCGTCGACACCGCGACCGGCCGCGTCGTGTGGAAGAACGAGATGCCGAGTGCGTTCCTCGGCACGAGCGGCCCCCTCGTCACCGCGGGCGGCCTGCTGTTCAGAGGCTCGCCGGGCGGGCAGGTCGAGGCCTACGACGTGCGCACCGGCGAGCGCCGCTGGGCGTTCCGGACGAGCGAGGAAGGCTCGCGGCTGCGCCCCGGCCCGGCGTCGGCCTACGAGCTCGACGGCACGCAGTACATCGCCATCGCGATGGGACCGCAGCTCTGGGCGTTCACCCTCGACGGCGAGGTGCCGGCCCGCGGCGAGCCCTCGCCCGACCCGCCGGTCGACGACCGGCCGAGCGGCCCCGCCCCGCGCGAGACCGACGAGATCGAGACCGCGACCCTGCTCGAGAACCCCCGCGGCTCGGTGGGGGGCCGGCGCTACGCGTTCGACGAGTACAACTTCAACCCGGTCCGCGCGCGCGTCACCGCCGGCACGCGGGTCCGGTTCACCAACAACGGCGAGATCCCCCACACCCTGGCCGCGCGCGACGGAAGCTGGAGCATCGGCACGCTGAACCCGGGCCTGTGGGGCTTCGTCACGTTCGACGAGCCGGGGACGTTCCTCTATCACTGCGAGGACCATCCCTGGATGGTGGGGGAGATTACGGTCGACCCGTGACGCCGTTGCGGGTGCCGTTTGTCACGGCGTGTCGGATTCTCTTGCCCCCGCTTCCGGCAGGAGCGGGACTGGAGCCGACTCAGGGCAGGGCTGACCGGATGCGCTGACCCTGCCTCCGTTCCCGGCAGCCGGCTCGAAGCGGGCGAGGCGGGGCGCAGCCCGGTTACCATGTGGACTTGAAGTCGCCCACCGCAACTACACTCGCGGCAGGGAGAGGTTCGGTGCGCGGTGTCACCCACGGGTGGAGGACGAAGAGCGTGCATGCGAGGAAGCTGACCGGGTCGATGCTCTTGGCGACGCTGCTGCCGGCCCTGGCTGGTCCAGGCGCCGCCGCCCAGGACGCAAGGCTGCTCGACGCGGCCCGGGCGGCCGACTCGGCGGGTGTGATCGCCCTGCTCGAGCAGGGCGTCGCCGCGAACATCCGCCAGGCGGACGGCGCGACCGCCCTGCACTGGGCCGCCCACTGGGACGACGCGGCGATGGCGGATGCGCTGGTCCGGGCCGGCGCCGACGTCGACGCGGCGAACGACTTCGGCGCGACGCCGCTCTGGCTGGCCTGCCTCAACGGCAGCGAGGCGATGGTCGCGACCCTGCTGGCGGCCGGCGCCGACGCCAACGCCGCCCTGCCCTCGGGCGAGACGGCGTTGATGACCGCGTCCCGCACCGGTTCCGTAGAGGCGGTGCACCTCCTCGCGGCCCACGGGGCCGACCTGAACGCCCGCGAGCACACGCGCGGGCAGACGGCCCTGATGTGGGCGGTGGCCCAGCGGCATCCCGACGTCGTGGAGGCGCTCATTGCCCTCGGGGCGGACGTCCATGCCCGCTCGGCCCCGCAGCCGCGGCGCATCCACACGCGGACGGCCGGGTTCAACCCCAGCGGGGTCATCGACACCGTGCTGGGCGGCAACACGCCCCTCCTGTTCGCGGCCCGGCAGGGCGACCTCGCTGCCGCGAGACATCTCGTGGCCGCGGGCGCCGACGTGAACGACACGGCCGCGACGGGCACGAGCGCCCTCGTCGTGGCCGCCCACAGCGGCCATACCGCGCTCGCCCTGTTCCTCCTCGAGCTGGGCGCCGATCCCAACGCGGCCGAGGCCGGCTACTCCGCCCTGCACGCCGCCGCCCTGCGCGGCGACGAGACGCTGGCGGCGGCGCTGCTGGCGCGCGGCGCCGACCCGAACGCGCCGGTGGTCCGCGGCAGCCAGGGCCGGCGCAACAGCCCCGACTACGTGCTGCAGCACGACGTGGTCGGCGCCACCGCCTTCTGGCTGGCCGGGCACTTCGCCGAGCCCGGCGTCATGCGGGCCCTGGCCGACGGCGGCGCCGACCCGCGGTTCGTCATGGAGGACGGCACCACGCCGCTGATGGCGGCGGTGGCCGCCCGCCGCCGCCGGGAGCCGGGGCTGGCCCCGAACCCGGCCGAGGACGAGCGCCTCGTGCTGGAAGCAGCCAGGGTGGCGATCGACGCGGGGGTCGACGTCGACGCGGCGGCCGCGGCGGGAAACACGGCGCTGCACACCGCCGCGAGGAGGCGCCTCGACACCGTGGTCCAGCTTCTGGCCGACAGCGGCGCCGACCTCCATGCGCTGAACGGCAACGGGCAGACGCCCCAGGACGTGGCCGGCGGGCGCGGGGGCGACGGCAACAGCACCGTCGAGCTGTTGCGCCGCCTCGCCGCGATCGGCGGTTAGAGTCAAGAGCCCACACAGTAGACGGCACGGCTTCCATCGATCCTGCGGGCGCGGGGCATCGTGGTCTCGGACCGGGGTTTCGGCCGCTTGACGGAGATCGACCTGACTCGGATGACGACGTTGCCGGCGCGGCGCTCGCCTGCAACGACGAGGCCGACTTCCCTGCCTCGACTCCGGTATCGCCGCTGACAGTCCGCGCGGCAGACGACATCGCCCGGATCGGCGGGCTCTACAAGCGGCAGGTCGCACGGCGTCGGACTGGCCGACGGTATCGGTACGGTTCAGTCGCGGTCCCATCCGCGACGCAGCGCGTCGACGTCGGGGAGATCCGTTCGGTCACGCCAGATGCCGGCCGCTTCCCCGAGGGTCGCCTCGCGCCGCCGACGGCTCTTCTGCTCGGTGGAACGGTCCGCAGCTTCGGGAATGGCCGCGCTCTGTCGCTTGCCGCTCTGGCTGGCGACCTCGGCGCGCTGGTCGGTCAGACAGATATGGGTGCGCACCATGTCGGTTGTCCTCGATCGGTGTATACACCAGCAATATACACGTAGAATCCGCCGTCGGAGAGAGTCAGGGAGCCATCGGGTGGGACCGACTCCGCGGGGCTCCGCTTCGACGGTTCGGCGGTAGAATCGAGATATGGCTGATTTCGAGCCCCGGCCGCACGTTCCGAGCGACCGCGCGCCGGTGGTCCCGGGGCCTGAGTCGGCGCTGCCGGCGGACCCGTTCCCCGGCTGCACGGCCCGGCGCGTGCCGCGGAGCGAGATCGACACCTGGGAGGGCCGCCTGGAGTTCTGGGACGCCGACACGGAGATCGCGTGGGTCGCCGAGCCGACCACGCCGTATCACGAGACGCCGTCGCGCCGCCTGACGGCGCTGATGGACCGGATTGCCGCCGAACGCGGGTCGGCCATCGCCTGCTACGGGTCGATGGACTTGATGCAGCGCGACGAGCACGGCGCCCCGCGGCGCATCCTGCAGGCCGACGAGTCCGTGTACGTGCATCCGCGGCGCGCGCGCCTGCCGGGCCCCAAGGCGATGATGGCCGGGGAGGACGACTTCCCGGACGTGGTGCTGGAGGTCGATCACACGACGGACGTGCGGCGTGCCAAGCTGGGGCTGTACGAAGCGTGGGGCTTTCCCGAGGTGTGGGTGGAGGTGCCGGAACAGGGGTCGCCGAGCCGGCCGCGCCGGCGGCGGCCGGGGCTGACGATCCACCGGCGGGTGGCGGGGGCGTTCCAGGCGTCGGCCACGAGCGGCGCGTTTCCAGGCTGGACGGCGGCCGAGATCCACGCCGCGCTGAACGAGACGGAGCTGTCGGAACGGACGTTCGCGGTGCTGCACCGGGTGGGCGCGGCGCTCGGCGCCCAGGATGGCACGGGGCCGGACGACGATCCGATGCTGGGCTGGCATCGGCGTCAGCGCTGGGCGGAAGGCGTGGCCCAGGGCCGGGCGGAAGGCGTGGCCCAGGGCCGGGCGGCAACCCGGCTGGAGATGGTCCGCGAGATCCTGAGGGCGCGCGGCATCGCGGTGTCGGACCGGGGTCTCGCCCGCGTGTCGGAGATCGACGTGACGTCCGGCGACGCCGTCGTCCGCGCAGCGCTCGCCTGCGACGACGAGGCCGACTTCCTGGCGCGAGCGACTCCGCGACCACCTCGACCTTGACGGGGACCAAGATCCGCTGCGACCGTGACGAATGCGGTGCGTGCACGGTGCATCTCGACTGCGGCCCCGCCGCGCCGTCGCGGCAGGCCATCCAACTCCGCGGCTTTGGCGGGATGGGCCCGCGCTGCAAGTCCCGTGGCGGAACGGTGGAGGTGGCATCGCGACCACTGGAGAGCGCCGTCACAGGCCGCTTCCGTCAACCTCTGGCTGGCGCGAAAGCGCGACCTTGCGGTCGCGTCGGGAGTTCGCGGCGCGAAGCTCCCGCTCCCGCGACGCGCAAACGCCGGTCAGCGCCATCGATCCCAAGGCTACCCAACAAGCTGAAGCCCGGCGTGGGTTGCGCCGTTCGAGAAACGTGGATGCCCAACCGGACAAGTGGAAATCGTCGCCGCCCGATGCCGGCGCTGCTGGCGGCCGTCGCCGTCTGGGCAGGTCTTGCCGCCGAGGCGGTTGCGCAAGGCAGCGCAGCGTCGGACCGCGCGGCGCTGGAGGCGCTCTACGACGCCACCGGCGGCGCGAGCTGGACGAACGGCGTGAACTGGCACACGTCCGCGCCCCTCGGCGAGTGGTACGGCGTCGCGACGGATGCGTCCGGCCGGGTCACGGAATTGAGGCTCGGCGACAACGGCCTGACCGGTTCGATTCCCACCGCGTTGGGGAGCCTGGCGGCACTCGAGTGGTTGGACCTCAGCGAGAACGAGTTGAGCGGCCGGATTCCGAGCGCACTCGAGAGCCTGGAGAACCTCTACTTCCTGAACCTCTCCGTCAACGAGCTGAGTGGTCCCGTTCCCGCGTGGTTGGGGAACATGTCCAGCCTCCGGGTGCTTTACCTGTTGGGGAACGAGTTGACCGGCGGGGTCCCGGAAGAGCTGGGCGACCTGGATCTCTGGGGACTGGGGCTCTCCTGGAACGACTTGAGCGTCGGCCCCATCCCGGCCTGGTTGAGGAACCACACGAACCTCCGGTGGCTGTACCTCTCGGGGATCGAAGTGACGGGCGGAATCCCCTCGTGGCTGGGGAACCGGACGAACCTGCAGGACCTGTTCCTCGATTCCAGCGACTTGACCGGGTCGATCCCGGGCGCCCTGGGGAACCTGGCGAACCTGGAGAGACTGAACCTCGCCTACAACTGGGGCCTGACGGGCTCGCTTCCGTCCAGCCTGCGCCGCGCGAATCTCGAGGACCTGGACATCCTGGTCACCCGCGCGTGCGCGCCGCCCGCCTGGCGGGACTGGCTGCGGACGATCGACTTCACGGGGCGACTGTGCGGGGCGGCAACGGATGTCGAGATCGACGTGGCCGTCGTCTACACGCCCGCCGCGCGCGCCGCGGCCGGCGGAGTCGCCGCGATCGAGGCGGAGATCGACCTCTTGGTCGCGGAGACCAACCAGGCCTACGAGACGAGCCGGGTCGACCACCGCCTGCGGCTGGCGGACCGGTCGGAGGTGCCGTATACCGAGACGGGGGACCCCGAGATCGATCTCCGCCGTCTCAACGATCCCTCGGACGGTCACCTGGACGGGGTGCACACGCTGCGCGACCGAGTCGGGGCGGACCTCGTGCACTTGATTGTCGGCGATGCCGGGGACATTTGCGGTCTCGCCTTCCGACCCGGCGTCTTCAGCCTTGCCGGGCAGGGTTGTGGTGGTCTCACCTTTGCACATGAGCTGGGGCACAGCATGGGGCTTCGGCACGATCGCTATCACGTGCACCACAACCAGGGCGGCGCGCGCCCGCATCCGGCCCACGGCTACGTGAACCCGCGGGCATTGGACGCGGGCGCCCCGGCGTCGAGCCGGTGGTTCACCATCATGGGCTACCCCACCCAGTGCGACGACGCCGGCATCTCCTGCGGGAGGCTGCCTGCGTTCTCGAGCCCGCGCCTGCAATCGAACGGCGACCTCCTGGGCGTTCCCTACGGCGCCGGCGGGTCGGGCGTGACCGGCCCGGCCGACGCGGTCGCCGTTCTCAACACCACCGGTCCCGCCGTGGCGTTGTGGCGGGATCGGGTCCGCGTCGGCGCCAACCGGCCGCCCGCGGTGGTGGGGACCCTGCCGGACCGGGGCCTGACCGTCGGCAGCACGCTGGACGTGGACGTGGCGCAGCCGTTCGTCGATCCCGACGGTGACCGGTTGAGCATCGACGTGTCGTGGTCACGGCCGGACGTGGTGACGGTGGTGGCGGCCGGCGGCACCAGCGTGACGCTGACGGCGGTAGGCGTGGGTGCGGCGGCGATCCAGGTGACGGCGACGGACCCCGGCGGCCTGAGCGCCGCGCTCTCGTTCACGGTGACGGTGAGTGCCGCGAACCTGCCGCCGGAGCCCGTGGGCACGTTGCCGCCGCTGACCGTCGAGGCCGATGACGGCGCGGTGACGGTGGACGTGGCGGGTGCGTTCCGGGACCCGGACGGCGATCGGTTGACCTACGGGGCGAGCTCTTCGCGGCCGGCGGTGGCCGTGGTTTCGGTGTCCGGGAGTCGGGTGACGGTGACGCCGGCGGCGCCGGGGCAGGCGACGATCACGGTGACGGCGACCGACGCCGGCGGCTCGAACGAGACGGCGATCCAGATGTTCGGCGTGACGGTGGTGCAGCCGTTCACTGACGACCCCCTCGTGCCCGGCGTGACGCCGGTCAGGGCGGTCCACTTCACCGAGCTGCGGTCGCGCATCGACGGCCTGCGGGCGGCGGCGGGGCTGGGGCGGTTCGCGTGGACGGACCCGGTCCTGCGGCCGGAGGTGACGCGGGTCAGGCTCGTGCACCTGACGGAGCTGCGGTCCGCGCTAGGCGAGGCGTACGCGGCGGCGGGGCGGTCGGCGCCGCAGTGGACGGACGCCGCGCCCACGGAAGGAACGACCCCGATCCGGGCGGTGCACCTGACGGAGCTGCGCGCCGCCGTGGTGGCGCTGGAACGCGGTTAGGTTCAGGCCGGACTGTCTGCGGGTCGGCGGCCATGCAGCCCCGCAACGCCTTCCCCGGACCGTTCAGCGGGGTCGAATGCGTGTACGATGAGCCCGTGAGACCTGTCTCGCGGCGGGGCGTTCCTGAATCGAGCGGCTGCCGTCGCGGCCGCGACGATGCTCCCGGCCGCCCGCGTTCCGCTCGGCGCCCGGGCCGGCCAGACCGATTCGCCGCCTCGAACCACCATCGCACTGACTGTCGACGGCGTTCGTCGAGGAGAGCAATGTGAGCGACCAGCAGCGCGCCACGAGCGCGGTCGTGGACTTCGTCGGCCGGGCCCGCTGGGAGGACCTCCCGGCGGAGGCCGTCCGAATCGCGAAGCGGTGCGTCATCGACGGGCTCGGCGTCATGCTGGCCGGTTCGACGCAAGACGCCGGCCGCATCCTGCGCAGCTACGTCCGGACGGTCGACGGCAAGCCGGAGTCGACCGCGTTCGGCCCCGAGCCGTTCAGGAGCGGCGCGTCCTCGGCGGCGCTCCTGAACGGCACGAGCGGCCATGCCCTGGACTGGGACGACACGCAGCTTGCCACCAGCGCCGACCGGATCTTCGGGTTGCTGACGCACCCGACGGTGCCGCCGATGGTCGCGGCGCTGGCCATCGGCGAGCGGCAGCAGGCGTCCGGCAAGGCGTTCCTCGAGGCGTTTCTCACGGGCTTCGAGGTCGAGTGCAAGATCGCCGAGGCCATCAGCCCCGGCCACTACAGGAAGGGGTTCCACTCGTCGGGCACCGTCGGCACGTTCGGCGCGGCGGTCGCCGCCGCGAAGCTGCTGGGTCTCGACGGAGACCGGATCGGGCACACGCTGGCCATCGCCGCGAGCTCGGCCTCCGGCATCCGCGTGAACTTCGGGTCGATGACCAAGCCGCTGCACGTGGGCCGGGCGTCGCAGAACGGGGTGGTCGCGGCCGAGCTCGCGGCGAGAGGCTTCACGGGTGGCGGGGACGCCCTCGATCCGCCGTGGGGCTTCTTCCAGGCCTTCAGTCACGGCGAGGGCTTCGACGCCGACCGCATCGTGGGCAAGCTCGGCGACCCGCACACGATCGTGTGGCCCGGGGTGTCGATCAAGCCGTACCCGTGCGGCGTGCTCGGGCACCCGACGATGGACGCCATGCGGCGGCTGGTGACCGCGCACGACGTGCAGCCGGAGAGCATCGTCGCCATTCGCGTGCGGGCCGGGTCCAACATCCTCAATCCGCTACGGTACCCCATCGCGACCAACGAGCTCGAGGCGAAGTTCTGCCCGGCGTTCATGGTGAGCGCCATCGCGCTCCGGCGGAAGGCGGGCATCCGCGAGTTCAACGACGAGTTCGTCCAGAGTGCGCCGGTGCAGGCGATGATGCGGAAGGTGGAGCGCGTGCTCGACCCGGAGATCGAGGCGCAGGGCTGGGAGAAGATCCGCAGCACCGTCGAGGTGGACCTCGACGACGGTCGCACCCTCGTCGAGCCGGCGGACGAACGCTACCGGGGCGGGCCGGACCTGCCGTTCACCCGGGACGAGCTCCACGAGAAGTTCAGCGACTGCGCGTCGTTGGTGCTGCCGCCGTCGGCCATCGACGAGACCTTCGGCCTGGTCGAGGCGCTGGAGGACCTGCCCGACGTGAGCCGGCTCTCCCGCGTCCTGAGCGCAGCCCCGGCGGCTGTGGCGCTGGCGCAATGACCCTCGCGTGGGCCTCGGTCGCGGCGCTCGTCGTGGCCGTCGCGCTGAGCGTCCTCACGAAGATCAACGTCGGCATCCTGTCGCTGGCCATGGCCTGGCTGGTGGGGGTGTACCTGGGCGGCATGTCGGTCAATGCCGTCCTGTCGGGCTTTCCCGTGCCGTTGCTGGTCACGCTCGTCGGCGTGACGCTGCTGTTCAGCATGGCCGACACCAACGGCACCCTGTCCCGGCTGACGGGGCGCGCCGTCCGGCTCTGCCGCGGGAACGCGGGGCTGCTGCCCCTCATGTTCTTCGCCCTGGGCGTGGTCGTGTCGACCATCGGTCCCGGCGGCACCCCGGCCAGCGCCCTGCTGGCGGCGCCCGCCATGGCCGTCGCGGGGCGGGTGGGCATATCGCCGCTGCTGATGGCGATCATGACCGGCAACGGCGCGTTGGCGGGCACGCTGTCGCCGTTCGCGCCCGGCGGCGTCATCGCCAACGACGTGATGGCGCGCATCGGCCTCGGCGGCCTCGAGTGGCAGACCTACGGCTACAACGTGCTGGCGCACGTGATCGTGGGATCCGGCGGCTTCGTGCTGTTCGGCGGCCTGAAGCTCTTTCGCAGGCGCGGGGGAGACGCCGGATCGGCGGAGCCGGACGTCGAACCCTTCGAGCGCAGGCACTGGCTGACCATCGCCGGCATCTCGGCCCTGATCGTCGCGGTCGTGGGCTTCGATGCGCACGTGGGCCTGACCGCGGTCTTCATCGCCGCGTCGCTCACCCTTCTCGGGAGCGTCGACGAGCAGCAGGCCATTCGGCGCATGCCGTGGGGCGTCATCCTGATGGTCACCGGGGTCACGGTGCTGATCTCGCTCATGCAGGAGACCCAGGGCATGGACCTGTTCACGAGCGGGCTCGCCGGCATCTCCACCTCGGAGACGGTGGTGCCGACCATGGCGTTCGGGACCGGCCTGATATCGGTGTACAGCAGCACGTCCGGCGTGGTGATGCCGGCGTTCCTGCCGATGGTGCCGGACCTGGCGCAGCAGGTCGGCGCCGTCGAGCCCGTCAATCTGGCGTGGTCGATCACGGTGGGCGGCGGGCTCGTCGATCTCTCGGCCCTCTCCACCGTGGGCGCCCTGTTCCTGGCCGCGGCGCCCCCCGGCACCGACACGCGGGCGCTGTTCAATGCGCTCCTCGCGTGGGGGCTCTCGATGTCGGTGGTCGGCGCCGCGCTCTGCTGGTTGCTGTTCGGGTAGCCATGCGCATCGCGATTCTCGACGACATTCACCAGGCGTGGGAAGGCACCGAGGGCGTGCGCCGGTTGCGCGAGCGCGCCGAGGTGCAGGTGTTCACGGGGCCGTTCGGCGATCCGGCGGCGCTGCGTGGTTTCGATGCGGTGATCGCCAACCGCGAGCGGACGCGGTTCGACCGCGCGCTGCTCGAGCAGCTCTCGGACGTGCGGGTCCTCGTGCAGACCGGCAACCACGCGAGCCACATCGACTTCGCCGCGGCGCACGACTGCGGCATCCTCGTCGCCAGGGCGTCGCCCGGGCATTCCATCGGCGCCGCCGAGCTCACGTTCGGTCTGGCGATGGCGGTGATGCGGCAGATCCCGGCCAGCGATGCCGCGCTCAGACGGGGGGAGTGGCCGGCGCCGTCGACGCCGGTGCTGCACGGCAAGACCCTGGGGGTCGTGGGCCTCGGCCGAATCGGCCGGCATGTCGCGCAGATCGGCAAGGCGTTCGGGATGCGGGTCGCCGCCTGGGGTCGCACGCTGACCGACGAGGCGGCGGCCGGCGCCGGCGCCGAGCGCCGCGAGCTCGACGACCTGCTGGGCGAGGCGGACGTCGTGACGATTCACGTGTCCCTGTCGCCGTCCTCGCGCGGCCTGATCGACGTACGGCGCATCGCCCTGATGAAGCCGGCCGCGTTCCTGATCAACACCGCGCGAGGCCCGATCGTCGACGAGGCGGCCCTGGTCGACGCCCTCGCGGCGGGGCGCATCGCCGGCGCGGGCCTCGACGTCTTCGACCGGGAGCCCTTGCCGCCCGGGCATCCGCTCACCACGCTCGCGAACGTCGTGCTCACGCCCCACATCGGCTGGCCGACCGACGACGGCTACCGGCGCTTCGCCTCGGCGGCGTGCGACGTGCTGCTCGACTACTTGGCCGGCCGTCCCGTGCCGGCGTTCGAAGGACAGCAAGGCTCGTTGGTCGGTCAGGGCCCGGGCGCGTCGACGAGGCGACCCCCGGTGACGAACCGCCGGTAGTTCGAGAACCGTTGCGTGCGGAAGTACCGGGGAATGAACCCCCCGCCGTCGATGGCCCAGTTGCGCTCGATCGACCGGGGGAGCATCAACGTCTCGTCGGGATCCTCGAACGCGATGCGCTCGTAGCGGGTGCTGGTGTCGTCCCGCTGCAGCCGGCTCCAGCGCCGGCTGCCCCGCGGGCGATCGAGCGGCTCGCGGAACTCGAACGGCCGGGTCAGGTGCTCGTCGAGGCGCAGCACGTCGCCCGAGCCCACGTCCACCCAGGCGTCGCCCCGGTACCAGCCCTCGAGCTCGATGTGGGCGCAGTCGCCGTCCCACTCGACCTCGCCCGGCTGCGCGTCGATCGGCGTGAAGGACAGTCTCGCGACGGGACTCCCGTCGACGATCTCCACGTCGCGCAGCCGGAAGTCGAACTCGACCTGCCGGGCGGGCAGCAGCACCGACAGCGGGTCGTCGCCCTCCGCTTCGGGGACCAGGCAGGCGTTCTCGTCCTCGGCACCGGGGGGGCGGCCGTTCACCGACAGGAGCTCGCGCATGACCCGCACCGACGGCACGCCGTCGGTGCCTACGGCGTCCCATTCGACGCGCTGCTCGTACTCGAGCCGGCGCGGGCGGCCGCGCGGCCGCATGCCCCGGTCGAAGGAGCGCACCCAGACCGTCTCGGTGGACACGATGCTCTGCGCACGCTGGAAGTAGCGCTCGAGCCGGCCGCCGACCCGCCCGAGCAGCGCGTCGAGGTCGACCGCGGGCGTCTGGGCGGACAGCGCCACCGGGGCCAGCAGGAGCGCGGCCCACAGGAGGGCCGGCGGGGGCCGATGCGCGGGCATCACAGCGGTGATCCTGCGCCCGAAACGGCCCGGCGTCAATGACTCCGGGCGCGTCGGTCGAGGCCCTGGCCAGCCCCGCCACCTCGTTCGCTCGGCCCCATTCGCGGTGCGGCGCACGCTGCTCGCCAGTACGTCGACGGCCATCTCGTGCGCCGACCGGCCGGCGGCCTCGAGCCCGCGCGCGCGGACCGGAAGCAGATGGCCGGGCGGGATCGCCTGATCCCGGCCATCGTCCTTGCGCGTGCTCTCTCAAGTTCATAACATTGTTATAGACTGGGCTGCGGAGGAGGATTCACCATGCCGAGAAGCCGCCTGGGAGAGCTGGAGGAGCAGATCCTGCTGACGGTTCTGCGACTCGGCGGCGAGAGCTACGCGGTGCCGGTGGCCAGGGAGCTGGGCCGGTTGACGGCTCGCGAGGTCTCGCCCGCGACGGCCTACATGGTCCTGCGGCGCCTGGAGGGCCGCGGCCTTCTGGTCTCGTCGGTGGGGACGCCGGCGCCGGAACGAGGCGGCAGGCCGCGTCGCTTCTACCGCGTGGTCGACGAGCAGGCCCTGCCGGTCCTCCGAGAGTCGCGAGACGCGATGCTCGCGCTGTGGGACGGCCTCGAGGCCAGGCTGGGGCCGTCATGACCGCCCGCGATCGCGCTCCGTTCCTGCTCCGGCTGGCGGTTCGCGTCCTCCCCGAGGAGGTGAGGGCAGAGGTGCTCGGCGACCTGCTCGAGCACTGGTCGCAGGACGTCGGCCGACGTCCGCGGGCGGCCCGGGGCCTGTGGCTGATGCGGCAGCCCGTCGCCGCCTTGGGGGCCCGGCTGCGGTTCGGGCACGAGGGAGAGGGCCTGATCTCCCCGGCATCCGGGGGTGACCTCGGCGTCTCCCGGCTCGACCTGAAGCTCGGGATCCGGATGCTCGTCAAGCATCCGTGGCTCACGCTGGTGGTGGTCTTCGCCCTCGGCATCGGCATCCCCGCGAGCCTGGCCCCCCACCACCTCATCGACGCCGTCCTCGACGAGTCCCCTCCCTTCGACCAGGGCGAGCAGGTCGTCGGCGTGGTGGGCCGCAACCAGGAGTCGGGCAGGCAGGAGCCGCTGCGTCTCGGCGACTACGAGTCGCTGCGAGCGCGCCTCACCTCGTTCGCGTCCGTCGGGGCCGCCCTGCTCCGCGACGTGAACGTCATCTCCGACGACGGCCGGGCGGAGGGCGCGCGGGGGGCGGAGATGAGCGCGTCCTCGTTCGCGTTGACGCGGGTGCCGCCCGCGCGGGGACGTGTGCTCACGTCGGCGGACGAGGTCGTCGGGGCGCCCGAGGTGGTGGTGGTCGGGCACGACTACTGGCGCTCGCGGCTCGGCTCCCGTCCCGACGCCGTCGGCTCCACGCTCCGCATCGGCGGCGTCCCCACGACGGTCGTGGGGGTGATGCCCCCGGGCTTCGCGATGCCGAGTCGGGAGCAGCTCTGGCTGCCCCTGCGGCGGCGGGCCATCGACTACGCCGACGGCCTCGGTCCCGCCGTGTGGGTCTACGGCCGCCTAGAGGAAGGGACGTCGAGGGGCGAGGCGGGGGCGGAGCTGGCGGCCGTCGGCATCCGTCACGACGTGCCGGACGATCGCGGGCTGGTCCGGGCCGATGCGGTGGCGTTCTCGGCCCTGAGCATCGGAACGCCGACGGGCATGCTGGCGGCGTTTCTGTTCATCGCCCAGGGCGTGCCTCTCGTCCTGCTGCTGATCGCGTGCGGCAACGTCGCCATCCTGCTGCTCGCGCGCACCGCGAACCGGTCGAGCGAGCTCGCGCTGCGGACGGCGCTCGGCGCCAGCCGGTCCCGCATCGTCGCTCAGCTCTTCGTCGAGACGCTCGTCCTGGCCCTTCTCGCGACCGGCGTCGGGTTGCTGGGCTTGCACTTGCTGGTGGAGCGCGTGACGCCCGCCATCGATCTGCCGTTCTGGGTGGATCTGGGGGTGACGCCCGAGGTCGTGATGAAGGCCCTCGGGCTCGGCGTCGCGAGCGCGGTGTTCGCGGGCGTCCTGCCCGCGCTACGGGCCACCGGGTCGTCGCCCCAGCGCACCCTGCAGGAGGCGAGGGGCGGCCTGGGCGGCTTCCGCTTCGACCGGGTCACGGGCGCGCTGATCATCGTCGAGGTGGGGCTGGGCGTCGGCGCCCTGTTCGCGGCGGGGATGACGTATCGCATGTTCGCCGCGATCGACCAGGAGACGAGCGTCGCGATGCAGACGAGCCGCGTGCTGGTCGCGTCGATGCAGGTCCCCTCCTCGGAGCCGGGAGGGGACCGCGACGAGGCCGACGAGATCCGCCTCGCCCGCATCGCATCGATGCAGGAGACGCTCGCACGCCGGCTGGCGGCCCAGCCCGGGGTCCGGAGCTGGGCGTTCTCGGACGCCACCCCCGGGGGCGGGCGGTTCGAGAGGCGGGGACGCGTCGAGGGGGACGAATTCCCGCCGGACTTCCCGGGGCTCCCGGTGGTCACGTCCCGGGTCGAGCCGGGCTTCTTCGGCACCCTCGGCATCGAGCCCCTTCACGGGCGGACGTTCGAGCGCGGAGACGTCCCCGTCGAGACCGGTCAGACACCGACCCGGATCCTCGTGAACACGAAGTTCCTCGACCGCCGGGGCATCGACTACCGCAGCGCCGTGGGGCGAACCATGCGCATCTCCGATCCGGGAGAGGTGCCCGCCGGCCCGTGGATGGAGATCGTCGGCGTGGTGCCCGACCTCGAAGCGAGTCTGGGGCAGGCCATCTTCGATGGCACGCCGATGGCCTACCTGCCCGCCGCCCCGGGAGGCGTGCATCCCCTCACGCTGGTGATCGACCTCGGCGAGAACCCGACCGCCTTCGCGCCCGTGCTGCGCCGCCTGCTTGCCGACGCCGACCCCACAGCGATCCTCGGCGACGTCGTGGCCCTCGACGCGCTCCCGAACACGGCGGCCCTGGTGCAGCGAACGGCATCCGGGGTCCTGGTGGGCCTCTCCCTGATCGCCATCGTCCTGTCGACTGCGGCCCTTTACGCGTTGATGTCGTTCACGGTCTCCCGGCGCACCCGCGAGATCGGCGTGCGCATCGCCCTCGGCGGGAAATCGAGCCGGATCGTCGCGTCGATCGCGCATCGACCGCTCCGCCAGCTCGTGTTCGGAGTCCTGCTCGGCGCCGGGTTCTGGGCTGTCGTCTTCACGTCGCTCGGCGGGGCCGGCGCGTTCCAGGGCGAGCTCGGGGTCGCGGTGCGGTCGTGGCCGTACGTACTGTCGATCACCGCCGCGATCGTCGTGACGACCGGCCTGCTGGCCTGCCTCGCGCCAATCCTGAGAGGGCTCAGGATCCGCCCGGTGGAGGCGCTGCGCGTCGACGCGTAGTCGGCGGTGACGGGTGTGAGCCGGCCATGCGGTCGGCGAACCTCCCGCGGGCCTCCGCCTCGATGGTGCGGCTGTAGAATCGAGACGTGGCTGATTTGAAGGCCCGGCCGCATGTTCCGCGCGCCGGCGTGCCGGCGGCCCCCCCGCCGGAGTCGGCGCCGCTGGCGGGCGCCTTCCCCGGCGGCACGGCGCTGATGGATTCACAGGGGGCGCGTGCGCGGCAGGGGCGACATCGATGAGCTGCTCGATGCGTACCGTTTGGAGCAGTTCACGGGTGATGCCGGCCGGGCTCCTGAACAGCTTCGAGTCCGTCAACCTCGGCCAAGAGACTGAGCAGAGGTAGCTCACCGTGCCGGAATGGAAGAGCAGAGTAGTCGACCTGCCCCACGATCACGGATGGAGCGCCAAGCCCGGCAACAGCATCTTCGTGGCGAACAGAGGAGCGGTGCATTTCGAGTACCCGTCGGGCTGGGTGATCACGCCCGACGGGGATTCCATCTGTCTCCATGACGCAGCGGCTCCCGACGACAACATGCGCCTGCAGGTCTCGGTGCTTCGACTCGGTCCCGATGGATCGAGCATGGACTGGAGCGCCATGCCGTCGCTCGCCGACATGATGGAGAACACCGTGCTGGCCGACGATGCGCGCCGGCGCACGCGGGAGGGACCGATGCTCGGCGCATCCCGCCGCAATCTGGAGTACCTGTGGCTGGAGATGGACTTCGAGGATCCGGCCGGGAAGCGCAAGGCGCATTCCAGGGCGTGCCTTGCCCGCGGCGGGAACGTCCAAGCGTTCATCACGATGGAGTACTGGCCCGAAGACCGCCGGATCGCCGCCAAGGTCTGGAACGACATGCTGGAGTCGCTGAAACTCGCCGAGTACCTTTACGACGACAACCCGCACTGATCGGGACGCTTGGTCGGCGGGGGCGGGCTCGACTCCGCCATGTGGCCGGCGACCTTCCTGCGGGCTTCCGCCTCGACGGTTCGGCGGTAGAATCGAGACGTGGCTGATTTCGATCCCCGGCCGCCCGTTCCGAGCGGCGGCGCGCCGGCGGATCCCGCACCGGCCTCGGCGTTGCCGGCGGACGCGTCCCCGGCTGCCGTCGGCGTCCACCGCCGGAAGCGCCGCCGGAAGGAGGAGACGATGCGAACCACTCTTCCGATTCTCCTGGGTTGTGGAATCAGTCTTCTCGTGGTCGTGACGGCGGGGAGCGGCGGCCGGCCCGTCACCGTTACGGGTTCCGCACAGGCGCCGGGCGCCGGTGACCCGGCCGGCGAGGTCGGTATCGTCACGACCGGTCTGGCAACGGACCTGAGGCCCGGCGCTCCGCTGACCGGATGTACGTCCGGGCTGGTTCGCGAAGCGCAGGGTGGCAACAACTTCAACCCCGCGCTCGTCGGCTTCGTGACGTCGGCGGCGGGCGATCGGTTCGCAGTGCCCGCGCCGGTTCACGACGGTTCGGCCGCGGTGGACCTGTTCAACAACTGCTCGGGACAGGGCGACAACCCCGACTACCTCTCACAGCTCGAGACCGTCGTCATCGACGCGGACGGGGTGGAGATTACCGGGTTCATCTTCGGAGACAACTACTTCGAGCTCTACGTGAACGGCCAGTTCGTCGGGCGTGATCCCGTCGGGATGACGCCATTCAACTCCAACGTGGTCCGGTTCAGGGCCAGCTACCCCATGACCTATGCGGTGATGGGTGTCGACTGGGAAACGCACAACGGCGTCGGGATGGAATACGACAGCTTCAACCTGGGCGACGGGGGGCTCATCGCGTACTTCAGCGACGGCAATGGCACCGACGGCGAGTGGCGGGCCGAGACCTTCTACATCGCGCCGCTCGACGATCCGAGCTGCGTGCGAACCGCGGGCGGCCGCGATTCGACGTTTTGCTCGCAGGCCGTGCGCTCCACGTGCGCCGAGAACGCCCCCGACCGCTGCCAGGCCCTTCATTTTCCGGTGCCCGCCGACTGGACGGCGCCGGCGTTCGACGACGCGCACTGGCCCCCCGCGATCGTGTGGCCGCCCGAGAGGGTGACGAGGCAGCGCGCGTACACCGGATACGCACGGTTGTTCGGCGACGCCGAGTTCATCTGGACCCGGAACATCAGGCTCGACAACCTCGTCCTGGCCCGCTACACGGCGACCGGTCCGCGACGGTGAAGCTGGCCATCGGGCTGTTCGGGCTGGCGTCGTACACCGTGGCCCGGCGCACCGGCGAGTTCGGCGTCCGGATGGCCCTCGGCGCTCCGTCGACGGACATCGCCTGGATGGTGCTGCGCGAATCGCTGACGCTCGTCGCCGCGGGGGTCGCGGCCGGGGTGGGCGCGGTGCTGCTGGCGGGCCGCTTGGTGGCGGGCCTGATTCACTGCCTCGCCCCCACCGACCCCGTCACGATGGTTCACGCGGCCGCCCTCCTCGCGGGCATCGCGGCGGCGGCCGCCTGGCTCCCCGCCCGGCGCGCCGCGCGCGTCGACCCCCTGACCGGGCTCCAGAACGAGTGAGCCGGCGGGGCCGATGTGCGTATCGCTGCGACCGATTGCTCCGCCGGCTCATGCGTGCCCGTCGACTTCAGCCCCGGGACGTCGAGGTCCTCTCGCGTCCACAGAAGGTGCGGTTGGCGGAGTTCAGAGCGCCGGCTACGACCGAATCGTCTTCATGCCCGCCCTCGTCCGGCCGCGTTCCCGGCCACGACCGCCTCGCGCAGTCTGGCGAGGTCGGACGCGCAGCGCGCGGCCTGCGCGCCGCCCGGCGCCGAACGGACGAGAGACTCCATGTGAGAAATATCCTCAGTGTACTCGGCCAGCCGCCGCCGGTGGCTGGCGCGGTTCTTGGTGCACACGAGGGTATAGGGCCGGCCCTTGTGTTCGGTGACGGTGGCGATGTCGAGCCGGCGCGTGCGGATGATCATCTCCAGGTGAACGCGCAGATCCTTGCGCAACGGGAATCGCGCGACCTTGGCGTCGGGATCGTCGCAGAAGGCCCGGAGCTCCCTGCAGTGTTCGCAACCGCAACCCCTGTCGGACGCGATCTTCCAGTCCCGAGGCTCGTCGGGCGGCGCCGCGCTGCGCGCGAGCAAGCTCTCCGCCGCGCAATCCCACAGCGCCGCGTAGGGGGCGGTGTCCGGCAAGCCTTCTTCACGGTGCAGATCGCCCAACGCGGCGGGGAGCGTGCGGTCCGCCGCGACGACCTCCGGCAACCGGACGATCAGGGTGGCGGCTCGCGCGGCGTCGGCGGTCAATCCGCAACGCCAAGCCAACGCGAAGGCGTTGCGGACGGTCGCTTCGTCGAGCGACCAATCGGTTCGGCGGAAGGCACCTCCCGCTCGGGACGCAAAAAGGTCGCGAAAGCTATCGACCAGCCACTCCGACGGCCCGGGTTCGGCCGCCTGCGGATCATCGTCTTCCTTGGGCCAATCGTCTTCCACCCAATCCTCGTCTTCAAGGGCGGTACCCTTGATGGCACCGAATGCTGCCTTCGGTTCGTCTTCGTCGCGGTCTCCCGTACGCGCCGCCAGCGCTTCGCACAACGTGAGCAAGGCGGCATGAACGCTCTTCCGAAGCGCGCCGCCCCACGCCGCCGCGGCCGATTCGCGTCCCTGCTCCTGGATGACCCGGAGGAGCGCGAGCACCGGGCCGGGATGCCGGGTGACGTGTGCGGTCGCGAGATCGGCCAGGAAGCGTTCCGCGGCGTCCGGCCCGACGATTGCGATCGCGGCGGGCAGATGCCCGTTGTCGCCGGGCCGATAGCGTGACAGCACGACATCGAGCAGAAAACGCCGCGTGCGCGTCTCGTCGCCGATTCCCGACAGCAGATCGAGCACGCGGCCGCGGCCCGCCCGATCGCGCTCGTGGTCGCCGTCGGCCGGCCAGAGGCCGATCAACTTCGTGAACAGGTGTCCGATCCGCTCGTCCGCCGTCCCTCCGTTGCCGTCCAACTCCGCCGCCACCCAGTCGACGGCGCCGTCGACGCCGGTGCTGGCGATGACGTCCAGCGTCTTGGACCGCGGCCAGATCACGAAGGCGGCGCGGCGGTAGGCGCGCTCCAGAGCGCCGCCCTCGTTCCCCGTCGCTTCGTGCAGCCACTGATTGTCCGGCTCGGCATCGTCGAGCGCGCCCTGGGGCAACAGCTCCCCGCGAAGCACCGGGACTTCCTCGAAGGGCGGCCGGCGGCCGTCGCGGCCGGCCCAGCCGTCCAGCCACACGCGGATGTCGTACGCCTCTTCCATCTCCATGTCGTCCGCGTCTTTGCCGTCCCAGTCTCCCCAGCCATCGACGTACTCGCCATCGTACGTCGCGCCCCCGCGCGCCGACGCGTGAACGATGGCCGCGTACATCTCGCAGTCGGCGCGCGCCGCGGCCGGCGCCAGGGTTCGCGCCAGCGCGGCGTCCGCGTTCTTCAAGGTGTCGAACGACAGACCCGCCTCGCTGTAGTCGTGATCGAGGAGCCACACCAGCTTGTCCGACGCGTCGGGCCGGTCGCGCCAGGCCGTGAGCCGCGCCGCTATCCGGTCGGCGTGGCTGCTGAAGTCCGGCGCTTGGCGCGGGGTGTCCTCGTCGCCCGCGCGGACGCACAGGTTGAAGATCAGCGACAGGCGGTGGCCTTCGCGGACCGGGCGGACCTCGTGGGCGCAGTCGGCGTAGAACGCGGCGAACGCGAGCTCGGACGGCTCTTCGGCGTTCATGTCGATGGCGGCCTCGCGCTCGCGGTGGCGGACGACCAGCTCGCCGCCGCCGCCGGCGACCGGCAGCGAGATCGTCAGCGTGGCGATCATGCCGTCGGCCTTCTCCGTATCGCGGTGCGTGGCGAAGAAGCCGCCGGGTTCGTAGACGAGCAGCTTGTAGAGCCGCGCGTCGAGCCGATCGGCCCGGCAGCCGAGACCGCTGGCCGCCGAGTCGAGAATCCGCTGAAAAGTGTCCCCCCACGCGCCACCGGACACGCGAATCCGCGCCGCGTCGATCTGCCGGCAGTCGCGCACCGACGTGTCCACCAGGGTGTCCGGTCCCTTGCCGTAGGGCGCACGCTCGGCGACCGCGATCAGCGCGCGGACCTGCATGTCGGGCACCGGAAAGGAGAGCAAACCGACCCCCTCTACCTCCAATCGCGGCATGGGCGCGAACAACTTCCCGTGCGCGCAGAAGTCGCCCGGACGGTCGATGGACAGCAGCAGCTCTTCGAGCGCGGCGTTACCCGAGTTGTATTCGATGTCGAGGACGCCCATGGTCGGTCGGCTCCCGGTCCGGCAGGTCGGCCGAACCTCCGGATGTAATGGACCGGGCGCGCGTCACGAGCGTGACCCGAGGCAGAAGGACGGCGGCCGGCTCCAGTCGCGGCCGGTAGCCGTCCGGCAGGGCGTGTTCGAACAGAACGCTCACGCCGTCGGTGAGGTTCCAGCCGGCGTCCTTGAGAAGGGCGTCGATCTTGACGAGGGAGAAGGCTTCTGTCGTTCGGCTCATGCGCGCGCTGCCGGTTCGGTCACCCGTGAGATGAACGGATGCAGGGCGACTGCTGTGTCCTGGTCAGCCGCAACGGTATGCGGTTTCCTTCAGGTCCCGGAACATGAACCGGAACCAAGCGAAGAGCCCCGGTACGAGCGCCGGGGTGAGCCAAGCGGCAGTTGCTCCATGCCCCGTTCAGCTTAGCACGTGGTCGGTGCGCCACTGTGCGCCGCGGCGCTCACCGCGCTCACCTGGCGGCGCTTGCGCCGCGGCCTGCACCGTTAGTCTGCTCGGCCCGCCGTGCTCGTCGCGTTCGGAGTCCCGCGGCGGGACGGTGGAGGTGGCAGCGCAACCACCGGGCAGCCGCGCTACCGGCGGCCCCCGCCACCGTCGCATCTGGAGCGCCGCAGCCAGATTGCCGGGCCGGTTGCAGCGTGCGGTCGCGATGGTGAGTTGCTGGCCGCGGAAGCGGACCTTGATGCGGCCGAGAGCCTTGCGCTGCTTGGGGTGCAGCCCGTGGCCGTGGACCAGGATTGGGCGGCAGGCGAGCGGAGCGCTCGACGGCGCGACGCGATTCACGAACTCCAGGCTGCGTTGCAGTTGGTCGGCTACGTGGGAGGCGTTCAAGCCGCCGCTCTTGAGTTCGATGGGTGCGCTGACCAATCGGCGGGGCGCGGGGCCGAGCAGGAAGAGCACGCGGTCGCAACGAGGGCCGTCGAGCCCGTGCGCGGGAAACGCTTTGTCTGCGTCCACGATGACGTGTGGGGCGGGCACGCCGGTCATGTCCACGCGGCAGCCGCGGCCGCTGCACGAGGTGATGAGGTGATCGGCGCCGGAGCGAGTCGAGGAGGTCAGTCGCCACGCGCGGTGTCGCCCCCGGCGGCAGCTTCCTGCAAGCGGTTCTGCAGGTCGGCCGATCTGTTGTAGAGCGTCTCGGCGACCGTCTCGTACTCTTCCGGTTCGATGCCCTCGATCTCGTCGAACGGAATCTCCCTGACCGCGAACCCCGAGTGCTGTCCTTGGAACAACCACACGCCGACCTCCGCCGGCGTCAGCGCGCCGTTCTCCGGTGTGCCGGTGGTACGGCGGGCGAGCTCGCCCTCCCGCAACAGGTTGCCGAGTTCGCGGAGCAGCCAGTCGCTGTGGGTCGTGATGACGACCCGCACGTCGGCGCGGACGAGGTGTGCCAGCAGGGCGGCCAGTCGCGCCTGGATGGCCGGATGCAGGTGCGCCTCGACCTCGTCGATGATGACCGTGTCTCCGGGTTCTAGCCCGCCGCGCAGCAGGAGGACGACGGGTGCGAGCTCGGTGACCATGGACGAGGCGCGGCTGAGCCGGATGTCCTCCGTGGTTCCCTGCGGCCGGTAGATGAACTCCGGATGCCCCGCCGGTACCGGCCGGCGCGCGCGTATCTCTCCATGCAGCGGATCGCGTTCGAGCTCTTCGGCGATGACGCGAATCGTCTCGTCGAGGGTCGTCCGCTCCTGGTAGAGGATGAGACCGCGGATGAAGTCGGTCGTCACGCCGGACAACGTCGGCAGCTCGCCCCCGCGCCTCGTTGAGCCGGTGCGGCTCAAGCGCTCGACGAGCGAGCCCGCGATGATGCGCTGGCTCTGCAGCATGCCGCTTCTCGCGGCCGGCAGGTGGTGGACGCGGGGCGGCCTTCCGGTTCGCGCAGCGTGATCGAGCAGGTGCTCGAACAACGCCGCCGGGTTCGGCCGGCTCCTGCCGGCCAGGGCGCGCCGTTCCGCGTCGGTGGCGTCGGCCCTCACGAGCACCACGTCATCGATGACGCCCTCCGCGGTCTCGCCCCGAGGCGATGCGCCCATCGTGACGCGCCAGAGGTCCTGCTCGCCTTCGCGGAGGCGCAACGACACGTGAAGTTGACGGTGCGGGGCCGTCCAGCGGATCAGCTCCGTGCAATCCTCAACGTCGAACAGGCGCTTGATCTCTTCGGCCAGGTCGACCGCGACGGAGTCGGTGATGTCGCGGAACCTGGCCCGCACGCTGTCCGGCAGGTCGCTGCACGTGAGTGGTCTGCCGGGGGTGAGCAGGTTCTCCCGAACGGCGTCCGTCGCGGCCTGGACAGCCGGGATGCGCTCGGTGCGCTCGGTGATGAACAGTCCCCTCGGCGGTATCCGGGGGAACCCGTCGCAGGCCCGATGCAGCGCGGAGATCAGCGTCGCCAGGTAGGTCTTGCCCGCGTTGCTCGGTCCGACGAAGACGGTGAGCGGTCGCAGATCGATGGCCGCCCGGGTGAGCGGCCCGAAGTCTCGAACCTCGATCGAGGTGTCCGGTTGGGGCATCTCGCGGGTGGTTGGACTACACCCCCGTCAGGCGCTCGATGCTGAGCCTGCCGTCGCTCTTCCCCAAGCTCCCGACCGGGACGCCCAGCTTGTCCATCAGGGTCACCAGCAGGTTCGGCATCAGCGGGTCGCCCTCGTAGCGGACGTGGCGGTCGCCTTCGAGCTGTCCCGCGCACCCTCCGAGCAGCAGGACCGGCAGGTCGAGGGGGCTGTGGGCGTTGCTGTCGGACATGCCGCAGCCGTAGAGGAGCAGCATGTTGTCGAGCAGCGATCCGTCGCCGTCCGGCGTCGAGCGGAGCTTGGCCAGGTAGTCGGCGAACATCGACGCGTGGTACGCGTTGATCTTCGACATCAACGCGATCTTCTCCGGCTTGTACTCGTGGTGCGAGAGCGGGTGGTGCGCGTCGGGAATGCCGATCTCGGTGTAGGTCCTGGAGCTGACCTCGCGGCCCAGCATGAACGAGGTCACGCGGGTCAGGTCGATCTGGTGGGCCAGCACCTGGAGGTCGAACATCAGCGCGACGTGCTCGGCGAACGTGGCGGGGATGCCCTCGGGCTGGGCCAGGTCGGGCAGGTCGAAGTCCTGCCGCTGCTCGGCCCGCTCGATGCGGCGCTCGATGTCGCGGACGCCCTCGAGGTACTCGTCGACCTTGAGGCTGTCGGCCGGGCCCACCTCGCGCTTGAGGTCGGCGACCTTGCCGGTCACGGAGTCGAGAATCGAGCGGTCACGCGCCATGCGGGCGCGGCGGACGGCGGGATCGGTGCTGCCGCTGTCGCCGAACATCTGCTCGAACACCACGCGGGGGTTGTTCTCCATCGGCAGCGGCGTCGTGCGGCTGCGCCAGCAGATGGTGTTGGTGTAGACGCAACTGTGGTTGCCGCTGCACTGGCCGGCGTTGGCGCGGCTGTCGATGGCGAGCTGGAGCGACCCGAGCTCGGTGTGCCGGCCGTACTCGCGGGCCAGGAGCTGGTCCATCGAGATGCCGGCCACCGGCGCGGTCTCGCCGGCGACGCCCGCGGCCCCGGTCAGGAACGTCGTCGACGCGCCCGCGTGGGCCGGGGTCCAGTACCCCCGGAGGCCCGAAACCACGGTGAGCTGGTCCTTGAACGGCTCGAGCGGGTGGAGGATGGGCGTGAGGCCGAACCCCTTGCCCTCCTCGGCCGGGGTCCAGTACTCCATCGCGATGCCGTTGGGCACGTAGACCACGCCGAAGCGCGGGGTGGGCGCAGCCGCGGTCCGCGACAACGCCGACGCGGCGGGGACCATGGCGTCCAGCAGGGGCAGGGCGACGGAGGCGCCCAGGCCGCGCAGCACGGTTCGACGGGGCAGCGACATCTTCGTGATGGTCATGATCGGAACCTTGCTTGTCGTGGTCTGCTCGTCGCGAATGGAAACGATAACCGTCAGCGACCGTCAGGCGCCAGCCCTCCGGCAACCAGCGCGGGCTCGTCGGCCCGCGAGCGGCGCCACTGGAACGGCGTGCTCTTCACGATGCCGAGCACGATCGACGACCAGCGGTAGTCGTCGGCCTCGGCGTCGCGCAGGATGCGGCGCACGGCGGGGCGGTCGGTGTACTCCAGCCCGCGCCCCAGCGCGTAGGCCAGCAGCTTGTCGGTGACGGCGGCGGCGAAGTCCTCGCCCCGGCTCAGCAGCACCTGCCTCAGGCCCGCCGGCCCCTCGAAGGCCACGCCGCTGGGCATCGTCGCCGACGCGTCGATGGGCTGGCCGGCCTCGCTGTCGGCGCGCCAGGTGCCGATGGCGTCGAAGTTCTCGAGGGCGAAGCCGAGCGGGTCCATGGGCGCGTGACAGCCCGCGCAGGCGGGGTTGGCGCGATGGCGCTCGAGGCGCTCGCGGACCGACGCCGGCTCGCCCCCCTCGCCGCGGTCGGGCAGCCCCGGCACGTTCGGCGGCGGCTCGGGCGGCGGGGCGCCCAGGATGGTCTCGAGCAGCCACTTCCCGCGCACCACCGGCGACGTCCGGTTGGGATAGGAGGTCACCATCAGGAGGCCGCCGTGGCCGAGGAGGCCGCCGCGCGGATGGTCGGGGTCGAGGGTCACCCGCCGGAAGCGGTCGCCGTAGACGCCGGGGATGCCGTAGTGGCGGGCGAGCCGCTCGTTGACGTAGGTGTAGTTGGCGCTGAGCAGCTCGAGGAGGCTCCGGTCCTCGCGGATGCTGCTCTCGACGAACAGCTCGGTCTCGCGGCGGAACGCCTCGCGCAGGTTCTCGTCGAACTCGGGGTAGTCGGCCGACTCGCGTTCCTGCGACTCGAGGTTGCGCAGGCGCAGCCACTGGCTCGCGAAGTTGTCGACGAGGGCCCGCGAGCGGCCGTCGGCGAGCAGCCGGCGCGTCTGGCGCTCGAGCTCCGCGGGGTCGCGGAGCCGCCGCTCGGCCGCGGCCGCGAGCAGCTCGTCGTCGGGGATGCTGCTCCACAGGAAGAACGACAGCCGCGACGCCAGCTCGAGGTCGCCGAGGCGGTAGGGCGTCCCCGGCGCCGCGTCCTCGGGGTCGCGCTCGATGCGGAACAGGAACTCGGGATCGACGAGCATCCGCTCCAGCGCGAACTGGATGCCGTCGTCGAAGCCGCCGTCGCGGCGCCCGGCGCGGTAGAAGTCGAGCAGCGCGTCGACGTCTCCGCTGTCGACCGGGCGGCGATACGCGCGGCGGGCCAGCCTGCCGAGAATCCGGCCGGCGCAGGCCGTCTCCTCGGCGACGGCGTTCGTCCCCGCGTCGGCGGGGCTGTCCGTCCTCTCGGCGGGGGTGTCCGCCCTCTCGGCGGCGGTGGCGTCCGCCCACTCGCCAGCCGCAGCGGCCGCCTCGAGCCCGCAGACGAAGATCTCGCGGCGGCTCGGGGTGTCGCCGGGACCCTCGACGGCGTAGGGCCCGCCGACGGCGACCTGCTCCACCGCCGCGTCCTCGTCGTACCGCTCGTCGACGAAACGGCCGTAGCCCCGGTTGCGCGGCTGCAGCACTCCCTCGGGCTCCGAGTACCGCCTCACGAAGGAGACGCCCACGGTGCGTTGACCCGCCCTCGCCGGGAAGCGCGCCTCGAGATGCGCGTCTCCCGTGTTCATGTAGAACTCCCACTCGGGGTCGCCGGCGATGTTCCCCGAGAAGCTCAGCGGGGCCATCTGCCCCACCGAATCGGCGTCGCCGACGTCGAACCGCTCGACGAGGGCGCCGTCGACGCGCACGTCGAGCTCCTGCGGCGCCGCGTAGCCGATGATGTAGTCCGAGAAGTTCCGGTGGAGGCGGATCCGGATCGTGTACTCGCCGTCGACGGGGAAGTAGTGCGGAATCGCGATGCCGCCGCGGGAGCCGAACGACAGGAGGTCGTGCTGCCGGTCGTCCTGCACGAGGCCGGGGTGCACCCGGTAGGTCGCGACGGCGGGGCCGACGGGGGGAATGCCGACGGCGAGGCGGCTGATGCGCCGCGCGGCCGAGAGGTACCGCGCCACCAGGTCCGGCGAGATCGAGAGCACGTCGCCGTTGTTGTCGAAGCCGTGCTCGTAGGTGTCGTCGGCCGGCAGGAGCTCGGCGACGTCGACGTCGACCGCCAGCAGGTCGCGGACGGCGGCGTGGTACTCGGCCCGGTTCAGGCGGTGGAACGTCTCGCCGCGCCCCGGGTCCGGGCTGGCGAGGGCCATTGCGTCGATCTCGGTCTCGAGCCAGGAGGCGACGGCGCTGTACGTGGCCTCGGCGGGCCGCGGGCTGCCCGCCGGCGGCATCGTCCGCGCGCGGAGCTTCAGGATGACCCGCTCCCAGGTCTCGGCGTCGGCGCCGACGTCCGCCAGGTCGTGCGCGTCGAGGGCAAGGTCGGCCGTGCGCAGCCGGTCGTTGTGGCAGCGCACGCAGAACCGGTCGAGTGCCTCGCGAACCGACGCCGCGGATGCGGGCTCCGCGGGCTCCGGGGTCTGGGCGGCGGCGGTCTGCGGCCGGCCGGCCGCAGCCAGCAGGCCGATCAGGACCACCAGGACTCGGACCGTCGAACCGGCTCTGGCCACCATCAACGCCTCCATGCGCTCGATCATAGCGCAGCATTCCCGCCGTACGCGAGACGAGATGACGGGCAAGGCCCTGGGCGGGCAGACTGAACGGAGTGAAGACTCGGGACATCAGGAGTGATCCGATGGTCGAGACCAGACTCCGCAAGGAATTCGAGTACTACCTTGAGCGTCAAGCCGATCTGGCCGCGAAGTACCAAGGACGGTACGTCGTGATCGAGGACCGCAAGGTGCTTGGCGACTACGGAACGGCAGAAGAGGCCGTACGCGCGACGGCCCCGACACACGACCCCGGCAGCTTCCTCGTGCAGCGGTGCGACGCCGATCCGGAGAGTACCAAGGTCACCTTTCACTCGCGGGTGAGATTTGCCTGACGGGCCGGCCGGTCACACGTTCACCGCCCGCTACGAATCCCTGTCCCGCGTGCTGCGAACGCAGCAAGTGGGGATCAGCAACAGTCGAGCACTGGCGACAGAGGACCTAACGGTCCGGCACTACTCGGCGATCTGGGACACGGGTGCAACCAACACCAGCGTCACGACCAAGGTCGTGAGGGAGTGCAGGCTCACTCCGACCTCCGTAGCGGAAGTCAGCGGCGTACACGGCGCCCAGCTATCGAACGTCTACTTGATCGACATTCATCCGCCGAACCGTGTGGTTGTCGGGGGAAGTCGAGACTGTTGAATCGCCCTCGTTGGCCGGCGAACTCGATGACGTGCTGATCGGCATGGACATCATCAGCCTGGGCGACTTCGCGGTGAGCAACTTTCGGGGCAGGACGACGTTCACGTTCCGCATTCCGTCGCTTGCGGAGATCGACTTCGGTCCTCCAACTCCCAAGGTCGGGAGGAACGACCCGTGTCCGTGCGGCAGCGGCAAGAAGTACAAGAAGTGCCACGGGGCGTGAACAGGCGGACGGGAGGAGACGCGGAGCTCACCGACGATCATGCCGTCGAGAAGCGAGGCGGGCTCCGCGCCGGCTGGCCGGGCCGCCATCGGAAGCTTGGCCCGCAAACGGGTCTGCGGTACACTGCCGCGGTCGGTCATGCATACACAGTTTCGGGCGCTGCCGCATCGACACACCACGGTCCGGGCCGGCTTCGTGTGCGCTGTCCTGGCGCTGGCCGCCGCCGTCGCCGCGCCGGCGCGCGCGCAGGAATTCCCGCCCGAGGACCTCGAGCACTTCGAGTCGAAGATCCGCCCGGTGCTCGCCGAGCGCTGCTACCAGTGTCATGGCGCGAACCCCGAGCGCATCCAGGCCGGGCTGGCCCTGGTCGACGCGGCCGGGCTGCGGGCGGGCGGCGACAGCGGCGCCGCCGTCGTGCCCGGCTCGCCCGACGACAGCCTGCTGATCGACGTCATCCGCTACGACGGGCCGATCAAGATGCCGCCCGACGGCCGGCTGCCGGCCGCGGTCGTCGCCGACTTCGAGCGCTGGGTGGCCCGCGGCGCGGCGGACCCGCGGGTCTCCGACGCCCCGGTGGTCGCCGCCCGGTCCGACAGTGGGGGCGTCTACGACTTCGGTCCCGGCCGGGAGCACTGGGCGTACCGGCCGATGGCCCGTCCCGGGCCGCCCGCCGTCAGCGACCCGGACTGGGCGCGCAGCGCCATCGACCGGTTCGTCCTGGCCCGGCTCGAGGCCGAGGGGCTGGCCCCGGTCGCCCCCGCCGGCAGGCGGCAGTTGCTGCGGCGGGTCACGTTCGACCTGACCGGCCTGCCCCCGACCCCGGCCCAGATCGACGCGTTCCTCGCCGACGAGCGGCCCGACGCCTGGGAGCGGGTGGTCGAGCGGCTGCTGGCGTCGCCGCGCTACGGCGAGCGCTGGGGCCGGCACTGGCTCGACGTCGCCCGTTACGCCGACTCGAACGGGCTCGACGAGAACATCGCCCACCCCAACGCGTTCCGCTACCGCGACTGGGTCATCGACGCGTTCAACCGCGACAAGCCCTACGACCGGTTCGTGCAGGAGCAGATTGCCGGCGACCTGATGCCGGCGGCGGGCGACGACGAGCGCTTCGAGCGCCTCACCGCCACCGGGTTCCTGACCCTCGGCGCGAAGGTGCTGGCCGAGCAGGACGTCGACAAGATGGTCATCGACATCGTCGACGAGCAGGTGAACGTCATCGGCCGGTCGTTCCTGGCCGAGCCCGTCGGCTGCGCCCGCTGTCACGACCACAAGTTCGACCCGATTCCCACCGCTGACTACTACGCGATGGCCGGCATCCTGCGCTCCACGCAGACGATGGAGGAAGATCGCCGCGTCGGACGGTGGGTCGAGCGGCCCCTCGCCGACGAGGAGACGGTCGCCCGCTACGAGGCGGCCCAGGAGCTGGTCGAAGAAGCGCGGGAGGCGGTCGGCGATCTCGTCGACGAGCAGAACGAGGTGCTGCGGGCGCCGCGGCGGGAGGCGTTGGCCGGCTATCTCCTCGCCGCCGAGGAGGCCTACCCGGCCTGGGGCGACGACGAGGCGAGCCAGGACCGGGGCCGCGAAGAGATCGCCAGGATCGCCGGCCGCGAAGGCCTCGAGGCGGCGGTCGTGGAGCGTTGGGTCCGGGCCTTCTTCCGTTACCGCGAGGGTCCCCCGGTGCAGGGCGACGCGGCCAACCCGAGCGTGGTCTTCCAGATCTGGAACGCCTACGCGGCGGCCCCGCCGGAACGCTACGAGGAAGTCACCGACGAGTTGCGCGCGCTCATCGCCTCCGAGAAGGTCCTCATCGCGCCCCTTACCCGCAGTCTCGTCCGGGGGCCGGCGCCCCGGAGCCTCGAGGACGTCGCCTGGCGCTACGCCGGCCTGTTCGCAGTGATCGAGATCGCCTGGGACCAGCACCTCCAGCGGCTGGGCCTCGATGACGAGGAAGAGCTCAGCCCCGCCGACTTCCGGCTGCCCCGCGAGCAGGAGGAGCTGCGCCGGCTCGTCTACGGCGGCCGGCTGTGCATCCTGTGCCTGGACCAGGAGGCGGAAGAGGCGCTCTACCCGGCCGACGCGGTGGCCGAGCTCGCCCGGCGCCGGGCCGTCGTCGAGGAGCGCGAGGCGGCCTCGCCGCCCGAGCCGCCCTACGCCATGTCTGTCGAGGAGGGCGAGATCGTCGATCTCCCCGTCCACATCCGCGGCAGCCACCTGAACCTCGCCGACACCCCGCAGCCGCGCGGGTTTCTCCGCGTCACCGACCATATCGTGCCGCCGCCGCCGATCCCCGGCGACGCCAGCGGGCGTCTCGAGCTGGCCCGCTGGATCACGCACCCCGAGCACCCGCTGACGGCGCGGGTCATGGCCAACCGCATCTGGCACTGGCACTTCGGGCGCGGCCTCGTCGACACCCCGAGCAACTTCGGCACCACCGGCTCGGCCCCCACCCATCCCGAGCTGCTCGACTGGCTGGCGCGGCGCTTCGTCGACGGCGGCTGGTCGGTCAAGGCGCTGCACCGCGAGATCCTGCTGTCGAGCACCTACCGGCTCGGCGCCGGCTACGACGCGGCGAACGCCGCCGTCGACCCCGACAACCGGCTGCACTGGCGGATGAACCGCCGCCGGCTCGAGGTCGAGCCCATCCGCGACGCGTTGCTGCAGCTCGCGGGCACCCTCGACCTGACGATGGGGGGGCGCGTCGACGAGTACAGCTCGCGCGGCTACGTCTTCAGCGAGGGCAACACGTTCGGGCGCTTCGACTTCTACCGGGCGCCGCGCCGCTCGGTCTACATGCCGGTGGTGCGCAACGCCATCTACGATATCTTCGCCGGCTTCGACTTCGGCAACGCCAGCGACTCGGTCGGCGCCCGGCCCGCGACGGTGGTCCCGTCGCAGGCCCTGCTCATGATGAACAGCGCGTTCGTCGAGGAGCGGGCCGGCGAGTTCGCCGGGCGGCTGCTGGCGATGCCGTTGACGAGCGCCGCGGCGCGGGTGGAAAGGGCGTTCGTCGAGGCCTACGGCCGGCCGGCCACCGGCGTCGAGATCGAGGAGAGCCTGGCCTTCCTCGCCGCCATGCGCGACACCGCGCCCGCCGGCGGCGACGCCGAGCGCTTCGCGTGGACGCGGCTGTGCCACGTCATCCTCGGCGCCAGCGAGTTCATCTACGTCGACTGAGGCCGGCGACGGGAGTCGCCTCGCCGCGCGCCACGGTCGGGAAGCCACGGAAGCGGACTGCGTCAGGGTCCAGCCGGCAGACTCGATAACGATCCTGTCTTGAGGTCGTCGAGCACTGCGTCCGGGTGCAGTCGGCAGACTCGATAACGATCACTGTCTCGAGGTCGTCGAGCAGAGCGTGGGGCCGGGCACCGGGACGGACCTGGCCGCCGGGGTCGAGGACGTCCCGAGGCCGTCAAGTAGTAGAGTGGGCCCGAGCCCGAACCGGGAGAGACGATGCGCCAACCCCATTACCAGGCACCGCCAGTGACCCGCCGCGACATGCTCAAGGCCTGCGGCTGCGGCTTCGGCGGGCTCGCCCTTTCGTCGCTGCTCCAGCAGGACCTGCTGGCCGCGCAGGACAACCCGCTGGCCCCCCGGGCGCCCCACTTCGCGCCCCGCGCCAGGCGCATCATCTTCCTGCACATGCACGGCGGCCCGTCGCAGCACGACCTGTTCGAGTACAAGCCGCTGCTGATTCGCGACGACAACAAGCCGCTGCCGTTCGCCAAGCCCGACGTGCAGTTCAACGAGACCGGCAACCTCTTCAAGAGCCCCTGGGAGTTCCGGCAGCACGGGCAGTCGGGCCACTGGGTGAGCGAGCTGTTGCCCAACCTCGCCGGCGTCGCCGACGACCTCTGCTTCGTGCGCTCGATGTACGGCACCAACGCCGCCCACGGCGGCGCCATCCTCGCCATGAACACGGGCAGCGACCGCTTCGTGCGGCCGTCGATGGGGTCGTGGATCTCGTACGGGCTCGGGACCGAGAACGAGAACCTCCCCGCCTTCATCACCATCTGCCCCTCGTACCAGCACGGCGGCGTGCAGAACTACTCGGCCGCGTTCCTCCCCGCCGCCTACAACGGTACCGCCATCGGCAACACGCGGATGAACACCGCCGAGGCCACGATCGACTTCCTCGAGAACCAGGCCGTCAGCCCCGCCGTGCAGCGGGCCGAGGTCGACCTGCTCCAGCGCTGGCAGCGCCGCCAGCTCGAGTCGACGGGGCCCGACCTCGCCCTCGAAGGCCGCATCGAGTCGTACGAGCTCGCGTTCCGCATGCAGACCGAGGCGCCCGAGGTGATGAGCGTCGAGGGCGAGTCCGAGGCCACCCGGCGGATCTACGGCCTCGACGACCCGGTGGCCGGCGACTTCGGCCTGCGTTGCCTCCTCGCCCGGCGCTTCTCCGAGTCGGGGGTGCGCTTCGTGCAGGCCACCCACGGGCCCGACACCAAGTGGGACCACCATTCCGGGCTGATAACGGGGCTGCCCCGGAGCTGCGCCGAGATCGACCGGCCGGTGGCCGGGCTCATCACCGACCTCAAGCAGCGGGGCCTGCTCGACGAGACCCTGGTGCTGTGGGGCGGCGAGTTCGGGCGCACGCCCGGCGCCGAGGCGGGCGCCCGCAACGGCCGCGACCACAACCCCCACGGCTACACCATGTTCATGGCCGGGGGCGGCGTGAAGGGCGGCCACAGCCACGGCCGCACCGACGACTACGGCTACTACGCCATCGAGGACAAGGTCCACATCCACGACCTGCACGCGACCATCCTGCACCTGCTCGGCCTCGATCACGAACGGCTGACCTACCAGAGCCAGGGACGCGACTTCCGGCTCACCGACGTGGCGGGGGTCGTCGTCGACGACATACTGGCCTGAAGGGCGGACGTAGCGTCGATCCCGGGGTGGCCAGGGGGCCAGGCCCGGCCGCCCACCGCGCCGACCCGGAGCTCAAGGCATGCCCCGCACACGATGCCGGCGGGGACGAGTGAGATGAGCGGCTCCGGAGCTTCACACCAGGACCGCGAGGCCCGCTGAAGAGGTGGAGACTCGCGAGGTCTGGTACTACGCGTTCGCGGCGAACCGGCGGCGGGCCGTACAGCAAGCTGAAGAGGTAAAACACATGCGACGTCTGGCGCTACTGCCGCTCACCGCCCTCGCGCTCGGGCTCGTCGCCTGGACTGCCGGCGTCGAGGCCCTGCAGCAGCCGAACCCGCCGATCGAGGTGCACCGCATCACCGACGAGCTGCACATGCTCGGGTCGGGGTCGACGACCGGCGGCAACACCGCCCTCCTCATCGCCGAACACGGCGTGGTGCTGGTGGACACCAAGAACGAGGGCTACGGCGCGGACATCCTCGAGCACGTGCGGCGCCTCACCGACAAGCCGGTCACCACCATCATCAACACCCACGTCCACTTCGACCACAGCGGCTCGAACACCGAGTTCCCCGACACCGTCCACTTCGTGGCCCACGAGAACATCCGCCGCCACTGGACGCGCACCGACTGCCAGCCGATACCGACGAACTGCGACGACTTCCAGGGCGAGAACGCGAAGTACCTGCCGTCGACCACCTTCTCCGACCGCCTGACCCTGTTCGCCGGCGGCCCCGACCAGATCGACCTCTACTACTTCGGCCGCGGCCACACCGACGGCGACACCTTCGTCGTCTTCAAGGCGGCGCGCACCATGCAAACCGGCGACATGTTCCTCGGCAAGCTGCTCCCGTTCATCGACGCCGCGAACGGCAACGGCGGCAGCGCCGTCGAGTTCGGGCGCACCCTGACCCGGGTCGTCAACACCGTCGAGGACGTCGACACCATCATCACCGGCCACTGGGACACCCTGCTCGCGTGGAGCGACCTCGTGGAGTACCGGGCGTTCTACATGGACCTGGTCGAGCAGACCCGGCAGAGCATCGACGCGGGGCTCGGCGCCGACGAGGCGATCGCCGCATACGCCAAGCCGGCGCGGTTCGCCGACTACGCGGCGCCCCTGCAGGGCACGTTCAGCGTGACGGCCATCGTGAACCACCTCTACGAGGGGCGATGAGATCGGGACGGACGCCGCTGACAACGGCGGCAGCCGGTGCGACAATCCGATCATGCGTTTCTTCAACACCGAGGGCCCCATCCGTCCCGACGACCACTACCACGTTCCGCCCCTCGACCGCGTGAACCTCGACGAGCTGCTCGGTCTCGTCCGCGACAAGAGGTACTTCGTGCTCCACGCGCCGCGACAGACCGGCAAGACGTCGGCGCTGCTGGCCCTGCGCGACCTGCTGAACGCCGGCGGCGACCACCGTTGCGTGTACGCCAACGTGGAGGCCGGACAGGCCATGCGCGAGGACGTGGCCGAAGGCATGCGCGCCGTCCTGTCCGAGCTGGCGCTGGAGGCGAGCGTGACCCTGGGGGACGAGACGCTGGAGGGCATCTGGCCCGGCGTGCTGGAGCGGGCGGGGCCGGGCCAGGCTCTGCGTCAGGCCCTGCTTCGCTGGTCGATGACCGACCCGAAGCCGCTGGTGCTGCTCATCGACGAGATCGACGCGCTGGTGGGGGATACCCTGCTGTCGGTGCTCCGGCAGTTGCGCGCAGGCTACCCCGGCCGCCCCGCCCGCTTCCCGCAGAGCGTCGTCCTGTGCGGCGTGCGGGACGTGCGGGACTACCGCATCCACTCCACCGCCGAGAACGCACTGGTGCTCGGTGGCAGCGCGTTCAACGTCAAGTCGAAGTCGCTACGCCTCGGCGACTTCACGGAGGCCGAGACCCGGGCCCTGCTCGCCCAGCACACCGCGGAGACCGGGCAGGCGTTCACCGAGGGAGCGCTGGAGCTGATCTGGACGCAGTCGGCCGGCCAGCCGTGGCTGGTGAACGCGCTGTGCCGGGAGGCGTGCTTCGACAGCGAGGCAGGCCGGGACCGCTCCCGCGCCGTCACCGAAGGCGACATCCTCGACGCCCAGGAGCGGCTGATCCTGGCCCGCGTGACCCACCTCGACCAACTGGCCGACAAGCTGCGCGAGGAACGGGTGCGCCGGGTCGTGGAGCCGATCCTGGCCGGCGCGTCCGTGTCTGCCTGGTCGACGGAGGACGTGGCCTACGTCCACGACCTGGGCCTCGTCGCGCTGGACGACGAGGGGACACCGCGCATCGCCAACCCGATCTACGCGGAGGTCGTGCCGCGGCATCTGAACCACGCGGTGCAGATGGGGCTGCCGCAGCGAATGGCGTGGTACGTCGACGCGGACGGTGGCCTCGACGTGGCGGGACTGATCGCGGCGTTCCAGACGTTCTTCCGCGAGCACTCGGAACACTGGGTGCAGCGCTTCGAGCAGTACCACGAGGCGGGTCCGCAGTTGCTACTGCAGGCCTACCTGCAGCGGATCGTGAACGGCGGAGGCCGCCTCGAGCGGGAGTACGCGCTGGGCCGAGGGCGCGTGGACCTGCTCGCCACCCACGTCAGCTCGCGCGGAATCACCTCGGCGTAGATCGGGTTGGCGATGCGCCTGGCGTCGTGCTGCGCCAGCAGGCCGAGGTCGCGGGCGTACTCGACGTCGCGACCCCGCTCGGCGTAGCTGCCGCGGTCGGCAGCCCCGGTCAGCATCGGCGCCACCACCCGCCGCACCCGCTCCTCACGCAGCTTGTCGGCGAGATTGTCGAGGTGGGTCACGCGGGCCAGGATGAGCCGCTCCTGGGCGTCCAGTATGTCGCCTTCCGTGATGGCGCGGGTGCGGTCGCGTCCGGCCTCGCTCTTGAAGCAGGCCTCCCGGCACAAGGAGTTCACCAGCCACGGCTGGCCGGCCGAGCGGGTCAGGATCAGCTCCAGCGCCCCCTCGGTGAAAACCTGCCCGGTCTCCTCGGTGTGCTGGGCGAGCAGGGCCCGCGTCTCCGTCTCGGTGAAGTCGCCCAGGCGCAGCGAGTCGGACTTGACGTTGAAGGCGCTGCCGCCGAGGACCAGGCGTTCTGAGCGGTGGAGTGGATGCGGTAGTCGCGCACGTCCCGCACCCCGCACAGGACCACGCAGTGGGGGAAGCGTTCGGGGCGGTTCGGATAGCCGGCGCGCAACTGCCGCAGCACCGACAGCAGGGTGTCGCCCACCAGCGTGTCGATCTCGTCGATCAGCAGCACCAGCGGTTTCGGTTCGGCCAGGCACCAGCGCTCCAGCGACGCCCGCAAGGCGCCGAGCGGTCCCGCTCCCTCCAGCGCGTCCCGCCAGACGTCGGCGAGGATGCGGCTGCCCAGCGTTGCCTGCTCTTCCGACGCCAACTGGTAGAGGGTGACGCGCATGGCCTCTGCCACGTTCTCGCGCGCCGCCTGGGCGGGCTCCACGTTGATGTAGACGCACCGGTGGTCGCCGCGGGTGTTCAGCAGGTCGCGCAGCGCCAGCAGCGCCGACGTCTTGCCGGTCTGGCGCGGCGCGTGCAGCACGAAGTAGCGCTTGTCGCGGACGAGACCGAGCACCTCGTCGAGGTTCACCCGGTCGAGGGGCGGGACGTGGTAGTGGTCGTCCGGGCGGACGGGGCCCTCGGTGTTGAAGAAGCGCATGATCGGATTGTGGCATCCGGGCGCCGCCGTTGTCAGCCGGAGGGGTCTGTCATGTTGGGCGGAGCGTTCCAGGGCCGATTCGCAGCCGTTCCCGGAACCTCCGGTTCGCGTGTGCGACCCCTCACGGGTCTCCCAAGGCGTTGGCTTGGGGTTCACGACGCGAACCGGGCGCCGCGGCCGCACCGGAGAGCCGTCCGTCCGGGTCGGGAGCGCCCGTCTTGACAAGGCCGGAGATGTTGAAGACAGTTCGGGTCGATATGGGTAGATTCCAGCTTCGAGTCGTCGTCGCACTGGCCGCCGTCGCCGCGGCCCTGGCCGGAATCGCACAGGGGCAGCCGCCCGAGCCCGGGAGCCGTTTCGCGGCCGGGGACTGGCCGCTGGCCGGGGGCGACTGGACGAGCTCGCGCTACTCGACGCTGGACCAGATCTCCACCCATACGATCGACAGGCTGGGCGGCGCCTGGGTCACCCGGCTCGCGGGCGGCGGGTCGTCGCGCTCGACGCCGGTGGTGAAGGACGGCGTACTCTATCTGACGGCGGGCGCGAGCGTGCTCGCCGTCGACGGCGCCACCGGCGAGACGCGGTGGCGCTGGCGGGCCGAGGACGCCGCGTCGCGGATGGCGCCGTCGTGGCAGGGCGTCGGGCTGAACGACGACCTCGTGTTCGTCGGCCTGCGGAGCGTGCAGGTGGCGGCGCTCCGGCAGGACACCGGCGAGCTGGTCTGGGCGACGACGGTCGGGAGCGTCCCGGCGGTGGCGGGGGAGACGGTCACCACCGCGCCCATCCATGCCGCCGGCAAGGTGTTCGTGGGCGTGGCCAACGGCGACAGCGGGGGACAGGGGCGGGTCGTGGCGGTCGACGCGGCGACCGGCGAGGTGGCCTGGACCTTCTTCGTCATCCCGCGCCCCGGCGAGTTCGGCCACGACACGTGGCCGCAGGACTCCGACATCTGGGAGGTCGGGGGCGGCGGCGTGTGGCTGGTGGGGACGGTCGATCCGGCGCTGGGGCTGGTCTACTTCGCGACCGGCAACCCGGTGCCGATGTTCGGCGGCGAGATCCGGGCCGGCGACAACCTGTTCGCGGCCTCGATGCTGGCCCTCGACATGGAGACCGGCGAGCGCCGCTGGCACTTCCAGGTGGTGCGGCACGACGTCTGGGACGCCGACATCGCCACCCCGATGCTGCTCTACGACGTGGAGATGGACGGCCGGATGCGGAAGGGCGTGGCCGCCATCCGGGCCGACGGCTACCTGTTCCTGTTCGACCGGGAGACCGGCGAGCCGCTGATCCCGATCGAGCAGCGGCCGGTGCCGCAGGACCCGGGCCAGCTCACCGCCGACACCCAGCCGTTCCCGGTGGGGGCCGAGCGCATCATCCCCGACTGCTCGTACTGGCGCGATCGGGTGCCGCCGCCGTTCGAGCTGAGCTGCAGCTTCTTCACGCCGCCCACCGTCGACCAGCCGCACGTGGTGGGGCTCGGCTCGCCGATTCCGATGGTTCGGGTGACGCCGATGAGCTTCAGCCCCCAGACCGGTTTGATCTATGCGCAGGGCCGGGGTCACGTGGGACTCGCCAAGCGGTTCGCGGACCCGTGGATTTCGGACAACCGCCCGGCCGGCTATCTGCGGCTCGGCCTCCCCGAGTCGACCGGGGTGCTGGCCGCCGTCGACCCCCGCACCGACACCGTGACCTGGAAGCGGGACTTGGCGGGCGGGCGGCTGGCCACGAGCGGTCCCATGTCGACCGCGGGCGGGTTGGTGTTCTGGGCGTCGGCCGACGGCCAGCTCGACGCCTACGACGCTGCCACCGGCGAGCGGCTGTGGGCGTTTCAGGCCGCCCCCGCCGGGTTGCGGATGCGGCCCGGACCGGTGTCCACCTACGCGATCGACGGGCGGCAGTACGTGGCGCTGCCGATGGGGAGCGAGCTCTGGGCGTTCGCGCTCGACGGTGCGATAGGGCCCCGCGGCGAACCGGTGGCCGACCCGCCCGACCTGGTGCGGTGGACGGGCCCGGCGCCGACCGAGACCGACGAGATTCAGACCGGCACGCTCCGCGAGAACCCGTCCTGGTCGCTGGGCGGCAGCCGGAGCGCCCTCGACGAGCATGCGTTCAACCCGCAACGGACCCGGGTGAGCGCCGGCACGCGGGTGCGGTTCGTCAACAACGGCAGGGTGCGGCACACCATCGAGGCGCAGGACGGGAGCTGGACCACCGGCGGCATCGAGCCGGGGCTGTTCGAGTACGTCGCCTTCGAGTCGCCCGGGACGTTCCGGTTCCACTGCACCGACCACCCTTGGGCGCTGGGCGAGATCACGGTCGCGCCGTGAGGCGCGAACCGCGTTCTCCGGGGCGTGGAACTCGTCACCGACGCAGGCAGCCGCCAAGAAGTTGCAGCCGCGTCTGATCGCGCCGCGGTGACCGTCTTGGACATCGTGATATCCCCTGCAAAAGCGAGCTGGGGACCACCGAGTCTCGGCGGCTTTCGCCGACCACACCGCACGCGGAGCTCCGGTCGGACGATGCCCCGGTCGCCACGGTCACCACAACATCTTGCTGTCGGAACCGGGCGCGAAGCGATCAATCCAGTAGGGCCCAAATTCGCATCACGGCGCCATCTGGACGCCAGCAGCAACGTTCAAGGAGCTCTTCCTGGACATAGTGCATCAGCGCTCGCCGCTGCCGAACAAGGAGCCAACCGGCGTCTGCGATACCGTACTCGTGCTCGTAGCAGAGCCTCTCGTCGTCGGACAGATCGCGCGAGAGCACGAATCGTCTCTCCTCGAACGCGTGCCAGTCATCGTCGCGTTCAAGCCCGATGAAGGGCGTCTCTTCCGCTCGCCGCGCTTCAACGGCGCGGGCAGGAACCACGTCGACGAACCGGGCGGCGAGGCGCCGCCCCGCCGAATCCCGACCCGCAGCCCGGTATCCGCGCAGGTGATAGCGCCCACGCGAGCGAACGAGCGCGGACGGATGGAACACGAACTCCTGCCGGCCCGTCTTGGCGGCGTACAGAAGCCAGACGGCATCCCGCTGGATGCATGCGGACAGAATCTGCCTGACGGCGCCGGACGGCAGTCGTGCGGAAAGCGCGAGGTCGTGGCCACCCTCCGGCAACGCGACCGGGCCGAACGGGTTTCCCGGACACCGGTCAGCCGCCAGGAGCAGAGACAACGCAACGTTGGGATCGCTCACCTCAGGACCGGGGTCGAAGCCATCCACCGGTGTCAGGCATCTCGCCGCGGCAGGCCGGTACGGCGGCAGGATGCCATCGGCTCGACGCCAGCGGTCGATCAGGCTGCGCGCCGTGCGCTCGGAGACCCCCAGATAATCTCGAACCTCCCGGGCGCGCAGGTGTCCGCGCCAGTACAGCATGGTCTCCGCGTACCGGCGGGCGACGTCTCGAATGAGCACGGATATCACTATACCTGCAAAATTTGCATCTTTGAACGAAATTTGGATCCATGTAGCATGAACTCTGCGCGGAGGAGAGGATGCGAGTCAGATTCACGGCGCCTCGTGGAACACCGTTGCAAGTGCGCTACCTGGACAGTTTGCATGCAGCGCTCGTCGCCGCGTGGACAGCGGCGGGCGTGCCAAGCGCTGCGATTGTCGGGCGCGAGGCCGGCAACTGGTCCTTCGGAGCCGTCGGAAGAGCGACGTCCAGGACCTCCATCGTCAAGTCGGTGGTCGTCGGAGCCGAGGACGAGCGACTCGATCCGATCGTGCGTCACTTGAATCCGGAAGCCGTCCAGAAGAAGTCGATCAACGGGGACACCGTTGACCTGAACGGCTGGAGTCGCAGCATCGAAGAGCTTCCAGTCGCAGGAGAACCGGGAGAGCCGGCAACGTTGGGGGCAATCATGCTGTCGCCTCTGGCCCTGTCGGTACGCGGCCGGAAAGGGCGCTGGCACGACGACCTGACGCGCACGGGAGCAGATCTCCAAGAGGGGATCAACTTCCGCCTGTCACGCCTCGTCGGGCGGGACGTACGGCTGACGGTCGAGCCCGACCGGCTCTACCTGCGCGCCAACCCGAGACACTCGACGGTGGTGCGCACGCGGATGGTCCGGAAGACAGGCAAGGCGGCGTTCGTCATCGGCATGATGTGCCCACTGTTGATCCACGGGAGCATCGAGGATCTGAGGCCGGCGTGGGCACTCGGGATCGGCGAGAAGAACCGCTACGGCTTCGGATGCATCGGCAGCGCGACCAGCGCAGGAGCGATGACGTGAGCAACGAGCGGAACGTCTTCGCACACCGAACGGCGGTCGAGGTCTACGGTACCTTCCTCGAGGAGTGCGTCACCGCACGCGTTGGTGCAGACCGCGCGGGCGATCCAGCCAAGTCCGCAGGCGGGAAGATCGACGGCCGGCCCGTGCGCCTGGTCACCATCAGCGGCAAGGGCGGCTGGTCCGATGACCACGCTCTGGCGGACCGCTGGGCGAAGCACGACAACGTCAGCCTGCTCGACCATCTGTTGTCCGTGGCTCGCGGTGCGCTGATGTTCTGGCTGGCCGACACGCCGCGTCCCTGGTCGAGCGCCGCCGAGCTGGCGGAGATCGAACGCCTGGCCTACGCGGCCGTGGGCATCGCGTTCCTGCACGACATCGACAAGGATCTGCAGCTCCCCCGCGGCGCGTCTATCACGGTGAACGCCGTGGCCGAACGGATGCGCCGGTACGGGATCAACGAGTTCCTGCTCAGACGCGACGTGCGCATCTCCCCGGCGGCGATGCTCAACTACATCGAAGAGGTCGAGGGCACGCAAAGCGCCCGGAGCACGGCGGGTCCGGACTACGACCGAACGATCGCTGCGACCTGTCGCTACGTCGAGCTGGCCGACAAGCTGGAGGGGAGGTTCACCAGCAGGGAGCCGCAGGGCGGAGTCGACGGCGTGATCGGCTCGCTGCGCGACCCCAATCGGTGGCCGGTACTGCAGGACGGCACGTTGAAGCGGTGGGAGAAAATCGAGATCCACGACCATCTGCACGCGTTCCTGCTCGACCGCTTCCAGTGTGCTCTGTCTGCAACATGTACGGCCGTCGCCGGACGCCTGCCGTTGATCGAGATCGTCCATGACGGGCGACTCCTGTGCGTGATTCCGGAGGAGTACGCGAAGGACATCCGCGAGCAGGCGCTGGAGCGCTTCCTCGGCAAGCTTCCGTATGGACTCGACTTCTCGATCAACGACCGCCACGCATGCAAGTTCGTTGGCGGCGCAGCGTCATGGCAGGCATGTCGCGACCTGATGCACCGAACCGGAGACTGGCGTCCGCAGTACGCAAAGCTGCTGGCGCTACCCCGGACGTTCGCAACCGCACACCAGGCGGAAATCGACGAGCTGTTCACAGCGGCGGGAATGAGCACGTCCTGGAGTCCCCTGGCGGACGGCGCCCGGGCGACCGTCAAGCCCGCCCTCGACCACCCCGGCGGTGAAGCCCGGAACCTCGACATGGAGCCGGCGCACGCGCTCGGATTCCTGGTCATCGCCCTGAACCACGTGGACGTCAAGCGGAAGCAGGCAGCCCCGGACGCCGATACACGTGAGCAGGAGCTTCTGGACGTCCTGCAAGAAACAGGCAGAGAGCCGCCAGCAGTGGTAATGAAAGCGCCGGACGGCCGCGCGCGTCGGGTGCTGCTGGCTCTCTGGGCGATTGCCGAGGTGTGGAAGCTGAGCGACGAGAATCCCTCTGACGGTCAGAAACTGCTGGACCGCATCGTGAACCACGACGGACTGGTCGGGTTGTGGTTGAAGGGCAACCAGACTCGCACGGGACTCGCGGACCAGATCGAGGACCGGGCAAGCGACATCCTGAGAGCCCTGCGCCACCGGTTCACGACATTTCTACACGGTTCCGCGACGCCCGGCCGCGACGGGATCAAGGCCGCCAAGCGCTGCATCCTGTGCAACGAGCCGGTAGCCGCTTCGCGCAAGGTCGAAACGGCATCACGCGCGCATGGCATCAAGGCATCGGCGTTCTCAGGCCGCGACGGGCGCAATGACCACCTGGCCTCACCCGGCGGCGACACGCACCTATGCCCGGTCTGCCTGGCCGAGTTGCAGCTACGCCAAGCGGCGCAGGCTGAGTTCAAGGGGAGCAGCAAACTTCCGCCGCTGATGTCGTCGCCGACGACCACCGGTCTGTTCGGCGGCCTGGCGCTTCAACACGAGCACGCCGAGGTGTCGATGGGATTGAACGACCTCAACCGCCTGGAACCGAAGAAGGGGAGGGTCTACGAAGGACTGGACTGTCAGACAAGGCGCATTCGGCTGGCGCGATTGGAGGAATTGCCAGCCCGGGATGCAGAACTGATCGCACAGCTGCGGATGACCCTCAAGGCGGTGAGCCGGCTCGGTCGCCCGATCCACGTCTTCCGGGGGGCGCCGAGGCGGCACCCGGCCATCTTCCACATGGACGCGATGCCGCCATGGCTGAACCGACTGCTGGACGGCGACTCCCTGCGGATCGAACAGATCCCGGAAGCGCTTTCGAAGCTGGAGCTGTTCGAGAACTTCGCAAACAAGCCGGGCCTGGGAATCGAATGGGCCAAGCGGCTCGCCGACCCCGACCCCGGCGTCCAGCTTGGGGCGCTGTGCGTCGCCTGGGCGCTGGCAGCCGACCGCCGCGGTGTCGACACCGACCACGCATGGTCCGTGATAGAAACGGGAACGCGCGAGCGTGCGCTTGCGCTCATCAGAAATACCGGAGGTGAATCCGTGAGCCTGAAGGAGAACCGGGATCCCCTGATTCGGCTGGCATGGCTGGCAAGCCGCATCCAGAAACGGCGGAGCACCCGGGATTCAGCGAACAAGCAGGTTCTGTGCTGGAAAACGGCTCTCGACTTCTATCCCGGGGCGGAGCGGTCTACGAGTACAGACCGGATGGCTCTGACGCTGGGACTTGCAGCCACCCTCGAAGAAGAACTGACACGCAAGAACGATGCGGCCGCAAGAAAGCACCGAGACGATCAGCCGCTCAACGAAGCCTGCCTCGACTTCGCGAGGCATTTCGCCAGCGAGGTCTGGGCGAAGGTCTTCAAGTCGCGCGAGCCGACCTCGGAAGAGCAACGCCGAGCGAAGGCCATCTACCGCTTTGCGCTGCTGGAGGCCTACCGGGAGCGGGGTATCGCCGAAGCAGAGCCGGACGACTCGGACACCGACGGCACCGCCAGACTCCCACTCTAGCCGGCGACGAGAGCAAGGAGCACATGATGATCGACAGATTCCTGCCGTATCTCAACGACGGCGAGCTGGTAGAGGAAGTAGTCGCCGCGAACGGCAAGGACACCTACCTGATGCCGGCGCGACGCAACGCGGGACACGTGGCAATCGCCCTGATCCGTGAGGTCATAGCCCCGACGGTTTTCCGCAACGCGGAAGAAGAGATCACCGACGTCGAGGATCGCGACGGCGTGCGCCGGGTGCGGGCGACGCCGAGCAAGTTCAAGTTCGGGGAGCGCGGCCGCGGCCTGCTGGTGCTCCGCGCCTGGAACGTGGGCGGCCGCATGCCGCAGAACCGCACCGCCGTCGGCGACCGGATGCCGGTACGGGACGCACTCGACCTGAACACATTGGTGTTCGGCGACTCCGCCATGTTGGGCAACCGCGTGCTCCCAGTGAAGGCGGCGGCGCAGTACTCCGATGCGCTGAGCACCGTACCCTACCGGGACGCCGTGAGTGAGAGCTTCCACCACCGCGGGGATGAGACGGGGACGCTGTGGGACGCGGAGGACAAGAAGAACACCGAGCACCTGTTCACGCGGCACTTCATTCTGCCCGGCACGCTGCTCGTTCAGGTGCTGACCAGCAACGGCCGCCAGCTCCCGCCGATCGGTCTGGATCATCTGCTGCTGAGCCTTGGCCTCGCCGGTTCCTACGGGGGACAGACGTCGGTCACCGGTGTCAACGTGCGCACCCACATCGCCGGGATCTTCGCGGCGCGCCTGGAAACGCCGCTGTCGTCACCCTACGAGTTGCTCCGCAAGTTGTCTGAAACGAGTTCGGTCGGGGAACTGGCGTCAGCCGTCACGAAAGTGATGTCGAAACACTACCAAGCCCACGCCGATGCGGACGAGGCAGGTGGGTACCAGCAACGGCTGGTCGAGGCTTTCGAGCGCGACGCCACCGAGCTGCGGCGGCGGTACGAGGAGGCTGCTCCGCGAATCGCGGACCTGTTCGAGCAGCACTTCATGCCGAAGAGGAAGTGAACGGTGGATTCCCCCGTATTCGCGTTTCAACTGACCGCGCTGTCTCCCTGGGCGTGGCACGGGCTCGCTGTGCCATCGGGCACGGCGACCCTGAACGACGTGGTGACCGACACGGCGCTCGCGTTCGCCGTTGCGACAGCCCTCGGCATGGCGCCCCGCTCGCCATGTCTACCATCGGCGCCCGACTACCGCAGCCACCTGGCCGTCCTGCCGTTCAAGACGACGCTCTTCCTTGGGCATGACAACCGCCTCAACCGACCGCTGGCTCGGAGACTAAACCTGGACGTCGAATGCGGCATGCCGAAAAGCGTTCATGATGCGCGTACATCGGGCAACGTCAAGGACTACTACCACATCCAGGAAGTGGCCGTCGGCTCCACGTTCTACGGCTGCTTCCTGCATGCGGATCCACTGGGTATGGCCCACGAAGCCTGCGGAGCGCCGACCGAGCGTCTTGTGGTGCGTCTCGGATTGGGCCGCAACGGCGTGGGTCTCCTGGAACGCTGCGCGGAGCAACCCGACATCTGCCTCAACCTGCACACCGCGAGGCTGTTCGACGCCGATGTCGATCTGACGGCCGGACCGTACCATCTGCACAACATCCAACCCAGCCGCCCGCTCGACGCGGCGGAAGCTCTGCGCATCACCGCGGATTGGTCATAGATGAGAGGTACGATGAAGATCCGCGCGCATTCAGTGCCGACGCTGCCCAGCGGCCTGTCGCCGATGCAGGAACGACTGCTGCGGTCTGACAGATTCGTGCGGCTCGTGTCCGCATCGACCGGCTCCGGGAAATCCTACGCTTTCATGCATGCGGTTCTCGACGAAGGCGCCCGCGTGCTGTTCGTCGTACCGACGAAGCGGCTGCTGCAGAACCTGATCGACGATGCCCGCGAACAAGCGCGGCAGATGGTCCGCCAGCGCAAGCTCTCGGACACTCAGGCCGACGCCTGGATCGACGAACGGATCATCGAGTGGTCAGGAAACCAGGCTGCCGACGGGGACGAGAGCCTGACAACGAAGCGGGTCCGGCAGCTTCTGGCGGGCGCGCCCACAGGCGGGCGAGTGATCTTCGCGATTCCGGAAGTGGTGGTCGCACTGATCTCCGGCATCCGCATCGCCGGCGCGGCCGCCGTGAACCCGTTCCTCTACGTACGCTCGTTCGACCACATCGTGTTCGACGAGTTCCACACCATCGACGACCGCTCGTTCGGCCTGGCCTGCCTGTTCTCGCTGCTGGCGGTGACCGAGCGCCGTGGGAAGGTGTCGCTCCTGTCCGCCACCCCGATCGACGTCACCGCCATCCTGACGCGGGGCGGCGTCGAGTCGAACGACATCGAGACGATAGCCGAAGGGACCGTCGACGGACACCCTCCCGGCCACCGACCGATCCACGGCGACGTGGAGATTTCCGTGCACGCGGGCTCCATTCCCGAACTCATCGCGCAGAAGATCGAGGCCCTACGCAGGTCGGTCGACGGCTGCCATACCGTCATCGTCATCTACGACAGCCTGCAGAGGTTGATCCAGGAAGCGCCGGAAATCCGCAGGTCACTGTCCGGGATAGGTATCGACGACAAGGACATCCTGGAGATCCACTCCATCGCCGACTCGGAACGGCGACCGGACGCACCGCGCCGGGGACACCGTTACGCCGACCCCCGCGCCTACAAGGTACTGCTGTGCACAGCATCCGTGGAGATCGGGGTCACGTTCAGGAGCACGCTGATGTTCATGGAGCCCGGCCACGGACTCGCCAGCTTCATGCAGCGCGTCGGGCGGGTGGCACGCGGCTCTCGTGAAGGACAGGTGATCGTCTCGCTCTCGGAGCAACGTCGCAGTCACGACGCCTGGACTCGACGAGTCGCCGGTGTCGTCGAGCAACACCCGGAAACGAGCATCCAGACGTTCACCAATGAGATCCTGCGGGACGTACGGCAACGCCTGGAGCCCACCCTGAAGGAAACCGAGATCGAGCCGGCAGAAAGTCACGGAACGGTGCCCTACTACCGGCGCGCCTCGTGGCGGGGCGCGTTCTGGGCCGCCCTGTTCATCGTCGCCATCCGACGGACGCGTATGAAGACTCAACACGAGGCCAGGGAGCGCTTGCAACGCATCGCCCCGAACGTGGTGCGATTAGTCGAGGCAAAGATCGGAGAAATCCTGTCCGTTGACGCAGTCGATCCGAACCAGCGACGCCAGAGGCAGCCCCACCGGCGCTGGGTGAAGGCACTGCTTGCCAGCGCATTGACCTACCGCAACATCGGGGCGACCATTGTCGCGATCGATCCGAACGGCACGCGCCACGCCGTCACGGAATCCTTCCTGCGACGGGCGACGACCATACTGGAGCGCCACGTCGTATCCGACGAAGGAGACGAGCGCGTCATCCACCTGCTGTCCAAGACACTCCAAGAGGAAATCGAAGAGCCATCAGAGAGATCGAAACTGCTACGGCTGAGGCTGTACGTTCCTTCCCCGGTCGGCAGCGAGGACTTCTCACTGGCCATTCCGGCACGCGAAAGGGGTTCCGAACAGACCTTCCGGCGTCTGGTCGAAGAATGGCGGCAGCATTTCGCCACTCTCATTCCCAAGGGCCGAGACTCGCCCACGGACCCGCGGAGAAGGGTCGTCGGCGCGGCGACGGATCTGGTCGAGCTGCTCGGCCGCCCGCCGCTCGATGAGGATTTCGAGGATGCTGCAGAAAGCGCGCTGTTTGCGTGAGCTGGCCGAACGCCACGGTCTGCATGGGCTTTACTTTCAGCACATCGCCCTGTGCCGCCGTCGTGCGTGGCTGCATCTGATGGGTGCAACCCATGCCATCCGGCACCCGCGGGTGCAGCGCGGGCTCGCGCTGCACCAGACCGAGAAACGACGGAGCGCAGTTCCGAGGGGGCTTGGCATCGCGCCGGACGCCATCGATTTCGATCGGCGCGTCGTGATCGAACGAAAAGGCGGAAACGGCGCGCCGGAAGCGGTATCCCGACAGGCCCTCTTCTACGCCGCGTTCATGATCGGAGCCACCGGCGAGCCTTGGCGCGCCGAGGTGGAGGTGTACGGGTCTCGACAGAAGACGACTCACGAGGTCACCGAACACGTACTCGGCCAACTGATCCGGGACGCACGGCAAAGCGTTGGGTTGACGGCAGAACCAGCTCCACGAGCCCACCGAATCCGTCTCTGCGGAGCATGCAGCTGTTATCCGCTGTGCTGGGACGACGAGTGATACATGGACACGGTCATCATTCCGCGCGACGCACGGCTGAACCGGCACGAAAACGCGCTCGTGGTGACGTCCGAAGCTGGGCGGAAGGCGATTCCGCTGAACGGGGTGAAGCACATCGTGTGCCTGGGAGACGGGTCCATTTCCATCCGCCTGCTCAAGGACATGGGACGACGGGGAATCCGGTTCACGGTGCTCGATGCCCGCGGGAGGTTCATCGGCGCCTTCGAGCCGGAGGACGACAATCCATCGGGACGGGTACGCATCGGCCAAGCGGAGCTGTACCTGAAGAACACCGACCGAATGCGGATTGCGAAGGCCATAGTCACTGCACAGGCCAAATCGATGCGGGGGCTCCTGCAGCGCTACCAGCGCAATGGGACAGCCGGCCTCCACCCGGCCCTGAACGGCATTGACGGAGCAATCTCGGCAATCGGCCGAGCGGAGACAATCGAGGAACTGATGGGCGCCGAAGGGCTTGCCCGGACCGGACTCCACAACGCGTTTCAGCACATCGCACCGGCGGCCAAGCTGGAACACCGGATTCGGCGGCCCCCACCAGATCCGGTGAACTGCCTGATGTCCTTCTTCAACACGCTGGTGTACTCGGCTTGCGCGAACGAGCTGGCAAAAACGCACCTCGACAGGAGCGTCTCGTTCCTGCACGCACCCGGAACCGGACGCCGCTCGCTGTCAATTGACATGGCGGAACCATTCCGGCCAGTCTTGTCGGATGCTTTGCTCCTGTCGCTGTTTCGGCGTAAACACGCCGACCTCTCCTGGTTCCAGCAGACGCCAGGAATCTGCCTGCTGAACGAGAAGGGACGGATGAAGGCAACAGCGCATTTCTGGTCGCGGATCGAGGAAAAGAACAGCTCGCTTTCTTTCCGCCAAGCAATGTACCGGCAATGTCTGACGCTGGAGAGAGAAGCCCTCGGTGCGGGACGATTCAAGGCATTCTCATGGCGGGGGTAAAGCGTGTTCATATTGGTATCGTACGACGTTCCAGCCAAACGGACGGAAGTATACAGGAAGCTCCTCAAGGAGTTTCTGACGCACGAGCAGGCATCGGTCTTTATGGGCGACCTTCCGGAGTCGGAGGTCATCAGGCTGGTCGCCAAGATTGCGAAGACCATCAAGCCCGAAGATCGGATTCTGAAACTGGTGAGCAGAAACCGTCACAACGTGGAGGTCCATCGACTCAGGAAAGAAGCGTTGGGCGGCCAGATGCGACAGGAAATGGACCAATGGCATGGCAAAGACTGGTCGGTGTTATAGCAGCCCGTGGCGAAAGTCCGCGCTGCATTCGAGCCGCGATGCATCCCGCTTGACTGCGTTGCTCCTCGGTCAAATATGCCCAATATTCTCCCTCGTCGCGCCTTGTCAGGCGGGCGCCTCGCCACTCTCGGTGCAACGCGGGGTTTCACCACGGGCTGATAGGCCGTCGGAGGATGCGCCTGAAGAGATAACCGCGCCGGAACCGAGACCAAGCGCACATTTAGTGGTGAAGGGTACGTCGACGGGGCGACGATGACGGGGAGCCATTGGGCAGGAGGCGGCTAAGCACAGGGGTTTCCAATCCCCATGAGGGGTAATGAGTGCGACGGTTTTTGGACGACGCGACCGCGGCGTCTCAGTTTCCAATCCCCATGAGGGGTAATGAGCCGGATTGGTTCGTCGTCTGCTGGCCGGTCCAGTCGAGTTTCCAATCCCCATGAGGGGTAATGAGATGTCGTCTCGCAGGTCCTGGAGGGCGCGCAGGCGGGTTTCCAATCCCCATGAGGGGTAATGAGGCGGGGCTGCCCACGGCGGCGGAGCAGATCGCTGAGTTTCCAATCCCCATGAGGGGTAATGAGCGCGCGGAGACCGACCGGCTGACGGCCGAGTACGGCGAGTTTCCAATCCCCATGAGGGGTAATGAGGATGTCGGCTCTGCGCATGAGGCTCCGGTCTTCAATGTTTCCAATCCCCATGAGGGGTAATGAGACGGAGCTGCAACAGGACCTGGAGGCGGCCCGTGAGTTTCCAATCCCCATGAGGGGTAATGAGAGGCCTTGCGGCCGCGGGGCGCGGATAGTATTATAGGTGCAGTTTCCAATCCCCATGAGGGGTAATGAGCCGGCGTCGATTGGGACGACCTGACCGTGCTCGTGTTGCCGAGTTTCCAATCCCCATGAGGGGTAATGAGAGGGCCAACCCCCCGACGATGAGGCCGATCCCGCCCCACGTTTCCAATCCCCATGAGGGGTAATGAGGGTGTGGCGCCAGCGCCGGCACATCGCGTCGATGGGGTTTCCAATCCCCATGAGGGGTAATGAGCGGGAGGCCCTGCTCCACCGGGCAGGGAAGGAGGGCGGTTTCCAATCCCCATGAGGGGTAATGAGGAGGCTATGCTCTCCCCTCCGCCGACGCTGGAGCGAAACGTTTCCAATCCCCATGAGGGGTAATGAGCTCCAAGGGTCGCATCTCCCCATCCTCAGACGGCCCAAGTTTCCAATCCCCATGAGGGGTAATGAGGTGTGGGGCCTGCGGACCCGCGACCGGGCTGTCTTTTGGAGTTTCCAATCCCCATGAGGGGTAATGAGATGCGCGGGCGGCCGCGGAAGGGGAACCTCGCTGCGTTTCCCAATCCCCATGAGGGGTAATGAGGGCAGCGAGAGCATCCGAAGTCTTTGGGACCGGCAGCAGTTTCCAATCCCCATGAGGGGTAATGAGTTGGACGAAGCCCACTTCCTCAAGACTGCCACGTCACAGTTTCCAATCCCCATGAGGGGTAATGAGCCTCATGTGGCGGGCCGTGCTCCGCCAGACCCGTGAACGTTTCCAATCCCCATGAGGGGTAATGAGTTCGGGATCGTCCCGCAGGTGCCGACGCCGTGACCGGTTTCCAATCCCCATGAGGGGTAATGAGTACCAGTCGCGCCTGATCGTCGCCTCCGGGCTCACGCGCGGGTTTCCAATCCCCATGAGGGGTAATGAGAGGCCTACGACCCCGCGGCGCGAGACCTGTGGGTGTTCGTTTCCAATCCCCATGAGGGGTAATGAGATCCGCTCATCGGACGCGTCGTTGGGCGCGCCAACCAGTTTCCAATCCCCATGAGGGGTAACCGCGGCGGAGAAGGGACTGGAGCTGATACCAAGCTCGGGACCGTTGAGATACTGGGCGGGTAGGTCGCGTGCGGACTTGGCGAAGGAGCTATTGGGAGGGTTGCATCACGAGCGGGCGGCGAGAGAAGCGGCCACAGCCCGGGAACACTTTGAGCACGCGCTGAGGGAGCGCGGAGAGGACGGAAGGATAACCAGGGATAGCATATATCGGGCATTGGTTTTGCTTTGTGAGACGATGAGAGATATTGGCGGGTTGAAGCACTTTCTTGCGCGTTGGGAGCAAGAGAGCCCGGGGCATGCGGTCCTGGAGTTTGAGAGGCAGCGGTTGGAGGGAAAGTTCAAGACGAGTTTTCGCCGAGATGAGGATGTTGCGTAGGGCGGGATGTGGCAGTCCGACGTGCGGGGGGCGAGGTCGGGGTGGCTGACGAGCTGAGCTAGCGTGCTAACGCTGCCGGCGAACTCGCGGTCGCCGGCGATGCGGCGGGACGCAGCAGCGGCCGGACGTTGGCGTCGTCGCGCGGCTACGTCCAGGACGGAGCTGCGGCAGGTCGGGCGCAGGTGCGCGGCTCGCATTCAAGCGCGATCTGCAGGGGCGGACGGGCTCTATAACATCTTCTGGTGGCTTCCTGGGGACTTACCCGGCAGGAATGGCGACGATGCGGAAGTTCAACATCGCGGGTCCCGTCGTCGCGGCGGACCACTACCACATCCCGCCGCTCGACCGGGTGAGCCTGGACGACGTGCTCGATCTGGTGCGGGACAAGACGTACTTCGTGCTCCACGCGCCGCGGCAGACGGGCAAGACGTCGGCGTTGCTCGCGTTGCGGGACCTGCTGAACGCCGCGGGCGACTATCGTTGCGTGTACATGAGCGTCGAGGCCGTCCAGGCGCTCCGCGAGAACGTGGCGGAGGGCATGCGCGCGGTGTTGGCGGAGCTGGCGCTGCAGGCGGGCGTGACGCTGGGCGACGAGTCGCTGGAGGGCATCTGGCCCGGCGTGCTGGAGCGCGTCGGGCCGGGCCAGGCGCTGCGTCAGGCCCTCTTTCGTTGGTGCATGGCCGATCCGCGGCCGCTGGTGCTCCTGATCGACGAGATCGACGCGCTGGTCGGGGACACGCTGCTGTCCGTGCTGCGTCAGTTGCGCGCCGGCTACCCGGACCGGCCCGGGCGTTTTCCGCATAGCGTGATCCTGTGCGGGGTGCGGGACGTTCGGGACTACCGCATTCATTCCTCGGCGCAGAACGCGGCGGTGCTCGGCGGCAGCGCGTTCAACGTCAAGTCCGCCTCGCTCCGCCTGGGCGACTTCACCGAAGCGGAGACGCGGGCGCTGCTCGCCCAGCACACCGAGGAGACCGGGCAGGCGTTCACCGGCGACGCGCTGGCGGCCGTCTGGAGGCGGACGGCGGGGCAGCCGTGGCTGGTGAACGCGCTGTGCCGCGAGGCCTGCTTCGGGAGCGGCGCGGGCCGGGACCGGAGCCGCGCGATCGCGGTGGACGACATCGTGGACGCCCAGGAACGGGTGATCCTGGCCCGCGCCACCCACCTCGACGATCTGGCCGACAAGCTGCGCGAGGAGCGGGTGCGGCGGGTGGTGGCGCCGATGCTGACGGGCGCCGCGAGTCGGGACAGCTACGCCGAGCGGGGCCGCGACGTGGAATACGCGCGCGACCTGGGCCTGTTGGCGCAGAGCGACGCGAAGCGCATCGCCAACCCCATCTACGCGGAGGTGATTCCGCGCGAGCTGACCTTCGTGACCCAGGACGACATCGAGGCGGAGACGGCGTGGTACGTGGGTCCGGGCGGGGACCTGGACGTGGACGGGCTGCTGGCGGCGTTCCAGCAGTTCTTCCGTGAGCACTCGGAGCACTGGACGCAGCGTTTCGACCGCTATCGGGAGGCCGGCCCGCAGCTTCTGCTGCAGGCCTATCTGCAGAAGGTGGTGAACGGCGGCGGCCGCATCGAGCGCGAGTACGCCCTGGGCCGCGGACGCGTCGACCTGCCGATCCTGTGGCCGCAGGGGAATCGCATCCGGCGGTTCGTCGTCGAATGCAAGGTGCGCGGCAGCGGGTTGGAGCGCACCATCCGCCAGGGCGTCGAGCAGACGCGGGGCTACATGGACCGCTGCGGCGCCGAGTCGGGCCACCTCATCGTCTTCGACCGCTCGCGGGAAAGGACCTGGGCGGAGAAGATCTTCCGCCGCGAGCCGGCCGCAAGCGGCGCGTCGGTCACTGTCTGGGGCATGTGAGGGATCCCGAATCGCCGCCGGCGAGATCGCCATACGCCAGCGACGCCGTCGAGTGCATCACCGGCCTACCCCGCCGATGTCCCTCCGTGCCTACCGGTGGGCCAGGGCCTGACCTCCCCCTGCCCGCAGGCCCCGAACCTCCATCGCCGGCGTCGGTGAGCTGTGGCCCGCGGAGCGTCGGGAACAGCGGGCCGGTGGAACGGGTCGAAACGGTATGCTGTAGAACAGGAGGAGTCGCGAAAGGCCGGGAGGATACCCGCGGGAGGAGATCATGCGTGCGCAACCGATCGTCGCCGGTCTGGCCGTGGCGCTGGTGATGGCCGTGACCTCGGCCGCCGACGCCGCGGCCGAGAACTGGCCGGCCTGGCGCGGGCCGACCGGGGACGGCGTCAGCAGCGAGACCGGCCTGCCGGTGGAGTGGGACACGGAGCGGAACATCGCGTGGAAGCTCCCGATGCCCGCCTGGTCCGGCTCGACCCCCATCGTCTGGGGCGATCTCATCTTCCTGAACGTCGCGGTCGACGACGACGACATCGAGCTGTGGTGCCTCGACCGGGACACCGGCGAGCCGGTCTGGCAGCGTCACCTGAGCGACGGGAACCGCCGCCTCCGCAAGCAGAACATGTCGTCGCCGTCTCCCGTGACCGACGGCGAGCACGTCTGGGTGATGACGGGCACCGGCATCCTCAAGGCCTTCGATGTCGACGGCAACGAGCTGTGGATGCGCGACATCCCTGCGTCCTACGGTCCGTTCGGGTTGAACTGGGGCTATGCCTCGTCGCCGTTGCTGCACGGCGGAGCCCTCTTCGTGCAGGTGCTGCACGGGATGCGGACGGACGACCCGTCCTACGTCCTGCGGATCGATGCGCTCAGCGGCGAGACGGTCTGGCGGGTCGAGAGGCCGACGCTGGCCGTGCGGGAGTCTCCGGACTCGTACTCGACGCCGGCGCTGCTCGAGTACGACGGGACGACGGAGATCGTGATCACGGGCGGGGACGCGGTGACGGGGCACGACCCGGAGACCGGGCAGGAGCTGTGGCGGGCCGACGGACTGAACCCCACGCGGCAGCGCGACTACCGCATCGTGGCCTCGCCGCTCGTGCACGACGGGGTGATCTACGCCCCGACCCGGGTCCGGCCCCTGCTGGCGCTGCGGCCCGGCGGGCGGGGCGACGTGCTGGACACGCACGTCGTCTGGTCGTCGGACGACGGGCCGGACGTGCCGACGCCGGTGACCGACGGCGAGTACTTCTACGTGGTCAACGATCGCGGCATCGTCTACGTGACCGACGCCAGGACCGGCGCCCCGGTCTACGGCCCCGAGCGCATTCGCCGAGGCACCTACAGCGCGTCGCCGGTGCTGGCCGACGGCAAGATCTACGTCACGAACGAGAACGGCATGACCACCGTCCTGCGGGCCGGACCCGAGTTCGAGGTGCTGGCGGAGAACGACTTCGACGACTACGTCCTCAGCTCGCCCGCGGTGTCCGAGGGGCAGTTGTTCATCCGCACGACGGGCCATCTCTATGCCATCGGGGACCGCGGCCCGCCGGCCGCCGCCACGGAGGACGCCGTGGCGGAAGCGGCCGCGGCGGCGGACGAGCTGCCTGCCCCCCTCGACGAACCGCAGCAGGCCGCGAGCTGGCGGACCCTCGTCGTCGGCGCGGGAATCGTGCTGGCCCTACTGGCCGCATTGATGGTTGCGTGGCGGCGATGGGGGTTGCGGCGGCGGTGAGCGGCTTCTGACATCCGACCGGTGGCGGCAGGTCGGCCGCGGGTGCGCGGCTTTCCTGGCTGTTGTCGCGCAGCCGCATCGAAGCCGTCGCCGGCATCGTCCGCCGCCGCCGGCGCGCCAGCGTGCGCGTGCGCGAAGAACCGCCGCCTGCCGAGCCGCGCGCTGCCGGCTGACGTTCGAGTGGCGGCGACGCGCCGATCGACAGGTTCGGCGTCTCCTGAAGCGTCGGGCCGTAGCGGCGTTGCGCGAAGATTCCGCCCGGTCCGTCCCGTTCTGGTGTGTTTTTGCCCAGTCAATGCCATAATCGCTCTCATTGTGGCGATAAAGAGGACATTTTGTCGCCCGCCGCGAGGGCACTTCTTCCTGTTCGGCCCGCGTGGAACCGGCAAGAGCACCTGGCTGCAGACCGCGTTCCCGCAGGCCGTCCGGGTCGACCTGCTGGCGCCGGCGCAGCAGCGGCAGTACGCGGCGCGGCCGGAGCGGCTGCGTGAGCTCGCGGCGGCACCCGGCGTGGCCGACATCGTGATCGACGAAGTGCAGCGGGTTCCCGAGCTGCTCACCGTCGTCCATCAGCTCGTTGAGGAGCTCGGCAGCCCCCGCTTCGTGCTGACCGGATCGAGCGCGCGGAAGCTCAAGCGGGCGGGCGTGGACCTCCTCGCCGGTCGCGCGGTCGTTCGGCGGATGCACCCGTTCATGGCGGCCGAGCTCGGTACGGACTTCGACCTGGGGGCGGCGCTCGACCAGGGACTGCTGCCGTTGGTCTGGGACGCCGACGATCCCGGCGATACGCTGAGCGCCTACGCGGGGCTGTACGTCCAGCAAGAGGTCCAGACGGAGGGGCTGGTGCGCGACCTGGGCGCATTCCACCGGTTTCTCGAAGCCATCAGCTTCTCGCAGGCGGCCGTGCTCAACACGAGCGACGTGGCCCGGGAGTGCGAGGTGCGCCGCAAGACGGTGGAGGGGTTCATCGAGATCGTGGAAGACCTGCTGCTCGCGTTCCGGCTTCCCGTCTTCGCCCGCCGCGCGCGCCGGCAGGTCACGACGCATCCCAAGTTCTTCTTCGCCGACGCCGGCGTGTTCCGGTCGCTACGCCCGGCGGGGCCGCTGGATCGGCCGGAGGAGGCCCGCGGCGCGGCGCTGGAGGGACTGGTCGCGCAGCACGTGCGGGCGTGGATCGACTACTCCGGGGCCGCCGCCACCCTCGCGTTCTGGCGCACGCGGGCCGGCAGCGAGGTCGACTTCGTCGTCTACGGCCGAGACGTGTTCTGGGCCCTCGAGGTCAAGCACGCCGCGCGCATCCGGCCGGCGGACCTCAGGTCGTTGAAGAGCTTCGCGCAGGACTACCCGGAGGCGCAGGCCCGATTGGCCTACCTTGGCGATGAACGCCTGCAGATCGACGGCATCCTGTGCCTGCCGGTGACCGAGCTGCTGCAAGGCATCGTCCCGGGGACTCCGCTGCCGTGATGGACCGCGACGATGAAGTCACCACGGGCTCCCGGCCCTCTGGGCGGCTTCGCCTTCAGTGGATCGCGCTCTGCGGTAGACGCCAAATCCGCAACGGGGCATGGCGGGCGGCATGGTGGAAGTCTCGATCGGTGGTGAGCAGCTCCAGGTCGTGATGGAGGCAGAGGCGTGCGAGCAGGGCGTCGACGGTCCCGAGCTGGACCCCGTGACGCCGGCACGTATTGCGGAGATCGGCGGCCGCGACATGGTCATCGCGGTCCGGCACGACCATCGGCAACGAGGCGAAGCGCGCCACGATAGCGTCGCGGGCCGTGGGGCCGCGGAAGCCCTGCAGCAGCTCCTGAAGGACGAGCCCGGTCGTGAACACCGCCTCCCCGGAGGCGAGCGCCTCTCGCAGACGGGCGGTTTCGGGAGCCTCGGTGGATGAGTCTCTCCGGAGGGCGAGAGACCAGACGCTAGTGTCGACGAGGAAACTCATCCGCGCGAGCGCTCCGCCTTGTAGTCGAACGTCGGGTCCCAGTCGAGCGAGTCGAACAGCTCGATCAACCGGCGCTGCTCCCGCCGTGCAATGAACTCCTGCAGGGCCAGGGTCACGGCAGCGGTCTTGGTTCTCTTGCCGCTGAGCTTCAGGGCGCGCTCCAGGAGGTCGGGGCTGATCGCCAGGTTGGTCGCCATGTCCGTATTGTCGCACAACCCACCGCACAATCGCTGCATCCCCGGTCGGCGAAATCGCGGTCGACCCGCGACGCCGTCCGGCGGTATGCTGTCGCAACCCGACTTCGGCCACCCGCGGCCGCTTTCCGCAGGACATGAGCATGGCAAGAGCCTTCACCCGACGCGACTTCCTCACGGCGAGCGCAACCGCGGCCGCCTGCCTCGCGACCCGCCCGGCGTTCGCGCAGGCCACCGAGCCGACCGACCTGACCATCGCCGAGGCGCAGCGCCTCGTTCGCCGGCGCGACCTCTCGCCGCTGGAGCTGGTGGAGGCCTACGTCGCGCGCATCCGGCGCCTGGACGACCGGCTCAACGCGTTCGTGACGGTGACCGAGGAGCGCGCCGTCGAGCGCGCGCGGGCGCTCGAGGCGGAGCTGGCGGCCGGCCGGTGGCGCGGGCCGCTGCACGGCATTCCGATTGCCTTGAAGGACAACATCGACACCGCGGGCGTGCTGACGACGGCGGCGAGCGCGGTGTTCGCGGACCGCGTCCCGGACGAGGACGCCGAGGTGGTGACGCGGCTCGAGGCGGCGGGCGCGATCGTGCTGGGCAAGCTCAACATGCACGAGTTCGCCTACGGCGGCACTTCGGCGTTCACCCACACCGGCCCCGTGCGCAACCCGTGGGACACCGATCGCATCCCCGGCGGGTCGTCCGGCGGCTCTGGCGCGGCCGTCGCGGCGCGGTTGTGCGCCGGCGCCCTCGGCACCGATACGGGGGGATCGGTCCGCATCCCCGCCGCGCACTGCGGCATCGCCGGCCTCAAGCCGACCTACGGGCTGGCCAGCATCCGCGGCATCGTCCCCCTGAGCGTCTCGCTCGACCACGTCGGCCCGATGTGCCGGTCGGTCGCCGACGCCGCGCTCATGCTGCAGCCGATGGCCGGCTACGACCCGCGGGGCATCGCCAGCATCGAGGCCGACATTCCCGACTACGCGGGCGCGCTCCGGCGGCGGACCTCGGCGATGCGTCTCGGCGTGCCGCGCGCGTTCTACGAGGACGTCGACCCGCAGGTGCTGGCCGCCGTCGAGCGGGCGCTCGGCGTCCTCGGCGACCTGACGGCGGGCACGCGGGACGTGGAGCTGCCGCCGCTGCCGGAGGCCCGCACGGTGGGGGTCGAGGCGTACGCCTATCACGCCGATCTCCTGGAGGCGCACCGCGGCTTGTACGCCGAGAGCACGCTGGCGCGCATCGAGGGGGGCGCGGAGATGTCCGCCGCCGACTATGCCGAGGCGCGCTACCAGCTCGCGCTGGTGAGGAAGGCGGTCGCGGCGGTGTTCGACGACGTCGATGTCCTCGTCATGCCGACGCTGGTCGAGCTTCCCGTCAGCATCGAGGCGGCGATGGCGTCGCCGCTCGAGGCGACGGCGATCCTGATTCGCAACACGGCGCCCTTCAACGGCTACGGCACCCCTGCGATCACCGTTCCGTGCGGCTTCAGCCGCGAGGGCCTGCCCATCGGCCTGCAGTTGTGCGGCCGCGCCCTCGGCGAGGTCGACGTGCTCGCGCTCGCGCACGCCTACGAGCAGGCGACGGACTGGCACGAGCGGACGCCGCCGCTGTGACGGGTGTCTCGGGACGGCTCGACCCGGCCATGCGCGGGTCCGCAGGCGGGATGGAGCCCAGGTGGGAGTCCAGGTGACGGAGGGTGGGGCCCGGCGAGTTCACTCCGTGCGACGCGGCGCGCCGTCGCGGCTCGGCATCCGTCGCCGCGAGTGACTGGAGACCGGTAATGTCGGCGCCGGAGATGTAGGCTTCGAGTGCCCGTCGCGGGGACCGGTTGCAGGGAGAGACGACCGAATGAACGCCACTCGCGAACTGCTCCGTGATTCGTTCCGCCGGTGGGCAGTCGCGCCGGCCGCGGCGGCGGCCCTGCTCGTCGCCCTGCCGCTGGCCGCCCAGCCGGCGCGCGAAGCCGCGCCGCCGCCGGACCGCCCGAACATCCTGTTCCTGTTCGCGGACGATCAGCGGGCCGACACCATCGGCGCGTGGGGCAACGAGCTGATCGACACGCCGAACCTCGACCGGCTGGCTGACGAGGGCTTCAGCTTCCGCCGCAACTACGTGTTCGGCTCGAACAGCGGCGCGGTGTGCGTGCCGAGCCGGGCGATGGTGCTGACGGGCCGGAGCTGGATGCGCTCGCCGAACGACATGCGGGGCGTGCCGACCCTGCCGCGGCAGCTCGAAGCGGCGGGCTACCGCACCTTCATCACCGGCAAGTGGCACAACGGCGAGGAGGCGCTGCTGCGGAGCTTCGACCGCGGAACGGCGGTGTACCTGGGCGGCATGGCCGACCACACGCAGGTGGAGGTCCAGGACATCGAGGCCGGCCAGTTCGTGCGCCGGCGGGTGGGGGAGGCGTTCTCCAGCGAGCTGTTCGCCGACGCGGTCATCGCCTTTCTGGACGAGCAGGCGGACCTGGCGGAGGGGGACGAGGCGGACCGGCCGTTCTTCGCCTACGTACCGTTCATGGCGCCCCACGATCCGCGCCAGCCCCCGCCCGTGTACCGCGAGCGGTACTACCGCCGCGACCTGCCCCTGCCGGCGAACTACATGCCTCAGCACCCGTTCGACCACGGCGTGCTGGTCCTTCGCGACGAGAACCTCGCGGCGTGGCCGCGGACGCCCGAGGTGATCCGCGATCAACTGGCCGAGTACTACGGCCTCGTCACCCACCTGGACGAGCAGGTCGGGAGGATTCTCGCCGCGCTCGAGGAGAACGGCCAGGCCGGGAACACGGTGGTGGTCTACGCCGCCGACCACGGGCTGGGGATGGGCAGCCACGGGCTGCTCGGCAAGCAGAACCTGTACGAGCATTCCATGCGCTGCCCCCTGATCGTCCGCGGGCCGGGCATCCCGCACGGCTCGACCGACGCCTTCACCTATCTCTTCGACCTGTTCCCGACCCTGCTCGGCCTGGGCGCGGCCGAGACGCCGCCCGGCATCGACGGCCGCGACCTCGCGGCGCTGTGGTCGGGCGAGGGCGATGCGGCCTGGCGCCGGAGCGTGTTCCTGCCCTACCAGGACCTGATGCGCGCGGTGCGCGACGAGCGGTACAAGCTGATCGTCTACCCGAAGGTCGACCACCGGCAGTTGTTCGACCTCGCCGAGGACCCGGACGAGCTGCGCAATCTCGCGGCCGATCCCGCGCACCGGCAGACCCTGGCCCGGCTCGAGGCGCTGCTGGAAGGATGGCGAGCCGCGATGGGCGACACGGCGCCGCTGGAGGTCGCCGAGCCGTTGCCGCTCCGGCGCGATCTGACCGGGCGAGAACGGCAGCCCGATCGCTGGCAGCCGCGGTGGATCCTGGACAAGTACTTCGCTCCGCCGGCCTCTCCGGGGCGGTAGTGCTTCTCCTATCGGCGCGGCACCGGCTCGAGCCGCACCACCTGGCTCGGCCCGTCGCGGTGCTCGACCGCCAAGTAGATGTAGCCGTCCGGTCCCTGCCGGACGTCCCGCATCCAGCCGATCGCACGAATCCCCAGGCGCGGGGGGCGGCGGCCGCTTCGGGCGGGCGGGATAAAATGGTCGCACCGAATTGCAGGGAGGACCCATGTCGAGACTACGAGTCGTTGTTGCCGCCTTCGTCCTGCTCGCGGCGGGCGCGTCGTCCGCCCAGGACGTCACCGTCACGCCGGACGTGGTGTACGGCCACAAGTACGGCATGGCCTTGACGTTCGACGTGTTCACCCCGGCCGACGCCAACGGGGCGGCGGTGCTGAACATGGTCAGCGGCGGCTGGCGCTCGGCGTGGCGGCCGCACGCGGAGTCGCAGCGGCGGTACCAGGCGCTGCTCGACGCCGGGTTCACCGTGCTCGCGGTCCGCCACGGCAGCAGTCCCAAGTTCATCCTGCCCGAGATCGTCCCCGACGTGCGGCGCGCGGTGCGCTACGTCAGGCTCAACGCGCGGCGGCTCGGCGTCGACCCGAACCGCCTCGGCGTCTGGGGCGGGAGCGCCGGCGGGCATCTGTCGCTGATGCTCGGGCTGGCGTCCGACCGGGGGGACCCGTCGGCCGAGGACGCGGTGCTCCGGACCGGCAACCGGGTGGCGGCGGTGGTGGCCTACTATCCGCCGGTCGACCTGCGCCCGCTCGCGCGCGGAATCGCCGGCGAGAGCCCCAACACCCGGTTCCCGGCGCTGAACTTCGATCCCGCCGACGCCCATTCGGTGTCTCCGATCGTTCACGTGTCGGGGGACGATCCCCCCACGCTGCTGATCCACGGCGACGCCGACGGCCTGGTGCCGGTGAGCAACAGCCACGACATGTACGCCGCGCTGCAGGAACACGGGGTCGAGTCGAAGGTGATCGTCATTCCCGGCGCCGGCCACGGATTCCGCGGCGCCGACGCCGAGCTCGCGACGACCGCGCTGGTCGACTGGTTCGTGCAGCATCTCGCGCACTGACCTGTAAGCAGGACGCGCAATCGAAAGGGGCGAGGATGTTCGATCTCCGTGAGTACGGGCTCGATGTCGAGACGGTCCACAGAAATGCCTCCCCCCCGGTGCTGTATCAACAAGCCTTTCTGCACGACGAGCGGACGACGCTGTCCGATACCGGCGCCTTGATCGCGTACTCCGGCGACAAGACCGGCCGTTCGCCGAAGGACAAGCGCGTCGTGAGACACCCCGAATCGTCCGGCGACGTCTGGTGGGGCAACGTCAATATCGGTCTCGACGATCTGACCTTCTGCGTGAATCGTGAGCGCGCGCTCGATTACCTCAACAGCCGGCCGGCACTCTACTGCGTGGATGCCTTCGCCGGCTGGGATCCGGCGTATCGGCTGAAGGTGCGCGTCATCTGCGCCCGCCCGTATCACGCGCTGTTCATGCACAACATGCTGATCCGGCCCACGCGGGAAGAGCTGCAGGCGTTCGGCGCTCCCGACTGCGTCATTCTCAACGCCGGGGCGTTCCCGGCCAACCGGTACACGACCGGGATGACGTCGAAGACCACCGTGGACCTGAGTCTCGAACGGCAGGAGGTCGTGATTCTCGGCACGCAGTACGCGGGCGAAATGAAGAAGGCGGTCTTCACGCTGATGAACTATCTGATGCCGAAACGCGGCGTCCTGTCGATGCACTCCTCGGCGACCGCGGATCCGGCGACCGGCGAATCATCCGTGCTGTTCGGTCTCTCGGGGACGGGCAAGACCACGCTCTCGGCCGACCCGAAGCGCGCGTTGATCGGGGACGACGAGCATTGCTGGAGCGACACGGGCATCTTCAACATCGAGGGCGGCTGCTACGCCAAGGCCATCTACCTGACCCGTGAGGCCGAGCCGGAGATCTTCGAGGCGCTCCGGTTCGGCGCGGTGCTGGAGAACGTCGTTTACGACGCATCCGACCATCATGTCGACTTCGCCGACAGCAGCATCACGGAGAATACCCGTGGCGCCTATCCGATCGAGTTCATTCCGAACATACGCCGCCCGTGTGTCGCGAATCACCCGAAGCACGTCATCTTCCTCACCTGCGATGCGTTCGGCGTGCTGCCGCCGGTCAGCCGGTTGACGCCCGAACAGGCCGAGTACCATTTCATCAGCGGCTATACGGCAAAGGTTGCCGGTACCGAAGTCGGCGTCAGCGAACCGCAAGCGACGTTCTCGCCCTGTTTCGGCGGACCGTTTCTCGTCTGGCATCCGGGAAAGTACGCCTCGCTCCTGTCGAAGAAGATCGTCGAACACGGGGTGAGCGTCTGGCTGGTCAATACCGGCTGGAGCGGCGGGCCCCACGGCGTCGGCCGGCGAATCGAGCTGGCCGACACCCGGGCCATCCTGGACGCAATACACGCGGGCGTGCTGACGGCCGCGCCGACCGAGCGGGAACCGTTCTTCGGGCTGCGGGTCGTCACTGCATGTCCTGACGTGTCGAATGACATCCTCGTCCCGAAATCGACCTGGAGCGATCCCGGCAGCTACGATGAGGCGGCGACGAAGCTGGCGGCGCTGTTCCGGGACAATTTCCGGGCATACGCCGACAACGTGAGTGAAGCCGTGCGTGCGGCCGGCCCGGCCTGACCCCGAGACCCGGATGTGATGAACGGCTTCCCGAACATGCACTACGGCATCTCGTCCGGGGTGCCATCTGGAAACTCCCAGAAGGGCGGGCCGACCTCGACCGCCGGCGGCGTGACGATCCGGGCCTCCCCGCGACGGCGCCGCCATGCGCGCCCGCCTGAAGGATGTGCACCCGCCCGCGGTGACGATCGCGGCCCCCAATGCCGCCCGCAGTCGACGATTCGCATTGCGTTGCATTACAATGACGTGAGGGGAGGGAGGAGCGGATGCGCGACCAGTTGAGCGTCAGACTGCCCCGCGAGCTGAACGAAGCCGTTGGGGAACGGGCGAAGCGCGACTCGCGTCGGCCGTCGGACATCGTGCGACTGGCGCTGCAGCAGTACCTGCTGGGCGCCGCGGGCGACGGGCGCGGAAGAGCCGACCGGGTCAGCGAGGCCGGCGCGGTGTCGCGGCGCGAGTCCGAGAGCCCAAGCCCGGAGCGCACGATCGTGCTCCGTGATGTCCCCGAAGATATCTACCAGGCGCTGGAGAAGCGAGCCGCCGCCGAGCGCCTGTCCGTGGCCGGCTACGTGCTGGACATCCTGGCCCGCAGGCGGTTCGGCGAGCGCCTGCAATCGCTTCCCCGCGTCAAGCTCAGCGTGTCGGCCGCCGAGCTCATCCGCGAAGCTCGGGACAGCCGGTGATTGTCGTCGACGCTTCGATCGTGGTCGAGGTGCTTCTCCGCTCCGATATGGGCGTCGCGCTCGAGAATCTTGTCGTCGAAGGCGACGACCAACTGCACGCGCCCCACATGCTGGATGTCGAGGTCGCCCATGCGCTCAGACGTTGTGCTCTGCACGGCGAGATCGACGAGCGCCGCGGCCGCGCCTCGCTCGGGAATCTGGCGGCCATGTCCATCGAGCGCCACGGACATCTGCCGCTGCTGGAACGGATGTGGCAGCTTCGTCACAACCTGACGGCCTACGATGCCGCCTACCTGGCGCTCGCGGAGAGCCTGGACGCACCGCTGCTGACGCGCGATGCGGCGCTGGCATCGGTCGCCGGGCACCACGCCCGGGTCGTGCTCGCGTAGCTGAAGTTCTGATCGTTCGATGCGCGCAGGAGATGCCGCGATGCCGACGCGCCGGAAATTCGCGACCCAGGTGGACAGCGCCCTCCTCGACGAACTGCGGACCCTGGCCAGGGACGAGGGCCGCCAGATCCCAGGCCTTGGTCGACGAGGCGATCGCCGCGCTGCTCGAGCAGCGCAGGCAGGGCACGGCCCGCCCGCATGTGAATGGCCGCCTATCAGCGCAGCCACGCCCGGTTCGCAACGCTCTACGAGAAGCTCGCGAAGTGATGCGGGGCTACCTGACCTGGAGCGACCGCCCTCAGCGCGCCTCCCCTACACCAACTCGACGTTCACGCGGCGTCCGACCATTGCGGCGGCCCGTTGCAGGCTGCCGAGCGTGATGTCGCTTTTCGGATCGAGCAGCCGGTCCACTTGGGTGCGGCTCGTCTTCAGCAGCGTCGCCATCTTGTTCTTGGAGATGTTCTGCTGCTTCATGGCCTCCGCAAGCTGCCACGCGACGACCTCCTTGATCGCCTGCGCTTGCGTTTCCTCGAAGATGCCCTCCTTCTTCAGGAAGGCATCGATGCTCGATCCCATATGGACCTTGCTCATCGTTCCAACTCCCTCTGGCGTGCCCGCGCCGTTGCCAGGTCCGAATCCGGCGTTGCCCGCGTTTTCTTGATGAACCCGTGCAGCACCACCAAGTGCTGGCGGTAGAGGCACAGCAGCACGCGCGCCGTCCGCTTCGTCGGCAGGTCCGTTCGGATTTCCCAGAGGCCGTCGCCCATCGGGCGGCACAGCGGCATGCCTGTCGGCCACCGCCATTGCGCCCGGAGCAGGTCCTTGCCTATCTCCCGACGCTCGGCTTCATCCAGCCGTTGCAGCCATTCCCTCACGGGTTCGCGTCCGGCCGCCGTGCGGTAGGAGATTCAGCGGGATCTTGTGTGGCGTCGGCTTGGCGGTCACCCTGCACCTTAAAATGTGCAGTCAACCATGTCGCGTCGGAAATGGCAACCAGAAACGGACCCACGACCGGCGCCCCCTCGAATACACGGCCGACTTGTGCCACACTCGGCGCCGGAAAGGCCCGCGGCGCTGCGACCACCAGTGGCGCGTACGGCAGCGACGACCTGCACCAACGTCCGACCGAGCGCACGATGCGGGCGTTCCTCGTCGGAGAGCCGCCGACCATGCCCACCGACCCCGCCGACCTGGAGTTCACCGCCGACGAGATGCGGCGCATGGGGCACGTCACCGTCGAGCGGCTCGTTGACCACGTGCTGAGCCTCGAGATGCAGCCGGCCCGGGGCGACGTGGACGCGGCCGATCTCTGCCGCCGCCTCCGCGAGCCGGCGCCCGAGCGGGGCGTCGCGTACGAGCCGCTGCTCGACCGGCTGCTCGCCGAGTGGGTGCCGCGGTCGTTCACGTCGTCGGGGCCCGGCTATCTGGCGTACATCCCGGGCGGCGGGCTGTATCCCGCGGGGCTGGCGGACCTCATCGCGGATGTCGTCAACCGCTACACCGGGGTCCGGCTGGCCGCGCCGGCGCTCGTGCAGCTCGAGGCCAACGCCCTCGACTGGCTGCGCGACTGGATGGGGTTTCCCGCCGAGACGCGCGGGCTGTTCACGACCGGCGGGTCGATGGCGCACTTCAACGCCGTAGTCTGCGCGCGCGAGCGGCATCTCGGTGCGGACATCCGCGCGGGCGTGCTGTACGGCTCGACGCAGATGCACCACTCGATGGCGAAGTCGGCCCGGCTGGCCGGCATCATGCCGGACCGGGTCAGGGCAGTGCCCGTCGACGAGGGGTTCCGGATGGACGTGGACGCCCTCGCCGACCTGATCGCCACGGATCGCCGGGCCGGTCTCCGGCCGTTCTGCGTCGCGTCGGCGGCCGGCACCACCAACACGGGCGCGGTCGATCCGCTGACCGCCATCGCCGACCTGTGCGCCCGCGAAGGCATCTGGCACCACGTGGACGGCGCCTACGGGGCGTTCTTCCACCTGTGCCCGGAGCTTCGGGACCTCATGCCCGGGCTCTCGCGGGCCGACTCCCTCACCCTCGATCCGCACAAGGGCCTGTTCCTGCCCTACGGCACGGGAGCTCTGCTCGTGCGCGACGGCGCCGCGCTGCGCCGGGCGCACGAGGCGACCGCGAGCTACCTGCCCGGCCGGACGGACGGCGACGAGTTCTACGACCCTCATCTGTACGGGCCGGAGCTCTCGCGCCCGTTCCCGGGCCTTCGCGTCTGGCTCTGCCTGAAGCTGTACGGCGCGGAACGGTTCCGGGCCGCCCTGGCCGAGAAGCGGACCCTCGCCCTGGAGGCGGCCGCGCGCGTGGCCGCGGTCCCGGGGATCGTGATGGCGGCGGCGCCGCAGGTGTCGCTGTTCGCGTTCCACCTGCGCTGGCCCGGCGCGAGCCTGGCCGAGGAGAACCGCGCCACCGAGCGCCTGGTCGAGGATGTGAACCTCCGGAACCGCGTGATGCTGTCCGGCGCCGTCGTGGCGGAGCGGTTCCTGGCGCGCGTCTGCGTCCTGAGCTTCCGCACCCGCGCCCGTCACGTGGAGGCTTGCGTGACGGACCTGGCGGAGGAGGCGGCCGCGGTTCTGGCGACCGCCTCGGCATGACACGAGGGCGCGGGGTTTCTCAGGCCTGAGCGGCGAACGCCTGACCGGCTGGCGTCGTCCCGCCGTGCGGAGAACACGGCGTAGGCGCCGCGGCGTTTTTGGGGTCTCGGCGACGCGCTCAGAGCGGCGCTTCAGCCGACATCGGCTAGGCGTTCGGGCTGGAGGGTCTTCAGCTTCTCGAAGATACCGTCGATGACGTTGCTCTTTCCGGCGAACAGCTCCTCGGGGCCGCCGGCGTGCAGGCTGCTGAACGGCGCCTCGTAGAGCGCGGACGGTTCCATGACGCCCCGCGCGGTGAGCTGGTCGATCACCATCTCGACGAAACGGATCTGCGGCGTGGTCAGGCTGCGGTTGGAGAGGAACTCCGAGAAGGCCTCCTGCGCGGCGGCGCGGTCCATCCCCACCAGGCTCCGCACGAAATGGGCCAGCGAGGGGGCCTCGTTGCGGGCGAGGAGGCCGGTCAGCAGCGTCGGGCCGTCGTCCTCGCCGATCTCGACCAGCGTCCGTTCGAGCCCCTTCAGGTCGGTGACGGTGAGCGGCTGGTTCGTCCGGAGGCGATGGATCACGATGTGGTCGAGGTGGTTCCTCAGGTACTCCTGCACCCTCTTCTCGTACTCGACGCCGGTCATCTTCGGCAGGTAGACGGTGGCGTCCTCGCGCACGGCCGTGATCTCGTCCTGGAAGTCGGTGTAGACGATGGTGCGCGCCTTCCTGTCCAGGAAGGGCACGAGGCCGCGGAGGCGCAGGCGCAGCTCCTCGAGGCCGTTCAGGGAGATGCCCTCCCAGAAGACGTTCTCCTGCACCGAGGCCAGGTAGGCGAGCTGAGCCGCCACCGCGGGAATCGTGCTCTTTCTCTTCGAGCAGCATGGTGATCTCCACCACTCGGCGGCGGTGTCGCTCGAACGTGCCCATATCCCCCTCGGCGAGGGCCAGTTGCATCTTCAGCGCTCTGAGATCGAACAGGCGCGACTCGATGACATCGGTCTCGACCTCGCTCGGCAGGCCGGCAACCTTGCTCTGCAGGACCTCGACGTCGGACGCGGTGAGCCGTTCCCATGACTCCCGCCGCCGGAAGCGCTCTACCGCCTCGAGCTGCATCCGAACGATGAAGTTGTCGCGGTTCATCGCCGCCACTTCCCCGTGGAGCTCCGCCGTCAACGCCCCGGCCAGCGCTCCGTCCGGGTCCAGGTCCGGCGTCGCCTGGACGCCGGTCAGCAACTGCACCCGCGCCCGAAAGAGCCGGGCGCCGCGGGCAACGTCGCCGCGGTCCTCGATTCCCTCGGGATGCTCGCGGAAGAAGTCGAAGTTGAAGCAGAAGTCGAAGACGCGGAAGTCCTGCTTGTGGTTCCCGGGTCCGAACAGACCGGGGCACAGGCGCGTGCCTCGCCCGAGCATCTGCCAGAACTTGATCCGCGAGTAGACCGGCTTGAAGAAGACCAGGTTGGCCACCTCGGGCACGTCGATGCCGGTGTCGAGCATGTCGACCGAGATCGCGATGTGCGGCGCCTTGTCCCTCCGCGCGAAGTCGTCGAGCAGGCTCTGCGGATACGCGGCGTAGTGATCGATGACGCGGGCGAAGTGCCCCGCGTACCCCGGGTAGTGGTGGTTGAACCGCTCCTCGATGAACGCCGCGTGCTCGTGGTTGCGCGCGAAGATGATCGTCTTGGCCAGGCGGTCCCCACCGTCGACCTTGTGGCCGTGCTCCATCAGATGCCGCAGCACCTTGTCGACGGTGTCGCGGTTGAAGAGCCAGTTGTTGATGGCGGACGCGTCGACCCGGTCCGGCAGCCCGCCGCCGTTCTCGTCGTCGCCCCAGTCGAGGCTCTCCCACTGCGCCTGCTCTTCCTCGCTGAGCGAGTCGTAGTCGATGCCGTCGCGAGGGAACCGGAGATCCACCTGCTGCACCCTCGGCGGCACGAGAAAGCCGTCGGCCACCGCGGTCGCGAGCTCGTACGCGTCGGTGGGCATGCCCGGTTCCAGCTCGAAGAGCTCGTAGGTGTTCCGGTCGACCTGGTCGCGAGGCGTCGCGGTCAGGCCCACCAGCAGCGAGTCGAAGTACCGGAAGATGGCCCCGTACTTCTGATACACCGAGCGGTGCGCCTCGTCGATGATCACGAGATCGAAGTGCCCGACCCCGAAGCGGGCCTCGCCGCCCGTCGTCTCGTCGATGAGCCCCATCATCGTCGGATAGGTGCAGACGTAGACCCGGCCCGCCTTGTCCTTCTCGGTCACCAGGTTCACCGGGCTCGACTCGGGCAGGTGGGCCTTGAACGCCGCCACCGCCTGGTTCACCAGCGACAGCCGGTCGGCGAGAAACAGCGCGCGCTTCACCCAGCCCGCCCGCTGCAGCAGGTCGACCAGCGCGATGGCCACGCGGGTCTTGCCGCTGCCGGTCGCCATCACCAGCAGCGCCTTGCGCCGCGCCTCGCCGAACTGCTCGCCGATGCTGCGGATGGCCCGCTTCTGGTAGTACCGCTCGACGATGACGTTCCTCACCCCCGTCACGTCCAGCGGCTCACGGTGGGCCCGCCGGTGCAGCAGCGACGCCAGCTCGTCCTTCTTGTGGAAGCCGGCGACGGCCCGCGGCGCGTAGGCCTGGTCGTCCCACAGGTGGGTCTCGTACCCGTTCGTGTAGTAGATGACGGGACGCTGGCCGTGCATCGCCTCCAAGCGATCGGCGTAGAGCTTGGCCTGCTGTCGGCCCTTCTCCGCATCGACGGTGGTCTTCTTCGCCTCCACCACAGCCAGCGGCTTCCCGTCGTCGCCCCAGAGGACGTAATCGGCGTAGCCGACCCCCGACGCGTTCGGCATGCCCGTGACCGTGTACTCACGGTCGTGCTCCTGGTCGAGCGGCCAGCCAGCCCGCTTCAGGGCGAGGTCGATGATCAGCCTGCGGGTCGTGCTCTCGTTCCAGTCATGGGTCTCGGGGACCGCCTCGTTCTCGGCCTTGATGGCCGCGAGTTGCTCACGCAACGCCCCCGGGTCGCCTTCGTCCCTCTTGCGAGCGTCCTCGGCCGCTTCCTGGCTCCGCTTGCGGGCGTCCAGTGCCTCGACGCTGGCCGGAGCCGCGCCCGGCGGTCCCTTGGGGACGAGGGACTCGTCGAAGGTCTTGCCCTGCAGGCTCTCCGCCCCCTTCCGCAGATAGGTGCGGCCCGCCCAGTAGAGGACCTGCGCCAGCTCCCGCACCACGTTCAGCGCCTGCTCGGGCGCGGGCGTCCTGTTGCCGTGCACCGCGACGTTGCCCGCCTGCCGGACGTACTCCGCCTTCCGCCACACCACCTCGGGCACCAGCGCACGGAACGCGGGATCGCCGAGGTATGCGTCGAGGTTCGTGACCTTCGGCGGGCTCAGGGTCCTCTCGACCCTGTAGACCCGCTTGACCAGACGCTCCAGCGCATGTCGGGCATGGAAGCAGGAGGCCCGCGGGTCGCCGTAGACGTGATGCTCCGCATAGCTCGCGCTCTCCGCCGCGTGCGGGAACTCCTGCTTCAGGAACGCGAAGTTGGCGGAAATCTCCATGGCGGCTCAGAGCTCTCCCCGGAATGCGCGGGACTGCAGGGAGGCGAAGAGAGTGACGAGCTCGGCCAGGTGGGCGCGCTGGCGCGCCCTCTGGCGCTCGACGGATTCGGCGATGGCTGCGAATTGGTGCTGGAGATCGAGGGGTGGGAGTTGAATCCCGGAGGCGCCCACCTTCGAGACGGAAATGGTGTTCAGCCCTGACGTAGTTCTGGACGTCCCAGCGAGACTCCTGCGACCTCCCGGTGAGTTGATGTAATGTTCCACGTAAACTGGGGACGCTATCGAACGGTTACACCGTAGGCGGATTAGGTGGTTCTGATGAACGCATTGGGCGATAGAACCGTCCCATCGAGCGCAACGACCGATCTCTTCCTTGTTTCCGTGTCCCTCGACGATCAATATGTCTCCAGATTCCAGGGTTGTGCGACGTTCCTCGGCTTGGGTCAATCGAATCGTCTTGAGTTCGTCGAGCTCCAGGAACCCACGAAACACGTTGGCGACCCTGAGATATGGACGTTCGATGGGGAGCGATCGTCGCTTCGCTGTGACTTGCAGTCCTCCCTGAATGCGCCCGATTCCACGAATCGTCGTCATTGCCCATCCCATCGGATTGGTGACGGGGTCGCCGAACATGTCGAGGAAGGTGGATTCGGGGAGGGTGTCGAGCTGGGCGAGGGCCTCGCAGCGCTTGGCCCGCAAGGCGTCCGCCGCATCCAGAATCTCCGCAATCCGCTTCTGCTCGGCGAGCGGCGGGAGGGGAATTCGGAGTCTGAAAAGGTCGTCCGTTCTAAACGTGGCTTGATTCACCCATTTGATGCGACCATGAGTAAACACGCCCCTGTCTCGCATCCAAGTCAGCCAGCGAGCGAGGTAGTCCCCACGCAGGCGTTCAGGGCGAGTTCGAAGCCGAACAAAGTGATTGCTGAATACTACCGGCTCCGCGAACCCCTTGAAGAGGCACGTCTTTCCCACTAGTTCAGGGCTGTTTGTGCTGTTGAAGAGCACGTCCCCTTTAGTCAGCGAAAGATCCGAGACCTGTTTCTTCGATGCAGGCACGCGAATGACAGAAGACAGGTCAAGTGTCCCATCTGTGCGAACATTGTTCATTCGCAGCTGGACGACGCCATCGGTGGCACGTTTTCCTGATGCGAAGCCAGTGCGATTGCTGGCAATCGCATCGCCCAAGGGGCAGGTGGTCATCCCAGTGTGCTCTCCAGCTCCTGACGCCCCTTGGCAATCTCCTCTTCCAGCTCAGCCAGCCGCTTCAGGATCTCCTTCGGCGGGTCGTGGTCCACCCCGCGGTACACCAGCTCCTTGTAGCGGTTGATAGAGAGGTCATAGTCGTAGTTGGCGATCTCGGTCGTGGGCACGAGGAAGCTCTGGTCGGTCCGCGCCCGGCTGCGCTCCGGTTCGCGGTCCCGCCAGCGAGTGAGGATGTCGGCGAGGTCGCTGCTCTCGGGTTGCGGCGTGCGCTTGTCGTCCAACGAGTAGCCGTCAGCCTGCATGTCGTAGAACCAGACGTCGTCGGTGCCTCCGGAGTTGGTCTTCGTGAAGAGCAGGATGGCGGTGGAGACCCCGGCGTAGGGCTTGAAGACGCCGGAGGGCATGGAGACGACGGCGTCGAGCTTCTGGTCCTCGACGAGAATCCGGCGCAGGGTCCGGTGGGCCTTGCTCGACCCGAAGAGGACGCCGTCGGGCACGATGACGGCGGCGCGACCGCCGATCTGGAGGAGGCGGAGGAACAGGACGAGGAACAGCAGCTCGGTCTTCTTCGTCTTGACGACCTGCTGCAGGTCCTTGGCGGTGGACTCGTAGTCGAGGCTGCCCGCGAACGGCGGATTGGCGAGGACGAGCGAGTACCGCTCGGCGTCGTCGCCGGCTTCGGTCAGGTCGGTCTCCGCCAGCGAGTCCCGGTAGCGGATGTCGGGATTCTCGACGCCGTGCAGCAGCATGTTCATGCTGCCGATGCGCAGCATGGTGGTGTCGAAGTCGTAGCCGTGGAACGTGCCCTCGTTGAACCGGCGGCGGGCCCGGGCGTCCTTGTAGATGCGGTCGCCGTGGTGCTCGACGAGGTGCTCGGAGGCAGCGACGAGGAAGCCGGCCGTGCCGCAGGCGGGATCGCAGATGGCGTCCTTCGGGTGGGCGCGGTCATGTCCACCATCAGCTTGATGATGTGGCGCGGCGTGCGGAACTGCCCGTTCTGCCCGGCGGTGGCGATCTTGCCGAGCATGTACTCGTAGAGGTCGCCCTTGGTGTCGCGGTCGGCCATGTCGATGTCGTCGAGCTGGTCGACGACGTTGGCCAGGACCCGGGGCGTGGGCATCATGAAGAGGGCGTCCTTCATGTGATGGGTGTAGGTCGAGCCCTCGTCGGCGTCGCCGGTCTGGCCCATCGACTTGATGAAGGGGAACACCGGTCGCGCACCGTCTCGAACATCGGCTCGGGCGCGAGCTGCTTGAAGCGCGACCAGCGCAACGCGTTCTGGCGGGTGGTGAAGACGGGCTCGCGGATGGGACGGCCGGTGCGGGCGGCCTTGCGCTCGCGGAGCGTGTGCAGCTCGTCGAGGCGCTTGATGAAGAGCAGGTAGGTGAGCTGCTCGATCACGGAGAGCGGGTTCGAGATGCCACCGGACCACATGGTGTCGCAGATTCGGTCGACCTTGGACTTCAGCTCGCCGGTGATCATGATTCGGTCTCGCGCGTCGTCATGGAGTCGTGGAACCGGCCTCGACCGAAGGTCGGACCCCTGCGGGACTTGCCGCTCGCTGGTCGGCTGGGGGCAGTTCCTGCGGGCATCATGGTATCAAGGGGACGTGTCGGTGTCCGCTGGCCGTTGCTTGAAGGGCTCGCGATCGGCCATCCCCAGCGAAGGCCATTGGGCGCACGGTGTCGTTGGTGCACTCGTCCCTCGGGACGCGCCGGACCTCGTTGGGGGTCTCGGCGCTGAGGGTGATCAGATACGAGACCCGGGAGGTCGGCGACCCAGGCGACGCTCTCCGTGGTGCTCCGGGAGCAGCTCGAACAGCCGTCCCGGGCCAGGGGACGACGCGCCCCCGGGCGATGACAGCTAGGCCGGGACGAGCGGGATCATTGCCGCGGACCGGCGTCGGGCGGCACCCGCTGTGTGTTCAGGCGCCGGGCGCCGGCGAGAATGCCGGCCAGGCCGATATTGCCTTCGTGACAGGCGTACTCGAACATCGGGCCGTCGGTGCGGCGCAACGGCATGAGTGCGGTCCAGGGCCGCGTATAGCCGTTCGGATCGTCGACGGTGAACTCGTACATCACGGTGTCCGCGTCCACGCGCCGGAACCGCTCGACCAGGGTGGTGTCCCGACTCGAACCGCTGAGGCTGGTCTCGCGCAGGAAGTGCGCCGTGTCGACCACCAGCGTGTCACCGTCCCAGCGTCCGCGAGAGTCCCCCGAGTATTGAGGGAGCGGGACGTGGGGACGGCCGTCGAGCGGGATGATGCGTGCGTTGTGCACCATCTCGTTCACGATCACGACGTGGTCCGGCGTCTGCAGAATCAGCACGTTGTTGTTGTACGCGCTGGACACCATCGGTGGACCGGCATTGAACCCCAGGAGACATCGGTCGGACAGGCTGCGATCGGTGTAGGAGTCGGCGAATCCGTTGCTGATGTTCGTCCCCCGGACCCGCGCCTCGGCCTGAAACGTTTCGCGGTAGGGGATCCGACCGTCCGGAGGGTCCACGATCAGCGATGTGCGCTTGTCTCGGGTCAGTTCGATGCCGCGTTCGTACCAGAACTCGTTGTATCCGCCCACACCGCCTTCGGCGAGTGACTGATATCGCACACCCGGTGCGCGGACGGTGAGGTCCTGCGTGTCGCGATTCAGCTCCCGGCGCCGCGACGCCTCGTACTCGGCCGCCTGCTCCGCCGTGAGCGTCTCCCGGCCCGCCAGGAGCGCCGACGCGCCGGCATCGATGACTGGACGCTGAAGCGGGGTCAGCGTCCGGAACGTGAACAACCCCTGGATGTCGGGATCGCCGTGCGCGGTGCGCGGCGCGGACTGCCCCATCGCGGGTGTGGACAGCGCGACGCAGACGAGGGTCAGGAGCCCGTGGCGGGAAGCGTTGCTCATCGCCGCATTCTACCAGCCCGCGGGCCAAGGACCGGCGGCATCGGCCGCGCGTCAACCCGGCCGGACGGCGCAAGCCGGAACGGGGCTCAGGGAGCCTCGTCCTCGGCAATCCGGTACAGCTTCGACCGCGTCCGCATGAACAGGCTGCCGTGGGCGATAGCCGGCGTGGCCATCGTGAACTCGCCGAGCGGGTTGCGGCCGACGACCTCGAACGTCCCGCCGGCGCGGATGACGTAGGTGTCGCCGTCCTCGCTCAGTGCGAAGATCCTGTCGTCGTAGGCCCAGGGCGACGCGGTGAACGCCGCGCCGACGGCGATCCGCTGCCGGGAGTAGATCTCGTCGCCGGTCCGTGCGTCGTGGGCGGTGAAGAACCCGCGGTCGAGGAGGGTGTACAGCACGTCGCCGTAGAGGATCTGCGACGTGTTGTAGGGCGCGGCCTGCGGCTGCGACCACGCGATGAACTCGTTGGCCGTCTCCGACCCGCGGAGCGAGATGTCGCCGCTGGCGCCGGGGCGGACGGCGAAGACCGGGCGGTTCTGGTCGCCGAGGTACCCCGAGCCGATGTAGAGCAGGCCGAACTCGGCGAAGGGGGTGGCAACGGTGATGGACGACATGCCGCCGAGCTCCCACAGCAGGTTGCCGTCGAGGTCGTAGGAGCGCACGCGATCGGTGCCGTTGGTGACGATCTCGGTCCTCAGCTCGTTCTCCCAGACGAATGGGGTCGCCCAGTTCGTGCCCTCGTCCCGCGGGATGCGCCACACCTCGTTGCCGGTCTCGGCGCTGAGGGCGAGCAGGTACGACTGCTCGTCGTTGTCGTTCACGACATAGAGGCGGCCGTCGTGGAGCACCGGCGACGCGGCGGTGCCCCACCCGAGCCTCGTGGCCGCGGGCGCGACGTCGTGCGACCACCGCAACGTGCCGTCCGCCGCGTCGAGGCAGAAGACGCCGAGGTTGCCGAAGTACACGAACAGCGCGTCGCCGTCGGTCACCGGCGTCTCGGTCGCCAGGGTGTTCTTCATGTGGTAGCCGCCGGCCGGGGCGCCGCGATGCACCTCGCGTTCCCACCGCACGGCGCCGGTGTCGACGTCCAGGGCGTAGACGATCCACCGGTGCTCCGCCGCCGAGGGGCTCCAGGTCTCGCGTCCGCGATAGAGGCCGCCCAGGGGCTCTTCGACCGCCTCGGCGCTGACGACGGTCGTCACGTAGACCGTGTCGTCCCAGACGACCGGCGAGCTCCAGCCGAGGCCCGGGAGGTCGGCGGCCCAGGCGACGTTCTCGGTGGTGCTCCAACTGGTAGGCAGCCCGGAGGCCGCGGAGACGCCCCGCGCGTCGGGTCCCCGGAACTGGGGCCATCGATCCTGGGCGCCGGCGGGTGCGCACAAGACCACGGCGAGCAGCAGCGCGAGCATGTAGCGACTCATCTGATCTCCTTCGCTTGGTTCGTTTGCCAGTCCTCGACGACGAGTCCGGGAACGCGTTCGAACTCGCGGACGTTCCGGGTGACCAGCGTCAGGTCCAGGGCTCTCGCATGGGCGGCGATGAGCAGGTCGTTGTGGCCAATGGTGCGGCCGACGCGCTCCAGCTCGCTGCGGATCGCCGCGTAGTGGGCGTCCGCCGGCGGTGCCAGCGGCAGGATCACCAGCGCGGCCAGGACGGCCTCCAGTTGCCGGGTGAGGCGTGCCGATCTCCGGCGCGCGGCGCCGTACCGAAGCTCGGCCGCCACGATGATGCTGACGGCGATGCTGCGCGGCGCGAGTGAGGCCGCCCTTCGGGCCGCTTCTCCATCCGGTCGGCGCACCAGCTCGGAGACGACGTTGGTGTCCAGCATGTAGCTCACGACAGGCACGTCAGAGGGTATCTTCGGGTCGGACCGGCGGGTCGGCGATCGGGGGGAAGTCCTCGTCGAGCCGCGTCAATCGCGACAGGACGGTCGCCAGCGTGGGAGCCCGGGGGACGGGCTCGACGACGAGGCGATCGTCCTCACGGTAGATGATGACCTCGTCCGCCGCCAGCTCGAACTCCCTTGGGATTCGAAGGGCCTGGTTCCGCCCGTTTCGGAAGAGCCGGGCGTGGCGGGCCGGGCGATCCGTGTCGCGTTCGCCGGAAAGCATATGCAAGCCTATGATGCCAGGCTGCCCGTTGTCAATGCAGGGCGGCCGCGCGTGCTGTCGCGGCTCCCGGCGCCTGCGTCTCATCCTGTATGGCTCGGGCGTATCGTCTGGTCCGCGCGGCTCCCGGCGCCCGCGTCTCAACCCCAGAACCCGGCGACCCGCTCGATCACCCAGAAGCTCGCGACGGCGCCCAGGCCGTACGCAGCGGCGTGATCGAGCCGCGCGCGCCGCGCTGGCGTGCCGAGGAGCCGGTAGGCAGCCCACAGCACCACGCCGCACGCGGTGGCGAACGCGATCTGTCCGAGCTCGATGCCCACGTTGAAGAGGAGCAGCGTCATCGGGACGTCGCGGCCCGCCAGCCCGGTGTCGAGCAGGGCCCCGGCGAAGCCGAACCCGTGCATGAGCCCGAACGCGAACGCCATCGTCCACGGCCTGGCCGAGCCGGCGGTCGCACGGTCGCGCCGCAGGATCTCGAACGCCAGATAGACGATCGACAGGGCGATGAACGCCTCGACGGGCGGGCCCGGCACGCGCACCACGTCGAGGACCGTCATGCCGAGGGTGACGGAGTGCGCGACGGTGAACGCGGTGATGGTGGCGACGAGGCGGCGCCACCCGCGCACGAGCAGGATCATGCCGGCGACGAACAGGAGGTGGTCGACGCCGCCCAGGATGTGCTCGACGCCGAGCAGGAGCCGATCCCGGACTCCCGCCGAGCCCGGGCTCAACGGGATCGTGGTCAACGCGCCCGACGCCACCCGTGTCAACCGGTTGCCGTGCTCGTCCTCGACCCGCACGAGGACGTCGACGAACCCGCCCGCGAGGCCCGCGAGCCCCATCACCGGCACCGCGCCCGTTACGTCGCACGAGAACCGTTGCTCGACGACGAGACTGTCGTCCTGGCGGAAGCGGCGGTCCGGGCCCCCGGGCGCGCAGGTCGCGGGCAGGCGCACCTCGATCGGCCACGCGGTCGCGCCCGTCACCGGGATCTTGAGCACGGACACGAAGTCGCCGGGCCCCAGCGCGCGCACTTCGAGGAACGCCAAGCGTGTCTCGTGGGCATGCGCCGGCGACGCGAACGACCATAACGCCATCGCCACGCTGGCCGCCAGGAGCCCGTGACGAGACCCCGCTTTGGAACGCCCCCGGAGGGGGCCGGCGAGCGGTCGAAGCGCCCGCGTCGCAAGCCGCGACGAAGGTGGGTATGCGGCTTTGGCAACCGCGGCCGGCAAGCAGCCCGCTACGCAACGCAGGCGGGTGGGCCGCATCCGCGGTCGAATGCACCGGCGACTCTCGCCCCGGGCTCCCGGGCTCATGGCTGCACCAGGTCGCCGATCGAGTCGAACGGCGCCACGTCGACCTCATAGCTTGCGCGCATCTCGGCGTAGCGCTCGGACTCGCGCGCGGCGACGTGGTCGCGGCGCCAATCGTCGAGCACGGTGTCGCGGACCTCGTCCAGAGTCCGACTGCGCCCCTCCCGGTAGGCATCCACCCGCACGAGGTGCGCGCCGTACGCCGAGGGGACGGGCCCGAACCACGCGTGCCGCGACCCGGGCCGGCCCGCATGCTCGACCACTGCATCGCGAAACGCGGTGCCGAAGATCTGCTCCAGTCGGCCGGCGTCCTCGAGCGTCAGCGTCTTGGCCGCGTGGAAGCTGTCGTCGTCGACGGTCCCGCCCGCGGCCAGCGGCGTGAGCGCTACGCGCGCGTCGGCGTCGGCCGACTCGCCCCGGCGGTCGCGGCTGAAGAACCGGTGGGTCAGGGTGAGCCCGGGCGGCTCGACATAGCGATCGGCGTGCGACTCGAAGTACTTCTGCAGCTCGTCGGCGCTCGGCTCGGCCGTCGCCGCGACGTCGTTCAGCGCCATCTCGAGCTTCTCCGCGAGCCGGCGGCGCACCAGGACGTCGTTCTCGTCGAGGTTCAGGGCGAGGGCCTCGCGATACAGGACCTCCTCGCGCACGCGGTCCACGACGAGCCGCGACAGCTCGTCACGGGTCGGCGGACGCCTCCACTGGGCCTGCCACAGCGCGGCCAGCGCCTCCAGCTCGTAGCGGTCGATGACGATGCGGCGGTCGTCGGTCGGCGCCCGGTCCCCGACCAGTGCGTACAGCAGGAAGAGCCCGGCCCCGGCCGCGAAGAACCGGGTCAGGGGCTCTCGCCAGAACCGCCGCCAAGGGGATGCGTTCATGACGCGTCCGGCAGGGTGGTGCTCAGTTGTCCGGCATGTACCAGATCGGGGACGTGTACGCGCGCTCCTGCAGCGTCGGCATCACGTCGCCGCGCGGGGGGAGCCCGGCCGCCGCCGTATCGTAAGTCGACCAGCGCGGCGTCGGGATCTCGATCACCCGCACGTAGTAGACCGCGTGCACGTCGGGGTCGAAGTCGGGGTCCCGCCAGACCGCCTCGAGCGACGCCGCGCCGATGTCGTTGGTGTAGGTCGCGCGCATCACGTCGACCGTGTTCCCGACCGGCGGCGCCTTGCCGGTGGGGCCGACGCGCCGGCCGTCGGACAGCGCGACGTCGTGGATGCGCTCGAACGTCTCGCCCTCCGCGCTCCAGCCCTTGACGACCTGGATGCGGTCGAGGTTGGCCGCGACGGGGTCCTTCGCGGCCCGGATGACGAACGTCGGCGCCTCGCCCCCGGCCCCGCGCAGCACCCCGCCCATCGGGACGCCGCCCGCATACCCCTGCGCGACCCAGTCGTCGCCGTCCAGCACGTCGTCGGCGTAGTCCCAGCCGCCGAAGAAGCGCACCGTGATGCGGGTCCCGGTCGTGGCGTAGGTCTCGCGGCGGCGGAACGCGGCGTAGAGGTCCTCGCGGGTGTTCTCGTTGGCCCAGGCCGCGGTCAGCCCGGCGGCGCTGCGCGCGACGAACGGCAGCCGGCTCCACGTGTTGGTGACCAGCCGCTCCTCGAGCGTCCCGTCGACCGCGTCGCCCGACAAGCTCGTCATGTTGTCCTCTTCCACCGCCGAGGTGCCGGAGTGGAAGTCGGTGGCGCCGACGAAGCCGAACTGGAACGGGTTGAAGCCCCGGTCGGCCTGCATCCGCACCCCGTTGACGAGCGCCTCGCGCACGTAGCTGCCGGGCACGAGCCCGTCGACGCGGACCACCCCGGCGCGGGGCCCGTCCCCGCCGATGGGCCGGTTCGCGAGGAGGAGCTCGGGGAACAGCTCGAAGTCGGCGAACTCGTCGTTCGGCGACAGGACCGGGTGCGTCTCGGACGTGCCCTTGGCCTGCGTTATCTCCACCACCGGCTCGTTGCGCAGGCGCTGCGCCGCGTAGTCGGCGGTCATCGGCGCACCCGCGAAGTCGACGAGCGCGAACATCTTGCCGTTGCTGACGTTCGAGTTGTGGGGGATCGCCATCGCCTCGACGCCGGCGGCGCGCTGCGTGTCCAGGAAGTCCCAGAGGTCTTCCGGGTTGTCGGAATCGAGCCGCGAGAACGGGAAGGGCAGGTCGTCGGTGCCCGCGAAGATCACGTTGCGGTGCAGGTTGCCCTCGCGGGTCCCGACCGTCCACTCGTAGGCGGCGAACGTGGTGAACTCGCCCGGCGCGTAGTGCCTGACCGCGGCCGCGACGATGTCCGCCCAGACCGCCTGCCCCAGGTTCGGAGGGGGATTGGGCCCCGCCTGCCTGCGGCCGATGTTCTCGGCGTGGTCCGTCACTGCCAGGAAATCGAGCGGGGTCCGGAGCTGGATCTCGATGCCGCCCACGTGGGGGACCGCCTCGCCCTTCGCGTAGCGGTAGGCGTCGTCCGGCGTGCGCGTCGTGCCGAACGAGGCGGCGTCGTTCGAGTAGCGCGTGTGCAGGTGCAGGTCGCCGAAGTAGACGTTCTCCGACACGGCCGGGCCCTGGGCCGCGACCCCCGCTACGAGCAGAGTCACCGGCCACAGCCTCGTCACGATTCTCATCATGCCCCCTCGCTCCGTGTGGACGCCAACGTCCTGCTTCCTCGGTCCGATTCGCGCCCATCGTAGCCCGCGCCGAACGGTCCGGCAAGTGCGAACGGATGCGGCAATGCGCGCGTCACGCAGAGTGACCGCGCAGGCGAGAGAGGCCGCGCGTCACTGCGCTTGGGCCGAGTGGCTGTCCTGCTCTGAGCTAGCCCGGAGAGCGTCGCCTACGGCTCCGCTCACCGCCCAACCAACCCTGCCAGGAGTCTGCACCGTTCTACGGCGCAGACTCCTGGCGGCCGTCGTCCTTGCCCTGGTCGTCGTCGCGCTTCCCGCCGGGCTGGTTGAAGTAGTCGCTCTTGTGCGGGTAGTCGTCGCCCACGACGCCACCCTCGCGCCCCTGCGCCGACGGCACGACCCAGTCGCAGCCCGGCGTGTTCTCCGGCCCCGCGAGCCAGCAGTCGACGAGCTCCTGGTAGTCGTCGGCCATGCTGCCCGGGGCGTGCGGGGGCATGAAGCTGTTCACCTCGGGTTGCGCGGCCTCGAAGAATGGCTTCCATCGGGGTCAGCACCCCGGCCGGCGCCACCCCGCGCCCGAGGGGCGCCCGTCGTCCCCCGTCCCGCTGTTGAAGCGGGCCGCGGCGTGCGGGTAGTCCGCGCCCACGACACCGCCGTCGCAGTCGCCGGCCGGCGGAATGACCCAGTCGCAGCCGGGCGTGTTCTCGGGGCCGTTCTCCCAGCACGCGACGAGCTCGGCGTAGTCGTCGGCGAGGGAGCCGGGTGCGTGCGGCGGCATGTGCTCGTTGGGGTCCCAGTGGTCCCCGGTGTACTCCGCCAGGGTCTCCATGCCGATGCGGTGGCACCCGAGGCAGCGGTTGCCCTCGATGTGGATGGTCCGCATGTCCCAGTCCTGCGCGCCCACCACGTAGTAGGGCGGGTCGGGGCCGCGCAGGACCGGCAGCACCGGCTGGCGCGGGTCCTCGGGCAGGCGTGCGCTGTTGATCCAGGGGTTGTGGTTGAACGGGTCCGCCTGGTGGCATCGCACGCACTGGACGCCCGGCACCGTGTAGGCCTGGTCGAACGCCGGATCGTCGGGCCCGGGCAGCACGCCGAGCAGCCGGTTGTTCTCGTCCACGTGCGTCCAGGGCCGGTTGTCGCCCGACTCGAAGAAGCAGGTTGCGCCGGTGTCGTAGTTGTAGCCGATCAGTTGAACCGAGTCGGGCATGTCGAAGCCCACCACGTCGTCCCGTCCGTCGTGGCGGCAGAAGCTGACCCACACCACGTCGGGCCGGGGCGTGCCGTCGGCGTTCCTGCCCGCGTAGCGCTGCAGGCTCGAGCCGGGCATGCAGTCGCCGATCTGCAGGCTGGCCTTGTCGCACTCGTGCAGGCCGGGGTCCTCGAACACCTCCACGCCGCCGACGGTGATCGGAAGCAGGACGCCGGCACCGCAGTCGACGGTGGGCGCGACGTCCAGCTCCAGCGCGCACATCGCGGCGTACTCCCGGGCGCTCGACGGCATGTCGCCGCACGTCGTGCCCGGAATGCACTCGTCGGCGGGGACTTGGGCGGCCCGTTCACCGGTGGCGCTCGCCCCGGAGAGGGCCAACGCGAACAATGCCGCCAGCGCTCCGCGGCGGATGAGGCGTCGTTGAAGTTCGGCCATGGTTCTCCTCGAGCGAGCACGGCCCGCGAACGCGAGGCGGCATCGACCGTGCCTCCCGCCCGCCGGCCCCTGCGCGGTGGGCCAAGAATGCCAACCCGCCCGGTCGAGGTCAAGATCGCCGCCAACCAGAAGCCGTCTTGGAGGCTCGCTGCATTCATGCCGCCTGTCCCACCCGCGCGATCCGACTGCGTTTCTCGGGACACCCATGAACTGGATGTCCCTCGTCCCGCCCCGGTCAGACGTGCGCCTCGCGGCCCCCGCGCAACGCGGGGACTGGCCGCGGGTTCCGGCTCGACCGCCGGCGCGTCGGCGTGCTACTCTCCGCCGGCCGGTCCCGCCCCTCCGCCGCCCATCGAGACTTCAGGAGCCCGCGATGTCCATCGCTTCACGACGCACGAGCCGCATCAAGGCCTCGCCCGCCGCCATGATCTCCGCCCGGGCGATGGAGATGGCGAGGGCCGGCCGCGACGTCATCGCCCTCTCGGCGGGTGAGCCGGACTTCGACACCCCGGACCCCATCAAGATGGCGGCGATGCGCGCCATCGTCGAAGGGAAGACCAAGTACCCGCCGCTCACGGGCATCCCCGAGCTGCGCGAGGCGATCTGCCGCAAGCTCGAGCGCGAGAACGGATTGCGCTACGCCCCCGACGAGGTGATCGTCTCGAACGGCGGCAAGCAGGTCGTCTACAACGCCCTCGCCGCCACCCTCGACCCCGAGGACGAGGTCGTCGTTCCAGCCCCGTTCTGGGTGAGCTACCCGGACATGACGCTGCTCGCGGGGGGGACCCCGGTGGTGGCGCCGGCCGACGCCGCGAACGGGTTCCGACTGACGCCGGAGCAGCTCGAACGCGCGATCACCGCGAAGACGAAGTGGCTGATCCTCAACAATCCCGGTAACCCGTCCGGCGCGGTCTACTCGGCCGGGGACCTGGCGGAGCTCGCCGGGGTGCTGCGCCGGCATCCCCACGTGTGGGTGCTCGCCGACGACATCTACGAGCACATCGTCTACGGCGGCGGGCCGTTCTCGACCATCGCGCAGGTCGCGCCCGACCTGCACGGCCGCACCCTGACGATGAACGGGCTCTCCAAGGCCTACTGCATGACGGGCTGGCGCATCGGCTACGGGGCGGGGCCGAAGGCCCTGATCGCCGCGATGGCGAAGGTCCAGTCGCAGACCACCAGCGGCGCGTCGAGCATCAGCCAGTGGGCCGGGGTCGAGGCGCTCGACGGCGATCAGACGTTCATCCGGGACAACGTGGCGGTGTTCCAGGAGCGCCGCGACCTCGGCGTCTCGATGCTCAACGAGGCCGACGGGCTCTCCTGCAACCCGCCGAACGGCGCGTTCTACCTCTACGTGAGCTGCGCCGGGACCATCGGAAGGCGGACCCCGGACGGCGCCGTCATCGAGAACGACGCCGACTTCGCGAAGTACCTGCTCGACACCGAGGAGGTCGCGGTGGTGCACGGCGAGGCGTTCGGCCTGTCGCCGTACTTCCGCGTCTCCTACGCGCTCGCGACCAACCGTCTCGAGGAAGCCTGCCGGCGCATCCAGCGCGCGTGCGCGTCGCTATCCGGCTGAACGGCGCTCCCTTCCGGAAGAACCGCGACGTGAGTCATGGCTCGAGTGTTTTGTGTGCTCGGTGGTCCGTGCCCGCCCGATCGACGCCCTTCAGTCTGACGCTCCCGTTCCGCGGCCGTGATCGCGTCGCGGGCCAGCCCGCAGACAAGTTGTTCGCCCGCCGCTGGCGGCGGGCGCCAAGAACAGCCAATCGGCTATACAATGGCGTGATGGTTCTGCGCAACCTCGTCCGCGAGGCCCGTAAGCGGGCCGGACTCACCCAGGTCGACCTTGGCCGCCGCGCGGGTGTCCCGCAGTCGACCGTCGCCCGTATCGAGTCCGGGACCCGCACCCCCTCCACCGAACTCGTCGAGCGGCTCGTCCGGGCCGCCGGTCTCGAGATCCGCGTCAGTCTCGGCGAGCCCGACCCGGGAACGAGCTCCCTGTTCTCGCGCACCCTCCGCCGAACGCCCGCCGAGCGTCTTGCCGATGCCGCTCGCACCGCGCGGTTCGTCCTGCGCGGGCGCCGCGAGTTGCACGGACGAAGCCGTGGCTGAGCCGCCGTTCGACCCCGCCGCGATGCTGGCCGCATTGGCCGGGGCCGACGTGCGTTTCGTCCTCATCGGCGGCATGGCCGCCATCCTGCACGCGCTGCTGCTTCCGCGGTAGGCCGGACGGCGGCCGAGGCCCGAGGGGCCTGGACAAGCTGGCTCTGTAGCCGAATCGGGTCAGGAGGCGGCGCATGATGTCGCCCCGGACAACCCCCGGCTTTCAACTTCCGTAGAGGCCCCAAGCTCTCCATCTTGCCGGGAGATGTAAGGCGCCACGTCCGGCTGCACGCCGTCAACTACCGGGCGAGACCTGCTCGCCGACGAGCGCGTCGACCCGTTCTCCGGTCGCGGGGGGCGCGGGGCCGGCGTACGTCGCCAGTGCTGCGACAAGGACGGCCGGCGCCGCAGCGGCGCACCTCTTCACCTTGATCGGTCTCATGAGGCTTCCTCGTTCAGACATCGGATCCCACTAGCGTGACGCGCGTCGGCGCGCTGCCGCGGCGCGACTCCCGCGCGCCGCCGGACGGCCCGACCCCGTCGCGGAACGGCGGCGATGTCCGCCGCCGGGCCGGAACGAATGGGGTCGCGGTCGCGGCTCGCCTGGCGGTGGGGCCGGTGCATCGGCGGGCGCGAACCCCGGCACGATCTCCTGCGGGATGGCCCGCCCGACGAGCCGCTCGATGGCGGCGAGCTGCGGCCGTTCCTCGGGGGCGGCCAGCGAGATGGCGTGGCCGCTCGCCCCGGCCCGGCCCGTGCGCCCGATGCGGTGCACGTAGTCCTCGGGCACCGTGGGCAGGTCGAAGTTGACCACGTGGCTGATGCCGTCGACGTCGATCCCGCGCGCCGCGATGTCGGTGGCGACGAGGGTGTCGATGCGTCCGTCGCGGAAGCCGGCCAGCGCGCGCGTCCGGGCGCTCTGGCTCTTGTTCCCGTGAATGGCCGCGACCCGGCGCCCCGACCGGTCGAGGCGCTTCGCCAACTGGTTGGCCCGCGCCTTCGTGCGGGTGAAGACGAGGGTCTGCCCCATTTCCGGCTTTCGGAGCAGCCACGCGAGGAGGTCCTTCTTGCCGGTCGCGGCCACGGGGTGGACGATCTGGCTGACGGCGCGGACCGGCGTCGCGCGGCGCGCCACCTCCAGCATCGCGGGATCCTTCGTCGTGCGCCGGATCAGGTCCTCGATCTCGTCCGGCATCGTGGCCGAGAAGAACAGGTTCTGACGCTTCTCGGGAAGCGCGCCGAGGATCCGCCGCACGTCGGGCAGGAAGCCCATGTCGAGCATGCGGTCCGCCTCGTCGAGCACGACGGCCTCGACCCGGTCGAGGTGCGCGTGCCCCTGGCGCAGGTGGTCGAGCAGGCGGCCCGGCGTCGCGACGAGCAGGTCGAGCCCGCGGCGGAGGCGGCGGGTCTGCGGCTCGAGGCCGACGCCCCCGAAGACGACGGCGCTGCGCAGGCGGAGGTGCGAGCCGTACTGTTCGGCCATCTCTCCGATCTGCGCCGCCAGCTCGCGGGTCGGGGTGACGACGAGCGCGCGCGGGCGCCGTGCCGGCGGTCCGCCGGCGAGCCGGTGCAGGATCGGGAGGAGAAAGGCGGCGGTCTTGCCGGTGCCGGTCTGGGCGCAGGCGATGAGGTCCCGTCCGTCCAGCGCCAGGGGAATGCCGCGTTCCTGGATCGGGGTGGGGGTGGTGTAGCCGGCGCTGCCAACGGCGCGGACGAGTTCCGGGCGGAGGCCCAGTTCGGCGAACGTCATCTGTATCGGTGCTCCTGGGCCCGCGCTCACCCTGCACGGAACCGCGGTGGTTGTCGCCCGCCTGCACGGGGGCGGATAACGAGAGAATCCGGGAGGAGGGAGGCTCGGCGGCCGCCGAGCGATGCCCCGCTGCTCTGAGCGGGGTTTCCGGGTGGAAGAAACCTGCTCGCGATTCGACAACGATCGTAGCACGGATGGAGATCGCGGCGCGAGCGGTGCGGCGCCAGCAGCTCGACGAGCAGGAAGCGCCCGGACCGCCGGGCGACGAAGAGGTCGCCCTGCCGCAGCACGTCGGCCGTCTGCCGCCATTCGCTCGCGGTCATCTCGCGGCCCGTGACGGCGCCCCGGCCGCGGGAACGGTTCGGGTCCCTCCCTCCGGCCGTCATCTCGCGGCCCATGACAGCGCGGCCGGGATGCTATACTGCCCCCCGACAGCTCTGCTCCCGACGATTCCGGGAAGTGGGTGAGAGTCCCACACGGTCCCGCCACTGTATGCGGGGAGCGGGCGGCACGCGGGCGCCGATGGGCGCCGGTCACTGTGCTCGGTCACGAGCTCGCCTCGATGAAGTGTCGCGCCAGCGATACTGCCAACGCGAGCCCAGGGCCGCGAGAGCGCGGGAAGACTCTGCCGTTCCGCATCGATCCGCGAGTCAGGAGACCGATCGTCGGGAGAATCGTACGACCCCTGGGGCCGGCCTGCCGGTCCTTGAAGTTCGGCGCGTGGAAACGCCGAAAGGAGGTTCCCGCCTGTCATGGCTCGTCCGCTCTGCTTGCGCACCGCTCGTCACGTGAGTGACGGGTCGGCATCCGCGAACCGATAGTCGTCGTTTCGGCGATCACTGCGGCCGACCGGGCTCCGCATGGGCGCCGCCCGCGCGGAGCCCGGATCGGCCACGCGCGGACGCCCGTGGAGTCCGGGCACGGCAGCGGCACGCCGGGGCCCGGCCGGGGCTGCGATGCGCAGGACATCATACGCGGACGCGTCGGCGGCGCGCCGAGGCGGTGCATCGCCGGCACGATCCGCCGCGCATCACGGGCATGGTCCGACAGTGGAGACACCGACATGAGCATCGTCACCAAGGGGGGCGACAAGGGGAGCACCGGGCTCGTCGGCGGCGTACGTGTTCCGCCGCGCATCGCGGGCATGGTCTGACCGTGGAGACATCGACATGAGCATCGTCACCAAGGGGGGCGACAAGGGCAGCACCGGACTCGTCGGCGGCGTTCGGGTCTCGAAGGCGGCGCTACGGGTCGAGGCGTACGGCGAGGTCGACGAGTTGAACAGCCAGATCGGCCTCGCCCGCGCGATGTGCCCGGACGCTGACGTGGGGGAGCTCCTGAAGGGCATCCAGCGCGAGTTGTTCGCGGTCGGCGGCGAGCTGGCGACCCCCGCGCCCCGGCCCGGGCAGGCCCCCGCGGTCACCGCCGCGATGGTCGATCGGCTCACGGCCGAGGTCCGGCGCATCGAGGCCATCGAGGGCGTGCTGGGCGACTGGGCGATTCCCGGAGAGCACGCCGCGTCTGCGGCTCTCGACGTCGCGCGGGCGGTGTGCCGCAGGGCGGAACGGCGGGTGGTGCAGCTCTCGGAATCGGGTGAGGAGGTCGGCGCGGACCTGCTGGCTTATCTCAACCGCCTCTCCGACCTGCTGTGGATTCTCGGCCGGCAGATCGAGGTCGAGGCGGGCGTCGACTCGGCCCTGCGGACCGGGGAGGCGGGCGGCCCGAAGTGGTCACGCGCATGGTGAGCCGAGGCGGGCGTCGACTCGGTCCTGTGAACGAGGGAGGCGGGCGGCTCGAAGCGGTCGCGCGCGTGGTGAGCCGGGGTCGAGGCGGGCGTCGACTCGGTCCTGTGAACGAGGGAGGCGGGCGGCTCGAAGTGGTCGCCCGCGTGGTGAGCCGATGAACCTCTGTCTGCGCCGCCCGCGCCAAGGAGCGCTGCGGGCCTCGGCCGTGCGCACAAGCACCGGGAGATGAAGTCGATGTCACTACGCCGTCTGCCGCGGGGAAGGCTTCGGGCCCTGCTCGAGGTCGCGCTGTGCCTGGCTCTGGCGCTGGCCGCCTGGCGGTGGACCGCCGACGCGCGCGCGGGCTGGTCGTTCGCCGCCCGGACGGTGGAGGCGCCAGCTCCCGGGTTCCCGCGCACGGTGCGCGACTACGCCGGCGACGCGCTCCGGTTGCCGCTGCCGCCGTCGCGCATCGCGTCGCAGGCGTTGGTCACCGACCACTTCCTGTTCGCCGTCGTGCCCCCGTCGCGCATCGCCGCGGTCAGCGCGATCGCCCGCGACCGGCGCTACAGCTTCGTCGCGGACGTGGTGGCCGGGATGGACGTCGCGGTGGCCGGCGAGCCCGAGGGGCTCCTGCGGAGCCGCCCCGACCTGCTGGTCGTCTCGAACACCGCCCGCGCCGACTACGTGGCGCTGGCGCGGGGGGCGGGCATCCCCACGTTCCGCCTGTCGACGGTGTTCGGCGACTTCTCGCAGATCGCCGCCGGCCTCGAGACGGTGGGCCGGCTGACCGGCGAGGAACGGGCGGCCGAGCGGGTGATACGGCGGTTCCGCGACCGGATCGCGGCCGCGGCGGCACGCCGTCCCGCGGCGGCGCCCCGGCCGCGCGTGCTCGTCTACGTCGCCTTCTCCGGCACCTTCGGCGCGGGCTCGCTCTTCGACCACATCCTCACCGAGCTGGGCGCGGTGAACGTCGGGGCCGAGCAGGGCATCGGCCCGCACGGCGACATCGGCAGCGAGCAGATCGCCGCCTGGGACCCGGACTGGATCGTCGCCGACGCGCCGGCCGGCGAAGAGGCGGCGGTGCGCCGGCGCCTCCTCGACCACCCGGCGGTGGCGGTGACGACCGCGGGCCGGACCGGGCAGATCCTGGTCATCGACCACCGACAGTTCATCACCATGTCGCAGTACGCGGCGGGGCTGACCGAAACGGTGGCCGCCGCGCTGTATCCGGACGCGCCGTGACCGACACCGAACGCGGGGCGTCGCGGTTGCGGTCGGCGGGGCAGAGACCGTCCGGGACATCGGGACGCGCCGTGATCGACACCGAAGGCCGACCGGGGGTTCGCGGCGCCGCCCGTGTCGGCCTGCCGCTGCTCGCGGTGCTGCTCGGGGCGGCGGCGGTGGCGGCGATCGCCATCGGCAGCACCGGCATCGCGTGGGGCACCGTCGTCCGGGTGCTCGCGTCGCGGGCGCTGCCGGCGGGCTGGATCGACCTCGGGGGCATCTCCGAGGCCGAGCAGGTCATCGTCTGGATCATCCGCACGCCGCGGGTGGCGGTCGCGGCGCTCGTGGGGGGCGCCCTCGCGGTGGCGGGGACGCAGATGCAGGGGCTCTTCCGCAACCCCCTGGCGGAGCCCAGCGTCATCGGCATCAGCCAGGGCGCGGCGCTGGGCGCCGTCGTCACGTTCGTCAGCGGGCTCGCGGCCGCCGCCGTGTTCTGGCTCCCGCTGTTCGCCTTCGCGGGGGCGCTGGCCGCCCTCGCCGCCGTTCACGCCATCGCCACCCGCGCCGGGCGCACCCCGGTCGCGACGCTGCTGCTCGCGGGCATCGCCCTCGGCTCGCTGTCCACGGCCGTCGCCACCCTGCTCATCTCGCTCAGCGTCGTCAACTGGCAGGTCGCCAACGAGGTGGTCTTCTGGCTGATGGGCGGGCTCGACAACCGCACCTGGACCCATGTCTGGATGTGCCTGCCGCCGGTGGCCATGGGCGCGGTGGCGGCGCGCTGGCACACGCGCGACCTCGACCTGCTGCTGCTCGGCGAGGAGACCGCGGCGAGCCTCGGCGTCGACGTCGAGCGGGTGCGCCGGACGATGCTGGCGACGGCGGCGATGCTGACCGGGGCGGCGGTGGCGGTGAGCGGGGTCATCGGCTTCGTCGGCCTGATCGTGCCGCACATGCTGCGGCTCGTGCTCGGGCCGTCGCACCGCACCCTGCTCCCGGCCGCGATGCTCGGCGGCGCGCTGTTCGTCATCGTCTGCGACCTGCTGGCCCGCACCATCCATCCGCCGACCGAGATCCGGCTCGGCATCATCACCGCGGCCTGCGGGGCGCCGTTCTTCCTCTACCTGCTGCGCCGGCAGCGGGGAGGGCTCGCCGCGCCATGAGCCTGCGGCTAGAGCGCGCCAGCCTCCGCTTCGGGGCCCGGCACCTCGTGCGCGACGTCACCGTCGAGGCCGCGCCCGCGCGCATCACCGCGCTCATCGGTCCGAACGGGGCGGGGAAGTCGACGGCGCTGCGGCTCATGGCCGGGCTCTGGACGCCGACCGGCGGCCGCGCGAGCCTCGACGGGACCGACCTGCCGCGGCTCTCGCGCCGGCTCCTGGCGCGACGCATCAGCTTCGTTCCGCAGGACACGCACGTGGACGTCCCGTTCACGGTGCGGGAGCTGGTGACGATGGGGCGCCACCCCCACCTGCGCCGGTTCGACGACCCCGGCCCGACCGACGCCGCGGCCGTCGCCGCCGCCATGACGCGCGCGGACGTCGCGCATCTCGCCGACCGCCTCGTCACCGAGCTGTCGGGCGGCGAGCGCCGGCGCGCGGTCATCGCGCGCAGCCTCGCCACCGGCTCGAACGTGATCCTGCTCGACGAGCCCACCGCCAACCTCGACGTCGACCACGTCATCGAGACCCTGACCCTGCTGCGCGAGCTGGCCGGGGCAGGCGCGACGATCGCCCTCGCGCTGCACGATCTCAACGTCGTCTCGCGCTGGGCGGACACCGTCGCGGTGCTGCAGGGCGGGCGCCTGCGGGCGACGGGCCCTCCGGCCGAGGTGCTCGACGACGACCTCGTGGCGTCGGTGTTCGGGGTCCGGGTGGAGCGGCTGAGCGCCGGCGACGGCCGGCCGGCCATGGTGTTCCACCGGCGGCGGGTTGCGGCGGGTTGAACGACGCCGGCCCCTACCGCGGCAATCGAAGGCTCAGCCCGGTGCCGACGAAAAGGTCGTCGGCGGGGCCGCGCAACCCGTGGCCGACGGAGACGTCGAGCTGGAGGACGTCGGTCAGCAGGAGCGTCAGTCCGGCGTCCGCGGACACCCCGGCCGCGGCCCCGTCCGTGACCTGCCGGTCGCCGAAGACCTCGAGGAACGCCCCCAGGCGACTCGTCACGCCGATGCCGAGCGCGAGGGAGTACACCATGAACGCGTCGCGGCCCGGGGCGTCGGGCGAGGACTCCCACGCCGCCCCCGCGTTGTAGCCCAGCGCCAGCCTCGGCGTGAGATCGTGGGCGAACGCGACGAGGAACGACGGGTCGGCGGCGTCGCTCGAGAAGCGGCTGTCGCCGGTCGGGAGCGACAGGCCGCCCAGGATCGCCAGCTCGGGCCGCCAGCCGGCCGCCCGTGGGATGAGATTGACCTTGGTGCCGAGTTCGCTGTCGCCGGCGCCGCGGCGTCCTTCCGTTCCCATGACGCCGGCGTGGCCGAGTCTGAGCTCCGTGCGCCCGCCGAGGCCGATGCGGAAGAGCGTGCCGGGCGCGGCGTGGCTGTCGACGTCCCCTTCGCGGGTGAACAGGTAGCCGGTCTCGACCTGCAGCAGACCGCGCGGCACGACGGTAGCCGACTCGGTCTGGTCGGGACGATCCGTCACCAGCTTCGGCGACTGCGCGCTCGCGCCGACGGCGCCGGTCAGCACCGCCGCCCCGAGGAGGGGGACCCTCGCGACTCGACACCCTCCAGCGACACCCTGGAGGCTCGTGGCGAAACGCCGTCTCGCGATGAGACGGGCGACGCGCCATCGGGCAGGATGCAGACAGCGGGCAGCAGGTCGCTCCCGCGACGAGGCGTGACAACAGAGCATGGAACGGGCCTGGGTGACGGTTCGGCAGGGACAGTTGAAGTTGGACCGGCGGCAGGGGCTCGGCGCACGGGCAGTGACTCGTCCGAGCGTGGAGCCCTGACCTCTACCGGTCCTGGCCGCGCGCCTCCGCTGCGCGCGAGCCGGCGAGGATGTTCGTCATCCCGTAGTTGCCCTCGTGGCAGGCGTACTCGTACAGGGGCTGGTCGCCGCGCGCCCACGGGGAGGAGCCCGTCCACGGGGTGGTCCAGACGTTGGGGTCGTGCACCGTGAACTCGTAGTCGAGGGTTCCCGGGGCCACCCGGGTGAACCTCTCCACGACCCGCAGGTCCGGGCTGAGGTCCCAGTTGGTGCCGCCTTGCGGTCCGGGGCCGGACGCGAACAGGTATGCTCGGTCGCCGAAGCCGGCCGTCTCGACCACCAGCGTGTCGCCCTCCCAGCGCCCCAGCGAGTGGCCGCCGAACTGGCTGATGCGCGCGTCGATGCGCGGGCGCCCGTCGAGGTGGATGAAGCGCACGTCGTGGATGTGCTCCTGCACGATGGCGATGACGTCGGGGGTCTGCACGATCTGGTAGTTGTTGTTGTAGGCGGTGGGCAGCGAGGGGACGCCGCGGTACCAGATGCACCGGTCGCCCCAGTCGAACTGCGCGTAGGAGTCGGCCGGCACCACCCCCTCGCGCACGTCCTTCAGCCGCTGGCGCTCGGGCGACGAGACGTACGCGGCCGCCTCGGGCGTGAGGGCGGGCAGCCGCCCGTTCGGCGGGTCGACCACGAGCGACGTGCGCCGCGTAGGGACGACGGTCGTGCCGCGGTCTATCCAGAAGGCGTTGTAGGCGCCCACGTTGCCGCCCACCGGCAGGGGCTCGGTGCGCACCTCGCTGGGCGCGTTCGCCCGGGCGTTGGCCTCGACGACGCGCGCCTCGACGGCCGCCGCCTCCTCCTCGGTCAGGAACGCCTGGTCGCCCAGGGCCTCCGGACGCTCGAGCGGCGTCACCGTCGAGCTGTTCCAGACGCCGCCGATGTCGGGGTCGCCCCAAGCGGTCCGCGGCGCCGTCCATTCTTCCGACGCCGCCGGCTGGGACCATCCCGCGGCCGGGGCCAGCACGGCGCCCGCGGCCAACGTCAAGGCGCCGACTCCGGCGCGCACACGACAAAGACGACTCATCGCTGACTCCTCCGCCCGGACCCGCCATCCGGGGCCTTCGGGCAAGTTCTGCTTGGCGGCCTGCTGTTCCCGCCGCCACACCCAAGCGTCAGGGTCGCAGCTCGCGCCCCTCGCGCTCGAGGTTCCGCGCGCCGGCGAGGATGCCGTAGAGCCCGATGTTGCCCTCGTGGCAGGCGTACTCGAAGATCTCGCCGTCGGTGCGCCGGAACGGCAGCATGACCGTGTAGGGCGCCGTGTACCGCTCGGGGTCGGTCACGGTGTACTCGTAGGCGACGGTGTCCGGGTCGAGTCGGGTGAACCGCTCGACGAGGCGCAGGCTCGGGCCGATCGTCCCGTTCCCCCAGTCGCGGTACTGCGCGGTCTCGACGACCAGCGTCTCTCCCTCCCAGCGCCCCCGCGACACGCCCGCGATCTGCTCGAGCCGCGGCTTCTCCACGTCGTCGAGGGGGATGATGCGGTGCTGACGCGCCTGCTCGGTGAGGATCACCACGTGGTCGGCGCTCTGGAAGATCATCAGATTGTTGTTGTACGCCCCGGGCCGCATGGGCGGGCCCGACTTGGTGAACGCGATGCAGCGGTCGCCCATGCTCCGGTTCTCGTACGAGTCGTACATGTGCTCGCGCCGATACGCCCTCCGCTCCGCGTCGGCCTGCCGGGCCGCCTCGGTCAGCGCCGGGTAGCGCCCGTTGGGCGGATCGACGATGAGCGACGTCCGCTTGTCCGAGGTCAGCTCGATGCCCCGCTCGTACCAGAACTCGTTGTAGGAGAGCACGCCGCCTGCCGCGCGCGGCGCGTAGCCGGCGTTGGGCGCCCCCGCGATGGGGTCGAACAGATCGCGGTTCTGGCGCGTCCGCTCAGACGCCTCGAACGCGGCGGCGGTCTCCGGGTCGAGGGTCTCGCGATCCGCGAACTGGGCCGGCCGCTGCATCGGCGTCAGCGTCCGGAAGGTGAACGTGCCGGAGATGTCGGGGTGCCCGTCGGGCGTCCGCATCGGCATGCCGCCCCCGTCCGACTGGGCGAGGGCAGGTGGGGCCGCGAACGCGAGCACGAGGGCCGAAACCGCGAACGCCGCCAAGGCTGTCTTGCGCATCTGCTACCTCCGGTGCGAGAGGCGTGGTTGGATGAGTTCGCGCCGATTATACCTGCCGCGGGTCTCGGCGGTCGGCCTGCGACGGTCGGTCCGGGTCGGTTCAGGAGGCTTCAGGCAGGGGTTTCACGTGCGCTTCCAGCCACGTTCGCAGTTCGGCGAAGCGGAACGAGTCGGTCTCGAACAGCGTCATGAAGTGGTCGTAGGACTCGCGGCTGTCGCAATCGATGAAGTGACCGTTCAGCCGTACGAAAGCGGCGGTGACGAAGAAGGCCACGCGCTTGTTGCCGTCGACGAACGGATGGTTCATGGCGAGGCTCTCCATGAGCGCGGCCGCTTCTTCGATGAGGCTGTCGTAGTAGCCCATCTGCGGCCGCATGATGGCGGACTCCAGCGCGCCCATGTCGCGGAGAGCCGGCGAGCCGCCGAACTGCGCGATGAGGTCGTCGTGAATGGCGAGGACCTCTTCGATCGTCGGGAAGCTGCGGCTCACTTCGCCAGCAGTTCGGCCAGCAGCCGGTTGCGCTCGACGCTCGCGCGATAGTGCGCCATCACCTCCGGACGTACGGTTCGGCGGGCCCGGGCCTCGATGTAGCCGGTCATCGCGTCTTCCAGCACGGCCTGGAAGTGGCGGCCATCGGCGCGGGCGATCTCGCGCATCGCCGCCAGCAGCTCCGGCGTGGCCTGACTGGAGAACTTCTCTCGTGCGACCATGGCACGTATCTCCCGGGTTTCGGTTCGCGCACTGCAACGAACATTGTATCGAGAGGAACCCGGGCCTTCAAGAAATGTCTTGATGTTGGTGGAGAGGCAAAGCTCACGGCAGCCTGACGATCAGCGCCGGCCAAGCGTCTCCCGACCAGCGAGGTGGAGGCCACGTGTTGCGTGACGCGGCTTCGAATCGGGGATAATCGGCAGGTGACGGGCGGGCGACGACGTCCCCGGCGGGGCGGGTCGAACCGGCCCGCGCAGCCCGGAGCAGCACGAGGAGGACAGGATGAGCCATCGAACGACCGCGGTGTCCATCGCGGTGTGTCTGCTTGCCGTCGTGGTGGGCGCGGCCCCGGCCCGGGCCCAGGACGACCCGCCGCGGACCGCGTGGGGTGCGCCGGACCTGGGCGGCGTCTGGGACTTCCGAAGCATCACCCCGATGCAGCGGCCGGAAGCGCTGGCGGACCAGGAGTTCCTGACCGAGGAGGGGGCGGCCGAGCTGGAGCAGCGGGCCCTCGATCGCCTCAACGACTTCCTGAACCTGCCCGCGCAGCGGACCGAGGCGGGCACCAACGTCGATCGGCGTCCCGACGGCGGGAACGGCTCGTACAACCACACGTGGCTCGACCAGGGCCTGCAGGCGGTGGGGACCCGGCGCACGTCGCTCATCGTCGATCCCCCGAACGGGCGCTACCCCGCGATGACGCCCGAGGGCGGGGAGCGCGCCGCCGCGCGGGCGGCGCACCGGCGCGCGCAGCCGGCCGACTCGTGGCTGGACTTCAGCACCTACGACCGCTGCATCCTCGGGTTCAACGCGGGGCCGCCCATGAACCCGAGCGCCTACAACAACAACATGCAGGTGTTCCAGACGCCCGACCACGTCGCCATCATGACGGAGATGGTGCACACGGTGCGCATCGTCCCCCTCGACGGGCGGCCCGCCCTCGACGCCGCGTTCCTGCAGTGGTCGGGCGCCTCGCGCGGCCGCTGGGAGGGCGACACCCTCGTCATCGAGACCGCCAACTTCGACCCCCGCCGGCAGTGGCGCAGCACCAGCGGCAGCATGCGCCTGACCGAGCGGCTGACCCGCGTCGACGCCGGGACGCTGCTCTACCAGGCCACCGTGGACGACCCGGAGACGTGGGAGCGCCCGTGGACCTACGAGGTGCCCATGCAGCGGCTCGAGGAGGACATGTGGGAGTACGCCTGCCACGAGGGGCACCACTCGATGCCCCTGATGCTGGGCGGCGCCCGCGCGCTCGAGGCGGAGGCGGCGGCCGGACAGCCGTAGGCAGGGCTCGCGCGCGCGGGTTCGGCACGAGTTGCCGGGCACGGTTGCGCCTGGGCCGCTCGTGATCGAGACCGCGACCCTCATGGAAGCGCCTGCGGACGGAGTTCAAGGTCGGTCCGAAGACTTCACGGGGTCTACGGACGGGTCGACTCCATAGGCGCGGCAGATTGCGTCCAGTTTCTCCACCACTTCCGGATGAACCTCCTTCGGATCCATGAGTTCAGCGATCTCATGGTAGCGGGTACAGGGAAGTTCGTGGATGCCGGCCGCGGCGAGCAGCGGACGAAGGAGCCTCGTGCGGGCCTTGGTGACGTTCAGGAATTCGTGGTCTCCAAGTGGATCGTCGACGACGCCGGGCGGAAACTCACGACGCATGTAGGCGTGCATGTCCGCGATACGGGTCGTGGCGACACCGGTGTCGACCAGCGATTCCACGAAGCGGTCGAGCGCCGCGGGGTGGACGAGATAGCTCTCGATTTCATGGCGGCGCCAGCGGAGCCGCTGAAGTCCGGCGCCGGTGATGTCGGTGTATTCCGCGCGGATATGGGCGCCGCTCGTGTCCGGGGGCAACAGATGATAGCCGAAGAGCTTGCCGACGGACGTCTGGAGCGAACGCCACGCGCGCTCGTCGCCGTTCGCCTGGGCGAGCAGATTTCGGAGAACTTCGCCGGGGCGGCCGAGCCCGAGAAGCTGCTCTATCTTGGGAGGCGTGTACACCGGTTCGTCCGGTCCCAGCCCGGTCATCGGAGGCACGAACACGGTGCGTAGATCCACGTCATGCAGCGTCTCGGGCGGTGTGTCGGATCGCGGTCGTACGTAAATCTGCTCCGTGCTGTCGGAAACGAACTCCATGGCGATCGACCAGTTCGCATCGTGCCGGAGCTCGATCTCCACGTGCCCGCGGTATCGACGGTCTGTCCAGAGCCAGTCGAAACTGCCGAGGGGGACGGAAACGAAGGCCTGGCGGGCGATGGGTGCGCGCGTGTAGCCGCGCCGCGGGTTGAAGTCGTCGAGCTGGCGCCACCGCTGAAATGCGAGCGCCCAGGACGCGATCGCCTGAAGAACCGTCGTCTTGCCGGTGTTGTTGGGGCCCGCGAGCACCACGTGTCCCGGCAGACGGAATTCCACCTCGTGGAAGCGCTTGAATCCGCGAATGCGGACGACGCGGATCATGTCTGGTCGCTTCGTGCGGGTGGACTTGCGCCGGGCGGCGCGCCCGCGCCGGAAACGAGCCGCAAGTGCTTCTCGCCCCTGAGCGTGCTGATCCACCGCGACGCCATCTGGTGGCGATTGATCGTCTGGATCTCGACGATCCCGCTTGGCCAGACGGTCACCGAGGTCTTCATCATCCGGCCGCGCACGTAGTCCGTTTCCAGGTGCAGCGCGCCCCCCTCGAAGTGGAGATGCCGGCACAGATCGTCCACCGTCCACTTGTCCCGTTCGACGTTAGTCCAGATCGGACGTCCCCCGGGGACGGGCGTCGTCGAACGACAGGGCGGCGACGGCGAAGATCAACGCGAGGGCGCCGTCCGCCACGTCGTTCCGCAGGATCTTGCAGCGCAGCCGCTGGCTCGAGAAGTCCGGCTCCTCGGTCGCTTTCGCCGCGAGGATGCGAATCGGCTGCGTCGCCGCCCTGACCAGAAGCTCGTTGACGGTCGAGCTGGGCACGCCCGATTCTATCGCGACTCGGCGCGGGCGCCTTTGCGGGGGTTTGTGGGGTGACGTCGGTCTTTGGCGGTCGGTCGGCATGGCAGCGGCGATGGAGTCGGGGTTCGTGATCGGCTGGCGCGAGGTCGGCCATCCGACGTTCATGAGTTCGCACGCGGCGCCCATCGCGGTGAGCGGGGGCCGCGTCTTCGTCGCCAACACGCCGGCCGACACCGTCGACGTCATCGACGCCTCGAGCCGCGCCGTCGTCGCGCGCGTCCCCGTCGGCGTCGACACAGTCAGCCGACCCATATGGCGTATGCTGCCCCTGCGGCGTAACCGGTGGGAACCCGGGGCCCTTTGCAGGTGGAGCCGGGGGCCCCGACCGTCCGCGCTTGTACTCCCGGATGGACACCGGTGTCACCTGCGCGCGCCGCCGGCGGGCGGCGCCGTCGGCGATTGCAGTTCCGCATGCGTCCGGGGAGCCGGCCACGGCGCGCGGCGACAGCCGGGTTCCACGTTACTGCCGCGTCGGCACGTCCTTTGCATGTTCCATGTGCGGATGTCCGCGCGGCCCGGTCGGGGACGACGGCGGTGCGCGCCGGGATGCTGCTGCCGCCACCGGTGGGTCGCCGGTGGTCGCCTATGCCGAGGGAGAACCATGACACGGGAAAGAGCCGGTGACGCGGTGGACGTTCGGCAACGTCGTTCTCACGGAAGCCGTCCGCCGCGCTGCCTGGCGGCGCTGACGGTGGTGCTGGCTTCCGGCGCGCTCGCGAACCCCCTCGCGGCGCAGGATCGCGTGGCGCCGACCGGGTTGCGTGTCGAGGAGATACGGAGCGGCCTCATGGTTGCGCCCGACGTCCGGCTGACGGGCATCGACGGCGGCCACGGGACGCTGGTCGGGGCCTACGGCGGTCTGGTGACCGACCGCCGCCTGTTGCTCGGCGCCGGCGCCTACTGGCTCACCGGCGCGTCCGGCTCGGTCGAGATGGCCTACGGCGGCGGTCTCGTCGAGTGGTTCGCCAACCCGCGGGGTCTGGTCGACGTCAGCTTCCGCGGATTCGTCGGACTCGGCGCGGCGGCGCTCGGGACGGGCCGGGGGCCGTGGGGGCGGGACGCCTTCCCGTTCGTGCGCCACGGCGCCACCGCCGGCCACTTCTCCGGCGGCAACGCCACCACCGGCAGCCGCGGCGGCAACGCCACCACCGGCAGCCGCCACGGGGCGGTCTCCGGCCACCAGGGCGTCTCCATCGGCCGGTCCGGAAGGCGCGATCTGCGCGGTTGGCTGCCGTGGGATCGCGACAGGCTCGGGGCGCGGTTCCACGAGGAGTTCGTGATCGCCGAGCCGCAGGTGTCGGTGTACCTGAACCTGAAGCCGTGGCTGCGGCTCGGGGGCGGCGCAGGCTACCGGTTCATCGGTCAGGCCGGCGGCCTCACGGATCGGTTGCAGGGTCCTACCGCCAGCTTCGGTGTGCAGTTCGGTCCGCCATAGGCGGAGTTTCTGCGGCCCGGATCTCCGAAGAGCGGCGTCACCTTCATGCTCTACGCCGCGATGGACTGGCTGCTCGCCCGTCGGGTGGGGATCGAGGAGCCGGTGCTGGCCGCGCCACCAACCTGCGGGAGTCGGCTCTGCCTCGGCAGCGCAGACTCCCGGCTGGCCCGTTTCTCACGGGCACGCTCTCTCGTATCGACTATCATCTGTCGGTCGCCTCGCGCCGCGGCCGACCGATGCACATGTCGGCCGCCTCGCGCCCGCAGCCGACCGGTGCGCATGTCGGTCGTCTCGCGCTTGCGCTCGATCGGCGCACTGGGACGGCTCGGCGGCGGCATCGCGGGGTTGCGAATCGGAGCAGGCAACGACCCCCGAGGGAGATGGTCATGGTTCGACGGCGTGTTCCGATGCTGTTGCCGGTGCTGGCCCTGCTGGCGGCGCCCGCGTCCGCGCAGGTGGAAGAGCGCTTCGATCTGATCGTGCGCGGCGGCCGGGTCGTCGACGGGACGGGTAATCCCTGGATTCGCGCCGACGTCGGGGTGCGCGGAGACCGTATCGCCGCCGTCGGCGATCTGGCCGACGCGGCGGCGGATCGGGTCGTCGACGCGACGGGACTCGTGGTCGCGCCCGGGTTCATCGACCCGCACACCCACGCGGTGCGCGGCATCTTCGACGTGCCGACCGCCGACAACTACCTGCTGCAGGGGGTGACCACCCTCACCGAGGGCAACGACGGCAGCTCGCCGTGGCCCATCGGCGCGCACCTGGAGCGGATTGCCGCCACCGGCATCAGCCCGAACTGGGCGGTCTTCGCGGGCCAGGGCACGATTCGCCGCGAAGTGCTGGGCGTGGAAGACCGCGCGCCGACGCGCGACGAGCTCGACCGCATGCGCGCGCTCGTCGCCGACGCGATGGAGGCGGGCGCGCTCGGCCTGTCGACGGGCCTCTTCTACGTGCCGGGCAGCTTCACGCCGATCGAGGAGGTCATTGCGCTCTCCGAGGTGGCGGCCCGGTACGCCGGCATCTACATCTCGCACATGCGCGACGAGGCCCAGGGGCTGCTCGACTCGGTGCGCGAGACGATCCGAATCGGCGAGGAGGCGGGCATTCCCGTGCAGATGACCCACCACAAGGCGATCGGCCGCCCCGCGTGGGGGCAGAGCGTCGACAGCCTCGCCCTCGTCGACGCGGCGCGGGCCCGCGGCGTCGACGTCACCATCGACCAGTATCCGTACACCGCGTCGCAGACCTCGATCACCGCCGTCGTCCCGCAGTGGGCGCAGGAGGGCGGCACGAGCGGGCTCGTCGCGCGCCTCGAGGATCCCGAGACCCGCCGGCGCATCCGCGAGGAGATCGTCTACCGCATCGAGCACGACCGCGGCGGTGGCGACCCCGCCAACATCGTCATCGGGCTCTGTGAGTGGGACCGGTCGCTCGAAGGGAAGAGCCTCGCCGACATCCTCGCCGAGCGCGGGGAAGCGGTGACGGTGGCCGCCGGCGCCGACCTCGTGATGGAGATCATCGAGAACGGCGGCGCGCGGGCCATCTACCACGCGATGGACGAGGCCGACGTCGAGCGCATCATGCGGCACCCGGCCACCGCCATCGGCTCGGACGGCGGGGTGTCGGTCTTCGGCGAGGGCGTGCCCCACCCGCGCGAGTACGGCACGTTCGCGCGCGTGCTCGGCCGCTACGTGCGCGAACGGGGGGTGCTGACCCTGGAGGAGGCGGTCCGCAAGATGAGCGGCGCGACCGCCCAGCGGATCGGCCTGCGCGACCGCGGGCTCGTGCGCGAGGGGTTCTTCGCCGACCTCGCGGTCTTCGACCCGGACCGCATCATCGATCGGGCTACCTTCGCGGAACCGCACCAGTACTCGGAGGGGGTCGAGTACGTCGTGGTGAACGGCACCCTCGTCGTGGACGGCGGCGAGCACACCGGGGCGCGCCCCGGACGCGTGCTCTACGGCCCCGGCCGGCCTTGAGCCGCTTCCCCGATGTCGTCGGGCGCTTCACCTGGATCCTCGCGGACGGCGCGGAGCGACGTCCGGATGTCCACATGGCGCTCGATGGGGGAGATCTTCAGAGCGCCCCGGTTGCGAGTCCCCGGGGCCGGAGCCGGCCCTCGCGCACGAGGCGGTCGCGCCGGGAAGAGCGGCTCGACTTGTCTTCGGATGGCTCGGCCATCAGGATGTCATGATGACACGATACACTGCACATCTCACGGGCACGCGCGGTGTCCTCGGTGTCGCGGAGACCGGCGGGCGCGACCCGCGGTCGAGGCCGACCGGCGTCGCGACACGAGTCCGCCGGCGGGCGCTGCCGGCGGTGTTCGTCGCGGCTGCCTCCGCCGCGGCCTGCATCCTGGGTCCGGCCGCGCCGGCGGGCGCCCAGGAGGCGCCGCCGCCGCCGGTGGTCTGGGTGCTCGCGACCGGGGGGACGATATCGGGCGGCGGCCCGTCGTCGACCAGCCTGACCCAGTACCGCTCGGGCGCGTTCTCGGGCGAGCAGCTCGTCGCGGCGGTGCCCGACCTCGACCGGCACGCCACCGTCCGGGTCGAGCAGGTCGTCAACATCGGCAGCCCCAACATCACCTTCGACGACTGGCTGACCCTGGCCCGGCGCATCGACGAGATCTTCCGCGGCGACCCCGCCGTCGCGGGGGTGGTCGTCACCCACGGCACCAACACCCTCGAGGAGACCGCCTACTTCCTCAACCTGACGGTCCGGCACGACCGGCCGGTGGTCCTCGTCGGCGCCCAGCGGCCGGCGACCGCGATCAGCACCGACGGGCCCCTCAACCTGCTGAACGCGGTGCGCACCGCCGCCTCGCCCGAGGCGCGGGGCAAGGGGGTGCTGGTGGTCATGAACGACGAGATCAACGCGGCCCGCGACGTCACCAAGACCAGCACCTACCGGGTCGAGACGTTCCGCTCGCGCGACCTCGGGTTCCTCGGCTACGTCGACGGCGACCGGGTGGCCTTCTACCGCGCACCGACGAAGCGGCACACCGCCGACTCGGAGTTCGACCTGGCCGGGGTCGCCGGGTTCCCCACCGTCGACATCGTCTACTCGTACGTCGAGCCGAACCCGGTGTTGATCGAGACCCTGATCGAGGCCGGGGTCGACGGCATCGTGCTCGCGGGCACCGGCGCGGGCCTCGTCTCGCGCGTCGAGCGTGCCGCCCTCGACCGCATCGCCTCGCTGCCCGGGGCCGAGCGCCCGGTCGTCGTCCGGTCGAACCGGACCGGCAGCGGCCGCGTCGTGCCGCTCCCCGGCTACGACGCGCGGGGCATGATTGCCGGCGACACCCTCAACCCGCAGAAGGCGCGCATCCTCCTGATGCTCGCCCTCACGCAGACCCGCGACCTCGACGAGATCCGGCGCATCTTCCTGGAGTACTGACCCTGGCCAGCCCGTCGTCCGGCATTACCTGGTCGTTTCGGGTTGGGAGCCGCTTCCTGGTCTTCTCGACCAGCCCCGGCACTCTTGCTCTTGCGTAGCCGAGCAGGTCTTCGCCGGTGACCTTCGTATCGTTTCAGGTGGTGAACGGATCCGTTTCCGCGGTGGGTGCGTCGTAGCGTAGCTGGCTCCCGTACAGCGACAGGATTTCGCCGGCTGGGGGATGACGAGGTCGGTCTGTATCCGGGCCGCCGTCGGTGGCGCTGCCCCGTGCTCGCAACGAGCGCGGGGCAGCGCCTGTCGGACGCGATCTTCCGCCTCGGTCGAGCAGGTCGAAGCGGTCGAGTTGCATCACCTTCGTCCACGCGTCGACGAAGTCGTGCACGAGCTTCTCCCCGCCGTCGGCGGCCGCGTAGACCTCGGCGACCGCGCGCAGCTCGGAGTTGGATCCGAAGATCAGGTCGCGCCCCAGTAGTAGGAACCCTCGGAGCGCGGGGTGCCCGAGGGGCCGAGGTCGGTGACCACCGCGGACCGGGGTGGCCGTCCACTTGAGCTCGCCGGTGGCCCGATCGCGACCCTCGTAGAGGCCCTCGGTGGACGACCCCGTCCATGCCGTCGACATGTCGACGAGGTTGACGAAGAAGTCGTTGCTCAGCGTGCCCGCGCGGTGCCCCAAGCCGTTCCCCGTGAATCGTGAGCCCGACAGCACCAGCGGCGGTCATCTCACGACGATGTCGTGCACCCGGTTCGACCTCGACAGGTCGAGGACGCCGCGCGGCGCCGGGGGCGGGCGGTCGCGGCCGGCCTGCGGCGGGCGCTCGTGGGCAGGGCGCGGGCGAGAAGATACGCTGTGTCGACGACCGGTCCCCGATCCAGCGCGGTGGTTCTCCAGAGGAGCGGACCGGATCCGCACCGGTGCTTCGGCGCAGTTGCCCGACCGGGCAGGGGAGGTTCCAATGACGCGCCATCGCCGCGCCGCACGATCCGTGCTCGCCCGCGCCGCCGCCGTGCTGCTTCTCGCGCCGCTGCCGGCCGCGGTCCACGCGCAGCCGGCCGACGACTTCGTCCCCGTCACCGACGCGATGCTCGAGGACCCCGCGCCGGCCGACTGGCTGTCGTGGCGGCGGACGCCGGACGGCTGGGGCTACAGCCCCCTCGACCAGATCGACCGCGACAACGTCGGGACGCTGCGGATGGCGTGGTCGCGCGGCCTGACCGCGGGCAGCCAGGAGGGGACGCCGCTCGCCTACGACGGCGTCCTCTACATGCCGAACCCCGGCGACGTCATCCAGGCCATCGACGCGGCCACCGGCGACCTCGTCTGGGAGTACCGCCGGGAATCTCCCGACGACGTCGAGGAGTACGTCGGCGGCCTGACGACCAACCGCAACATCGCCATTTTCGGCCGTCACATCATCGACACGAGCATCGACAACCACGTCTTCGGCCTCGACGCGGTGACCGGCCGCCTCGCGTGGGAGACCGCGATCCTCGACTACCGGACGAATCCCGCCCGCCACTCGTCCGGTCCCATCATCGCCGGCGGCAAGGTCGTCTCGGGGCGGAGCTGCATGCCGCGGAGTGGCCCCGACGCGTGCGTCATCACCGCCCACGACGCCGCGACGGGGGCCGAGGTGTGGCGGCGGCGCACCGTCCCCGCCCCCGGCGAGCCCGGCGACGAGACGTGGGGCGGCATCCCCTTCGAGGAGCGCGTGCACGTCGGCTCGTGGATGGCCCCGAGCTACGACCCCGCCCTGAACCTCGTCTACATCGGCACGTCGGTCACCTCGCCGGCCCCGAAGTTCATGCTCGGCGGCGTCGGGAACCAGCACCTGTACCACAACTCGACGCTGGCCCTCGACGGCGACACCGGCGAGATCGTCTGGTACTACCAGCACCTGAACGACCACTGGGACCTCGACCACCCGTTCGAGCGCCTGCTCGTGGACACCGCGGTGGCCCCGGACCCCGACGCGGTGAGCTGGATCAACCCGGGGCTCGAGCCCGGCGCGGTGCGGCAGGTGCTGACGGGCATTCCCGGCAAGACCGGCGTGGTGTACACCCTCGACCGGGCCACCGGCGAGTTCCTGTGGGCGCGGCCGACGGTGACCCAGAACGTCATCAGCGCCATCGACGGCGCGACCGGGGACGTGACGGAGAACGCGGAGGTCGTCTTCAGCGCCGAGGGGCAGGAGGTGCTGGCCTGCCCGACCTGGATCGGCGGCAAGGACTGGGAGGCCGGCGCCTACAGCCCGCGCACCAACACCATGTACATGCCGCTGCGCAACGCCTGCGCGCGCATGATGGCCACCCGCGACGGCGGCATGGACCTCTACGCCCTCGCGGTGCGCAACCAGTTTGCGCCGGGCCACGACCAACTCGGCACCGTGCACGCGATCTCGGCCGAGACCGGGGCCACCGAGTGGCTCCACGAGCAGCGCGCCGCCACCATGTCGCTCGTCGCCACCGGCGGCGGCCTCGTGTTCGGGGGCGACGTCAACGGGCGCTTCCGGGCCTTCGACGACGAGACCGGCGAAGTGCTGTGGGAGGTGAACCTCGGCTCGGCCGTCACCGGCTTCCCCATCACCTACGCCGTCGACGACCGCCAGTACGTGGCCGTCAGCACGGGCACCGCGGGCACGGCGTCGGGGTTCATCCGGCTGACCCCGGAGATCAGCCCGAGCGCGGGGAACAACCTGTTCGTGTTCGGTTTGCCTTGACGGCCAACTGGAGCCGGCGCGGGCGAGTCATCTGACGGGATCCGGCTGGCCGACCTCGTCCAGGAACTCGGCCACGGTCTGGATGTGGACGCCCAGCGTTTCGTCGGGTCTGTCCATGAATCGGCCGAAGTCTCTCAGGTCACCGGTCAGCAGATGGGTGGCTCGGCACGCGAGCGCCGCCTGGAAGATGGGCCGGTCCTTGCGCGCCAGCCCTTGTGAGAAGTCGAGCGCGGCTCGATGTTCGACCAGCCTGACGCTGCGCACGAGCGTACCCAGGCGATCCAGGCAGTCGGGGAACTTCCGTGCGAGGTTGCGGCGTGCCTCCTCGACGGCAAGGCGACTCGTCGAGTACAACGCCCAGTGGCTGCCGCCCAAGTCGATGACCAGGGCGGCCTTTCCTGCGGGGTTGTGAGCGGCGGTGAAGAGGACGTTGGCGTCGAGGAACAGCCTCATGGCGCCTTCGAGGCCGGCAACCTGGCCAGGATGCGCGTTCGTTCCTCATCCGACAGCGCATCTTCGGCGTCCCATCGGGCGATCTGCTCGTCGCCGTAGAGCTGAAGCTCGACGACGACGGCCGGCTTGAGCACGATCTCGTCGCTTCGGTCTTCGAGAGTCATCACGTCGCCACCCTTGATTCCGAGGCGCCTGCGCAGGGTGGCGGGCAGGGTGATCTGGCCGCGACTGGAGACGACGAGCGTTTCGTTCATCCGATGGATTCCACGCTACGGTAGCGGATCTTCAGAATATCGGAAATGTCGCAAGGATGTCGAGATCCCTGGGTCCGACGCCCTGACGTGCTGCCAGGACTGATGCGGCCGGCAAGGATGGGTCGCGCACGCGGCGCTATTCCGCGCGTAGCGCCGCCATGGGGTCGGTGCGGGCGGCCCGCCGGGCCGGCAGCCACGCGCCGGCGACCGCGGCCGCCAGCAGGAAGGCCGCGGCCGCCGCGAACGCCAGCGGATCGGTCTCGTACAGCAGGGGCGCCAGCAGCCGGCTCAGGGCGAGGGCGCCGAGCAGGCCGAGGGCCGCGCCGGCGGCGGAGTGCAGTAGCGAGCGGCCGAGCACGTGCCGGACGACGGCGCCGCGGGTGGCGCCCAGGGCGACACGCACGCCGATCTCCTGCGTCCGCGCGCTCGTCTCGTAGGCCACCACCGAGTACAGGCCGGCGCCGGCCAGGAGCACCGCGAGCAGGGCGAACGCCGCCAGGAGCGTCGTGTAGAAGCGCGGCTCCGCGAGGGCGGCGGCGACCACGTCGTCCATGGCGTGCACGGTGACCGGCAGCGCGGGGTCGAGGCGCCACACCTGCTGCTTGAGCAGGTCGGTCGGGTCTCCGCGCGCGGCGGTCCGCACCAGCACGAACCCGCCCCATGGCGACATGCCGCGGTTGGCCAAGGGCAGGTATATCTCGTACGGGTCCGCCAGGTCCAGGTCGAATCCCTGCATATGGACGGGGCCGGCCACGCCGACCACGGTGAGCCAGTTGCCGTCGTTCAGCGCGGACAGCCCCGGCATGCGAAGGCGCTGTCCGACGGCGGCGCCGGACGGCCAGAGTCGGTCCGCGAGGTCCCGGCTGACGATGGCGGAATCGTCGCCGGGGGCGACCGCGGCGAACCCGCGTCCCCGGACGATGGGGATCTCCGCCGCCGGGAAATAGCGGTCCGTCACGCGGTTGATCGTGACCGCCGTCCCGGGAAGGCTGGCGCCGTCGGTCTCTATCGAGCCGAACGAGAACCCGGAGGGAAGGAACGGCACGTGCTCGGCCGGCGCGGCGGTCTCCACGCCGGGCACCGCCGCCGTCAGGTCGGCCAGTTGCGCGAGGAAGCGGGAGCGCGCGTCCGGCCGTTGGTAGCGCGGGTCGGACAACCGGGGCTCCAGGGCCACGGCGTTCTCCGCGGTCCAGCCGATGTCGACGTAGAACAGGGTCCAGAGCGAGCGTCCCATCAGCAGCGCGCCGACCAGCAGGACCACCGCGAGGGCGTTCTGGACGGCCACGAGCCCGCCCCGCAGCCGGCCGTGGCCGCCGGGGGCGTCCGACCCGCGCCCCTGGATCGGCGGTACGAGGTCGCGGCCGATCGTGCGCAGGGCCGGCGGGAGGGTCGCCGCGAGGCCGGCGAGCAGGGCGGCCAGCACCGCCCAGGACGCCACCCGCGCGTCCACGTCGATCGGGTTCAGCAGCCGCCGGGCGAGGTCGGGCGGCACGGCGGCGGCGGCGACCCCGACCAGCCACGCCGCGAGGGCCAGCCCCACCGTCCCCGCGAGAGCCGAGATGACCACCGATTCGGTCAGGAGCTGGCGGCACAGCCGCGGGCGGCTGGCCCCGGCGGCGGCGCGGATCGCGAACTCGCGCGTGCGCGACAGGGCCCGCGACAGGAACAGGTTCGCCGCGTTGGCGCACGCTATCAGCAGCACGCAGGCGACGGCGCCGAACAGCAGGAACAGCACGCCGCGCCGTTGCTGGATCCAACTGATTTGCGCATCGACGCCGAGCCCCGAGAGCTGGTTCAGCGACCTGAGCCGGGTCGTGGTCCCGGTCGAGGCCCACCGGGGATTCCACTGGGGAGCCAGCGCGGCCGCCCTCGCATCGGCCTGCTCGAAAGACACGTTCCGCGCCAGGCGCGCGAGGACGGACACGAAGGGCGGGCCGATGCCGTCCGGGCCGCCCCGGCCCGCCTCGACGGGTTCCCAGAAGGTCGTGCCCGCGTCGGGAAACCGGAACGACGCCGGCATCACCCCCACGATGGTGAGCACGCGGTCGCCGAGGCGCAACGGGCGGCCCACGATGCCCGGGTCCCCGCCGAAACGGGTCTGCCACCCCGCGTGGCTGATGATGGCGACCGCGCTTCCCGCCTCGTCCGGCGCGAAGGCCCTCCCGAGCTCGGGGGCGACGCCGAGGAGCGGGAACATGCCCGGCGATACCCGCGCGCCCTGCAGGGTCACCGGCTCGCCGCCGCCGGTGAAGACGCCCTCGACGCGGCCGTACGTCTCGACCCGTTCGAACAGCGTCTCCTCGTTGAGCCAGTTCTCGACCATGGCGACCGGCTGCGAGGGACCGCCGCCGGACCGTCCCCACCGATTCAGCTCGACCAGCCGATGCGGCTCCGCGAATGGCACCGCGTTCAGCAGCAGGCTGTCGACGATGGCGAACACCGTCGTGGTCATGGCGACGCCGAGGCCGAGGACGAGGACCACGGCCACGGTGAACCGCGGCGACCGGCGCAGGATGCGCACGCCGTAGCGCAGATCCTGCAGTAGCGTGTCGAACCAGTACAGGCTGTCCGCCTGGCGCCGGGCCTCCTTGATGGCGGTGACGCCCCCGAGGTCGCGGTGCGCCGCCCGGGCCGCTTCCCGTTCGCTCATCCCCCGCGCGAGGTTCTCCTCGACCGCCATCTCCAGGTGGGTGCGGAGCTCGTCGTCGAGCTCGTGATCGGCCGCGGCGCCGCGCAGGCGCGTCCTCGCCAGCCATCGCCGGAGAATCATGGTGTCGCCTCCAGGAACAACGCGACGATCGCCGCCGTCCGCTCCCAGCTCTCCACCTGCTTCTCGAGCTGGCGCCGGCCCGCGTCGGTCAGCGCGTAGTACTTCGCGCGCCGGTTCTTCTCCGACGTCCCCCACTCGTACCGGATCCAGCCGTTCTGCTCGAGCCGCAGCAGGGCCGGATAGATCGACCCCTGGTTGATCTGGAGCCGCTGGCCGGAGGTCTGCTCGATCCGGCGGGCCAGCCCGAACCCGTGGAGCGGCCCCATCGCGTCGAGGGTCTTCAGGACGAAGAGGTCGAGCACGCCGTACGGCACGTCCGCCCGCGACTCGGTCATGTTGTCTCCCTACATGGGCATGATGGATCCCTTTCGTGTTGCCTGTCAACAGGGAAGTTCTGGAGGGTTCCGGACGGCCGACCCGCGGGCGCGAACTTCCGTGGCGTGTCGCTCGGATGACAAGGCGCCGTCCGGGGAGGGTGCACGGCGACGCGGCGCGAGGGCCTTCGGCAGACGCGCGCCTACGTGGGCCGATGCGGGGCAGCCGAGGGGACCCGCCAGTCTTCGACCGCACCAAGACCAAGCCGTGGCAGGACAAGCTCTATCTGGCGGGAAGACGCCGACGGCGGCGCGCCGGTCACGGCAGGGAGAGGGTGACCGGGCGGTCGGGAAATCGCCTCGCCAATCAGGTCGACCGGTGACCCACGATTCCCCACACGAACAGCCCCACGCCAATCAGGCCGACGATCAGGCCGACCGGAAGCATGATCAGCGTCACCCCGAGACCGAGGCCGACGACCATCAGCACGAACCCGATAGCCGCGACCGCCAAGTGGCTGAGAACGCGCCCGCCCTTCGCGAGCAACCCGTTACCCTGATCGGCTGGTTCTGTCCCCATGTCATCACCCCGTGAGTGCAGCGATGCGCACCTTCGGCAACCATATGCCCCGAGGGTACGGGTGTCAATGCAGCGCCGGCCGGCGATCGCGGCGCCCTGGAGGGTCATCCGGTCACGAGTGACTCGTCGAGCCGCGACTCCTGCCGCTCCCGGCAGGTCGCGAGCGGCGGCGCAAGGGACAGGCGCACCTCGCGACGGCGCGGCCCGGGAAACGGGGTCCGACCGGCCGGGGGAGGAGGCCTCGTGGACAGGGGCGAGGGTGAAGCGGTACGCTGTGGCGACGACGGGCCACGGGACGGCAGGAGGATCTTCGATGTCAAGCACCGACCGAGACATGAGACGGCGGGAGTTCCTGGCGAGCGGTTCGGCCGGGCTGGTGGCGGCGGCGTTCGCGCGGACCGAGGCGTTCGCGGCGCTTCCGTCGCGGCAGGAGCTGAGCGAGCGCATCCGCGGCGTGCGGGCGATGACCTTCGACGTCTTCGGCACCGTGGTCGACTGGCGGACGAGCATCACCCGGGAGGGCGAGGCGGTCGGGCGCCGCAAGGGCATCGAGGCCGACTGGGCCGCGTTCGCCGACGACTGGCGGGGCGGCTACGGCCCCGCGATGGGCCGCGTGCGGCGGGGCGAGCTGGGCTGGACGAAGATCGACGACCTGCACCGGATGATCCTCGACGAGCTGGTCCCGAAGTACGGGCTCGAGAGCCTCACCGAGGACGAGCTCGACGACCTGAACCGCGCCTGGCACCGCCTGACGCCGTGGCCCGACACCGTCGAGGGGCTGACCCGGCTGAAGAGGCGCTACGTGCTGGCGTCGCTGTCGAACGGCAACGTGGCCCTGCTCGTCAACATGGCCAAGAACGCCGGCATCCCGTGGGACGCGGTGCTCTCGGCCGAGCTGGCCCGCCACTACAAGCCCGACCCCGAGGCCTACCTGACCGCGGCCGACCTGCTGGGCCTCGAGCCCGAGCAGTGCATGATGGTCGCCGCCCACAAGGGCGACCTGCGGGCGTCTGCCCGGCTCGGGTTCCGGACCGGCTACGTCCCGCGGCCGACCGAGTTCGCCCCCGGCGTCGAGCGGGACCTGACGCCCGATCCCGACTTCGACCTGGTGGCCACCGACTTCAACGACATGGCGAGCCAGCTCGGCCTGTGACCGGCGACGCGTGAGCTCGACACGGGAAGGGAAGCAGCGGACAGGGCAGTTCGCCCGTCGATCCATGGTCGAACCGGAACCGCCCCATCGCGAGAGCATCACCGGGGAGATCCTGAACGAGCCGTCGGGGCCGTCCGACGCGGTCGGCAAGTGGATGCCCCGGGTGTTGCTGGCGGCGGCCTACGGGGGCATCGTGTTGCTGCTGTATTTCAACGTTCCCGCCGTGCCGGCGCTCCTCGACAACGACCTGTTGATGCTGGTGTTGCCGGCTGTCCTGTGGGGCGCGCGGTGGTGGTTCCTGCACCGGGTGTGGCCGGACGACCTGCCGCGCGACACCGACCGGCGCTCGCGGCGCCCGTGGGCCGTCCACTTCCGGCGCCCGCTCTGACGACGCCACGCGCGCTCGGAATCCGTGCGAGCGTGGCCTTCACGAAGCCGCGCCGTTCCTACGCCGCGACGTCGACCACGGTCGCCGTGCAGTGGGGCTCCGGCACCGGGTCGCCGTGCTCGCGCAGACTTTCGATGTGGAACTCGATGGCTCTGCGCATCTCCTCGACGGCTTCCTCGCGGGTGGCTCCGGTTGCGACGCAGCCCGGGAGGTCCGGGGCATACGCAGCGTAGTTCGCCGGCGACTTCTCGATGACGATGGTGTAGCGCATCTCGTTCGGCTCATTCCTTCAGGCCGGCTCGCTTGGCGATGCTGGCCCATGTACCCCGCGGAAGGTCGTCGCTCGGCTTGCCTGCGATGGTCACGGTTCCGGGTCGGTCGGGATGTCGATACTGACGATGGCTTCCTCGGGTGCGAACCAGCGACCATCCCGCCTGTTCGACGAGGCGAATCGCATCCCGGACCTTCGGCATGGGCGACTGAGGTCGGCCTCCTCTACGCTCGCGACAGCCTCTGGTTCTTGATGGGCAGGTCCCGCACCCGGATGCCCGTCGCCGCGTAGATGGCGTTGGTCACCGCAGGCGCCACCGGGGGCACGCCCGGCTCGCCGAGGCCGCCGAGGCGCGCGCCCGAGCGGATGAACGCGACCTGGACGTCCGGCGCGTCGGCCAGGCGGATCATCTGGTGGTCGTGGAAGTTGCTCTCGACCACGCGGCCCTCGGCGATGGTGATCTCGCCGACGAGGGCGGCGGAGAGGCCGAAGACGACGCCGCCCTCGATCTGGGCGGCGGCGCTGTCGGGCTCGACGACGTCGCCGCAGTCGACGGCGGCCCAGACGTTGCGGACGCGGAGCCCACCCTGCGGCGAAACGGCGACGTGCGCGACCTGGGCGACGATCGAGCCGAAGCTCTCGGCGATGGCGATGCCGCGGCCCTCGCCCTCGGGCAGGGGGGCGCCCCAGTCGGCCATCTCCGCCGCGCGGTCGAGGGCGGCGCGGAACCGGGGGTGCTCGTCCATCAGGTTGCGCCGGTACTCGTAGGGGTCCATGCCGGCCGCGTGGGCCATCTCGTCGATGAACGACTCCTTGAAGAAGCCGTGCTGCGAGTTCAGCACCGAGCGCCACGCGCCCTCGCGGACGTGGTGCCGCGCGTTCCGGCTCTCGAAGCGCCGCTCGGGGATGGCGTAGGGCATGAACAGCGACTCGCGGTCGCCGCCGCCCGCGTAGTGGGCGCCCACCGCGAGGGGGCGGCCGTCGGCGGCGAGGGCGCCGGCGTAGCGGCACATCGCGGCGGGCCGGTAGTAGCCGTGCCGGATGTCGTTCTCGCGGCTCCAGACCAGCTTGACGGGGGCGGGCGACATGGCCTGCGCGATGCGCGCCGCGAGGTCGACGTAGTCGAAGCAGAACGGCAGGCGCCGGCCGTAGCCGCCGCCGAGCATCAGGTTCGTCAGTTGGACCTGGCCCGGGTCGAGGCCGAGGGCGCGGGCGGCGGTGGACCGGGCGTTCAGGGGGTCCTGGGTGCCCGCCCACACCTCGGCGCGGTCGGCCTCGACGCGGGCCGTGCACGCCATCGGCTCCATGGTGGCGTGGGCGAGGAAGGGCACCCGGTAGTCGGCGGTGACGACCCGCGCGGCGTCCTCGGGCATCTCCGGGGCGTCGCCGAGGGCCTCGTCGAACGCCGCGAAGATGGTCTCGCTCGAGACGCCGCCGTGGCCTGCGTCGTCGTACTCGGGGCTCAGCGCCGCCAGGGCCTGGCGGGCCCGCCAGAAGCTGTCGGCGACCACCGCGACCGCCTCGTCGAGCTCGACGACCCGCTTCACGCCGGGCATCGCCTGCGCCGGGGCCGGGTCGACCGACACCAGCCGGCCGCCCTGGACGGGCGCGATGTCGACGGCCGCGTGGAGCATGCCGGGCAGGGTGAAGTCGATGCCGTAGGTGGCGCTGCCGTCGACCTTCGGGGGAATGTCGAAGCGCGGCTTCCGGGTGCGCCGGATGGTGTAGGCGTCCGGGTCCTTCAGGGGCGGGTTCGCGGGAGCGGGCAGCGCCGCGGCTGCTTTCGCGAGGTCGCCGAACCTCGCGCCCTGGCGCGACCACGGGTGCGTGACGCGCGACCGCTCGGCCCGGCACTCGTCGACGGGGACGCCGAAGCGCTCGGCCGCGGCCGCGAGCAGCATCTCGCGCGCCGCCGCCCCTGCCAGCTTCATGCCGTAGCCGGTGCCGCGGACGGCGAGCGAGCCGCCGGTGGCCTGGGTGCCGAACCAGCGCGCGAGGCGGTAGGCGCCGTAGTCGACGGCGCGCCCGACCGGCGCGGGCATCGAGTCGCCGGTGAACGCGCGCAGCATGTAGGCGTTGGCGTAGGCGTCGAGGGCCGGCGCCTCGCGGATGCGCACCCGGTCCCAGTCGGCCTCCATCTCCTCGGCCGCCATCATCGCGAGCCCCGTCTGCGACCCCTGCCCCATCTCGCAGTGGGGAATCAGGATGGTGACGAGGTCGTCGGGGGTGACGGTGATCCAGGTCGTCAGCTCGCCCTTGTCGGCCGCGTCGGCCGAGACGATGCCGTGGCGGCCCGGCGCGATGACGACGCCGGCGATGCCGAGCACGAAGCCGCCGCCGGCGAGGGTGCCGGCCCCGATGAAGGCGCGGCGCGTCCACTTACCCATGGCGCGCCTCCTTTCCGTCCGCGTCGGCCACGCGACCGCCGCCGACAGCTTCGCGGTGGGCGACAGCCTCGTCGCAGGTGACCGCCCCGCCGCAGGTGACCGCCCCGCCGCAGGTGACCGCCTCGGTGTTGGCGACAGCCACGGTGTTGGCGACGGCCTCGCTATTGATGACGGCCCCGCCATTGATGACGGCCCCGCCATTGATGACGGCTCCGCCATTGGCGACGGCCCCGCCATTGGTGACAGCCTCGCGACCGGCCACGGTGTCGCCCTCGGCAACGGCGCCGCCCCTGGTGAAGGCGCCGCCCCTGGCGACGGCGTGAATCGCCCGGCGCACGCGGACGAACGTGCCGCAGCGGCAGATGTTGGTGACGGCGGCGTCGATGTGCTCGTCGCTCGGGTCGGGCCGCTGTGCGAGGAGGGCCGAGACGGCCATGATCATGCCCGACTGGCAGTACCCGCACTGCGGCACCTGGTGGTCCACCCACGCCTGCTGCACCGCGTGCAGCCGGCCGTCGGCAGCCAAGCCCTCGATGGTGGTGACGGCCAGGCCCTCGACCGCCGCTACCGGCACGGTGCAAGTGCGGACGGCGCGGCCGTCCACGTGCACGGTGCAGGCCCCGCAGGCGGCGATGCCGCATCCGAACTTGGTGCCCGTCAATCCGAGCGTGTCGCGCAGCACCCACAGCAGCGGCGTGTCCGGCTCCACGTCCACTGTGCGGGGCTCACCGTTCACGTTGAGCGTGATTGCCACCCCTGACCTCCCGTCGCACGGTGTTTCCTCTCATCGTAGCGCATCGCGGGCCTCGCGGGCCGGGGCCTTCCGTTCCCGGCGAACGGTGGTACGTTCGGCCGATGAACGGAACCCCGCCGTTGCCCACTGTGGACAAGTGGATGCCCCGGCTGTTGTGGGCCGCTGTCGCCGTCGGTATCGCCGTGTTGGCGTACCGCAACTTCCCGTGGTTCCGGTCACTCGCTGACAATCCCGCATTCATGCTGGTGTTCCCCCTGGTTCTGGCGGGGGTGCGGTGGTGGTACCGGAACCATGTGTGGCCGGCCGATCTGCCGGGCGACGCCAGCCGGCTCGACGAGAGTCGATGACCGTTTGCCCGCGGCGGTTCCGCGGTTTCCGGACTTCGCAGCCGCGTCGCGGTCCTCCGGTCAGGACGGCGGCTCTCCGATCTCCACGTCGAACGCCGCCGTCTCCACCGCCGCGCCCGGCTTCACCTGCACCACGATGCGGTAGGCGCCCGGTTCCGGGAAGACGAACGGGAACGTCACGGTGTTCGTCGGCGGGGCGTGCCCCGGCCCTTGGTGTTCCGTGGCAGGCCCGGCTCCGGCGCCCGAGCCGTCGGCCTCCAGCTCGGTGAAGCGTCGCTGCGCGGTGAGGTTGATGCTGCCGGCCGGGTGCAGGTGCACGAACAGAGAGCCGTCGTCCCGCAGGACGGCGGCGTGGCTGAGCATGCCCATGTGGGCTCGAGCACGGACGGCGACCCGTCCGGTTCGGTCGCCGAGAACCGCAGCGTCGCGTCGACGTCGACGCCGACGGGGCCGGCCCGCTCCCAGTGGACCGTGCGGCCGCCGGGCAGCCGGTAGCTCCGGGACCGCGCCTCGCCGTGGGGGCGCAGGGTCGCCCACGAATCGTCGGGGTCGCGGGCCGGGCCGACCGGCGACGGGTCACCCTCCGGCGGCCCCGCCCGGGCGCCACCGCCGGCCGCCGACGCGCGACCACGGGTCGCACGGGAGCCGTTGGCCGCGAGCGAGCTGCCGGCCACGGGCGAGCCGCCCGCCGCCAGGGAGCCGCCGGCCGCGGGACCGGCCCCCGCTGACGCCCCGCCCGCGCTGGAGCCGGCCGGCGGCACCCACACGGTGTTCACCAGCGTAGGCGCGAAGCCGTTCTCGTGCACGATGTCGGCGTACATGCGGTACTCGCCGGCCGGCAGCGGAGGAAGCGGCACCGTGAACGACGCGTCGCCGTCACCGTCGCGCACGGGGTGGACGTGGGCGAACGCCGACAGGTCCTCGGCCCGCACCAGGAACAGGTGCATCAGCTTGCCGTGGTCCGGCAGGAGCGCCGCTCCGGGCTGGCCGCGGCCGGCGGGCCAGCGGGGATCGTCGATCTCGAGCGTCAGGACCTGCTGCCCGCCGGCCGCCGTCACGGCCGCGGTGGTGCTCCACGGGCGGTAGATGCGGTCGCGGTAGGCGGCGTCGACCGCGTCCCACCAGCGCCAGCCGCCGCCGAGGACGGCGCCGAGCACGACCGAGAACACGACCATGGCGAGGCGGCCGCGCCGGCGCCGCCACGCGTCGGGCTCGCGGCCCGGCTCGAGCACGCTCTCGCGGACGGCGGCGCCGAGAATGGTCAGCGCCCCCGCGAACAGGAACAGGGCGGCGGCGGCGAGCCCCAGACCCATCGCGGGGTCCATGCCGAGCCGCCGCTCGGCCAGCGCCAGCACCGGGACGAAGACGGTCCCTTCTCCCTCGGCGCCGGCCACGCCGACCTCCACGCTGTACGAACCGGCCGTCATCAGCCACAGCTCGCCGCCGTACAGCCCCGCCTCGCCCCGCACGGGACGGGCGGCGTCGGGGGGCGGTGCGCCCTCCAGCCCCACGTCCGACCGCAACGGGCGCACCGTCACGCGGTCGACGCCCTCGCCGTCGAGAATCCGCACCGTGACCTGCGCCAAGCCGGGGATCACGCCGGGCGTCCGCACGATCACGCGGACGCCGTACGGCCCCGCCGCGCCGTCGAAGTAGGCGTTGGAGGTGCCCACGTGGGCCGAGGCGATCACCCCGCCGGCGGCGGCGAGCACGCCCGCGAGCAGGACAGCGGCACGTGTGCGCAGCCGGGTGACGAACGCACTCGCCGGCGGGACGCCGGCAACCTCGGGCGATCGGGGGCTGCGTCGCGGCGGCCCGAAGAACCGGGGCGAGCCGCCGGCAACCTCGGGCGATCGGGGGTTGCGATGCGGCGGCACGAAGAAACGGCGCGAGGCGGCCACGCTATCTCCGCACCCGCGCGAGCCAGTCGCCGCACCAGAGGCCCTGGGCGGCCGAGGCCGCGGCGGCGAGGGCGGTCAAGCCCGCCGCCCCCGCCGTCATCGGCCCTCCCCAGAGCACGTACTGGTAGGCCCCGGGGGCGGTGTCGAAGTCGAACCGGTCGGCCGCGAAGAAGAAGTTGCGGGCGCCCTCGGTGAGGAGGAACTCGGCGAACGGCCACTGGACCGCGGCGAGTGCGAGCATGGCGGCCACGCCCGCGCCGGCGGCTCCCGCGAGGCGGCGGACGCCGCCCACGCCGGCCGGCATCCGGCGGACCGCGGCGTCGATGACGAGGGCCGGAACCACGAGCAGGATCGGGAACGACGGCGGCACCATGCGGTCGATGTCGCGCAGTATCGGGGCCAGCATCGGCTGGGCGGGGAAGAGCTGCAGCGTCCACATCATGAGCAGGGTGACGCCCATGTAGACGCCGGCGGCGCTTGTGGCCCCCCACCGCGATGCCGCCCCCCGCGCGATGCCCGTCAGCAGGAAGGGGAAGGTGGCGGCGCTCACGAGGAAGAACGCCGGCGCGTGCTGATGGTTCGGCAGCATGATGTACTCGGTGAACAGGGTCGCCACCATCAGGATCACGAGGCCGCCCGAGTAGGTGAACAGCCGCTGGAGCACCCGGTCGGCGGCCGGCGCGCGGTTCTGCCGGGCCACCGCCATCAGCATCGCGCCCACGCCGATGCCGTAGATGCCCATGGCGAGGACCACGTGGGGCGGGCTGAGTATCTCGACGTCGAGCCCGTAGGCGTTGTGCCACCAGTCGTCGAACGGGGCGGACACGATCATCGCCAGCGCGCCCCAGATGCAGAGCCAGGCCCCCAGCGGGCCCCGGAAGCCCCAGAACGAGACGCCGGCGGCCCGGTCCTCCGGGCTGCCCGCGAAGGTGGTGCGCAGCACCAGCCAGCCGCACGAGAGCCCCGCGACGACCCCGCCCAGGTAGATGGCGAGATGGGCCGGCGTCCAGAACGAGTCGCGCCCGATGGACCGGTGCCACGAGATGTCCCAGATCACCCCGACGATGACGCTCGTCGACGCGAACGCGACGGCGAGCAGGGGCCAGGGGACGGCCGGCGGCGCCGCGGCGGGCGCCGCCGCGCGGGATACGGCCACCTCCACCGTCGGCACGGGGGCGCCCGGAGCCGGCGCGGAAAGCCCGAGGCTGGACACGTGTCAAGCGTAACGTAGGGCCGCGAACCGCGGCAAGATTCCCGAGGCCCGCGGGCGCCGGCGTGGCGTCGGCCCCGGCGACGCGCTACGATCACGCCTGGTCGACGCCGCACCTCGACCGTCGCCGCTCGGCGTTCCGTCGAGACGGTCGCGGCCGGGCGGCGGGCCGGTAGCCGGACCGACCCGGCCGTTCCCGTAGAGCAGGTTCCGCATGGCCATCGCCGCTGAGACCGACTACGAGCTCGGGCGCGACAACATCCAGTTCCTCGGCCTCGACGTCCACAACCCCGTCTTCGTCGTCTCCAGCCTCACCATCGTCGCGTTCGTCGCCGGCGTGCTCGCGTTCCGCGACGCCGCCGCGGGCGTCTTCGACGCGCTCTACACGTGGCTGACCTCGACGTTCGACTGGGTGTTCCTGGGCGCCGGCAACGTCTTCGTCCTCTTCTGCCTGCTGCTGCTCGTGACCCCGCTCGGCCGCGTCCGCCTCGGCGGCCCCGGGGCCCGGCCCGACTACTCCAACTGGGCGTGGTTCGCCATGCTGTTCGCGGCGGGCATGGGCATCGGCCTGATGTTCTTCGGGGTGGCCGAGCCCGTCGACCATTTCCTCAATCCGCCGCTCGGCGTCGATGCGGCGGACACCGCCGCGGTACACCGGCTGGCCATCGCCACGGCGATCTTCCACTGGGGCGTGCACCCGTGGGCCATGTTCGCGGTGGTCGCGCTGGCCCTCGGCTTCTCCGCCTACAACCTCGGGCTGCCGCTGACGCTGCGGTCGGGGTTCTACCCGCTGCTCGGCGAGGCGGTGTGGGGCTGGTTCGGCCACGTCGTCGACATCGTCGCGGTGTTCGCCGCCCTGTTCGGGCTGGCGACGTCGCTCGGCCTCGGCGCCCAGCAGATGGCGGCGGGGCTGGACCACCTGTTCGGCGTGCCGGCCACCGACACGACCCGCGTGCTGCTGATCGCGGGCATCACCGGCATCGCGCTGACGTCGGTGGTCATGGGGCTCGACCGGGGCGTCAGGCGCCTGAGCCAGGCCAACCTCGTCCTCGCCATCCTGCTGCTCGCGTTCGTGCTCGCGGCGGGGCCCACCGCCGACCTGCTCGGCGGGTTCGTCGCCAGCCTCGGCCACTACGCCGCGGCCATCGTGCCGCTCGGCAACTCGGTGGGCCGGGACGACCTCGACGTCCTGCACGGGTGGACCACCTTCTTCTGGGCCTGGTGGCTGGCGTGGGCCCCCTTCGTCGGCATGTTCATCGCCCGCGTCTCGCGCGGCCGGACGGTGCGCGCCCTCTTGGGGTGCATGCTGGTCGGGCCGGTGCTGGTCTCGGCCCTCTGGATGAACGCCTTCGGGACGACCGCGCTGTCGCACCATCTCGAGGCGGGCCAGACCGCCGCGGTCGAGGCGGTGCGGGCGCAGCAGCCCGAGCTGGCCCTGTTCCGCATGCTCGAGACCCTCCCCTTGGCCGGGGTCACCTCGGTCGTCGGCATCGTGCTCGTGATGGTGTTCTTCGTCACCTCGTCCGACTCGGGCTCGCTCGTCATCGACACCATCACCGCCGGCGGCAAGCTCGACGCCCCGGTCGCCCAGCGCGTCTTCTGGTGCGCGTTCGAGGGCATCGTCGCCATCACCCTGCTGCTCGGCGGGGGCCTGGTGGCGCTGCAGACCGCGTCGCTCGTCACCGGCTTCCCCATCGCCCTCGTGATGGTGGCGATGTGCTTCAGCATCTGGAAGGGGCTGCGGGCGGCGGTGCCGGGCTGAGGGGCGGCGGGGTCGGCCTCATGGAGTGTTCCGGGAAGGCCGGGAAGGGCTCATTTCTGAATGCGATGTGATAGCATGTATGCACCATGGGCGCCGCGTCGACAGTGCTGCGAATCCTCACCGACTTCGGAGATGCGGCCGGCTGGCTGATCGCGGCCGTCGTGCTGTTCGCCTATGGCCGTCGCATCATCCGGGAGAACGAGAAGGCGCACGCCGCCATCACCGAGAACGTCCAGGAGAACCGGCGGCAGATCGCAGCTCTCGACCAGAAGATCGACACCGTCGCGACCACGCTCGGCGCGAAGATCGACGCGGTCGCGAAGGACGTTTCCTTCCTCGCCGGCCGCCAGGCCGAACGCGACCGCACCTGACCCGGTCGGAACCCGTGTCCACGTCAAGGCCGCCGTCCGTTGCAGCGTGCGGCTCGACTTCGGACGCCAGCCAGAGCGACGCGGGCAGCAGGTGTCCACGTCAAGGCCGCCGTCCGTTGCAGCGTGCAGGTCACCGTGCCTGCGGCACGAAGACGTCGCGGGCCGGCATCTCGACGACGGGCAGCGTCTCGGCGTTCATGACCGCGTCGCCGGCGACGATGCCGTTCTCGGCGAGAATCCACGCGACGAGGCCGTAGACCTCGTCGGGGGCGAGGGTGCCCGGCGCGTCCGTCGGCATCGCGCGGCGGATGTAGTCGAAGAGGGTCGTGGCAAAGGGCCAGTAGTTGCCGACCGAGAACGGCACGTCGTCGCGGCCGGCGCGCCACGCCTCGTAGCGGGGGCCGAACGGGGGCGTGCTCGCGGGGTCGTAGCCGACCAGCCCGTCCGCGACGCCGCCCTCGCCGGCCGGCCCGTGGCAGACGGCGCACTTCTCGGCGTAGACCGGGGCGCCGCTCTCGGCGTTCCCCGAGCCGTCGGGGAGGCCGGCGCCGTCGGGCATGACGTCGATGTCCCACGCGGCGATCTCGTCCGGCGCCGCGGGGCGGCCGAAGCCGAACCGTTCGGCCGGCGGCTGTGCCGCGCCCGCCTGCGCCTCGGCGGGGCCGCCGGCCGCCCCTGCCTCGGCAGGTCCGCCCGCGGCTTGCACGGCCGTGCCGGTGGCGGACGGCAGGAGAAGGCCTCCCGCCGCCAGGCAGGCGAGCAACGCGAGCGCCGCCCCCGCGACGCGGGTCAGGCGTCCCATGGCTCCTCCACCCGGTACTCGACCTGCCCGCCCGGCCGGATGCGCCAGGCGGTGATGGGGTTCAGGTGGTACCGCCGCGCCCGCCGCCCCCGCTCGGCGCGGAGGGCGGCGCGCGTCGGCTGCACGTAGCCGGTGTCGTCGACGGCCCGGCTCATGATCTCGGTCTCGGCCCCGTCCCAGCGCCACAGGTGGCGGAAGCGCGTGTGGGCCTGCCGCAGCACCGGCCCCTGCAGGCGCGCCTCCTGCCAGGTGCGGCCGCCGTCGGTGCTCACGTCCACCTGCGCTATCGTGCCCCGCCCCGACCACGCGATGCCGCGCAGCTCGATCCACCCCGGCTCGACCACGTCGGGCCAGGCCGGCGTGGTGATGATGGAGCGGGCGTCGAAGACGAAGCTGAACTGCCGCGCCGTGCCGTCGGCCAGCGGGTCGGTGTACTTCGACGTCTCCTCGCGGGTCATGAACGGCCGGTCGGCGAGCTCGAGGCGCCGCAGCCACTTCACGTTCGAGTTGCCCTCCCACCCCGGCAGCAGCAGCCGGACCGGATAGCCCTGCCCCGGGCGCAGCGCCTCGCCGTTCTGGGCGTAGGCGACGAAGGCGTCGTCCCGCGCCTTCTCCATGGGGACGCTGCGCGTCATCACCGCCGCGTCCTGGCCCTCGGCGAGGAACCACGAGGCGTCGGGGCTGGCCCCCACCTCGCGGAAGAGCGTCGCCAGCGACACGCCGGTCCACTCCGTCGTCGACGTCATGCCGCAGACCGCCTCGGGCTTCGTCTCGGGTCCCGCCCCCGTCGGGTAGTTGCCCGAGCACTCGAGGAAGCAGATGCGCGAGGTGGCCGGGAAGCGCTTGAGGTCGGCCAGGGTGAACACCATCGGCCGCTCGACCATGCCGTGGACCAGCAGCCGGTAGTCGTCGGGGTCGACGGCGGGGATGCCCGCGTGGTGACGCTCGAAGTGGAGGTCCGACGGGGTGATCGTGCCCTGCAGGTCCTGCAGCGGGGTGCGCGACGCCACCGGGCCGCGGGCGTCGCGCCGGATGGTCACGTGGGGCGAGCGCCCGCCCAGTGGGCTGGCGCCGGAACCCGGCCGGCTGGTGGTGTCCCCGGATTGCTGCGCCCGGGCGCGCCCGGCCGCGGACGGAATGACCGCCGCGCCGATCGCGCCGGCCAGCAGCTCGCGACGGCTGACTCTGTTCGGCATGGGCTCTCTCCTGATTTCCTCCCGCATCCTACTCCGATGCACGCGCCCTGTCGACGCGGGACACCGCCCCGGCGGCCAGTCGGCGGAGCCCGCGATCTACTCCGATGCACGCGCCCTGTCGACGCGGGACACCGCCCCGGCGCCCGCCGGCGGAGCCACGGTCCCGGGGTTGGAGCTCATCTCGGCCGACGCTGCGCTGGTCGGCACCCGCCTCGCGTACGGCCCGGACGGCGTGCCGCTCCTCCATGGCCGGGATGGCGTTGGGAGCCTTCCGCTCGGGGTCCCGAGACCGCGTTTACAGAAACCCCACCAGCGGCTATCGTAGAGCGTTGGGCGACCCTGCGAGGCGGGCGCCCGTGACTGGGAGATGGAGCCATGACGATGGTGAAGGGGCGAAGCGTTGCGCCGGCGCTCGCGTTGATGCTCGTCGTGCTGGCCGCCGGTGCGGCCACCGGCCAGGACGCGCCGCGGACCCCGTGGGGCGCCCCGGACCTGCAGGGCGTCTGGGACTTCAAGACCGCCACGCCGCTCCAGCGGCCCGAGGACCGCGGCGACCAGGCGTTCCTGACCGAGGAGGAGGCGGCCACCATCGAGCAGGAGCGGGTCGACCGCAACATCCGCCTCTGGGAGGCGCCGCCCCGCCGCACCGAGGCCGGCGGCAACGTCGGCGGCTACAACAACTTCTGGCTCGACTTCGGCACCACCGTCATCGACGACCGCCGCACGTCGCTCATCGTCGATCCGCCGAACGGGCGCATCCCCGCCCTGTCCGACGAGGGGCAGCGCCGTGCCGACGAGCGGCGCGCGTACCGCGAGGCCCACCCCGCCGACTCGTACACCGACCGCAGCGCGTTCGACCGCTGCATCCTCGGGTTCAACACCGGGCCGCCCATGACCCCCGGCTTCTACAACCAGAACATGCAGCTCTTCCAGACCCCCGACCACGTCGTCGTGCTCAACGAGATGGTCCACGACTCGCGCATCATCCCCCTCGACGGCCGCCCCCGCCCCGACATCGAGTCGTGGACCGGCGAGTCGCGCGGCCGCTGGGAGGGCGACACGCTGGTGGTCGAGACCACGCACTTCAGCGACAAGCACGGCTACCGGGGCTCGACCAGGGACCGTCACCTCATCGAGCGGTTCACCCGCATCGACGCGGACACGCTGCTCTACGAGTTCACGATCAGCGATCCGGCGACGTGGTCGGCGCCGTGGACGGCGCAGATTCCGATGCAGTGGACCGCGCTGCCGATTTTCGAGTACGCGTGTCATGAGGGGAACTACGCGATGCCGAACATCCTGGGGGGTGCGCGGCAGGAGGAGCGGAGCGCGGGCAGGATTGAAGAGCACTGATGAACAAGAAACTGACCGCGATCATCGGGCGTGAGGACGACGGCTACGTTGCCCTGTGCCCCGAAGTGGATGTTGTCAGCCAGGGAGATACCGTCGCCGAGGCGCGGGCCAACCTCGGGGAAGCACTCACGGCGTTCTTCGAGACGGCGTCCGCGGAGGAATCCAGGGTCGCTTGCGGGACGAAATCTACGTGACGCATGTCGATCCCGGGAGAGGTAGTCGAAGAGGCTCGTCAGCCTCTCCCGATCAACGAGATGGTCCACGACTCGCGCGCACACGCCGATCCGCCGCCTCGTCTCGCGGCATACCCGCGAGCTGCTGCGCCGGTACGCTGCGGCCGGCATGTTGTCGACCCCCATCGCGGACCGGCGGGTCGAGGACCGCTTCGTCGACATGAGCGATGCCGAGCGCGACCTCTACGAGGCGGTCGACGAGCACATCTCGAACACGTACAAGAAGGCGTCCGGCGCGGAACGGTCGGCCGTCGGCTTCGTGATGACCGTCTACCGCCGGCGTTTCGCCAGCAGCTTCGCGGCCCTGCGCGCAACCCTCGAGAGGCGCCGCGACGCCGCGCTGCACGGCGCCCTCGCCGCGTCGGCCCTCGACGAGGACGCGCCCGACGACGAGACCCTCGACGAGGTCCCCGACGCCGACGACCTCGCCGCCCTCGCGGCGCGCGCGCTGGCCTTCGAGGAGCGCGGCGAGATCGAGCGCCTGCTCGAACGCATCGGCGCGCTGGCCCCCGACAGCAAGCTCGCGCGGCTGACCGACACCCTGGACGAGCTCGCGCGCGACGGGTACCGCCAGGTGATGGTGATGGTGTTCACGCAGTACACCGACACCATGGACTTCCTGCGCCGCGTCCTCCGCGAGCGGGAGGGCGCGCGCGTCCTGTGCTTCTCGGGGCGCGGCGGCGAGGTCCCCGCGGCGGGCCGCCCCGACGCGTGGCGCGTCATCGACCGCGAGCAGGTCAAGCGCCGGTTCCGCGACGGCGAGGCCGACCTCCTGCTCTGCACCGACGCCGCGTCGGAAGGCCTGAACTTCCAGTTCTGTGGCGCCCTCGTCAACTACGACATGCCGTGGAACCCGATGCGGGTCGAGCAGCGCATCGGCCGCATCGATCGCGTCGGCCAGCGCCACGCCGCCATCCGCGTCGTGAACCTGCACTACGAGGGCACCGTCGAGACCGCCGTCTACCGCGCGCTGCGCCGCCGCATCGGCCTCTTCGAGCAGGTCGTGGGACGCCTGCAGCCGATTCTCGCCGAGATGCCGAGGGCCATCGGCGACGCCGTGCTCGCCGGCCGCGAGGCCGCCGACCTCCGGAACGTCGCCGACGGCTTCGAGCAGCGGGCCGCCGCCGAGGCGCAGAGCGGCTTCGACATCGACGCCGCCCTCGACGCCGACCTCGCGATGCCCGAACGGCCGCCGTCCCCGGTCACCCTCGACGATCTCGACCGGGTGATCACCGACCCGGGCCTGATGCCGCCGGGCGCCGAGGTGCGGCCGATGCGCACGCGCGAGTACAGCCTCCAGGCGCCCGGGATGCCGCGGCCCGTCCGCGTGACGACCGATCCGGCGTACTACGAGGACAACTCCGACAGCGTCGAGCTGTGGTCGCCCGGCAACCCGTTCTTCGAGGCGCCGGAGCTCGTGCCGGAGTCCGCCGACGTCCCAATCGGCTCGACGCTGAATGATTTGCTGGAGCGGTGACGCGGGAGAGCAGTGTCGACCCTCGCCGAGCTTCGCGTCGACGTCGTCGGTGCTTCGGTGTGCCTGCGCCTGTGTGATACCGTGCCTGCACAGGTAGCATGCAGTACACCATCCGGGCCGTTCCCGACGAGATAGATCGCGCCCTTCGACAGCGGGCGAGGCGCGAATCGAAGAGCCTCAACGCGGTCGTCATCGACGCGTTGGCCCGCGGGGTGGCCCTCGACGTCGATTCCGCCAGGCACAGCGATCTCGACGACCTGGTCGGCTCGTGGCAGGAAGACCCCGACTTCGACCGCGCCGTCGCCGAGTTCGAGCGCATCGACGACGACCGCCCAACGACCTCTGGATCGCGGCCCTCGCCGTCCAGCACGACCTGGTGCTCTGCACGTCCGACCGCCACTTTCGGCAGATTCCGCAGCTCGTGATCTGCTGAGCACCGGTCGAGACCGCAAGCCGCGGCGACAAGAATGTCTGCCCGGAGACCGCGAATCCACGCGAAGGACGAGCTCGTTACGGCGACGAACCGTGCCGGAGGCCTTGGGGCCGGTCGAGTCACTCGCGCCCTGTTCACGGGCGCGAATGAGCAGTCAGGCGGCCGGCGGGTCGGCTCGCGCGCAGTTGGCACGAAAGTTGAAACCAACTGCGGCATGCGCACACCAGGCTCTTGCTTCCCTGAACTCCCGAGCGCGCGCCGCGGCTTCGCCGCGGTGGCGGTGCTGTTTCTGTTCTGCGCGGTCGCGTTCGCCGCGCCCGGCGCCGCGGGCCCTGCCGGTGACGGCGCGTCGGACCAGCCGGCGGCGCCCGGCGCGCGGGCGTCCGCGTCGACGGCACAGGCCGAGATCCTGCCGGGCCTCACCATGGGCTCGCAGGTCCGTCTGCGGACCGAGAGCCGCCGCAACGCCAGGTTCGACGACGCGCGGCCCGGCAACGACGAGGACTACCTGCTCTCGCGGTTCCGGTTCGGCCTGACCTGGGACCCGACCGAGTGGGTGACCGGCATCGTCGAGCTGCAGGACGCCCGGATACACGGCGAGCGGGCGATCAGCGAGACGCGGACGCCCAACATCTTCGCCGACCAGCTCGACTTCCACCAGGCGTACCTGGACGTCGCACCGCCCTCCGCCGGACCGGTCCGGGCCTCGGTGCGCATCGGGCGGCAGAAGCTCGTCTACGGCTCGCAGCGCATGGTGTCGCCGCTCGAGTGGGTCAACACCGCGCGGGTCTTCGACGGGGTGCGGGTGGGCGTGGGCGCGGGCCCGGGCCGCCAGATCGACGCCTTCGCCACCCGGCTCGTGCCCGTCACGCCGACCGGCTTCAACGACCACGGACCCACCGGCAGCCGGATGTTCAACAGCCAGCTCCACGGCGTCTACTACACCGATACGTCTCTGGTTCCCGGAGGCACCGTGGAAGGCTACTGGCTGCTGCGCCGGGCGGCGCGCCTCGACGACGCCGTCCACACCCTGGGCACCCGCGTCGAGACCCGGCACGGGCCCTGGGCGTTCGACGGCGAGGCGGCCGCTCAGTCGGGCAGTCACGGCGGACTGGACCACCGGGCCTCGCTCGTCCACGCCGGCGGGTCCTACACGACGGCCCTCCCGGGCAGGCTGAAGCTCGGGGCCGCGTTCAACCTCGGCAGCGGCGACGACGACCCTGCCGACCGCGTGCACGGCACCTTCGACCAGCTCTATCCGCTGGGCCACGCCTACTACGGCTACATGGACCTCTTCGCGCTGCAGAACCTGCGCAACGCCGAGGTCACGGTCGAGGCGGCGCTGCCTCGCCGAACGACGCTGCGCGTCGCCCTGCAGGACTTCGCCCTGGCGGCGCCCGGCACCGACGCGTGGTACAACGTCGGCGGCGCCGTCGTGCACCGCGCCGACGGCGCCGCCGCGCCTTCCCACGTCGGCAACGAGCTCGACGTGACGCTTCGACTGCCGGTGGGTCCGCTCGGGCTCGAGATCGGCTACGGGCGCTTCTTCGGCGGCGCCTACCTGCGCGAGGCCGGTTTCAGCGAGGACACCGCGGACTTCTTCTATCTCCAGACGCTGGTCGCCTTCTGACCCCTGTTCCTCTCATCCAACGTCCATCAATCGGTGGCGAAGCAGTAGAACAGGCCGGCCCCTCCCGTGGCCACCAGATCGTCCTGTGAGCAGCCGCGTGACGGGTGGGCGGTGTTCCAGGGCGAGCCCGGCGTCGTGAAGGAGTAGCGATCGGCGTGGCCGAGCATGGCGCTGCCTTCGCCGTTGCTGGTCCAGTTGCCGCAGGTGCGGTCGTCGCCCTCCGGAAACGCGGTGCCGTCGAGCCGTGTGCCGGTCAGCACGTCGTGCACCGTGAAGTCGGGGTCTCCGTCGATGCGTGATGCGAACTGGTTGCCGTTCTCGTCCAGCGAGTGGGTCCAGTTGAAGTTGGAGTTGTCGAAGTGCAGGCTCTGGACGCTGGTGGCCATGACGAGGCCCTCCGAGTTCGCCCACGGTCCTGCCCCGATCCGATCGCGTGCGTTGACGGCTCCGGGGCCCTGCGTGCTCAGGTAGGCCCGCCAGGTGCGGTTGCCGGCGCCCACCGCGGCGGCCAGCGTCTGGCAGTGGGCGTCCGCACCGGCCAGCCCACCCAGGTTGGCGCCGTCGCCGAGGCCGGTACTGGTGACGAAGAAGCCCATCGGCGGCTCCTGTGCCGGTTGCTGGGCGACGACCGATAGCCCGGACAGCGCCAACGCACCGAAGACCGCGGCAACTGTCAACTGGATTCGTCTGTTCCTCATCTGAGCGCTCTCCTTTCCGGATGGCGAACGGGCGGCTGCCGGCGCTCGCGCCGGGTGGGGTGCTCGACCTCCGCGACGAAGGCCACACCCAAACCAGGGCTCTCGCGTTCGTGGACGGATCCAGCGCGAGCGCCTCGACGTCGAGTTCGTCAACTCTGAAGGTCCCATTCTACCCCACCCTCATCCGGACGCCGCCGACGTCCACCGACGTCCTCCCGGCCGCGGTCGAGCTGCGGCCCTGGATGCGCACGGCAAGCGTCCCGGCCGTCGGCCCCACCACCTGCGTGCGGTGGGCACGGCGCGCGAGTCAGTACTGGCACGGCACCGTCTGCGACGATCGAACGGAACATCACGGGGATGGCGGCGTCGTCGCTGCGGTACTGGGTCGTCTCGAAGCCGCTGAGCGCCGCCTGCAGCGAGATCGCGATGTCCTGGTTGCTGACGCCGGCCCGCCGCGCGCGCAACTGGTCCACGTCGACCAGCAGCTTCTTGCTGCGCGGGCCCCAGTCATCAGTGACGCGCCGGGCGCCGGGATGCGCGCGCAGCCGCGCCTTGACGGCATCGGCAATGTCGAACAGCGCTTCATCGGATCCCGACAGCCGCACCTCCACCGGGGCCGCGATGGGTGTGCCGATCTGCATGGTGTCGCTGTCGGCTTCACCAGCGGAGCCGTTCGATCCACGTGTCGCCGTCCTCGCCGACCCGCACCTCGAAGCGGTTGATTCCGCACCTGAGCGACCGGTCCGCTGCGAGCCAGACGTCGAGCGCGTCCAGGAGACGCTGGCCCCGGGCTTCGGGCGTCGTGTCGGGCATCCGGCGGAGCGCGTCCTCTTCGATCCGGAACCACACCTGGTCTCCTGCGGGGTCCATGTCGGCCCCGAACCAGAGGGTGCCGTTGGGCTCCCGGGTCGCCTTGCGCGGCGTCCAGGTACGACCATCCGGTCGGTCCCCAGCCGTTCGTGCGATGACGATCGCGTGTTCGCCGTCAGGCATGGCGGTCTCCGGTTGTCGCCTTGGGTTCGTGCGGCTTGGCGTTTCTCCTCGAGCGTCCTCGTTGGGCCTGCGGAGCCCGGTTGTCCAGGGCCGGTCGGCGATGGTGCTCGGCAGCCGGCTGACGGGACGAGGGCGGTGTGCCGGTCGTGGCCCGTCGACCGTGTTTCGGCGGTTGGCTGTTGGTGCGGGCACCGTCCGCACCGCTCCTCGGTGCCAGACCACCACGGTGGCTGCGCCTCGGGATCAGGCGTCGACAGCCTCTACCTTGCTCGATGTCCCGTGCTGTCTAGACGAGCCCTGAGCAGACACAGCCTCGACGAGCCGGTGTCCCCGCTGCTTGGCGGCAATGGGCCGGCAGCCCATCCATCGCAGGAACCGTGCCAAGGAGTACCACGTTCTCCACTGGATCCTGCTTGGCATCTTCCTGACCGTAGCGCGGCCGGAACTCCTGCGCGGGCACGGTCCGCGCCTCGCGAACACGCCGTGGTCCGTACTGCCCTGCCATCAGGTTCTCGCGCCGTTGGGCGTCAACGCCCAACTCGACGACCGGCTCGCCCGGTCGGGCAGGGTCATACCGTGGTCGAACCGGCGGGCCGATCCGTACTCGGAGGTCGTCAGACCGACCCGCGGCTTCCGACGAAGCGGCTTCCGGCAGTCCGTAGCCGGTCTCACCGTCCAGCCGGTTCCTGCGGCGCAGCCGCCCTGGGTCACTGCGTCAAGTTCAGCGCAGCGTAGGTTGGCAATCTACCGTCCGTTGATTCCGGTTGTCAAGGCGAAGTTCCTGCGCGGACCTGGTCGGATCGGCCGGGGTCAGGTCGCTCTCGATCGGTGTCTCCGGTTGCTGGATCATCGTCTTCGGGGCGGCTCGCGGTCCGGGCGGGTCACGCGTCATTCAGGATCTCTTCCCGGCGGATGTCGAGTAGAGCGATCGTCTGTCGGTGCCGGGTTCCGGGTTGGCGCCGCTTGCGGTGGCCCGATTGTGGAGCTTGGGCCCCGCGGTGTCGGGAGCTCGGGCCCCGCGATGTCGGGGGCTTGACTCGGCCGTGTGCCCCTCGTCCGAGAGCACCCACCCGGCATCCTCCCTCCGCAGAACGATGGCGAGGTGGTCGCCATCGTCGAACACGAACGGCGTGAACACCCGGAATCGCCTCGGGCCTTCGGCTGCTACCCGGGTCTTTGAGGAAGGTCTAGCGAGGCTCCGCCTCAGACCCACGAGGCATGTGGGCCTCGGCGTCTGCTGCCTGTGGAAGCGGACTCCGGCCGCTGCTCCAGCCGCGGCGCGAAGCCGCCTTCATGGTCGCCCGGAGGCGAGGGTGGCCGTAGAATGGCCGGTGAGGAGCCCATCGACCGGAGTCCGACCATGAAGGTAGCACGTTCCGTCGCCGAGGTGTTGGCCGAGCACGCGACCCTGACCCTGGAGTGCATCGACCGGATGTACCTCAACGTCTACGTGCCCCTCCTCCAGAGGGCCGGCGGGGCGGCGTACTTCTTCCGCAAGATGCGGGGCGCGGCCGTACCGTCCTCGGCCCTGATGGGCCCCATGACCCGGCGCTTCGTCGACGCCATCAAGAGCTTCGCGGCCCGCAACCGGATCGAGATCGTGTCGTTCCGGCGCGGGGAGCGCAAGGACGACCGTACCCGGCAGTACCTCCGCAACTGGACCGGCGGCGAGGGTGTCCTCTACATCGGCAAGGTGCAGGAGAAGGCGAAGGTGGTGCGTACCGAACGCCGCCACGACCCCGCCACCGGCGACACCTATCCGTGGCTGGTCGCGTCGACGGCGATGGTCAACCAGTTCTACTTCTACGCCGTGGACGACGACTTCGGCCCGTTCTTCCTGAAGTTCTGCTCGTACTTCCCCTACAACGCCAAGCTGTGCATCAACGGGCACGAGTACCTCAAGCGCCAGTTGACGAAGCGGGGCATCGGGTACGAGTCGCTCGACAACGGGATTCTGCGTTGCGCCGACCCCGTCGCGATGCAGCGGCTCGCCAACGGCCTGACGGCGCCGAAGGTCGATGCGCTGCTGCGCAAGTGGCTGGCCCGCCTGCCCCACCCCTTCGCGGCTCGCGACCGGCGCCAGGGCATCCGCTACGACGTCTCGATTCTCCAGGCCGAGTTCGCTCCTCACCAAGGTCGACCCGCCAGAATCGACAATCCGTGCGACGGCGCAGCCCCGCTGAACCGTAACTTTCCGACCGTCCGACCCATTCACTCCTACTTTCCACGGGCAAAAGCCGATCCCTGACCCGGTAACCGAATACGATCACGCCTGTTCAAGGAGTCTAGAGAAGGCGTTTACTAGCGGGGATAGAAATTATGACGCTCAGCTACTATACGCGAGGCAGCTATACATAAAGGGGGAATTGGATGTGGCGAAGGAGCGCTTTAGGGTTTGCGGGGCGCATGGTGAAACTGGAAGCGACTTACGGGTTTGCCGCGAGAGATGGCATGGGGGACTGGGTGTTTGCTCATCGTTCGCAGGTGAAGGCGGGGATTTGGGCGAGGCTGAGGCTGGGGTGCAGGGTGAAGTTTCGTGTCGGGTTTACGATGAAGGGTGCGGCTGCGTGTGATTTGGCCTTGGCGGAGTGAGCGGGGTGAGTGAGGGAGGGTTTGAGTGGGCCGAAATCGGGTTGGTCAGTGGGTTTCCTACCATCAGCCAGTGGTCGGAGGGTGCTCCGGGTAAGCGGTGGCGGGCGCCGGCCGCGCGGCGGCTCACGGAGGGGGCCGTCAGCCCGAACACCCGGTGGGCGTACTCCGGGGCGTTGCAGCGGGTCGACGCTTGGCTCGGCTGGCGGCGGCTTGAGGACGGAACGCTCGGCGGCTACGTGGCAGAGCTCCACGAGCAGGGGAGAGCGCGGTCGGGGGCGTCGACAGCGGTGGCGGCGGCGGGCGTCGGGGTCCGTGTCGGCGGCGCGCCGAGGGCGGCCGGTGAACGGAGCGTCCGGGTGCTGGCGGGCTAGCGGCGGACCGCGGGCGGCGGGGTCGGGCCCGGGCGCGTTTTCATGGGGGCGGACTTGGCCATTGTCCTCGCCACGTGCTAGCGGCCGCGGCGGCGCCGCCGCGGCGTCCAGTCGGAGGAGGTCGCCCTGAAGCGCGGCCAGTCCGAGGCGGTGGTCGCGGATCTGCTCTTCATGGCGGGATGCGGTGCAGCGAGGTCAGCCGTCTTGCGCTGGGCCTCGGCCGGCGAGGCGGGCGCGGGCGACGGGGTGCTGGTCACCGTCCGGCGCGGGAGACGCCATTGAGGGCGAGGCGCGGGACGTGCGGTTCGTGAAGGGCGACATCGCTGGCGGCCGCGGGACGTTACGCGCGGCGGGGAGCCCGGGGGCCGAGGACTGCGTGGTACCGCTATCGCCGCGGATGTTGGGGTCGCGGTCCAGGCGTCGGCGCGGTCGGCTAGTGGGGCGGCGCGAGTGGCCGCCCACTCGCCGCGCATCGGTCTGGCGTCGGAGTTGCCGCGGTTGCCGCGGCGGGCCGCGTCGACGACGGACGTGGTGCTGGCCGGGAACTGAAAGACCTTTCGGATGGTGGCGCACTACTCGTCCGGGGCTCGTCGAGCTCGGGGGCGGCGGCGCAGTACCTCTGGAACGCTGCGTGACGGGCTCTTTAGCAGGCGGTCCTCGGCGTGCAGCGGCTTGCCGGTCACGTCCTCGAGCATCGAAGCAGCCTCGTCCACGTCCACGTCCGCCTCCTGCATCAGGCAGTCGATGATCTCGGCCGGATAGGCCCGTTCGTGCTCGAGCGCCGCGCACAGAGCCCGAGTGGCCATGGCCCCGGTCACCACGAGGGCGGGGCTGTTCCACAGCGTCGGCCCCGGCACGCGACTCCGTCCCGCCGCGGCGGCGTGCAGCCGCGTCAGCCAACTCCGCGGTTCTGTCTCTGGCTGCAGTAGCTCTGCGAGAACGCGCCTCACCGGTTCCGGCCCGACGTTGCGTTCGAGCGGCCTGTCGGTGCGCTTCCGGCGCGTCGCGAACTCGACCACGCTGCGTTCGGTCAGGTAGATGTGGGCGCGTAGCTCGCGCTCGGCCATGCGCGCCTCGAGTCGGCGCAGTACGAGGTCGGCCGGTTCGTGTCGTCCTCCGGTCACCGCGTTCGCCGACCGTTCCTCTTGGCCGGCGTCCAGCCCGGCGGTGTCGTGACTGCTCATCGTGTCGGCCCGGTGTCCCGGTCCGGCCGCCGTCCGTACCGTTCGATCAGGTTACAGGTCTGCTTCGGCCGCCATCTGCTCGGTGCCGTACGTCAGCTCGTGCAACCGTACGGCCTCCCGGTGTGTCTCTACGCCGGCGTTCCGCAGGAGGATGTCGAGGTCGGCCAAGTCCGGTGGACGACCCGCGTGCAGCTTCATCGCGATCATCCGGTTGGTCGAGGCCCCCGCGATCGTCAGGTGCGAGTTGCCGTAGACGCGCCGCTCGCCCCGGTCGGGATCTTGGGGCAGGTAGCGCATGGTCACTGCCTCGTTCAGCCAGTGCTTGCTCAGGCCCTCTTCGTCCGCGATCTCGGAGACCGCCCGGGTCACCGCGTCGCGGCCCCTGCGGATGTGTGAGTCGACGTCCTCGGTGACCCGTTTGGCGTCGTGGGCCAGCGCCATCATCGCGCCGCCGACGATGTACACCTCGCCCTGCTGGTCAGCCAGCTTCAGCTTCTCGTTTAGCCGGTCGAACAACTCGAGGAGCCGCGCTCTCGTGATCGGCCCAGACATGGCGCTCTCCTCCCCGCTCGTCGAGGTTTCGCGGTTCGATGAACGTGTTGTGCCGGATGAAGGCGGCCGGTGCGTTGGCCAGCGCCGTGCCGCGCTCGATCGGTCCGCGTCGGTACACCCAGGGGCGTTTCAGGAAGCGCTCGGGGGCCTGGGTCCACGCCGGCACCTCGGCGTCGTGCGTCGTACACGCGTGCTCGACGGTCGCGGCGATCACGGCGTCCCAGACGGTGCCGGTCAGCGGCGGCTCGGCCGCGGCCAGCGCTCTGCGCGCCTCGTCGTCGATGCCGTGGTAGTAGCGGGTGAGGCCCTTGACGATGAGCCGCTCGAGGGTGGTGGCGTCCCAGCCCGCCCGCACCTCGGCCGCCAGTTCGCTCAGCCTGGCTGCGGCGATTCGCTCGCGTCTACGCGTGCCTGTTTGCCTCGGTTTGCTCGCGTGCATGTTCGCCCAGAGTTTGGGTCTCAGTGTCGCACGTACTTGACCGATGGTGCTCCGCCCGTCTCCGCGGCGGTGGGGGAGCGTGCGGTGCGGTTGCGTTGCGGGCGTGCAAGGGGGAGGCGCCCCGGGCGTCGACGAGTTGACGCCCGCCTCGCCCGCGGTTCCCCCGCGGACTCGGCAGCCTCACGAGCCGCGCCCAGCGCATCCGCCGCGCTATCGACTCGGCGGTGAGCGATCTCCGTCGCATCTGCGGGAATCGATCGACCCATTCATCGACGACCTCCTGCGGCCACCGAGGGTCGCCGCGCTGTCGGACGAGGCGGCCGAGGCCCGCTTCCGCGAGGAGCTCTACGGGGCCGGCCGGTTCACGACGGCGGATATCGACAGCGCCCTCCCGGCGGCCGAGCGCGATCGGGAAGAGCGGCGTCAGGCCGAGGCCGCCGAGCGCAAGCGGCGAGCGGCCACCGGTCGGCGCGTCTCTCGCCTGGAGCGGCTGTTCAACGTCGCCGGGGGAGGCGAGGCGTTCTTTGCGGCCCTCGACGCGCAGAATCCTTCGTGGCGGCGGACAGGGACTCGCCCGAGCGACATCGACCGCGCGCTCGATGTCGCCGAGCGCGGCTGTGACCCCGACGAGCCGCCGCGGTGGCGGCATCGGCTGGTCCTCGAGGCGGAACGGGCCTTTCCCGGCGCTGCCAGCACGGCGTGGCGGGACGCGGGCGCCGGCTTCGAGCGGTATACCGAGACCGGGCGGCGGGCCGGGAGCGCGTCGCAGACGCTCTCGGATCGCGCCCGCGCCCGGGCGCTCACGGCCGAGCGGCCCGAGCCGCCGGCGTCACGCAACCTCGTGCGGCGGCTCTTCGACTGGCTGCGGACTCAAGTCGAGAAGCTGCTCCGCCCATCCAGGCGGCCGGCGCCGCCCGGCGCGGAGGCCTCGGTAGCGGCGGGGTCGCCCCGCCTCACGGTCCTCCAGGAGCGGTACCGCGAGCAGTGGCCCGAGCACGCGGCTGACATCCGGCTCCCGCATTTCGGGAAGCTGGCCGCCGGCGCCCGCAACAAGTTCTTCGAGCGGCGAGAGTCCTACTCGTCGCGCTGGACCGGCGCCAATCCTGGCGAGCTGCCGGCCGCGCTCGCGGGGGCCGCGCCGGCTTGGCACCAGGAAGCTATCGAGCGGGTCACTCGACGCGCCACGCCTGGACTCGTGACCCGAGAGCGAACCCCGGCCCGGCAAACCGTCGCCGCGCACCTGAGCGACTACGAGCATGGGTTGCCGGAACAGTACGCGCATGGGCAGGAATGGCGGGCCATCCGGGAGCGCGCGGAGGAGGCCATCGGGAAGTTGCAGACCGGCTGGCGGTACAAGCGGGCCGACCGCCGGGGAGATGACCGCAAGAAGCGGGAGCTCGAGGCCGCCGCGATCAACCGCGCGTGCGGCCGCGATGCCCGCCGGCTGCACGAGGAGATGATGGCCGCCCGGGAGGCCGCGCGACCCGACTGGGAGGTCACCACCCGGATCCGCACCGTTCAGCAGCGCATCGAGACCGAGGAACAAGACCGGCTCTTCAAGCTCCAGCAGGAGAGCGAGCGAACGAGAGAGCGAGAGTACCGCGTCGAGAGGTCGCCCGTGCGCCCGATGATCAGATGAGCCGTTTCGGGGGTGACGGCAGGCGGCGTTGACGACCTCCGCGAACGGCCACGAGCGCTCCAAGGACCCCGCCCCGACCTCCGGAATACGGCCCATCGGGGAGCACAGGGGGGGCTGGTTCGAGCTGTCCCCCGGACCCCAGCCGGGAGTCCGGCGCCGAAGATCAGGCGAAAATCGGGCGCGCTGTGCGCGCTTCTCCTTGGCGCGCTGTGCGCGCTTCTCCTTGGCGCGCTGTGCGCGCCAAGGACGGCGAAGGTCAGCGTCCGCATGTGCTGGGCCGCGTCACGCAGGTGCCCGAGGGTCGTGGCCACGCACGGGTCGTCGAGCCGGAATTCCACCGCGACCGTCCGCTGATGATGGCCCTGGATGCGCTGGCTGACCCGCCGGCCGTCTCCTGCTTGGCGTGCCAAGTGCGGCCGAGGCTCTCGAGGACGTCGGTGCCGGTGACCTTCGAGACGCGACGACGGACCGTTCGAGGTGGCCGGCCAGTCGGGGCGTGCTTCGAGCTACGCCAGCCAGCCCGCGCGGCGCGTCCGTCAGCAGCCGTGAACCTCAATCGGCCGGTTCGAGGCCGCTTCGACCGATCCCCGGAATCGCGACTGCCGGCGGCGAACATCGCCTAGAATTCACTGCGCTGGATGCCCGTGACCGACCTCGGCAGCCGGCGCGCTACACCATGGAAGCAACCTCGCCGCGTTGGCAGGCGATCACGGATTCCGAGTTCCCTTGGGAGCGGGAGGCCCTCGCGTTCGTGCGCGACCGGCTGCCCGATCACGACCCGTACCGCGCCTGGGCGAACTTCGAGTTCATCGCCGACGACGGGTCGATCAACGAGATCGACCTGCTCGTCCTCACGACCAAGGGCTTCTACCTCGTCGAGATCAAGAGCCGTCCCGGCACCGTGGAGGGCGACCAGGGCACGTGGACGTGGCGGCACGACGGGCGCCTGCAGACGGTCGACAACCCGCTGCTACTCGCGAATCGCAAGGCGAAGAAGCTGATCTCCCTCCTGCGTCGACAGCCGGCGCTGCGGAAGAAGGCGGCGAGCCCGTTCCTGGAAGCCCACGTGTTCCTGTCGCACGAGGACGTCGACTGCCGCCTTACGGCGGACCTGCGGGACCGGGTGCATCCCCGCGATGCCGGAACCGGACGAGACGAGCGACCGGGGATCGTCGCGGCTCTCACCCGGCACAGCACCGGTACGCCGCCCCGCTCGCGGCCTGACCGGCCGATGGCCAAGGCGATCAGCCGCGCCATGCAGGAGGCCGGCATTCGCCGGTCGCAGCGCGCCAAGCGCGTCGGCGACTACCGGCTCGACGAGCTCCTCTTCGAAGGGCCGAACTACCAGGACTGGACGGCTCGCCACGCCGCCATCGACCGAGAGCACGCGCGGGTCAGGATCTACGCGATTCCTCCGGCCGCCTCGGACGAGGAGCGGACGGCGCTGCAGCGCGCGGCGCAACGAGAGTACCAGGTCCTGCTCGACGTACGGCACGAGGGCATCCTCAAGGCCAAGACCTACACCGAACACGTCCACGGCCCGGCGCTGGTCTTCGAGCACCGTGAAGGCTCCCAGCGCTTCGACCACTGGCTCGCCGAGCGGGCCGCCGGTCTCGACGTCGATTCGCGCCTCCACCTGCTCCGTCAGATCGCGGAAGCCGTGCACTTCGCCCATGCGAAGCACCTCGTTCACCGCGCGCTGTCGCCCCAGAGCATTCTGGTCGTCGATCCGGAGGCCCCGCAGCCACGGGTCCAGGTCTTCAACTGGCAGACCGGAGCGCGCCATGTCTTCGACACCGGGGCGCCCGGACCGGCCACGACGGGGGCCAGCCGGCTCGACGCGTTCGTCGAAGAGAGCGCCTGGGTCTACATGGCGCCCGAGGCGATCACCGAGCGTGGGGCCACGGGCGAACAGCTCGACGTCTTCTCGCTCGGCGCCATCGCGTACCACCTCTTCTCGGGTCGCCCGCCGGCGTCGAGCCTCGTCGAGATGACCGAGCGGCTACGGCAGGAACAAGGTCTGCAGATCTCGTCGATCCTCGACGGTGCGGGGGAACGCCTTCAACTGCTCGTGCAGTATGCGACGCATCCCGAGGTGACGGTCCGGCTGGGATCGGTCGGCGAGTTCCTGAAGGAGCTCGAGCACGTCGAAGACGAGCTCACCCGGCCCGAGGAGCGGCCCCGCCCCGATCCTCTCGATGCCCGCTCGGGCGACGAGCTCGAGCACGGCCTCGTCATGAGACAGCGCCTCGGAAAGGGATCGACGGCGCTCGCCCTCCTCGTCGAACGCGACGGACGGGAGCACGTGCTGAAGGTGGCGCTGTCTCCCGAGCAAAACGACCGCCTCCACGCGGAGGCGGAGGTCATGCGCCGCCTGCGTCATCAGTACATCGTGGAGCTGCATGACGTCCTGACGTTCCATGACGGCACGGGCGGCGAACGGGTGGGCCTGCTCATGGCGCGGGCCGGCGACGCCACGCTTGCCGACCGCCTGCGAGACGAAGGGCGTCTCCATCTGGAGCTGCTGGAGCGTTTCGGCGAGGACCTTCTGGCCACCATCGACTGGCTGGAGCAGAAGGGCATTCCGCACCGCGACATCAAGCCCGAGAATCTGGGCACCGCCAAGGTCGGGAGCCAGCTCCACCTCGTGCTCTTCGACTTCTCGCTGGCGCGCACGCCGGCCGAGAACATCCTGGCCGGGACGCGCCACTACCTCGACCCGTTCCTCCAGACGCGAAAGCCGCCGCGCTGGGACACTCACGCGGAGCGGTTCGCGGCCGCCGTGACGCTGTATCAGATGGCCACCGGATCGCTGCCACGCTGGGGCGACGGCCAGAGCGAGCCCGCCGTCCTCGACTGCGAAGCGACGATCGAGGCCGACGCGTTCGAGCCGGCGATTCGCGAAGACCTGACCGTTTTCTTCGAGAAGGCGCTGCGCCGAGACTATAGCGAGCGCTTCGACAACGCCGAGGAGATGCTGCGCGCCTGGCGTCAGCTCTTCCTGGCGGCTGTGCGGCCCGAGACCGACACGGACCCCGGGGATGCGGCGCATCCATTCTCGGGGATGGAGCAGACCCGTCTCGACACCCTGCTCGGCGCCACGGGACTCAGCGCACGCGCCATGAACGCGGTCGAGCGGATGGGCGTCCGCACGGTTCACGACCTGCTGCGGTTCCCGTTGATCCAGGTGAACCGCATGCGCGGCGTCGGCAATCGGACGCGGCGCGAGCTCACGGAGCTGACCCGGTGGTTGGCCGAGCGATTCCCCGACGCGGCGCGAACGCCGAAGGTCCCCGCCACTGGAAACGACGCCGAGGTTCCGGCCGAGACGGGCCAGGCGAGCGTGGACGAGTTACGGCGGCTGCTTCTGCCGGACGGCCGAACCGCGCAATCGCGGCGCGACACCGAGCTGGCGGCGGCCTTGCTGGGACTGCGAGGCGACGCGGTGGCCGGATCCTGGCCGAGCCAGAGCGACGTCGCCCGAGCCCTCGGAGTCACGCCGGTGGCGGTCAGCCAGACGGTGGCCCGATCGCGCCGACGCTGGATGAAGCTCGCGGCGCTGACCCGGCTCCGCCACGACGTCGTCGAGATGCTCGCGGCGCACGGGAACGTGATGACGCGGACGGAGCTTGCGGCCGCGCTGCTCGCACGCCGCGGCTCCGTCCAGGAAGAGCCCCTCCGCTCCTGCTACGCGGGTGCGTGCGTGCGCGCCGCCGTCGAGGTAGAGCGTCACCTCGCGGCTCCGCGGTGGACGGTGCGCCGCATCGACGGCCCCGCCGGCGTCCTCCTGGCGCGTGACGCCATCGACGACCGCGGCGAGGCCCGCATCGACGGCCAGAAGGTCGCCGACTTCGCCCAACGCCTTGGCCGCGCCGCCGACAGGCTGTCGGTGGCAGATCCTCTGCTCTCGCCGGCGCGGGCCCTGGACACGCTGCAGGCGGTGGCCGCGCCGGCCGGGGTGGCGCCCTTGGCGCCGAACCGGCTGCTCGCCCTCGCCGCCGCCGTCTCGCAGAACGCCGCGCTCTCCAGTCGGCTCGAGCTGTATCCGCGAGGCATGGCGGCCAACCGGGCGCTTCGGCTCGCGCTGGGAGCCCTCGCCGGTGCCCGCAACCTCACTCCCGAGGAAGTCCGTCGCCGCGTTGCCGGGCGCTATCCCGATGCGGCGCCTCTGCCCGACCGGCCCGGACTCGACACGCTGCTCCGCGACGCGGGCAGCGAGCTGTGCTGGGCGTCGGACGCAGCCGACGGGCGAGGCGCGTACCGCTCGCAACTCCACCGCTTCGTGACCATCGGCTCGGCCACGAGCTATACCCGAGGCAGCCACGGCACGGCGCGCGTCGCCGAGGCGGGGCCGGCGGAATGGGGCGATACCGACGCCTTCGACGAGCGGTTGCGGCGCGCCCTGGAGAACGGCGCGTTCCTCGCCCTCAGCGTGTCGCCCCGCCGGCTGGCAGACGCCGAACGCGCCCTGGCCTCGGCGTTCGCCATCGACGCCCGTAGCGCCGACGAGCTGCTGATCCGCCACATGAGGGCCGCCGCCGGCGAAGCCGGCGCCGATTGGAGCATCGTCCTTCGCGCCGACCGCGAGCCGCGCGGCAGCGCCGACTGGGTTACCCTCATGCGCCTCGTCAGCCACCGGGCCCTGCCGCGCGTACGCGCCGAGCTGGCCGCCGCGCCGCGCCCGGTGTTGCTTACAAACCTCGGCCTGCTGGCCCGCTACGACCAGATGACGTTCCTCGACGGACTCCGGGACGCGGCGGGGCGCCCGGACGGACCGCCCGGTGTCTGGTTGCTCGTTCCGTCCGATGCGCAGGAGTCTCGTCCGATGGTCGACGGCAAGCCGGTCCCGGTATTCACGGCGGCGCAGTGGGCCCGCATTCCCACCGCGTGGCTCGCTGCCCGGCGCCAGGCGCCGCTACCAGACCCGTCATCCTCACCGAACGAATGACACGATTGCTGAGACCGTTGACGACCCGACCATGTGTGACTTGCTGACCAGGCTCGGCGCTGCCCGCGTCGGGGAGGAGACGGCGTGATCGTCAGAGACCGGCTGCTCGCCGACCTGAAGCGCCTGCGGTCGGATCTGGAAGACGACCTGCGGGCGCGTTGCGGGGAGGAACCGCGGCTGGAGGCACACCTGCGGGGCGTGCACCGCGCGGCGGTCGCGCACGAACGCACCGCCGAGACCTACGATTCCTGGCGCGACGAGCACCTGACCCAAGTGGCCGTGGCCTGGATTCTCGGCTGCGTCTTCGTGCGGTTTCTCGAAGACAACGCGCTCGTCGACCCGCCGCGGCTGTCAGGCCCCGGCGGCCGGCGCCAGCGGGCGCTCGACGAGCACACCCTCTACTTCCGGGCGCACCCCGCAGAGAGCGACCGCGATTATCTGCTCCACGTCTTTCGCGCGGTCGCCGCGCTGCCCGTCGCCGACCGCATCTTCGACGAGGCTCACAATCCCATCTGGTCGCTCGAACAGCCGGGCGAGCAGTTCCGCGCCCCCTCGGGCGACGCCGCGGGTCGCCTCCTTGGCCTGTGGCAACGGATCGACCCCGATTCCGGCGCCCTCGCGCACGACTTCGCCGATCCGGCGTGGGACACGCGCTTCCTCGGCGATCTCTACCAGGACCTCTCCGAGAGCGCCCGCAAGCGGTACGCGCTGCTCCAGACACCCGAGTTCGTGGAGGAGTTCATCCTCGACCGCACGCTCGATCCCGCCGTCGAGGAGTTCGGCTTCCGCGACGTGCGCCTGATCGACCCCGCCTGCGGCTCGGGACACTTCCTGCTCGGTGCTTTCCAGAGCCTCGATGCCCTCTGGTCGAAGCACGAGCCCGGTACCAACCCGCGCGAGCGGGCGAGTCGTGTTCTCGATCAGGTGGCGGGGGTCGACCTGAACCCGTTCGCGGTCGCGATAGCCCGCTTCCGCCTGTGCGTCGCCGCCCTCCGTGCGGCCGGCGTGCACCGGCTCGCCGACGCACCCGCGTTCGAGATCCACGTGGCGACCGGCGACTCCCTGCTCCACGGCCCACGTGCCGGAACGGCCGGCGCCCGCCAGGAGTACCTCGATCCCGAACACGACCCCCTGGGTCACGTCTACCGCACCGAGGACGCCTCGGCGTTGCGGGCGATCCTCGGCCGCCGCTACCACGTGGTGGTCGGCAACCCGCCCTACATCACGCCGAAGGACGAGGCGCTCAACTCTGAGTACCGGAAGCGCTTCGGATCCTGCCACCGGCTGTACTCGCTCGCCGTTCCGTTCACCGAGCGCTTCTTCGATCTCGCCCTCGCCTCGGAAACCGGCTCCGCGGAGGCGGCAGGGTTCGTGGCGATGATCACCGCCAACTCGTTCATGAAGCGGGAGTTCGGCAGGAAGCTGATCGAGGAGTTCGTACCGCGCTGGGACTTGACTCATGTGGTGGACACCTCCGGCGCCTACATTCCCGGCCACGGGACGTCCACAGTGATCCTCTTCGGGCGCCACCGCCGGCCAGTCGACGGGCATGTACGCAGCGTGATGGGCATCCGTGGTGAGCCCGCGACACCCCGGAACGCAGCGGAGGGGCTCGTCTGGTCAGCAATCGTGGCTCAAATCGACCGGCCCGAGTCTCGGAGTGACTTCGTCAGCGTCTCCGATGTGCTGCGTGAGCGGTTTCAGAAGCACCCTTGGAGTATCGCTGGCGGCGGGGCTGGGGAACTCAGGGAGTTGCTCGAAAGCGGAAGCAACAAAGAGCTCCACGACGCGGTCTCGGCGATTGGCAGGACTACCGTGTTGGGCGAAGACGATGCCTGGGTCTTGGATAGGGCTTCAGGAGCCAGAATGCACGTCACAGAATACTTGGTGATCCTCGCTAACGGGGAGTCTCTTCGAGACTGGGAGACATCCGAACCTCCGTTGGCGGTATACCCATACCAATCGCTCGGTGGTCGCCCTGTTGAGCCAGGCACTTGCCTCGCCACAGAGTACTTGTGGCCCTATCGAACCTTACTAATGGCTAGGTCAGTATTCGGCAAGACCCTTGCTGATATGGAACGACCTTGGTACGAACACTTGGAGCACTACCGAGACAAGCTAAAGTCCCCGCTGTCCATTGCCTTTGCCGATGTCGCAACCCACAACCACTTCGTGCTGGACCGCGGTGGGAAGATCTTCAAGCGAACTGCACCAGTAATCAAGCTACCGCTGGACGCAGGTGAGGACGATCATCTTGGCCTACTCGGACTGCTCAACAGCTCGACGGCGTGCTTCTGGATGAAGCAGGTGTTCTACCCAAAAGGAGGAGATAAAGTAGGACCAAAAGGCGCTCGACTCCGTAGGTCGCTCTGGGACGAGCGGTTTTCTCACGATGCCACGAAGCTCAAGCGGTGCCCCATCCCTGTCAATCGTCCGCTCGACTTGGCCCGCGAACTCGATACTCTCGCCCAAGAACGAACTCGCGTGCTTCCTTTCTCACTGCTCCGACTTGGTTTGCCGTCGGCCAGCTCTCTGCGGGCGGCGGATGCTCGCGCCAGTCAGATCCGCGAACGGATGATCGCCCTCCAGGAAGAGCTCGACTGGCGCTGCTACCGGCTCTACGGCGTGACTGACGACGACCTCTGCATGGCTTCCGTCGACTCCGCCGACGTACCCGCTGTCCGTCTCGGCGAGCGCGCCTTCGAGATCGTTCTCGCGCGGAAGATGGCCGCCGGCGAGGTCGAGACGAAGTGGTTCGAGCGGCACGGCTCGACGCCGATCACCGAGATCCCCGAGCACTGGCCGACCGCGTACCGGGCGCTGGTCCGGCGGCGCATCGAGACGATCGAGACGAATGCCAACGTCGCCCTGATCGAACAGCCCGAGCACAAGCGCCGCTGGAACGAGAAGTCTTGGGAGGCGCAGCAGGAGCGGGCGCTTCGAGGGTGGCTGCTCGACCGGCTGGAAGCGCCGTGGCTGTGGTCGGAGCCACGCCTCGCGACCACCGCGACGCTGGCGGACGAGATGCGAGACGATGCGGAGTTCTTGCAGGTGGCGGCGCTGTACACGGGACGTGCCGACTTCGACATCGCGAGACTGGTGGCTCGACTGGTCGAGGGCGAGAGCGTCCCGCTGCTCCCAGTCCTGCGCTACAAGCCCTCGGGGCTCCGCAAGCGCACGGTCTGGGAGCGCACATGGGCGCTGCAGCGGATCGAGGACGCGATCGATGCACGGATCGCCCTGCCCGCGGCCGACCGGGAACATCTGACGCCGGAAGCGGCGGTGGGGCTCAAGGCGGCGGAGGTCGGTGCGGTCCCCGTGCCGCCGCGCTATGCGCCGGCCGACTTTCGCAAGCGTGGCTGGTGGCGGCTGCGGGGCAAGCTCGACGTCCCGAAGGAACGCTTCGTCAGTCTGCCGGGCTGCGAGCGGGATGCTGACCCGTCGCTGATCGTCGCTTGGGCCGGTTGGAACGCGCTGGAGCAGAGCCGGGCCGTCGCCGGGTACTTCAGCCGGATGCGGGAACAGGAGGGCTGGACGGCGGAGCGGCTGGCGCCCCTCCTCTCCGTCCTACTCGAGTTGCTGCCGTGGGTACGGCAGTACCACAACGCGCCGGACCCCGAGTTCGACATCGGGATGGGCGACTACTTCGAGGCGTTCATCGACGAGGAGGCGCGGGCGCTCTCGCTGAGCCGCGAGTCGCTCCGGGACTGGACGCCCCCCAACGGTGGGCCGGGGCGAGGCCGCCGCAGAAGAGCCACGTGACCGGGGCGGGTGCTCTGATTGCCGCCGCGCCGGACCGCGCGGCATAATCACGATGATGGATCGAGAACTGCTGGACGGCATCGTCGGCCGCATCGTCGAGAGCATCGTCGACGCGGTGGCGCCGGAGAGGATCATCCTGTTCGGTTCCGCCGCCCGGGGAGAGATGACGTCGTCAAGCGATCTGGACCTGCTTGTCGTCAAGGACAAGTGTCACCGGAGGAAAACGGCGGCCCGGATCTACCGAACGCTGCCCCGGCCGCGTCCCCCGGTCGACGTCGTGGTCGCTTGGCCGGAGGATCTCCGTCGGCACAAGGACTCTCATTGGCTCGTGATCGCACCGGCGTTGAGGGAAGGCAGGACGATCTATGAATCGCCGTCGCGCACTTGAGGCGAGCACCGCGCGCCTGTGGATCGACGAAGCGCGGGACCACTTGAAGATCGCCGGGAAGCACGAACCCGGCCTGAACCTGCGGCTCCTGTGCTCCGAGGCGCACATGGGGGCCGAGAAGGCCGTCAAGGGCGTGATTATCGCGCGCGGCAAGGTGTTTCCGTACACGCACGACATCGGAGCGCTGCTCGACAGGGCGGAACGGATCGGCGAGGCGATTCGCGACGAAGTCCGGAAGGGAGAGACGCTGACCATCTACAGCGGCGGCGGGAGGTACTCGGTCACGGGGGACGAAGAGGAAACGACAACGAGAGAGGAGTACGACGAGGCCATCGAAGACGCGGCGGCCATCGTCGATTGGGCGGCCCGGCGTGTCGAGGCGCTCGTTTCGAAGGCTGACGAGGCGGGAACGGACATCCTTGACCCGCAGGCGACGGCGGACGGAGGAACCGACCCGGCATGACACCGCTCCGCGATCTGATCGACATCCCCGAGCGGGTGCACCGCGACGACTTCGTCCTGCGGCTCGCCGAGGGCGTGGCGAAGCCCGCGGAGACGCTGCGGACCTACGTCGTGACGCCGCAGCTCGCCGACGCCTTCGACCGGGCGCTCGACCTCATCAAGGGCGCGCTGGCGTCCGGCTCGAGCAAGGCGGCCTACCTGCACGGCAGCTTCGGCAGCGGCAAGAGCCACTTCATGGCGGTGCTCCACCTGCTGCTGCAGCAGCACGCGGCGGCCCGCGCCGCCGAGGGTCTCGAGGGCGTCGTCACGCGGCACGGCGACTGGCTCGGCGGCCGGCGCTTCCTGCTCGTGCCCTATCACATGATCGGCAAGCCGAGCCTCGATGCGGCCGTGCTGGGGGGCTATGCGGCGCGGGTCGCCGAGCTGCACCCCGACGCGCCGACGCCGGGCGTCTACCGCAGCGCGGGGCTCTTCGACGACGCGCGGCGGCTGCGCGAGGACATCGGCGACGAGACGTTCTTCGCCCGCCTGAACGAGACCGCGGCGAGCACTGCCGGGGCCGCTGCCGGCTGGGGCAATCTGTCGGCGCGGTGGGACGCCGCGAGCTTCGAGGCGGCGCTCGGCGCGCCGGCCGGAGCCGAGGAGCGCAGCCGGCTGGTCGCCGCCCTCATCGACTCGTTCTTCAGTGGCTACCGCGACGTGGCGCGGGGGAGCGGCGAGGCGTTCGTCCCCCTCGACGAGGGGCTGGCGGTGATCGCCCGGCACGCGCGCGACCTCGGCTACGACGCCCTGGTGCTCTTTCTCGACGAGTTGATCCTGTGGCTCGCCAGTCACGCCGCCGATCTCCAGTTCCTCAACGAGGAGGGTCCGAAGGTCTCGAAGCTCGTCGAGGCGGAGACGGCCGGCCGGGCCATCCCGATCGTCAGCTTCGTGGCGCGCCAACGCGACCTGCGCGAGCTGGTGGGCGAGCAGGTGACGGGCGCGCTGCAGCTTGGCTTCGCCGACGTGCTGCAGTGGTGGGAGGCCCGCTTCGAGCGCATCACGCTGGAAGACCGCAACCTGCCCGAGATAGCGGCGCGCCGCCTGCTGCGCCCGCGGAACGAGGCGGCGCGCCGGCAGATCGACGACGCCTACGCGCAGACCGAGAAGGTGCGCCGCGAAGTCTTCGAGACGCTGTTGACCCGGCGCGCCGACACCGCCGTATTCCGCAAGGTCTACCCCTTCAGTCCGGCCTTGGTCGAGACCCTGGTCGCGGTTTCTTCCCTCCTCCAGCGCGAACGGACGGCGCTGAAGGTGATGCTCCAGATCCTGGTCGACGGGCGCGAAACGCTCGACCTCGGCGAAATCGTGCCGGTCGGCGACCTGTTCGACGCGCTGGCCGAGGGCGACGAGCCGTTCACCGAGAGTGCGCGGCACCACTTCGAGAACGCGCGGAACCTCTACCGCCGGAAGCTCCTCCCGCTCATCGAGAGCCGGCTCGGGATCTCGAAGGCGGAAGCGGCCGCGCGGCCGAAGGATGACAGGACGGCCCGCGCCCTCCGCGCGGACGATAGGCTCGCCAAGACGCTGCTGCTGTCGGCCCTGGCCCCCGAGGTCGAGGCGCTGAAGAACCTGACCGCGGCGCGGCTCGCGGCCCTCAACCACGGGTCCATACGCACCCCGATCGAGGGGCGCGAGGGCCAGGAAGTGCTGCGGCGCTGTCAATCCTGGGCGGCCGAGATCGGGGAGGTCCGGATTGGCGACGACCCCGCCAATCCGATCATCGCCATCCAGCTCTCGGCCGTCGACACCGAGAGCATCCTCGCCGATGCCGGCCGGCACGACAACGCCGGCAACCGGCGCCGGCTGATCCGCGAGATCCTGTTCGACGCGCTCGGCATCGAGAACCGCGACGAGCTCGTTCTCTACCACGAGGCGACGTGGCGCGGCACGCGGCGTCGATTCGAGGTGATCTTCTCCAACGTGCGGGAGCTGCCCGACGAGTCGCTGTCGACGCGGGGGGACGAACGCAAGGTGGTCATCGACTTCCCCTTCGACGATCAGGGTCATACGCCGATCGATGACCGGGCCCGGCTCAACGACTTCCGAGGACGCGATGCACGAGCGCGGACGCTGGTCTGGCTGCCGTCCTTCCTGAGTGCGTCGGCGCAGCGCGATCTCGGGACGCTGGTCCGCATCGACCACGTCCTCGCCGGCGAGCGTCTGCGCGACTTCGCGGCACACCTCTCGCCGGTCGATCAGGTGTCCGCCCGCGAACTGCTGCGGAACCAGCAGAGCCAGCTCCGGCAGCGCTTGATCCGCTACCTGGAGGGCGCCTACGGCGTGGAGAATCCCGTTCCCGGGTCGGTCGACGAATCGCTCTCGCCGACAGAGCACTTCCAGTCGCTCGAGCCGGCGTTCGAGCCCCGCCCCCCCGCGCGGGCGAACCTGCGGGAGGCGCTCGGGAGCCTGTTCGATCAGATGTGCGCGAGCCAGTACCCGGCGCACCCCGACTTCGGCGCGCCGCTGGGGACGGCGGTGCTGCGCCGCGTGCACGAGCAGGTGTCGCGGGCCGTGCAGGAGCCCGAGGGACGCGTCGCCGTCGACAAGCCGCTCCGCCCCTCGATGACGCAGATCGCCGCCCCGCTACGGCTCGGCGAGATGGGCGAGACCCACTTCGTCGTCTGCCGTCACTGGTTCAGCCACTTCGAGCGGCTGGACAAACCGCTCACCGTCGGCAAGCTCCGCGAGGCGATGGACCAGCCGCGGCGCATGGGGTTGCCCGCGCCCGCCGCCAACCTCGTCATCCTGGTCTATGCGGATCAGGCTAATCTCGCGTTCCAGCGGCACGGAAGCCCGTGGCCGCCGCAGCTCGACAACCTGCCCGACGACGTCGTGCTGCGCGAAGAGGCGCTGCCGTCTGCGGACGACTGGACCAACGCCGTCGAACGCGCCGGAAAGGTGTTCGGGTTGACGGTGTCGCCTTTGCGCAACGCGAGCAACGCAAGCGACCTCGTGGAGCGGCTCGGCGAGACGGCAACGGAGCATAGCGCCGCCTGCGACGCGCTGGTCGAACGACTCGCCTCCATTGGAGCGGAGTTCTCGATCGAGGAGGATGCCGCCAAGCGTCTCCACACCGCCCGCGCGAGCCGCGCCCTCGTCCAGTCTCTGGCCGCTCTCCGCGGCCGGGCGCGGATCGAGGGGCTCGCGGAGCTGCAGCCGGCAACCTCGCTGGAAGCGATGGGGACGAGCATCGCGAAGGCGGGGGAGGTCGTGGGCGTCCTGGAGCGAACCCACTGGCAGCTCTTCGCGCCGCTCTCTCGGTTGGCGGACGACCGTGCGGATGACGCACAGCGTCTTCTGCGCGAGCTCGCCGAGGCTCTGGCCGCGGACGAGTACGCCGTGGCGCTCGGCCGCCGACTGCCCGATCTCGGGAATCGGGCCGCCGATCTGCTGGCGCGCGCGCCGGCCCCGACACCGGCGACGCCGACGCCAGGGGCTGACCAGGGAACCGGCAGCGGCGGGGCCGCCGTACGCGAGGGGACTGGCGGACAGCGCGAGGGCGGCACGGGGGCCGGCTCCGGCTGGGGAGGAGGCGCTATCGCCGAGCAAGGGGCGCGCGGCGATCTGGATTGTGAACGGCTGCGCGAGGTCGCGGCGGCGCTCGAGGACCTGCTGCGCCGGCAACCGAGCGCGCGAATGGAGATCGCCTGGAAGCTGCTGCGCGAGGGGAAAGACCGCCCATGACCGGCGTCCCATCGTTGGCGCAGGTACGCGCCCAGGTGAAGTCGATTCGCGACCGGTATCCGGACGCCCGCGCCATCGGCATCGGCCTGCCGGTCCTCGACGAGGCAGTCGCGGCGCCGCCCGCGCTGCGCATCGGCGCCGAGGAACTCCCCGTCGTCCGGAGCAGCTCGGTGCTGGCGTTGCGCGAACGCCTCGTCGACCTGCCCGCCGCCGGCCCGCCGCTCGTGGTGTTGACCGACCTGCCGCCGACCGAGCTGGGCGACGACCTGCGCGCGCGGCTCGCCCACCGCAAGCTGTTCTCAATCGACGCGTGGCAGCTCGTGAAGGAACGGTTCAAGGCTCACTACGTCGACCCGCGTCTGGTCGAACGTCACGAGTGGGCGGCGCGGTCGCTGCTCGACGCGGAGCCCGAGGCCGGATACCCTCCGGTGCCCAGCGGTTTCCTGGACGCCGAGACGGCATGGCGCCGGTTGTTCGAGACCCTCATCGGAATCCCGCGCGGCGAACGCGATCCCGAGGCGCTGCTCGCGTGGACGCTGGACGGTGAGCCCGTGCAGCGGCTGGGCGCCCTGCCGGAAGCCGCGAGAGCGGGGCTGGCGGTTGCGGCGGAGGACAGCGCGGGCCGGGCGGCGCGGGTGATTCTCGAGTGCGCGGGACGACTCGGGCGCCGGACCGTCTCCGTTGGTCTCGTGGCGCGGGTCCTGTTCGATACGGACGGGAAGGGGACCGAACGGGCGGCCAAGGCCAGGGGCAAGCTCGAGGCGTTGCTCGACCTGAACGACCTGGGCCCGGGCGTCGCCCGCGGGTGGACTGGCGCCGCGGAACGGCTGGTGCGGCGCCGGCTCTCGCGTCCCGCGGAACCGGAGGGGACCGGATCGCAAGAAGGGGGCGAGGCAGTGCTCGCCGATGCCGACGACTTGCTCCGGACCCTGGGAGCCGAGGATCTCGCAGGACGGAGCGCGATTCTGCGAGCGTCCATCGAACAGCGTCTTGCCGATCTCGCGCGGGAGCTGCTGACGTTCGTGGAAGGCGAAGCGCGCGAGCTGCCGGGCACGCTGCGGAACGCCGCGGATCGGGTGCTCGACCACGCACTCTCGGCGGACGCGCCGCACCGCACCGCCGGTGTCGAAATGGCCCTGCGACTGTCCGGCTGGCTTGCGACGCGGCGACGCGGCGAGGCCGGAAGCCGGCGGCCGTTCGGCGTGGTCGCCCGCGGCTATGGACGTGAGGGCGGTTTCGTCGACCGGGCGCGCGCGCGGCTCTGGGACGGCGACCCGTCGCCGGTCGTCGCGGAAGCGTACGCCGCCCTGGCGGAACAGGCCGACGAGGTGCGCCAACAGGAGAACCGGGAATTCGGCAGGCTCCTGGCGGGCTGGCCGGGTTCAGGACCGCACGAAACGAGCCTGCTCGGCGTCGAGGCGGTGCTCGACCGGTGCATCGTGCCCCTCGCCCGCGTGCAACCGGTGCTGGTCCTGGTCGTCGACGCGATGAGCATGGCGGTCTTCCGGGAGCTCGAACACGATCTGGTGTGGCGCGGATGGGTCGAGCTGGTGGCGGAGGATACGCCAGAGCGTCCCGTGGTCGTCGCCGCTCTGCCCACGGTGACCGAGGTGTCGCGGACCAGCCTGTTGTGCGGCGTGGTCACGTCTGGAAACGCCCCGAAGGAGAAGGACGGCTTCTCGAGACACGACGGCCTGCGCTCCGCCTGCGCGCCCAACGCACCGCCGGTGCTCTTTCACAAGGGAGACCTGCGCGAGCCCGGCGCGGCCGGCGTCTCCCCCCGGGTGGCCGCGGTCGTCGCCAACCCGGACCACCGCGTCGTGGGCGTTGTGATCAACGCGGTGGACGACCACCTCGCGAAGGGCGACCAGGTGCGCGTGCCCTGGACCGCGCGACACATCCGCCCCCTGGAGGAGTTGCTCGAAGCCTGTCGTTCTTGCGGACGCGCCGTGGTGCTCGTGAGCGACCACGGCCACGTGTTGGAGCGCGGGACGGCGTTGCGCGATGTCGCCGAGGGCGCGGAGCGCTGGCGGCCCGCCAACGGAGCCCCCGCCGACGACGAGGTGATGCTGCAGGGTCCGCGCGTCGTAGCCGAGGGCGGTCGCCTGCTGGCTCCGTGGAGCGAACAAGTCCGCTTCGGCATGAAGAAGAACGGCTACCACGGCGGCGCCTCGCCGCAGGAGGTGGTGTTGCCGCTCGGCGTCTTCGCCCTCCCGGAGACGACGGGGCAACTCGCCGGTTGGGGCGAGGCCGCTCCCGAGATGCCGGCCTGGTGGCGATGGCGAGACGAGGCGGATCCGGCGGCAGCGTCCGATCGTGCCAAGCCGGCGGAGGAACGACAGGCTCCGGCGCCAGCGGGCGGCCCGCCCCGCCGAGGGGAGACCGGGGACCTGCTCGCAGGCTTGGTACCGGAAGCACCCCGCTCGACCGAGACATGGATCGACCGTCTCTTCGAGACGGATCTGTTCGCCGAGCAGCGCAAGCAGGCGGCGCGGACGGCTCTGCCCGAGGAGCGTATCCGGGCCATGCTGACTGCGCTCGACGCCCGCGGTGGCAAGCTCACGGGTCCCGCGCTGGCCGAGAGTCTCGGTGTCCCGCTGTTTCGGCTCGGCGGCATCGTGTCCGCCTTGCGTCGGGTCCTGAACGTCGACGGGTACGCCGTGTTGTCCGTCGACGAGACGTCCGAGACCATCGAGCTGAATCGCGATCTGCTCGCTACGCAGTTCGGTCTCGCGGGTGACGACGAATAGCTTGCGAAAGTCCGGCCGGTGATCAGCTCCCAGCGCCGCAACGAGATCGTCGACGCCCTGCGGCGCGGCACCGTTCCCCGGCGCAGCCTGGACGCGTTCGCGGTCGGACTCGAGACGTTCGACGCCGTGGTGCGTGAGGAGCTGGCGGCGGTCGCGGCCGGGGGTGCGAAGTTCAAGGCGGTTCGGGGAGAGTACGGCAGCGGGAAGACCTTCTTCGTGCGGTGGCTGCAGGAACGCGCGAAACGCGACGGATTCGCCGCGGCCGAGGTTCAGATCTCCGAGACGGAGACGCCGCTGAACCGTCTCGAGACCGTGTACCGCCGGCTGATCGAACGCCTCTCGACCGCGGATACCCAGCAGGGCGCCCTCCGGTCCATCCTCGACAACTGGTTCTACGCGCTGGAGGAAGATGTCCTCGCCGAGGGCCGCGTCGCCGAAGGCAACGCAGAGGCGCTCCTGGCCCGGACAAGCGACCTCATGGAGCGGCGACTGGCGTCGGTCGCCCGCCATGCACCCGCGTTCGCAGCGGCGCTCCGCGCCTATCGACGAGCAGCCGCCGGGAACGAACGCGCTACGGCCGAAGCTCTGCTGGCCTGGATCGGCGGCCAGCCCAACGTCGGTGCCGCCGCCAAGCGGTACGCGGGCGTCAAGGGAGACCTGGACCACTTCGGGGCCCTCAGTTTCCTGCAAGGCCTGCTCGTCATCCTGCGCGACTCCGGCTTCTCGGGGCTGGTCCTCGTGCTCGACGAGGTCGAGACGCTCCAGCGCGTGCGAAGCGACGTGCGCGAGAAGAGCCTGAACGCCCTCCGGCAGGTCATCGACGAGATCGACTCCGGCCGCTTCCCGGGTCTCTACCTCGTGATCACCGGGACACCGGCGTTCTTCGAGGGACCGCAAGGCGTGCAGCGACTGCAGCCGCTCGCTCAGCGGCTTGCCGTGGACTTCTCCGGCTCGCACCGGTTCGACAACCCGCGGGCGCCGCAGGTGCGGTTGCAGAACTTCGACCTCTCGCGCCTCGAGGCGGTCGGGCGGAAGATCCGTGATCTCTACGCGGACGGCGCCGCGGCCCGAGGCCGAGTTCTGGAGCGTGCTGACGACGAGTACCTGAGCCGTCTCGCCCGTGCCGTCACCGGTGGTCTGGGTGGGCGAGTCGGCATCGCGCCACGGGTCTTCCTCAAGAAGCTGGTCCAGGACCTGCTCGATCGAATCGACCTTCACCCGGACTTCGATCCGCGGCGCGACTACGCCCTCGTTCTGTCGGACGGCGAGTTGACCGATGTCGAGCGAAACGCCCGCGCTACAGCCACTCCCGACGATGTCGAGCTGGAACCGTGAACGACAAGTCCGCGTTCGACCGGCTGCACCCCGCCCTTCAGCATCACATCGTCAACTCGCTCGGATGGACGTCACTGCGACCGCTCCAGGAGCACGCGATACCTCCCGTGCTGGACGGCGACCATGCCTTGCTGCTGGCGCCCACTGCCGGCGGCAAGACCGAGGCCGCGGCGTTTCCGCTTCTGTCCCGCATGCTGACCGAAGGTTGGACCGGGTTGAGCGTGCTGTACGTCTGCCCGATCAAGGCCCTCCTCAACAACATCGAGTCCCGCCTGCGGGGCTACGGCGCCCTGATCGGGCGCCGTGTCGACCTGTGGCACGGGGACGTCGGCGCCGCCCGACGGCGAGCCATCATACGGGAACGGCCCGATGTGCTGCTGACCACACCCGAGTCGATCGAGGTCATGCTCGTCTCGACCCGCGCGGAGCCGCGTGTGCTTTTCCGGAATCTCCAGGCCGTCGTCGTCGACGAGCTGCACGCGTTCGCCGGTGACGATCGCGGCTGGCATCTGCTCGCGGTCCTGGAACGCGTGCGCCGCCTGGCGGGACGCGAGATCCAGCGACTCGGTCTCTCTGCGACCATCGGCAACCCCGAGACGCTCCTCGAATGGCTGGTCCCGGAGTCGTCGCGACCACGCCGGGTGGTTGCGCCGGGCGGCGACGCGGTCAGGCCGGCGACCGCCCAACTCGACCACGTCGGGAGCCTTCGCAACGCGGCCAAGGTGGTGTCCGCGCTCTATCGTGGCGAAAAGCGACTCGTGTTCTGCGACAGCCGTGCCGGTGTCGAAGCGCTGGCGGCCGAGCTCCATCGATCCGGCACTCGGACGTTCGTCTCCCACAGCTCGCTCGCCCTCGACGAGCGCCGGCGTTCCGAGGAGGCGTTCGCCCAGAGCCGCGACTGCGTCATCGTCGCCACGAGCACGCTGGAGCTGGGAATCGACGTCGGCGACCTCGACCGCGTCATCCAGATCGACGCTCCCGGCACCGTCGCCTCCTTCCTCCAGCGGCTGGGCCGTACCGGCCGCCGTCCGGGGACCCAGCGGAACTGCCTGTTTCTCGCCACGTCCGACGACGGTTTCCTGAGAGCGTCCGGTCTGCTCCGCCTCTGGCACGACGGATACGTCGAATCCGTCGTGCCGCCGCCGGAGCCGTTTCACATCTTCGCCCAGCAGCTCCTCGCCCTCGCCCTGCAGGAGGGGCGCATCGGGCGCCAGACCTGGCGCGAGTGGTTGGGTGCGATGCCCGCCTTCCGGGCGATGACGCCAGACCATCTCCACGACATCATCGAGTTCATGCTGGCCCGCGGCATCCTGTTCGAGGACGGCGGGATGCTGTCGATCGGCGCCGAGGGCGAGCGTTCCTTCGGTCACCGGCACTTCATGGAGCTGATGTCGGTGTTCACGAGCGACCCGCTCTTCTCCGTGCGCCATGGCCGGACCGAACTCGGTCTCGTGCATCCCCTCTCGTTCCAGGTCCGCCGAGACGGCCCTGTCGTGCTCCTGCTCGCCGGTAGAAGCTGGGAGGTATCGCACGTCGACTGGGACCACCGCATCGCCTATGTGAAGGCCTCCGCCGAGCACGGACGATCGCGCTGGATCGGCCCGGGAGTGCCGCTCTCCTTCGATCTTTGCCGCGCCATCCGCCGCGTTCTCGTCGAGGGATCGCTCGACATCGATGTCAGCAAGCGGGCTCGAACGAAGCTCGACGAGCTCCAACAGAACTTCTCGTGGGTTGACACTACCGGTACCGCCGTGGTTCGCGACCCAGCCGCCGGTACCAACCACTGGTGGACCTTCGCGGGACTTCGAGCGAACACGTCCCTTGGGCAACTCACTGGTCCGCTTCGTCTCCCCGTGTCCCGAGAGGACAATCTCTCGATTCGGCTTCGCGATGATGTGGGTGTTGAGGACATGAGGCGACGAGTGGGCGACCGGCCAACGGATACGATCGGCGACGTCTTCCCCGTGACGACCGACGCCGCCGAGTCCCTGAAGTTCTCCTCTTGCCTCCCGGAGGAACTCGCCCTTCGGACCATTCATCAGCGCGGCTCTGATGCGCAGGGCGTTCGTAGATGTCTGGAGGAGCCGATTCGGAGTGTTGTGTTGATCTAAAAGGGTATCGGACGGATCGGACGGAGGTTCAGGCCGGCATTCGGACCGTGGGGCCACTCGCGTGGGCGGGGCGAGATGGTCTCAGCATGGCTTACACCTGGGATCGAGCAACCAGACGCTCGTGCTCGGCAAGAAGAAAGCTGAGATAGCTTCGTGTCAGGTTACAGTAGAGGCGCGCCTCGCTGTGGCTGATCTCGATGCCCCGATTGAGGTCCAGTCCGTGTCGGACGCCGCCACCGGCGGGTGCCGAAAGGTATCCGTGCATAGTGGTGAGCCAGTTGAGTATTCTATCGAGAGCTGGGCGTGCGTCTCTTTGGCGGAGTTCGCGTACAATCTGGTTGAAATATCCGCTGCCAATCTGACCTGCTTCGGTGTCTAGGCCACGGAACGCAGTGACAACCGACTCGAGAACGAACAGGATTTCTTGGACGGCCTCCCGAGCGTGACCTTGTTCCAATAGCTCTTCGGAACGTGCTAGCGAGCGTTGGAGCACGACAACCGCCTGCTCTGCCAACGTTGGAGGTCTCTCTGGCACGGGAATGACGGCGGCGTTGTCGTGTCCTGTAGGGATGAGGTCGGGCGGGTCGATCCTGAAGGGCACGTCGTGGCTGGCCAGCACGTCGTTGATGACGTCCGTGCCTGGAACGGCTAAACTCTGATTGCGCGACGCTTCACAGCCATCGTAGAAGGCCTCGATGAACAACGGGGCGTTTGCCCTCGCGGCGTCCATGTAGCCGAGTAGGTCCGTCTCCGCCCAACTATCGCTGGAACTCCAGCTGTGAACGGCGCCAGCGACCGGCGCAAAATGCGCCTTGAAGCGCTCAACAGTGTGTTGGTGCCGCTGGTCCTGCGCGGCTATACGCTGGATCAGGTCGAAGATGTCCGAAACGGCGCCGGGAGGAATCGGCTCGTGGCCAGGGGGTGATCTAAAGCGCCAGGCGCCAGGGAAGTTCAGCATTTGGTCACTTGGCGGCTGGCTATCGTGTGCGCTCGGCGGTCGACCGCTCCCCATGGGGGTAGCGTCACGACCCTGTCGCCGTCCAAGGATCGACGACCTCGACGTCCATGTCCTCGAAGTCCCGAACATTGCGCGTCGCGAGCGCCATGTGGCGGGAGCGGGCGATTGCTGCGATCTGGCCGTCCGCCATTCCGACGGGGCGGCCGGCGGAACGGCGCATGGCGGCGATGTCCGCGTACGCGCGCGCCGCGCCGCTGTCGAACGGCAGCACCCGGTTCTCGAAAGCCTCGTCGAGCATCCTCTCGATATCCGAGACCAGAGTCTCCCGGCGGCGGCCAGTCGGCAGAATGGCGGCGCCGTAGCGCAGCTCCGCTTCGCCGACGGCAGAGAAGAACAGGTCTTCGAGGGGGTGGCCGGCGGCCCACACCGCCACCGCCGGATCTGGCGCCTCGCGCATCAGCTCGGACACGACGTTTGTGTCCAGCAGCACGGTCATGGCTGCGGGTCCGAGTCGAAGCACGGCGGCTCGCGCCCGGGCTCGCGGGGCGGCAGCTCCAGGTCCACGCCGTTGGCGGGCCCGAAGTGCGAGCGGATGATGCTCGTGAGATTGCGGGAACTCGGCTTGCGTCCCACGACATCTCGCAGGATCAGCCGCACCTCCTCTTCCATGGAGCGACCGTTGTCCGCAGCCCGCACGCGCAGGCGAGTCTTGACGTCGTCGTCGAGGTTGCGAATCGTGATGCTCGCCATCCGCCACGCCCTCCGTTCGTCCGAGGAGCTTAACTCACAAGACGATTGCGTTGCAATCACGGCTCGGTCACCGGCTCGAAGCGGCCCCCTCGGGAGTCGGCAGAAGCTCGACGGGAGACCAGCCGGGAGCTGACGAATGTGGAGACCCTGGGAGAACTCGTACCACTCCTTCCCGAGGCGGACGACCTTGCCGACGACCGCGCAGAGACCCAGGACCGCCAGCGGCATCATGAGAGGCGCCGCGAGGGGAATGAGGGCCGGAAACGCCAAGGTCACGACGGCCATGACGCCCGCCACCGCGCCGCCGACAGCGGCGGACTTGGCCACCGCGGCGCCGATGCGCTGATACATCTCGTCGCGGGTGATCTCACGGCGCCGATACTCGAACCGTGTTCAAGTGCGGAGAGCACGCAGGCGACCGCGGCGGCGGCGACAGCGCCCGTGAACACCTGGGACGCGGTTTCGACAAGCGCAGCCTGAAATGCCTGCTCCGATAGAACGTGCCGGGCGGCCTCTACCTCCGCTGCGGTCATGCGCTCGGAGCGGAAGTCGATCCGCAGTGAGACCTGCGGGACGGGTTTGGTCGTTGGGCGCTTGGGGCAACAGTGCGGCCGGACGCGGCTCTCGGCGGCGGACGGCGCGTACACAAGTGATGGTGATGCGCTCGGGTGGCGGGGGAGGATGGACTGGAGTTTCGTTGCGGCACGGGAGGCGTTGGCGTAGGTGAGGGAGCGACTGCCTGATGGGCTCACGCTGCGTCGCGACGAGGCGGGGACGGTGGCGAGTCGGTCTCGGGATCAGTTCGGGCGAGGTAGCTTGCCCATTCGTCCATCAACCGCTGGCGCCGGTCAAAGAGCGTCCGAGCGGGCGTACGCGGCTTCCACCCTGTCCTTGACGGCGTGCGCGAGCGCAGCCTCCACGACCTCGCGCGGGTGGTTCGTCTCTTCGGCGGCCCAGTCGCGGAAGCTCGAGCGGAAGCCGTGCGACCGCCCCAGAAACACCACAAAGCCATTATGTGCAATACGTTATGCGGCTCTGGCTAGCCCTGTTCCCCATGCCGTACCCCACAAGACGAACGAGACCGCTTAGCGCCACAGACGCCGCCCGCGGACCGATCCGGACTGCGGGGCGCGCCCAAGAGGCCGAAGCGACCTCGTGTCGATGAGGCAGCAGAGCGACCGAACCGCGGCACACCCAGAGCCGACGCCGAACAAGACGCTACTTCGGTTCGTAAACGAACGCATCCACGAGAGCCGCGCGGAACCGCCAGATTCCCTCCAAGTCTCCATCCGTCCGCGGCGAGTCGGCATACCAAGGCTGGCCGTAGAGCCATTCAAGCAGTTTGCGGTAGTTTCGAGGCTCTCCGAGAGTTGAAGGGCTCATCCCGGATAGCTTGCCATACGCCTTCTGGGACGCGCTGTTTAGACTCAGCAGTCGGTCCGGTCGCGCTAGCGCCAGCAGCAGGGTCGCCATCCCATGGGCCACACCGTCGATGCTCGTTAGCTCCTGCATCGCCTCAACGGCGACCTCTGGAAACTCGGTATCGGCAGCCGAGACAACGCGGTCGAGAACAGGTCGGATCGTGACCTCGTGGTCCCGCACTGCCTTCTCATGGCCCCAGGCCATACGTCCCAGCAGCCCCCACCAACCCGAATCCCCACGAGACACACCGCCTTTCAGTTCGAGGAACCGGGACCTATCAAGCTGCGACCATCTCGCATTGCCAAGCAGCAGCTCCCGACGCGCGGCTATCGCCTTCATGTAGCTTCGACCTTGAGGGTTGAGGACTTCCCAATCCAGTTCTTCGTCCTGCAACATCTCTTCACACTTCTTCAGAGCTTGTCGATACCCCTGGAGCGTCAAAGGACAATGGGCGGCGTCGAGAAGGTCGGATCGGCGCGAAACATCCCCGGAAACGAGCTGGTGGAAACCTCGATCAGGTGGATTCTGTTTCCAGGCTTCCGTGTACCGACGAATCACTTCTCCAATGGGACGATCCGTCGGACAGCGATTCCAGCGGTCTCGGAACCAGGCGGCGAGGGCATCGGCTGTCTTCCCCGGACCGATTTCGACGACTATCTCTTCGTTCGCCTCAGCATGACCTCCGAACCCCGCGTTCGTAAAGTTGGCGCTCCCGACCCACGCGTGACACCCTACGCGTCCGTCCCTGTGCTGGCCGAACAGGTACAGCTTGGGATGGAACAGGGGCTTCCCGTCCGAGATGATCCTGAGGTCGCCATTCGTGATTCGGTACAGCTCCTCCAAGGCATCCGGGCGCGTTGCGTTCCCCGCTATACCGACGATGGCGCGGACCTCTACAGGTTCCTGCTCCCGCTTCGTGGCGTCCGCCAACGTGCGCAAGTGCTCGCCGGAGGTGGCCCATGCCGTGGCGATGTCCACCCGGGTGTGAGCGTTCAGAAGGTCTCTGAAGCGGCCTTGGATCTCGTCGTCACGGAGTATCATTTCGCCCCTCTCACACCAACACACGGGCCGATTTCGTCCGGCCACTCTAGCGGACCGGTTCTTCTACTGGAACCGACCACGGTCTCGACGATGATCTCGGTGCGCTTCTTCGTCAGGCCGGCGACGTCGGCCACCTGCTCGACGAGCGCCGCCTTCGTCAGGGTCCCTTCGGACACGGGCAGAGCATAGCAGCCGGCCCGGTCAGGCGCTGCAGGCACCTGTTCCCCTTCCCGGAGGGACTCCTTTCAGGGGAGCGACCGCGACCCCGCCGGTGTGACGGAGGAGCACCGGCGGGGGCCGGAAACCGCCAGGTTTCCGGGTGGTCGCTCCCCTCCCTCACCCACGTCCCTTTCTCTGTACGTGGGGGTGGTGTGTTGTGGTGGGATTTGGTTGATATCGAAAGACTTGGCGGCTTGTGATTGTAAGTTCAAGTGTGACTGGGGGTGTAAGTTCGGCCGCCTGCTCTCCTTACACCCTTACTGCGGCATCATCGGTGTAAGTTCGCCTCGGCCTTCGTTGTGATCAGGCAACAGGTTGGATCACAACTGCCACCTCGTCCCCCTGTTCCTCATCGTGCCTCCGTACTCCTCGCCTCTTGGTCGTATGCGCCGCTCTCGTGCGCCGGTACTGGTTCCCTGTCGAGCCAGTGTGGTGCATTGTCATCCTTCCGCGTCGTGTTCCGCCCGGTACCATATCATGCCGGTTGCTTTCCTGGCGCGTTCGTCTTTTCCAATGTGAAATGAGCCTGAAGGGGGGAGTTGATTCCAACGTGAAATGAGCCTGAAGGGGGCCGGGGTCGCGGATCATCGGAGGATGATCGTGAGACTCGACACCCAGCGCCTGCAGACCCTGGACCAGGTTGAGGAGTTCCTCGCCGGCAGCCGACCGCTCGACCTGCGGCCGCGGACCCGGACCGAGGCCTACGCGTTCGTGGCCGAGACCCTGGAACGGTTCGACTACCCCGGCCGGGGGAAGGCCGACAGGGGCGTGATCCGCCGATTCCTGGTCAAGGTGACCGGTCTCTCGCGAGCGCAGGTCACCCGCCTGCTGCGCCAGCACCGGACCACAGGCGCCATCACCGACAGCCGCCGACCGCCGCACCCGTTCCCGCGCCGCTACACCAAGGCCGACATCGGGCTGCTCGCCGAGGTCGACGCCCTCCACGGCACCCTCTCCGGTCCCGCCACCCGCCAGCTCTGCGTCCGGGCTCGGCGTCAGTTCGGCGATCAGCGCTTCGAGCGCCTCGCCGCCATCTCCAACGGGCACCTCTACAATCTGCGCCACTCGACCACCTATCAGCGCCGCCGCGGGGCGACGCCCGCGCCGACCCGCCCCGTGCGCATCGCCATCGGCGAGCGCCGCCGGCCCCAGCCCGCCGGACTACCCGGCTACCTGCGGGTGGATTCCGTCCACCAGGGCGACCTCGACGGCATCAAGGGCCTCTACCACCTCAACCTCGTCGACGAGGTCACCCAGTTCCAGTTCGTCGGCTCGGTCGAACGCATTGAGGCGCCCTGCCTCGCCCCCGTCCTCGAAGGCCTGCTCGGGGCGTTCCCCTTCATCGTCCGCGGGTTCCACGCCGACAACGGTACCGAGTTCATCAACCGCAAGGTCGCCGCCCTGCTGCAGGCCCTTCACATCGACGAGTTCACCAAGTCCCGCCCCCGCCGCAGCAACGACAACGCCCTCGTCGAGACCAAGAACGGCTCGGTCATCCGCAAGCACCTCGGCTACGACCACATCCCCGGCCGGTACGCGGAACGCGTCAACGCCTTCACCCAGCACGTCCTCTCCCCCTACCTGAACTTCCACCGCCCCTGCCTCTTCCCCGTCGAAGCCGTCGACGCCAAGGGCCGCGTCCGCAAACGCTACCCCCACGCCAACGTCATGACCCCCTACGAGAAGCTCAAGTCGCTGCCCGACGCCGCCGCCTGCCTCAAGCCGGGAACCTCCTTCGACCAGCTCGACGCCGTCGCCGCCGAGATGAGCGACAACGACGCGGCCCGCGCCCTCAACCAGGCCCGCGACCGCCTGTTCGCCTCCATCGACCCCGCCGCCTGAAACCCTCGCGCGGAGCGGCGGGTCGCGGCGGCGCCGCGGGCCGGGCTCGACGCCGGCGACCCCGGCGACCCCGCGGCCGGGTTCGCCCGCCGGCCCCGCCGGGCCGCGCTGCCCCGCGCCCGCCCCCCCGCGGCCGTGCTCCCGGTCCGCTGTCGCCCCGAGCTCGTCCGTTACGTAACGGTGCACAGTAGGCTTGCGGCGCTGACGAACGCGCAGCGGCGGGCGCGTTGCCGGGAGCGGCGGCCGGCCGGCGAGTTCCGGATCCGGTACCGCCGGCCGGCGGTACCGGCCCAGAGCAGTGGGACGACGCGGTGCAGACGCTCCCGGGGCCGCAGGACCCGCACCGGGAGTGGCGGGGACGCGTTGCCGGAATCCCTCGCCGGGTCCGCGACCGCGGCGTTGCCCGAGCAGATCCGCGATCTGGACCTTGTCGGTGCTGGAGGCCGTCGAGCTGCCCAGGGGCTTCGGGCGTGACGGCCAGACCACCGGCGACGGCTTCCCCTCGGCGGCCACGAAGCGGAGCCGGACGCCGGCATCCGGAGGCCGTTGAGGACCGTCGGGTCGTGCGCCCCGGCTCGCACCCGCCCCCGGACGCACTGCAGCTTGGAAAATCGGTGCCGCGTAGCTGCGGGGACGGCCGGCGTGTCAACGCGCTGGCGCGCGTCCTCCGCTACGCTACGGCCCTGCGGGTGACACACCGGCCGCCCCCGCGCTCAGACAGCAGTTGTGGGCCTTGCGGCCCGGCCTGGACGGGAACGTCCCGGCCGTCCACGACGTCTCCCGGGACACGGCGAACCGCCGACGGCCAGAGCGCGCGAAGCACGACCCTCGACACCGACGCCATCGCGAACGCCGACAGGGACTCACGCGCCGGTGACGCCCTCGACGTGCGCCCCGGCCGCTGCCGCACCCGCCGCCCTTCGGCCGGCGTGATGGTCAGGCAGGGCGGACCGCCGGAACGCGGCGCGGGGCCTTCAGGCTCATTTCACGTTGGAATCAACGGCCCCCTTCAGACTCACCTCATACATGGGCCCGTCTTCCCCGTCACCGCCGTCGACGCCAAGGCCGCCGTCGGCGGCGGGGTTCGACGCCACTCCCGCCCCCGCGGCAAACGCCGACACGGGACCCTCGTGCCGGTGACGTGCCCTCCGGCTCTACCGCTGCCGCTGCACGCCGCCCTTCGGCCGGCGTGCTCGTCAGGCGGATCGGACCGCCGGAGACGCGAGGCCCGTGGCCGGCGCATCAACGCCGCGTGCAGGGGAACCTGACACCGGCGCGGAGAACGCGCGGGCGCAACGGCCGACCCCTTCAAGCCCCCCAACCCACATGACGGGCCCCAACCGCGGGGTCCGCAACCGGTCGTCACCGACATGGCAGATAATGTTCCGTAGCGTGCGCTGGCTCACCGCAGCCCGCGCCAGGACCCCTGTCTCGGTCCGCTGATTCGGCCGCCGTCACCTCGGCTCACGTGCCGCCGCTTCAGGCTCATTTCAGGATTGGAAAGAACTCGTTGTTCCCTTGTGCGCCCGGCCTGCTGCTGACGGACCCCGGTCGCCGTACGGGCGGCGGTGGGGCCGGCGGGGTCCGGATCGTGGTCGATGCCCGGTTCCGTTGTCAACGGGACGGACGCCAGCGTCCGTCACAACCAGCCTCGTCCGCGACGGTGGCCGGCGTGTCACCGGAACGGCCGCAGCGCAAGCGGAGGACCGCGCCAGCGGTTGACACGCCGGACGCCGTCGCGGCATCCGGCCGTCGGCCCAGCACGGTCAGCGCGGCGTCGAGTCTTCCGCCCGGCGCTCTCCGGCCAGATACGCGGCCCAGTCGTCCATGAGCCGCCGCCGCCGCTCGAACAGGTCCGACCGCGCATAGGCCGCCTCGACCGGGTTCTGGACGACATGCGCCAGCGCCGCCTCGATGACCTCCCGCGGATGGTCCGTCTCCTCGGCGGCCCAATCCCGGAACGACGAGCGGAAGCCATTTGGCACGCAGGCGATGCCGCAGCGTTTCAGCAGCCGGCGAAACCGCATGACGTCCAACGGCCGGCCGCCCCCGGGGCTGAACACCAGCGGACCGGCGCCCGGAAGCGTCCGCGCCGCGTCGAGGATCTCCACCGCCCGGCCGCACAGCGGCACCCGGTGGTCGCGCTTCATCTTCATCCGCCGGGCCGAGAGCGTCCACACGCGGCCGGCCGTGTCCACCTCGTCCCATCTCGCCCCGCGCACCTCGCCCGAGCGCGCGGCCGTGAGCACCAGGAACTCGAACGCCAGCTTGTCGACCGGCTGCTTGCGGGACGCCCGCACCGCCGCCAGCGCGGCGGCGACCTTGCGGTGCGGCAGCGCCCGCATGTGCTCGACGATGTTGCGCTGCGGGCCGAGCACCGGCCGCACCCGGTCGGCGGGGTTGTCGTTGCGCAGGTTCATCGCGATGGCCCACTCCAGCACCGCGTGGATGCGCTGCCGGACGGCCTTGGCGATGACCGGCTTGGCGTGCCAGATGGGCGAGAGGATCGCCAGCACGTCGGCGCTCTCGACCTCCGACACCGGCCGGGTGCCGATGCGGGGGAAGGCGTAGCGCCGGAGGCTGTTGCGCCAGGCCCGGACCTGCTCGGCGTTCTTCCAGCCGGCCTGCTTCTGCTCGACCACGGCGGCGGCGGCCTCGGCGAAGGTGGGCATGCTCTGGAGGCGGCGCTTCTCGGCCCGGGGATCGCCGCCGGTGCGGGCGAGCTTGCGGTTGGCGACGGCCTTCTCGCGGGCCTCGGCGAGCGGGACGAGGGCGACCGGGCCGAGTCCGAGCTCGCAGCGCTTGCCGCGGATGACGAGGCGCTGGATCCAGCTTCTCGCGCCGGTGGGCTGGACGTAGAGGTAGAGTCCGTTGCCGTCGATGTGGTGTCCGGGCGGTGCGCTGCGGACGAACGCCGGGGCCAGCGCGTTGTGCGGATGCCGTCCTCGGCGCTTGGTCCTGCGGGGCGAGGGGGCGGTCTGTGTCTCTGCAACCATCCCTGCATTATATGCCGGATGGTGGCGGATTCCGCAAGACTTCCTGCCCCGCTCGGTCCGCCGACCAGAATCATAAACGATTACTAGTCAGCAGGTTACGGTTCTACCCGGACAGCAACGGATGGCCGCGGACACAGTATGAGCGGTGTCCGTGCGGGACGGCCTTGACGCCGCGCTCCTTGAGCAGCTTGGACAGCATCATGTCGGAGAGGGGGCGGCCGCGGGAGCTGGGGAAGATGAGGTCGCTCTCGTTCTCGATGGCGCGAGCGGCGTCGAGGACCGCCTTGGCGCGGGAAGACAGCGGGATCTGATGGCTGCGGTTCGCCTTCATGCGCGCAGCGGGGATCGTCCAGACGGACGCATCGAGGTCAACCTCCGACCACAGGGCTCCGCGGACCTCGCCGGACCGCGCCGCCGTGAGCACGAGGAACTCGAACGCGAGCTTCGCGGCCGGCGTCGCGGCGGAGGCACGTACCGTCTCGATGGCGGCTGCCACCTCGCCGTGGGGCAGCGCCCGCATGTGCTGGACGACGTCACGCTGACGCCCGAGGGTTGCGCCGACGCGGTCGCACGGGTCGTCGGCCCTGAACTCCATCGCCACGGCCCACTGCATGATGGCGCTGACGCGCTGGCGCACCCTGCGGGCGGTCTCCGGCTTCGTGTGCCAGATGGGGCCGAGGATCTGAAGGATCTCGGCGCTGGTCACCTCCGAGACCCGGCGCTGGCCGATGGCGGGGAAGACGTAGCGTTCGAGGCTGGCCGGCCAGTCGAGGGCGTGCTTCGGGTTGCGCCAGCCGGCCCGCTTTTGCTCGAGGACGCGCGCGGCTGCGTCCGCGAAGGTCGGGGTCGTGCCAGCGCGCCGCTTCTCGGCCAGGGGATCGCCGCCGCTTCGGGCCATCCGGCGGTTGGCGAGGGCCTGGGCTCGTGCGTCCTTGAGCGACACGAGCGGGAAGCCGCCGAGTCCGAGCTCTCGCTTCCGGCCGCGGATCACGAGGCGCTGGATCCACCGGCGGCTGCCGGACGGCTGGACCTGCAGGTAGAGGCCCTGGCCGTCGCAGTACCGCCCGGCCTCGCCGACCGTGCGCACGAAAGCGGCGGAGAGGGCGTTGTCAGGGTGGCGGCCTCGGGGCTTGTGTCTTCGCTCTTTCTTCCGGGATGCCATGGCCACCAATTACACCCCATATTTTAGATCCGGTTCCTCTCGGTTTTGTCGGCCGTCTCGGACGACGCGACAGCGTTGCTGCGCGAAAACGCCCAATGTTTCCGGGCATTTTTGGGGATGTCCCCGGACCGGCCTGGAATCTCTCGGAATGGTGGGATGGTGGAGGCGGCGGGAGTCGAACCCGCGTCCGAGAATACGTCCCCACGGGACTCTACATGCTTATCCGCGCCTGTTGCTTCGCCCCCGGCGTGAGAGCGCGGCCGAAACCGCCGGCGGCTGAGCGTCGAAGAGTCTCGCTACGGCCCGTCGTCGCCCCGGGCCGGAGCCAGCCTGCTGGATGACGTTCCGTCCCGCCCCGCAGGCGAAGGCGGGGGGAACGTCGTCGCCTGATTAGGCGGCGAGAGCGAGCTGCGTGTCCGCAGTTATGGTGTTTTCCATCGGATTAACGAGTCGATGGTGCTCGGCATGCATCCCGTGTTCGCCTATCCCCGTCGAAGCCGTGTCGCCCCCTCCTCGATGTATGCGGCGCCGCCGAGCCGTCGTGACCCGGCCGCGCGCGACAACGTCGATCGATTATACCGCGTATAATTTCACCGGCGATGATTCTCGAAGACGCGGTGCAGCGGTCGGGCGAGAAGCTGCTGCGGCGAATCCGCGAGCAGTCCGAGCCCGAGGTCCGCGGGTTCATCGGCGAGCTGCTGACGGCGGCGGCCCGCGAGCGGGCGGCGGCGCTGGACGAGGCCCGGCAGCATGCCGACGCGGACCGCGAGAAGGCGGTGCGCGACGAGGTCGCCAACGTGCGGGCCGAGGCCCGGCAGACGATGGAGACGGCGTTGGCGGCGGCCCGCGACGAGGCCGAGCGGGTGCTCGCGCAGCGCGTCGGCGAGGTGCAGACCGAGACGGAGCGGACCCTGGCCGCGCTGGCCGAGCTGGAGGAGACCCTGGCCGCGGCGCCCAAGCCCGAGGCGGTGCTGGGCCGCGTCGTCGACGGCGTGCGGCGGCTCGATCGGGCGTCGAGCCTGACCGACGTGCTGAACGCGCTGGCCGAGGTGGCGGGGAGCGAGGCGCAGCGGGCCGGCGTGGTCATCGTCGAGGGCGAGCGCATCCGCGGGTGGCGCTTCGTGGGCTTCGAGCCGGCGCTGCCCCCGGCCGGCCAGGTCGATCTCGCCCTCGGCGACGCGGGCATCGTGGGCGAGGCGGCGCAGTCGGCGGCGCCCCGGTCGTTCGTGGCCGGCGCGGAGCCGGGGGCCGGCGGGGCGGTGCCCGCGTTCATGACCCTGCCGTCGGGCGCCAACGCGGTGGCGGTGCCGGTGATGGTGGGCGGCGACGTCAGCGCCATCGTCTACGGCGACGACGGCGGGGGAGAGCCGCCGGCGGGCTGGCGCGAGTCGCTCGAGATCCTGGCCCGGCACGCGGGCCACTGCCTGGAGGGCCTGACCGCCGCCCGCCTCGCCCAGCTCGCGCGCCTGGACGCCGCCGGGGGCCTGGGGCCCGGCGCGCCCCCGCTCGCCCTGGTGAACGGCGATGACGCCCCGGACGACGCCCCGGGAGAAACCGCCCCGACCCCCGGGGACGGTCCCGCCTGAACGGCCACATGCCCACCAACGCGGGTTCGCGCAAGGCGGCCCGGTTCACCGAGTCGGTAATCCGGGAGATGACCCGGCTGGCCCACCGGCACGGGGCGATCAACCTCTCGCAGGGGTTCCCCGACTTCGCCGCCCCCGCCGAGCTGAAGGCGGCGGCGCAGGCGGCGATCGCGGCCGACATCAACCAGTACGCGGTGACGTGGGGGGCGAAGCCGCTGCGCGAGGCGGTGGCCCGCGAGTTCACGCGCCGGCACGGCGTGGCGGTCGACGCCGAGACGCAGGTGACGGTGTGCTGCGGCTCGACCGAGGCGATGATGTCGACGATGCTTGCGGCCGTCGACCCCGGCGACGAGGTCGTGGTGTTCGAGCCGTTCTACGAGAACTACGGGCCGGACGCGATTCTCTCGGGGGCGTTGCCGCGCTACGTGACCCTGCACGCGCCGGACTGGACGTTCGACCCCGACGCGCTCGCCGCCGCGTTCAACGACCGGACGCGGGCGGTCATCGTCAACACGCCGAACAACCCGACCGGCAAGGTCTTCACGCGCGGCGAGCTGGAGACCATCGCCGCCCTCTGCCGCCGGTGGGACGTGCTGGCGATCACCGACGAGATCTACGAGCACATCCTCTACGACGGCGCCCGGCACGTCCCGATGGCGGCCATCGACGGGATGGCGGACCGGACCGTCACCATCAACAGCCTGTCGAAGACCTACAGCGTGACGGGCTGGCGGGTGGGGTGGGCCATCGCGTCGCCGGCGCTCACGGGGGCCATCCGCAAGGTGCACGACTTCCTGACGGTAGGGGCGGCGGCGCCGCTGCAGGAGGCGGGCGCGGCGGCCCTCGCGCTGCCCGACGCCTACTACGCCGAGCTGGCCGAGGGCTACCGGCGTCGGCGCGACACGCTGCTCGGGCTGCTCGAGCAGCGCGGGTTCACGTGCTTCAGGCCGCGCGGGGCCTACTACATCATGACCGACGTCGGCGGGTTCGGGTTCGCCGACGACCTCGAGTTCGCCCGCTACCTGGTGGCCGACGTGGGGGTCGCGGTGGTCCCGGGCAGCAGCTTCTACCACGACCCGGCCCTGGGCCGGACGCAGGTGCGCTTCACCTTCTGCAAGCGCGACGAGACGCTGCGGGCGGCGGGCCGCCGGCTCGCGGCCATGCCCCTTCCCGCCGCGGCGGGCTGATTCCCGGTCCCGGCTAGAACCGCAGCAGGGCGCCCGCGTAGACGCCCTCCAGCTTCAGGTCGTGGTCCTGCGCCGCCGTCCGAAGGCTCAGGTTCCGGGAGCGGTAGCCGAGCTGGAGCCCGAACGCGTGGATGAAGTTCAGCACCGCGTGGACGTCGACCGCGAGGTGCTCGCCGGTGTAGCCGAGGAAGTCGCCGATTCCCCACGGCATCCGGAGCAGGCTCGCCTCGGCCCCCAGCATGATGACCGGCGACGGGTACAGCCGCACGATGCCCCCGACGGCCGGAATCGGCCGGCGCATGCGCGCGAGCTCGCAGGCGGCGGATGCGGCGGCGCACCCCGAGTCGTGCGCGATCCGGACATCGGTGTACGTGGCCTCCGCCAAGAGGCCGAGGGAGCCGCGCGACGCGTGGATCAAGTCGTACTCGTAGGCCAGCCGCCAGGTCCTCCAGGTGAGGATCGAGGCGACCGGGGCCCCCGGCCCGAGCCGGGCGCCTCCGGGGGGCGCCGGGTGGTCGGGGGCGGTGACGGCTTCGAAGCGGACGGGGAGGTAGTCGAAATGGACCCGCTGCCGGCGGCTCAGCCGGAGCCGCGCCCGCAGGTCCATGAACCGCGGGACGGGGCCGCCCGCATCGCCGGCCGCGCCGGTGGTGGTTCCGGAGGCGCCCGACCCCCGGTGCGCGACGGTCAGGTCCGGCGCCGGCGGCCACAGCGAGCCCAGGAGCTCGATGCGGTGCAGCTCGCCGACCGGGAAGTCCGTCGGGGCGGCGGCGAGCTGGGCCCTCGCGGGTTGGGCGCAGGCCAGGGCGCCGAGCAGCAGGCACGCGAGAGCGACCACGCGGGGAACGGCCGCGGCCCGGGCCACGGAGGAGCGCGGCCGGCGGGGTGGGAACCCCCCTCCGCACGGCGGCCGGCGGCGAACGGTGACGGAGCCTCGTGTCATGGCGACCTGCCATCGCGGCGGACGTCCGTCGTGGGCGACCGCGACCCCTCGGCGGAGCAAGAGCCGTCTCAAGAGGCGTTATCGGCATTTCCGATCGGGGCCTGCAGGCGGCCGCGCCCCGGAGCCGCGGCCCGGAAGCTGGTATCCTGAGTGTCGAACCCCGGCCGCCCGTCCGCCGGCCGCCGGGGGCCGCCCGGTCCGCGTGCGACTCCCCGTTCCATGTCTCCACTGGCGCGACTCGTCCCGTGCGTCCTGCGCTATCGACGGCGGTTCCTGCTCGGGCTGGCGTGCCTGGTGCTCGCGACCACGTTCTCGCTGCTCGGGCCGTGGGTGCTGCGCCATGCGGTGGACGACCTGACGGCGGGCGTCACCCGGGACAAGCTGGCCGTGCACGCGGCGACCCTGCTCGGGCTCGCGATGGCCGGCGGGGTGTTCCGGTACCTCATGCGCCGCATCCTCGTGGGGGCCTCGCGCGCGATCGAGTACGACCTGCGCAACGACTTCGTCGCCCACCTGCAGCGGCTGCCCCTGGCCTGGTTCCAGGCCACCCGCACCGGCGACCTCATGTCGCGCGCCACCAACGACCTGAACGCGGTGCGCATGATGGTGGGCCCCGCCATCATGTACATGGCCAGCACCGGCATGGTGTTCGTCGTGTCCGTCGCCCTGATGCTGTCCATCGACCCCCTCCTGACCGTGGCCGCGCTGGCGTGCCTGCCCCTGGTGTCGGTCGCCGTGAAGCTCTTCGGCAGCGCGGTGTACCGCCGGACGGAGCGGATTCAGGCCCAGCTCTCGACCCTGAGCGCGGTCGTGCAGGAGGGGCTGGCCGGGGTGCGGGTGGTCCGCGCGTACTGCCGGGAAGGGGTCGAGGCGGAGCGGTTCGGGCGCGAGAACCGGGAGTACTACGCGCGCAACGCGGAGCTCATCCGCATCCAGGCCCTGTTCTATCCGAGCCTCGGGTTCATCCTGGGCCTGGCCGGGGTGCTGGTGCTGTGGCTGGGCGCGCGGCACGTCATCGAGGGGCGCATCACGGTCGGGCAGTTCGTCGCGTTCAACGCCTACCTGCTGATGTTGAGCTGGCCGATGATCGCGTTCGGGTTCGTGACCAACCTGTTCCAGCGGGGGATGGCGGCGTGGGGCCGAATATGCGACGTCCTCGACGCGCGCCCCGCCGAGATCGCCGCGGCCGGCACGGTTCTGCCGCCGGGGGCCGCACCGCAGGGTCACCACGTGGTGGGCCTTGCCGAGCTCGCGGCCGCCGGCCCCGCGCCGTCACCGGGGGCCGTGTCGGCCGCCCCCGACCCCGACCCGCGCCGCACCGGGACCGGGGGGCCGCGGCTCGACCTTCGCCACGATTCCACCGGCGGCGTCGAGCTCCGCGAGCTGTCGTTCGCCTACAACGGGAAGCGGGTGCTCGATGGCGTATCCGCGCGCGTCGAGCCCGGCCGCGTGCTCGGGGTCATCGGTCCCACCGGCTCGGGCAAGTCGACGCTTCTCGCCCTGCTGCCGCGCCTCTTCGATCCCCCGCGCGGCACCGTCTTCATCGACGGCGTCGACGTGCGGGACCTCCCCCTGCCGGTGCTGCGGCGGCAGATCGCCATGGTCTCGCAGGACCCGTTCCTGTTCTCGGACACCGTCGCCGGGAACGTGGCGTTCGGGGTCGAGGCGGCCGGCGCGGGGCGCGACGCCGGGAGGGTCGTCACCGAGGCGCTCGCCCTCGCGCGGCTGGACACCGACCTCGCCGGGTTCCCGGACGGCGCGGCGACGCGGGTGGGCGAACGCGGCGTCACCCTGTCGGGCGGGCAGAAGCAGCGGACCGCGCTGGCGCGGGCCATCGCGGCCGACGCGCGCATCCTCCTGCTCGACGACGCGCTGTCGTCCGTCGACGCGCGCACGGAAGCCGACATCCTCGCCAATCTCCGCCGCGTGCTGCGCGGGCGCACGACGATCGTGGTGTCGCACCGCATCTCGACGGTGCGCGCGGCCGACCTCATCCTCGTGCTCGACGAGGGCCGCGTCGTCGAGCGGGGCGACCACGACGAGCTGGTGGCGCGCAACGGGGCGTACGCGGGGCTGCACCGGAAGCAGCTCATCGAGCAGGCGCTGGAGCAGGGATGATCGAGGCGGACGACGAGGTCCTCGGCAAGGCCTACGACGCGCGCCTGATGCGCCGGCTGCTGGGCTACATGCGCCCCTACCGCGCGCGCATCGGCGTGGCGTTCCTGGCGATACTGGGCCTCTCCCTGCTGCAGCTCGCGCCGCCGTACCTGACCAAGGTCGCGATTGACACGCACATCGCGGCCGGCGACGTCGACGGCCTGACCCCCCTCGCCCTGCTGCTGCTCGGCGTGCTGGTGGCGTCCTACGGGCTGGAGGCGGTGCAGACCTGGACGCTGCAGGTGACCGGGCAGCGCATCATCCTCGACCTGCGGACGCAGATTCACGCGCACCTGCAGCGGCTCGACGTGGCCTTCTTCGACCGCAACCCCGTCGGCCGCCTGATGACCCGCGTGACCACCGACGTCGACGCCCTCAACGAGCTGTTCGCGTCGGGCGTCGTGTCGGTGTTCCGGGACGTGTTCATGCTGGCGGGCATCGCCGTCGTGCTGTTCGTCATGGACTGGCGGCTCGCCCTCGTCGCCCTCTCGGTGCTGCCCCTCATCGCGGCGGTGACGCAGTGGTTCCGGCGCAACGCCCGGCAGTCGTACCGCGAGGTGCGGGGCTGGATTGCCCGCATCAATGCCTTCCTGCAGGAGAACGTCACGGGGATGGCGACGGTGCAGCTCTTCCGGCGGGAGGCGCGCCAGCACGAGCGGTTCGACGCCGTCAACCGGGGGTGCCGCGACGCGCACCTCGCGTCCGTTTTCTTCTACGCGGTGTTCTACCCCGCCATCGAGGTGCTCGGGGCCCTGGCCGTCGCCGCCATCATCTGGTTCGGCGGCGCGTGGACCCTGCAGGGCAGCCTCGAGCTGGGGTCGCTGGTGGCGTTCGTGCTGTACTCGCAGCGCTTCTTCCGCCCCATCAGCGACCTGTCCGAGAAGTTCAACATCCTGCAGGCGGCGATGGCGTCGTCCGAGCGCATCTTCGCGCTGCTCGACACGCCGGTCGCGGTCGCCGACCCGGCGGCGGCTCGGGCGCAACCGGGCGACGGGGCCGGTTGCCGCGATGGGGTCGGGGATCCCGCCGCCGCGGTCGCGGGAGGCGGCCACATCCGGTTCGAGAACGTGTGGTTCGCGTACCGCGGCGACCAGTACGTGCTCGAGGACGTCAGCTTCGACGTTGGGCCCGGGCGGCGGGTCGGGGTGGTCGGCGCCACGGGGGCGGGGAAGAGCACCGTGCTCAACCTGCTGATGCGGTTCTACGACGTCGATCGCGGGCGCATCACCATCGACGGCGTCGACATCCGCGACCTGCCGCTCCACGACCTGCGGTCGCGGTTCGGGCTCGTGCTGCAGGACGTCTATCTTTTCTCGGGCACGGTGGCCGACAACATCCGCCTCGGCAACGAGGCAATCACCGACGACGACGTGCGCGCGGCGGCGCGCGGCGTGCACGCCGACCGGTTCATCGCGTCGCTGCCGGACGGGCTCGAGACCGCGGTGGCCGAGCGGGGGGCCACCTTCTCGGTGGGGCAGCGCCAACTGCTGTCGTTCGCGCGGGCCCTCGCCTCGCGGCCGCCGGTGCTGCTGCTCGACGAGGCCACGTCGAGCGTCGACACCGACACCGAGCGGCTCATCCAGGACGCGCTGCACGTGCTCATGTCCGGCCGCACCACCATTGCCGTCGCCCACCGCCTGTCGACGGTGCGGGACATGGACACGATCCTCGTCTTCCACAAGGGCCGGCTGCGCGAGCAGGGCAGCCACCGGCGCCTGCTCGCCGAGCGGGGCCTGTACCACAAGCTCTATCAGTTGCAGTACCGCGACCAGGAGGTCGGGATGGCGCCGGTGGCGTCATAGCGCGGCGAGGGAACGGCGCGTACTTCCGGAGGGTCCGGGTGGCGCCGGGCGGAGCCGCAGGCGACGAAGGGCGGGCTGGCGCGTGCCGCGGGAAACGGCGCCGGTCCCGGCCGGGCGGGCGTCACGAACGAGTCGCGTGCGGGTGCAGGAGGGAAAGTGACGTGCAGCGGCGGTGCCCGCAGGTCCGCCGCTGCACGTCCCGGCCACGAGACGACTAGAGCCCCTCGGCCTGCTTCATGAAGCCGAGGTGGGTCTGGGCCACTTCCAGGCCGCCCTCGCCTTCCTGCCAGCCCGTGCGCCCGTCGCCGTTCGCGTCGACGCCCGACAGCAGGGCCTGCGCGAGGTCGTTCAGCTCGGCGACGAGGGGGGCGGCGTCGGCCGCGGTCGTCGTCCGGGCGATGCGCTGCGCCAGCGCGACGATCTGGTCCGCCCGGGCCACGGTGTTCTGCGCCGACGTCGCGACGTGGACGGCGTGGGTCTGGACGGCGCCCGACGCGCCCTCGGAGTTGGCGGCGGCGGTGATGTGCTGCGCGGCCCCGGCGGCCCCGCGCTTCACGCCGTAGCCGCGGCCCGGGCCGCTCTCGATCTGCGAGGGATCGACCGCGTGCAGCACGTGGGTGGTGTGCCGCTTCATGCTCGCGAAGTTGCTCGGGTCGCTGGCCGCGAGGCCCGCGTGGCGCGCCGCGATCTCGGCCTCGGCGATGGCCGCGGGCAGCAGGCCCTCGCCGTCCGGCGTGTCGCGCCACGCGTCGGCGACGTGGCCGATGTGGTTGTGCGCGGGGTTCTGCGCGGCGGCGTTGGTTCCGGCCAGAAGCGCCACTGCGAGGAGGGCGGCGAGGGCGGCGTAGGCGGTTCTCTTCATCGGTTTCCTCCGGATTCACGACAGGGGCGGGATCTCTCGGGTCCGCCCGGATCCGCGGCGCTCCGGCCTGACCGGACACCGCGGCGACGGCATTCGGGACGCTGCCCGGACGCGCCATTGACGATCTGTTCTTATACCGTGCCGGTCGTCCGGCGGCAAGTGATCTTGCCGGCAGCGTCCGAGTTCGCTGTGTCGAGGGAACGGGTGGGCTTCGCGTAACCGATCAGGATTGATCCTGCCGGGTCGAGAGCGTGGTTCGCTGGTCTTGCCAGCCGGTGATGCGCCCTTCCAGCGTTGCGAGGCGGCGATCGATGTTGCCGACGGTCTCGGCCAGGGAGGCGATGCGGCCGTTGGTGTCACGCCACAGCAGCACGACCACGGTGATCACGATGGCGGGCGACAGGATGTCCGTCCACGGCATATGGCAATGTTATCACAGGCCACGGGGCGGTCCTCGGCCGATCGGGGGAAGGCCGCGCGGCTGGGGGGCAGCGGGTCACGCGGGGCGGTCGCCGGCGGGGGGCGCGTCCCGGAAGTGTTCGTAGCCCCCCGGCACCGGCCGGTCGCCGTCGGCGGTGCGCAGCACCAGGTCGGGGGACTTCGTCAGCTCGCCGATGCGGGTGACGGGGACGCCCCGGAACAGGCGGGCCAGCATGCGGAGCGCACGGCGCTGGCGGCGGGGGACCGCGACGAGCAGCTCGTAGTCGTCTCCCCCGCGGAGGGCCGCCTCGAGGGGGTCGCCCCCGGCGCGGGCGAACCACCGGCGCGCTCCGGGATGCACGGGTATCGCGGCCGCGTCCACGACCGCGCCCAGGCCGGACGCGCGGGCGAGCTGATGAAGCCCGTCCGCGAGGCCGTCGCTGAGGTCGATGCCGGCCCGCGCCACCCGGTTGCGGCCGAGCAGGGCGCCGATGCGGACCCGCGGCTCGGGTCGGCGGTAGCGCTCGATGCAGTCGTCGAGGTCGGCGTCGGACGCCGGTTCGGTGGCCGGTCCCTGGCGGAGAGCGGCGAGCCCGGCCGCGGCGGCGCCGACGGCGCCGGTCACCCACAGCTCGTCTCCCGGCCGGCCGCCGTCGCGCGTCAGCACGCGCCGGCGCCGGACCGCGCCGACCGCCGTCACTCCGAGCACCAGGGGCCCGTGCGTGCGGGTGACGTTGCCGCCGACGAGGGCGACGCGGTGCTGCGCCGCGAGGGCGAGCAGGCCCTCGATCATCCCGTCGAGATCGGCCACGGCGAGCGTCCCGGGGAGGACCAGGGACAGCACCGCCACCCGGGGCGTCGCCCCCATCGCCGCGAGGTCGCTCAGGTTCACGGCGAGGGTGCGGTGGCCGACGTCGGCCGCCGACACGAACGACCGATCGAAGTGGATCCCTTCGACGAGGGTGTCGGTGGTGACGACGTCCAGGGCGCCGCGGGCCGGCTCGACCACCGCCGCGTCGTCGCCGATGCCGGTGGGCACCCAGTCGGGCGCGTCCGGCGTCCGGCGTCGTATCCGCTCGATGACGGCCGCCTCGCCCAGGTCGCCGACAGTCGTTCCGGGGTCGCCGACGGCCGCCTCGCCCAGGTCGCCGACGGTCATTCCGGGGTCCGTGGAGGCGTCATCTGGCGTAGTCCACGGCCCGGGTCTCGCGGATCACCGTGACCTTGATCTGGCCGGGGTACTGCAGCTCGTTCTCGACCCGCTTGGCGATGTCCTTCGACAGCCAGACCGCCTCCTCGTCGCTCACCCTCTCGCTCTCGACCATGATGCGGACCTCGCGGCCCGCCTGCAGGGCGAACGCCTTCGAGACCCCGTCGAACGAATCGGCGATGCTCTCGAGCTGCTTGAGGCGCTTGATGTACGACTCGAGGATGTCGCGCCGGGCGCCGGGCCGGGCGGCCGAGATGGCGTCGGCGGCCTGCACCAGCATCGACTCGAGCGACGGCCAGTCGATGTCCATGTGGTGGGCGGCCATCGCGTCGACGACCGCCTCCTTCTCGCCGTGCTGGCGCAGGAAGTCGATGCCGAGCGAGAGGTGAGTCCCCTGCAGGTCGCGGTCGATGGCCTTCCCGATGTCGTGCACGAACGCGCCGCGGATCGTCGTGTGGGCGTCGAGGCCCACCTCGCGGGCCATGATGCCGGCCAGGTACGCGACCTCCTTGGAGTGGCTCAGCACGTTCTGGCCGTAGCTGGTGCGGAACTTCAGCTTCCCCATCAGCCGGTGTATCTCGGGGTGCATGTCGAAGAGCCCCAGCTCGAACGCCGCCGCCTCGCCCTCCTTGAGGGCGAGCTCCTCCTGCTCGACCTTGACCTTCTCGACCACCTCCTCGATGCGGGCGGGATGGATGCGGCCGTCCGCGATCAGCCGCTCGATGGCCTGCTTCGCGACCTCGCGGCGGAAGGGGTCGAAGCTCGACAGGATGATGGCGCCGGGGGTGTCGTCGACGATCAGCTCGACCCCGGTGGCCTGCTCGAGGGCGCGTATGTTCCGGCCCTCGCGGCCGATGATGCGCCCCTTGAGGTCGTCGCTGGGCAGGTCGACGACCGAGACGGTGGTCTCGATGGTGTGCTCGGGGGCGCTGCGCTGGATGGCCTGGGTGATGATCTGCCGCGCCTTCTCCGCCGCCTGCTCGCGGGCCTCGGCCTCGAGCCGCTTGACGAGGTTGGCGGCGTCGCGGCGGGCGTCCTGCTCGATCTGCTTGATGACGAGCTCCTTCGCCTCGTCGGCGGTGAGGCCCGAGACCCGCTGCAGGGCCTGCTGCTGCTCGCGGATCAGCTCGTCGCAGCGGCTGCGCTCACCCGCGAGGGCGCTGCCCCGCTCGTCGAGCTGCTCCTGCCGTTCCGCGAGAACCGCCTCGGTGCGCTTGGCCTCCCGGTCCTGCTCCGTCAGCTCCTGGGCCCGGCGGGTGAGCTGACGCTCGATGGACGCCAGCTCGTCGCGCCGCTCCTGGCTCTGGCGCTCGCTCTCCTGCAGCAGCGTGTGGGCCTGCTCCTTGGCCGCGAGTTCCGTCTCCTTCCGGTAGGCGTCGGCCTCCCGGCGGGCGTCGTGCAGCAGGCGGTCCGCCTCGTCCCTCGCCCGGCCGACGGTGCGGGCGGCGCGTTCGCGGGTCAGGAACCAGGCCAGGGAAACGGCGACGACGGCCAGGACGATACCTGCGGTCGTGACAAGGTCCATGGGTGGTCCCTCGGACCCCGCGGCGGTTGCGGCCGGGGGTCGCGGGGAGCGCCAGACAACCGGCGCGGCGGGCAGCCCCTCGACGGGAGGCGCCGGGACGGCGGCCCGCCTTGTCCAGCGCCGGACCGTCGGACGGCGACGCCTGGAGAGGTGAGGCGTAAGGCCCCGCATTGCCGTGTGGGGAGGTCGAATGAACCTGCCAGAAGCAGGTGGAGCCGCTGTCGTGTCAGCCAGCTTCGCTTTGCGCTACCTCGCGCGGAGGCCTGCACGCCACGAAGCGTCGCGGCTCTCTTGGATATAGCGTTGGCTCAAACGAGCCTCCGGGACCATCACGAACACTGCAGGGATCTCGTAATTCCACATGGCTGCCAGCAGCCAGCCGACACGTGCGGCAGAGCTTGACCGCCTGTCTGAATCGCTCTCGATGCCCCATCTTAGAACGAACCCGGACCGCCCGCAAGGCCCGGCCGGCGACCGCCGCCGCCGGGCCCGGGCCGGTCAGGTCTCGGGGGCCGCCTCGGGTGCGGCATCGGCGAGGGCGTCGTCGACCATTCGCTCGATCTCGCGTGCCCGTGTCTTCAGGGCCGCCTCCAGCGAGGTCTCGGTGTCGCGGCTGCGGAAGTACTCGTCGGCGATGTTCATTGCCGCCAGCACCGCGATGCGCACGGTGTCGCCGCCGGTCGAGTGCTCGGTCGCGGCCTGGATCTTGTGGTCGACGTAGCTGGCCAGCCGGTGGATGTAGTCGACGTCGAGCGAGCTCCGGATCGAGAACCGCTGCCCCATGATCTCCACGGTCACTATCTGCGCCGCATCGCCGGTCACGGGGCCGTCTTCGATGTCGGTCACAGTGGCAGTACTCGGGCGCATGGGGGGAGCCGCGCCGCCGGCGCGCGGTCCGGCCGCGGGCCGCTACAGGCTGATCTCCTCGATCTGCTCCAGCATCCGGGTGATGCGGTCGCGGATCTCGTCGCGCTCGGACTGCAGCTCCCGGGTCCGTGTCGCCTGGTCCTCCTCGGCCGCCTGCAGCTTGCCGCGGAGCTCCTCGACCTCGCCCGAGAGGCGGGTGTTGTCGTCGAGGGCCATCTTCAGCTCCTCGCGGGTGGTTCCGAGCAATTCGATGAGGGACTGGACCCGCTCGGCCAACTGCTCGATGGGCTTCAGTTCCAGGGGGGGATCCGTCTTCACCATGAGCGACTCCTCGTGGCACGGGCGGCCGCTCCTCGCGCCGCCCGTCGCCTCGCGCGCGTATCGCCTAACGCTGCTTCGCGTGATGGGTTTCCGTGAGCGCCTGCAGCACCGCGTCGGTGCTTCGTTGGACCTCGGTGTCGGTCAACGTCCGGTCCGGGGCTCGGAAGGTCAACCGGAGCGACAGGCTGACGGCGCCCGCGGCCACGCCCGATCCGGTGTACCGGTCGACCTCGACGACCTCGACGAGGGTCGGCCCGGCCGCCGCCCGGATCGTGTCACGAACCCGTGCGGCTGGCAAGGCGCCGTCGATCTCGATCGAGATGTCGCGCGTGACGGAAGGATGGCGGGGCACGGGGGCCGCGCGCAGGCGGTCGAGGGCGTCGAGTCGGAGCGCCCGCAGATCGAGCTCGGCCACGTACACCGGGTCCGATCCGGGCATGCCCCGCCCCGCCGCGAACGCCGGATCGAGCTGGCCGGCCTCTCCCAGCACGACGCGGTCGGCGCCCGTCCCGACGTGCACGCGGGCGCGCCGTCCCGCCACCAGGTGGTCCGCCGTCGCCGGCTCGAACGACGCTTCCAGGCCGAACCCCGAGCACAGTCGCGCGATGACGCCGGTCAGGTCGAACAGGTCCGCGGCCCGGGCGGGGGCGCTCCAGTGGGCGGCGGCGCCCGAGCCGGCGACGGCGATGCCGAGGGCCGGCGTCTCTCCGCCGCCCTGGCGGAAGCGGCTGCCGATCTCGAAGAGCCGCACGTCGTGGCGCTCGCGGCGCCGGTTGTGGACCACGGAGTCGACGAGGCCCGGGAGCAGCGAGGGCCTGAGCACGGCGCCGCGCTCCGACAGCGGGTTGCGCAGGGCCACGACATCGCCGGGATCGGGGTGGACGCCGCGGGCCGCGGCCTCCTCGACGAACCCGTAGGTGACGGCCTCGGAGAACCCGGCGCCGGTCAGCAGGCGCCGCACGAGGCGGTCGCGGGCCCGCCAGGGGCCCGGCGCCGGCGCGGGACGGGTCAGGGCCGGGAAGGTGGTCGGAATCTCGTCGTAGCCGTGGTGGCGCGCGACCTCCTCGATGAGGTCCTCTTCCCGCTTGACGTCCACCCGGAACGTGGGGACCCGGACGCGCCACGCGGGGCCGTCGTCCCCCGCCGCGGGCGTCGGCTCGAAGCCCAGGCGCGCGAGCGCCGGCGCCACGAAGCCCTCGTCGATGGTCTGGCCGAGCACGCGTCCGAGCCGCGCGTGTCGGAGCCGTATCTCGACGGGTTCGGGCGGGGCGGGGAATCGGTCGACGAGGGCGCCCCGGGGCGTTCCCGCGCCGATGTCGGCGAGCAGCCGGCGGGCGCGGCGAATCGCGGCGGGCGGCGCCGCGATGTCGGCGCCGCGCTCGAACCGGTACGAGGCGTCGGTGGCGAGGCCCAGCCGCCGGCTCGTGCGCCGCACCGAGATGGGGTCGAACCAGGCGGCCTCCAGCACGATCGTGCGCGTGTCGTCGCCGACCTCCGAGGCGGCCCCGCCCATGATGCCGGCCACCGCCTGCGGGCGCTCGGCGTCGGCGATGACCAGCGTGTCGGGGTCGAGGGTCCGATCCGAGCCGTCGAGGGTGCGGACGGTCTCGCCGGCGCGGGCCCGGCGCACGCGGATCTCGGGGCCGGCGAGCCGCCCGAGATCGAACGCGTGCATGGGGTGCCCGAGCTCGAGCATCACGTAGTTCGTCACGTCGACGACGTTGTTGATGGGCCGCACGTCGGCCGCCTCGAGCCGCCGCGCCAGCCACGGCGGCGACGGCCCCACCGTCACCCGGGCGAGGGCGCCCGCGTAGCGGGGACCGAGATCGGGGTCTTCGATGGTGATGGCGATGGCGTCCGCCGCGCCGGAGTCGGACTCGGCGGCCTCCGCCGGCGGCATCCGGAGCCCGGTGTCCCAGGCCGTGGCGACCTCGCGCGCGATGCCGAGCACCGACAGGCAGTCGGGGCGGTTCGTGGTGATCTCGAGGTCGAGCACCGCGTCCGGCGCGGCGCCGGGGGTCCGGGGGTCGGCCGGCCAGGGGTCGACCGCGCCGACCTCGAAGCCGCACATGGTCAGCCGGTCAGCCAGCTCGTCGACGCCGACGGGGACGTCGACGAGCTCCCGCAGCCACGACACGAGGACTCTCAATGGGGAAACTGCTCCAGCAGGCGCAAGTCGTTGTCGTAGAAGAGGCGGATGTCCTCGACCCGGTACTTGAGGAGGGCGACGCGGTCGATGCCGAGGCCGAACGCCCAGCCGGTGTAGCGCTCCGGGTCGTAGCCCACCGCCTCGAAGACGGCCGGGTGGACCATGCCGCAGCCGAGAATCTCGAGCCAGCCGGTCTGCTTGCAGACCGCGCACCCGTCGCCGCCGCAGAAGACGCAGCTTATGAAGACCTCCGCGCTCGGCTCCGTGTACGGGAAGAAGCTCGGCCGGAACATGACCCGGGTGCCGGGGTCGAAGAACGCCTTGAGGAAGCCGACGAGCGTTCCCTTGAGGTCCGCCATCGTGATCCCCTCGTCGACCATCAGCCCCTCCACCTGCATGAACATGGGCGAGTGGGTCAGATCGGGGGTGTCGCGGCGGTAGACGAGCCCGGGGGCGATGATGCGCACCGGCGGCTCGTGCCGCTCCATGTAGCGGATCTGCATGCCCGAGGTGTGGGTGCGGAGGAGGGTCGCGGGGGCGCCCTCGCCGGGCATCGAGCCCTCCAGGTAGAAGGTGTCCTGCATGTCGCGGGCCGGATGGTCCGGCGGCATGTTCAGGGCCTCGAAGTTGTGGTAGTCGTCCTCGACCTGCGGCCCCTGGAGGATCTCGAACCCCCACGCCTCGAAGATCGACTCGACCTGCTCGCGGATCAGGGTCAGGGGGTGGCGGCGCCCGAACGGCGCCGCGCGGCCCGGCAGGGTGACGTCCACGGCCCCGGCCGGCCTCGCGGCCGCGAGGAGGGCCTCGCGCCGCTCCTCGAGGGCGTGCTCGATCTCGCGCTTGAGGACGTTGGCCCCCTTGCCGAGGGCGGGCCGGGCCTCGGGGGGCGCGACCGCCATCTGCTTCATCAGGGCCGCGATGGCGCCCCGCTTGCGGCCCAGGTAGCGGTCCCGCACCGCCTGCAGGTCGGCCGCGGACGCGACCGCCGCGAGGTCCGCCTGGAAGGCGGCGCGGATGCCGTCGATGTCGCTCGGGGCGGTCATGATGGGAAAGCAGGCGTGAAGCGAGGCCGCCGCCGGCAGTTCGGTTGCCGCCCCGCGACCGTGCCGGGCTGCCGTGCCGCTACGGCGCGGACACCTCGGCCGGCGGCGTCCCGCGGTCCTGCCCCGCGGCCCGGGCCGCGAGCTGCGCGAAGGCGGCGGGTTCCGTCACCGCGAGGTCGGCGAGGCTCTTGCGGTCGAGGGCGACCCCCGCCGCGCCGAGGCCGTGCATGAACCGGCTGTAGCTGATCCCGTGCTCGCGCGCGGCGGCGTTGATGCGCTGAATCCACAGGCGGCGGAAGTCCCGCTTCTTCAGCCGGCGGCCGACGTAGGCGTACTCGGCCGCCTTGTCGCCGGCCTCCTTCGCGGCCCTGTAGAGCTTGCTCTTCGTGCCGAAGAAGCCCTTGGTGCGCGCCAGCAGCTTCTTGCGCTTCGCGCGCCGCACCGATCCACGCTTGACTCGCGGCATCCGTTCAACTCCCCTGAATCCGTCGTCGGGGGCGGCTCTCGCCGCCCGGTCCATGAACCCGGGGCCGCGGCGCGGCCCCGCCCGGGTTCCGCTATCCGTTCGGCAGCAGTCGCTGGACGCGGCGGGTGTCGGCGGCCGAGATCAGGGCCGACTTCCGGAGGTTCCGCTTCCGCTTGGTCGTCTTGCTCGTCAGGATGTGCTGCTTCAGCGACTGGCTGCGCACAACCTTGCCGCTGGCCGTCGTCTTGAAGCGCTTCGCGGCTCCCCGGTGTGTCTTCATCTTCGGCATTCGAATCTCAACTCCCCTGTCCCTTCTTGCCGCCGCCGACGCCGGACAGGATGATGTGCATCTGGTTTCCCTGCATGCTCGGGTGCGTCTCGGCCGCGGCCACGCCCTCGAGGTCCTCGACGAGGCGATCGAGGATGCGCCGCCCGAAGTCGGGGTGGGCCATCTCCCGCCCGCGGAAGAAGATGGTGGCCTTCACCTTGTCGCCTTCCTTGACGATGCGCTCGATGTGCTTCTTCTTGAAGTTGTAGTCGTGCTCGTCCACCTTGGGGCGGAACTTGATCTCCTTGAGCTCGATCGACTTCTGGTTCTTGCGCGCCTCGCGGGTGCGCTTCTGTTCCTGGTAGTGATAGCGCCCGTAGTCCATGATGCGGCACACGGGCGGCGACGCGGTCGGAGAGATCTCGACGAGGTCGAGCCCCTTTTCCCGAGCGATGGCGAGCGCCTGCGGGGGCGACATGATGCCGAGCTGTTGACCCGTGTCGTCGATGACTCGGATCTCACGCACGCGTATCCGCTCGTTGGTACGTGTCCGGACTTCACGGCGTTGATTGCGAACGAAAGGAATAGCGTCCCCCTTGCTGGAGTGGTGCGGGTGCGGACGGCGTCAGTGCCGCGTCGCGTCGCCGCCGCGCGCGCTCCGCCGCTGCACCTCGTCGAGGGCCGCGGCGATGAAGTCGTCGACGGGGCTGGCCCCGCGGTCGCCGTCCCGCCGGTGCCGAACCGCCACCGCGTCGCCGGCCGCCTCGCGATCGCCGGTGACCAGCATGTACGGAATCTTTCGGAGCTGCGCCGAGCGAATCTTATACCCCATCTTCTCCTGTCGGGCGTCCACCTCGACCCGCAGGCCGGCCGCGCGCAGACGGGCCTCCACCGACTCGGCGTAGTCGCGGTGGCGGTCGGCGATGGGCACGACCACCGCCTGCACCGGGGCCAGCCAGAGCGGGAACGCGCCCGCGTAGTGCTCGATGAGGAGGGCGATGAACCGCTCGAAGCTGCCGAAGATGGCCCGGTGGATGACCACGGGGCGGTGCTCGGCGTTGTCCTCGCCGATGTACCTCAACTGGAACCGCTCGGGAAGCTGGTAGTCGAGCTGAATCGTCGCGCACTGCCAGTTCCGGTCGATGGCGTCGACGACGTGGAAGTCGATCTTGGGCCCGTAGAAGCTGCCCTCGCCCTCCGCGATGCGGTAGTCCTGTCCGGCCGCCTCGAGGGCCTGCTTGAGTTGCGCCTCGGCCTCGTCCCAAGTGTCGGCCCCGCCCAGGAACGTCTCGGGCCGCGTCGACAGCTCGACCGAGAACTCGAGCCCGAAGTCGGCGTAGACCCGCTGCACGAGGCGCAGCAGGCGCTCGACCTCGTCGGCGATCTGATCCGGGGCGACGAAGCAGTGCGCGTCGTCCTGGCAGAACTGGCGGGCCCGGGTCAGCCCCGCGAGCACCCCGGACGCCTCGTCGCGGTGCAGGACGCTCTGGTCGTGGTAGCGGATCGGCAGGTCGCGGTAGCTGCGCACCTCGCTCGCGAAGACCAGCATGTGCCCCGGGCAGTTCATCGGCTTGAGGCTGTAGGTCTCGCCCTCCGACTCGACCCGCAGCATGTTCTCCTCGTAGTGCGCCCAGTGCCCCGAGGTCTCCCAGAGCTTCTTGTTGTAGACGAGCGGCGTGCGGAGCTCGACGTAGCCCTCGGGGAACAGGTTCTCCCGCATGTACCCGGCGAGGAGGTTCCACAGGGTGGTGCCGTGCGCGAGCCAGAACGCTGCTCCCGGCGCCCAGTGGTGGAACGTGAACAGCCCGAGCTCGCGCCCCAGCTTGCGGTGGTCGCGCTTCTTCGCCTCCTCGAGCCGGTGCACGTGCTCGGCGAGGGCCTTCTCGTTGAAGAAGGCGGTGCCGTAGATGCGCTGCATCGGCTGGTTGCGGGCGTCCCCCTTCCAGTAGGCGTTCGAGCTGCTCAGCACCCGGAACGCCTTGAGGGCCCCGCTCGAGGGCACGTGGGGGCCGGTGCAGAAGTCCATGAACACGCCGTCGATCGTGTAGCAGGAGACGACCGGCCCGCCCTTCTCCTCGATGAGCTCGACCTTGAGGGGCTCGCCGCGGTCGGCGAAGTAGCGCTTGGCCTCGGCCTTCGGCATCATCTTGCGCTCGTAGACGAGGTCCTGCCGCGCGATCTCGCGCATCTTGGCCTCGATGGCCTCGAGGTCCTCGGGCACGAACGGGCGGTGCACGACGAAGTCGTAGAAGAACCCGTCCTCGGTCGGCGGCCCGACGCCGCACTGCGCCTCCGGGAAGAGGGCGGTGACGGCGGCGGCCAGGAGGTGCGCGGTGCTGTGCCGGTAGAGCTCGAGGGCATCGGGCCCGTCCCGGGTCACGATGCGGACCGGCGTGTCCTCCTCGAGGGGATGGCTCAGGTCGACCATGCGGTCGCCGACGGTGGCGGCCAGCGCCGCCTTCGCGAGGCGGGGCGAGATGCCCTCGGCGACGGCGCGCACGGGGGTCCCCGGCGGCACTTGCCGGGTGGAGCCGTCCGGCAGGGTAACGGTCACCTGATCCATGGTCGTCTGGCGCGGTCTTGCCGATACGGGTGCCCGCAGCCCCCGGCGGAGGGCCCCGCCGCGTTCGAGCGGCGATGCATCCCGCCCGCCCGCGTTGCTCGTCGCTTGCGCATGCCCGATGCCCGCCTTCCTCACGCCTCGTCGGGCGGGCGCCTCGGCGCTCTCAGAGCAACGCGGGATTCCACCGCGGGCTGCCGGGAGATGGTAGGCACGGGCGGACTCGAACCGCCGACCTCCTGCGTGTCAAGCAGGCGCTCTAACCAGACTGAGCTACGCGCCTAGAGATACGGGACAACCTCGAGACACCCCGAAACATCGCAATATAGCAATCCGCGGACGAATCAGTCAAACGGATGGACGGCGGTCCGGCACGGCCCTGCCGGTCGCGGCGGCCGGCGTTCCGCCCTGCGAAAACGCGGCCCGCGACCGCGGCGACGTGGCGCCGCGGCCCGGGCCCGACGCTCCGCCTACGGAGCGGACTCCGGGTCCGGGCCGCCGGAGAGGTGCTCCAGCGCCCGATCGAGCACGGGGTCGCCCGGGTCGTCGTCGGACGGCGCCGGCGCCGCCGGATCGAGCTCGGCCGCCGGCGACTGGGCCGGAATGGCGGCCGCCACGCCCTGACGATGGATCGGCTCGCCGGACGCGGTGAGGTAGCGCGCCGACGACAGCAGGAGGCCGCCGCCGTCGGGCAGCCGCACCAGCGTCTGCTCCGCCGCCCGGCCCGCGGTGCGGACCCCCACCGTGTCGGCCCGCCCCGCGTCGGCGAGGGCGGCCGCGAACAGCTCCGCCGCGCCGGCGGTGCCGAAGTCGGTCAGCAGCACCAGCGGACCCGCGATGGAGGGCTGGCGCGGGCCGCGGGCGACGGGCCGCCGCTCGCCCGACGACTCGCGCATCACGAGCGGATCGGCGTCGGTGAACAGCTCTGCCGCGGCGATCCCGGTCTCGAACGAGCCGGCCGCGGTGCCGCGGAGATCGATGACCAGGCTCTCGGCGCCCTGCCCGGCGAGGGTGTCGCTGGCGGCGCCGATCGCACCCACGGTGGTGGCGTCGAACTCGGCGATGCGGAGATAGCCTACGCTTGGCGCCGCCATGCGGGTGGTGACGTTGGCGGACCGGGCCTCGCGGCGTTCGATCTCGATGGTGACCGGCTCGGCCGCGTTGCCGCGGATGATCTCCAGGCTGACCGTCGAGCCCGGGGCCCCGCGCAGGAGCTGCCGGGCGCGGACGGTCGACATCATCCGCGTCGGGTCCCCGTCGATCTGGCGGATGTAGTCGCCGGGCCGGAGGCCGGCGAGGGCGGACGGCGAACCGTCCCGCGCCGCCACGACCTGGACGTAGTACTGGCGGGTCAGGGTCAGGCCGACGCCGGCTTGCGCGTCGGCAGTCCCGGCGTCGTGGAGCCGGACCTCGTCGGCGGTCAGGTACGAGCTCTCCGGGTCGAGCCCTTCCGCCAGCCCCCACAGCGCGCCCTGCATGATCAGGTCGGCGTCGACCTGCTCGACGTAGTTGCTGGTGACCAGCGACACCACCTCCTCGAAGATCCGGAGGTGCCGGTAGGCGCCTTCCTGGGCGACCACGCGCCCCAGCAGGCTGCCGACCAGCGTGTAGGCCATGATCGGCAGCGTCAGCGCGAGCACGATGAAGCGGGTGCGATCGGTCACGGGCAACCTCGTTGTGGTTCGGCCCGCCGGGCGGCGGGACCGTTGCCTCCGTACCGCCATTCTATCCAATCGGCCGGCCGATCCGGCGAACGAAGTGACGGGCGGCCCGCGCGCCCGGAGCGCGGTAGCGTCGCATGGGGGTGAAGCCGCGGGCCGCGGGGGGGGCCGGGAATGCTAGTCTGGAGGGGATGGACCTGGCCCGCCCATCGTCGCCTGCGGCTCCGCTGGGCGCCCAACCAACCCTGCCGGGAGTCTTCGCCGTTCTACGGCGCAGGCTCCCGGGCCGGTCAGCGGGGCGCGCGGCGTGAGGGCGATCGGGTTGGACCTCGGGCGCCGCCGGATCGGGATCGCGGTCAGCGACCCCACGGGCACCCTCGCTACCCCGTTACGGACGCTGAGCGGCGGGGGGTCGGCGGGCGCGGTCGCGGAACGCGTCGCGGGGCTGCTCGCGGAGCTGGCCGACGGCGACTCGCCCGTGGCGCGGGTCGTGGTCGGGCGCCCGGCCCACCTCGACGGCCGCGTGCACGAGGACGACGCCCGGGTGACGGCGGTGGCGCGGGCCATCGGGCAGCGCACCGGCCTGCCCGTCGCCCTGCAGGACGAACGGCTCACGAGCGTCGAGGCCGAGCAGCGGCTCGCCGAGCGCGAGCGCGACTGGCGCCGGCGCAAGGCGCGGCTCGACGCGGCCGCCGCCGCGATCATCCTGCAGGACCACCTCGACGCGCAGCAGGAAGGACCATGAAGAAGCTCCTCGCGGCCGCCTTCCTCGTCGCGCTGATCGCGGGCTCGCTGGCCGCGTACGGCGGCAAGCTGCTCTACGACCGCGCGGACGAGGCGTACCGCGGCTACGCCGGCGGCGAGGTGTTCGTCGACATCCCGCCGGGGACGCCGACGGCGGAGATCGGCCGCCGGCTCGCGGCCGCGGGCGTCGTCCTCGACGAGACGACGTTCCGCCTCGCGCTGTGGCGCAGCGGACGGGACCGCGGGCTGCAGGCGGGGGAGTACCGGTTCACGTCGCCGCTGTCCGCGCTGGCGGTGGTCGAGGCCATCGCGGACGGTCGGGTCCACCTGCTGCCGATCACCTTTCCCGAGGGGCTCACCCGGCGCGAGATGGCCGAGCGGTACGGCCGGTCGGGGCTCGGGTCGGCCGAGGCGTTCCTGGCCGCGAGCGCGCGGGCCGACCTGGTCGCCGACCTCGATCCCGAGGCGGCCGACCTCGAGGGGTACCTGTTTCCCGAGACCTACTCGCTGCCGCGCGGCGCCACCGCCGACGACCTCGTCGAGGCGATGGTCGCGCAGTTCCGGCGGACGTTCGACGACGATCTGCGGGCGGGGGCGGCGGCCCGCGGCCTCGGCGTCCGCGAGGTGGTGACGCTGGCGTCGCTCATCCGGCGCGAGACGGGGGTCGACCATGAGCGGCCCGTCGTCTCGGCCGTCTTCAACAACCGCCTCTACCGGCGCATGCTGCTGCAGTGCGACCCGACCGTCATCTACGCGCTGGAGCTCGCGGGGCTCTACGACGGGAACCTCACCCGCGAGAACCTCCGGTTCGACTCGCCCTACAACACGTACGTCTACCCGGGGCTGCCGCCGGGCCCGATCGGCGCGCCGAACGGGGCCGACCTCCGGGCCGCCGTCGCGCCGGCGGACGTGCCGCATCTGTACTTCGTCAGCCGTAACAACGGGTCGCACGTGTTCGCGGACACCCTGCGCGAGCACAACCGCAACGTCCGCGAGTACCAGATCGAGTACTTCCGGCGCCGCCGCTGAGACCTCCGCCGCCGCGGTCCCGCCCATGCACGATCCCGCCGTACTCCGCAATCTGGCCCTGATCGTCGGCCTGGCGATTCCCGTCGCCGCCCTCGCGCACCGCCTGCGGGTCCCGACGCTGGTCGGGTTCCTGCTGGTCGGCGTCGCCATCGGCCCCCACGGCGCCGCGTTGATCCCCGAGCCCGACGCGGTGGCCGCCCTGGCCGAGATCGGGGTGGTGCTGCTGCTGTTCGAGATCGGGCTCGAGCTCTCGCTGTCGCAGGTCCTCGGCTGGGGCGCGTCCGTCCTCGTGGCGGGCGCCCTCCAGGTGTCGGGCGTCATGGCTCTCGCGGCGGCGGCCGGTCCCGTCTTCGGCCTCTCCGTGGGCCAGAGCCTGTTCTACGGCGCGCTCGCCGCCCTGTCCTCCACCGCCATCGTCGGCAGGACCCTCGCGGACCGGGGCGAGCTGGACGCCCCGCACGGCCGGGACGCGATGGCCGTCCTGCTGTTCCAGGACCTCGCCATCGTGCCCCTCATGCTCGTCGTGCCGTTGCTCGGGGCGGACCCCGCCGGTCCCGACGGCGCCGAGGGAATCGGCCGGCTCTGGCTGCGGCTCGGGCTGGGGCTCGCCGCGATGGTCGCGCTCGTCGCGGGCGGGCGGCTGGTGGTGCGCTGGGCCCTGGACCGCATCGTCGAGACCCGCGACCGCGACCTGTTCACCCTGTGCGTCGGGTTCTTCGCGATGGGGACCGCGCTGGCGGCGTGGACGGCGGGGTTCTCGCTCGCGGTGGGCGCGTTCCTGGCCGGGCTGGTCATCTCCGAGTCCGAGTACGGCCTGCAGGCGCTCGACGACGTGATGCCGTTCCGCGCCCTGTTCAGCGGGGTGTTCTTCACTTCGATAGGCATGCTGCTCGACCTGACGGTGGTGGGGGCGCACCTGCCGCTGCTCCTCGGGGGCACGGTGCTGCTGCTGGCCGCGAAGACGGCGGTGGTCGCGGGGGCGGTGACGATGCGCGGGCGCCGGCTCGACACCGCGCTCGCGACCGGGCTGAGCCTGGCCCAGATCGGCGAGTTCTCGTTCGTCCTCGCGGCGGCCGGGCTTCCCCTGGGGCTGTTCGGGGCCGGTCACTACGAGGTGTTCCTCGCCGTCGCCGCCCTGTCCATGCTGGTCGCGCCGTTCCTGGTGACGGTCTCCCGGTCGTGGGCGGTCCGCCTCGGCCCCCGGCCGCGCGGCGGGCCGGACCCGGACGAACCGGCCCCGGCCCCGGCGGATCACGCCATCGTCGTCGGCTACGGTCTGGCCGGACGCTACCTGGCGAGGATGCTGCAGGCGGCCGGCATCGAATGCGTCATCGTCGACCAGAACGCGGCGCTGGTGGGAACGGCGCGCCGCGACGGGTTCACGGCGCTGTACGGCGACGGCGCCGGCCACCCCGTGCTGGAGCGGGCCGGCGGCGCCAGGGCCCGGCTGGTCGTCTTCGCGATCTCGTCCCCGTTCGACGAGCGGCGGGGGGTGGCGATGGCCCGCCGCGCGGCGCCGGGGGCCGCGATCGTGGTGCGGACGCGCTACGTCGAGGCCATCGACGAGCTGATGCGGCTCGGCGCCACCGAGGTCGTGGTCGAGGAGTTCGAAGCCTCGCTGGAGCTGTTCGCGCGGGCCCTGGAGCGCTACGAGATTCCCGCTGCCCGCATCGCGCACGAGCTCGACGCCGTGCGCAGCGAGCACTACGGTCTGCTGCGGGGCCGCGCCCAACCCAACCTGCACCTCGACACGCTGAAGCACCTGGGCATCCACAACGCCCTCGAGCTGGTGGAGGTCGAGGCGGGCGCGGCGGCGGTGGGGAAGAGCGCCACCGCCCTCGACCTGCGCCGGGAGACCGGCGCCGTGCAGATCGCCGTGATCCGGGACGGCCGGCCGCACTATCAGCGGGAGGCCGCCTTCGCCTACCGCGCGGGGGACACCGCGGTGCTGGTGGGCGACCGCGACGCCCTCGACCGGGCGGCGGCGCTGTTCAGGGGGTGATGGCAGCGACCGCGCGGCCTCCGGTCGCGTCGGGCGCCTCCCCGGCGCGAAACTCCTGCGCGCAGGCGGCGGGACCTTCGGTCGCGTCGGGAGTCCCGCCGGCGCGGAACTCCTGCGGCGCCTCGGGCGGTGACGGCTCTTCGTCTGGAGATCCGTTCGTGTTTGCGGGCGCGCGGCGGACGCTGCGCACGATCGGGTATCATCGAATCGGGTGGAGCGATGGCGAACGGAAACGGGAATCGACCGACTTGGGCGGCGTTGTCAGGGAGTTGGTCTTTCGGGGACTCGGGCGTGGACGCGGAGTACACGGGGTCGGAAGAAGCTCCGCAACCGGTCGGTGTGGCGCTGGCGTCGCGACGACTTCGAAACGGCCGGATGTCGGCGGAGATACGGTTGGGCAATCCGGACCGGAATGCCGGACGCCTGTTGCTGGGGTACAACACCGTCACGGGCGGCTACTATTCCGCGGGACTGGGAGGCTACCACCGCGCCTACCTGATCGACGAGCACGTGCCCGGACGGGGCTGGCGGGCGGTGAAACACGAAGGGCAGGCGCTACAGCTCGACGGCTCGACGGCGTACCGCGTCACGGCGGACGTCAGAGGCCAGAGACTGCGCCTCACGGTCGACGGGATAGAGGTCATTGAGCAACACCTGCCCCACCCGCTCGAAGGCCACCAGGCCGGACTGTTCGCCTGGGGTCCCGGATCGGTCACGTTCCGGAACGTCGACTGGTGCACGGATCGTCCGAGAGCCTTCGTCGTCATGCAGTTCACGGAGCCCTTCGACAGCCTGTATGCCGAAGTCATCCGTCCCGTGTGCGAGAAATTGCAGTTCCACGCGTACCGAGCCGACGAAGTGTTCCGTCCCGGTCCCATCCTGCAGGACATCGTATCCGGGCTGGTGGAGTCCGACGTGATCATCGCGGAGATCAGCCCGACGAACGCCAACGTCTTCTACGAGCTCGGGTACGCGCACGCTCGAAGCACGCCCACGGTGCTTCTCGCGCGCCGTAACGGTACCTTGCCCTTCGACATCAGCGGGCAACGCGTCATCTTCTACGACGACTCGATAGCGGGCAAGTCCCGGGTCGAAGCCGGGCTCAGGCGACATCTTTCCAGCATCGTCGAGGGACGTTCCGGGCGCCCTCTGGTCGGCTCGGCTCCGTATGCCGGCGGCGTTGGGGAGTCGTAGGCGGTCGGTCGCGGTTTCATCGGCTGCGTGCGTCGTCCGACCATCACGGTCATGGAATCGGAAACCCCGACACCTGCCGGATTCCTCGTGCGCCTTCCACGTCGTACGTGGCCACGTTCGCGCAGTTCGTGGAGGAGCGGCTCGTGCCCCTGCTGCCGCGCGATCGCATTCTCCGCCTGTATCACCGCGAACTGATGCGGTACATCGACGAAGACGACCCCCTGTTCCTCACCCGACAGGTCAAGGGTCAGGACCGCGGCGGATGTGTGGTGACGAAAGATGGAACCCGGTTGCTGCCGTCCGACAACGCCCCTGCGTAGTGGTGGCACCGACAGATGTACGAGGGGGTCACGGTCTCCCCCGAGAGCTTCGGCGAATTCGTGAAGACCACGCCTACGCACTTTTTTCAAGGTGTCTCGCCACTCCACCGTGAACCGCGCCGGCTGGCACGCAGCCCACATTCTCGACGCCAAGGACGGCGACGTCGCGTGGCGGTCGTGGACGCGGTCGGATGCGAAGCGGAGATTCGTGCGGAACGTGCACCCGCTCAACGTGTTCTACGTGCCGAAGGCCGCCGATTGGCATCGGGTCGGGGGAGACCCGGCGTTGATCGGGTACGTCGCGTCGGTATACGCGCGGCGATGGCCGACGATGTGGAACGAGTTCACGGCAATCGCGGGAACGCCCGAGTTGCGGCCGGACGCCGGTGACCGGATCCTGCGCATCGGTCCCGGGGAGCCTCCGCCGGAGGGAGATGGGCCGGCGGGCGGCGCGCCCGCCCCGGCGCAAGGCTCGGGGCCCGACGGGACGCCCTGGGACTTCGTTCTCGCCCGCAAGCGCAAGCCCAAGGCGCTCGCCGAGATTGTGGGTCGCCACCCCGACCCCCGAGACGCATCGGCGCAGGCTCGTCGACAAGCTCACGGTGGAGCGGTTCGTCGCCCTGGCGAACGTGCTGTACAACTGCACGCGGCCGAGCGATCTGGAGAAACGTGCGCCAGGCGACACGGTGCGGCAGGCCGAGATCGCCATCGACACCGTTCACGATCGGATGGCTCGGGCTCGGTGTGCAGCCTGGATCGCCAAGCAGCGGGACCGTGCTTCCTGCTGGGCCGACACCATGGAGCTGCTTCGCCCGGGGGCGGACGACGGGGTCGACGCGGTCTGTCGACTGGATCTGGCGGGCCTCGTCACGGCGGCTCTGCGGGTCGTGGATGGTCCGTACCGATGCAAGCGATGACCGGGTGGGGGCGCGGACGGGCGCGGCTATGCCCGCCAGCGCGCCGAGACAACATGACGGTGCGAGCGATGACCGGGTGTGGGACAGCGAACTCAGTCGGGCGCTCGGGCGAGTCCACCATCGACCACGCCGGCCAGCCGTCCACGTCGGTGTAGAACAACGCCGCCGGATGGCGGTCAGCGTCCGCGTTTCCGCGTATGGCATCGCCCGCGGCCCCGGGCAGCCGGCCGGCTTGCGAGAGCAGCAGGGCCAGCGCGCCGAGCGCAAGCAGGCCGCTGACGAGCCGCAAGGGGGATCCCTGCGTCAGGCGGACTTCGCCGCCTCGGCGCGCTCTCCGGCCGTCACCGGCGTCGACCGCCGTCATCTTGGCCAGAAGCGAAGCAGAGCGAGAACCACGGCAAGCACCACTCCCGCAATCCATCGATAGATCTTCAATTCGGTTTCGATCGCCGTGAGGCGTTCCCGGATTCGGGTGCCGGCTTCGGCCTCGTCCAGGCTGAGATGCTCGACGCCCTGGTCCGCCGCCGCCCGCCGAACTTCTTTTTCGGCGGCTTTCCGGATGAACTTCGTCAGCTCGATGCGCTGCTGGCTATCCATGCCGGCTTGGGCCCGATCTCGCCGAGGAGCTCGCGGTAGTGCTTCCGAATGAGCTCGTTCGGGATGATGGCGCCGATGCCGTACTTGCGCCGGGTGATGTCCCAGGGCGTATCGGGCTGATGGGTGAGGCTGGACAGCTCCAGGGCGGAATAGTCACGGTAGACCTCCTCCACGACCTCGATGAACTCCCGCTCCTGCCCGCCCAACCGCTCGGCGCGGTCCACCGGCACCGTCGTGATGGCGTCTCTCCCGAAGGACTTGTAGCGGCGATAGACGCTGGGCACGACGGGGCCGTAGCGCCACGCCTCGACCGGTTCGTCGACGAGCGGCCGATCCGTCAGCCCCAAGACCCATCCGTGACAGATGTAGACGAGCTTGAGCACCTGCATCGGCGTCGTTTCCAGGCCGCGCCGAAGCCAGAGGATGTGCTCGGCGACCACCTGTGGTGATCTGCCCGGTGCGTTCGTCTTCGTCCCCGTCATTGGCGCCTCTCCGGCCTTGTCTCGACCTCTCAGCCATTTTCCGTCGCGGGTGGGGGGGCGTCAAGCGGTCGCGGCTGGTTCCCTTGCCCCGAGTCATGACACCGGATCGAAGAGGACCCCGCCGAACGCGAGCCAGGCCGCGATCAGGGTCAGCACGAGGTTGAAGGCCTGGCCCACGACGTAGAGCTGAATCGGGCGGCCGCCGGCCGCCTGCCCGGCGAGGGCGCGGAAGTTCGACTCGAGGCCGATGCTGACGAAGGCGAGACAGAACAGCCACCCCCGGAGGTCGGACGTGAGGTCGATGATGCCGGCCACCGCCTCGTCCCCCAGGGCCGGGGTGAGGACGAACGAGAAGAGCAGGGACGCGCCCAGGAAGCCGAGGATGAACTTGGGGAAGCGGGTCCAGATCTGGGCCGCGGCGGGGCGGGCGGAGGCGTCCGGCGCGTCCATGCGGGTGACCCAGTAGACGGCCACCAGGAACGCCACGATCCCGATCAGGACGTTCTGGATCATCTTGACGACGGCGGCCACCTGTCCCGCCTCTTCCCCCAGCATGGCTCCCGCCGCCACCACCGCCCCCGTCGCGTCCACGGTGCCGCCGATCCAGGCCGCGCCGATGGTCGGGTCCATGCCGACGGCGCGGATGACGAGGGGCATGAGGATCATCATGAGGACGGTGAAGATCAGGGTCATGCCCACCGCGAGGGTCAGCTCGTCCTTCTTCGCCCGGGCCGCCGCCGCGGTGGCGATGGCCGCCGAGACGCCGCACACCGACGTGGCGGCGGCGATGACGATGACCAGCGACGGGCTCGCGATCTTCAGCACCCGCGTGCCGAAGCGGTACATGAAGAGGATGACGACCGGGGTGACGAGCCAAGCCACGACGAGCCCCGGCGGGCCCAGCGTCAGGATGCGGTTGAACAGGATCTCCGCCCCGAGCAGCACGAGCCCCGTCTTCATGTACAGCTCGCTGCGCACGGCCGGCTTCAGCCAGCCGGGGACCCCGGCGGTGTTCGAGATGACGAGCCCCAGCGCGAGCGCCCAGAACGCGTAGCCCACCCCCGCCGCCCGGATGCCGGTCTGGTTGGCGAGGGCGTAGGCGAGGACGGCGAGCCCGAACAGCCCGAAGAACCCGGCCTGGTGCTGGATGAGCCGCCCGCCCATGGCCTGGGCGGCCAGCGCGGTGGCGAGGGCCAGCCCCAGGCCGAGCATGGCCAGCCCCGCCACCCGTCCGTCGAAGGCGTCCAGCGGGTTGCCGGTCCAGCGGCCGAGCCCGGCCACGCCGGTCAGGAGCCCGAGGGCGGCGACGGCGATGAGGAGTCCTCCCAGCCAGACGGCCCACCAGTCTTCCGAGTTCAGGAGCCCGCGCGGTGGAACGGCGCCGGGTCCCGCAGGGGCGGTTGGGCGCCGAGCGGCGCCGTCGGGCGACGATTGGCGGGCCGGGAGTTCGCGCGGTGGAGCGGCGCGGGCTCCCGCAGGGTTGGTTGGGCGCCCGTCAGGCGACGATTGGCGGGCTGGGAGCGCGGACCGGCCGGCGGCCGGCTGGACGTCGTCAGGCATGGTCGATTCGGGAGCGGTTCACGAGGCGTCGGGATTCGACGGCGCCGGGATTACGAAGCGCCGGGATTGTGGCGCCGGGATTATAATGCGTCTCGTCTCGATTCCGACGGCCGACCGTCCGCACCGAGGGAGCAACCCGCCATGACCTTGAGCACGCGCGTCCGGATGGCCGCCCCGGCCCGCCCGTCGTCGCCCGGCGGCGCCGCCGGGCCGCCGACCACCCCTCCCGGAGTCGGCGCCGTTCTACGGCTGGGGCTCCTGGCCGGCCTGACGTTCACCCTCGCGAGCCCCGGCGCGCCGGTCGCGGCGCAGTCCGAACGCCTGGAGCTCGCGGGCCTGCAGGCGCCGGTGGAGATCGTCACCGACCGCTGGGGCATCAACCACATCTACGCCGAGAACGAGGCGGACCTCTTCTTCGCCCAGGGCTACGCGGCGGCCCGCGACCGGCTGTTCCAGTTCGAGATGTGGCGGCGGCAGGCGACGGGCACGGTCGCGGAGATTCTCGGGCCGCGCGAGCTCGAGCGCGACATCGGGGCGCGGCTGCACCGGTTCCGCGGCGACATGACCACCGAGATGAACCACTACCACGACCGGGGGGACCGGATCATCCCGGCCTTCGTGAGGGGCATCAACGCGTACGTCGACCGTGCCAACGCCGATCCGTCGCTGCTGCCCGTCGAGTTCGAGCTGCTGGGCATCACGCCCGGCCACTGGACCCCCGAGGTGGTCGTGTCGCGCCACCAGGGGCTGGTGGCGAACGTCACCGCCGAGATCCGCAACGCGCGCGCAGTGGCCCTGCTGGGCGAGGACGCCGTCAAGGAGCTGAACTACTACTACGGCGACCCCGACCTCGGCCTCGACCCCGCGGTGGACGCGTCGCTGCTGCACGACGGCATCCTCGACCTGTACCGCGCGCACCGGCGCCCGGTGCGGTTCGAGCCGGACGACATCGTGCAGGCCCACCGCGGCGACCGGGCCACCTACGAGCGGCTCGCCGCCGCCCTGCCGAGCGAGATCGACCTCGAGCGGCAGGACTACGAGGCCATCGGCAGCAACAACTGGGTGGTGGCGGGCAGCCGCACCCTGACCGGCTTCCCCCTCATGGTCAACGACCCCCACCGCGTGCAGAGCGCGCCGTCGCTCCGCTACTGGGTCCACCTCGTGGCGCCGGGCTGGAACGTCATCGGGGGCGGCGAGCCGGTGCTGCCGGGGGTGTCCATCGGCCACAACGAGTACGGCGCCTGGGGCCTGACCGTCTTCGGGCAGGACAACGAGGACCTCTACGTCTACGACACCAACCCCGACGACCCGAACCAGTACCGGCATCTGGGGCGGTGGGAGACGATGACGGTCATCGAGGACCGCGTGCCCGTGAAGGGGCAGGACGCCGTCGACGTCGAGCTGAAGTACACCCGGCACGGCCCCGTGCTCTACGAGGACCGCGAGAACCACAAGGCGTACGCGCTGCGTGCGGCGTGGCTGGACTACGGCGGCGCGCCCTACCTCGCGAGCCTGCGCATGGACCAGGCCCGCACGTGGGAGGAGTTCGTCGAGGCGTGCAGCTACAGCCGCATCCCGTCCGAGAACATGGTCTGGGCCGACCGGGACCGCAACATCGGCTACCAGGCGGTGGGCGTGTCCCCCATCCGGCCCCTCCACAGCGGGCTCGTGCCGGTGCCGGGGGACGGCCGCTACGAGTGGGACGGCTACCTGCCGATCACCGCCCTGCCGAGCGTGCTGAACCCCGACAAGGGGTTCTACGGCACCGCCAACAACTACACCGTGCCCGACGGCTATCCGTACTGGGAGGCGCTGCACTACACCTGGGGCGACCAGATGCGGGCGGCCCGGGTCGAGGAGATGCTGGACGTGAGCCGGCACATGACGGTGGTCGACATGATGCGCATGCAGCACGACGACCTGACCGTCGCGGGCCGCAACATCGTCCCCCTGCTGCGCGAGCTCGAGATCGACGACCCGAAGGTGGCCGGGCTGCGCGACCGGCTGCGGGGCTGGGACTTCGTGCTCGACAAGGACTCGGTCGAGGCCGCCGTCTACGTCAGCTTCGAGCGGCGCCTGCGGACGAACATGCGCGACCTCATCGTGCCCGAGGCGGCGCGCGACCTCATCGGGGGCCTGAACACCAAGCGCATCATCGACTGGCTGGCCGCCCCGGACGGTCGGTTCGGCGACGATCCGATCGCGGGCCGCGACGCGGTGCTCACCCGCAGCCTCTCGCAGGCGCTGGCCGACCTCGAGGAGCGCCTCGGTTCGGACCCGTCCAAGTGGCAGTACGGTCAGGAGAAGTTCAAGCACGCCCTGATCCGCCACCCCATGACCGCAGCGGTCAGCCCCGACATGCGGGCCCGGCTCGACGTGGGGCCGCTACCCCGAGGCGGCTACGGCGGCACCGTGCACAACACCGGCAACGGCGACAACCAGACGTCGGGCGCGTCGTTCATGATCGTCGCGGACACCGCGAACTGGGACAACTCGGTGGGGCTGAACACCCCCGGCCAGTCCGGCGACCCGGACAGCCCGCACTACCGCGACCTGTTCGAGCTGTGGGCGCGCAACAGGTACTTCCCGATCTTCTACAGCCGCGCCAAGGTCGATTCGGTCACCGAGAGCGTGACCCTGCTGCACCCGGCGGCGGCGACCGGGGGCGGGCGGCCGTAGGCGTCCGGCGCTTGCTTTGCGGCGGCGCCCGGAGGATCCGGGCGAAGAAGGAAGAGGAACATCATGCAGAGACGAAGACTGACGGCGGCGGTGGTGGCGATGGCGGTGGCGGCGGCGCTCGGGGCCCCGGCGACGGCCGAGGCGCAGCTCGACTCGACGGCGGCGTTCGCGTCGCACCTGTCGAACACCTATCGCGTGGTGCCGAACGTCACGTACCACACCGCGAACAACCGGGACAACAAGGTCGACCTCTACCTGCCGCGCGGCGCCGACGGGCCGACCCCGGTGCTGATGTACATCCACGGCGGCGGCTGGCGGGCCGGCTCGAAGGAGGCCAACGTCCTGCGCCTGCTCCCGTGGCTGGAGAAGGGCTGGGCGGTGGTCAACGTGCAGTACCGGCTGGCCCAGGTGTCGCTGGCCCCGGCCGCGGTCGAGGACTGCCTGTGCGCGCTGCGCTGGGTCATCCGCAACGCCGGGCAGTACAACATCGACGCCTCGCGCATCGTCGTCACCGGCAACTCCGCCGGCGGGCACCTCGCCCTGACGACGGGGATGGTCCCGGCCTCGGCCGGGCTCGACCGCGAGTGCCCGGGGCCGGAGGAGCTCTCGGTGGCCGCGGTCATCAACTGGTACGGCATCACCGACGTCGGCGACCTCCTCGACGGGCCCAACATGAAGACCTACGCGGTGACCTGGCTCGGCAGCATGCCCGACCGGTTCGAGGTCGCCGAGCGCGTCTCGCCCCTGACCTACGTGCGGTCCGGGCTGCCCCCCGTCCTGACCATCCACGGCGACGCGGACGGGGTCGTGCCCTACCAGCACGCGACCGGGCTGCACGAGAAGCTCGAGGCGGCGGGCATCTCGAACGAGCTCCACACCGTCCCCGGCGGCGGTCACGGCGGCTTCAACCGCGAGGAGACGGTGGCGATCTTCGACACCATCCAGCGCTTCCTCGCGAGCCACGGCCTGACCGCGGTCGGGTCGGGGAGCACCACCGGCGGGCAGTAGATCGCCGAGGAACGGCCGCCGGCGGGAACCCTCCCGCCGGCGGTCGGCTACCCGCGAACGCCGTTCTCTGCATGTCGGGACGTGCCGCTCGCGTCACGCCGCCGGGCCGGCATGCCCCGCGGCCGGCTCGAGGGCGGTGAACGCAGGAGCGTCAAGTGACATCACGGATCGATGCGCGGCGAGGACGAACCCGGCGGGTGCGGCAGGCGATTGCGCGGGCCGCCCTCGCGCTGGCGGCGGGGGGAATGGCCGCGCCCCTCGTCGCGCAGGACCTCGGTCCGGCGGTCGCCGACTTCTGGGCCGCCGGCTCGCCCGAGGAGATCGACGGGGCCGTCGAACGGATCCTCGCCCTCGACCCCGGCATCGAGTCGCTCTGGCCCTTGGTGCGGGCCGGCGGCGCCTACGACGCCGACGTGCCGCGCGGCCGGGAGGTTCTGGCCCGGCGGAACCCCGAGGGCGTCGAGTACCGGACCATCGCCTGGATTCCCCCCGACTACGACCCCGCCCGCCGCTACCGGGTGCGGGTGTACCTGCACGGCGGCGTCAGCCGCCCCCGGCGCGACGAGGGCGCATGGTGGCGCAACCAGGAGCGCTACGCCCGCGACGACGCCATCGTCCTGTTCCCCGAGTCGTGGGGCGAGACGATGTGGTGGCAGGCGAGCCAGATCGAGAACCTCGCCGGCGTCGTCAACGACCTCAAGCGGACCTACAACGTCGACGAGAACCAGGTCCACCTGCTGGGGGTGTCCGACGGGGGGACGGGGGCGTTCTACCACGCGTTCAAAGCCCCCACGCCCTGGGCCGGGTTCGTGTCGTTCAACGGCCACCCGGCCGTGCTCGCCAGTCGGTCGACCGCCGCCGACGGCCAGATGCACGTCGCCAACCTGCGGAACAAGCCGTTCTTCGCCGTCAACGGCGGCCAGGACCGGCTGTACCCGATCTCGTCGGTGGTGCCCTTCCTGCAGCTCTTCGTGAACGCGGGCGTCTACGTGGAGTTCCGGCCGCGGCCGGAGGCGGGCCACAACATGCAGTGGTGGGACGAGGAGAGCCCGCGGGTGGACGCGTTCATCGTGGCGCAGACCCGCCGGCCGCTGCCCGATCGGCTCGTCTGGGAGACGGAGTCGGCCGAGCGGTTCAACCGCGCGCACTGGCTGGTGATCACCGACCTGGGGCCGGTCGAGGGCGAGAGCAGCTTCGACGACTTCAACGAGATCGCCTCGTCGCCGCCCAGCGTGCCCATCGGCTTCAACCAGCTCGGCCTGCTCGAGGGCGGCGGCATCGTGCTGATCGACGTCGTGGCGGGGTCGATTGCCGAGGCGGCCGGAGTCCGCGCGGGCGACGTGCTCGTCGGCGTCAACGGCCGGGCGGTGGCCACGGTCGACGATCTGCGCGAGGCGGTGCAGGCGCCGCGGGACGGACCCGGGCTGGACGTCGAGGTGGAGCGTGAGGGCGAGCGCCTCGCCTTCGTCCTCACGCCCCCCGACGACGTTCCCGCGGGGCCGGCGCGGACCGCGTTCCCCCGGCCCGACCCGGCCGGTCGCGTGCAACTGGCCCGGAACGGCAACGAGATCCTCGTGGCGACGCGCGGCGTCCGCCGCTACACCCTGCTCCTCTCACCCGAGCAGTTCGACTTCCAGCAGCCGATCCGGGTGGTCACCAACGACGTGGTCTCGTTCGAGGGCGTGGTCGAGCCCGACCCGGCGACCCTGCTCCGGTGGGCGGCCCGCGACCGCGACCGGACGATGCTGTTCGGGGCCGAGCTCGACGTCGAGGTACGCGCGCCCTGAGGCGCCCGACGCCTCGTCGGGCGGGCGCGCCGCCGCGCTTGGCGCTGCGCGGCGCCTCGCCGGTCTCGATGCAACGCGGGGTTTGTCACCACGGTCCCCTGGGAGTCTGCGCCGTGGAACGGTGCAGACTCCTGGTGGTGCGTCACGTCCCGATCTTCGGACCCGGACATGAGCTCAGGGCCCGCAATCGTTGACGAATCACCGCCCACGCACCCGAACACTCAGTCATGACACAGCACCGGCAGGGTTGGTTGGGCGGCGAGCGGAGCCGCAGGCGACGCTCTCCGGGCTAGAAACGGAGCCGCAGCCCGCCGCCGACGTGGAACCCGCCGGCATCGACGGGGACCATGTTCTCGCCTTCGCCCGGCAGGTCGACGGACCCTCCCGAGTAGCGGATGAGGGCGCCCAGCCCGACCGTCTCCGAGAAGAAGAACCCGATGTCGGCGCCGGCGTGGAAGCCGATCGCGGTCGCGGACACCGCCGTCGTGGTCGCCGACGCCAGGCTGGCCTCATCGTAGGGATAGGCGTGATCGTAGCCGACGGCGGTGACGAGGTCCTGTCGGACGTTGAAGAGCGTCGGCCCGCCGAACACCCCCAGCTCGACCGTGTCGCCCACCGATTCGAACCAGCGGACCTCCATGTGCACCGCGGTCTCCAGGCGCGTCAGGTCTGGCTGGCTGCCGCTCAGCGACCGGGACCGGCCGAAGAAGAACGGGTGCGGGATGCGCGCGTCTATCGACGCCGGGTCGAGCCTCTCGAAGCGGCTGACCGCGACGCCGAAGCCGAGGCCGTTCGCGAGCCGGACGCCGGCGCCGCCGTCGAAGACCATGCCGGTGCCGACGTCGTAGGCGGCGTCGAAGTCGGCGTCCTCGTGGAACTCGATGAACCCCACGTTGTCGTCGAAGGTGGTGGCGGTGGCCTGGGTCGCGCCGTTGAAGGCGGCCCAGCCTCCGGTCTGGGCGCCGGCCGCGGCCGGCAGGAGGAGCGTTCCGGCGAGGACGGCGGCGATGAACGGCGCCGTCGCCCGCCGGCTGCCTCCGGTCCGAGGTCGGGCTCCCGCTTCGGGCCGGTGGTGCGGCCCGCCGTCCGGTGACGCGGCGCATGCGCGGATGGAAGCGGAGGAGCGGACCGAGGCATGCAGGCGCGGCGTCATTGGCAGTCTCCCGAATCGTGGCGGTTATGGTCGAACGTGTCCATCTGGACGGAGGCGCGGGGAATCCCGACCGCGTCGAGGGCCTCCCGGATGGCCCGGGTGGCGGCGGCGTCCGACCCGAAGAGGTCGGTGGCCGACCGTATCAGGCTCTCCCGGACGATCGCGTGGTCGGCGAACGACGGCACGAGGTTGACCCAGGCGTTGAAGAACGTCCGCTCGATGTCCAGGCGGTTCTGCCCGCCGACTCCCGTGACGCTGAGCCCGGAGGTGCGGTTGGTGCCGCCCTCGACCGCGAGGAAGTAGGCGTGCCCCAGGATGGTGGCGTTGATGTGTTCGCCGCCCCGGTCCGCCGGTCCGAGGTAGCGGTCGTCGTAGTGATCGGGGTAGGGGCCGGTGACCCGGTTCTGCAGCTCCTGCGGGTCGCGCAGGGAGCGGACAGGGAACCCGGTGTCCTCACCCATCAGGTAGTCCGCGCGCAGGGGTCCCCGCCCGGGCTCCTCGATGTGGAACTCGGTGGCGACGGCGATGATGTCGGAGAACGCCTCGTTGATCGCGCCGGGCTCGTTGGGAACGTTCGGCGGCGGTCTCGTCAGGCGGGCCGTGAACCAGGTCACGCCATGGGCCATCTCGTGGGCGACGACGTCGAGGGTCGTCAGCGGCCGGGGGAACATGAACGGCTCGCCGAAGACCATCAAGCCGGTCGTGTCGGTGCCCGGAAAGGGCTGGAAGTACAGGGCGTTGTCGATCGTCATCACGAGCACCGCGTACTGACCGCACTCCTCCAACGAGTCGGGGGCATTCTCGAAGCACCGTTCCGCCGCCGCGAGGAGCCGGGTCGGATTCGCGGGGTGGACGAACGCGGTGATGTCGCCGTCGCGGCCGTCGATGCCGGCCCAGCCGAGCCGGGTGGCCAGATAGTCGTACGCCCAACCCGCCCCGGGATGGACGTCGACGACGGTGCCGTCCTCCCACACGTTGTCGGCGTCGGCGGCGAGGGCCGCGAGCGGCGGCGGCGCGCCGTCGAGCATGGCGAGCAGGGTGTTCAGGAACCGGATTTCGTCGTTCTCGAAGTCGTAGGTCCCGATGGCCGCGGGCCGGAGGGGGTCGCGCGTCCTGAACGTTCCCCCCATGGACTCGGTGGCCATCTTGCGCTGGTCCCCGAGCACGCCGGTGCCGAGGCCGACCGCCTGGCGGTGGATGCGGCTGACCTCGAACAGGGTCTCGCCACTGTCCGCGTCGATGAACACGTCGCGGAAGCTCGACAGGGTGCCCCGCCAGGCGAGCGTGTACTCGCCGCCGCCGAGGGGAAGCACCCACAGGCCCGGCTCGCCGACCAGTCCGAAGGGCGGCGCGGACATCGCGTCGAACACCGCGCGCGCCTCGGACGGCGTGAGCCCCGGCGTCGTGTCGACGTCGATGCCCGTGAACAGGGTGCCCAGGATGGCGGTGGCGAGCCCGGCCTCGGTCTGCCGGATCAGGTCGGCGCCGTAGACCGGGACCCCCTCGTGGTACTGGGCGAAGCGCTCGCTCCGCCGGTCCGGCAGATAGAGGTTCGGCCGGGTCTCGTAGCGGCGGAGGCCGCCGGCCCGGACCTCCAGATCGACGATCTCGTCCCAGTCGCGGAGGCTCGACGCGTCCAGGGCGGCGACGGTCCGGCGGGCATCCGGTTGTGCGGCGGCCGGCAGGCAGCCGAGCAGCACGAGGATCGCGGCGGCGGGTACGCGGAGGCGCGGCGGCCGGGGAAGCGTGGTCTGATTCTGGGTGTCCTGCAAACGGGCCATGCGTGTCGTGCTCTCCGGAGGTTGCGCCGATTGCGAGCCTTCCCGCCCTCCGCGTGTGCTGATTCTGCGTACTCTCCAAGCTTAGCGTACCGTCACCGTCGCCGGCTTCACTCCCGACCCGCGGCGCGGCGGAGGGACGACCCTGGTCGGGCCGCTCGCGGCTTCGTTTCGGTCGGCGCGAGCGGGTCGCTCGCAGGGTCGTGGTCCGGGGACCGGCGGGCGGACGAAGGCGATGCCTCGCGAGGGGGCTCGCCGGGGGAGCCGCGCGCGCCGGCGCCGGGGCTGGGTGTAGAATGACGCCGTGATGCCGCAACCCACTCGCCGCGCGTTTCTCGGCGCCCTTCCCGCGTGCGCCGCCGTTGCCGCCCTGCCGCCCGTTGCGCTCCCGGTCTCCGCTCTGCCGCTCGGGCAGGCGGAGCGCCGGCTGCGCATCACCGGCATGGAGCTGATCGTCGTGCGCGTGACCGGCCGCACGAACTGGATCTTCGTTCGCCTCGCCACCAACGACGGGATGACGGGCCTGGGAGAGGCCTCGATGGGGCGGCGGGCCGCGTTCCCGGAGATGGCGCCGTTCTTCGACCTCGTCCGGGACCGGTCGCCGTTCGAGATCGAGGGCTACCGGCAGCGCGGGCGGGCCGCGGCCGGCGGGGGGCGGGTGCCGGCGACGGCGTTCAGCGCCCTCGAGCAGGCGCAGTGGGACCTCGTCGGCAAGGCCCTCGGGGCGCCGGTGTACGAGCTGGCCGGCGGTGCGGTGCGGCGCGAGCTGCCCGCCTACGCGAACATCAACCGGGCCACCGCCGACCGGACGCCCGAGGGATTCGCGGCGAACGCGCGGCAGGCGGTGGCCGACGGCTTCCGCGCGATCAAGGGGGCGCCTTTCGACGGCTTTCCGCCCCTCGACGGGCCGGCCGGGGAGGTCGAGGCGGCGACCGAGCTGGGCATCGCCTGCATCGAGGAGATGCGGGCGGCCATCGGCCCCGACGTCGACCTCAAGATCGACGTCCACAGCTTCTTCGACGTGCCCCTCGCCATCGAGGTGGCGCGGCGGCTCGAGCCGCAGGCGCTGTCGTGGTACGAGGAGCCGGTTCCCCCGACCGACCTGGAGTCCACGAAGGCGATCAAGGACGGCATCCGCCAGACGATGGCGGGCGGCGAGTTCCTCTTCGGCATCGAGGGCTTCGCGCCCCTGTGCCGCGAGCGCGCCGTCGACATCATCATGCCCGACGTCAAGCACTGCGGCGGCATCACCGAGCTGGAGAAGATCGCCACCGTCGCCGAGCTCGACGGCGTGCTCGTCTCGCCGCACAACCCGAGCGGCCCGGTGAGCACGATGGCGTCGGCGCAGGTCTGCGCCTACCTGCCCAACTTCGACATTCTCGAGTACCAGTGGAACGAGGCGCCGTGGCGCGGCGACCTCGTCGAGCCCCCGGAGCGCTTCGAGAACGGCATCCTGCAGGTGCCGGACGGCCCCGGCATCGGCTGCACCCTGAACGACACCCTCGCTCGCGAGCATGCGTGACCCGTTCGCGGCCGGGGCCGCCCCGTGGCGGTGCGGGTCGGCGCCGGCCCGCCCCGGGTCGCCGCGCCAGCGTGACGTGCCTGCCGGCGGTCCCCGGAGCCGGCGGGGTGCGACGGGGGCAGGTCCCGCGGTGCCGCAGCCGTCGCCCCCGCGGAGGACGCGGCGATTCCCCGGAGACGGAAGCGGATGAAGATACGGAAGATCGACGCCCTGGAGGTGCTGGATTCGCGGGGCAATCCCACCGTCGAGGCCCGCGTGCACCTCGACGACGGGACGGTCGCCGAGGCGCGGGTGCCGTCCGGCGCGTCGACAGGCGAGCGCGAGGCGGCCGAGCTGCGGGACGGCGGGTCGCGCTACGGCGGCAAGGGGGTGCGCGGGGCGGTCGCCCACGTCAACGGCGAGATCGCCGGCGCCTTGATCGGGCGGGACGCGGCCGACCAGCGCGGGCTGGACGAGCGGCTGATCGCCCTCGACGGCACTCCGAACAAGGCGAGGCTCGGCGCCAACGCCATCCTCGGCGTCTCGATGGCGGCGGCGCGGGCGGCGGCGGCGTCGGCCGGCGTGCCCCTGTACCGGCATCTCGGGGGCGCCGACGCGGCGACCCTGCCGGTCCCCTGCCTCAACGTCATCAACGGCGGGCGCCACGCCGACAACACCGTCGACTTCCAGGAGTTCAAGATCGCCCCGCACAACGCGCCGTCGTTCGCCGAGGCCCTCCGGATGGGCATCGAGACCTTCCACGCCCTGCGGGGGCTGCTCAAGGCCCGGGGCAGGTCGACGGGCATCGGCGACGAGGGCGGCTTCGCGCCCGACCTCGCGAGCAACGAGGAGGCGGTCGCCCTCATCCTCGAGGCCATCGAGCAGGCGGGCTACCGCCCCGGGGCGGACATCGCGCTGGCCCTCGACCCGGCGACGAGCGAGATGTGGCGGGACGGCCGCTACGTCGCGTTCAAGTCGGGCGGCGCGGCCCGCACCACGGCGGAGATGATCGAGCTCTGGGCGGGGTGGGTCGACCGCCATCCCATCGTCCTCATCGAGGACGCCCTCGCCGAGAACGACTGGGACGGGTGGGCTGACCTGACCCGCGCGCTCGGCGGCCGCATCGAGCTGGTTGGGGACGACGCCTTCTGCACCAACCCCGCGATTCTGCGGCAGGCCATCGACCGCGGCGTCGGCAACTCGATCCTGATCAAGCTGAACCAGATCGGGACGGTGTCGGAGACCCTCGAGACCGTGCGCCTCGCGCAGCGGCACGGCTACGGCGCCTACATGTCCCACCGCTCCGGCGAGACCGAGGACACCTTCATCGCGGACCTCGCGGTCGCCACCGGCTGCGGCCACATCAAGACCGGCTCGGGGTGCCGCGGCGAGCGGACCGCCAAGTTCAACCGCCTGCTCCGCATCGAGCACGACCTGGGAGACCGGGCGGTCTTCGCCGGCCTCGGCGGCTTCCGCCAGACGCGCATCGCGTCGCCCGAACCGGTGGCGTAGCGGTCCGCCAATCGTCGCCCGGCGGCTCCGCCCGGCGCCCGACCGACCCGGCAGGAGCCCGCGCGGTTCCGCGGCGCAGGCTCCCGGGAAGCGCGCCGGGCCGCACGCGCGCGGCGCGCCCCCTGCGAGACATGTCGACCCTGAAGCGGATCTACGTGGCCGCGAACGCGGTGGACGCGTACATGCTCAAGGACCTCCTCGCGCAGGAGGCCATCGAGGCGGTGGTGCGCGGCGACGACTTCGTGCCGCTTCAGGGGGGCAGCCTGTTCCGGATGGAGACGCGCCCGTCGGTCTGGGTGCTCGACGACGACCGGCTGGCGCGGGCCCGCGAGATGGCGGCCGAGTTCGGAAGCGGTCCCGCGGCGGACCACCAGCCCGGGAGGTGGCGCTGCCGGTGCGGCGAGACGGTCGAGCCGCAGTTCTCCGAGTGCTGGAGTTGCGGGCGGTCGCGGCCGGAAGAGGACGCGCGGTAGCCGCGCGTCCGGGGGCGTGCCGGGCCGGCGGGCCCCGCCGGCCGGTTCCGTTGCGCTTGCGCCGCCCGCGGGGAGGGCCTCCAGAGGGTGCGGCAGGGCGGCGATTCCCGTCGGCGCTCGTGGTCGGGCGGGGGGGCCGCCGCGAGGCCGGCGTCGGCCTTGCCGCGGCCCCCCGAGGCCGCCGCGCCGGGCGACCTCAGAGCGGTTGCAGAATGCCCTCGTAGGTGATCGTCTCGCCCGGCAGGATCATCACCTCGAACTCGAGGGGCACGAAGCCGGGGTAGCGGATCTCGATGTGGTGCGGCCCCTCCTCGAGCCGCAGCCGCTGGAAGATGCCGTCGTAGTTGTCGACCTGGCCCGCGTAGTACCCGTCGACGAACACCTCGGCGAAGCGGGGCCGGACCTTCAGGCGCAGGCTGCCGGTGTAGTAGTCGTAGCGCGCCCCCCAGTCCCAGGCGGCGTAGCCGTACCGATGGCCGTAGTAGCCGTACCAGTAGGGATTCCAGTACGGGTCGTAGTAGCGCAGGCCGGACCCCACCGCGACGCCGAGGCTGAAGGTGCTGTAGCCCGGGAAGTAGAAGTAGCTGCCGTGGATGTGCGGGATGCCGTGGCGGTGCCGGCCGCGGTAGCTGCGGTATCCCCGGTAGCCGCGCCTCCCGCCGTCGACATAGTTGTTGACGACGATGGGCCGTGACGCCAGCGGCGCGTCGGAGCGCCGGATGGCGTTGCCGCGCGGACCGCGCCGGTCGACGACGGAGGCGCCCCGGCGTCCGGCCCTCGCGCCCGCGGTGGCGCCCGCGATGCGCCCGCCCCGCCGGGGGTTGTCGACGACCGCGATGCCCGGCTCCCCGCGCGGCCGCGCGCCGGCGCGGCGGCCGTTCCCGGTGACGTCGGTGTCCGGCGCCCGGCGCGGCCGCGCCAGCCGCCCGGCCGTATCGGCGGCGCCGCCCCGGGGTGTGGCGCGGTTTCCGACGCGGCGGTCACCGCCTCGCGGCGCGGTTCCGCCGGTGTCGCGGTCCGGTGCTCGTCTCACGGCTCGCGGGCGGCCGCTGTCCCGTGGGGACGTCCCGCCGACTCGGTTGCGGGGAGCGGTGCGCTCGGGGACGGCCCGCCGGGTGGGAGTGCGGGGGGCCGTCGCCCCGGCGCGGCTTCCTCCGTTGCGGCGATCCGGGGCCCGACTCACGGCTCGCGGGCGGCCGGTGTCCCGTGGGGACGTCTCGACGATGCGGCTGCGGGGAGCGGCGCGTCGAGGGACGGCGCGGTCGGCGGCCCGGGGGGCCGTCCTTCCGGCGCGGCTTCCTCGGTCGCGCGCGGGGGCGGAAGCCCGCGGCGCCGCGCGCTGGGCCCCGCCGCGCCGGGCGGCGGGAGGAGTGGACGGGCGCGAGGCCCCCGCCGCGCGGCGGGGCGGGGTCGCGCGACGGGCCCGCGGCGGGGCCGCCCGTTGCGGCGCACGCTGGGGTGCGCGCTGCGCCTGCGCGGGCCGCGAGCCGCGTTGCCGGGCCTGGCCCGCCTCGGCGGTCGCTCCGGCCGGCAGGGACCACGCGGCCGCCAGGACCCCGATGCAGAGCGTACGAGCGAGACGTTTCATGGCGATTCCCTCCCTCCGGACGATCCGCTCGGTCCCGGCCCGCCAATCGTCGCGTGCGGCTCCGTCTGGCGCCCGACCGACCCTCCACGAGTCCCGCGCCGTTCCACCGCGCGGGCTCCTGGTGCGGTGATCGTCGTCAGATTGACGAGCATACTGCGTGCCAACTGCCATCGCCCGGACCTCCGCCGCGCCAACCGCGGCGCGGGCCAGCCGCAGGGCCGCCCGCGCCGCCTCGCCGAAGGCGCCCCTGCCTTCCGGGCGGCGAGCCGAACGCCTCCCGCGCCGCTCTCCGGTGTCCCTGCCAAGTGGCAGAGTGTCCGTTGGGGAGCACGGTCGCGGAGTGCGTCGGGCACCTCGACCCGCGGGGAGTCCGGACTGCCGGAGCGGACCACGCCGAGTGGTGGAGCCGGGTCGCGCCATCGGACCCCGGCGTCGCGCCCCGGCCACTGTACCATGCGCGGCGGCCACCCGCCGCGGGATGCGTGGCACGCCCGCGTTCTCCTGCTCCGGCGCGGTTTGTGCTATCGTTTGGCTGGCATCCGGCCGCCCATGAGGGAGTCCCGCGCGGCATGGGCTGGCAAGGCCGAACGCAGGACCATCCGGGCGGTCGCCGGAGCGACGACGAAAGGGACAGCCATGAGTTTCTGCGAGCATTGCGAAGGCCAGCGGTTCGACAGGGCACAGGTGCTCCGCCAGCTCAGGCAGACGCGCGCCCGGCTTCGGAAGGACACGGTGTCCTGGACCGCCGACGAGGCCTTGACGATCGCCATCAAGTCGGTGCGCGCCCTCGAGATTCCCCATCTCGAGACGGTCGAGGACCTGTTTGACGAGACCATCGACGATCAGGTCATCCACTGAGCGCCGCGTGCCGCCAGCGGCCCGGCCCTGCCCCCGTGGCCGAAGCCGGTCTCGACGCCCGCCGTTCAGCGCGCCGCCACCTCCGTGACGACCCGGTACAAGTACTCGAGGAAGAGGCCCAGCGCTTCGAGGGACACCCGTTCGTCGGTGCCGTGGACGCCGCTGCGCTCGCCGCGGATCATGCCGATGCCGTAGGTCTGCACGCCCTTGGCGCGAAGCTGGGCCGAGTCGGTGGCCGCGGCCAGCATCGTCGGCAGGGTGATGGCCTCCGGGAACATCCGCCGCTGCACCCGTTCCAGGGCGAGGAACATCTCGCTGTCGAGGCGCGAGGGAGGCGCGGCCGGCCGCATGCTGGTGGGGGGGGTCACCCGTACCGCGGGGTCGTCGACGAGCTCGCGAAGGGTGGCGAGGAAGCGGTCGAGATCCTCGTCGGGCAGGGCGCGGACGTCGAGCTCGGCCTCGGCCTCGGCGGGGATGACGTTGCGGCGGAACCCGCCCCGGATGACGTTGGGCGAGATGGTGGTCTGCAGCATCGCGCTGACCCCGATGTCGGTCTCGCGCAGCGTCCGCCGGATGGTCTCGCGCCATCGGGGGTTCTCGAGGTTCCGGTAGCGGAACGCGACGTCGGGCGGGCTGACGTCGGCCAGGCGGTCGAGATAGGCGCGCGTGGTCTCGTTCAGCCGCATCGGCGCCTGGTAGCTTCCGACCCTGGCCACCGCCGCCGCCAGCCGCACGATGGGGTTGTCGAGCCGGGGAGCCGAGCCGTGGCCGGCGGTGCCGCGGGCCACGAGGCGGATGCCGCGCCAGGGCACCTTCTCGGTGGTGGCGACGCTCACGACGTCGACGGTGCCGTTCGACGCCGTCATCAGTCCCCCCTCGTTGAGGGCGAACTCGGCGTCGATGGCGTCGAAGTGCCGCTCGACGACGAAATCGATCCCGACCTCGGTCGTCCCTTCCTCCCCCGCCTCCGCGAGCAGGATGACGTCGCGGGCCAGCGGCACCCGGTGCCGATCGAGCAGCAGCAGCACCTGCACCATGGCCGCGAGCTGGCCCTTGTCGTCCACCGCGCCGCGGCCCCAGAGATAGCCGTTGCGGATGACCCCGCCGAAGGGGTCGACCGACCAGTCGTCGCGGTCGACGCCGACGACGTCGGTGTGGGCCATCAGCAGGATGGGGCGCTTCGACCCGTCCCCGCGCAGGCGGGCGACGAGGTTGGCGCGGGTCGGGTCGAGGGCGAGGACCGTCGAGTCGATGCCCGCCTCGTCCAGCACCGACTCGAGGAGCTCGACGACCTCCGTCTCGTTCCCGGGCGGGCTGCTCGTGTCGATGCGCACCAGGGCCTGCAGCAGCGACACCGCCTCGTCCCGGGCCTGCTCGAAGTCGGGCTCCTGGGCGGCCGCGCCGGCGGCGCCGGCCGCCGCCCACAGGACGAGGGCGGCCGCCGCCCGGCGGACGCGGGCCGTCGGTTCCCGGGGGGGCTCGACACCGGGTTCCGGGCGGCGCGATCGAGCTGCAGTGGACATGGAACGCTATTCTGACGGCTTCCCGACCGCGCGACAACCGCGAGGGCCCCCGGCCGAACCCCGGGGCACCGGGGGGGCGACCGGCACGGGCACTCGGCACGGCCGGGTATAGTGGAGCCCGCGTTCGCGGTCGAGAGCCATCAGTGGTCACCCCCCAGCCCGGCGCCGCCCCCCGCGCGACCGTCGTGGCGACGCCGTACCGGCTCGCCCGGGCGACGACCTTGGTCCTGGGCCTGTTCCTCGCCGGCGCCACCGGCTACAGGCTCGTCGAGGGGGTGCCGTGGTGGGACGCGTTCTACATGACCGTCATCACCATCACCACCGTCGGGTTCGGCCACGTGTTCCCCCTCTCGCCGGCGGGCGAGGCGCTGACGGTGGCCCTGCTCGGGACCGGCATCGGCGTCTTCCTGTTCCTCGCCTCCGAGGTCGGCCGCTCGATCATGGAAGGCGAGCTGCGGCGCTATCTGGGGCATGTCCGGAGGGTTCGCATGATCGAACGGATGAGCGGTCACGACGTCGTCTGCGGCTACGGGCGCATGGGCCGCGCGGCGGTCGACGCGCTGCGCCGGGCGGGCCGGCAGGTCGTCGTGGTCGAGGCGCGCGTCGAGGAGACGCGGGAGCTGTCGGCCGCGGGGCTCCCGGTGGTGACCGGGGACGCCTCGCAGGAGGCGTCGCTGCGGGCCGCCAACGTCGAGCACGCCCGCGGACTGGTGTGCTGCCTCGCCGACGACGCCCACAACCTCTACGCGGTGCTGACCGCGCGGTCGCTGAACCCCGACCTCGTCATCGCGGCGCGGGCGGCCGGCGAGGGCGCCGAGCAGCGGATGCTGCAGGCCGGGGCCGACCAGGTCGTGAACCCCTATCGGCTCGGGGGGGCGCGTCTGGCCCACCTGCTGGTCGAGCCGGCGGGCGCTCAGACGGCTTCGTCGACCGTACCGCCGGGCGACCCCGGGTCGGCGAGCGGCCAGGCCGTCGCCGCCGGGTCCGCTCCCGACGGCGCCTCGTTGAGCGAGCCCTGACGGTAGCCTCGCGGGTCGACGGTCACGCGGGCGAAGCCGGCGGCCCGGAACCGCCGCACGACCTCGCCCCGCACGCCGGCGCTCCGAAGCCGGGGAATCTCGTGCGGCTCGACCTCGATGCGGGCGGTGGCGCCGTGGAACCGCACCCGGCACACCCGGAACCCCAGCTCGCGGAGGACGCGCTCGCCGGCCGCCACCCGGGCCAGCCGCTCCGGCGTGATCGCGGTGCCGTAGGGAAAGCGGCTCGACAGGCAGGCGAGGGCCGGCTTGTCCCACACCGGGAGCCCCAGCCGCCGCGCCGCCTCCCGGACGTCCGCCTTGCCGAAGCCCGCCTCGTCGAGGGGCGAGCGCACCCCCCGCTCGCGCGCGGCGCGGCGGCCGGGCCGGTGGTCCCCGCGGTCGTCGGCGTTGAACCCGTCGAGGACGTGGGCCGCCCCGAGGCGGGCCGCCTCGGCCACCGCCACCGAGTACACCTCGACCTTGCAGAAGTAGCAGCGGTTGACGGGGTTCGACGCGTACCGCGCGTCGTCGAGTTCGTGGGTCTCGACCAGCACGTGGCGCACGCCGAGGTGCCGCGCGATGTCTTCGGCCCCCGCCCGCTCCTCCGGGGCCAGACTCGGCGAGACCGCGGTGAGGGCCGTCGCCCGGTCGCCGAGGACGCTCGCCGCCTCCGCCAGCAGGTAGCCGGAGTCGACGCCGCCCGAGAAGCAGACCACGGCGCGATCGAGCGCCGCGAGCCTGGTGCGCAGCCCGGTGATTCGATCGTCGAGGTCAACCGCGAGACCGGGCGGACCCGTGGGCGCGGGACAACCGGGCGCCGCCGTCGCGGGAACCGAGCCTGGCGGGCTCGAGGTCGCGTGCGGGGGCCGCGGCCGCAAGTCGGCATCACGCATGGTCTCCAGTATAGACGCCGGGCGCCCTGTTCGGGGCGCGGGAGGTCCGGCGCCGGCCGGCGGCGACGGTGGCTACGGACTGCAGTGGCCCGCGAGCCGACCCCGGCGGCGGGCGGCCCGCGGTCGGGCCTCGACTATAATCAGGGCCGCTCGGCGGAAAGGGCCTTCGATGCGGGGCGTTCCGCACCGGACCCACGGCGGCGGCGAGGCGACCGCCCCGTTGCCGAGCGCCGCCGTCGATCTCGTCGACTCGTCATCCGTTCCCGCAAGTTCTCGACCCGCCCGCCCCGCCGAGGCAGGGGGGCGCCGCCGACCCGTGCTCTACGACATCGTACTCATCGTTCTCGGTCTCGGTCTGGTCGCCAAGGGCGGTGACCTGTTCGTCGACTCGAGCATCTACATCGGGCGCGCGCTGCACATTCCCCGGTTCGTCATCGGCGGCACCCTGGTCAGCCTCGCGACGACGACCCCCGAGCTGGTGGTCTCGGCCATGGCGAGCAGCGTCGGCGACACCGGCATCGCGCTCGGGAACGCGGTCGGGTCGTGCATCTGCAACATCGGGTTGATCGTCGGCACCGTCTCGCTGCTGACCCCGGTGGAGGTGGAGAAGCGCGACTTCGTGCGGCGGGCGGCGTGGATGGTGTCGGCCGCGGTGCTCGTCGTCGTCTTCACCTGGGACCGGACCCTCAGCCGGCCCTGGGCCGCGGTCCTGCTGGCCCTGGCGTTCGCGTACCTGGCGTGGGACTACCTCGGCATCCGGAAGCGCCGCGCCGAGGCGGCGGGCGGACCCGAAGCGGACACGAGCGGGCTGACGAAGGCCATCGGCCTGTTCGCGCTGGGGGCGGCCCTCATCGTGGTGGGCAGCCGGTTCCTCGTCGACTCCGGGCAGTCGCTGGCCGCCGCCCTCGGGGTGCCGTCGGTCATCATCGGGCTGTCGGTGGTGGCGATCGGGACGTCGCTGCCGGAGCTGGTGACGGGCGTCTCCGCCGCCCGGAAGGGCGTGCCGGACCTGTCGCTCGGCAACATCATCGGCGCCAACGTCCTCAACCTCTACCTCATCGTCGGCCTGTCGGGCACCATCAACCCCCTGAGCCTCGACGTCTTCACCCAGGTCTACTCGTACGGCTGGCTCGGCGTGTTCTTCGCCGCCGTCCTCGGCCTCACCGCGCGGACCGGCCATTTCCATCGCGGCGGGGGCCTGCTCCTGCTCGCGCTCTACGCCGTCTACGTGACCGGGCTCGTCCTCGTGCCCCTGCTCGGGGCCGGCGGTTGAACCGGCGGTTCCTCGACAATCGCGCAGGCGTTGTCGTGGATCTCGCGGGCCTTCCGGCGGACCGGTCACCGTGTCGGCACGCGGCCTCTGCCCCTCGTTCCCGCACGCGCCCGCACGAACGGACTCCCCCTCGGGATGCAGCGGGGACGGTCGCCAGGGGCTCCTATGGCGCAGGTGCCTGCGGCGGTGGCGCCGGGCGGCGGAGGATGGGGTAGACGGAGCCTGCCGCTCCCACGTGGTCGTCCACCACGTTCCAGTTCACGACGCCGTCGTCGGAGCGCGGCTCGAGCAGCGTGAACACGAGGCGTCCCAGGGGCTGATCGAGGGGCACGACCAGGGTGCCGGCGGGCACCGCGCGCTCGACCGGGGTCCAGTCGCCGGTGACGGTGCGCTCGCGATGGCCCTGGTAGGCGCGGTCGGCGACCGACGAGTCGCGCACGACGAACTCCTCCACCGCGAGCGTCGCGTCGGCGTCGAGGGGGGCGCCGTCGACGCCGTGGGCGGCGAGGAGATCGACCACCGCGGCGAGGTCCGCCGGCACGTAGTACGCGGCGGGGGCGACCTCGACGCCGTCCTCGGCGGCCGCGAACGTGCCGTACTCGACCATCTCGGTCGGCTCGACGACGTCGAGGCGGCGCCGCATGGGGGCGCGGGTGTAGGGGTTCGGCACCTCCTCGGTGCGCCCCAGCAGGATCTCGGCGGGGGCGTCCGAGGGCGCCGCGACCGCGCGGGTCGCGAGCCGGGTCCCGGCGATGGGCTCGGCGTCGGCGGCCTCGACGAGGGCGGTGATGGCGTCGGCGTTGTCGTGGGCGAACGCCAGCGCCTCCTCCACGAACCGCAGCGAGGCCCGGATGCGCTCGTCGAACGGCGCGTAGGCGTAGGCCTCGCCGAGCAGGGCGGCCCGGTTGCGGAGCCCCACGTAGTTGTTGTTGAAGCGCGGGCGGTGGTCGAAGGTGCGCCAGGCCGGCTCCGCCCCGTCCGCGAACGGCAGGTTGCCGTAGTAGTAGAAGCGCCACCCGTCGGACCGCTCGACGGCGCGGGTGATGGCGGGCAGCCACTCGTCGCGGAGGAGGGCGTCGACGGCGGGATGGGTGTTCGGGTGGAGCGGCGGCGAGTAGGTCAGGTGATAGGCGTGCTCGGTGCCGTTGGTGGTGTGCAGGTCGATGACCACGTGGGGGTCGTAGTCGTCGTAGGCCCTGACGAGGGCCCGGGCCTCGGGCGACTCCAGCTTCACGTGGTCGCGGTTGAGGTCGAGCCCCTGGGCGTTGGCGCGTTCGCCTTGGCCCGCGAACGGGCCGAGCTGGTAGGGGCGGGTGTCGGGCCCCATGCGCTCGTGGCCGTCGGCGTTGTAGATCGGGGCGACGAGCAGGGTCATCGACGACGACCACTCGGCGTGGCCGCCCCCCGCGAGGTCCCCCAGCAGCATCAGCAGCGCTTCCTTGCCGGCGACCTCGCCGCCGTGGATGGCCCCCTGCAGCCAGACGCGGAGGCGCCCGGCGCCGACGACCGAGGCGGGCCGGGCATCGGCCACGTCCCCGACGACGGCCAGAGGCAGGGGGCGGCCCTCGACCGTCGACCCGAAGGTGGTGGCGTGGATGCGCTCGGACCGGTTCGCGGCCAGCGTCACGACCTGCACGACCTCGCCGTGGCCGGTGGTCTGCTCGTAGCCGGTGCGCTCCGCGCGGGTGGGGGGAAGGGCCCCCGCTTCCCGGTCCCCCGGGGCGCACGCGGCCAGCGGGGCGGCCGTCAGCAGGGCCGCCGCCCGCAGGACGGTCCGGACCGGAGTCGGCGGCCGGGCGACCCGCGGCCCCGGGTCGGATCCGGCGCCGCGTTGCCGCGGGAGCGGGCCGACGCCGCCGGGCCCGCCCCGCGGGCGGCTGGAAGTGGCGTTCACTGGAGCCCCCCAATCCGTTCGACGGCGGCGTCGATTTCCTCCTCGGTGGTCCCGCGGCCGACGCTGAGCCGGACGGCGCCGTGGCCGACGGCGGGCGGCACCCCCATGGCCGCCAGCACCGGTGAGAGCGCGCGTTCTCCGGTGTGGCAGGCCGAGCCCGTCGACGCCGCGATCTCCGGCATCCGGGCCAGGATCTCGTCGCCGTAACGGTCGGGGAAACTGACGTTGAGGGTGTTGGGCAGTCGCCGGTCCGGGTGGCCGTTGAGGACGACGCGGTCGCCGAGCCGCGCCCGCAGCCCGTTCGACAGGCGGTCGCGCAGCTCGCGCAGGCGGTCCTCGCAGGGGTCGGTCTCGGCGAGATCGCAGGCCGCCCCGAGGCCGGCCGCGAGCAGCGCGCTCTCGGTCCCGGCCCGCCGGCCGCCCTCGTGGCCGCCTCCGTGCACGAGCGGGGTCAGCGTCACCCCGCGCCGGACGAAGAGGGCGCCCACGCCCTTGGGGGCGTACAGCTTGTGCCCGGCCAGGCTCAGCAGGTCGACGCCGAGCTCGCGGACCCGGACGGGGATCTTGCCGGCCGACTGGGCCGCGTCGGTGTGGCAGAGCACGCCGCGCTCGCGGCAGATGGCCGCGATGTCGGTGACGGGCTGGATGGTGCCGACCTCGTTGTTGGCGTGCATCACGCTGACGAGGGCGGTGTCGGGGGCGATGGCGCGTCGGACGTCGTCGGGGTCGACGAGGCCGTGGCGGTCCACGGGGACGACGGTGACCCGCGCCCCCAGGGTCTCGACGAAGCGGCACGGCTCGAGGACGGCGGGATGCTCGACCGCGGTGGTGACGATGTGCGGCGGGGACGCGGCGCCGAGGGCGACGCCCTTCACGACGTGGTTGTTGGCCTCGCTGCCGCCGCTCGTCAGCACGATCTCGTCCGCGTCGCAGCCGAGGAGCGACGCCACGCGGCGGCGGGCCGCGCACACCGCGTCGCGGGCGGGGCGGCCCGCCCAGTGCCCGCTCGACGGGTTCCCGAAGCCCGTGTCGAGGAGGGGCCGCATGGCCGCGGCCACCGCCGGGGCGATAGGGGTGCTGGCGTTGTAGTCGAGGTAGATGCGGGTCGGTTCGTCCGGCACCGGCTTCTCTCCTCGGGAACCTCGGGGCGGCCTCGGCCGTAGTGACCGGGCAGAAGCCCGGGGCGGCTCCGTGGCGCATGGGAACGGGACGTCGTCTCCGGCCGGTGGCTATTGTAGCGGCAACGACGACGAGAGCGCCGGAGGCGGACAGGGGGACGGGAGGGACCGGCATGAGGGGCGAATGCGGCCGGACTTGCAGGCGAACGGCGGCGGGTGTGTTGATCGCCGTCGCGGCGTCATCGCCGCTGCCGGCCGGCGCCCAATCGGTCGGTCCCCCCGCCGCCCCGCAGGCGGCCTCGTCGGGCGCGGCGCAGGCCGGGAACGAGATCGACCGGTTCATGGAGCGCGTGCTCGAGAACCGCGACGCCTCGTGGCGGCGCATCGGCGACTTCGTGCTGCGCGAGGTCCTGACGCTGGACGTCGACGGCCCCGCCGGCCTGCCGATCAGCGGGTTCCGGCGCGAGTACGAGTGGTACGTTCGCGAAGACGTGGTCGTGCGCAGCCCGCGGCGCTTCGACGGGGTCGACATCGGCGAGGCCGAGCGGCGCGAGTACGAGGCGGAGTGGCTGCGCCGGCGGGAACGGCGCGCGGCGGAGCGACGGGAGGAGAGGCGCCGGGCCGCGGAGGAGGCGGCAGCCGCGGCCGCCGGAGAAACCGCGGCAGGGCGTGACGCCCCCGCGGCGGAGAATGCCGCTCGCGCTGCGGACACGGCTCGCGCTGCGGACACGGCTCGCGCTGCGGACACGGCTCGCGCCGCGGCGGGCGATGCCGGGCCGGCGGCCGGCCAACCGGGGGCCGAGGCGGCGGACCCGGAGCGGCTCGAGCCCGAGTTCATCACCGACGCCGGCTACTTCCTGGAGTTCTCGTTCGAGCCCGGCAACTACTATCTCGCCGGGTACGAGACCATCGCGGGCCGGGAGGTCGTGAAGATCGAGTACTACCCGACCGATCTCTTCGCGGACGACTCGGAGCCGGAGTCCGAGCGCGAGCAGCGCATCGAGGAGCAGTTCGCCAAGACCTCGCTCGTCACCCTCTGGATCGACCCCGAGCTTCACGAGGTCGTCCGCTACACCTTCGAGAACGTCGGGCTCGACTTCCTGCCGGCCCGATGGCTGGTGCGCGTCGACGGGTGGCACGCGTCGATCGAGATGGCGCAGCCGATCGGCGGCGTCTGGCTGCCCAGCCGGATGACCCTGACCGGGAGCGCCACGACGGCGCTGGGGGCGTTCGAGATGCGGTTGACCCGCGAGTACACCGACTACCGCGAGGCGCTGACCTCGGGGCGGGTGGTCGGGACCGGGGACGTGACCGGAGACCGGCGATGAGCATCGCCGCGGTCGCGGGTCGCGGGGCGCCGTCCGCGTCCCGGGCCGCGCCGGGCGCCGGGAGCCTCGGCCCGCCCGCGCGACGAGCCGCGGCGACGGCGCTCCTGGCGCTGCTCGCGGCCGCGCCGTCCGCGGCCCAGCCCCCGGCGTCCGCCCCCGCCGCGGGGCCGGAGGTGGTGGCCGAGCTGCGGGTGCACGGCAACCACTCGATCCCCGACGCCGACATCCTGAAGCTGGCCGGGGTCGCCCTCGGCGATCCGGTCGAACCCGGGACCCTGGACGCCATCGCGGCCCGGCTGCGGGCGAGCGGACGGTTCGAGACGGTCGAGGTGCGGAAGCGGTACACGTCGCTCGTGCGGCGCGAGGCGGTGGCCCTCATCCTGCTGGTGCGCGAACGTCCCGGCGCCGCGGACGCGGCGCGGGGGGTCATGGGCCGCGCCCTCGGCTTCCTGGCGCGGCGGACGATGTTCCTGCCGATTCTCGACTACGCCGAGGGGCACGGCTACAGCTACGGCGCGCGGTTCAGGCTGGTCGACGTGGCGGGTGCGGGGAGCAGCCTGTCGGCCCCGCTGACCTGGGGCGGGACGCGGCAGGCCGGCGTCGTCCTGGAGAAGCAGTTCGAGACCGGCGTCGTCCACGCGCTCCGGGTCGGGGCCGCGGCGACGCGCCAGGAGAACCAGCACTACCGGGTGCACGACCGGCGGCTGTCGCTGTGGGCCGGGGCCGACCGCCGGCTCGCGGGTCCGCTGCGGGCGGAGGCGCGGGGCGAGTGGAGCGACGTCGGGTTCGGGGCCCTCGCGGAGAGGGTGGCGACCTACCGGGTCGGCGTCGAGCTCGACACGCGGCGGAACGCGGGGTTCCCCCGCGACGCGGTGGTCGCGCGCGCGGGGTGGCAGTGGCTCGACCGGGCCGGGGCGGGCGGCGTCGTCACGCAGCCGCAGGCCGACGTGCGCGGGTTCGTGGGGCTGTCGGGGCAGACGGTGCTGGGGCTTCGGGTCCTCTACCAGGGGGCGAGCGGCCCCCTCCCCGGCTACGCCCGGCCCCTGCTCGGGGGGCTCGCGTCGGTGCGGGGCCACCGGTTCGGCCATCGCGCCGGCGACCGCCTCGCCGCCGCCTCGGCCGAGCTGCGGCTCCCGGTGGGCTCACCGCTGAGCTTCGGCCGGGCCGGCGTGCGCGTGTTCTTCGACACCGGGGCCGTCTACGGGGCCCACGACGACATCTACCGCACCCGGTTCAGCCAGGGGGCCGGGGCCGGCGTCTTCCTCAACGCGGCGTTCGTCAACCTGCAGGCCGACGTGGCCCACGACCTCGACGGCGGCTTCCGGCTCCACTTCGGGACCGGCGTGAGCTTCTGACTCGGCGGTATAATCCGCCGGCACCACGATGGCGCGGCTCTCGACCTATCTCTTCGATCTCGACGGCACGCTGATCGATTCCATCGAGCTGATCATGTCGTCGTTCCGGCACACCATGCTGACGCATCGCGGCGCGGTGCCCGACGACGACGACTGGCGGGCGGGGTTCGGCCGGCCGCTCCGGCCGCAGCTCGCACGCTATGCGCGGGACGCCGACGAAGTCGCCGGGATGGTCGCCACCTACCGCGCCCACAACCTCGAGCACCACGACCGGCTCGTGAAGCCCTACGCGGGAATCCACCCGGTGGTGGCCGAGCTGGACGATCGCGGCGCGCGGCTGGGCATCGTGACCAGCAAGAACCGGACCGCGGCCGAGCGCGGGCTGCGGCACTGCGGTCTGGACGGCTTCTTCGAGGTGCTCGTGACCTCGGACGACGTGACCGAGCACAAGCCGCATCCCGCGCCGGTGCTCGCGGCGCTGTCGCGCCTGGAGGCACGGCGGGCGGAGACGGTCTTCATCGGCGACTCGCCGCACGACTGCGAGGCGGGCCGGGCGGCGGGGGTGTCGACGGCGGCGGCGCTGTGGGGCCCGTTCTCCCGCGCGTCGCTCGACCCGCACGGTCCGGACCACTGGCTGGAGCGTCCGGAAGGCATCCTGGAGCTTCGGTGAGGGAACCATGACAGGTGTGCCCGAGGGCTATCGGTTGTTCGAGTACGTCGACCCGTTCGAGGACCTCGTCGGGCCCCTCTGCTACCGCGAGGAGGAAGACGGCCGGCTGCGGTTCGCGTTCGAGGCGCAGCCGAAGCACGCCAACACCGCGGGGCAGCTCCACGGCGGCGTCCTCATGACCTTCGCCGACTACGCCCTGTGCCTGACCGCGATCCACGGCCTGCCCGGCGAGCGTTGCGTCACCGTGTCGCTGAGCTGCGAGTTCACCGCGCCCGGCGAGGTCGGCGACTTCGTCGAGTCGGCGGCCGAGGTCGTCCGGCGCACCCGCTCGCTGACCTTCGTCCGCGGGCAGGTGACGTCGGGCGACCGGACCCTGCTGAACTACAGCGCCATCGTGAAGCGCCTGACGCGCTCGGTGGGGACCGCCCGCGACCAGTCCGCATAGCCCGGCTATAATCCAACCTCGACGTGACGAAGACCCGTTCCCGAAGGAGGCTCTGAAGATGCGTCCTCGTGCGACCTCGTGGATGACCCTGACCGCCCTGGTGACGGCGGCCGCCGCCGCGTTTGCCCAGCAGGGGGCGGTGGACGGCGAGTGGCGGAGCTTCGGCGCCGACCTCGGCAGCACCAAGTACTCGTCCCTCGACCGGATCTCGGCCGACAACGTCGGGCAGCTCGAGATCGCCTGGCGCCGGCCGATCGTCGATCCGGCCTACCTGGAGATGGACCCGAACCTCCGGTTCTCGAACGTCTCCACCGCCGCCCCGCTCATCGTGGGCGACACCGGCTACGTGCCGAACGCGGTCGGCCTCGTCGAGGCGTTCGACGCGGCCACCGGCGAGACCCGCTGGGTGCAGACGCCGTACGGCGGCGCCGACGACGTGCGCGGGGCCGGCACCCGCGGCGTCGCCTACTGGTCCGACGGGGACGAGGCGCGCATCATCTCCCAGCGCGGCGAGTACCTCTATGCCCTGCATCCCGACACCGGCGAGCTGTTCCCCGACTTCGGGGCCGGCGGCCGCGTGCATCTCGTGATCGGGCTCGCCGAGGGGGCGCGCTACCGGTGGGGAGGCGCCCCGACGGTGGTGCGGGACGTGGTGGTGGTCGGGCAGTCGATGGGCGACACGTTCCAGACCATGGAGGGCATCCGCGGCGACGTGCGGGCCTTCGACGTGCGGACCGGCGAGCTGCGCTGGATCTTCCACACCATCCCCCAGGCCGGCGAGTTCGGCACCGACACGTGGATGAACGACTCGTGGCAGTACTCGGGGCACGCGCCGGTGTGGTCGCTGTTCAGCGCCGACGAGGAGCTCGGCTACGTCTACATGCCGACCAGCTCGCCGACCAACGACATGTACGGCGGGCACCGCGGCGGCGACAACCTCTACGGCCAGAGCATCGTCTGCGTCGACGCCGAGACCGGCGAGCGGGTCTGGCACTTCCAGACCGTGCACCACGGGCTGTGGGACTACGACGTGCCGACGGCGCCGATCCTGATGGACATCACCGTCGACGGCCGCGAGATCGCGGCGGTGGCCCAGCTCACCAAGCAGGCGTTCGTCTTCGTGTTCGACCGGGCCACCGGCGAGCCGGTGTGGCCGATCGAGGAGCGCCCGGTGCCGCAGTCGGCGACGCCGGGCGAGCTGACCTCGCCCACCCAGCCGTTCCCGACGAAGCCCCCCGCGTTCGACCGGCAGGGGGCGACCATCGAGAACCTCATCGACTTCACGCCCGAGCTGAGGGCCGAGGCCATCGCCATCACCGACCGCTACGTCATCGGCCCGATGTTCACGCCGCCGTCGATACGGGGCGACGGCCCGAACGACAGGCAGGGGACGATTCAGCTTCCGGGCTCGCAGGGGGGCGCCGACGTGCAGGGGGGGGCGTTCGACCCCGAGACCGGCATGCTCTACATCCCCTCGATCACGTCGCCGTTCGTGGCCGACATCATCGAGGGCAACCCCGACCGCACGAACCTCAACTACATCAAGGGGAGCCGGCAGTGGATCGGCGGCCCGCGGGGGCTGCCGCTGTTCAAGCCGCCCTACGGGCGCATCACCGCCATCGACATGAACCGCGGCGAGATCGTCTGGATGACCCCCAACGGCGACGGCCCGCGGAACCATCCGGCGATTCGCCACCTGAACCTCGGGAAGCTGGGCGTCCCCGGCCGCCCCGCGCCGCTGCTGACGAAGACGCTGCTGTTCATCGGCGAGGGCTCGACCAACCTGCCGGGCGGGGCCCGGGTGCCCGACGGCATGCCGCCGCAGATCGTGACCAACTACGGCGGCCGCATCTTCCGGGCCTACGACAAGGCCACGGGCGACGTCGTCTGGGAGACGGAGCTGCCGGCCGGAACCATTGCGCCGCCGGTCACCTACCTGGCGGACGGGAAGCAGTATCTGCTGGTGGCGACCGGGGACGTCGGAACCCCCGGCGAGACGCTGGCGTTCGCGCTGCCTTAACGCTAGCCCTCGTCCCGTTCGGTCCGCATCTGTCGAAACATGCGGATTTCCAAGCGGAATAAGGGAAATTTACCCTCTCCCTGGTCCAGACCCGGTCCGGGACGATCCACCCGAATCCGGGTCTTGACTGTGGGTGTACCGTGGGTGTAGTATTTCGGCCAAGGGAGGCTGGTTCCATGGAAAGACTGACAGCCAAGCGGGCCGAGACGCTGCGGAAGCCGGGCCGGTATCAGGCGGGCGACACCGTATACCTGGTCGTGGCCAGGGGCCGGACGGGCCGGGTCAACAAGCGCTGGGTTCAACGGCTCCACGTCCAGGGGAAGCGGCGCGACATCAGCATCGGGACCTACCCGGCCGTCACGCTGTCGGAGGCTCGGGAGCGGGCGCACGACAACCGCCTGACGGCGAAGCGGGGCGGCGACCCGTCCGGGCGTGCGTCGACCGTGCCGACGTTCGCGGACCTGTCCGCCAAGGTCGACCGGGGGGGCCAGTGGTGCGGCAGTACCCGAGAGACGCGGCGGCGGACCCTGGCGCGGTATGCGGCGCGTCTGATGGGGCGACCCGTCGACCAGATCGACCGGGCGGCCGTGCTCTCGGTGCTCGGGCCGGTTTACCGCGACAAGCCCGCGACCGGCAAGCTCTTGCGCGGCTGGGTCCGGGGCGTGCTCGCGGCGGCGCAGGCTCTCGGGCACGTCGACGTGAACGCGGCGGGCGAAGTGATCGACGCGGCATTGCCGAAGACCCCGAAGACCCGAGCGCATCGGCGGGCATTGCCGTACGCGGACGTTCCCGCGGCGCTGGCGGCGGTCGAGGCGTGCGGGTCCGGTCCGGCCGTCAAGGCGGTGATTCGCTTCACGGCGCTGACGGCGGTACGGTCCGGGGAGGCTCGCGGGGCGACGTGGGGCGAGGTCGACCTCGAGGCGCGGGAGTGGCGCGTACCGGCGTCGCGGATGAAGGCCGGGGCGGAACATCGGGTGCCGTTGTCGGATGCGGCTGTGGGCGTGCTGGAAGGCATGAAGGCGCATTCTGGCGGCGCGGCCGACTCGCTGATCTTCCCTGGCGTGGGCGGGCGGCGGCTCAACGGCACCACCTTGATCTACGCGCTGCGGAAAGCGACGGGGACGGATGCGGACGTTCACGGCTTCCGGTCGAGTTTCCGCACGTGGGCGGCGGAGCGTTCCGGGGCGACGAGGGACGTGGCGGAGATGGCCCTTGCGCACGTGGTCGGCGGGGCTGTGGAGCGGAGCTACGCGCGCAGCGATCTGTTCGACCAGCGGCGCGGGCTGATGGACCGCTGGGCCGCGTTCGTGACCGGCCGCGTGCCTACCCGGTAACCCGCCTCGCCCCGTCGCGGCAAACGAACGCTCCCGCTGATCGTCCAGGGCCGGCGGGCCGTTCAGCCGTACGGCGCAGAAGAACCCGAGTCGCCGCCGCCCCACGAGGCGCCGACTGTAGTCGCTGGGCCGTGTGACAGTTGGAGACTGGTCGCCGCTGTTGAACGACGCATGGGCCAAGTCCGGCGCGTCACGCAGTCGATCTGCGTGACGCATGCCCAGATGTGATTCAATAGACGCTGTTTTGGTATTTTATGTCGGCAGCCAGCGCCTTTTGGTAGAGGTCGGGCTGTAGTAGTTGCGCACTTACTCTGACAGGGGGCCTGATGTTCGGTAGAGTGTTTTCTAAGTCCCATTTGCAATTGCAGAAGAGATGGCAATCTCCGATTTAGTTTCTCTCCTTCAACGCGTTTGCAGAATGTCGTTTATCACCCGATCCGAGAAATCGTCGTCATATGACTTTGACCGATCCCTGCCTCTCCTTACGGAACTCGGTCTCGAAGGGCATGTGTCTTTTGTTTCTCGTCCCAGCAAGACCCTGCCTTTGAATAGCGAACGGCATCTTTATGAACTCGGAAACATCATCATTCGAAACCTTCACATCGAACTAAATGAACGTTCAGCATGGGCTGCCCACGATGATTGGGGCACCATTGTCTATGGCAAAATGGCATTTTGAAAACTGCCATTTTGATGCTCATGGCTCCAATATGTACGCCTTTCAATTCCCCTGGCGCGGTTCTTTCCGATTCTACAAGAACGATTTCGATTTTAAAACTAGTCGAAGAAGTGGAGGCTATTGGTTGTTTGTGTTTCAAACAGGAAGTAGAATTTGGTTCCAAGGAAACGACTTCTCGAATCATGATATACAAACTAGGTGTGTTTCTCGCGCACTGGGACGGGACGACTCAGAAAAGACGATGCCCGAGGCTCGTGAATCCGGCAGTATTTCATTTGTGGGAAACCGGGCGATTTCCAGCCTAGGCGTTCTGGAAGGGTATTCATCCGTGGCGCTTATGGGCATGAACTGTATAGAACGGCTATGGTTTATCGAAATTCCGGGCGTAACAAACTACGATGACGCTACGCATGGGCAGGAACCCCGGGTATATCTTGGTCCTCGCGAGAAAATCGACCGGTACTTTCACTACTGCGTGCAACATAGAGCACTGTTTGTATGCTTGAAACGTCCGGCTGCGGCCTCTCATGACAGGCGTCAGCTCAGCGTATTGGATAGACAGATTGATCGAATCGAGTATTTCTTGAATAAAGAACAGGAAACGCCTTCTCTTGTAGAGTTTAGGATTTGGGTCGAGTATTGGCAAGACAGGCTGTTGTATGCTTGGAGGCGCTGGTCATCGGATTTCTATAAGTCTTGGATCCGCCCGCTTGTGCTTGTCGTCGTGGGTTACACGTTAATGAATGCAGCGCCCGCATTTGTCATCGACGGTTTCTCCGTATCGCACTGGATCGAGTTGACTCTTCGGCCCATAGGAGAAATTGCCGAGTACGAACAGTCGCTGAACGACATCGTTGGCGCTGATTACGACAGAATTTCGTCGTCTGCAAAGGTGCTGTTTAAGCTTCTTGGCGTGGTCCAAGTGATTTGGATCGGGATGTGGAGTTTTGCGTTTGCCCGCGCTATAAGGAGATAGAGCGACTTAGGATGGCCTCGTCGGTGGCCCGTTGCGACGGCCTCGAGTGTAGAAGGGGAGGATCGCCCAGGAGGACAGATCCCCGCCAGGGAGCGTTTTGCCCACGCGAGCACTTCACGTATGACCCAACGCAGTGGCGGAGCGGGTGCTTCAACGCGGGTGTTCCAGGCTCCCCCTGGTCGTGTCGTCAACAGGGGTGGGCGGGTGGGCCGGAAGAGCCTCCCGCTCGCGGGGGTGGTGCGGATCCGCGGGCGGTCGTTGATGGCGCTAGGTGCGAGCCGTGCGGCGACGTCGACGTTTCGGCGCGTCGACGTGGATGGATGCAGTGCGCCTTTACCGGCCGCAACGGCGGTGCTGCACTTCGCTCATCAGCGGTCTTCCTCCTCGAAGCTGCGGACGTAGCGCGAGACGGTCCACGCCGCGATACCGAGGGCCTTGCCGATCTTCTTGAAGCTGAGGCCTTCGCGGCGGAGCTCGACGATGCGCGCGACGATGTCGACCGAGAGCGGCGGGCGCAGATAGCCGCGCCGGCTGGACACCCGGCCCGGACGTCTCAGCGTCGCCCGGTCGGCCGGCAGCGGCACCCGGCGCGGGTCGTCAACGGCCGGGCCGTACTTGCCGATGTCCTTCCAGTCGAGCTGCGTCCGCTGCGGACCCTCGGGCATGAACTCCTCGAGGTCCTGGTCGAGGGCGCCGTCGCTGCCCTGCCAGACCACCTCGCCCTTGGCCACCGTGCCGGTGCCGGCTTCCCGCACCGGGGTCAGCTCGGGTTCGGGCTTGCCGTAGACGACCGATACGCCGGTGACGTGCCCGGCGCCGGTCCGCCAGCTGACGTCGGTCAGCGCGGACTGGACATCGGGCCTCGCGAGCGCCGCGGCGAGCGCGGAGCCCTGCAGCCGCAGCTTCGACGTGATGGTCAACGCCCGCATCGTGCAGCCGGCGTTGTCGATGGAGCGGACGACGATCGTGGCGCCGACGCGCTGAACGGTTCGTTCGGACATGGTTCCTCTCTTTCCGGGATGTGTGCGGCGGACCAGGCGGCCCGCCTGCCGCGCCGGGTTGCCGGGCGGCGTTTTCTACGGGGGGGGGGGTCGAGATATGGGTGGTCGGGGTCGACGGGTCGACGGCGGTCCCCGCGGGCTGGCGGCGGGGCGCGCACCGGATCGGCGCGGGGCGGGACGGGTCCGCGTGGGCCGCGGTCCGGCGGGGATGACGGGGGTGTTGCGGAGCGGCCGGCCGGCTCTCGTGATCTCGTCGTCCTCGGTCGGCCGCGATGGCGGCAGGCGGAACATGGCTGTCTCCTTTCGTGCGCAGGGCGCACCTCTCCCCGCTTCGCGTGCGTTACGCGAACGGAATTGCGGGGAGCGTGGGTTCGGGTTGGGCGCGTGCGCCCGGGTGGGTCAGCGGGTCATCGGACGGTTGCCGTGGGTGTCGGCTCCAGGGTGCGTGTGGCTCGTGGTGGGCTCGACGAGGTGGGCGCGGCCGAGGGCGTTGGCGCTCGTTCGGCCCGCGGCGAGGACCTGGCGGAGCGCGGGCGGGTTGATTCCGGCGGGAGGCGTCACGGGCGGCCGCCTCTCCGCGCGAGGGCGCGCCGCCACCGCCGCCGGGCCGCCCGCGACCGGGGCCTGGCAGGGGCGGCGGGCCGCTCGACCTCCCGGCCTGCGAGCCACCGCCTGATCGCGTCCGCGCTCGCGTGGCCGGGCTGCCGCTCGACGGCGCGGCGTAGCGCCGCCTCGGGGCTCGCCGCCGCGGCCGCCCGCAGCTCGGCGACGACCCGCTCCGCGTCGGCCGGGTCGTGCTCGATCCAACCGTCGTAGATGACGGCCCCGTCCGGCGCCGCTCGGTAGACGCGCCACCCGCGGGCGTCGGGGACGTCGACCCTCGCGATCACGGGCGCGCCGACGGGCACGGTCGGGGCGATGTCCCGCGTGCCGCGGAGCGGGTTGCCGTACGCGCTGGCCGAGAGCCTGACGGCGCCTTCGCTCACCGCGAGCCGCCGCGTCCGGACCGCGCCGATCTTCACCGGCGGCCCGGGCTCGCCGTCGCCGTCGCCGTCGCTCTCGAGCCGGCCGTGGATCGGGCGGCCCCGAACCTCCTGCCCGAAGGCGGCGGCCAGCAGCAGCTCGGCGCGCGCCGGCGCCTGCTGCGGGTCGAGTCGCACCTCCTCGTTCATCGCGTTGTCCTTTCCCTGGGGAAGTTCGTGGGCGGCCCCTGCCGGCCGGGTTCTTCGTCCCCTGCCCCGCACAGCGGGGCAGAAAAAAGCGCGCATAGCGCGCGCGAAAATTTCCCCTTCCGGCCGCCTGTCTTCGACAGGCGGCCGGGTGGACGGGGTGGCGAGGGGCAAGGGGTCGGGTTCACATGATGGTCGATCGTACCTGTGACCGTGCCCCCCACCTGTGCACCCCGATTGGGCCGTTTTCCGGCAGGTCGGGGCGAAGCCCTGGCGGCGATCTTCAGCGGTCCGCCGGCGGCGCGGGCCGGGACCGGGCGTCACCGGGCGAGACCCGCCCGAGTCGTCGCGGGTGTCGCTCAGAGGCCGGGTTCATGTCCGCGGTCTCGCCGAGCCGGGGGCGGGGGCGGCGACGTCGCCGGGGCCGGCTTGGGCCGCGTGTCCCGGGTGCGGACCGGACCCTGGCGCTGCCCCTCGGCAGGGCGTTCGACCTGGAGCCGATCGCGGTGAGCCGCATCTGCGGCGGGCGGGGTCCGGGCGCCGTCCGCAGGCGGAGAGGCCGGCCGCGGCCGCGGCACGACCTTCTCGAGCTCGGTGATCATGGCCGACCTGACGACGCCGACCAGCTCGCCGCGCGCTGCTGCAAGATCGTGCCGGTCGGCGGGTCGGGGCTCTCGGGTTCCGGCCTTCGGGTCATCCAGCGCCGCCGCCGCGGCAGGGCGCTCCATTCGCTGAGGGCCTGCCGATGGCGCTCGTCGGCCGCCGCGGCCTTCTCACCCTGACAGCGGATTCTCAATCCGGCCGCCTCGGCCGAGCGACCGACCAGGGGCGCCGTCTCCCAGTTGATCTGCTCGAGGACCGCCCGCTGAGCCGGCGGCGTCCCCGGCCGGGCGCCGATCGACTCGGCGACAGAGACGACGGTGTCCGTGGCCAGCGGGATGTGTCCCAACTTGCGGGCGGCCGCCCGCGCGGCCGTGATCAGCTCTTGGGCCTGACGCCGGTCTCGCGCTGCCCGCTCGGCCGCGGCGGCCCGTGCCGCTTCGGCATCGCTGGCCGGAGAACGATCCTGATGGTGCGCCGCTCTCGACGGGCGAAGCCTGCCCAGCATCTTCTGAACGCGCTCCCGCAGCCAGTCGAACAGCCGCTTCACCAGGCCGCGTGACGCCGGCGGCTCGGGCCGCTCGGCCGCGAGCGCCCGGGCGCGGGCGCGATCCGAGAGCGTCTGCGACACGCTCCCGGCCTGCCGTCCGATCTCGGTCGACCGGTTGAAGCCGGCGCCCGCGTCCCGCCACGCCGCACTCGCGGCGCCGGGGAAGGTTCGTTCCGCCTCGAGGACCAGCCGATGCCGCCACGGCGGCGCCTCGTCGGCGTCACGGCCGCGCTCGGCGACATCGAGCGCGCGGTCGATGTCGCTCGGGCGAGTTCCTGTCCGCCGCCACGACGGTTTCTGCGCGTCGAGGGCCGCGAAGAACGCCTCGCTTCCCCCGGGGGCGCTAAGCAACTGCTCCAGGCGAGAGACGCGCCGCCCGGTGGCCGCGCGCCGCTTGCGCTCGGCGGCCTCGGCCTGACGCCGCTCTTCGAGATCGCGCTCGGCCGCCGCGAGGGCGCGGTCGATATCCGCCGTCCCGAACCGCCCGCCGTGCCTGCGGAGCTCCTGACGGAACCGGGCGTCGGCCGCCTCGTCCGACAGCACGTCGCGAAGCCGCCCGAGACGCGTGTCGTCCGACTCGGCGGCGTCGAGGGCCGCATCGATGTTTCCGCCCGTCGTCGCGTCGTTGCCGTCCACGTTCCACTTCGGATCGAGATCGGCCAGGTGCGCGAGGAACAGCTCCACGCCCCCGGGCAGGCGGGCGAGAGCCGTTCGGCGGGCTTTCCTCTCCTCTTCGCGTTTCGCCCACTGCGCCTCGGCCCGGGCCCGCTCCGCTTCGCGGCGTGCGGTCGCTTCACGCCGGCTCGCCGCTTCGGCTCGCCGCTGCTCCGTCTCCAGCGCCGCGATCTCCACGTCGAGCGCCTCGACCTGCTGCCTCGCCTCGGCGGCTTCCGCCGCGTCCCGCGCGTGCCCCGACCGGGCCTCCCGGGCAGAGGCCGACGCTTCCTCGTACTCGACAACCCGGTCCGGCTTCTGCTCCGCCGCCCCCGACGACCGGTCCTCCCATTGGTGCTTCGCCGCCGGCCCGATGTGCCGTGACGGCGGATTCAGCAGAAGACGCTCCTCCTCCCTTGCGTCGCCGGCCTCTCGTGCCCGCGCCAGTTGCGCGGCGTGGCTCTCGGGCGTCACCTCGTCCGCCACGCCGGCTCGGACGAACGCCACGTTCATCTCCGACGCCCACGCCTGCCGCGTCTCCTCGAGCCACGCCCGCGGCTTCGTGCGCTCGCTCTTCTTCGCGCCGCCGGCCGCCGGGTCGCCCCCCTTCGGAGCCGCGCGCCGGAACCACGATTCCGCCGCCCGCTCCACCCCGTCGTTCACCCGCTCCGAGAACACCAGGTGCAGGTGCGGGTTGTCCGCCACCCCCGCCTTCTTCGAGTGGCCGGCGTGCACCGCCAGCGTGTACGGCAACTCGCCCGCCGTCACGTGCGCCGCGAAGCTCCGCGCGAGCTGCAGCCGCCCGGCGGAGTCGAGCGAGTTGGGCAGCGCCGCCGTCAGCGAGCGGAACAGCCGGCCGTTGCTCCGCTCGTGGCAGTCGGCCGCCGCCCAGTACAGCCGCGCGTCCGACGCCGCGAACGCCGGCCTGCAGCCCGACTCGAGGTGCACCAGCTCGTCCTGGCTGGCCGCCCCGTACTTGCCGGCGCGGCTGATGTAGTCGTACTTCGCCGCCGCCGACTGGCCGCTGCCGCGGCTGCCCGTCTTCACGTTGACGTGGCAATACATGCGCGCGTGCCTTTACGCCTCAGGCGTCTCGCGCACGTCGGTTTCGCACAGCGAAACCGGTAAGTGCGCCCTTCGGGTTTCGGGCTTTTTTCTCGTGGTGCCGTGTGACCCCGGGATTTCGTGGCCGTTTTTCTCGTTGTGATCCGTTTTGCTTGGCGAGATTCATGATATATTCCGAATCATGCAGAGGTCAAGGCGCGCGGCTCAGATCGCCAGGCTCAAGGAGCGGCGCCAGGAGATTACGTCCAGGGCGAGGGTCGCCGACAAGCGGCTCGCGGATCAGCTGCGTCAACTTCAGACGCACGAGTCGAAAGCGCAACGCAAGCGGGAGACCCGGCGCAAGATCATCATCGGGGCCATCGTCCGGGCGGCACAGATGTCGCAGACGGACATCAGCCTCTGTTGGCTCGAGGAGCAGATCCAGGCCCTGACGCGGCCCGACGACCGCGCCCTCTTCGGGCTCGACGGAGAGCCGTCCGCCGACCCCGCCGAGGCGGGAAAGGCCGAGCCGGCCCCGCCAATCACGTCCCGGCAGAAGAAGTTGCTGGCCAAGCTGGTCGAGGAGCATCGGGAGCTCGCGCGGGAGTTCAGGGTCGACCCCGACGAGCCCGAGCTCGAGAAGCTCGACAAGGCGAAAGCGACCTCCCTGATCGGCGCGATGCTCGAGCGCGTCAACGCGCAGGCGCTGCCCGATGAACGATGAGGACTCGTGCGGGCGGCCGCCGGGCGGCCGCCGACTGTGGCCCGGCAGCCGTTCCGTTCGTGAGAGTCGTCAGTGTCGAGCCGGTGGTGGGAAGTGAGCGGAAGGGCAGGTCGTCGAGGACGACGGAATCGGCCGGCGGGGACACCGCCGCCGGGCTCCGTCACGCAGGGCAGGCTTCGTCACCGCCCCTCCTCGTACCCGCGCCCGTCGGTGGGCCGGTCAACTTTTCGTCACGCGCGACGGACTCGTCGCGAGACGCGTCCGAGCGCCGGGACAGCAACTGTGCCAACTGCTTCACGCTCTCGACCTGCTGCAGGAGATCCTGCATGTCGGAGCGCTGGACCGAACCCTGCTCGAGCCAGCCCGTGATCCGCCGGTTGAAGGAGGAGGCCGTCTCTTCGAGATGCTCCGCCACCGCAGCCTGGAGCTCCGGTTCCTCGTCGAACAGCGCCCGCCACAAGCCGGTGAGCCGGCCAGGGTGCCAGTCGGGAAGCCGGAACACCGGGGTCGACGAATCGAGCCAACCGCGGTACGCGGCCAGGATGACGCCGCGGTCGTCGACGTCCTTGCGCGCCCACCGCTCGGTGACCAGGTCCTGATGGCCGTTCGGTTTGGGCGTGTCCCAGGCGGCCACCTCGTAGGTGGTCGCCGTCAGCCTGATCAGCCACCGCAGCCCTTCGCGCCCCTTGCGGTCCCGGAGCCAGATCCGCTGACCGGGCTCGAGCTTCGCGCACGGAGAGACGAGGCAGAAATCCGCCGACCCGATGCCGGTCGGGACCATCGAGTAGCCGTAGTAGCTCACGTAGAACGCCTGCGGGTCGTCCAGATCCACCGGTGCCGGCCTCGTCTGATCCTGCTCTTCGCTCTCCATCAGGAAGACGTCCAGCGACGGCTGCGACAACACCCGCACCGGCAGTTGGACGCTCGAGTCGAAGCGCGTCAACGGGCGGGACGGTTCTGCGCCGTCGGCCTCGACCTGAACATCCCGCGGCGGACCGATGTAGAGCTCCAGGCCGAGGGCGCGGCAGATCTGCTCGACGCGGTTCAGGCGGGGGACGTGCCCCTTCAAGACCGAGCGGATGGCGTCTTGCGGCAGGCCGCTGTTGACGGCCGCCCGGTACTGGGATTGGCCTCTTTCCGCGAGCCGACGCCGGACCGCCTCCGCAAAATCGATGGTCGTCACGCTGGAAAGTATACCGCCTCTGGAGACGAACGGGTACTTGACTGGACTTGTGATGATGATCCATAGTCTTCTTCACATTTTCACAGCCATCCCGGCAGCCCCTCCCTGCGTCGGGATCTTCGTCGGCGCGACGATTCGATTGCCATTCCCGTACTCGAACGCGCGGACCGGCGGGGCGCCGTGAAGACAGGAGGTACTGGCGATGGCTCGACTCTTGACCGTCAAGCAGGTGGCGGCTCAGCTCGGCGTTTCGCGCTCGACCGTGTACAAGATGCTGGAGGATCGGGTGTTCCCGGCCGCACCGATCCGGCTTCCCAACGGCGGCCCTCGCTGGCCGCAGGAGGTCGTCGATGAATGGGTCGACACCCGCAGATGCGACGGAGACCGCTCACCGCCGGCGCGATAGCCGTACGGCGGCTTGCGGTGGACGCGGCTCGTGACGCTGCCGAGTCCGGGGGACCTGCGGGCGGGACGTGCGTCAGATCGACGGCGCCCCCGGTGTCCTCCCCCTGCACCTCCGGTTCGAGGTAAGGCAATGACCTCTCCACCCTCTCTAAGGCCCTTCCGGCCTCCCGTCGTGTCCGCTGCTCGTGCCTCGCGGGTGCGCTGATCGGAGCGCCGCGGGCCATCACTGCCACCGCTGCGTGAACAGCGGAGTTGGACCGCGCGGCAGAGGTGCCTGCCATCGGCACCGCGAAGGCGCGATGCGCGTGTTATCGTGGGGCAAATGAGCCAGACGGCACATTGCGTTCCCCCGGCAGGTGCGAGTTGCATCTGCACCGGGCCGAGACATCCGTGAGCATCCGCACAATCTTCGACACGTGCCGTCCCCGCGGCGACGTCATGCACGGGACGGTGGCGGAAGCGGACTTCGCGGCCGATCTCGCCCAGGTGGTCACCGGCGGGGGAAGCCCCGAGTACGTCGATCCCGGCCGGTTCTTCGCCAACACCTATCCGACCCGCGGCCTGAAGAACCTGCTGGCCAACGTCTGCCGACGCCTGAGCGGCGCCGGGGGCGAGGCGGCCGCCATCTTCCGCCTGGACACCTCCTACGGCGGCGGCAAGACGCACGGCCTGATCGCTCTGGCCCACGCGGCGAGAGGATTGCCGCGGGTGGCCGGGATGGACGAGTTCATCGACGCGTCCCTCCTGCCGAAGGGGCCGGTGCGCCTCGCGGCCTTCGACGGCGAGAACGCGGACCCGGCCAACGGACGCACGATGGGCGAGGGCGTCCGCGCACACACGCCGTGGGGCGAGCTCGCCTACGCGCTCGCCGGGACGGCGGGCTACGACCGGGTGAGGAACAGCGACACCGGCGGCGTCGCCCCCGGCGCCGACACGCTGCGCGAGCTGTTCGGCGGAGAGCCGACACTCATCCTGCTCGACGAGCTCTCCGTCTACCTCCGCAAGGTGCAGCAGAACGGCGCGGCGCGCGACCAGTTGACCGCGTTCCTGACATCGCTCTTCAAGGCGGTGGAGGGGACGCCGAGCGCGGCCCTGGTCTACACGCTGGCCATCGGCAAGGAAGGCCGGGCGGTGGACGCGTACTCGGTGGAGAACCAGTTCATCGCCGACCGGATGGCCGAGGCGGAGAGCGTCTCGGCGCGCAAGGCGACGCTGCTCAATCCGACCGAGGAGGACGAGACGGCCCAGGTGCTGCGCCGGCGCCTCTTCGAGTTCATCGACGACGACGCCGCGCGGGACGCGGTGGCCGCCTATCAGGCGGTGTGGTCCGCGAAGCGCGAGGCCATCGCCGACGATGCCGCCCGGCCGGAGACGGCCGAAGCCTTCCGGGCGAGCTATCCGCTGCACCCCGAGGTCCTGCAGACGCTGACGTCGAAGACGGCGACGCTCGACACGTTCCAGCGCGTCCGCGGCATGCTGCGGCTGCTGGCCCGGACCATCGCGCATCTCTGGGAGACCCGCCCTGCCGACGCCACCGCGATTCACCTGCATCACGTGGACCCCGGCTGCGAGCCCGTCCGGCAGGAGATCGTCACCCGCCTGCAGCAGTCCGCCTACGTGCCGGCCATCGCCAACGACGTGGCCGGGTCGGGCGGCGCCCGAGCCCTGGCGGAGGAGATCGACGCGAAGCACCACGGGGGCCTGCCGCCCTACGCGGCCTACGTGGCGCGCACGATCTTCATGCACACCCTGGCGTTCAACGAGCCGCTCAAGGGGCTGTCGCCCGAGCAGTTGCGCTATTCGATGCTGGGGCCGACCGCCGAAGTCAGCTTCATCGAGGAGGCGCGGAAGAAGTTCGTGCAGGAGTCGGCCTACCTCGACGACCGGCCCGGCGCGCCGATGCGGTTCCTGGCCGAGGCGAACCTCACCCAGATCATCCGCCGCGAGGAGAAGAACGTCGATTCCGGCGAGGCCCGCGCCGAGTTGAACGACCGCATCGGGCAGATATTCCGGGGCGGCGCGTTCGACGCGATCCGGTTCCCCGGCGGTCCCTTCGACGTGCCCGACGACGTGGGCAACGGGTGGCCGAAGCTCGTCGTGCTGGCCTACGACGCGGTGACCATCGGGGCGGCGGAGGATGTCCCCGAGCTGGTGCGGCGCATCTACCTGCGCAAGGGTTCTGACGGATCGGCGCTACGGTTGCTGCGCAACAACGTCGTGTTCGTGGTGGCCGACGACGCCCGCAAGGCCGAGATGCGCCGGCATGCGTCGCGCCGGCTGGCCCTGCGCGAATTGAGGAAGCCCGAGCGCCTCGCCCACCTGGCGGAGCACCAGCGGGACAAGGTCTGCGAGCTGGAGGCGCGGTCGGAGCAGGAACTCGCGCTTGCCATCCAGCAGTGCTACCGCCACGTCTTCTACCCGTCGCGCCACCGCGTCGAGTCGGCCGACGTCGATCTGGCGCATTCGGCCATCGACATCCACTCGACGTCGGACCAGCCGGGCGCGGGCCAGCAGCACGTCGCGCGGGCGCTCGCCGACCTCAACAAGCTGCGCTACCCCGAGGACGAGCCCGACTCACCGGCCTACGTGCGCGACCGCACGCCGCTGAAGAAGGGGGAGATCACGACCGCGGCGCTGCGCAACGAGTTCCGGCGCGACCCCGGCCTGCCGATGCTCGTCGGCGACGACGTCTTCGTCCGCGGCGTTCGGCTGGGGGTCGAGCAGGGCGAGTACGTTTACCGGCGGGGCGATCTGCTGCTCGGCCGCGGGGACCCGTTCGCCGAGATCGTGATCGACGAGCAGTCCGTCGTCTTCACGATGGCGTTCGCGAAGAACCGCGGCATTTGGCCGAGGGTGCCCGAGCGGGTCGGGACCGACGGCGGCGGATCCGCCGGAGGCGCCGACGACGACTCGTCGTCAACCCGGACGCCGGGCTCCGGCGCGGGCAACGTCAAGGAGGCGGACGATCAACCGTACGCGCCGGCAACCCCGGCCGGCGCGATCTCTGCGGAAGGCGTCCTGCGCGATGCGCTGACCCAGCTTTGGGAGCAGGCCCGCAGCCGCGGCATCGACCGCATCGGCACGCTGACGATTCGCATGTTCGAGGCCGGCGACGCCTTTCGGCTCCTCGGCAGCGTCGGAGGCGTGCAGCGGGCCGAGAACGTCGTCACCTTCGCCGGCGGCTACGAGACCCGCGACGGCGGCTCGTTCCAGATCGAGTTCCGCGGGCCGGTGAGCGACGCCCAGCCCGTGCGGGAGTTCCTCGAGCCGCAGTTGCGCGACGCGACCGCCCGGAACCTGGAGGCGGGTTTCGAGCTGTCGTTCGCCGACGGACTGCCGATGACCGGCGACTCGGCCGAGACCTTCACCGAACGCCTGTCCCGGTTCGCCGGAGGGGCGGCATACGTGTCGGCGACGGCGCACGCGGCCGCATCGTGATGGCGAAGCTTGAACGGGTGGACTCGGTCGAGACGCCGGCCTCGGCGCCCCGCTACGAGCTGCGGTTGCGCCGCCGCGGTCCCGCGGACGCCGAGTACGCCATCTGGCAACTGCCCGCCGCCGCCACTCCTCAGGTGACCGCACCCACGCGCGTCGCCGGCCTCGCGGGCCGCAACCTGCAGCTCGTCGAGCACCGCGTGCTGAAGCGCCTCGCCCGCGCCGGCGTCAAGCTCGGGTCGCCCGCCCGCCGCACGACCCGCGGCTACGCCCTCACCGAGGATCTCGCCCTGACTCTCGGGCTGCTGTTCCGCACCCTCGCCCCGATGCGCAGCCGCGACAACATGCGGGCGGTGGCCGAGGGCATCGAGGCGATGGGCCGCGAGGAGGCGGCGTACTGGCTCGGCATGGCCATGCACCGCCGCCGCCCGCGCCGCGTGCTGACGGCGTTGCGGATGCTGCTGACGGAGCCGCGGCCGCGCGGCGGGGAGCGGAGTTCGTGAAGGTCAGGTCGGTAGAGATCGACAATTGCCGTGCCGGTAGACGACCCGTCTGCCGGAGTTCTTCACGACCGTCCGGTGCTTCTTCGGACCGCTGGCCGAACGGGTACTCGCCCCCTCAGTTGACGGACGTCCATCTCCTTGCCCTGGCTGTCGAGCACGGCTGCCGCTTCGTGACGTTCGACAGGTCGATTCCCGTGGCGGCAGTGCGGCGGGCGGAGCGCCGGTCGCTGGTCGTCATCTGAATGTCGGGTCGCTCGGGTTCGGGATGTCAAGGGACAGCCGGTGGGGCGGTTGGTGACGGCGTTGACTCCAACCCGGACCGCGGAGAACGTCGGGCTGGCCGCGATGCAGCCGGACGCACGGCGTGCTCGCGCGGGGGGCGGTGGATGGGAGCACCTGGAAGGGTTGGGTCGGTGACAGGGAGCACGGCTCTTCCTGCGCTGCTGTGGCCTGCCACGCAACAGCGGCTACGCGCTGGACTGCACGATGGCTGACACCCGCCTGATCGAACGCTGGCTGCCGATCTCGTCGCTCGGCATCGAGAGCACTCGCGAGCGGACGCCGATGACGCCGTTTCCGGCGCCCAACCGCCTCCACGTCTGGTGGGCGCGCCGGCCGCTGGTGGCGTCGCGGGCGGCGGTGCTGGCGTCGCTGCTGCCGGCGGACGCCGACCGGGAGAAGTTCCTGCACGTCATCGGGATTCACGGGGACCCGGTGGCCGCCAGACGCCGGATCGAGGCGGCGCGCCGACGGGGAGAGCGGTTCGAGGGCTACACCTACAGGCATCAGGGGAAGACCTTCAAGGATCAGGCCTACAGCTATCCGCGCGCGTTCAAGTACGCTCCCGAACCCGCCGACGAGGATTGGTTGAAGGCGACGTTCGGCGCGGACGGCCTGGCGACCGCCGCCGTGCTCGACCCGACCGCCGGCGGCGGGAGCATCGCGTTCGAGGCGCTACGACTCGGCGCCCGAACCGTGGCCAACGATCTCAATCCCGTCTCGGCGCTGATCATGCGGGCCACGGTCGAGTGGCCGTCCAGGTACGGCGCGACGCTCGCAACGGCGTTCGACGAGTTGTCGGAACGGTTCGTGCGAGAACGAGAAGGGCGTCTCGCAGCCTACTTTCCGCCGGAGCCCGAGTCGAACGCCATCTCGACCAACTACCTCTGGGCGCGCACGGTCACCTGCCCGTACTGCGACGGCCTCGTTCCGCTCTCGCCGAACTGGCGGCTCGCGCTGGACGGCACCGGCATGCGACTGCTGCCCGATTGCGCTCGCGGTCCCGGCACGCCCGGCCGCGTCTGCGCGTTCGAGATCGTCGGGTCGACCGAGGATCAGTTTCCCGGCACGGTGGCGCGCGGCGACGGCCACTGCCCGTACGACGACTGCGGCCGGGTAATCGACGGCGGCGAGATCAAGGCGCAGGCGCAGGCCGGCCGGATGGGCGAGCAGCTCTTCGCGGTGGTCTACAAGCGGCGGGTCGAGACCCGGACGAAGTCGGGCCGGCGGGGCCGGGACAAGTGGGTGCGCGGCTACCGGGCGCCGCGGCCGGAGGACGACAACGGCGCGGCGATCCGCGAGAAGCTCGCCGAAAAGCTGCCGGAGTGGGAGGCGCTCGACATCGTGCCGAGCGAGCGCTTCCCGGAGGTCAGCAACGACGATCGGCCGATCCAGTACGGCATGCCGCTCTGGCGCGACCTGTTCTCGCCGCGCCAGCTCCTGTGCCACGGAACGGGCGTCGAGGTGTTCCGGGAGATGCTGGACGCGGACCGCGCGGCCGGCCGGCTGGACGACGTCCGGCGGGCCGCCTACGGGTACCTCGCGCTCTCGCTGGACACGATGTTGAACTACAACAACCGATCAGGTCGGTGGGACAACACGACTGGTCGGGTGCGGTCCATATTCGACCGGCATGATTTCGCGTTCGTCTCGTCGTACGCCGAGATGGCTCCGCTCGTGGTGGGAGTCGGGTACGACTGGGCGCTTGAGAAGACCGCCAAGTGCATCGAGGAGCTGGTGGCCCTGATCCACCGCGACGCGGACGGCCACCGCGGCGCGGACGGCCACTCCGGCGACCTTCTCGCGGTGGCCGCGCGGCGGGCCGATTCGCGACCGGCCGAGAACACCGCGAAGTCGGCGCCGCCGCCGGTCACCGTTACCTGCAAGTCGGGCGACAACCTCGACCACCTGGACGACGGCTCGGTGGACGCCGTCGTCATGGACCCGCCGTACTACGACAACGTGATGTACGCCGAACTGTCCGACTTCTTCTACGTCTGGCTCAAGCGCACGGCCGGCCACGTCTTCCCCGAGCTCTTCCGCCGGAAGCTGACGGACAAGGAGAACGAGGCGGTCGCCAATCCGGCGCGTTTCGCGGGGCAGCCGGGAGCGCGGGCGCTGGCGGGGCGCGACTACCAGCAGCGGATGGCGGCCATCTTCGCCGAGTGCCGCCGGGTGCTGAAGGCCGACGGCGTGATGACCCTGATGTTCACGCACAAGGCCACCGGCGCCTGGGACGCGCTGACGACGGGGCTGATCGAGGCCGGCTTCGTGATCACCGCGTCGTGGCCGGTGAACACCGAAGCCGAGGGCAGCCTGCACATCAAGGACAAGGCGGCGGCGAACAGCACGATCTTCCTGGTCTGCCGTCCGCGGCAGACCGGCGGGGCGGGAGCGAAGGGCGCCGCAGAGGCGGTCCGCGAGGGTCGGCCCGCGTACGGGGACGACACCCGGGACCAGGCCCCGACCGTGTACTGGGAGGAAGTGGAGCCAGCCGTCGCCCGCGCGGTCCGGACGCGGGTCACCGAGTTCCAGGACGCCGGCATCAGCGGGGTCGACCTGTATCTGGCGTCGTTCGGGCCGGCCCTCGAGGAGTTCTCGCGCCACTGGCCGCTGCGCCGAGGCGCCCCGCGGCAGAGGCCGGAGGAACGCCGGCGGCGCGGCCAGGCGGTGCTGTTCGAGGAGCCGTGGGACCCGTATGCGGTCACCCCCGAGGACGCGCTCGACGCAGCGCGGCGCGAGGTCAAGCGGTGGCGCCTGGGCCAACTGACGCACGTCAGGGCCGATGAAGACCTCGATGCGCTCACGGCGTTCTTCGTGCTGGCCTGGGACGCCTTCAAGGCGCCGGTGTTCGCCTACGACGAGGCGTTGCGGCTGTCCCGGGCGGTCGGCATCGACCTGGATGGCGGCGTGGTGGGCCGGGTCGCGGGCAAGAAGGCGAGCAACCTGCACCTCTGGGACAGCGCCCGGCGGGCGGCGGCCGGGGCGCTCGGGCCGGCCGACGGGTCGCGGGGGATGATCGACGCCCTGCACCACGCGGCCCACGCGGCGCGCGGGCGGTCCGTGGCCGCTGCGGCGGAGATGCTCGCCGCCGCCGGCCTGGACCGAGAGCCGCGCTTCTTCGCGGCCCTCGAAGCCGTGCTGGAGATCCTGCCGCCGTCGAAGACCTTCACCGGCATCGCGCTCGAGGGCGCGGTCGAGGCCTCGGGCAGCGACTTCGAGGCGCTCTACAACCTGTACCGCCTCGCCTACGACGACCGCATCGACGAGCCGGACCAGTTGCGTCTGTGGCGTGAGGAGAGCTGACCCGATGTTCGTCGAGCGCGCAGGACGGCGGACGTACAAGCAGCCCCGGGCACCCGTGTCCGGGCGTTGGCGGTGATCACGTGAAGCCCAGGGTGTACGTCGAGACGTCGGTGGTCAGCTATCTGACCGCGTGGCCGTCGCGCGACGTGGTGACCCTTGGAAACCAGGTCGCCACGCGGGAGTGGTGGCGCGAGGCGGCGAATCGGTTCGAGCTGGTCGTGTCTTCCCTGGTGATCGAAGAGTCGAGCGTCGGCGACCCGGAGGCGGCCCGCGCCCGTCTTGCCGCGCTGGAATCGGTGCGCGTGATCCGCGTCGGCGACGATGCCATGGCGTTGGGCCGGGTTCTCGTCGATGCGCATGCGTTTCCGGCCGAGGCTGGCGCCGATGCCGTTCATGCCGCCATCGCGGCCCTGAACGGAGTAGATTATCTGGTGACGTGGAACATGAGGCATCTCGCGAATCCGGTTGCGGCGGCCCGCATCGAGCAGGTGTGCCGGGATGCGGGTCACGAGCCGCCGGTCATCTGTACACCGAGCCAGCTCAAGGAGATGGAGCGTGAGTAGCCGCATCGATGATCCGATCGTCGCAGAAGTGCGGAGAGTGCGGGCGGAGCTTTTCGCCAGGCACGGCAACGACATCGCGGCCCTCGTCCGTCACGCCCAGGAGCTGGAGCGCACATTGAATCGCCCTTGTGTTCGCTACCCGCCTCGGCCCGTTGTTCGTCCCGGCGGGGAGCCGGCAGCGGCCGAAGCGCGGGGCTACAGTCCGCCGCCGGCTGCGAAGGTCGTGCGGCCAGCCCCATCGCCTCGGCCGCCGCGTTCCGCGCCGAAGGAGCCATCGTAGCCCGAGCGCGTCCGTTCGGCCGGCGCCGTCCGCCAGTCAGGCGAACGCGGCCGGCGCCGACTGGACGCGGCGCCCGTCGGCCGCCTGCGAACCGGCGCGGGGCCGAGTTTTGACGGGGTGAAGAGAGCCGACTCATGCTCGCCGACCGCTCGTGGCAGCGCAAGTACACCCCGGACGATGGCGACTTGGTTCGGCTGTTCTGCGTCCCGGCGCTCGAAGACGCGGAGCGCTACGACCGCCTGACCGGCTACTTCAACGCCGGCGCGCTCGCGCTGGCCGCCCGCGGCATCGAGGGGCTGGTCCGCAATCGCGGCCACATGCGTCTCGTGGTCGGCTGCACCCTGCCGCCGGCCGAGATCGAAGCCATCGAACGCGGTGCGGCGCTGCGCGAGCGGGTCGAGCGCCATCTCGCCGAGTTGCCCCTGGCACCGCCCGATGCGGTCGCCGCCGACGCGCTGGAGCTGCTGGCGTGGATGGTGGCGCGCGGCCATCTCGACGTGAAGGTGGCGGTGCCGTGCGACGCCGAGCGCCGGCCGATTCCCGAGGACGGCATCTTCCACGAGAAGGCCGGCATCGTGGCGGACCGCGCCGGCGACCGGCTCGCGTGGAACGGCAGCCTGAACGAGACCGCGGCGGGCTGGCGCCGCAACTGGGAGAGCATCCACGTCTACACGAGCTGGGGGCCGGAGCCGAAGCGCGTCGACGACGAGGAGGCCAACTTCGGACGCATCTGGGCCGACAAGGCGAAGCGGGTGATCGTGCTCGGCACCCCCGAGGCGGTGCGCCGCGACCTGATGCGCTTCATGCCCGACAGCGACCTGCCGGCACGCCTGCGGGACGGGCCGGACCCACCGCCGGCCACCCCGGCCGTACCCGCGCCGGGAGCGGGTGAGCCGCCGCCCGTCGGGCTGCCCGCGGTCGATCTGCGCCGCCGGGTCTGGGCCTTCATCGACCGGGCGCCGTCGCTGCCCGATGGAGGCGCGCGCGTCGGCGAGGCCACGGCCGCGGTCACGCCCTGGCCGCATCAGGTGCGGGCGTTCGAGCGGCTCTACGCGCACTGGCCGCCGCGGTTGCTCATCGCCGACGAGGTGGGGCTGGGCAAGACCATCCAGGCCGGCCTGCTGCTGCGGCAGGCGTGGCTGGCCGGCCGCGCGAAGCGGATCCTGATTCTGGCCCCGAAGGCGGTGCTCCGCCAGTGGCAGATCGAGCTGCGCGAGAAGTTCAACTTGAACTGGCCGATCTACGACGGGCGCCAGCTCGTCTGGTACGCCTCCCCGGCCCTGCGGGGGCGCGAACGGCGCCCGGTCGGCCCCGATGCGTGGCACGCCGAGCCGGCCGTCATCACCTCGAGCCACCTGATGCGCCGGCGCGACCGGGCGCAGGTCCTGCTGGAGGACGCGCCGCCCTGGGACCTGGTGGTGCTCGATGAAGCCCATCACGCCCGGCGGCGTGCGGCGGGAGCGGCGCAGGAAGGAGGGCCGAACGCGCTGCTGCGGCTCATGCAGGGCCTGAAGGACCGCGCCGCGGGCCTGCTGCTCCTGACGGCGACGCCGATGCAGGTGCATCCCATCGAGGTCTGGGACCTGCTGAACCTGCTGGGCCTGCCGGGCGACTGGAGCGGGCCGGCGTTTCTGCGGTTCTTCGAGGACATCGCGGAACCGAGTCCGTCATCCGATGCCGTCGAGCGGATGGCGCGGCTGTTCCGGGCGGCGGAGCGGGAGTTCGGACCGATGGCAGTGTCCGACGCCCGGCGGATCGCCGGGCTGTCGCCCCTGCGCGCCAACCGCGTGCTCCGCGCGCTGCGCGACCCCGCCAGCATTCCCCGCCGGCAGCTCGAAACGCCGGAACGGCGCGCGGCGCTGGCCATCATGCGGTCGCACACGCCGGTCCGCCATCTGGTCTCGCGGCACACGCGCGAGCTGCTGCGCCGCTATCATGAGAAGGGCCTGCTGGCGACCCCGATAGCCGAACGCAGGGTCGAGGACCGCTTCGTCGAGATGACCGCCGGCGAGCGGGCGCTCTACGATGCGGTGGAGGACTACATCGTCAGTACCTACAACCAGGCGGCGGCCGACGAGCGCACCGCGGTGGGGTTCGTCATGACCATCTACCGCCGCCGGCTCGCCAGCAGCTTCCGCGCCTTGCGCACCACGCTCGAACGGCACCTCGACGCGGTGGCCGCGGCCGGCGACGCCCCTGTGGGCGGCGGGGCGCCCGGTTCGCCGACCCCGCTCTTCAGCGGCCTGGGCGACGACGTGTCCGACGACGAGACGTCGGACGAGGCGCGGGAAGTCGACGAGGTAGCGGCGCTCGAGCAGCGGGCGCTCGCCTTCGAGGAGGCCGCCGACATCCGGGGGCTGCTCGACGGCATCGGCCGTTTGCCTGCGGACGGCAAGGTGCAGGAACTGAAGCGCGTGGTCCTCGAGCTGCGTGGTGCCGGCTTCGCCCAGGCGATGGTGTTCACGCAGTACACCGACACGATGGACTTCCTGCGCGAGGAGCTGGGCGCCTGGGACGATGCGCCGACAGAGGCCAGCGTTCCCGAGTCGCGTGCGGACAGGTCGCAGAATCGGGACTCCCGGAGCGCCGACGGGTCACTGCCGGCGTCGCCCCAGAACCCGTCGCAGCCCACTGACCGGCACGCGGGTGCCTTGCGCCTGATGTGCTTCTCGGGTCGCGGGGGCGAGGTCCGATCCGCCGGCGGCGCTTGGAGCACGATCGGTCGCGACGAGGTCAAGCGTCGCTTCCGGGAGGGCGAGGCCGACCTGCTGTTGTGCACCGACGCCGCCGCGGAGGGCTTGAACTTCCAGTTCTGCGGCGCCCTGGTCAACTACGACATGCCGTGGAACCCGATGCGGGTCGAGCAGCGGATCGGGCGCATCGACCGCCTCGGGCAGGCGCATCCGGCGATCCGCATCGTCAATCTGCACTACGCTGGCACGGTCGAGACCGACGTCTACACCGCGTTGCGCACCCGCATCAACCTGTTCGAGTCGGTGGTCGGTCCTCTGCAGCCGATCCTGGCCCGGCTTCCGAGCACCATCGCCGGTGCGGTTCTCTCGGGCGGCGGTCGACGCGGCGACGGCGCCCGCCCACCGGCGGTCGCCCAGGAGGCCGTGCCGGACGCCGGCGGGCCCGCCGATGTCGCTGAAGCCATCGAGCGTCAGGTCCGGGAGGCCCGCACCGGGGGGTTCGATATCGACGCCACGGTCGACGTCGACGTTGCGGTGCCTGTCCGAGCACCGTCGCCGGTCGCCATGGACGACCTCGACCGGGTGATCTCGTCGCCCGATCTGATGCCGCCGGGAACCGACATCCAGCCGCTCGGCAACCGCGAGTACGGCTTGCTCGCGCCGGGAATGCGCGACCGCCTGCGCGTGACCACCGACCCCGCCTACCACGAGGAGCACGCCGAGAGTGTCGAGCTCTGGTCGTCGGGCAACCCGCTCTTCACGCCGCCGGAATTCACGGCCGAAGTGAAGGACGACGAGTTTCCGGCGGAGACGACGCTGAAGGAGCTGCTGGACGAATCAAGCACGCCAACGACATGAGCGCATCTTCACCCACAAGAGAAGACCGGTGCCGGAGCCGAGCGCGTTGACAATCCGGCGCTTCGATGACCGTTGACAACCGAGGGGCTGGACCCTCCCGGCGGCGTCGTGATCGTCGCGTGGGGCGACGGTGCCGCTGCCCAAAGCAAGCTGATGTCGCGTCCAGCCGCGCGTAGCCCGCGAGGTGAAGGGGTCAGGACGGCGGAGACTTGCCGGGTCGGGAGTCCCGTGGGCCGGCGGCTCGGACCCCAGCCGGGCGGCGGATCCGGGGGTGCTAACTTTTGGTGCTCGAAAGGGGCCTTTTGGACCGGTTTCTGACCGTTGCTGACCCGATCCAGACAGCGGCCAACGGCGACCCGCATGGACGAAAAACCCAGCAAAAAGGGCCCTTTTCCTTGGGGAAAGGACCTGAGAGGTTGGCGCGCCGACAGGATTCGAACCTGTGGCCTTCGGCTCCGGAGGCGCCCGCGCTCTCGGCCGCGGGCGCCTCCGCGCACCGTCTGGCGGCGGGGTTGAGATCCTGGCTCCCGGCCGCACGGCTGAGGGCGGTTCACGCCGGGCGACCAAGGTCGGGGGCCGGTTGCGGGCGGAGCCTGCTGGCGATTTCGAGGGCCAGGGCGCCGCGGTTCGGCGCGGAGGACCTAGCCGGCGTCCCCCCTCGAGGAGTTCAGGTGGCGGAGAGCTCCATCGCCGTCCTGTGATGAACGGGTACGCGGGGTGACCGCGCCTCACCGGCGTTCGTCGGCCCGGCACCGTTCACGGCGTTGCGGCCGGCGGCGCCGACGCCTGAACCTGGAGACCATCCGCGGACACCCGCGGAGCAGCCTAGTCGCGCGCGTAGCCGCTAAAGGAGCACAGGCCGACGGTCGATACGTTCGTCGGGCCCATGGACGCCAACCAGTTCTTCTACGGCGACAACCTGGACATCCTGCGACGGTACGTCGGCGACGAGATCGTCGACCTTCGTCTACCTCGATCCGCCCTTCAAGAGCAACCAGAACTACAACGTGCTGTTCGCCGAGCGGGACGGGACGCAAGCGGCCGCACAGATCAAGTCGGACCGGCAACTCGTTTGCCAGGCTGCGGCGGCAGGCTCTGCCGCCGCCCTTGCGAGTTCCGTCATCTCCTGCATGAGCTGCAGAACTGAGTCGTCGTGGAGGCGCTGATACATGAAGGCACACGGTTATCGGGTCGGTGCGAACGAGGAATGGTATGACGACGCCGATGTTCCGACCGAAGATGGTCCTCTCGAATCGTTCACCACTACTACGCGCCGGCACATCGAGCCGTGGCTATCGGCTGTATTCCAAAGCGAGCACCTGAACCTACTACTTGGTAGCGGCTTTACGACCGCTGTCGGCGCAATCGCCGGCGCGCCGGCGACGACGATGGCAACCCTTGCGCTGGGGACGCCGCACGACGCCGCCATTGAAGCGCATGCGCGTACGAGCGCCGTCCGACTTGGCCGCGGTGAACCGAACATGGAGGATCAAGTTCGAAGCGCCTTGGCGCTGATGGAGGGGTTGGTCATCAACGGCGACACCGCCGCCGCTGCAGCGATCAAGACTGCTCTGGACGTTCAACTTGGCAGGTTCCTGAGGTCACTGCTGGCCACGGAGGCGGGCATCGCGAGCGGCCGGACGCCGGAAAGCCGAGCGGAGGCGGCGAACACTCTGCAGTCCTTCTTGATGAGCTTTGCAAGCCGTGCCGCATCTCGGGAGCGCCTGCACGTCTTCACCACGAACTACGACCGGCTCGTCGAGCATGGTTGCGACGTCGCTGGCCTGCGCGTTGTAGATCGGTTCGTTGGTGCGCTAACGCCAGTATTTCGTTCATCTCGACTTGAACTCGATCTCCACTACAACCCTCCGGGGATCCGTGGTGAACCCAGATTCATGGAAGGTGTCATCCGGATCACTAAGCTACACGGATCGATCGACTGGCTGCTCGATTCCTCTGAAGGGCGCATCAGGAGACGTGGCATTCCGTTCGGCGCAGATGGGAATCACTCAGAGCTTCCGAACGCACCCGCGGACAGCGCAATGATCTACCCGAACCCACTAGTGTCCCACATTTTTGGCGATTTTAGGCCCACGTCAGCGACAACTGGGGGTCGGGAGGGTCAGAACCCGGTGGCGGCGGCGTCGTGAGAAGATCCAGGAGTGGCCGACGTTCAAACAGGTTGAGCTGGAGCACCTGCAGCATCTTGTAAAGGCTCCAACTCACTCGCATGAGGAACTTGAGATACGCCAACAGCAGGTACATGCACATCGCCACCCACAACTGCGTCAAGACCGCGTTCTTCGACCGGCCCACGAACCGCTTCACCTTCAGATGTTGCTTGATCCACTTGAAAAACAGCTCGATCTGCCATCGCGATTTGTAGATGTCCGCAATCGTCTTCGCCACCCACGTCGTGTTGTTGGTCACGAATACGTACCGATTCTTCGTTTCCGGGTCCTTATAGACCACCCGTCGCAGCGGCTCACCATATGCCTTGCGGCCCCGAGCGCTCGTCAGCTCCATCGTCTCGTCGCTGATGACCCCGGTCCCGGGGCGGACGGCGTGCGCTTTCGTGACCCGATACCGCACGCCCCGCTTCAGGCGCGTCACAAAGGTCACGCCCCGCGCCTGCAACTGATGGAACCACTTGAAGTCCAGATACGCGCGGTCCGCCACGACCACGCTGCCGGCCGGAAACTCCCAGATGCGGGCCGCCGTGACGTCGGCGGTTTTGCCGTCGGTCACCCTGACGAAGGTCGGCAGATGGCCGCCGTGATCCAGTCCGACGTGCAGCTTGACGGCCGCCTTCGTGCGTCGAAACGACGCCCACGGGAAACCGACAGACACAAGTCGATGGTGGACGCATCGACGGAGTACAACTTGTTCCTGAACCGAAAGCCGTGCCTCGGCGCGCGTTCCTGGCAGCGGCTCAACAGGCGTCCGAACAACGCTTCGTAGAGGGTGTACGGCTGCTCGGTGTTGACCCGCGCCAGCGACGAGCGGCTGACCACCGTCCTCACGCCGAGGTGATAGAGCTTGCGCCCCTGGGCGCTGAGGTTGCTCACGATGTCCCGCAGGCTCTGTCGGCCCGTCAACTGCGCCACGCCGAGGGCCACGAACTGCGCCCAGCGGCTCATGACGCGCAGCCCCTGGCCGCACTGGTGCTCGCGCGCCTCGGCGTCGAATTCATGTCTCGGAAGGAACCTGAGGAGTTGCGCGAAGACTGTGTTATGATGGGCCACGGCTTGGATCTCCTGTCTTTTGAATGACTTGAGGGCCAAATCATTCTACCAGATCTGGAAGGTTCAAGCCGCCTCTATTTGAAGGTGTGTGGGACAGTAGTGACGCGGCATCGATTGGGCGGCGGTGGCGAGCGAGTGGAGCGGAAACGGGGTGCGACGCCCGGACGGTGCGGGCGAAGGGCGGGGGGAGTGAACGGAGTCGGTACGGTGCGTGGGTACGTGGTCGGCGTTCGGTGTTCAGCGATTGAGCGCTTGGGCGGCGGGGTCGTGGCATTTGGGCATCGGGGTTACCCGTTGGAGGGCCCTGACCGCGGGCGGCCGGATCGCTCGCTGGCGGCGCATCCGTACGACGGATGGTAGGAGCCTTCGTCAGCGGTTGGTGCGGGGAGATTCGTGAGTGGCGGCGAGAGGCGGTCTGCGAAGGCGGGGATCGTGGGGTGTGGAGGGGTCGCCAGATTCGCAGTCTGGAGCTCCGCACTGCCAGTCGTTTCGGGGTACTGCCAGCCGGTTTCTGACCCGGAGGGACCGGTTCGGCTGGAAGTCTGACCAACAAAGCCGGGGTTTTCTGAGATTCTGGTCGGAGCGTGAACGGATTACGCGGCCGCGTTCGGCACGTCGACCTTCGGCGCGGGCAGGACGGAGAAGGCGGACGCGGCGCATCACGACGGCGCTGCGGAGGAAGACGAGACGCTGACGCTGTCGAATCCGTCCGGCGGACGCTCGGCGACGCCGGGGCGACCGGGACGATCACCGAGGTGGCGCCGCTGAGGGCGTGGTTCTCGGGGGTGCTGGCGGAGCACGACGGGACGGCGTTCGAGTTCGAGCTGGCGTTCAGCGCCGAGGTCAGGCTGAGCTATTGGAAGCGAAAGACGGCTCGACGCTCGAGGCGGGCGTGTGGATGATGATGTCGGCGGCGGACGGGGGCGAGCTGATCGGCTCGCGGGCCACGGCTGGCTTCTCCCTGGCGTTCAAGGCCGACGCGCTGTCGGTGGGCGCGGCCAGCGACCTGCTGGACGGCCCCACCGGCCGGCTGAATGCGTCGGAGGCGGGGGTGACGCGGGTGCGCACGGCGCTTGAAGGCTTCGCGGGGCTTCATTCTCGGCGGCGGCCGGCTGTCGCTGACGCCGAGCGTCGAGGTGAGTCTGCGCCGGGACGGCGGCGAGGCGGAGACGAGCGCCGGCATGGACGTCGGCGGCGGCCTGGCCTTCACCGACACGGTCACGGGGCTGTCGCTCGACGTGCGGGTGCGGACGCTGCTCGTGCACCAGGCCGAAGGGTTCACCGACCGCGGGATGTCGCTGTCGCTCGGTTGGGACCCGACGCCGCCGAGCCCGCTGGGGCTGACGGCGAGGGTCGTCGCGTCGTGGGGCGGTTCGGCGCAGGGCGGGGCCGAGGCGCTGTGGGGGCAACCAGATGGCCTACGGCATGGGCTCGCACCAGATGTACGGGTCCGGCGGTCAGCTCCGGAGGTGGGCTACGGGCTGCCGGTGGGTGCCCGGTTCCTGGAACGCCGAGCGTCGGGTTGGCGAGGTCGCTGTACGGCCGGGAGTACCAAGTCGGTTACGCCCTCGGGGTGCTGGCGCAGGGCCGGGTGCACTTTGAGCTGGGCGTCGACGCGCAGCGGCGGGAGAGCCCGGAGCACGGCGAAGCGAGCAACGGGCTGATGGGCCGGCCAGCTTCGAAGTACCTGGGCAGACGGACACCACGTCGATGACGCGGGCAACCTGATCGCCTGCACGTTCGTCGACTTCCGCGACCCGGCGGAGCGGCTTCCGATCACCGCATTGCGGAAGGCCTCGTCGAAGCGGCACGCGATCCGCGGCTGCGAGACGATCTGGATCTCGAAGCCCGCCTGTTTCCTCGGCCAGGGCGAAGGGACCGCCGGCGACAGCGATGTGCACCACGCCGCGAACGGCTGGATCTACCGCGCATCGATCGAGCCGGAGACGGCCGAGGAGCAGGCCGCGTGGCGCTCGTTGATGCCGGACGGCCGCGACGTGGCCTCGCCAATCCGCCGGCCGCGGGAGTTCTCGCGGGCGTTCGGCGCGATGGTGGCCGAGCAGGCTGGCCCGCGCGGGCGGATCGTCGTGCTGCGAAACGCGGTCGAGGGCCGGACGTTCTCCACGGCCCACAAGAGCCAGACGGTCTACCACGGTTCCGTCGCCTACCTCGAGTTCGCGCTGCTGCTCGTTTTCCTGGAGGAGACCGCCCGCCGCGCCCAGCGCGAGTACCGGTTCGCCGTGTGGGCGGAAGGACGAGCCGGCGGAAGACACGCTGGATCTCGGTGCCTCGACGGCGCTGGTCGATGCGACGGGGAAGCCGCGGCCGGAGCCGGAAGGCAGCGGCTTCGTGCCCGGGCCGGCGGAGTACTTGTCGCGGGCGCGGGTCGTGACGCTGCCGGCCTTCGTCGGCGCCGGCGCCGCGGCCGCGCGACGTGGAGATGCCGCCCGGCGATCCGCGCGAGACGGTGGCCGGCGCATGCGGCGGGCGTGATTCCTGCCCCAACCACCCGGCGAGCGCCGTATCCGGAAGCGAGACAGGGTGCGGCGTGCAGCTGTCGACCGGTCTCTGGCTCTGCGGGGTCAGTCAAGTGGCGTATGATTGGACCGTCTGGGACGGTAGCGGACCAACCTCGAACGGCTCGGTCAAGTGTGGGTGGAATCGTGGGCGTACCCGCCGCAGCCTGACCGAAATCTCAATGAATTCGGGGAGTTATCGCTGTATTCGTGCTATCGTTGCCCTGACGCGAGCGGGCGGGGCGTCGCGGGAAGTACGGGCCGGCGCCGCCGGTCCCGCGCGAACGGCGTGGGAGCACCGCCGACGGCATGCCGAGCGTCGGCGGCATGCCGCCGGCGGCGGTGTGACGGGCGTCGTTGCGGGTTTCTAGAACCCCCGCTTGCGGCCGCGGAGGCCTCTCCGGCTGCCCTTGGGCTTCGCCGGCCGCCGGCCGAAGTCCATCTGCGGCGGGCCGTCGTCCATGAAGGGCGGCGGCATCGAGGGCCGCGGCGCCCGGTCGCGGGCTTCGCTCACGCGGAGGTTCCGACCGTTGAGCTCCGTCCCATCCAGCTTCTCGATGGCCTGGGACACCGAGGCGGCGTCCCCGAACTCGACGAAGGCGAACCCCCGCGGCTTGTCGGTGGCGCGGTCGACGGGCAGGAACACCTCCGTGACCTGACCCACCTGTCCGAACAGATTCTCGAGTTCGGTCGATGACGTTTCGTAGCTGAGATTGCCGACGAAGATTCGTGAAGAAATGGCGTGCCTCTCCTGTTGGGGTGCGGGAAATGTAACACGGCCGTCGAAATCGGCGGCGCGCGCCGCGCGAGCGGAAAGCTCAGCATACTCCGTCCCCGCGGGAAACGCAAAAGGCGGACCGGCCCGGCGGCGCCCCGGTGCAGTATCATCGGTAGCGTCGACGGAGACGCGCGAGACGATGATCACCATTCTCAATCAGACCTCCCGGTTCCTCAGAGTCCACCTGTCCCGCGGGAAGGTGCTGCGGCTGGGGCCCCGGAAGGAAGGCCAGATCTCGACCCACGACGCCGACGGCGACACCGTCAGGCAGCTCGTGGCGGACGGCGCGGTCAAGATCATGGGAGAGGGGCCGCAGGCCGGGGGGGCGTCCCCTGCCAACCCGGCGGCCCGGACCGACGTGCACGGCCATCATCCCCGCCTCTCGGGCGGCCGGCGCGGTGACCGGTAGCCGGTACCCCGCCCGCCGGCGCCGCCCGGGAAGCCCGACAGCGCCGCGGGGCCGTCCCCGAGCGTGGCGCGCCACCTCCGGAAGGGAGCCGCCGATTCCGCGTCGACGCGCCGGCTCCGGGGCGTGCGGCGCCGACTCCTGGGTATAATCTGGCGGTTTCGGATTCGGGAAGAAGAGTCGAGGGAGGTTCAGTCGATGGCGAAGACGCCGACACGTCTCGCGGCCGGGCTCGTCGGGCTCCTGCTGGTGTCGCCCTCCGGGCCCGCCCGGGCGCAGGACGGCCCGTGGCAGACCTATGGCACCGAGAACGGCGAGTGGCGCAGCTACGCGGGCAACATCGCCGGCCAGAAGTACTCGCCGCTCGACCAGATCGACGCGACCAACTTCGAGGACCTGGAGATCGCGTGGCGCTGGCGCTCGGTCGACGCCATGGTCAGCCGCACGATGCCCGACGGCAGCGAGTGGTGGGCGCCGCTCGAGACCATCGTCGCGTCTCTCGAGGAGGACAACCCGAACCTCTACCGGCGGGGGCACCCCCCGCGCCCCGGCGGCATGCAGGCGACGCCGCTGATGGTCGACGGGGTGCTCTACTTCAACACCGCGATCTCGCAGGGGGTGGCGGTCGACGCGGTGACCGGCGAGACCCTGTGGGTCTTCAACCCGAAGAGCTACGAGGAGGGGACCACCCCGATGACCGGCACGTTCCGGCAGCGGGGGGTGGCCTACTGGACCGACGGCGAGGGCGACGAGCGCATCTTCTGGGGCACCGGCGCCGGCTACCTGGTGTGCGTCGACGCGGGCACCGGGCGGCCCTGCCCCGACTTCGGCCCCGACGGCAGCGGCATCGTCGACGCGATGGTCGGCCTGCCGCGGGCCGACCGGGAGGAGCGCGACTACCTGAACGCGATGCTCTACGGCATCCACTCGCCGCCCATCGTGGTGCGCGACCGGGTCATCCACGGCTCGCAGGTCGCCGACCGCCGCATCACCAGGGAGGCGGTGCCGGGCTGGGTGCGGGCCTGGGACGTCAGGACGGGGGCCCACGCCTGGGACTTCCACACCGTGCCGAACAGCGCCGACGAGTTCGGCGCCGACACCTGGCTGAACGAGTCGTGGCGCTACTCGGGCAACGCCAACGTGTGGTCGATGCTGGCCGGCGACAACGAGCTGGGGCACGTCTACCTGCCGACCGGCACCACCACCAACGACTACTACGGGGCCGACCGGCCCGGCGACAACCTGTTCTCGGAGACCATCATCGCCGTCGACGTCGAGACCGGGGACCGGGTGTGGCACTTCCAGGCCGTGCACCACGGCCTGTGGGACTACGACTTCCCGACCCACCCCAACCTGGCGGACATCACCGTCGACGGGCGCGACATCAAGGCCCTGGTGCAGGTGAGCAAGCAGGGCTTCGTCTACACGTTCGACCGCGTGACCGGCGAGCCGGTCTGGCCCATCGAGGAACGGCCCGTGCCGACGGAGACGAACATGCCCGGCGAGTACGTCTCGCCGACCCAGCCGTTCCCCACCCGGCCCGCGCCGTTCGAGTACCAGGGGGTGACCATCGACGACCTCGTCGACTTCACCCCCGAGCTCCGCGAGATCGCCGTCGAGGTGGTGCAGCCGTACCGGCTCGGGCCCCTCTTCACGCCGATCTCGCGGCGGGAGGAGGGGGGGTGGCAGGGCACCCTGATGCGCCCGCCGGACGGCGGCGCCGCGACCTGGGCGGGGGCCGCCATCGATCCCGAGACCGGCGTGCTCTACGTGCCGTCGAGGAACCAGGCGGTGGTCATCACGATGTACGAGCCGGACCCGGCGCTCGGCGCCACCGTGGCCTACACCCACGGCGCCCCCGAGGGGGAGCGGATGACCCGCGGCCTGGGGCCGTCGCGGAGCGGCAACCTCATGCCCCAGGGGCTGCCCCTGCTCAAGCCGCCGTACTCGCGGATGACCGCCATCGACATGAACACCGGCGACCACGTGTGGATGCAGCCGCTCGGCAACGGCGACCGCTACCGCAACCACCCGCGGCTGCGCGACCTGAACCTGCCGCCGCTGGGCGGCGACGGCGTGGGCGGGCCGGTGCTCACGAAGACGCTGCTCGTCAGCGCCCTCTCGGCCGGCGGCAGCGACGGGGGGCCCCGGCTGGTCGCGCGGTCGAAGGAGACCGGGGAGGAGCTCGGCTCGGTGGACCTGCCCACCGGGACCCTGGGGACGCCCATGACCTACAGGGTCGACGGGCGCCAGTACATCGCGGTGACCATCGGCGGGCGCCCGCCCGAGCTGATCGCCTTTCGGCTGCCGGAGTGACGGTACGACCTCGCACCCGGCCGCCCGCGGCGCCCGCGTGGCAGCGCGGCGGGAGGGCGCCGGCAGGCCGCAGGGGCGCCCGCGGGCCGGGACGACGCCCCCCGCGGGCCGAAGAACGCCGTGCCCGACAGGGCGCGACGAGCGAGACGAGGACAAGGTGGGCATGTTCGACCGAGGAGCAACGCGGCCAGGCGGGATGCATCGCCGCTCGAGCGGGGCGGGGACTTCGCCGCGGGCCGCAAGACCGGGGAGCTATAGATGACGAGATCTGCTATCGGGGTGATCGCGGTTCTGTTGCCTGTCGTGTCGGCGTGCGGCTCCGAGCCGCAGTTCGTGGGGACCGCCTACGTCCTGCGGGTGCTGGAGAACCTCGAGACGCAGCAGGCGGCGACCGCCGAGAGCATCGCGGCGCTTCAGGACAGCGTGGGCGCCCTGGAAGAGTCCCTGGCCGGCGGGGCCGCGCCCGCGGCCGGCGGGGCCGCCTCGGGCGATGCGCCGGCGCGGGAGCTCGCGGTCGAGACCACCGTGGCGTTCACCGAGGGCCCGACGGCGGCCGAGGACGGCTCGGTCTACTTCACCGACCTCGGCAACAACCGCATCATGCGGTGGTCGGCCGACGGGCAGCTCACCACGTTCCGACAGCCCAGCAACCGGGCCAACGGGCTGATCTTCGACAGCCAGTGGCGCCTGCTCGCCTGCGAGGGCGGGGACGGCGAGACCGCCCTGCCGCGCATCACCCGCACCGACCTGGCGACGGGCGAGGTCGAGGTGCTGGCCGACTCGTTCGAGGGCAAGGAGCTGCATCAGCCGAACGACCTGACCATCGACGGGCAGGGGCGCATCTACTTCACCGACCGGCCCGGCCCGAACCCGACCGAGAACCAGACCGGCGTGCACGGCGTGTACCGCATCGACCCGGACGGCGCCGTCGCGCGCATCCTGACCGAGCCCGAGGTCATGCGGCCCAACGGCATCGTCATCTCGCCGGACGACACCACGCTGTACGTCATCGAGACCGAGCAGGCCGAGGGCGGCCCCCGGCTGATCCGGGCCTACGACCTCAGCCCCGAGGGCACCGTCGGCAACATGCGCATCTTCCACGACTTCCTGCCGGGGCGCAGCGGCGACGGGATGACCATCGACAGCGCCGGCAACCTCTACGTGGCGGCGGGGCTGAACCGCACGCGGGGGACGAGCGAGACCCTCGACACGGTGGCCGGCATCCACGTGTTCTCGCCGGCCGGCGAGCTGCTCGAGCACATTCCGGTGCCGGAGGACACCATCACCAACGCCGCCTTCGGGGGGCCGGACCTGCGCACGCTGTACGTCACCGCGGGGAAGACGCTCTTCAGCGTCCGCACCGACGTCGAGGGCACGCGCCGCTGAGGAACGGGAGGCCGGCCGCCACGTGATGGAATCGGAACCGGGGCGATTCCGAGTCTGGGAGTGGGAGTCGATCCGCCGCCACGAGGGCGAGCTGTACCTGCGCCGCCTTCGGGTGGTGTCCTGCCGGTGGTTCGGCGTCTACGTCCACTGGTTCCATGCCAGCGACGACGACTCGCTGCACGACCACCCCTGGTGGTTCGTGACCTTCATTCTCCGCGGCGGGTACTGGGAGCATACGCCCGGGGCGGACGGCGCGCAGGTTCGGCGGTGGCATCCGCCGGGAGCATTCCGGTTCCGCCCGGCGCGGTGGCTGCACCGGTTGGAGATAGATCCGGCCCGGCGGCCCATGACCGTCGTCGTGCGCGGCCGGCGGATTCGCCAGTGGGGGTTCCAGACCCGGTCGGGGTGGATACCGTGGCCCGAGCACAAGGAGCAGCGGCCCGAAGGGGGGTAACGCGGATGAGAATGAAGGTACGTTGGTCGATCGGCACCGGCACGGTGCTCATGGTGGCCCTGGCGGCGGTGACCCCCGCGGCCGGGCAGTGGGTGCCGGAGCGCATCGAGTCGGACGGCTCGGCGATCCCCCGGACACCGTGGGGAGCCCCGGACCTGCAGGGGCTGTGGAACAACTCGACGACCACGCCGCTCGAGCGGCTCACGGAAGAGGAGTGGGCGCTGAGCCGCCGCGCGCAGCGGGCGGTGATCGAGGCCACCGGGGGCACCGGGGCGGGCTGGCTCGAGCAGGCCGGCCGCATCGACCGCGAGTCGCTGGTCGTGGACCCGCCGGACGGCCGCATCCGGATGACCGAGCGGGGCGTCGAGCGGCTGATCGCCCGCGAGGCGGCGCGCGAGGGCCGCGGCGAGGCCGACTCGTGGCTCGACCGGAACAACTGGGAGCGCTGCATCTCGCGGACGCTGCCGACGGCGATGATCCCGACCCTGTACAACGCCAACTACCAGATCTTCCAGACCCCGGACCACTTCGTGCTGCTGATGGAGATGATCCACGAGGCGCGCATCGTGCCCCTCGACGGGCGGCCGTACGCCGACGAGGGCATCCGCCAGTGGCTGGGCGACGCGCGCGGGTACTGGGAGGGCGACACCCTCGTCGTCGAGACCCGCCACTTCAACGGCAAGCTCGACGGCGGCGACTACCAGCCGTCGCACGTCACCCCGACCGGCCCCCGCATGTCGGGCGAGACCCTGACCCTCGTCGAGCGGTTCACCCTCGTCGACGCCAACACCATCGACTACCGGGTGACGGTCGAGGACCCGGAGACCTTCGCGGTGCCGTACACCGTCGCGATTCCCATGCAGCGGTCCGCCGCCGACGTGACCCTCTTCGAGTACGCCTGCCACGAGGGCAACCACGCCATGGTGAACCTGCTGAACGCGGGCCGGGCCGACGAGGAGCTGGCCCTCGAGGCGGCGGCGCTCGTCTCGCGGCAGCGCATCGAGGCCGGCCACCCCGGCGTGCGCGAGCCGGCGGTGCCGTTCGCCCCGATCCCGTAGCGGGGCGGCCTCGGGCGTCGGGCGCTCGTGCGGAAGGACGGGCGCCCGGCGGCCTGGGAGCGTGGCGGACGCTTCCGCCGAACGTCGCCGTCGTCCCGTTCTTTGGGTTTCAGGCGTGCCGCGCCATGTGGCAGACGGCGCAGACCCGCTCCGGCTCGCCCCCGGGCGGCTCCTCCAGCTTGAGCCACCCTTCCTCCATCGCCTTCCCGCAGTCGCGGCAGCGCCCCTCCTGCCGGCGGTAGATCCGCTGCCGGATGTCCCGCGGTTGCTTCCGGCGCGCGAGGGCCAGATACAGCGTCGCCAGGATGGCGAGCCCGAGCAGCAGCGCAATCATGGAGGCTGGACTATACCTCACTGGTAGCCGAACAGCGGCGGGAGACGACGACCACGACGGCGGCCCGGACCGCGTAGACCGGCAGGTAGGCGGTCTGCCAGCCCTCGACGGCTGCGAACGGGCCGCGCCCGGCGAGGAACCGCGCGTACAGCCAGAGCGACCACGCGAGGTTGGCGAGCAGGACGAGGTTCTCGCCGAGCGCCGCCACCCGGTTGGGGCTGAAGCCGAACTCCGTGATGCGGGCGGCGATGGCGGCCGGCACAGGTACGCCCGCCACCGGGCAATCTGTTCTTCGACCGCGTCGTCGTGCATCGCCAGGATCGTGCCGCTCTCGGAGGCGAACCGTCAATCGGGCGTTGATGTGATGGTGCATGTCGATTATGCTGTGCATAATGCGAACGACGATCTCCCTCGACGATCGGCTCGCCGCGCGCGTGCGCCGGGTGGCGGCGGCTCGCGGGGTCAGCGTGAGCGCGTTCATCGCCCATACGTTGAACGACGCCCTCACCCGTCCCGAACCGGCGGCGCCGAGGCCCTTCCGGCTGGTCTCGGTCGGCGGCGGCGGGCCGCGGCCGGGAATCGACCTGGACCGGCCGCGGGCGCTCGACGCCGCCGACGACGAGCGGCGCTTCGGTCGCCGCGACCGCTGACGCGGAGCACGGCGATGCTGCTTCCCGACGTCAACGTGCTGATCTACGCGCACCGGGAAGACTCGACCCCCGAGCACGACCGGTACGCGGCCTGGCTCACCCGGTTGGCCACCGGTCCCGAGCCGTTCGCCCTCTCCGTCCTGGTGCTGGCGGGGGTCGTCCGCATCGTCACCAACGCGCGCGTCTTCGAGCGCCCGTCGACCGACGACGAGGTGTTCGCCTTCATCGCCGAGCTGGTCGACCGGCCGACCGCGCGGGTGGTCGGTCCCGGTCCCGATCACCTCGCCATCTTCGAGCGACTGTGCCGCCAGGCCGGGGCCGCGGGCAAGCTGGTGGCCGATGCGCAGCATGCCGCCGTCGCGATAGAGCACGGTTGCACGCTGGTGTCGACCGACGCCGATTTCGGCCGCTTTCCCGACTTGCGCTGGCGTCACCCCCTGCGCCGCGCGACGACCGTGCACGAATCGCCTCCAGACGCGTCGCCGTCGTCGTAGAATCGGGTCGTCGGCGGCCGCCGGCGAATTGCGGCCGGACGGGTCGCGACGGCTGCCGCGGGGCGATCCGTTCGGCAACCGGACGGGCCCGCGAGCGAACCAGGGGAGACGACCATGCCGCAACCGAGACTCGTATCCGTCGCCGTTCTCGCCAGCCTGGCCTGGCTGGCGTGCGCCGCGTTCCCGCCGGCGGCCGCGGCCGGCCAGCCGCAGGAGTTCGTGCCCGTCACCGACGAGATGCTCCGCGACCCGGATCCCGGGGACTGGCTGATGGCGTACCGCACCTACGACTTCCAGGCCTTCAGCCCCCTCGACGAGATCGACCGCGACAACGTCGGCGGCCTCCGCCTCGCGTGGATGCGGGCGATGGAAGAGGGAGCCCAGGAGATCCGGCCGCTGGTCTACGACGGCGTGATGTACATCGCCCAGCCCGGCTACGACCACCTGCAGGCGCTCGACGCGACGACCGGGGACCTGATCTGGGAGTACCGGCGCGAGCAGCCGGACGACATCCGGGAGCACGCGCAGTTCGGGGCCCGCACGCGCAACCTCGCCCTCTACGGCAGCCACGTCTATCACCTGACGGCGGACGCCCACATCATCGCCGTCGACGCCCGCACCGGCGAGCTCGCCTGGGAGTCGCGGACGGCCGACTACCGCGACGGCATCACCCACTCGTCGGGTGCGACGATCGTCAACGGCATGGTGGTCAGCGGGCGGACGTGCAGCCCCGCCAGCCTCGACGCCCGCTGCTTCGTGGCCGCCCACGACGCCGGCGACGGCGCCGAGCGCTGGCGGACCTACACCGCGGCGGGCGCCGACGACCCCGGCGGCGCGACGTGGGGCACGGTGCCGACGGCCGACCGCGTCCACGTCTCGCCGTGGGGCGTGCCGGGCAGCTTCGACCCCGAGCTGAACCGGGTGTTCTGGGGCGTCGCGGTGCCCCTGCCCTACACGCGCCTCATGCGTCGCGGCACCTGGGACGTCGGCGACCGCTCGCCCTGCGAGCTGTACTCCAACTCGACCATCGCGATGAACGCCGACACCGGCGCCATCGACTGGTACTACCAGTACCTCCCGTGCGACGACTGGGACCAGGACTTCGTGCAGGAGCGCACCCTCATCGACACCGTCGTCAATCCCGACCCCGAGGCGGTGCGCTGGATCAACCCGAACCTGGCCGGCACCGCCGAGGAGCGCAAGATCGTCGTGGTCCTGGGCGAGCCCGGCGGCCTGTTCGTCAACGACCGCGAGACCGGGGAGTTCCTCTGGGCCGACCCGTTCCCGTTCGACAGCACCGAGCGCTTCGTGATCTCGGACGTCGACGTGGAGACCGGCACGACCACCATCAACATGGACCTGGTGGCGCGCGAGGCCGGCGACCAGTTCATCATCTGCGGCCACAACGTGAAGGGCTGGTGGTCGTGGTCGTACAGCCCGGTGACGGGGATGCTCTACGTTCCCATCAACCGCTCGTGCCTGAACCAGACCCTCAACCCCCGGACCGTCTCGGGCACCGGCCCCCGGTTCTCGATTCCCGACCCCGACATCGGGCCCGACGGCGACCTGACCGAGGTGCGGGCCATCGACATCTCGACCGGCCGCGAGGTCTGGCGCTACAGCCAGCGGGCGCCGAACGCCGGCACGACCCTCGCCACCGCCGGCAACGTCGTCTTCTTCGGCGACTCGAACCGGCGCTTCCGGGCGTTCGACGCCGAGACCGGCGAGGTCCTCTGGGAGACGATCCTCGGCAGCCAGATCAGCGGCTACCCGGTGACCTACGAGGCGGGCGGCCGGCAGTACCTGACGGTGCCGGTCGGCGGCGTCGGCAACCGCCCGCGCACCTACGCGCCGGAGCTCGAGGCCCCGACCGGCAGCAACATGCTGGTGACGTTCACGCTGCCCGAGGGGACGGAGTGACGCCGACGGGTTGGCTGGCGCGGGCCCACGTTGGCCAAGGCGGGTCACCCGGTGCACGCGATGGTCGAGGCGTGGCGGAATGACGCCGACGGGTTGCTGGCTCGGGCCCCGTCGCGCTCGTCCCGAACGAAGGGAACGGCACGCCGGGCGGCGCTCGGAAGGCCGGCAGTTCGCCGGACCATAAACCGAAGGCGGCGGTCCGGCGCGACGCCGACAGCGGGGGGCGGGACGCCGAGCACCGCCGCCACGCCCGTGACGGTCGGGCGGCATCTCTGCGGTGAGAGCCTGGACGGATGTGCTCGCGATGTTCCATTCACGTTGTCGGAGGAGGCCGAGTGAGAGATGAGCGAAGATGACGCGGCCGACGTACTACGCCCACAGCGCTGCAGGGGATCGACAGCGGTGGCAGAGGCTCTCCGCGCACCTCGAAGGCACGGCGGAGCGAGCAGCCGCGTTTCTCGAACCCGTGGGTCTTGCCGATCTCGGCCGGGCGGCCGGGTTGCTGCATGACCTCGGCAAGTACACCGACCAGTTTCAGGCGCGGCTCGGCGGCAGCGGCCGGCGGGTCGACCATTCCAGTCCGGGCGCGAAGGTCGCAATCGACCGCTACGGAGAAACGTTCGGGAAGATGCTGGCTTTCTGCGTCGCGGGCCACCACGCCGGCCTCGCCAACGGCGTGAACGGTGAAGGGACGACCGCTCTGGAAGAACGCCTTCGCGGGGCGGTCGCGAGCCCGGATCCGATCTGGGAGCAGGAGATCGCACTTCCGGCTGCGCCGGCCACTCCCCGCATCGAGCCGCGCGACAAGGACGCGGCCGGTTTCTGCGCCGCGTTCCTGATTCGCCTGTTGTTCTCGGCGCTCGTCGACGCGGACTACCTGGACACCGAGGCGTACTACACCGGGCTGGAGGGGACACCGGCGCCGCGCGGGAAGTACCCGGACCTCGCCGAGTTGTCTCGCCGACTCGATGCGCATCTCGATGACCTTCAGGCCAACGCGGAGCCCGGCGCCGTGAACGACCTGCGTGCGGAGGTGCTCGGCCGCGCACGGCAGGGCGCAGCGGAACCGCGGGGCGTGTTCGCCCTGACCGTGCCGACCGGCGGCGGCAAGACGCTGGCGTCGCTCGCCTTCGCGCTGAACCACGCCGTGCGCCACGGGCTCGACCGCGTCATCTACGTCATTCCCTACATGAGCATCATCGAGCAGACGGCAAACGTATTCCGCAAGGCGCTGCGGGGCGGCGAGGACTTCGTCATCGAGCACCACAGCACGTTCGACGAGCAGCACATCGGCAGCCGCGAGTCCAGGGACAAGCTTCACCTGGCGATGGAGAACTGGGACGCGCCGATCGTCGTGACCACCGCCGTGCAGTTCTTCGAGAGCCTGTTCGCGAACCGCCCCTCCCGCTGCCGCAAGCTGCACAGCATCGCCAACAGCGTCGTCATCCTGGACGAGGTCCAGACGCTGCCGCTCAAGCACCTGCGGCCGTGCGTCGCCGCGCTCGACGAACTCGCCCGCAACTGGCGAGCGAGCGTCGTGCTCTGCACCGCCACGCAGCCGGCGCTGCGGGAGGCCGATGGGTTCACGGGCGGCTTCCAGCATGTGCGGGAGCTGGCGCCAGAGCCGCGGCGCCTGTACGAAGCCCTCAAGCGGACGCAGATGCGCCATGTCGGGCGGATGGCGGACGGCCAGCTCGCGGATCGGTTGAACGAATCGCCCCAGGTCCTGTGCATCGTCAATACGCGCCGCCACGCCCGCGAGTTGTACGAGCAGCTCGCCGCCGGCGCGGACGGCGCCTGTCACCTGTCGACGCTGATGTGCGCAGCCCATCGTCGAGAGCGTCTCGACGCGGTGCGGCAGCGCCTCGAGGGTGGAGGGTCGGTGCGGCTGATCGCGACCTCGCTCGTCGAAGCCGGCGTCGATCTCGATTTTCCGATCGTCTGGCGGGCGGAGGCGGGCCTGGAATCGATCATTCAGGCCGCGGGGCGCTGCAACCGCGAGGGCCGAGCGCTCCAGGGGGATGTCTTCGTGTTCGAGCCGGCCGCGGGAGAGGGCCGGAAGCCGCCACCGGAAATCGCGCAGTTCGCGGATGCCGCACGCAGCGTGATGCGGCGCTATCCCCATGATCCGATGTCCCTCGATGCGATCCGCGCCTACTTCCAGGCGCTGTACTGGTCGAAGGGCCATGCCGCCCTCGACGCGAAGCAGATCTTGGCACGTTGCGCCGAGCGGCGGCGCAGTCTCGACTTCCCGTTCGAAACGATCGCACGAGAGTTCCGGTTGATCGAGGAGGCTCAGGCGCCGGTGATCGTGCCCTGGCGTGGGAAGGACAGAAACGACGCCACGGCGGAGCGCCTGATCCTTGACCTGGAACGGGTCCGAACCGCCGGCGGATCCCTTCCGGCACAGGGGCGTGGATTGAAACGAATCGCGCGCAGGCTGCAGCCGTACGTCGTGCAGGTCCCACCGGCCAGACGGGAGGCCCTCCTCGCGGCCGGAGCCGTCCGAACCGTGCGGGAGCGGGACTTCGGGCGGCAATTCGTCGCGCTGGCGAATCTCGACCTGTACGACGAGCACGTCGGGCTCAATTCGGACGATCCGACGTCTCGGACGGCTGAAGGGCTCGTGTACTGAGACCCGGCCCCGGTCGATCCCGTAGGTGCGAACGTCTACTACGTACACGACGTGAAAAGTGTGCTACCCTGATCTCGGACGTTCGCGAAGCCGACGTCGCGGGGATTGCAACGCGGGGATTGAAACGTGTACGTAGTACCCATGCTCGTGGCCGTCGCCCCCGGGGGCGGAAGCTCTCCCGGGGGCGTGGATCCACGCCGATGAACGCCGCGCGCTTGAGGGTCAGGATGAACAAGGCCGGGGTCGGCGAGGATGAAGATCCGTGACGTGGTGCGGATCCTGGAACAGTATGGATTCCGCCGCAAGCGATGGAAGGGCAGCCACCGGCAGTTCGAGGGATTCGTAAGCGGACAGCGGCGCCTGGTCACGGTCGCCGGCAAGGAAGGCGACGAGGTGGCGCGGCCGACGCTCGCATCCATCACGCGTCAGTCCGGGCTGCGGGCGCGGGTGTTCCGCGGGTGAATCCGGAGGGTGCGGCGACGTGAGATTCCAGCAGGAACGAGCGAGCGCGGCGCTCCCCGTCGCCGTTGAGATGATGGAGCCAGGTCCATACGGCCAGCGACGCCCTGATGCGCCACGGCGCTCGCCGCGGCAGGAAACGCCCGCGTTCGTCCGCCGGCAACTCGGCGACACGTTCCAGGTACATGTCGATGCCGGTCTCGATCGACGCCTCGACCGCCCGCAGAGATTCGCCGTCGACGGCGATGTCGAGATCCGTGCAGATGGCGTGCCACCGCTGGCCGCGTCGGTAGGCGTAACACTGCAAGGCCTTCATGTCGTCTCCGCGAGCTGCCGGGCGGCGTCCCCCGATCCGCAGATTAGCACACTCGTGCTTCCGGCGGCGGAGGAGACGCGGGGGCTCGACTTCCCGGAGGCTTGCGCGTCGCACGGAGGGTCGCCATGGCCTACGGCGTGAAGCTGCACGTCTGGGGCGAGTACGCCTGCTTCACCCGGCCGGAGATGAAGGTCGAACGGGTGTCCTACGACACGATGACGCCCTCGGCCGCGCGCGGGATTCTCGAGGCGATTCACTGGAAGCCGGCCATCCGCTGGGTGATCGACCGCATCCACGTCCTGAAGCCCATCCGCTTCGAGAACTTCCGACGCAACGAACTCGGGGGCAAGATCGCCGCGGGCAATGTTCGCAAGGCCATGAAGGCCGGCGCGACCGCCGGGCTCCGCACCTTCATCGAGGACGAAAGGCAGCAGCGAGCCGCGACGCTGCTGCGCGACGTGGCCTATGTCATCGAGGCGCACTTCGTGCTGACCGACGCCGCCGGCGCTGCGGATACCGAGGCCAAGCATCTCGCCATGTTCAACCGCCGCGCTGCCCGGGGGCAGTGCTTCCACCGACCCTATCTGGGAACTCGCGAGTTCGCGGCCTGCTTCGCGCTCGTAGGGGACTCGATGCCGCGATCCGATCTGCCTTCGGACCAGCGCAACCAGGCACTGGGCTGGATGCTGCACGACATCGACTACGGCGACGAAATGACGCCCCGCTTCTTCCGTGCGGCCCTGCGCGACGGCGCGATCGACGTGCCGCCGCCAGACGCCGATGAGGTCCGTGCATGACGATCCTGCACTCGCTGGTCGGGTTGCACGAGCGTCTCGTCGCGGACGGGACGGCGCCCGCTTTCGGCTTCTCACGGGAAAACACCTCGTACGCCATCGTCCTCTCTCCAGATGGCGGAGTAGTGGATGTCCAGGACATCCGCGACACGTCCGGCAGGACGCCGAGGCCGAGTCGCCGTGTGGTGCCGCGCCCCGTCAAGCGGACCGGACAGCCTCTGCCGAACTTTCTGTGGGACAAGACCGCGTTCTCATTGGGCGTGAAGCGCGACGCCGCCACGAAGGAACCAGTCCGCGTCGCGGGCGAACACGCCGCCTTCAAGGACTTTCACCGGCGGATGCTCTGGATTTGCGAAGACGAGGGTGCGCTCGCGTTCCTGCGTTTTCTGGACCGATGGCGAGCGGAGGACTTCGAGAGCCTCCGGTATGCGGAAGACATGCTGGACGCGAACATCGTGTTCCGGCTGGACGGCGCGGCACTGGAGTTCCTGCACGAGCGACCCTCCGTCCAGGACATCTGGTTGAATCATCTGGTAGCAGCGGAAGGCGCGAAGGGCCTGTGTCTCGTCACCGGAGAGCGTGCGGCCATCGCCCGGCTGCATCCGTCCGTGAAGGGCGTCGCCGGAGCGCAATCCTCCGGTGCGTCCATGGTGTCGTTCGATAAGGACGCCTTCAAGTCGTTCGGCAAGGAGCGGGGCGCCAACGCCCCGGTGTCCGAACGAGCGGCGTTCGCCTACACGGCGGCTCTCAATACGTTGCTGGAACGCGATAGCCGGCGGCGCATCCGGATCGCTGACATGACGACCGTGTTCTGGGCGGAGGCGGCCGGGAATGATTCACGCGCCGCTGCAGCGGAGGACCTGTTTTCGTCGATCGTCGATCCCCCGACCGATGCAGAAGAGACCGTCAAGGTGGCCGGCAGGCTCACCGCAGTTGCGGAGGGCAGACCGCTGACCGAAATTGATCCCGATGTGGATGAGAATACGCACTTCTACGTCCTCGGTCTTGCTCCGAACGCGGCGCGAGTGTCCATTCGGTTCTGGCATCGGAACACGATCGGCGAACTCGCCCGCCGCATCGCCGAGCACTGGCGCGATCTGCGCATCGAACCCGCGCCTTGGCAGGCCCCGCCGGCCGCACGGCGCCTGCTCAAGGCAACGGCCGCACAAGGCAAGGCCCAGAACATCCCGCCGACGCTCGGCGGCGCCCTGATGCGGGCGATTCTCGGCGGTGGGCGGTATCCGCGGTCGTTGATGGCCGCGGTCATCGGCCGGATGCGCGCCGACAAGCGCGCGGACAAGAACGTCACCGGCATGCGGGCAGCCATCTGCAGGGCTTGCCTCGCCCGTGATCATCGCCTGGGCTTCGAAGAGGAGGATGTCCCCGTGGGTCTGAGTCGAGAGGAAACCAATCCGGCCTATCGCCTCGGCCGGCTGTTCGCGGTCTACGAGAGCGTGCAGTGCGCCGCTCTCGGAAGAAGGGTGAACGCGACAATCAAGGATCGCTATTTCGGCGCCGCCTCGGCTACGCCGGCGTCGGTCTTCCCGCTGCTGGAGCGGAACTCGGCAAGCCACTTGGCGTCGCTCCGCAAGGGTGACAAGGGGGGCCTTGCGCACTGGTTCGACGGTGAGATTGACGAGATCCTGGCTGGCATGGATACGGCATTTCCGCGGAGTCTGCGCCTCGAGGACCAGGGGCGTTTCGCCATCGGGTACCACCATCAGAGGGAAACGAAACGGAAAGTCGACACTGAGAACGATCGCTCGGATGCCAGCGCCGCCGCGGTCGAGTCGCCTTCCCCCTTCGACGACGAGGACCATTCATGACCGTGCTGAGCAACCGCTACGACTTCGTATACCTGTTCGACGTGGCGAACGGGAACCCGAACGGCGACCCGGACGCGGGCAACCTGCCGCGTCTGGACCCCGAAACCAACCAGGGGCTCGTGTCCGACGTGTGCTTGAAGCGCAAGGTCCGCAACTACGTCGCGATGACCAGGGGTGACGCCCCCGGACACGAGATTTTCGTCGCGGAGCGAGCGATCCTGGAACACCAGCAGAAGCGCGCCTGGGACGCGATTGTCCCGAACAATACCGCGGACGATCGGAAGAAGCTGCCGAAGGACGAACAGAAGGCCCGGAAGATCACCGGCTGGATGTGCGCGAACTTCTTCGACGTACGGACGTTCGGTGCGGTCATGTCGACCAAGGGCGCCAACTGCGGCCAGGTGCGTGGGCCGGTGCAGTTCGCGTTCGCCCGGTCGGTCGAGCCGATTCTGCCGCTGGAAGTGTCCATCACGCGCATGGCCGCCACCACCGAGGCCGACGCGGAGTCCAAGGGGGACGTTCGCACGATGGGGCGCAAGCACATCGTGCCCTACGGTCTGTATCGCGGGCACGGGTTCGTGTCGGCCTGCCTCGCCAGCGGAGCGGGCAGGGGGACCGGCTTCTCCGAGGAAGACCTCGAACTGTTCTGGACGGCGCTCGAACAGATGTTCGACCACGACCGTTCCGCGGCGCGGGGCGAGATGACCGCACGGCGGCTGATCCTGTTCAAGCACGACAACATCCTCGGCAATGCGCCCGCCCACCGCCTGTTCGAGCGGGTCACGGTCAAGCGTATCTTCGAGGCGGAAGAACACGATCTTGGCGACCACAAGCTGCCGCCGGCGCGCTCTTATTCCGATTACGCCGTTCACGTCGACCAGAGCGACCTGCCGGCCGGGGTCGCAGTAATCGACAGGATCTGATTCCCGATGCCGGCCACGGGTGCGCGTGTGGTCTCGGAGGCCGAGCTGATACCGATCTCGGCCTTGCAGCACATGCTCTATTGTCCCCGGCGCTGCGCCCTCATCCACATCGAGCGGCAATGGGCGGAGAACCGCTTCACTGCGGAGGGGCATCTGCTGCACCAGCGGGCCGACGGGGGAGGCCATGAGCGGCGGCGCGGCGTGCGCGTCGCGCGCAGCGTCGCCGTCCGATCCTTGCGGCTCGGCGTTTCCGGAATCGCCGATGTCGTGGAGGTTCGGGACGACGATGGATCACTGTACCCCGTGGAGTACAAGCGTGGCCGGCCCAAGAGCCATCGCGCTGACCAGGTGCAGCTCTGTGCGCAGGCGCTGTGCCTGGAGGAGATGCTGGCCCGGCCGGTTCCGGAAGGGGCGCTGTTCTATGGCCGCAGCCGCCGCCGGCGCGTGGTCGCCTTCGACAGCGATCTCCGCGCCCTGACGGAGCGGGTGGCCGCAGATACGCGGACCCTGCTCGACGGTGGCCGAACGCCGCCGCCGGAGTACGAGGCAGGAAAATGCCGGGCGTGTTCGCTGAAGGATCTCTGTCAGCCGCGCAAGCCGCGCGGTTCAGGCATCGTGGACCGCTGGTTGACGACGGCGATCGACGCGTGATCGGTCGAGTATGCGCCGTCATCTCAACACGCTCTACGTGACCACCGAGGGCGCGTGGCTCCGCAAGGATGGGGAGAACGTCGTGGTGGAGGTGGACGGGGACGAGCGCGGCCGGGTGCCCGTCCATCTGCTCGGCGGAATCGTATGCTTCGGTGCTGTTGGCATGACGCCAGCGCTGATGGGACATTGCGCCGAGCGCGGCGTCTCCGTTTCGATGCTCGGCCGCAACGGTCGCTTCCTCGCCCGCGTCGAGGGGCAGACTTCAGGGAACGTTCTGCTGCGGCGCGCCCAGTACCGGGTCACGGACGACGGCGCCGCGACCGCGAAGGTGGCGGGACACATGGTCACGGGCAAGCTCCTCAATCAGCGTACCGTCGTGCGGCGTGCGCTGCGCGATCACGGCGCCACGATGGAGCTGGACAGTCGGGAGCGGCTGAGCATGTGCGAGCGACGGTTGACGGACGCGGCGCGGCGCAGCGCCAGGACGTCCGCAACCGATGCGATTCGCGGCATCGAAGGCGAGGCCGCGCGGGCCTACTACGCGGTGCTCGACGACCTGATCCGCGACGACGACCGCGCCTTCGCGTTCAGGGGCCGGTCTCGACGGCCGCCGCTGGATCCCGTGAATGCGCTCCTGTCGTTTCTCTATACGCTGCTGGTTCACGATTGCCGTTCGGCACTGGAGACGGTTGGGCTCGACCCGGCCGTGGGATACCTGCACCGCGAGCGCCCAGGGCGCCCGAGCCTCGCCCTGGACCTCATGGAGGAGTTGCGTCCCGTGCTGGCCGACCGCCTGGTGCTGTCGTTGATCAATCGGCGGCAACTCCGCGGTCGCGACTTCGAGGCCTCCGTCAGCGGCGCGGTAACGATGCGCGACAGCGCGCGCAAGAGTGTCCTGGTCGCGTACCAGAATCGCAAGAAGGACGAGATTCTCCATCCGTTCCTCAAGGAGAAGACCACGCTCGGTCTCGTTCCGCTCGTGCAGGCGTCGCTGTTGGCCAGACATCTGCGTGGCGAGCTCGATGCGTACCCCCCTTTCCTGTGGCGGTAGGCGGTGCCGGCATGCTGATGCTCGTCACCTACGACGTCGCGACCGCTGATGCCGCGGGCCGTCGGCGCTTGCGCCGTGTCGCCCGGCTCTGTCAGGACTTCGGCCAGCGCGTGCAGTACTCAGTATTCGAGTGCGAGGTCGACGCGGCGCAGTGGGCGGCTCTGCGTGCCCGTCTCATCGAGGAGATCGACCCGGGGTCCGACAGCCTGCGTTTCTACCGACTCGGCGCGAACTGGTGTGCACGTGTCGAGCATGTTGGGAGCAAGGCGGCCTACGATCCAGGCGGACCGCTGGTATTCTGAGCCAGCGCGAACCGCAAGTTCACACGCTACTGGTGGGGGGTTCGCGGGCTGCGGCGGCCCGTTGATTCGTAGGCCCGGATGGTGCCTGGAGTTCCGTGGACCCGACGTCGTATGCAGCGAGCCAGGGGGTTCGCGCAAACGGACCGCTATCTGCTTGGTCCACAAGGAGTTATAGTGGCGGAGTCGCCCCCCGCGCGGGGGGCGTGGGTTGAAACCGCCTCGACGGCGACGACGACGCGCATCTCGTCGGTCGCCCCCCGCGCGGGGGGCGTGGGTTGAAACATGCTCTCTCTCTCCTCTCAGTCTGCCCGCGTGAGTCGCCCCCCGCGCGGGGGGCGTGGGTTGAAACACTCATCATCGGGGCATGCCCCCCCCCGGGGGCTGGTCGCCCCCCGCGCGGGGGGCGTGGGTTGAAACACGCCACGGTTCGGCGGCGTGACGGCGGCCCGCGTCGCCCCCCGCGCGGGGGGCGTGGGTTGAAACTACGGCGCGACCGTGGTCGAGACCGAGAAGGTGGAGTCGCCCCCCGCGCGGGGGGCGTGGGTTGAAACTAAGGCACAACGGCCAGAGTGTCAAGCGACCGAGTCGCCCCCCGCGCGGGGGGCGTGGGTTGAAACTCGATGCTGCTGCGGTTCGGCAGGCCGGGATGGGTCGCCCCCCGCGCGGGGGGCGTGGGTTGAAACCGCCGTGAGGGTGCCGACGTGCACGCCGCACGCGAGTCGCCCCCCGCGCGGGGGGCGTGGGTTGAAACATGGGGGGGTGACGCCATGAGATCCATCATCGAGTCGCCCCCCGCGCGGGGGGCGTGGGTTGAAACGCTCAACCTCGCCGAGGCCGCCGCGCTCCGGACGTCGCCCCCCGCGCGGGGGGCGTGGGTTGAAACCCTGTATCCGATGGCGTTGTCGAGCGCTCGCAGGTCGCCCCCCGCGCGGGGGGCGTGGGTTGAAACCGCCCGCCAGGCCAGCCGCTCGGGGTCGGTGTGGGTCGCCCCCCGCGCGGGGGGCGTGGGTTGAAACGTGCTCGTTCGTCGGGGGGCGCGGCCTCATGACGGGGTCGCCCCCCGCGCGGGGGGCGTGGGTTGAAACATCAGGGGCCTTCAGGCGCCGGGGGTCGGTCAGGTCGCCCCCCGCGCGGGGGGCGTGGGTTGAAACTCCTCCTCTCAGTCGAGCTCGATGACGCCGCCATGTCGCCCCCCGCGCGGGGGGCGTGGGTTGAAACGCGTCCGAGGAGCGCGCGACGGATTGGGCCTCGTGTCGCCCCCCGCGCGGGGGGCGTGGGTTGAAACACGTCATGGGGGCTCTCGCTGCTCACTCCGAGGCGGTCGCCCCCCGCGCGGGGGGCGTGGGTTGAAACCCTGCGGACGTCCGGCGGTGCGTGCACGGCGAGTCGCCCCCCGCGCGGGGGGCGTGGGTTGAAACACTCGGCGTGGGTGCGACACTACGCCGTCCTCGAGTCGCCCCCCGCGCGGGGGGCGTGGGTTGAAACCCGTCCGCATGTTCGAGTGCTTCCGTTCGTCGCGTCGCCCCCCGCGCGGGGGGCGTGGGTTGAAACACCCGACGCGCGTATCTCCCCCCCTATCGGTCGCGTCGCCCCCCGCGCGGGGGGCGTGGGTTGAAACGTCCCAGGTCACAGCATCCGCTCGATGCCCAGGACGTCGCC
>CBDCDK010000001.1:0-32690 GCA_965215105.1 Vicinamibacterales bacterium
CGCCCGCAGGCCGCAGTATCGCGTGCGTCGTCTACCAGGGTCCGCCCCGCTATTTTCAGTCGATCACGATACTGCCGGAACCGGTGCGCAGTCTCACCACGGGTCCACCGCCACGGACCGTGCCCAGGAGCTGCCCACGGCGCGACTCGTCATGGGCGACGGGGTGTTCGGTGAGGACGTCGCCTGAGTGCGTCCGTGCATCGACCTCGAACGCCGCATCGTCTGGCAGGTCAATCCGGATGCCGCCCGACCCCGTGCTGAGATCCCAAGCGCTGCCCGGCGCGCCCTCGACGCGAATCCGGCCCGTCCCGGTACGGGCTCGCAACGCCGTCTCAAGCCCCGCGATGCCGATGGGGCCGGCCCCTGTCTGGATGTCGACGTCGCCGCCGATGGCGGTCAGCTCCATGCCGCCGGATCCGGTTCTCGCCTCGACCGAGCCCGTGATGCCGTCCACCCGCACGTCGCCCGTCCCGGTCCGCGCGCGGATACGGGTGTTCGCCGGGACGACCATCTCGTAGCTGATACCGACCTGCCGGTGCTGCACGCGGTCCAGGTGGCCGACGCGGAGGACATCGCCGTCGAGGATGATCGGCGGGTCGGCCTCGAGGGTCCGGACGCGATCCGCCACGACGCCGGGCGCATCCGGCGTCCACCGGTCGGCGTAGCCGCGGATGTGTCCGACGACCCGCACGACTCCGGCATCGCCGCCGGCGGTCACCGTAATCCGTCCACTCCCCGTGTGGATGTCAACTGTCAGGGTGTCGCCGCCGACCGCGAGCGTCCGTTCGAACTGTCCCTCGACCGGTTGCGCCGCAAGCGCTGCGGCCGAAGCAGCGAGCACGATCCAGGTCGCCACACCAACGAGCGCGCGGCGCGCCGTTTCCTGAGCACGTCGGCGCGCCCGGGAGAGCAGCCGGTACTTCGCGGCGCAGGGCAGGTTGCTCTCGCGCGGCACGATCAGGTCGGCTCGCCTGGTCGCGGTCCGCTCGTGACGTATCTCGCCGCCGCGCAGCCGCACGCCAGCGCCCGTCTTTTGCCAGGTCATCGTCTCCCTCCATTCGTCTTGGGAAGGGCTTGCCGACTGCCCCGTTCGCCTCAGTCGAGGCGGACGCGGTCGAACTCGTCCCAGGCCGACATGTCGGACAGCACCACCTCGTCACCCGGTTCGAGCCCCTCGAGGACTTCGATCGTGTTCACCGACGCCCGGCCGAGCCGGACGCGCGTCCGCGCCGCCCCGCCGCCTTCCGCGTCGAGCCGGAACAGGCTGACCGTGCTCTCCTCCTGCCCGAACACCGGCCGCCCCACGTAGACCACGTCGTCCAACCGCTCCAGCTCGATCGTCCCGTCCACGGTCAGGTCCGGGCGCGCGCCCCGCGGCAGCTCCCCCTCCAGCGCCACGTCCACCGTCACCGTCCCGTTCTCCACCGCCGGGTCGATGCGCACCACACGGCCCGGAATCACGCCGTTCCGCGTGTCGACCGACGCCACCTGCCCTATCTGGATGTCCTTCGCCTGCGTCTCCGCGATCCGCAGCTCCGCCTTCAGCACGGTCGGGTCGCCCACGCGCGCCAGGTTCGCCCCCGCCGTCACCCGCTGCCCCTCGTCCAGCGGTACCTGCTGCAGCACGCCCGCCATCCCCGCCCGCACCCGCAGGTCCGACACCTGGTCCCGCCGGAGCTCCCACAGCGCCCGCAGCCGGTCCACCTCGGCCTGCTCGACGGCCAACCGCGCCGCCATCGTCGCCTCGGACATCCGCAGGCGCTCCTGCTCCAGCTCGTACCGCGTCTCCGCCGCCCGCTCCGTAGCCAGCTTCCGCTCGAGCTGGAGCGCCGACACCAGTCCGTCCTTCGCCAGCTCCGCGTCCGCCTCCGCCTCCAGCCGCGCCATCGTCAACGCCTCCACCACGCTCGCCAGCGTCGCCCGCTGCAGCAGCAGGTCGCTCTCCAGCTCCACCCGCCGGTTCTCGTAGCGCGTCTCCGCCGCCCGCAGGTTCAGCTCCGCCTCCCGCGCCTGCTGCTCCAGCTCCGGGTTGCTCAGCTCGACGATCACCGACCCCGGCGTCACCTCGGCCCCCGGGTCGATCACGATCCGCTCGACGTTGCCCTCCGTCGTCGCCGGGATCCAGCGGATCTCCTCCGGCACCAGCGTCCCGGTACCCCGGACCTGGCGCACCATCGGCCCCCGCTGCACCGTGTCGATGTAGACCGTGTTGCGGTCGACGCGCGGCGCCGCCGGCTGGAGCTGCTGCACCCCGAACGTGACCAGCAGGATCGCGACGGTCGCGACGACTGCGAACACGCCCTGGCGAAGCCTCTTCTTTCGCGCGAGATCTGGTCTGGCAATGTCCATCATGACCTCCCCAATCAGGCGACTGCCCGACCGTCGAACAGGTGGATCTCTCGCTGTGCGTGCTCGGCGTAGCGCGGGTCGTGGGTCACCATGCAGATGGTCGACCCCTCGTCGTGCAGCGATCGCAGCAGCCCCATGACCGCCTCGCCGTTCTTCGAGTCGAGGTTCCCGGTCGGCTCGTCCGCGAGCAGGATCGACGGCTGCCCGGCGACCGCGCGCGCGACCGCCACGCGCTGCTGCTGCCCCCCGGAGAGCTGGCTCGGCAGGTGCTTGGCGCGGTGCGCCATCTCCACCTTCTCGAGCGCCTCGGTGACCCGTTCGCGCCGCTCCGTAGCCCGCATGCCACGGTAGGTGAGCGGGAGCTCCACGTTCTCGTACACCGTGAGGTCGCCGATCAGGTTGAAGCTCTGGAAGATGAAGCCGATCTCCCGGTTGCGAGTCTGCGCCCGGTCCGACTGGCGGAGCTGCGCCACGGGGCAGCCGTTCAGGATGTAGTCGCCGGCCGAGGGCATATCGAGGAGGCCGAGGATCGAGAGCAGGGTCGACTTCCCGCAGCCCGACGGCCCCGAGATGGCGACGTACTCTCCGGGGTGAATGTCCAGGCTCACTCCGTCAAGGGCGCGAGTCTCGACCTCGTCCGTGTAGAAGATCTTCGAGAGGTCCTGCAGTTGAATCAACGGGGTGGGATCTTTCATCGCGGTACTCTCCCGTTCGTGCTCGCCTTCCTGGGTGAGAGTGGGGAAGCATGCAACTGACTCGCCAATCGCCGGGGAACGGACGCGAGTCGTGACCTCACGACCGCTGGCAACAGCGACTGCCCCAGCCGCCCGATCAGGACGCCGCTCGCGGTCAACAGGAACACGGACACCGCCAGTCCGAAGCCCGCGGACCAGAGTTCGGCTGGCCGGCCGATAACGGCGTCCGCGACGGCCCCCAGTTGCGCGTCGAGATCGCTGAACCTGGCGATGAGCATGGGTATCAGTCGAGAGAGGAACCACACCCAGATCCCGAGGCTCAACACCGAGTACAAGGCCACGACGGCCGCCACGGCCGGCGGCCACGGCAACCGCAGCGCGCGGCCGCGGATCCATCGGCCGACAGCATTCGCGACGACCCCTGGCTGCGCAGACAGGTTGGTGACGCCGAGGGCATCCGCCACGAGCCAGTAGCCGTCGCACTTGAACACCGGGTTCAAGGAGAACAGCATGCCCAATGTCACCAGAGAGGCCGCAACGCCGAAGGCCGGAGCTCCGGTCACGCCGAAGAGCGCGAGGTACGCTGCCCCGACCGGCGCTTGCACGTAGTTGCCGGCAAGGTCCACGACCACCCGCTGCCGACGCGTCAACGCCCATGCGCCCGTGACGTCCGTGTACAGCGCCGGAAAGACGAGGTACATCGTGAACCCGATCGCGCCCGGCGCAAGACCGAACCGCCGGCACGCGGCGGCGTGACCGAACTCGTGCACGACCAGGGAGCCCAGGAACATCACATACCCGAGCGCGATCGCTTCGTCGGCCGCCGTCAGCGAGAACCAGCCCTGCGGCGCGGCTGCGAGCGACCCGATCACAACGGCGGCGACCAGCACCACCGCCGGCCATGCGTACAGCCAAGTGAGCCGGTCGGCTACCCACGTCACCAACGCCGGGTCAAGCAACGGGCGCGTCGCCCAGAAGCCGCGGGGTGCGTCCGGCGCACCCGCCGCTACCTGCTCGAGGTACTCGACAGTCCTGAGTGCGGCAGCCCGCAGGTCGCCGGCGCGCACCGGTCCGCGATTCGGGCGGTTGTTGAGCGCGTCGGCGAGATCTTCCAGCCGGATACCGGATCTCATCGCATCGATCAGCCGGAACGCGTCGGCTGACATGCGCACGTGGGTACCGTTGCCGACCACAGCCAGATGGACCGGCTCTGCATCGGATGCATCCAACCGCTGGTCGAGACGGATCGCCGAGACGCGCGCGGCCAGGTCTCCTCGTGGTCCCGGAGGTTGCTGCCTGTCGGGCATGCGGTTTACCAGCCTCCTCTTACCCCTGCCGCAGCACTTGCGAGGGTTCGACGCGCACGGCGGGAACCGCCGCCGCGAAGCCGGCGCCGACACCGGCTAGAACGAGGACGCCGACCGCCGTCGCCAGCGTCGCCGGATCGTGCGGCTCGAGGCCGTACAGCAGCGTTCCCAGGGCGCGGCCGACCGCGAGACTGGCCAGCCCCCCGACGGCAACGCCGATGCCGACGACCCGCAGGACGCGCCGCACGGCATCTCTCAGCACGCGTCCGCGCGTCGCTCCGAGCGCCATCCGGATGCCGGTGGCCACCCGCTGCCGCCGCATTGCCAGCAGCGTCACGCCATACAGGCCGACCGCCGCGAGCAGGAGCGCCATCCCGCCGAACAGCCCGGCGACCAGCGCCGCGAGCCGCTCCTGACGCAACGTGCCGTCGATCTGCGTCTCGAGGGTGTGCACCTCGCTCGTCAACGACGGATCGACCGTCCGGATCACTCCCATGACGCTTCCGGCCAGCGCCGCCGGTGACCCCCGCTCGGCGCGCACGCCGACCGTGAAGATGCCGCTCAGGGCGGTGTAGATCGCGAAGGCGCCCCTGACCGGGTTGAGCTTGCTGTCGCGCCCTAGCGGGAAGTACACCGCCGGGCGGACCGTATCGTGCAAGGAAGCGGAGACGACGTTCCCGACCACGCCGACGATGACATGCCGTCGATCGGGCTCGTGCAGCACGCCTATCGTACGGCCCAGTGGATCCCGGCCGTTCCCGAAGTACCGGCTGACGAAGGCGTCGTTGACGATCACCACCGGACGCAGCGACGCTTGGTCGTCCTTCCGGAAGTCCCGCCCCCGCAGCAGCGGCACTCCATAGGTCGCGAACCAATCCGGGCTGACCGTAGCGGCGTCGACCCAGCGTTCCTCCTCGGCGATATCGGGCGCATCCGCGGGATCGAGCATGGCCCGCCAGGTGTTCGCGCTCAGCGGCGTCGGGAACGACACGGCGGCATGCGATACGCCCGGGATCTCCCGCACGGCCGCACGAATCCGGTCGTACCGGCGCAACCGCTCCTCGGCCGAGACGGCGGCGGCGGCGCCGAACGCGTGCGGCGTGACCAGGAGCACGCGATCCGGGTCGACCCCCGCATCGAGAACGGCCAGCTTCGTGAAGGTCCGTGCGAACAGACCCGCCGTCACCACGAGGACCAGCGTGAGCGCCACCTGTCCGACGAGGATCGCCCGGTCCAGCCCGAAGCGGGTGTTCGCACCCCCCGGCCGCCCGTGCTCCGCCAGCGCCGCCCGGGGGGCGACGCGCCCGGCCCGGAACGCCGGCGCCACGCCGCACAGCAACGTGGCGCAACTCGCCGCCGCCAGCGTGAAGGTGGCGACCCGCCAGTCCGGCGACACGTCGACGAAGACCTCGCCCGCGCGCTGCGACAGGCCCACCAGCAGCAGCCGCGTCATCCCGTGTCCGAGCACGAGACCCAGTCCGCCGCCCGCCGCCGACAGCAGGGTGCTCTCCAGCAACGCGAGGCGGGCGACCTGCCAGGGCGTCCCGCCGAGCGCCACCCGTACGGCGACCTCCCGCCGGCGCGACACCCCCCGCGCCAGCATGAGGTTGGCGATGTTGGCGCAGGCGACCACGAACAGCAGACCACCGACAACCAGCAGGGCCAGCAACGACGTCCGGTAGCGCTGCCACAGCGTGGACGCGCCGCCGTCTCCGGCCGGCAGCAGCACTATCGGCTCGCGCAGGTAGCGCTCCCGGCCCGCCGCCGTCATCCGCTCCGGCATGGCCGCTTCCCGGATCGCCGGCTGCCACGACCGCACGATCGCCGTCGCCTCCCGGAGCGACTGGAAGGGATGTCGGCGGAGCGTGATGCGGAGCCAGGGAATCAACGGCTGGTTGTTGAGCAGCGACCGGCGGCCGCGCACCAGCGACTCGCAGCCGAGCGGGACCGCCACGTCGAACGTCCGGCCGACCGTCGGCCCGAAGAACGCGGGCGGGGTGACGCCGATCACCGTGAAGGGGATGCCGTTGACCGGCAGCTGGCGTCCGATGACGTCCGCGCCGCCGCCGAAGTGGCCCTGGAAGAACCGGTGGCTGACGACGGCCACCGGTCCGTCCGCGCCGCACCCGTGCCGGTCGTCCGCGCGGGTGAAGACGCGGCCGAGCAGCGCCTGCACGCCGAGCGTCTCGAAGAGACCACCGCTCGCCCAGAGGCCCTCGACGAACCGGCTTTCACCCACGGCGCCGACCTCGAACGCTATACGGCTCGACGCGAACGCCCCGGCGAACACGTCTTCGGAGCGGCCGTCGATCTCCTGCCAGACCCGGTAGGCCCAGGCGTCCTCCCGGGGGTTGCCGAGATAGAGCCGCGCCAGCCGATCGGGCTCCGTTACCGGCAGCGGCCGCAGGACGATGCTGCTGATCACCGTGAAGACCGCCGTGCCCGCGCCGATCCCGACCGCCAGCGTCAGCACCGCCACGCCAGTCGCGACCTTCTCCGCCATGAGCGCGCGGACAACCGACCGGACATTGTGCATCGTAGGCCTCGCTCGCTTACACGTATCCAGCAAGGAGCCGGGGGCACCCCAGGTGGCCCTTGCCGGGTGCCCCCACCCCCTCCCCTCAGTTGCTGTTGCAGCCGCAGCATGCGACGAGGTCGCAACCAGTGCAGTTCGGTTGACACTGGTCAACGATCGGCGGGAACGCGACCGACAACTCGAACCGCTGCTCGAGTTCCTCCAGGCTCACCCGATTCAGGTCGAAGTCAGCCCAATCGTCGTTCAACGCCACGATCTCCGGGGCCTTTCTCAACCCGGCCATCTCACCCTCCTCCCTTTTCGCTGATGAACGTCGCGGAAGTCACCCGCCGGCGTCACCGAATCCAAGGCGGATCTCTCATCACTCCCTCCCCTCGCCTACTGGCCACACACCGATTCGAGCGCCGGCGTGGGCAGCGCCCCATCTTCGTACTCCCCATACGCCTCAGCGACAGCGGTGCGGAATCGGAAACTGTAGGCGTCGCAGTAGTTCATGTGGTACTGGCCAGTCCGTGCCGCGGCCAGCACTGCGCATCCGCCGCCGCAATGGAAGGCGTACCGGCAGCGGTTGCAGACCGGGTTGGTCGCCACCGTGCGGCTCCGCCACATGTCGTGCACCGAACGGTTCAGCGTCACGGTCCCGTCGGCGTTGATTGCGCCGATCCGCACGGTGGGGTCGCCCGTGCGCTCCCAGCAGGCGTAGATGTCTCCGAAGGCGTCGAAGACGAACATGCCGTTGTGCGCGCCACAGTAGCTCTCCCGAAGCACCGGCGGACCCGGACGCACTGCAGCGAATACCCGTCGAGCCTGAGCCTTGATCTCGTCGGTGGGGCGGACGACGCGCGCCACCGTCGGACATACCTTTCGCAACTCGTCGAGCGCCCGGCTGAGCTCGCCGCTGTTGAAGGTGGTGCGCTTGTCGACGTTGTCGTTCTCCGGCCGCACCGGCGCCGTGTAGACGCTGAAATGCTCATGCTCCCACCAGCCGCGCCGCTCGATCTCCTCCGCAAGTTCGGGCACCTCCAGGAGGTTCACACGGTCAAGGTTCAGCCTGATGTTCACGGACACCCCGCGGTCTAGCACCATCTCGATGTTGTCGGCAATTCGGGCAAACGATCCGGACCCATCGGCGTACACCCGTCGCCTGTCGTGCTCGGCCGGTGGGCCGTCGAGTGTGACCTGCAGGCGCCCGATGCACCCCGGCGACAGCACGTCCTCGTATGCCTGGAGCTCGGTCCCGTTGGTGACCGCCCAGAACGTGGTCGGTCCCAATGCTTGCGCCTTGGAGAGGATCCGCGTTACCGCCGAGCGATTCGATGCGAGGAGCGGCTCGCCGCCGAAGAAGCCGATGTCCCGCGGGAACGCCTGCTCTTCGGACACCCCCTGCAACGCTTCGAGATGCGGCATGGCCAGGAACATCCGGTCGATCAACTCCGGCGCCATGGTCCGCAGGAGGTGCCGGTAGTTCGAATCCGTCCGCATGTGGTCCTGGAAGCAGTAGGCGCAACGCAGGTTGCAGTTGTACGTGGGCATCACGACGTAGCGCGGTCTCTTCCGCGCCGGGCTGTCGTGCAGCGTGTCGGCGATCTTCTCAACCAGCCGTTCTTCGCCCGCATGGCTGAGATCAGTCAGGTAGCCTCGTCGGCGGAGGGTGCTGATGGCGTCGTCCGACGGCGGGGGTGCCGCGCTGCCGTTCCGGCGCGGTTCGGAAGCCCAGGACCCGTAGAGCGGCTTGGGAGCTGGCTTGGTCTCCATGGCGCGGAGGTACTTGGCGACTGGACTCGACACCAGGTCGAACGCTCCGGTGTACCCGTGCACCAGCAGCTTCTGGTCAGTCCGGCCTGGAAGATCTACGTAGATGACATAGCTGCTCGTCCGCATGTGGCCCACTCCCCGTTGCAGGAATCACCCCGGACCCCGTTGGGTCCTGAGGGTCGACCGTTCGGCGTTCTCTTCTGCATAGAGAGTGCGGGGGGCGGTACGATTACAGGATTTCTTGAGGCGCGCCGTGCAAGGCGCGGGGAGGTGTCTCGATGCCGCTGGGCGCTCGATGCGCTCGACGACGGCCGGGCTCCGACGTGAGGGGACCGGTTACGGTTCCAGGGGTTCTCGATGGGGGCCGAGCGCCCGTACCAGGTGGCGGCGTAGCAGCTTGTGGGCGCGGTGTAGGCGCACCGCCACATTGGAGCGGGAGATGTGGAGTTCCTGCGCGACCTCGGCGACCGGGCGCTCGTCCAGGTCCCGCATCCGCACGACGTCGGCGTACGTCGGCGGCAGATGGTCGATCGCCTCCAGCAGGACGCGCACCAGTTGCCGTCTGTAGATCGTCTCGTCGAGGTCCGCCGCCCCCGCGGCGGGCCCGTCGGGCCGGAGCGGCGCGTCGCGGTTCGATCTCGCCGCGGCATGCCCGGCCTCGTGGCGCACGATCGCGCCGACCCACCCGCAGGCGGGAGGCTCGCCTCGGTACTGGTACAGCTTCTCCAGTACGATGATCCAGCTCTCCTGCAGGGCATCACGTGCGGTCGCGTCGCCGCCGGCGACTCTCCGAGCCACGGGCAGGAAGCGCGCCGTGCAGCACCGCAGCCACGCCTCGGGATCCCGATCGAGCAACGGGCATCGGACCGCCTCCTCCAGGGGCGGGTGGGCGACTGGAGCGCGACCGGGATTCACCATGCGCAGAGGGATTCTATGGAAGTTCCGGAAGGTGGCCGTCAAGCCCTGACAACCGTGGGCGCCGCCCGAGACTGCGCGAGCGGAGGGCACCAGCGTCGCCAGGTCTTGGGTCGAGCGGCTCCTCGGTGGAAGACGACGTGGTTTTCGCAGGTGGTGCCGCCCCGGCCGAAGGCGTCAATGTACTGACGCCTTCGCTTGACTCCGCATGCTGCGGGGGCTGGTTCGTCCACCTCGAGGAGGGAAGAAACTGGCCGTTGCTGGAGGCCGTCGGCCTCGTGCCCCAGGAGGCGGCCATCGGCCAGCGCTCGATCTCGTCGAGCGACATCGCGTCCGCCGTCCGGTCGTAGAGCTTCGTGGTCTTCGGCGACGCGTGGCCGGCGATCCGCTGGGCGTGCTCCAGCGTCCCCCCGTTCGCCAGGTACGCCGTGATGCCCGTCGCCCGAAACGTGTGGCAGCAGGTCGCCGCCGGCAGCCCGGCGGCGGCCGCCCGCCGCTTGACCATCGCCAGCGCGGCCCGCCGGCCGAGCGGGCGGCCGCTCAGCCGGCCCGTCCGGTCGACGCTCTGAAACAGCGGCGCCTTCGCGTCCTCGAGGCCGGCGGCCGAGACGTACGCCTCGAGCGCCTCCTCCGCCCGGTGGTGCGCCGGCACGTCGTGGCGCCGGCCGCCCTTCTCGCGCAGCCGCAGCCACCCCTGGGTCCCCTGCCGGAAGTAGTCCTCGCGCCGCATCCCGGCAGCCGCGCTCACCCGCGCGAAGCTGTACACCATCACGCTCACGAGCGCCCGGTCCCGCAGCCCCACCACCGTCCCCGTGCCGATCCGGTCGAGGAGCGCCCGGGTCTCGGCCGGCGTCAGCACCGGCGTCGCGCCCTTCGTCACGACGTGCTTCGGGCCGCGCACCGACGAGGCCGGGTTCACGGGCAGCACCTGGTGGACGACGAGCCAGTCGCAGAGCGCCCGGATCGCCGCGAGGTGCTGCTTGACGGTCGGCACCGACCCGGGATGCGTCCGGATGTAGGCCGCCACGTGGAGCGGCGCGATCGCCCGCAGCCCGAGGCCGCGGGCGGCGCACCACGCCAGGAACCGCCCCACGGCCCGCCCGTAGGCCGCCCGCGTCCGCGCGTTGGCGATCCCGGCCGCGAAGTACTCCAGGAACCGCTCAACGGCCACGGGCCCCGCGTCCACGATCACCTCGGGCAGCACGATGGCCGCGCCGGACCGCGCGAGCTCCACCCGGCCGGGCGACGGCGCCGGCACCAGCGCCCCGCTCATCCCGAGGACCTCTCCCCCTTCCCGACGAGCGCCTCGAAGCGCTCGTAGTCGTGCGTCAGCGCCTGGGCCAGCGCGAAGAGCTTCACGACCGCCTCCTTGGCTCCCGCGAACCGCACCTCGATCCGGTCCGCCCCGACCGTCACGCCCTCCGGCAGCCCCGTGAGCCGCGCCTCGACCGCCTCGGCCGGCACGGCGACCCGGATCCCGCTCACCCGTGCCCGTCTGGAGCTCGGCGACCACGCGCGACCGCCGCTGCTCCTCGTGGCGGAAGGCGGCCCGCCCCCGGAGCCGCTTGAGCTGCCGCAGGAGGTCGGTCCGGCGGAGGACGCGGGACGATCCGGCGAGCTCGGCCCCGAACGTCCGCATCAGCTGCGCCGCCCGCGCCCGCGACACCCCGAACAGCCGCTCCACGTCGCGCCGCGCCAGCAGGTCCCGGTCGAGCGCTTCAAGCTGCCGGACGGCGTCCGGGAGCGCGAGCAGCCACCGGGGCTTCGGCGGCATCAGGCCGTCCCCGTCCGTGCCAACCTCAGGAGCCGCAGTCGGTTGGGAAGATTCCCGGCGCTCCCCACCTGCTGCAGGTTAGTAGACGTTCGTCTAAGTGGCAAGATCCGAGGGCCTCGCCGGCGCTCCGCGGGCGAGGGTCTCATAACGGGTCTTTATGGGACCCTCTGAGGCCCCCCCCAGTCGGCGACTGGGGGCAACACTCACCTCGAACCATCCCACCGCCCGCCGAGCAGCTCTACCCACAAAACCAGATATGATGGTATACGTAAATAATGGTATACGCGCTGGTCAGTCAAAAGGGCGGCGTCGGTAAGACGACGCTTTCGATTCACCTTGCTGACGCCTTGGCCCGGCGAGGCGCTCGCGTGCTGCTCATCGATGCGGACCCGCAGGCCTCCGCTTCGAAGTGGTCGACCGTCAGGGCCGGCGAGAACCGATTCAGCGTGGTCGGCATGGCGAAGCCAACCCTACACAAGGAGCTGGCGCCGATTGCAGCTGACTACGACCACATCGTCATCGATGGGCCTCCGCGAATCCATGAGCTCGTCAAGTCAATCATCCTCGCGGCCGACCTGGTTCTGATTCCCGTCCAGCCGTCGCCGCCTGACGTGTGGGCCACCAGTGAGACGGTTGACCTGATCAACGACGGCCGCGTGTTCAATGAAAACCTGAAAACTGCTATTGTCATAAACAGGAAAATCGTTAACACGGTTCTAGGGCGCGATGTTCGGGGCGCCTTACAGACGCTGGACATCCCCATCTTGAGCGCCGATATCTCGCAACGCGTGGCGTTCGCAGAGGCGTTCGCCAGCGGTCAGACGGTTGCCGCTCTCGACCCCGCTAGCCGGGCCGCTCAGGAGGTCGAAGCGTTCGTCGACGAGCTGACGGAGGAGACATGAGCAAGAAAATCAACATCCCCGTCCGGCCGCAGCAGGTTGCCACCAGCGCGGATAACTGGATCGGCCGCCAAGTTGACGCGCCCACGCCGACAACCGGCCACACCAAACGTCTGACCGTGGACCTAGATGCGCGGACTCACGCGCGCTTCAAGGCGTACTGCGCCATCCGACAGACCAAGATGAACACCGAGATCAACGCGTTCATCGAACGTTGTCTGGAAGAGGCGGACTAAAGCGGGCTTCCCGGTACACCATCGTGCTGTTCCGTCATGCTCGCGTTCGTCGTGCTGCAGGCGCTCGCAGCCCGGGGTGCGTCGTGACCGGCCGGGACGATCCGACGCCGCATGACTTGGCCCGCGGGGCGGGCGGGGCTTGGCGCGTGCCGGATCAACCCAGACGCGGCGGACCGCACCGCCGACCTACGGGCGATCCGGATCGTGACCGACTGGGCTGGCTACGGCCCGCCGCCGACCTGGAAGGGGGCGCGTCGTGACCGACCCGCCGTCCCCGCCGCACAACCTGGAAGCCGAACGGGTGACGCTCGGCGCAATCCTCATCAACCCCAAGATGTTCGAGGTCGCCGCAGCCGTTCTCGGCGAGGACGAGGACCGCGCCTGGTGGCTCCCTGAGCACGGCACCATCTGGCGCGCCCTGCGGGCGCTGCACCAGCGCGGCGTGGTGCTCGACCTCGTGACCCTCAAGGCTGAACTCGGCGACCGCCTGGAGTCGGTCGGCGGGCCGGCCTATCTCGCGGCGATCCTCGACGGGGTGCCGCGCTCGTCCAACGTCGCGCACTACGCGCGCATCGTGCAGGAACACGGCATCCGCCGCTGGCTGGCTGGCGCTGGTGCCGCCGCATCGCCCGCCGCCATCTACGCGGCGCTCGACCGCCTCTCGGGTGCCGACACAGCTGCTGCCCGGTTCGACCTGGCCGCGGATCCGGAGCCCGAAGAACCGCCGCCGCTCCCGAAGACGATCATCGGCTTCAAGGATGCGGCCCTGCTTCCAGCCGGCGAGGTCGGGTTGCTCGCCAGCGCGGGCGGCGCCGGCAAGTCTCGGCTGACGCTCCAGATCGCCGCCGCTGCCGCGGGGGCCATCGCCGACTACGCCGACCCGTTCCCGGGTAGGGGCCGGCACGACCTACGGATCGCGTCCGGCCCCGTGCTCATGGTGGGTTGGGAAGACGCGGCGCCGTGGGTGACGCTGCGCGCTCGTGCTGCCGCCGAGCACCTGGACCGACGCGCTGGGGGATCGACGAACCGTCACCGGCTTGCCATCTCCGATCCGGAGCGTCTGAGCGTCGCGGTGCTCGACGAACCGATCTACGGCATCCGCGCCACGGACCGGCGCGAAGAGGCGCTGCCGCGCCCGCTGCACGACTGGCGCCCCCTGTGGGATCGCGCCGCCGAGATGGGTGCCAGGTTGATCGTCATCGACCCGGCCGGGCTCGCCCTGGCCGTCGAAGGGTACTCTCCGCTCCCGGTAGGGCTGTTCGTCAACGCGATCCGTCGTGAGCTGCGGGCGCTCGACCATCCAGCCGCCTGCTGGCTGGTGGTTCACACGGGCAAGGGGGCGCGCTTTGGCGTGAAGCCGGACGGCAGCGATCGTACGGGGGCCGAAGGCATCCTCGGGTCCGTCGCGTGGGTAGACCGGGCGCGCTGCGCGCTCATGCTTGACCGGGTGAAGCAAGGCCACGGCCGCGCCCGTCTCAGCATCGCCAAGGCCAACTACGCGGCGTCGGACGTGCCCGTGTGCGACCTCGAACCGCTGACCGTGAACCGCCACCCCGGCGCCTTCGAGCCCGTAGCTCCGGAGAGGGAGGATGCCGAAGACAACCGGCCGGTCCGACTCGACGAAGCGCCCCTCTGACCGGGACGCGCACCGGCAGGCGAACTGGGCGATCTGGCGCGCGGCGATCACTGGCGACAACCCGGATCGCATCTACGCTACGGCCGATGCACGACGCGCCATGCTTGGGCTCCCGCCCAACGAACTCGCGCTCGGCGGGCTGGCGTTGGCACGGCTCGGGTCCGCCAAGGCGCTCATGCAGGAGCACCCGGACCTCGTGGCGGACGTGGACGATCTTGCGATGGGGGTTGCCGGGCTGCTGCTCTGGCTGCACCTGACCCCGGCTGGAACGCTGCCGGCCGCGCCGTCCTGCTGGGCGGGCCAAACGGCCCTGCGTGTCATCGCCCCACTGGCCGGCATCGGCGAGCCCGTCCCGCCGAACCGCCGCGACGATCCGATTCTCCCCGCGTCACTGGCGATGCGCCAGCCCGACGTACGAAGGCCGAACCGGGTTGCGCTCTTCCAACCCCCGGCCCATGTTCTACGGGGAGATTCGGGCTGGCTGCCGGGCTTCGAGCACAAGGTCCACGTGGGTCCGTCCCTGCCGCTGGCGCTGTACGACCTGGGCGCGGCTCCCGGCGACCATACCGGCCGATCCCCCGCCGCCAACATGGCGCTGCGGGTGTTCGTCGAGGGCGTCATGGCCGTCATGGAGCGGAACTTCGGGCTGGCCACTGACCGCCCCGTCTCTCCCGAGGGTGTCACGCTCCGCGAGTTCCTGACCTGGTTCTACGGCGACCGCCGCCCCCGGCCCAATGAGTACTGGCCCGTGTTCATGCGGGCTGCGGAGGCCCTAGACCGCCACGAGGCCCGCTTCCCGTGGCACGACCCGTCGACCGGCAAGGGCGGGCTCCGCCGCGTCGTGACCCTGACCGACATCCCCCGCGGGCCGGGGGCGCTCGACGACCTGGTGACGCTCACCGTCCATCTGCCGCCCGGCTCGCAGTCCGGCCCGGTCATCAACCGGCCCCGTCTCCGGTACTGGGGGCGCAAGTCCGAGGTAGCGTACCGCGCCATGCTCGGGCTCGCCTACCGCTGGTTCGTGCCGGGCGTCACGCGGATCCCTGCGAACCGGCGCAAGTCACACTGGCTCCAGTCGCACGAGCCCAACCGCTACGACCCACTGTCAGACGACGAACTGATCGAGCTGTGCTTCCCCACGAGCCGCCACCAGAACCGGCGAAGACTGCTCCAGCGCGCCAAGGCCGCGCTACGGCAGATGGAAGCGTTCGGCGACCTCCGGATCGTCGGTCGGCGCCACCTACCGCCGAAGCCGGCCGACCGAGTGACGCTAGATGGTACGGAGAGTGACGCTAGATGGTACGGAGAGTGACGCTAGATGGTACGCTGACCCCGATTCGGACCAATAAAATCGGGAGTCCAAGGTAGCCACGACGACGACTCCGACAGAGGGAAGTCGTGGAGCGGGTCGGGACCGGCCCCGGAGGGCCCGCCCCGCCCCGCTCCACCGGGGGCGTACCATCTGGTGTCACTCCTGCCCGGGGCGTCCGCGCGGATCCGACCGCTCCACCCGGGGTGTAGCATCTGGCGTCACTCCGTCCTGGTGACGCTGGTGGTGCCCTCAGAAGAACTCACTCGGCTGTAGCGGTGGGTCACCATGGGCCCGCCACGCCAAGGCCACGCCGTACCCTGCAACGGCGCTAGGGCGCGGGTGGGCCACCCCGAAGGAACGTCGAGAGGGCGAGGAAGACGCTCAACAGGGTGAAGCCGACCCCGATCATCCAGCGGAGCGTGCTGATCTCGCGCTGGAGAGACTGGACCGAGCCGACGAGGGTGTCGATCCGGGCGTTGGTCGCACCAGCGAGGGTATCGATCCGGGCGTTCATATCGGCCCGGAGTTCCTTCAGGTCGGCGCGGATTGCCGTGGTGACGTTCTCGCCGGCCATGCTGGCGACGTCGGCCACGGCGTCGGCGACGGTGAGCGCATCGAGATTGAGCTTGGCGAGGGCCACGGCCAGCCCGCCCGACTGGTGGCGGGCAGGATCAGCAGACGCGATCTCCGTCATCGGGATGTCTCCTTGGCGGCCGGCAGGTCGAACAGCTCGCGGTCGCGGTCCTTGACGAGGGCCTGGTCGAGGAGCTTCCAGAGGCTGGCCCTGGCGGCGTCGTTCTTCTCGGCCTGATTGAGGACGGCGGCGCCGGCGAGGATCTTGCGGCGGGTGTCGCGCTTTCGGGCCTCGGCGCGCCCTGCGGCGTGGAGCCGGGCGAGCTGGGCGTCGAGCTTCCGGCGCTTGTCCTCGAGCGCGCGGATCTGTTCTTCGCGGGAACGCTGCGCGGCCATCGGGGGCAGCGTATCATAGGATGATCCACGGCGGGAACCGCCGGGGGACCGGCCAACCCGAGGGAGCCGAAAGGCGACGAAGGGCGCACTACCCCGTTTCCCTGTCGGGAAAACGGCCGTGCGCCGGAGGCGTTCAGGGCGAGGGATGGCGATCTGCCACGTGCGATGTTCGAGCGGGAGCCGTGCCGGCGGTCAGTCCGGAGCGGCGAAGGTGGCCTACGTGCTCCGGGAGGGGAAGTATGCCGCCGGCCGCGAGGATCTGGTGGCGTCCGGCTCGGGGAACCTGCCGGAGTGGGTGGAGGGAGACGCGCGCGTGCTGTTCGCGGCGGCGGATGCGCACGAGCGGGCGAACGGGCGGCTGTTCGTGGAGGTGGAGAGCGCGCTACCGAACGAGCTGGACGCGAAGCAGCGCGGGGAGCTGGTGCGGTCGTGGGTGGAGGAGCTGACGTCGGGGGGTCTGCCGCATGCGTATGCGGTGCACGCGGGGCGGCCGAAGGTGGCGGGGGAGCCGGCGAACCCGCACGTGCACGTGGTGCTGAGCGAGCGGGCGAACGACGGCATCGCGCGGGACGCGGCGGGGTGGTTCCGTCGTGCGAACCGGAAGGACCCGGCGTCGGGAGGAGCGGCGAAGGACCGCCGGCTGAAGGACCGTTCGTGGGTGGAGGCGACGCGGGGCCGGTGGGAGCGGCTGGTGAACGCGCACCTGGAGCGTGCGGGGCGTGCGGAGCGGATCACGGCGGAGAGCCACGCGACGCGGATCGAGCGTGCGGAGGCGGTGGGGGACCGCGCGACGGCGGAGCAGTTGCGGCGGCATCCGCCGGGGCGTCACGTGGGGCCGGTGGCGTCGGCGATGGAGCGGGGCCGCCCGGGGCGTGCGGGCCGTGTGACGGAGCGCGGGGAGCTGGCGCGAGCGACGGCGGCGGAGACGGCGCGGTTGCGGGGGGAGCTGTCGGCGGTGGAGCGTCAGCTGCGGCGTCTGCGGGAGGAGTCGGAGCGGCCGTGGCTTGCGGAGGCCGGTCCCCCGGCGGCGGCGACGCGCGAGGATGGCCGCAGAGCGCCTGCCGGCGTCGAGGGCGGCCCTCAGGTCCCCGGCCCGTCAGAGGCCGGCGGAGAGCGCGCCGGGGGCGTTGCGCGGCCCGATGCCGGCGGCGGTCGTCCCGAGGCAGCGGGCCCCCCGGCTCCGGCTCCGCCGTCGGTCGCCTACGGCGAGCAGGTCCGTCTCGCGGCCGAGGCGGCGGAGGGGCGGCTGCCGCGGCCGGCGCCCTCGGCGGGCGACCCCGATGTCCAGCCGCTGGCCATCTCCGACGAGACGCTCGACCGGCTGGCCGCCGGCACGGAGGACCGGTTCGTGCGGGACACGGTCGCCGCGGTGCGGGAGCGGCAGCCGGACCCGGAAGCCGGCGCCCGCGCCCGGGCCGAGGCGGACCACCTCGCGTCCGCGGTCGCGCGGGAGCACGCCCGGCTGGTTGCCGAGCACCAGGAGGCCGCGCGGCGCCCGGGGCCGCGGCGCAAGCCGGAGTCGCCGCCGCCGTCGTGGGAGGAGGCCGTCCGGGCGGTCGTCGAGCGCTACCTGCTGGAGCTGCGGCGGGTCTTCGAGGAGGCCTGCGCGTGGGTTCGGGAGCAACTGCAGGCGCGGCGTTCCGTAGATCGTGACGCGCCGGCGGGCGTGGAGTCCGGCCCCCCGGCCCCGGAGCCATCCCCGAGGTCGAGCGGGCGCGCCCGCGACGTTCCAGAGCCCGGCGCCGGCGACGGCCGAACCAGGGGGGAGGCCTCCCGTCCCCCGGCGGCGCCGCCCGCGCCGGTGGCGGTCCCGCACGAGGAGCGGGTCCGCCGCGCGACCGACGCGGCCGAGGCGGGGCTGCCGCGGGCGAAGCCCGCGCCGGGGAACCCCATGCTGCAGCCGCTGGCCGTCTCCGACGGGACGCTCGACCGGCTGGCGGCGAGCACGGAGGACCGGTTCGTGCGGGACACGGTCGTCGCCGTGCGGCAGCGCCAGTTCCCCTACCACGCCTACTACCGCGCCCGGGCCGAGGAGGACCACCACGCGCCGGCCATCAATCGGGAGCACGCCCGGCTGGTCGCCGAGCACGAGCAGGCCACGCGCCGGCGGTGGTGGCAACTGCGCCGGCCGGAGTCGCCGCCGCCGTCGTGGGAGGCCGCCGCGCGGCAGGTCATCGAGCGGTCCCTGCCGGAGGTGCGTCGGGTCTTCGAGAAGGCCTGCGCCCAGGTCCCCGAGTTCCAGGCGCGCGGGGCCGTGGACCCTCGGGAGGACGCCGCGGTCCGGATGCCGGGGCCCGCGGGCCCCGGCATCCGGGCGGAGGAGGCCCGGCCGCCGGACCAGGCGCGCGAGACCCTCGGCGCGGACGGCGGGCCGTCCGGCGCGCGGGAGGCTCCGCCGTCCCGCGTCCCGGAGCTCCTCGAGGAGCGGGCGCGCATCGAGCAACTCTACGAGCAGGCGCGGACGATGAGCTTCCGCGACGGCCGGGACGAGCTGGAGCGGGCGGCGCGGGAGGCCGAAGATGCCCTGGAACGGCAGGTCCGGGAGTTGCCCGGGTCCGAGCAGCGGGAGCTCCAGAGCCGCGAGCAGGCGCGTGGTCTCGACCGGGGAGGTCCGAGCCGGTGACCGCGAGCCGGCACGCTCGGGGTAGGTCCCGACGGCCTCGACCTCGGCTTCGAGACCGGAGACCGGAGCCCCACGACCGAGCATCGGCAGCCGGCCCGAGCCTCGGCGTCAAAGGCGTACTCGCACGTCTCCGACCGCTTCTCCCCGTTCGCGTGCCGCGGCCGGAGAAAGTGCTCGAACCGTTCGATCGCTTCATCGGGATGTCGGAGGACGCCGGTCTCTTCGTCCGGCCGTACACGCTGTCCGTGATGATCACCCCGCCGGAGCACCACGGGCGGTTCCTGATGTACGCCACGCCTCGAGCGGGCGGTATCCAGGAGGCCGTCGACGCGCTGGACCCGGGCAACGTGGATCAGTTCCTCACCGGCGAGGCGCTCGACGCGCGGATCGAGCAGATTACGGAAGTTCCTCAAGGAAAAAGTTGGTGGCACCGGGTGACCCAGGCAATCGGTGAGCGTCGACCGCCAAAGACGACGAAGATCGGCGCGATGGCCGACGCTTGGCGCGGCGCTGGCTTCCACAGGCGAACCCCGCTGGCGCTGTCCAGCCACTCCTACTCGTTCTTCAGGACCTGCCCCAAATCTGCCTCCGTAGCACGTCGTGCCGGCAGGTAACTAGCAACCCCGGCGACGCACAGCACAATAAGAGCCGCCGCGCAGAATGTCGGTCCGTCATTCGGCCCGACACCGTACAGGAAGCCACGTAAGACGCCAGCCAGACCTCCCGCCGCCGCCAAGCCCACGACGATCCCAATACAGACTGGGATCATACCTCGTCCCATAATCCAGTGCTGCACCCTCCAGCGCGGACACCCAAGAGCTAATCGCACATGCACTTCCCGCATCTGCTCCGCAACCGTGTAGCTGACCAAGCTCAGCACGCCGACGCCTGCCAGAATCAACGCAACAACTACAAACAGTCCCGTCAACTCCGCCCGCACCCGCTCCGGTGCCACCAACGTCGCCACGCGTTGTTCCATCGTTTGAACATCGTACATGACCCCGCCGCTGGTCTGCGCGATCAACGCTCGCAGCGACGGAACAACCAGCGTCGCAGCGCCGCCCGCGGTCCGAACACACACCGTAACTGTGTGCCAGCCCATCTGTGGCGCCGCTTGCGCGAACGGCCGATATACGTGAGGCGCTACGCCTTCACTCGGGCTCCGATTCCCTATGTCTCCGACTACGCCCACAATCACAATGTTCGCTTCGTCCGGACCGCCGCCAAGACTGACTCGTCTTCCTAATGGTTCCCCGTCCCTGACATGAAGGTCAGCGAACGCTCGATTCACAATGGCGACGGGGGCGCCACTCCCAGCGTTGTCACGCCCTGTGAACTCCCGGCCTTCTTCCAGCTTCGCTCCCACCGCACGAAAATACCCTGGCGACGCCAGATCGACCGCTGTCAACGGCGCCCCAGGGCGCGGTTGCGCGTACCCTTCCACGCTGACAGCAAACTCGAAGTCGTGCCCTTCCAGTGGAAGTGCTGTCGTTGCCCCCGCCCACAACACACCCGGCACCGTTCTCATCCGTTGAAGCATCTCCCGGATCGCCGCTTCACGTTGGCTACTCGTTCCTCGCACCGCAGGTACCCGAAAGGTCACGGCATCCTCTGGATCGAAGCCCCAATCAACATTCGTCAAGTTCGCGAAACTTCTCGTTAGCAGCAGGGTAGCCACGAGAAGAACGACCGCGACAGCGATCTGTCCAACGACCCCATACGCGCAATAGCGACGCCCGACCACGGCCCCGCCTAATCCGAAGTGACCGGGCGTAAGAGTGCGCTGGGCGTGCCACTTAATGAGCGCGAGCACGGGTAGCGACGCGCACAGCACTCCCGCCAGGGATGCTGTGGTGCCCAAGATCACCACTGCCCTGAGATCCAGTGCCAGCGCGTCCGCGTGTGGAACGCGTCCCGCTAGTAGTGTCCGCATCCCGTCCATTGATAACCACACGGCCGCCAGCGCAGCACCAGCGCCTACCATCGAGAGACTAATTGCCTCAACGAGCGCCCGACGCGCCAGTTGACCAGGCGTCGCACCAATCGCGATCCGCGTCCAGACCTCCCTCGCTCTGCCGTTGTACTTGGCGACCAGTAAGCTGGCCACGTTAATGCATGCAAGGACAAGCACACCGGCGGCAATACACAGCATAAGCGTCAACGTACCGTCAAGCTCCCCTGCCACGTGTCGTCGGAGTGGCAGCACTCGTGGCTCAGCTCCCGCCGCAACGACCGGTTGCAGCGACGCCGGGTACTCCCCGGCGAGCCGTGCGTCGACAAGGAGCGCTTCTTCTTGCACCTGCCGTCGGTCGCTACCCATCGCAACCCGCCCGATGACGTTGACTAGTCGCGCGGTGGACTGGCTCACGGGGAGCCCAATCGGTATGAGCACTTCGGGCGTGTCGTACCCGGGAAAGCGAAAGCGTTCCGCCACGACGCCAACCACTTGATACGACCGCCCCCGTAGCATAAGCCTGTGTAGCAAAACATCCTGGTCGCCACCAAGCCGGGACCGCCAGAACGCGTAGCTCACAAGAGCTACAGGCGGAGCGCCTCCCTGATCATCGCGACCGTCGAGCATGCGACCGATTGCGGGCGGAGCTACTCCAAGAAGGGACAGCAGGCCGGGGGACATCCAAGCCGCCGACACACGAATGTGCTCTCGATCGTCGGTCTGCCATACCATTGACCCGATGTTGTATGCTGCGATGGCCTCCAGGGTGCGACTGTCCTCCGCTAACGCTTGGAACAGTGGGCTGGGAATCTGACCTCCCGAAGCCGACGCTCCTCTGGCGCCATATGTAATCGCGACCAATTCATGGTGGTCCGGATACGGCAATGGCCGGACCAGGACGGCATCCACTACGATAGCGACCGCCGCGTTACCGCCCAGGCCAAGGGCCAAACTTAGAACGATGGCCGCGGCAAGGCGTGGCGTTTGTACAAGAGACCGAATGGTATCACGGAGGTCGGTGTACATTGTTCGTCGGTCCACGGAGCCCGGTCACCGGCAGGCGCGTTTGATGGACCGGTCACCTGCGACGAAAGAAAGTAAGCGCGGCGGCGATTCCAACCACAGACGTGCAACCAAGAGGCGCTTGGATGCTGGCGCGCGCCGGTCACTGGAGTCGATGAACGCGTACAGACAACTCGAAGGCTGGCGATGTCTCGACCGCGACGGCCATGCCACCGTCGGTGAGGTCAATTACAGCTAGCGGTCGCGTCGACTGCGCAGTAAAGACTTGCACTGTCAGGTGCGACGCATCGCTAGTATCAATAGTCGGTAGGAACGTAAAGCTGCCGTACTCCTCCAGTTCCAGTTGCCCGCGCTCACCATCAGGAATCACCAGGGTGAGCGACGTGTTGGTGTCGACGATGCGCACCCGCAGCGCCACAACCGAGTCGCGTTGAGCAACCCGGGCCGATGCCGTACCCGCAAGACACACGCACAACAAGGTGAGTGCGGTTCGTCGTGTCACACACCCTCGCAGGTCGCGCTCAATGGAAAGCCGGTCCGCTCGCGGTGTACTAGCAGGGGACGGGGCAGCATCCGTAATCACAACAGTACCCGCACGACTGTGCGTTGAAACCGCAGCAGACGGCGCAGGCACACACCGAACCACCCCAACAACACCTCACGCAGCAGTCCGTCTCCGCCGTGTAATCGTACGGCACCGTAACGTCTCTCAGCTCGACGGCACCGAAAGAGACATCAGGGAGTGCCGGCACCGCCGCGTCAATCCAGGAAACGGCGTCCTCCGTCGCAGGCGCGGTGACGATAGGGGGCATCTTCCGTAGTGGCTCCCGCAGAAGAGCTGGTGGCGACGGCTGCCTCGTCTGGACCCTCGCTTTAACCTGACGCGCAACGTAGCACAGGCTACCCGTGGGGGTCAACCGGGCGGGGCGAGCGGGGTGCACGACAGGATTGTGTGAGATCGTCCTTCAGAAAGCCGCCCGTGTCGGCGTACTGTTCGCGGACGCGCCTCCCAGTCTTGATTCATCAGGAGCCCTCCGGTCTCGAAGCCGAGGTCGAGGCCGTCGGGAACCCCTACCCCGAGCGTGCCGGCTCGCGGTCACCGGCTCGGACCTCCCCGGTCGAGACCACGCGCCTGCTCGCGGCTCTGGAGCTCCCGCTGCTCGGACCCGGGCAACTCCCGGACCTGTTGTTCCAGCGCGTCTTCGGCCGCGCTGCTGGAGGGCTCCTGCTGATGGCGACCCCCATTATTGAGCCCCCACATCTGGCGGCGGACCTGAAGACGCTGTGCCTGTCGACGGTCGCCGACCAGTGGCGGCCGTTGGCCGAGCAGGCTGCCCGCCAGCGTCAGGCGCCGGCCGACTACCTGGCGCAGTTGGCCCACCTGGAGGTGACCGGGCGCCGGGAGCGCCGCATCCAACGCCGCATCCAGGATGCCCGCTTCCCGATGCTGAAGACGCTCGACGCCTTCTCGTTCGAGGCGCAACCGGACCTGAACCGCGATGCCGTGCTGGCGGTCTTCGACTGCAGCTTCGTCGCCGAGGCCGCCAACGGTCAACGCGCTCGGATTCTGGTGCCTTGCGATGCAAGCTGACCGCCACAACAGACCGCCAACCTCGCCCTCGATCCGGCCAGCGCACAGCCCCACGCCCTCCTCCAGGTCATGCTCCTCCCCCGCACTCGCTTCGCGGGTCCGGGTTCCACGCCCCACAGACGCGGCATCGGCTCTGCCGGTCAACCTGGCTGTACTGGATCACGTGCGGCCGTTCCGGACCGCTACCTCTCCGCTTGCCCTGCCGCTTGGCCCGCTGGGCCTCGATCCGCCCCCGCAGTTCACGGAACACGGCGTCAGCCGCCAGACGGTCCAGCGGTTCTGGCACCGGGATGCCGAGTTCGGTCGCCATCGAGACGATCCCGCTCAGTTGCTTCTCGGTTGGTTCACGCGTCCCCGCGCGCCGCTGCTGCTGCTGCTGCTGTACGTCAAGAACAGATCTAAAAACCTTGGTTACCCCCGTTTCGGGGGTACTTGATACCCCCGTTTCGAGGGTACCGACCAGATCCGTGCGGAAATACACGCTAACGACCCTGCGGGCGCGGGGCCGCCCCTCCCCGCGGGATGAAATCCCCGCCCGGCATTTCGGAGGAAGGCGTCGGCCGGAGCCCTCTGGTGGTCATGAAGCTGTAGAGGGCGGTCCGGGACACACCGGTGATCTTGGCGATGGCCGTCTTGGAGACGCCGAGCTCGAGGAAGCGTGCGCATTCCGGTGAAACCGATCACCCATTCCGGCCGAAACCGATCACCCGTTCCGGTTGAAATCGATCACTGATTCCGGCCGAAACCGATCACCCGTCCGGAGCAGGCGACGCGGGACCCGAATCATGAGTCGCGCTTCTCTCGGTTCTTCTCGCCGCCGGTCGGCGGGGTTATCGCATGGAGTCTCCCTTCATGTGCATATTCGGTCCCTCCCAGTCGGTTCGGCGACGGGGCGCTTGAGATTCTATCCGTGGCCCCTCCACAACGACGGATATTCCGTGGTCGACTGGAAATGGCAAGCACAAAGGGACCCTGTGGCCACGTGAAAAGGGCCCCCCGGTGACGGGAGCCGTCGCGGGAATCGAAGCCGTCTGCGTACCGGGACGACCCCGCGGCCGGCTCGTTCAGTGCGTCAATTGGTGCGCTCCTCCTTCCTTGAAGATGGTTTTCCGGCTGTCGGGCAAGATTTCCTGTGACCGTGCGCGGAGCCGGTGTCAAGGCCGCAGCCCCGCGTAGCGGGGGCGTCGCGCAGCGACGCGCCTTGACGCCGGTGAGCACACGGTCACGCTGTTCGGCCCGACAGCGCGGGTTGTCGCTATCCGATGTCGACACAGTTGAGCATTCCTGTCGAGCCGACGCGTGTTCGGCGTCAACTGCATTTGGCCGGCGCGCTAAGGCGGAGCGCCAGAATAACTTGCCCCTTTGGCGGCCGTTTCTGCTATGGTCGGCGCTATGAACGCGGTAACGCAAGCGGTGCAAGGGAAGTTCAACGTGCTGAGGCCGCTGTTGGACGAACGCACGCGGCGCCTTTGGGCTGCGGCGGAAGCCCGCGCCATTGGACGCGGGGGGATTGCGCGGGTTGCAGAGGCGACCGGGCTGTCGCGCGGCACGGTTCGGGCCGGCGTGCGGGAACTGGATTCGGCCACGCCGCCGGAGCCGGGGGCGGGCGGGCCTCGGGTGCGCGCTCCGGGGGGCGGACGCAAGGCGCTGGTGGATCGCGATCCGGGCCTCGTGCAGGCGTTGGAGCGTCTGCTCGACCCGTTCACACGGGGAGACCCGCAGGGGCCGCTGCGCTGGACCTGCAGCAGCGCGGCGCGCTTGGCGGAGCAACTGGGGGCGGAAGGACATCGGGTCAGCGAGCGCACGGTGAACCGCCTGCTGCACGAGCTGGGCTATAGCTTGCAGGCCAACCGCAAGACGCTCGAAGGCCGTCAGCATCCGGACCGGGATGCGCAGTTCCGACGCATCGCGCGGCGCGTGCGGGCGTTCCAACGCCTGGGGCAGCCGGTGGCCTCGATCGACACGAAGAAGAAGGAATTGGTCGGTCGCTACCGCAACGGCGGCCGGGAATGGCGTCCGAAGGGGAAACCGGAGGAGGTGAAGGTTCATGACTTCATCGACCCGGAGCTCGGCAAGGCGATTCCCTACGGGGTCTACGACCTGACGGCGAACACGGGCTGGGTGAGCGTCGGCGTTGACCACGACACGGCGGAGTTCGCGGTGGAGACGGTGCGGCGCTGGTGGCTGCAGATGGGGCGTCACGCCTATCCGGCGGCCACACGGTTGCTGCTCACGGCGGACGGAGGCGGTTCCAACAGCAGCCGCAGCCGGCTGTGGAAGTTCGAGTTGCAGAAGCTGGCCGACGCGCTCGGGCTGCGGATCTCGGTGTGCCACTTTCCGCCGGGCACCAGCAAGTGGAACAAGATCGAGCACCGGATGTTCTGCCACATTACGGAGAACTGGCGTGGCCGACCGCTGGTGAGTCACGAGGTGGTGGTGAACGTGATCGGCGCGACGACTACGCAAGGCGGCCTGACCATCCGGTCGGAGCTGGACGAGGCCAGCTATCCAACCGGTCGGGGAGTCACGGACGAGGAGATGGACAGGCTGTCCATCAAGCGCGATGCGTTTCATGGCGAGTGGAACTACAGCCTGTTACCCCGGCCCGCGTAACGGACACTTTATTACGGCGAGAGTCCTAACCGTCACGCCCGAAGCCCCTGGGCAGCTCGACGGCCTCCAGTACCGACAGATCCAGATCGCAGACCTGCTCGAGCAACTCCGCGGTCGCGGACCCGGCGAGCGATTCCGGCAACGCGTCCCGCCACGCCCGGTACTGGTCCTGCAACGCCAGGAGCGTCTGCACCGCGTCGTTCCACTGCTGTGGCCGGGACCTGCGGTCCGCCGGCCGGCGGTACCGGACCCGGGACTCGCCGGCCTTCCGCCGCTCCCGGTAGCGCGCCTGCCGTTCCGCGTTCGTCAACGCCACAGGACTATCCTCCACCGTTACGTAACGGACCGGGGAAAGGCGGCTCGGGGAGCCCAAGGGCCGGCCGGGCATTCCCGCGGTCGTCGATCACTTGGCTCATCTCGTCTCCTTCGTGCGGGTCATCGGTCGTCACCAGACGGCGCGGGACGGCGGTCATGCGTCCGCGTTCCCGGTTCGCGTCGGGGGCCGGCGCCGCCTGCGCATCGAGTCGCCCTTGAGGTCGAGCTTGTAGGCGTTGTGCACGAGCCGGTCGAGAATCGCGTCGCCGAGGGTCGGGTCGCCGGACCAAGCTCGAGGCCCTCCAACTCTGCGAGCCCGACGCAACCCCTACGGATTCACCCCGCCGAAGTGCTGTTTGGCGCGACGACCAGGCCCTGCTGTCCTGGCTCGCTTCGCTGTGAACCGTTATGTGGTCGCGCGCTCGAGGTCCGCCCATGAGATCCGGCGCCATCCCGGCGCCGGGCCACAGATCACGAATGGGCACACAACTACGATTGTGTGTCGCGGAACACAATCGTAGACCACCAGCTCGGGACACCCGCCGTAGAACGCGAAGGCCCGCACGTGCGACGCCGTCCAGTCCGGCAGGGTCTGCGTCCACGTCGCCTCGGCGAACGTGTAGCTCGAGGCCCCGAGCGCGGCCACGAAGACCTGCGCCTGCCGCACCGCGCCGGTCTCGCGGTCGACCACCGGCACGGTCTGCCCGGCGTAGTCGACGAACAGCTTCTCGCCGGCGCGGTGCTCCTGGCGCATCACCAGGTCGAGCTTCGCGGCCCAGGCCCGGTACTGCTCGCAGAACCTGCTGTACTGCAGCCCCTCGGGATGGGTCTCCTTGTACTCCTGCCAGAGCAGCGACAGCGTCACGCTCTTGCGCCGTAACTCCCGGTGGACCTCGCTCCAGTCCGGCAGCGGCCGCTCCGCGCGGCTCGACGGCGGCGCCGGAAACAGCCGACGCTCCAGGCCGGTGTCGTCGACCGACTCCGGTACGGGCCAACTCAGCCCCGCCACCTTGGCGCGGCGCAGGTAGTCGCCCACCGTCGACGGCGACGTCCCCAGGCTGCGGGCGATGGCTCGGATGCTCAATGCGGCGGCGAAGTACAGCCGCAGCACCTCTCGAATCTTGCGCATGGACAACCTCCTGTTCGCCAGCGTTCGTCCCTCCTGCAAAAGCAGGAAGGTCTCACGGCCGGCGGGTCGTCCCGCGCCGCTCAGCTCCGACGGAGGGTGATCGATTTGGACCGGAATCAGTGATCGGTTTGCGCCGGAATCAGTGATCGGTTTGGACCGGAATCAGTGATCGGTTTGGACCGGAATACGCAGAAGCGCCGGATTTCGTCCTCCTTGCCGTCGAGCCGTGAGACGCCCAGCGAGCCCTTCGGGCGCCCGAGCTTCCGGCCCGAGGCGCGGGCCCGGGCGAGGCCCTCACGGGTGCGTTCCGAGATCAGGTCGCGTTCGACCTCGGCGAACAGCGCGAAGAGCGTGGTCATGACCTTCGTCTGGATGTCGCGCTTGCCGTCGAGGTGGATGTTCTCCTTGAGCGCCACGAAGGCGACGCCGGCCTTGGCGAGGGCGTCGAGGATGGTCACGATCTGACCCAGCGACCGGCCGAGCCGCGAGAGCTCGCTGACGACGAGGCGGTCGCCGCGCTGCAGGACGCTCGTCAGCTCGTCGAGGCGCCGGCGCTTCTCGGAGGCCTGCCCGGAGGCGGTCGCCTCGATGAACTCGTCGATGCGGAAGTCGTGCGCTCGCGCGTACTCGAGGATGGCGAGGCGCTGGCTGCGCACGTCCTGCTGGGGGGTCGAGACCCGCAGGTAGGAGACGGTCTTCACGGCCTGTCTATGGAATGCAGCTTCGCGTATTGTATCTGACAGATGCGGGGCACGGAACGCGTCATGTTCCCTGCCGCTGAACTGTTCGGCCAGAACGGGCGTTTGTTCCTGACAGAGCCGTGCCGGTCTCCGACCCCGACGTCTCCCGCCCCCGCCTGATCCGCGACGCCACCTTCCTCGAGGCCGACCGACGAGAGATCGCCCTGCGGCGGGGCCCCCACAATCGGTTGGGCTTCGCGTACCAGGTCGCCTTCGTGCGTGTGCTCGGGAGGTTCCCCCAACAGGCGCCCCTGGAGATCGACGGAGAGATCCTGAGGTTCGCGGCCCTGCAGCTGGGGGCCGACGCCGAGACGATCCACGCGTACGCCCGCCGGCAGCAGACGGTCTCCGAGCATCAGCAGCGCATCGGTGAGTACCTGCGTCTGTGCACGTTCGATACCGCCGCCGGCGAACGTCTGGCGCGGTTCCTCGAAGACGAAGCGCTGCGGCTCGACCGCACGGCGTCGCTGCTGGCGCGGGCGCGGGGCTGGCTTCGCGACGAACACGTTCTCGCGCCGGCCGACTCGGTGCTGCGCCGTGCGGTGGGGGCGGCCCGGCACAAGGCCCGCGCCCTGCTGACGCAACGCATGGCGGAGCGGCTGTCGGCACCGATGCGCGACCGCCTCGACGAACTGGTCGCCGTCGGCGACGACCAGCCGCATTCGCCCCTGCACGACATCAAGACCGGCACGTCGAGCCCGTCGGTCGGTGGCATGAAACGGCTTCTGGCGCGGCTGGAATCGATCGAGGCGACCGGCGTGCTGGACATCGACGTGAGCTGGGTCAACGGCAACTACCAGCGGATCCTGTTCCACAGCGTCCGGACCGCGTCGGCCGACCGGGTGCGCGAGATGGCGGCCCCGCGTCGCCACCTCGCGCTGGTGTGCTTCCTGCACCAGGCGTGGCGCGACACGCTCGACCAGGCCGTCGACATGTACGGCAAGCTCCTCGACCGCAATCGGAAGCTGGTCGACGACCGCCTCGACGGCATGCTCAAGGCGCAACGCCACGCCGTCGACCGGATCGTTCAGCGCTACCGCCGGCTCGGCGCCGTGCTGCTCGATCCCGACGTCGGCGACGACGAGTTGCGGGCCCGACTGCTGTCGACCGTGCCGGAGGCGCAGTTGCACGAGGACCAGTCCGACCTGGCGAACTGGACGCGGGGCGACCGGAAGGCCCGCTTCGAGCAGACGGCCGAGCGGCACGCCGGGCTGAGCCAGTTCGCCGCGCCGTTCCTGAGCCGGATGAAGTTCGTCGACGAGCAGGGCGAGGGAGCGTCGCCGACGCTGTCGGCGCTACGGGCCTACCGCGAACACCGCGCGGCGGGGCGCCGCGGCCTGCCGCCCGATGTGTCGATCGACTTCGCCCCACCGGCGCTGCAGCCGCTCATCCGCCGCAACGGCGTGACGGACCGTCGCCGCTGGGAGAGCGCGTTGTTCCTCCAGGTGCGCGACGAGATCCAGACCGGCAACCTCGCCATCGAGGGCGCGAAGAACTTCGGCCGGTTCGAGGCCTTCTTCCTGCCCACCGACCAGTGGGAGCAGGTCCGCGACGCGTTCTGGGCGCGCACCGGGTTCCCCGTCGACCCCGCCGCGGCGATCGAGCAGCTGAAAGCCCGCCTGTCGGATGCGTTCGACCGCTTCCTGGAGGGGGTCGCTGACAACCGGCAGGTCACCTTCGACGACGCCGGGTGGCGGCTCAAGACGGACCCGGCCGAGCAGCCCGACCCGGCGCAATCGGACCGCCTCGCCGAGCTGCACCGCTGGCTGGACGCCCATAGCCGCACGATCCGGCTGGCCGACCTGCTCATCGAGGTCGAGAACGACCTCGGGTTCAGCGCCCACTTCCAGCAGCCGGGCGAGAAGCAGGGCGACCCCGGCGAGGTCTGCGCGCTGCTGGCCGCGATCCTCGCCCACGGCTGCAACCTCGGCCTCTACACCATGGAGAAGGTCGCGCCTGACATCGCCTACCGAAGGCTCAAGTACGTCAGCGACTGGCGTCTCGTCGAGGAGAACCAGCGCGCCGCGCTCGCCGCCATCGTCCACGGCATCTCCCGCTTCGACGCCGCCGGCCATTGGGGCGACGGCACGACGTCGGCCAGCGACGGGCAGCGCTTCGCCATGCCCCACAAGGTCCTGCAGCGGACCTACAGCACCCGCTTCAACGACTTCGCCCTCGAGTTCTACTCCTTCGTCGCCGACAACTACGCCCCGTTCTACAGCCGCCCGATCGAGTGCACCGACCGCGACGCGCCCTTCGTGCTCGACGGCGTGCTCTACCACGAGAGCGACCTCAACCTCGAAGAGCACTACACCGATACCCACGGCTACACCGAGATCAACTTCGCCGCCTTCGGCATGATCGGCATGCGATTCTGCCCCCGCATCCGCAGCCTCCACCGTCAGCGGATCTACTGCGCTGACCCGGACCGCGACCACGGCGTCCTCGAGCCGGTGCTCCAGTGCGGCCGCCGGGCGGTGAACTTCCGCCTCGTCGCCGAGCAGTGGGACCCGCATCGGCCAGTTCTACGCGGCGTTCCCCGCCGGGCACGCCACCGCGTCCGCCGCCCTGCAGCGGCTCAACCGTTTCCAGGCCTCGAACCGCTTCTACGCCGCCAACCGAGAGCTCGGCCGCGCCCTGAAGACCGAGTTCGTGCTGCAGTACATGTCCGAGCCGAAGCTGCGGGCGAAGGTGCGGCGGGGCTTGCTCAAGGTCGAGCAGCTCCACGCCCTGGCGCGGGCCGTCTACTACGGGCAGCGGGGGCGCATCACCGCCCGCGAGGTCTACGACCAGATGAACGCGTGCTCGTGCCTGACCCTCATCCTTGCCTGCATCGTCTACTGGCAGGCCCGGGAGATCTCACGCCTGGCCGCCGCGCCGGACTTCCCGTTCGACCCCGACCTGCTGCGGCACGTCAGCCCGATCGAGTGGAAGAACGTCGTCCTCTACGGCGAGATCAAGATCGACCCCGCCAAGCTCAAGGCGCACAGCCCTTCCTCCGAAATGCCGGGCGGGGATTTCATCCCGCGGGGAGGGGCGGCCCCGCGCCCGCAGGGTCGTTAGCGTGTATTTCAACACGAATCTGGTCGGTACCCTAGGACGGAGGCCGCCGTGCCGGACGGGGCCGCCGACCTGGTCACCGACCTCTACCGCCGGATGCCCGAGGCACGGATCACCGACATCCTCCTCGAGGTGGACGACGCTACCCGGTTCACCGAGGCCTTCACGCACCTGCGGACCGGGTCGCCCTGCCGCGACCGTATCGGTCTGCTCAACGTGCTGCTCGCCGAGGGCATCAACCTCGGCCTGCGCAAGATGGCCGAGGCCACGACCACGCACGGGTTCTGGGAGTTGATGCGCATCGCCCGCTGGCACGTGGAAGGGGACGCGTTCGACCGAGCCCTGGCCATCGTCGTCGAGGCCCAGGCCGCGCTACCGATGGCCGGCTTCTGGGGCACGGGCCGGACCGCCTCCAGCGACGGCCAGTTCTTCCCCGCCGCCGGCCGGGGCGAAGCCCTCAACCTGGTCAACGCCCGGTACGGAGCCGAGCCGGGCGTCAAGGCGTACTCGCATGTCTCCGACCGTTTCTCCCCGTTCGCCACCCAGACCATCCCGCTCCAGCAGGCCGATCACGCCATCGGACCGCTCGATGAGGAACTCGGCCGCAGCAACCGTGAGCGGCCCGCCCCCAGCGAGCAACTCCCGGGCGGCAGCCTCGGCGGCCGTCACATCCGGCAACGCCCCGTAGGCTCCTTCGATGCGCCGCAGCAACTCTTCCGAGCTGCCACCGCCTGCCCAGAGCTCGCTCATGACGCTCGGGTCGCCGGCCTGCTCCTCCCAGGCCGCACGCTGGTCGACGTAGTCCTGCACGACCGCCCACCGCTCGTCGTCACCCACGTAGGAGGTGTCGCCGCGCCCCCCGGCACCGCACCCCGCGATCAGCAGCGCGGCACACGCGACTTCCAAGCGAACCAGTCTCCCCGCGCTCCGAGGCGATGTCGTCCTCATGGCGTCCCTCCGGTTCCTTCCTCCCCTGCCCTGCCCCTGCGGATTGGACGGCCCTTCACCTCGATCGCGATGCCACCGGCGTCGGAACGCAGGGTCACCCTCGGCCCGCCGCCACGGACGGTGCCCCGGAGCCGTCCGCGCCGCGCTTCGTCGCGCGCGCGGACCGGGTGGCCGGTGCACACGTCGCCCCGATTGCGTCCGCGCATCGAGCTCGAACGCCGCGTCGCCGGGCAGGTCGATCCGGATGCCGCCCGACCCCGTGCTGAGGTTCCAGGCGCCGCCCGGCGCGCCCTCGACCCGAATCCGGCCGC